>NZ_CP030139.2:0-1200000 GCF_003846445.2 Synechococcus elongatus PCC 11801 | reverse complement strand
ACGCGATCGCCCTGCCAAGCCGTTGCTTGAAAGTCGAAAATTTGCTCGTACTGGGCCAATGTACGGCCGTAAACACAAACCGAAGTGGAGACCGAGTCAGCCATCGCAGCAGCTCTTAACTGCGGTCATTCTATGGGCTGACGCGATCGCGGCAAGAGCAACAGGATGGCGATCACATTCAAAGCGGCCAAACTCCAGAAGAAAGGATCCGCGCCGCCGCGATCGTAAACAACGCCCAAAATCAGCGGGCCAATCACCTGCGCGAGGCTCTGCCAGCCCTGCACACTGCCCAAAACCTGCCCCTGTTCTTCAGCGGTGACGCGCCGAGAAAACAAGCCGCTTAATGCCGGAATCACGAAGCCGCCAAACAGCGCCGTCAAAATTTGAGCTGGATAAAGTTGAGTCCCGGGTTGCGGTACCTGTGCCAGCCAGAAGTAACCCGCTGCCATACCCCCAAGCCCTAGAAGTGCCAAGCCCTTTTCTTGGAAGTAGGGCAGTAGCCGACCAAAGATCAGTCCTTGACCGAGTGCAGAAGTAAACCCGCCCGCGATCAGCACGCCCGCTACCTGCAAGGGTGTCCAGCCAAAGCGATTTTGCACGAACAGCACAAACAAACTAGTGAAGCCTGCGAAAGCGAAGTTGTAGATGAAGGCACTCGCCAGCGATCGCCGCAGCTTGGGGTCGCGACTCACTGCCCAGAGTTGTTTGAGCGGATTGAGATCTTGCCAAGGTACGATTCGGCGGCGCTCGGGTGGCAGCGATTCCACCACAGTGAATACCGTCAACGCGGCGTTGATGAAGGCAAGGATCGCCGCAAACCAAATTGGTAAGCGCAAGTTAATCCCTGAGAGCAAGCCTCCCAAGGCAGGGCCAAACAAAAAGCCCAATCCAAAGGCTGCGCCAATCCAGCCAAATTGAGTCGATCGCTTCAGAGGATCTGATTCGCGATCGGCGATGTAGGCTTGGGCGATCGCAAACACCCCACCTGCTAGACCAGCCAAAATCCGCGCCGCAAATAGCAGCGGCAGATTTTCCACCAAACTACCGATCGCCAGCAGCACATAAGCCAGCCCTGTAAACACCAGCGTCAGGATCAGCGGCGGGCGGCGGCCGAAGCGATCGGAGAGCGAGCCGAGAACGGGCGTTGAAATAAACTGCGCCAGGGTGTAAACGCTAGCAAAAGCACCGAGCAGAAAAGCATTGCTACCAAAGGGGCGCAGCAGCTCCGGCAAAATCGGCAGCAAGAGTGTTACCCCCAAAGCGTCCATAAAGACGTTGAGCGCAACGGCAAAAAAAGCGAGGCGTTGTCGAGCCATAAGAGGGGGAAGCACTGCCACGATTCACGCAGGCGTAGGCAGGACTGTCAATTCACCCGCCGGAATCGCGATCGCCCCCTAAGATCAAAAGCGGTGCTATTTCCCCGAAACGCATGGACGCAATGGAATTTTTCCGGCAGAGTGCCGGTCAGTGGCGATCGCAGCGCACCACCCACCACCTTGCCTTTCGGCGGGCTGAAAATGGCGACTCCAGCATCTTTGTGGAGGCTTTGGAAAAGACCGATCCACGGGTCGTTGAAATCTGCACCATGCATGCTGTTGATCCAGCGACCGCGATCGGGGGAGCCTATGTCAGCTGGCAGGGGTCGATGGATTGGGATCGTGAAGCAGAAGGCCATTCGGGAACGACCGTATTTGCCCTTGTGCCCGATGATGCCAGCGGTCGCAGCGGTCAACTCCTGCGCGAGCGTGGCTATGCGGAGATCGTGCCGGTGATTGGTCGTTTTGATCTCGACGACAACAACAACCTCAACCTGATCACCGACTACGAAACCATGAGCGCGGTGGAACAGTTTTGGTTCATGGGACCCAACCTGCGCTTGCGTGCCAGCACCGTGACTCGTTTTGGCGGTTTGAGCACTGCAGCGTTCTGTGCGGAGATTCGCCAAACGGAAGCTGTCGCTGCTGACGAACCGTTGCATGTCGATCAGCTCTACTCCAGCTTGGGTTGGTAGCAAAAAGCCGCGATCGTTAAGCTCTGTAAGAATTTCGGGACTGAGTTTCGGTGGCGTTCCCCGACGCCGATATGATTGGGCTTAATCTTCGCAAGAATTCGTAAGGTTAGGGAGTTTTATTGCGTGGCCCTTCCCCTCTTGAACTACGCGCCAACAACGCAAAATTCGCGCGTAGCTGGCTTCGAAGTTCCTGGCGACGAGCAGCCAAAACAGTACAACACTGAAGACCAGTACTCACCGGTCCAATTTGATGAAGTGATTCAGGCGGCCTATCGCCAGCTCTTCTTCCACGCCTTCAAGCGCGATCGCCAAGTGGTGCTGGAATCGCAGCTGCGGAATGGTCAAATCACGGTTCGAGACTTCGTCCGCGGTCTCCTGCTCTCTGAAACCTTCCGTTCCAGCTTCTACGAGAAAAACAGCAACTATCGTTTTGTTGAACAAGTCGTCCAACGCGTGTTGGGTCGCGATGTTTACGGCGAACGGGAAAAAATTGCTTGGTCCTTGGCAGTTGCCACCCAAGGCTATGAAGGTTTCATCGACACGTTGCTCAACAGCGATGAATACCTGAGCAATTTTGGCTACGACAAGGTGCCCTACCAACGTCGTCGCATTTTGCCGGGCCGTGCACTGGGTGAGACCCCGTTCAACATCAAGTCGCCCCGCTACGACGCTTACTACCGTTCGATTCTCGGCTTCCCGAAAGCGGTTTACGCTGGTGGTCCGGTCAAACGCTTCCCGGCGCAATACCTCAGCGCCAAAGCTGGCGATCCGGGTGCATACCTCGACTTGGCTCGCAGCATCGGTGCACGCGGTCAAGCCTTGGGTGCTTCCGCTGACATCGACTACCTCAACAAAGTTCCTTACCGCAAGCGCTAAGGCTCGGGTCACTCCCTAACCCCTAGCATTGCTGAGGCTGCTGCTTTCCAGAGAGGAGAGCAGCAGCTTTGTTTGTGCATTTGTACACAACTTGCCATTGTGTAAGCGACAAGGGGCGTAAGCCCCTTGTTAAAGCTGTTGCCTCCTGAGGAGACTCAAGGGCTCAGGTTTGCCAACTGGCGACCAGGCTCAGAGGGTCGTGGCGATCGCCGCTCAACTGGACACCCCGACCATTCGCTGCAAGGTGACGCAGAATTTTATAGATCGTCTCGACTTGCTCCGTTTGGCCTAGAGCTTCTGCGATCGCCGCGATCGCAAGCGGCTGCCCTTGCTGAAGTAGCTCCACAATCTGCCGTTGCAGCGCCAACACACTGGCTGCAGCTTTTTTGCCCGCTTCTACCCCTGGCTGGTGATAGGCATTGATGTTGACCAGACTGGCATAGAGGCCCACCGCCCGCTCGTAGAGCGCAATCAAGGCTCCAACCTGTTCTGCATCAACGCGAGGCACGGTGATTGTGATTGACTCTCGGCCATTTTCGTAGAGTGCGGCGCGGGTTCCCTGCAACAGACCACTGAGGTAGTCGCCGCTAGTGATGCCGGGCTCGACAGCTGGTGATGGCCCGTTCCGGTCTTCCAGAACCTCGATGAAGGTGGCAAAGAAATTGGCGATGCCTTCGCGCAACTGCTGCACATAGGCATGCTGGTCGGTCGAGCCCTTGTTGCCGTAGACCGCAATACCTTGGTGAACGACTTTGCCGAGGAGATCGCGCTCTTTGCCGAGCGACTCCATAATCAACTGCTGCAGGTAGCGGCTAAACAGGAGCAGGCTGTCCTTATAGGGCAGGATCACCATGTCTTTTTGGCCTTGCCCATTGCCTGCCCAGTACCAACTCAGGGCGAGTAGTGCCGCTGGGTTACGGCGCAGATCTGGTACGCGAGTGAGCGTATCCATCTGCCGTGCCCCCGTCAGCATGGCCGTGATGTCGATGCCCAACAGTGCAGCCGACAGCAGCCCAACGGCTGAGAGTTCTGAGGTGCGGCCACCCACCCAGTCTTCCATCGGGAAGCGAGCCAGCCATCCTTCCGCGATCGCGACTTGATCGAGATGGCTACCAACGCCCGTCACGGCAACCGCTTGGGGGCCAAAGGCAATGCCACGCTGGGCAAAAGCCGCTTGCACTTCCAGCATGCCGTTGCGGGTTTCGGGGGTGCCGCCAGATTTAGAGATGACGATCACCAGAGTTGATGCTAGACGATCGCCCAGTCGTGCCAAAACGCGATCAAAGCCAGCCGGATCGGTGTTGTCAAAGAAGTGAATGTTCAGTAGGGCATCGTCGGGGGCCAATGCCTCTGCAACAAACTGGGGTCCTAAGGCTGACCCACCAATCCCAATCGAAAGAATGTCTGTGAAGCGTGATCCAGTAGGTGGACGCAGAACCCCACTGTGAACTTTGAGCGCAAAGTCTTGGATGGCTGCTAGCGTGTCGCGAATTTGGGCTTGCAGCTCGGGTGTGGGTGCTAACTCAGGATCGCGGAGCCAATAGTGGCCGACCATCCGCTGCTCATCGGGGTTGGCGATCGCTCCGGCTTCCAGTTCTGCCATTGCCGCAAAGGCATGCTGGAACTTGGGCTGCATGGTTGTCACGAAGGCGTCATCAAAGCCCATGCGGCTGATGTCGAGGTAAAACTCCAGCGTGGGGTCGTAGTAGAGCCAATCGAGATAGCGTTGCCAGAGCTGCTGAGCGGTCATAGACAAGCTGGGAGCGACCTCGCTAGTCTATCGGCGCGATCGCGATTTTCTGTGTGCGATCGCTCAGAACTTTTCCAGTTCTTAATCTGTTGCAAGGCAGAGCTGGGGCGGATCCGTGCTGTTTTAGAGAAATTGCTTCAGGATCTCGCAAGTCTCCTTACCAGTTTTTTCCCAGTTGAAGCGCTGGACTTGGGCGAACCCTTGCTGGCGGAGATCAGCCCGTAACGATCCATCGCTAATTAACGATTTCATAGCAGAGGCGATCGCCTCCACCTGATAGGGATCGACATACAGCACCGCCTCTCCTCCTACCTCTGGCAGAGAGGAGCAGTTGGAGGTGATCACGGGCGTGCCGCAAGCCATCGCTTCCAAAATAGGCAGGCCAAAGCCTTCCCAGAGGCTGGGATAAACCAGCGCGATCGCCCCACCAATCAACTGTGGCAGATCCGCATAGTCCACATAGCGCAGCAATCGAACGCGTTCCTGCAGCCCCAAACTTTGGACGAGCTGCTCCAACCTTGGCGTTTCCGATGGATGACGACTGCCTGCCAAGTAGAGCTGATAGTCCGCTGGCAGCTGGGCAAAGGCGCGAATCAGCCGCTCGAGATTCTTGTGGGGAAACTGCTGCCCAATGTGCAGGAAGTAATTGCCGGTCTTGCCCTGCCAAGGTTGGTAATGCTGGCGATCGTAGCCGAGGTAGATCGGCGTAATTTTCTGAGCAGGGAGCTGGTAGAAGTCACAGAGATCAGCAGCGGTTGCTTCCGAGTTACAGATCACATGACTGGCTTGGGCAACCACCTTGGGCACCACCCAGCGGAAGTAGTAGGTCTGCCAAGACTGAGATGGCAACTTCAAAGGCCGGAGATCATGCACCATCACCACCAATCGACAGTGGCGATCGATCGGAGCTTCAGGAGCGGGCGAAAACAGCAGGCGACTGTTCAAACGTCGGTAGATCTTAGGAATTTGCGTCTGCGTCCAGTACAGCCGACGCAGGCGAGCCCGCCGACCGCGATCGCTACAGAGCTTGTGGGAAATCAGTTGATGGGTGAAGCCGTCGTAGAGGCGATCGCTCAGCAGGGTGGGTTGCAGCGATCGCAGATGGGGCAGCAAGCTGAGGGCATAGGTACTGATCCCTGTCGGCTGGCGCAGCACCATCGCCAAGTTGACTAACAGATTGCCCACGATCGCGTCTGCACCTAAGCCAGTCCTATGAGTTTACGGCGACCGTACTTGAGCCAATTCAAGAGCCAGTAGGCACCACTGCGCCACAGTCCCAAGTCGGGCTGGCGATGTTGGGCACGGAAAGTCTCCGCAAAGACGCGACCCACTTGGGTATTGCTGACGCCGCCCATGCTCAGGCAAAGGATGACCTGATTGGTGTGGACTGCTTTCAGATCGGGCGGCAGCCGCAGCAGCCAGTCATAATCGCCGCAGATCCGAAACCGCTCATCAAACAGCCCAATGCGATCGAACAGCGATCGCCGCATCAGCAAACCGGGATGACTGAGGATCATCGACTCCCGCATCCGCTGCCAATCCCAGGCGTAGCCCCAGTTGCGGAGAAATTTACCCTCAGCACTGTAGTAGGCATTGCGGCCGCTGACCAAGTCGGGCTGCCCTACGGTCAGCTCCAGCAGTTGTTGCAGTGCTGTTGGACTGGCGTAATAGTCATCCGCCCCAACGAAGGCAACGTAATCGCCACTGGTACGGGCGATCGCCTTGTTCCAAGCGTGATAGATACCGCGATCGCGCTCACTTTCCCAGTAGTCGAGGCGATCGCTCCGATCCTTGAGCAGCTCCACCGTGCCATCGCTAGAGGCGTTATCGAACACCAACACTTCGCAATCGGCTCGCACCGTTTGCTGCTCGATACTGTCGAGACAACGCGCCAAACCAATCGCATCGTTATAGGTGGCAATAATCAGAGAAAGCTTGGGCACGCACTAATACGCATTGCGACTGACGAAGCCTTTCAGCAGCGTCATACCAATAATTTTCAGATCAAACGCCAGCGACCAATTTTCGATGTAGTAGAGGTCGTACTCAATCCGCTTGCGTAGATCCGTGTCGCCGCGCAGCCCATTCACCTGTGCCCAGCCCGTAATTCCCGCCTTGACCATGTGTTTCTTCATGTAGTCGGGAATTTCGTCCTTGAACTGCTCGACAAACAGCGATCGCTCAGGACGTGGGCCGACAATCGACATCTCGCCGCGCAGCACATTGATGAACTGCGGTAACTCGTCCAGGCTGGTACGGCGTAGTAGTCCACCTAAGGGCGTCGTGGGTTTGGCGTAGGCTTTGCCCCACTGCACACCACCCGCTTCGGAATTGACGGGCATCGACCGGAACTTGAGCATCATGAATGGCTGACCATTCCAGCCAATCCGCTCTTGCCGGTAGAAGATCGGCCCTGGTGAGGTCAACTTGATAGCGATCGCGATCGCTATCATCACGGGACTAGCTAGCAGCAGAATAATGCCAGCCAATACTTTGTCTTCGATCGCCTTAATGAAGCGATTCGAGCCCATCATCGGCGTGGCATTGAGGTCAATCAGCGGTACACCGAGGACTTCTGTAAAGCCGTGATTGATCAATCGGAAGCTGAAAACGTCTGGAATCAGACGAATCGTGATCGTACTGTGGCGCAGTAGATGCAGGATTTCTTGTACGCGTTCTTGCGCGCGGAGCGGCAGCGCTAGCCAGACTTCGTGGGCATCAAAGCGGCCAATCCAGTCTTCGATCTGATCAACGTTGGCTGTGATGGGAATACCTCGATAGTTTTGCCCTTCGAGCTCGGGGTTGTCGTCCAAAAAGCCCACGACTCGCAGCCCCGTCCAGCGGGCATTGGCAAGGCGATCGGCCAAGACTTGACCCAGATCACCGGCTCCGACAATCAGTAGACGACGCTCATTCCAGCCTTTGTGGCGCATCAGTTGTAGCCCTGCCACCCAGAGCAGCCGCAGCAGCCCAAAGCTGTAGAGCGTCCCGATCGCCCAAGTTGTAAACCAAAGCCGTGAAAAGGCACTGCCGTAGTGCAGAGCGAAAATAATCGTGACGGTTGTGGCGATCGTCAGTCCCCAAGCTGCTGCCACCCGCAACATCAGCGGGATCATCGATCGCCCGCGCCACGAGTCGTAGAGGTTGAACAGCGGGAAATAGATGGCCGCAGCGGGTAAAGCCAGCAGCAGTGGCAAGAGGTAACGCGCGTTGTCTTGGAAATAACTGAACTCGAAGCGCAGCCGAAAAGCGATGACTGCGTTAATCACAATCAGCAGCAAGTCGAGCGCAAGCTGCAGATAAGGCAGTTGTCGCTCGTAGGGACGAATCCAAGACCGTTGGCCTGGCATACCTAGAGCACCGAAGCGAGGAAGTGCTGGAAGTTCGCTTTGAAAGTATCGCAATCAAAGCTCAAAGCGTGAGTCCGAATGGCCACTGGATCAAACTGTCCCTGACTGGCTTCGAACTGGGCGATCGCGGTCGTTAAGCCTTCCACAGTCGCGTTGTTGAAGAAAAGACCGGTCTCACCCGCTTTCACTGTTTCCAATGCACCGCCATCCTCGTAAGCAATTACAGGGCGGCCACTGGCCATGGCTTCCAACGGCACAATGCCAAAGTCTTCCACACCGGGAAACAAGAGTGCCCGACAGCGTTGGTAGTAGCTGGCGATCGCAGCATCGGATTGGCGACCGAGAAACTGCACGGTAGGCCCTGCCAATTTTTCTAGCCGCGATCGCTCCTCACCATCCCCAATAACGATGAGCCGCTTACCGAGCGCCGTACAGGCAGCGACGGCTAAATCTGCTCGCTTATAAGGCACCAGTTGCCCGAGATAAAGGTAGAAGTCTTCAGGACCATCGGGCACGATCGCAAAGCGCTCGGCATTGACGGGCGGGTGCAGAACGGTCGCCTCACGCCGGTAATACTTGCGAATTCGCTGCGCAACAAAGCGGGAATTGGCCAAAAAATGATCAACACGCTGAGCTGTGGCCTGATCCCAAACCCGCAATGGTGGCAACAACAAATCCATGGCACGGCGTTTCAGCCAACCCGCTTGACGACGATAGCTGGGCGCCAAGTCCCAGAGGTAGCGCATGGGGCTGTGACAATAGCAAACGTGGAGGCTGTTGGGATCGGTGATCACGCCTTTGGCAGGACCAGACTCACTGCTGATCACGAGGTCATAGCCGCGCAGATCGAATTGCTCCAGTGCGAAGGGCATCAGCGGCAGATAAGTCGGATAGCGACGTTTGGCTGCTGGCAGTCGTTGAATGAAGCTGGTTTGGATGCGGTGCCGCTGCAACGTTGGACTCAGGCGATCGCGATCGCAGACATGGGTAAACAGGTCAGCCTCTGGAAAGAGATCGCACAGGGCTTCTAGCACCCGCTCGCCGCCGCGCATTTGCACCAGCCAGTAGTGAACGATCGCAACTCTCATTACGGCTGGACTACAGCTCCCCTTGCTTTTGCATCAACTTGAATCCGCGATCGCGGATCTCCTTCTCACCGTACGCTGTTTGGGACAGGCTTCTGCGATCGCCCTGAGAGTCACGATGGAAAAGCAACAGTTCTGGCTGGGATGCGCCGTTTGGGCCTATCGCGACTGGGTTGGTTCGTTCTATCCCGCCGGTACGGGCAGTGATGCTTTTCTGCGCCGCTATGGCGAACGCCTTACTGCTGTCGAAGGCAACACGACTTTTTACTCGATTCCCTCAACTGAAACCGTTCAGCGCTGGCGGCAAGAGACGCCTGAGGGTTTTCGCTTTTGTCTAAAGTTGCCGCGATCGCTGAGTCATGTCGGTTCCTTGGCAGCTCAGATCGAAGCGGCGGCAGCGTTTCGCCGTCAACTGGAGCCCTTAGGCGATCGCCTTGGACCTGCCTTCCTGCAACTGCCGCCGCGCTATGGCCCTGCTGCGATCGCGGATCTCGCCCAATTTCTAGCTGCTTGGCCAGTAGAACAGTGGCCGCTGGCTGTTGAACCGCGTCATCCTGACTGGTTCCAGCCTCAGTCGCGTCAGTCCCTCAATCGGCTTTTGCAACGCTATGGCTGCGGACGCGTTCTGCTCGATACTCGTCCGCTCTACGACGGTACAGACGATCCGCAAGCAACGAGCGATCGCCGCAAACCCAAACTGCCGTTGCACCCAGATGTCATCAGTGACTACGCTTTTGTACGCTTCATCAGCCATCCCAATCGCGATCGCAACCTGAACTACCTTTCGGAATGGCAAGAACGGCTGCGCCAATGGCTTGAGCAGGGGAAAATCATTTACTTTTTCGTGCACTGCCCACAGGAAATTTACTCACCCGTCACTGCGATCGCCTTCCAGCAGCAACTCGAGAAAGCTGGAATCGCGGTGCCCCCACTGCCAACGCCGCCTGCACCGGCTCAGCAGCAGTTGACTCTCTTCTCCTAATGGACAGTCCACGCTGCTGTCCGAAAGCGCTTATGATGAGAGCTGATAGAGCTGTCTGGTTGTCTTACGCGATTCGCATCTCTGAGCGAAATTGCCGCGGATCTGCCGCAGCTTTTAGAGGAGTGGGTAAGTACTTGCCCGCTTTTTTTATTGACAGCGAACCATGGCTCACCCTCTCATTCCTGCCATCCTCGACCTTGCCCGTCCCATTGCTGACGACCTCGACTTAGAGGTTGTCCAAGCGGTCTTCTACACCAACCAAAGCCCCCCAGTTCTCCGACTGGATATTCGGAGCCGCGTGGGAGATACCGGTCTTGAGGATTGCGAACGAATGAGTCGGAGCTTTGAACTGGCGTTGGATGAGGCCAACATCATTCCCGATGCCTATGTGCTGGAAATTTCTAGCCCTGGCCTCTCCGACACGCTCGAAAGCGATCGCGATTTTCTCTCCTTCAAAGGCTTCCCTGTTCAAGTGACCAGTCGCGACCCCAACGATGGCACTGTTGAGCAGCAAGGGACTCTCCTCAGTCGAGATGCTGACTATGTCTATCTCAACAAGCGAGGGCGAACGGTGCGGATTGCCCGCAATCAAGTCTTGGAAGTGAAGCTCATCGAACAGCTCTAGCGAGCGCCCCTCAACGTCATTTTTGTCCTTACGCTCACCCTCTGGAGGCTCCCCCTATGTCAATGGTCACCCTGCCCGGTTTAGAGCAGCTGATCTACGCCATTAGCGAGCAAAAAAAACTGCCGGCCAACGTCATTGAAGAGGCACTCAAAGAAGCACTCCTCAAAGGCTATGAGCGCTATCGTCGGACGCAGCAAATCGGGGAGCAGTTCGAAGAAGACTACTTCGACAACATCGATGTCGAACTCGATATCGAACAGGAAGGCTTTCGGGTCTTGGCGACCAAAACCATTGTCGAACAGGTCGAAAACCCGGACCACCAAATCGCCCTAGCTGATGTGCAAGAGGTTGCCCCCGACGCCCAAGCGGGCGAGATCGTTGTCCTTGATGTCACGCCTGACAAGGACGACTTTGGGCGCATGGCAGCCATCCAAACCAAGCAAGTTCTCTCCCAGAAACTGCGCGACCATCAGCGCAAGCTGATTCAAGAAGAATTCCAAGATCTTGAAGATCCGGTCTTGATGGCCAAGGTGCTGCGCTTTGAGCGTCAGTCGGTCATCTTGGGCGTGAGTAGTGGCTTGGGTCGTCCTGAAGTTGAGGCGGAGCTTCCTCGTCGCGAGCAACTGCCTAACGATAACTACCGCGCTAACGCGACCTTCCGTGTCTTCCTCAAAGAGGTCAGCGAAGTACCCCGTCGTGGCCCTCAGTTGATCGTTTCACGGGCGAATGCGGGTCTTGTCGTCTACCTGTTCGAAAACGAAGTCCCTGAAATTCAGGATGGTGTTGTCCGCATCGTGGCGGTTGCGCGAGAAGCGAATCCCCCCACACGCCATGTCGGTCCCCGTACCAAAATTGCTGTCGATACGCTGGAACGGGAAGTCGATCCTGTCGGGGCTTGCATTGGGGCGCGGGGATCGCGGATTCAGGTTGTTGTGAATGAGTTACGCGGTGAAAAAATCGACGTGATCCGTTGGTCTCCTGATCCAGCAACCTATATCGCCAATGCTCTCAGCCCCGCTCGGGTGCAAGAGGTACGGCTCGTTGACCCCGAAGGTCGCATCGCCCACGTCTTGGTCAACGAAGATCAGCTCAGCTTAGCGATTGGTAAAGAAGGGCAAAATGTCCGTCTTGCGGCTCGACTGACGGGTTGGAAAATCGATATCAAGGATGTGGCTCTCTACGACGCGGTGACCGAAGGGCAGCGCATTGCTGAACTGGTGCAAGAGCGTCAAGAACGTGCCGCGATCGCTGCTGAAGAAGAAGCGCGTGCGGCGGCTGAGGCAGCCGAGCTAGCGGAATGGGAAGCAGAAGATGCAGCCCGTGCAGCAGCGGCAGCGGAGGAAGAGAAGGCTTGAGTCGTTTGCCCCAGGGGTATCGACGCTGTATTGCCTGCCGGCGACTCGCTCACCGGCAGGTGTTCTGGCGGGTTATTCGACTGTCCAGTACAGGGGTGATCGCGCTCGATCATGGGGAGGGGCGATCGGCTTATCTCTGCCCAACTGCCGATTGTCTCAACCAAGTCCGACGCAAAAATCGCTTGGGTCGCGCTTTGCGCGCCAGCATCCCTGAAGAGCTGTTCACCGTGCTGGCTGAGCGCTTGACTGCTGCTACGGCTCCCTCAGCTTCTGGGGAGCCTGACGGATAGCCCAAATTTTGAGGCAAGATGAAAAGAGGTGCTGCCCAAACCCTGATCGGTGATGGCGATGGGCTCCTCGTCCGATTGAGCAATATCGTTTGCTTCTTCAGGCCATCGTGCACCTTTTCGACCGCGATCGCAGACAACGGGAATCGAGCTGAATGAATAATGGCAAGGTCAGAATTTACGAACTGTCGAAGGAGTTAAACCTCGATAACAAGGATGTGCTGGCCGTCTGCGATCGGTTAGAGATTCCCTACAAGAGCTACAGCAGTACGCTCAGTGAAGAGCAAGTCGTCCAAGTTCGCCAAGTTTTAGGTGGGGCGGCACCATCCAACTCCGCGACAGCGGCAGCACCCGCTGATTCGCCCAAGGCAGAGCGCAAGCAGGAAATCGTGTCAGTTCGTCGCCCAACAACCCCTAAGGCAGACAGCGGCAAACCGGAGATTGTGGCTCGTCCCGCAGCTCCCGCAAAGCCCCAGGCTGAACGCCCGAGTATCGTTTCCCCTCCGCGTCGCCCAGCAACAGCCGCTGAGTCTGGTAAACCCCCTGTCAAGCCTGCTCGATCTGAAAAGCCGGTTGCTGAGAAGTCTGAAATCGTGGCGCCTCGGCCTGCTACTCCTGCAGCCAGTGCTGATACGGTCAAGCCAGCCTCTCGACCAGCTGCGGCTCCAGCACCTCGGCCAGCGATGGAGACGAAAAAGCCGAAGCCGGCAGCTGAGCTACTTCGCAAGCCAGAAATTGTGCGGCGCACAGAAGCAAAGCCGGAACGGGAGCGATCGGGAGAAGCACCTGCCCCCAGACCCAAGGTTGAGCGTCGGCCGGAACAAACTGGGCCTGCTCGCCCTCAACTAGGACAGCCGGCAGCCAGTAGCGGTGTCAATAAACCAGCCAAGCCGGTCAAGCCAATTGAGTTGGTGGCGCCACCGTCCCGACCCAAAGTGGCTGCAAGTGCCAGCGGTGTTCCTGCCGCTGCCTCTCGGGTTCTGCCTAATAAGCCGCAGAAACCAACGGCACCCAATCCAGAACTGAAGCAGCGTCCAAAACCGGCAACGCCTGTCAGTAGTGAGGATCTGGCGGCGACTGTTGAGGTCTTCCAGCCAGTTCCGCCACTAGAACTGCGGCGGCCTACCGCTCCGGCTCGGCCCTCTCGGCCTCGCAAAGGATGGGAGGAAGAAGAGGAAGAACGGGCAGCAGCTAGTCGGAAAGCTGGGAAAGCGGCCGCCAAAGCTAAGCGTCGTCAGCTGATTGAAGATGATGACGATGACGATCTGCTCACGGCCGAGCAGGAAACAGCTGCGGCTGACGCTCTGAACTTGGCACTGTCCTTGGCACGTCCTAGTAAGCCGAAAGCGGCTCAGGCGAAGCCGGTGGCGGCAGTCATGCCCTCCAAAGGACGCAAGCCCCGTCGTGAGTCCGCGCGAGAACGGCAACATCGTCGTCGCATGGAGCGTGAGCAAAAGCCCGTCCGCCCAGAGCTTATCAGCCTGCGATCGAGCATGACGGTGCAGGAGTTGGCGCAACTGATGGTTGTGCCCGAAACCGACATCATCAAATCCCTTTTCTTCAAGGGAATTGCGGCAACGGTCACTCAGTCGCTGGATGTTGCCACGATCGAGCAGGTTGCCGAAGAATTCGGCATTCTGGTCGAGCAAGAGACCGAAGAATCTGGGGCTCGGAAAACCACCCAGATGGTGGAAGATGCAGATGCTGAAAGTCTGCAGTCGCGTCCGCCGGTGGTTACGGTTATGGGCCACGTTGACCACGGTAAAACCACCCTGTTGGATGCAATTCGTAAAACTCGGGTGGCAGCAGGCGAGGCTGGCGGGATTACCCAGCACATCGGTGCTTATCACGTCGATGTGGAACATAACGGTGAAGAGCATCAGATTGTCTTCCTCGACACACCGGGCCACGAAGCGTTTACCGCAATGCGGGCACGTGGTGCGCGGGTGACAGACATCGCCATCTTGGTGGTGGCTGCGGATGACGGCGTGCGCCCCCAAACGCTGGAAGCGATCAGCCATGCGAAGGCGGCGGAAGTACCGCTGATTGTGGCGATCAACAAATGTGATAAGGAAGAAGCCCAGCCCGATCGCGTGAAGCAAGAGCTGACGGAATACGGTCTGGTTCCTGAAGAATGGGGCGGTGACACGGTCATGGTGCCAGTCAGCGCCATCAAAGGAGAAAACATCGATCAGCTGCTGGAGATGATCCTGCTGGTGACCGAAGTTGAAGAACTGGTTGCCAATCCCGATCGCGCGGCTCGCGGCACGGTGATTGAAGCTCACCTCGACAAAGCTCGGGGTCCAGTCGCGACCCTCTTGGTCCAAAACGGTACCTTGCGTGTCGGTGATGTTCTCGTCGCGGGTTCTGTCCTTGGTAAAGTGCGGGCCATGGTTGACGACCGTGGCGATCGCGTCGAAGCAGCAACCCCGTCCTACGCAGTCGAGGTGCTCGGCTTGGGTGACGTGCCTGCGGCGGGTGATGAGTTCGAAGTCTACGGCGATGAGAAAAGCGCTCGCGCTGTGGCGACCAGTCGTGCTGATGAGCAACGCCAATCGCGCCTCCAGCAGGCCATGGCTTCGCGTCGTGTCTCGCTGGGAACCGTTTCGGCTCAAGCTCAAGAAGGCGAGCTGAAAGAGCTGAACCTGATTCTGAAGGCAGACGTTCAAGGTTCGGTGGAAGCGATTCTTGGCTCGTTGGAACAGCTGCCGCAGAAACAAGTCCAGGTGCGGGTGCTGTTGGCTGCGCCAGGCGAAATCACCGAAACGGACGTAGACTTGGCGGCTGCTTCCGGTGCTGTGATTGTCGGCTTCAACACAACGCTGGCAAGCGGTGCGAAGCGGGCTGCTGATGAAGCGGGTGTGGATGTTCGGGACTACGACATCATCTACAAGCTGCTTGAGGATATTCAAGCGGCAATGGAAGGCTTGCTCGAACCCGAACTGGTTGAAGAACCCTTGGGTCAAGTCGAAGTGCGGGCCGTCTTCTCGATTGGTCGCGGTGCTGTGGCAGGTTGTTATGTCCAGTCGGGCAAAGCGATCCGCAACTGTAACATCCGAGTCCGTCGAGGCTCCAATCTGGTCTATACCGGTACCTTGGATTCGCTGAAGCGGATGAAGGAAGACGTGAAGGAAGTCAACTCCGGCTACGAATGCGGGATTGGCCTCGATAGCTTCAGTGCTTGGCAGGAAGGTGACATCATCGAGACCTATCGGATGGTCACTAAGCGCCGCACCCTGCAAGTGTAGATAGGTCAGCGATCGCGGATTAGTGCCCTCTGAACCGCGATTGCACCAGATTTCTGCCCTCGATTGAACGGTGAGCTACAGATGTCGCTAAGTCCTCGTGCTGAACCCTTTCTCTGGATTCACTTGGCAGGACTGGCGACAGTACCTCTGTGGGCCGCTTTATTTCTGTTCGCGATCGCCAATCCTGATCCCTTCTTGCCATCCGGCTTCACAGCGATTTTGGCAGGGCTGATTGGGATTGGCTCGATTCTTTGGATGCAACTGCGGCGACCGTTTTACATCTTTTCCCTAGCGGTCTTGACCCTCAAACCAGAAGCTCTACAGGAAGGTCAACGCAAACTGCTGCGCTGGTTTCTCTCCAGTCTCAATCGCATTTTGGCGATCGCCACTGCGATCGGGCTGGCGTTGATCTTGCTGCAACTCTACCGCTGGTTACCAATTGTGCAGTTGCAAAATCCGCTGGCAGCACTCGATCCGTTCCCAGCTTTTCTACTGGCGATCGTGACGGTTTTGGCACTCAACTTGTTTGTCCAAGTGCCGGTCAGTGTTGCACCCCTGCTCTGGCTCTCGGAATCTGCGATTGCGAGCACCGAGCCTTTGGCTCCCGGACAAATTGCCCAGCAGTTCACAATTCTGGGGCTGCCATTGAAGGGCTTACTGCCGGCTGACTGGTATCGTCCTGAAGAAGCATCTGTCGGTGCTGATAGTAGCCCCGCAGTACCCGAGGCCCAGCCTAGCCCAGCGCCAGTTGAGACTGCCCCAGAGACTTCCGGGCAACCCAACAGTCCTAGCTCGGTTGCAGAACCGGCTGAGGAAGATGGTGCTCCTGCTGGTGTCACGGCAGAAACTGAAGTATCTCCGCCTGCAGAGACGAGCGCTCAACCCACAACGGATGAAGTGCCAGAGACGAATGATGAAGCGGCTAAAGCCGCTCAGTAAGCCGTGCTACATCTTGATGGGGAAAGCGCGATCGCCAGTTTGACTCAGGCCTCAGCTGCTA
This sequence comes from Synechococcus elongatus PCC 11801, assembly GCF_003846445.2. Classification (NCBI taxonomy): domain Bacteria; kingdom Bacillati; phylum Cyanobacteriota; class Cyanophyceae; order Synechococcales; family Synechococcaceae; genus Synechococcus; species Synechococcus elongatus. The sequence goes on along the minus strand of NZ_CP030139.2, from coordinate 1,183,431 downwards.
AGACTTGGGTTGTTCTAGTCGCAGTAAAACCATCATTAGAGCCACAACCCCGATTTGAAGAGCAAGGTTGGGGAGCGTTGTCGCCAATGATTCCCCTGCGATCGCCTTCAGTAGAAAAATAAAAGCCCCGATCGCACCGGAGGCTGCAAAGACCCCATAGAAGGTGCGGCGCAAGCCTCGATAGGGTGCTGCCACTTCCGCTTGCAAGCGAGCACGTTGCTCGGGATCAAGTTGGGGCACAGGATTTTCACCAAAACTTGTCCTGATCCTAGTGGCTCCTGATACAATCAGAGACCGTGCGCCGATGTAGCTCAGTGGTAGAGCACTCGATTCGTAATCGAGCGGTCAGGGGTTCAAATCCCCTCATCGGCTTCAAAATTAGCTGAAATGTCGCAGTTTCGTTCAGCTTGGGCGATTGTTTCGGAAGCCCTAACGTCCTACAGAACGACCGAGTCTAGAAGCCTGATCGTTCTTGTAGTCATCACTTTGTCCTAGCGCAGAGCCATGGTCAGCAGACCCTGTTGGCCCAAGAGAACCTCGCGGATCAGACTAATCAAGGCGACCCAAATGATTGGTGAAATATCGACGCCACCCAGCGGTGGAATCAACCGACGGGTTGGAGCTAAAAACGGTTCTGTGGGCAATGCGATCGCGCGATAGGGACCTTGTTGCAGATCAACTTGAGGGTACCAAGTCAGGACAATCCGAAAGATAAAGAGGAGGGTCATGATTGCTAGCAGACCACCCAAAATCCAGCTAAACCACAGCAAGGGTTGCATCGATACTCTTCCTACAGCGCTGACCTTATCCTAGGGGAGATCGACTTCTGGCCTAGAGGAAACAGTCCGTCTAGAAATGACCGATCGCTTCTCAATTGCGAGGCTAGGTCGATACAATCATGAGACGAAACCTAGAGCTGCCGAGGGAGTTCATTTATGACGCCGACGTTGTCTGCTTTCATCTGGAGCCTTGTTCTGGGAGGTGTCATTGTGGTGATTCCTCTGACCGTTGCACTCATCTTCATCAGCCAAACGGATAAAGTCCGTCGTAGCTAGAATCACAGGCTTGCCAAAACAGCCTGAGTCGTTGTGCTTAGGCTGTTTTACGCTACAGGTCCATCGGCACCGGCCGCTAAGATGTAGAGTATCGAGCCGCGTCTGCGGAGGATCGTAATGGTTAACGCCAGTCTGAACTGGGCCAGCATTGTTGGCATTGTTTTGGCAGTGGGTGGAGCACTTCTCTACTTTCTGCGGACGATTCGGCCAGCGCTCGCCCGAGACTACGATGTCTTTTTTGCTGCTGTCGGTCTGCTCTGTGGCGGCATTCTTTTCTTTCAAGGCTGGCGCCTCGACCCGATTTTGCAATTCGGTCAGTTTTTGCTAGCTGGAACCACGGTCTTTTTTGCCTACGAAGCGCTGCGTTTGCGGGGCATTGCCACTGAACAGGCTAAGCGCAACACACCACTAATTGATGACGATCGCCCAGTCAGTCGGGTCTATCGCTACGAACCCGAAGATGACTACGATCGCTTCGAGGATCGGGCTCCTGCACCGGAACGCCGCCTGCGTGGGAGTCGCTTCCAGCGCGAAGAGCTAGAAGACGATAGCTACGAAATGCCGATGCGATCGCCCCGTTCTCGCAGGGCAGAACCGCCAGCATTTGAAGAGCGTGTCAGTAGCAGTCGTCGTGCTCCGGCTCGAGATGACTGGGATGACTACGGAACGCCCCTACCGGCTGCCGATCGTTTCGTCGAAGACTATCCCGAACCAGAGCCTGCACCAGAGCCGTCTAGGCCGCAGCGGCGTTTGACTGGGGTTTCGGATCGGATGCCTCGTAGTTCGCGGCGATCGCGGACAGAAGAATCGGCTGCTGCCAGCCGTCGTAGCCGTCCGGCTGGTCGCGGTGCAGAACCGTCGGCTGATGAACCCTACGTTGACTTCCAACCGCTGAGCACGTCTCGGAATCCTCAGCCAGAAGAGGATGATAACTCGAGCCAATTTGACGACTAATTTTTCCTGTGCCGCGCCGTCGTCGCTGGAATTACCGTCGCTGGAGCTGGCTGATTGCGGGTATTGGGCTTGCAATCGGTCTTACTTTTGTGGTGTTTAGTTGGCTGATTCGTCCTGGTTCTGTGGTCGTAACGCCGAATCTCAACAGTCGCTATAGCGAGTCGCAACCGGCGCTGAGCGGGGATGGCCGTTACTTAGCCTATGTGGCTGAACGTGATGGTCATCGCACGATTTACTTCTACGACCTTCAATCTCGCCAGCTGCAGCCCTTGCCGGGGTTTGCCGATCGCGATGCGATCGCAGAATCGCCTAGCTTGAGTTGGACTGGACGCTACATCGCCTACGTGGGTAGCGATCGCGGTCGACCCGAAATCCAAGTCTATGACCGTGCCACGCAGCGACGCGACGTGTTGACCCAAGGCTGGCGCGGTTGGGTTCGACAACCTAGCATTAGCCCAGATGGTCGCTTTGTTGCCTTTGAAAGTAGCCGCCGAGGCCAGTGGGATATTGAGCTGTTTGACCGCGGTGAGCTGACAGAACTGGATCGCCCAGACGGCAGCCGCGAGACCTCAGTCCCGATCGCGCCGACTCAGCCATGAAGCAGCGATCGTCGTGGTTCCTTCGAGGGCTAGCACTGCTCTTGAGCCTGATCCTGATGGGGTGTTCGGGAGCACCGCGCTTAGTTGCACTTCCTGGTGGCGATCGCGGTGTCAACAGTCGCTATGCGGAGTTATTCCCGAGCTTGGGCGATCGCTCCCTGCTCGTTTTCGTCTCCGATCGCCGCGGTAGCCAAGATGCCTATCTCTACAACTGGGAGCAGCGCCAACAGATTCCTCTGCCTGGGCTCAACAGCCTCGATTTGCTCGTCGAACATCCGGCAATTTCCGCAGACGGTCACTGGATTGCTTTTGCCGGTAGTCGGGGCGATCGCACCAACATCTACCTCTACGATCGCCGCAGCCAACAGCTCCGTAACTTGACCGCCAATTTAGAGGCGATCGTGCGCAATCCTAGCCTGAGTCGTGATGGGCAGCGAATTGCCTTCGAAGCGGCGTTGGGCGGCCAATGGGATGTCTTGGTCTACGATCGTGACGCTGGGCCGCTCGATTTGATCCAGCCCTAGCCTCTGGTGTGGATGGGGTCGATCAACAAGGTTTACTCGCTAGGCGAGTTTTGAGCGATCGCGCCACCCAGAGCGCTAAGATTCGTGTTCTGGTAAAAATGCGAAAGAATTCGGCGGTAGTCCACGCCCTGACTAGCGAGGCCGTAAGCACCCCACTGGCTCAAGCCCAAACCATGGCCGTAGCCGCGCCCCGTGATTGTGAACTGGCTAGGTGGTTGTTCACTGCGATTGAGTTGTAGAAAGTCAAACCAGCCGCTGCTCGTTTCACTGCTGACGGTAAACAGGCTACTGCGGAGGTTTAAGGCGCGCCGCACTTCATCACCTTTAACAACACGACTACCGCGATCGCCAGTGATGCGCAAATCACGAATGCGGCCAAAGCGTGTGGTTTTCAGAGGCTCAATCTGCAAAATCCGCCCCACACCAGTGAGCTTGGCCGAGAGGTCCTGCGCTGAAAAACTTTGACTCCAGTTAAACACCGGTGCACTTTGATCGAAGTCTTGGACGCCGCGCAGATAGGGCAGCGAGTTGCTCCAGATGTCCTCGACATTTTCGGTATGACCGCCGCTGGAGGCATGGAAAACGGCTTCGATAACGCGGCTGTTGTAGGTCAGTACCTGACCTGCTGTGGCATTGACGGCGTTGATTGTGGTCGGGGCTTCACTGGAGACCCCTTTGTAGACCTGCCAAGTGGTGGAATTGCCGACGTCGAAACGGGGGTCGCGGTTGCGATCGCGACGGTAGAGCACGAAGGAGCGTGCGGCTACAGCTTGAGCCTTGAGCGCTTCCATTGGCCAACTGGCGTAGACCTCACTGCCAACGACGCTGTAGAGATAGGACTCTAGTCCAACGTGGTTAACGGCAGTGACCGCGCCTTGATCCAAAATTAGTTGCAGGCGACCCCGATACCAGCGATCGCCAATCCATACGAGACCGTCGTTGCTGGGTTCCAGCCAAATCTGACGAGCTCGAAAAGATCCGAGTTGCACCTGCCCATTGGCTAAGGGCTGGGCATAGCTGCCCTGCTGAGTGGGGAGCTGCCCTAGTTGCTGACCTTGCTCATTGCGGACGATCGCTGGGGTGGAGCTGCCAACGCGAATCTGAGGTCGGGCGATCGCAATGCCGACACGAATCGTTGGAGAAGTCTGCGCGGTTGCCGCTGAACTAAAGGCAGGAATGCAGGCGATCGCTGCAAGGCTGGCGATCAACGCCGGCCGGAGGGTTGCCATGGGCATTTAGATTGACTCACTCCACACCACAGATCCGAAGCTGCCGGACGCTGGCAACTGACTGCAGGTTCCGCTGCTGTCCTGTGACAGGATAGGGAACGAATCTCCATTCCTCAACCCCTTGCAGGTCACTTTTCTTGGTACGAGTTCCGGCGTGCCCACGCGATCGCGCAATGTCTCGGCGGTAGCGCTGCGTTTGCCCCAGCGTGCTGAGGTCTGGCTCTTCGATTGTGGAGAGGGCACTCAGCACCAATTTCTGCGGAGTGAACTGCGGATCAGTCAGCTGCGGCGCATCTTCGTCACCCACATGCATGGCGATCACGTCTTCGGCTTGATGGGTCTGTTGGCCAGTGTTGGGTTGGCAGGAAATCCAGAGCGCATCGATCTCTACGGCCCCAAGTCTCTGCGCGATTACCTGCAAGCTTGTGCTCAACATTCACGCACCCATATCAACTACCCATTGCAGATTGCGATGGTCCAGCCGGGGGTGATCTACGAAGACGATGAAATTGTCGTCAGTTGTGCGCCACTCCATCATCGTGTGCCAGCTTTTGGCTATCGCATCCAAGAACGCGATCGTCCCGGACGTTTTGATGTGGAAAAAGCGCGATCGCTCGGTATTCCGCCGGGGCCAATCTACAAACAACTGAAGGACGGACAGACGGTCACTTTAGAAGATGGTCGCCAGATCGACGGTCGACAGCTTTGCGGGCCGACCGAGCGTGGTCGCAGTGTTGTCTACTGCACCGATACGATTTTCTGTGAGTCGGCGATCGCCCTTGCGCAGGATGCCGATGTCCTGATTCACGAATCAACCTTCTCCGATCGTGATCGCGAGATGGCGGAACAGCGGCTGCACGCAACGGCGACGATGGCAGCGGAAGTAGCACGGCAAGCGGGCGTACGGCAGCTGATTCTGACCCACTTCAGCCCGCGCTATGCCCCGGGCAATGAGCAAACCCTCGATGATTTGCTGGCGGAAGCTCAGGCGATTTTTCCGCAGACGATGCTGGCTAAGGATTTCCTCAGCTACGACGTGCCTCGCCGTTTAGCTGTGGACGAGCCGACAGAAGGGCCAGCCGCCGAAAGCCCCAGTCAGCCTGAGTCCCCAGCGATCGCAACGGAGCCACGGCGGAAGCCCCAAATTACCAAAGAAGTGCTGATGGCCCGCTTCAGTGGCGATGGCGAACCGGCTCATCGGGCTGCTTACCGCTACCTGCGGGAGACCTGTGGTGTGACCCCTGCGGGACGGAGCTGGGAGGCATTGCTGGCAGCCTTTAACAGCTTGGATTAGCAGCGATCGCTGAACTTGTCACAAGTTTGCAACGGAGCCTAACAACTTTCTCATTTGCCTCGCCCCTGCATGGTAAATATTGAGGATGGTTTTGGTCGCCGTTGGCTGCTGCAAATCATTTTGCCCTGTAGCCAAACCGCCTCAACCCCTTCATCACATTGGGCTGGCGAGAGCCGTCCTTTTCGAGAGCTAGTCAGGAGCAGTTCACCATCCATGGTTTTCAAGACGCTGAGAAGAACCCTCTGGCTGACTTTGGCGGCCCTGCTTGCCGTGTTTCAGTTCAATATTGGTGCCGCTCAGGCCGCTGAACTGACAGCAGAAACTCGCACAGTCAAGCTGAATCCCCAAGGCGACAATGTCACGTTGAGCCTGAAGCAGGTTGCTGAAGGTAAACAGCTGTTTGCCTATGCCTGCGGTCAATGCCATGTCGGTGGCATTACCAAGACTGACCCCAACGTTGGTCTTGATCCTGAGGCTTTGGCGCTGGCCACCCCGCCTCGCGATAGCATCGAAAGCCTGGTGGACTACCTGCACAACCCCACCACCTACGATGGTGAGCGCGAGATTTCAGAATTGCACCCCAGCACCAAGAGCACCGATATCTTCCCGAAAATGCGTAACCTGACGGAAGACGATTTGGTGGCGATCTCAGGTCACATCTTGCTCCAGCCGAAGGTGGTTGGCAGCAAGTGGGGCGGCGGCAAAATCTATTACTAAGTCGCTTCTCGCGATCGCTGTTCAAGCTTGAACAAAAGCCGGGCCGAGGGTCCGGTTTTTTATTGGCTAATCAGTGCTGCTCCATTGCAGACAGCAAGATGCTTAGAGCCAATCTGGCTGGACTAAAGATTCGAGCGTTCTGTCCGTGGGGGTGATTGTGCACCCCCACACCCACGCACTGGGGGACTCGACTCCCCCAGACCCCCCGCAACAGAATTTCGGGTGAGACCCATCGGTTGAGTCGCGATCGCAGCGGGTAAAACAAGCCGGTATTGACCGCAGATTGAAGGTACGTCTTGCGGAAGAAAATAGCTGGAGTCTGCTGTCCTTAAAAACTGGTCAGACGAGTTGCCGCTCGACTCGCACGATGTTTTCGGTGAGATGCTCGAAGGTGTCGTCGTGGCTGATCACAAAGAGCTGCCGGAAGCTCTGAAGATTGCCGATTGCGTCTGCCAGCTGACGGCGGCGCTGCAGATCCATGTTGGTGGTGGGTTCATCAAAGAAGGCGATCGGGCATTGGCCAATGACACGTAGCAGCGCCAAGCGCACGGCTAGTGCCGCACACATTTGCTCGCCACCAGAGAGGGTTTTGAACGGTCGCCAACGCCCACCTTCTTGAACGCGAATTTCGTAGTCTTCCGTCCAATCCAAGGCGACGCCGGGACGAGCGAGCAGCTCACGGTAGAGGCGATCGCCCTCGCGGCTGATTTCGCCGATGAAGTAGCGACTCATGCGCGGACCACTCTGGTTGTAGATGCGGCGTGCCGTCTCGATAAATTGACCAATCGCTTGATGCTGTTGCAATTGCTGTTGTTGCGCCGCCAGATTTTGAGCGGCGGCTTGGCGACGACTCAGTTCAGTTTGCAGGCGTTGCTGCTCCTGTTCCAGCCCAGGGAGGGCACCGGTGAGGCGCTGACATTCCCCTTCGAGTGCTTGCCAAGTTTGTTCCGCGGCAGCAAGGATAGCTGGATCGAGGGCGGGTTCAGCGGCGATCGCCTCTTTCAAGGTTTGCCATTCAGCCTGAATTTGAGTGAGTTGTTCAGTGCTGCGCTGTAGCTGTGCTTCCCGTTCTGGCAGCTGTTGGCTGACTGACTCAGCCTGCAGGTAGCGCCGATAGTCCTCTGTGGCCCGCTGACGGGTTTGTTCTGCCTGATGGAGCTGGCTCTCCAGCTCCGCTAGCGCCTCAAGGCGATCTTGCAGTGGTTGAATCTGGGGCTGTAGCTGAGCTTGCTGGGCTTGGTTTTGCTCGAGTTGGCTGGTGACTGCTGCACCTGCCTGCAGTTGCGATCGCAGTAGTTGCAGTTCGCGCCGAGGATCACCGAGGGCTTGCAGATCGGCCTCGGCTTGGGCGATCGCAGCGATCACTCCAGGGGCCGCTTGCAGCTCCGTCGAGATCTGTCGTCGTTCTTGTTCCAGCGCCTGTTGCTCAGTCTGCAGTTTTTGCAATTGCTGCTTCAGCAGTCCTTGCTGGTCAACCTGTTTTTCGAGCTGCCGCAGCTGGGAGAGGGCCTGCTGTTGCTGCTGGAGCCGCTGGCTGAGGGCTGGGCGATCGCCGCCGCCGAGTTGGGCAAAAAAGGATTGCTGATCGTCGAGTTGACGGGCAAGGAGCTGCAGTCCCTGCTCAAGCGTCTCGCCAACCTGCACCAGATTGACTTGATAGAGCGGCAGCGCGGCTTGTAAATCGTTCAGTTGTGCCTGAGCAGCCGCGACTGCTTGCTGATGCTGGGCGATCGCGGCTGTGAATGTCTCGAGCTGGGCTCGGCGGTCTTGGGCGAGATTTCCTAACGTTTCGGCTCGAGCCAAGCGCTCTTGCAACTGCTCAATTTCGGCTTGACAGCGGGGAAGCTCAGTGAGCTTCGTCGCTAGGCTTTGCAGTTCGCTCAAACGCTGTTGCAGCGTCTGCTGCTCAGTCGCGATCGCCTTTAAACGCTGTTGGAGCCAATGGCGCCGCTGCTCGAGTTGGCTGAGGGACTGCTGCTGTTCCTGCTGTTGTCGCAGGATCACTTCCAGTTGCTCTTGGCGTTGCAGATCGGGCTGACGCTGGTCGATCTGCTCTTGCCAACGGGCCTGTGAAGCGATCTGCTGTTCCAGTCCTGCGGCCGCTTCCCGCAATTGGCTGAGCTGCTGTTGTAACTGATTGAGCTGGCGTCGCCCCTGCTCGCGCTGACGCAGTTGTCCGTTCAGAGTCTGAATCTGCTCGGTCAACTGCTGATACTGCTGCCAACCGTCTCGACTGGCTTCTAAAGTCTGCTGAGCCGCGATCGCCTCATCTCGCGATCGCAGCTGGATCTGTTGCTGTTGCTCTAAAGCCTGTCGCTGTAGTTCAAGCTGTTGCAGCTGTTGTTGCTGTTGTTGCTGCTGTTGGGCTTGCTGTTTGAGCTGTTGTAGCTCGCTCAGCGCCCGTTGCCGTTCCTGCTGGCGTTGCTGCAGCTGCGATCGCTGCTGTTCCAAGCTCTGGCTGATCTGCTGCAGTTGCTGCTCCAGCGTAGGTAAATCCGCAACTTCTGCTGTCAGGATGGCCACCTGTTGCGCGATCGCCTGCTGCTGGCCTTCGGCATAGCGCTGCAAATCAACGGACTGGCGATGGGCATCTCGATAGGACTCGAGGCCGAGGATGGGATCAAAAATCCGTCGGCGATCGCTAGGTGTTTTCAGAAAATCCGCAGTAAAAGTGCCTTGGGGAATGCCGATCACCTCTGCGAACAGCCGCGAGAGATCCATGCCCGCCCGAAAGCCAAGGTGATCGCAGAGCCACTGCCGCGCCGCGCCGATATTCTCGACGTTATCGAGCTTCAGGCCTAGCTCAGGGTCATAAATCTGATAGCTATCGGGGCGACTTTTGAAGGAGCGGCGCTGCACCTCGTAGTAGCGGCCATCCCGGGCGGAAACTAAGCCGACGGTGACGCTGGTATTACTCTCGCCCTGCCGCCGCAGATCCTCCTTGCGGTAGCCACTGTCAAAGTCAAAGAGGGCCCAGGCGATCGCCTCCAGAATAGAGGTTTTGCCCGCGCCGTTTTCACCACAGATGGCATTGACGCCCGGCCGGAAGTCAAAGGCAGCTTCGGCGTGGGTTTTGAAGTTGCGTAGACTGACCGAGCGGATTTCCATAGCAACGGATTTTAGCCGCCGTAGTTCCAGCCGGTGCTTTCTAAGGTCAACAGATCGCCCTCCCGGTGGAGACCTGCAGCAATCACTTCACCGACAAAAACAGTGTGATCGCCATGCTCAACCTTGCCGACCACACGGCACTCGATGTAGCCCAAGGCCTCTTCCAAAATCGGGCAGCCGGTGGCTTCGCCGAGGTAGGCACTGACCGTTTCAAATTTATTGGCGACCAGTCGCTGCGGCTTGAAGAACTGTGCTGCTAGGTCTTTTTGACCCGCTTCCAGAAAGCTCAAGCTAAAAACACCGCTGGCTGAGAGCATGGCATGGGAGCGTGAGTCAGATTTGACGCAGTTGACCACCAGCGGTGGCTGAAAGGACGCCTGCATCACCCAACTAGCGGTAAAACCGTTGATTTCCTCACCGTCTTTGACGCCGCAGACGTAGAGGCCATGCGGAATTTTACGCAGCAGCACCTTTTTGGCTTGTTCGTCCAACATCCCATTGCTCCCAAGCGATCGCGGTCTTCCCCAGTGTAGAATCCACGGGGCTGCGGGCTAAGATTGAGCCACCGCAGCGAGTCTTGCTTTGAAGGCCATCTATCCCGGCAGCTTCGATCCAATTACCCTTGGGCACCTCGACATTATTGAGCGGGGCTGTCGTCTCTTCGAGCAGGTCTATGTAGCGGTCTTGCGCAATCCCAACAAGCAGCCAATGTTCTCCGTCCAGGAGCGCTTGGAACAAATTTCCAAGGCGATCGCTCATCTACCCAATGCCCAGGTAGAAAGTTTTGAGGGCCTAACGGTCAACTATGCCCGCCAGCGTCAAGCCGGAGCAATTTTACGGGGCTTACGAGTGCTGTCTGACTTTGAGCTGGAGTTGCAGATGGCGCATACCAATAAAACGCTGGCTCCTGATTTAGAAACCGTGTTTTTGACAACATCGACGGAGTACAGCTTCCTCAGTAGTAGCCTCGTCAAAGAGGTGACACGCTTTGGCGGCAACATCGAACATTTGGTGCCTAACCATGTGGCAGCCGCCCTTTATGATCAGTTTCACCGTGTTGTAGAGCGCGATCGCCTGACGTGACCCAAGCCCAATCGCTCGATGTCTTGAACTTGCTGGAGCAACTCGAAGAGTCAGTTCTCGACGGCACGCGAGTGCCACTCTCGGGGCGTATCCTCGTGCGGGAAAATGACCTACTCGACCTCTTGGATGATGTGCGAGCGGGGCTGCCTGCTGCGATCCAACAAGCTCAGCAAATTCTTGAGCGCCAGGCGCAAATTCTGGCCGAAGCGCAACAGCAGGCCCAGGCGATCGTGGCGCAGGCGCAACAAGAGCGTGCCTTGCTGATTGAGCAAAACAGCATTCGCCTGCAAGTGGAGCGTGAGGCTCAGCAACTGCGCCAACAAACTCAGCAAGAGTGTGAAGCCTTGCGACAACAGGCGATCGCAGAAGCAACCCAAATTCGTGGGGAAGCTCAACAATTTCAATTGCAAGTTCGTCAAGAAACTGACAGCTCGCGCCAGCAAACCCAAGCCGAAGTTGATCAGCTGCGGAGCCAAACCCAGCAGCAACTCGCGGAACAGCGACAACGAACGCTAGTGGAATGCGAGGAGTTGCGGCGCGGGGCCGATAGCTATGCCGATCAAGTGCTGCGGGATATGGAACAACGCTTGACCCAGATGATGCAAATTATCCGCAATGGTCGTCAGGCTCTGAACTTGAGTGAAAATACGCCACCGCCAACGGCTCGTCGGCGATCGCGCTGACAGTACACTCCGATTGCCATCTAGCCTGAACTGCGAGCGGCTTCCAGTTGATTTAGTTGCTTAAATGCGCTGAATCAGGATGGGTTTGGCGAGGTGCTTTTGAGGAGCCTTCGCATCCTCAATCGTGACAGCGACAGCCTGAACTAACCCGCGATCGCGAAAGACTGGAGGCACGGCAATCCGCTGGCTGAATTGGCCCCGCTCATCGACCCGAAACACTTGCGTCAGAATCGCATCTTTATCATCGGTGGTGACTGGTGCATTGGGTTTAACGACTGTCCATAGCACGTAAACCTCACCCTCAGCCAAAGGCGGCAAGTTTTTGATATCGAGGGTCGCTTCCAAGTCACTGGGATCGACCATGACCCGCACTGAGGCATTGGGCGTTGGCGTGAGTGGCGTCCGTTCTAGTGTGAAAACAAGAGGATCTATGGTAGTACGTCGTGCTGCTTGGAGGGTTTGCAGCGATTGCCACAGGACAATATTGCTGATGCCTAAGCCCGCAATTAAGACAGCGGCTGCAGCACCCATTCCCCGTTGCCAGCGCCGCAAAGGAATCACATTGCTGTTGGCTGCTTGCATCGCCGGGTTGTCAGGATTTGCTGGCGAAGCAATTGTTTCGCGATCGCTAGGGATGACCGCTTGCTGCAGAACCTGAGCTGCACTCAGAATCGATGGCTTAAGGTAAGCAGGCGGCGCTTGTTCCTCAACTGAAAAAGTTTGTTCTAACGCTGCCTGTGCCTCGGCAACTGCATCCCAAAGGGCAGGGTTATCCCGCAGGAGTTGTTCAAATTCGGCTGCTTCCTCTGGGCTGAGGTCACAGAGAACATATCCCGCTATCAGCAGCTCAATTTGGTCAGGGGTGACAGGAGCAGTCATAACAGGAGTTCAGCTCACACTCTCTTCAAGGATTTGCTTTAGCTTTAGCAGACCGCGGCGGGCTCTTGCTTTGATCGTTCCTAGAGGCTCACCGAGCCGTTCTGCAATGTCCGCTTGTGAGAGTCCTTCATAATAGGCCAGCCGCAAAACCTGTTGCTGACTCTCTGAAAGTTGGGCTAAGGCCTGCTGCACTTCGGTACTTGTTTCAGCAGCTCCCAAGTTGCTAATCAGTGGATCGATCGTGGCTTGCTGTTGTACCAGTTGACTTTGCACCTTGTCGATTGCTGCCGCTTGAGTGCGCCGCGATCGCAGACGATCGATTGCCCGCGAGCGTGTCAGTACCGCTAAGTAGGTCCTGAGTGATCCGCGTCGGGGGTCATAGTGAGACCTCTGGCGATCAACCAGCCGGATGAAAATATCTTGCGTTAAATCTTCTGCCTCTTGAGGATTGCCTAAAACCTGCAACGCAATACCGTAAACCAGACTGGCGTGGCGATCGTAGAGACTGGCAAGGGCTGCAACCTGTCCCTGCTGGAGCTCTGACCACAGATCGTGATCATTCCTGACGTCGCTGCTAGTTGGGCTGGGAAATCCAAGGCCCATAAGGGAGAACTTGGTGAATCAATTCTGAAAATATAACATTGAAAATTTACAATACTTAACTAAATGAAATCCCTATCGAGCAGTCTGTCCTGCCTCGGGGAAACTGGTTCAGGGAGCCTAGCGGCTGAGCCCTAGGCTCCCAACCCATGCACGATTCAGCGATCGCCCCATTCATTCCGTCTAGCTAGGAATGAGGACACCTCGCAATTCGCCACCTCGATTGCGTGTGGTGTGAATGTCGAAGTAGATCAAGCCGTCCGACAGCGCTTGCTTTTGTTCTGGTGAAAGCGTCAGTTCACCGGTGGCTGAGCCACTGATTCCTGAGGGATCAAGGGTGACAGCCAAAGCGTACTGAAAAGGCCCATTTTGATTGGCATTGCCCCGATGCAGGTGGAAGCCTGAGGTGATGTTGGGGTTGGGGGGGCTGACAGGATCTTTTACATAGTCGCGGAAACCGCTGGAAAGGTCGCGAAAGTTGGCTCGAATCACAAGGCGATCGCCCACTAAGACTGCACCAACAACTGCCCTTGCGGCAGTTTCAGGAGCTGTGGGAACCACTGCTTGCGGCTTCAGAATGGCGATATAAGTCTGGCGTGCTTCTCCCACATTGGCCTGGGCCAGAGGGCTAGACTCAGCTTGACTCAGGGTGGTTTGCAAGTCTGCAAGGAGCGACGGCCGGATGAAAGGCTGCGATCGCTCGATCTCTGTGGTGGGCGTTGTGCTCAGGGCTGTGGCAGTGACTGTGCTGGGTAGGCCTGTATGCAGACCTATCAGGAGAAGACAGGTACCGAGGGCGATCGCAAGGGATCGCAAGCGCAGTTTGAAGAACGGCATCGAAACAACCTGGACTGGTAGGGGCTCGTGACAGTTGAGTGCTTCAGTTCACTCATCAGTAGTACGAACCTCCGCTCGAGTTGGATGCATCCACTGAGGGGGATCAGTCCACAGAGGTCACTCAAGCTGATGGTCGTTTCGATCGCGGGGCTGGAGCCGGCGATCGCCCCCGCCGTGAGGGCTTGGGTCTGAAAGGGGCCAGCAGCGCTGCTTCTACAATCCGCAGTTGACCAAAGCGAGTCACCTCACAGTCGAACTGCCACCAGCCAGGGCGGAGTTGCTCCGGCGCTCCTCGCAGCTGTAGGCGTTTCACTTTCCAAGCGGGTTGATTGTCCTGTCCTGGGGGCGGAACCTCATTGCGACCAATCCAAACTTGCACGGCACCGCTTTGATCCTTCCAACTTTTGACAAAACCACAGATCCGCACGCGGCCAATCTGCAGATCGGTGGGGGGATGGGTCTGCCAGCCCCGCAGCCAAAACTGCAGCTGTTTGTGTCGTTGCAGTGGCCAGCTCACCCAGTAGTGGGGCTGCTGCATCAGTTGCGTTAGCTGTTGCGGGTGGCGTTGTAAGGTTGCCTGCACCAGACCGCTCAGGGCAACGTCAAGGCTCTGATTGTCCGTAATTTGGAGTTGGGCCGCTTCTCCTTGTTGGTCCCAGGTCAAGGTTCCTCCAAAGCAGGCGACAGCCCGATAGGTGACATGGTCTGGCTTCGGCGGTAGTTCCGTGGGGCGAGGCGGTTTGCGGCTACTGCGCGATCGCACCGGGGGAGCACTGGTGCTGGGACGTGGGATGGGGCGCGTGGGGCGCGGGCGACCACTCGGTAGCGGAGAGGGAGGAGGCGTAGCCATGACACCAGGCAAGGACAATCACTGTTATTCTGGCGGCTCCCGCTCAACTTGCCCGTGCTCTTTAATTTGTTTTGGGCTGTGTTGTCTGCTTCCTGTGTCCTTACGCTGAATGTCAGGATCAGTCCTAGTTCGCTCGCTTGTATCTTTCCCCTGCCAGTTTTATGAGTGATTTCGACGTCTCGACGCCAGCCGTAGACGATCAACCGCAGTCTGAGCCAGAGGTCAGCGAAGCGGTGACGTCTGAAGCCGATGCCGAGCAGGTCATTGTTTCCCCGATTCAGCTAGAAGCCGTGGGCGATCGCTGGCAGCTGCAATTGCCGAGTGCACCTACGATCGGGCAAGAGGCTAATGCCGAGGGGCTCACTTGGCTGGATCTGCAACAGCATCTTCAACAGTTGCTCCAAGGACGCGAAAACTTTTGGGAAGCAGGGACAGAACTCCATCTCTATGCAGACAGTTGGCTGCTGGATGGCCGCCAATTGGAATGGCTGAGCCAACAACTGGATCGCGTGGCGTTGAAGCTGACGCGGATTACGACCCAGCGCCGTCAGACGGCAGTCGCTGCTGTCAGCTTGGGGCTGTCCATCGAACAGCCGATCGCTCAGCCTGAGAGTTGGCAACCCAAGTCTCTAACCAGCGCGATCGCTGCCCCGCTCTATCTGAAACGCACCCTGCGATCGGGGGCTGAGGTGCGTCATAACGGATCCGTGATTGTGGTCGGAGATGTTAATCCCGGCAGCAGCATTGTCGCCAGTGGTGACATCCTGGTGTGGGGTAACTTGCGGGGAATTGCCCATGCAGGTGCGGCGGGGAACTTGGAAGCCACAATTTTTGCCCTCTCGCTGGCAGCAACCCAGCTGCGCATTGGCGATCGCTTGGCAAGGCTGCCCAGTAGCCAAGCGGCTGGCTATCCTGAGGTTGCTCAAGTCATCGATGGGCAAATTCAGATTCGGCGAGCAGACCCCGGCAATAAATAGTGCAAGGTGGGTAGTTGCGATCGCGGTGAGTAACCGCTTCAAAGACTGAACCGGCTGCTGAAGGGTGTCATCTGTCACAATGCGAAACTGGCAGAGAGCCTGTCCTGTGCTCCCGTTGTTTCCGCTTCACCCCTTTTCAATCCTTCTTCACCTGACTCAGGTGCTCTCGTAGGTTGGCAGATGAGCGATCGCCCGCAACCGGCACCCACCGTCTTGAAACGCCTCACGCAATTGGTGACGCAGGTTCAGCGGCGTGCCAAATTCG
This sequence comes from Synechococcus elongatus PCC 11801, assembly GCF_003846445.2. Lineage (NCBI taxonomy): Bacteria > Bacillati > Cyanobacteriota > Cyanophyceae > Synechococcales > Synechococcaceae > Synechococcus > Synechococcus elongatus. The sequence goes on along the minus strand of NZ_CP030139.2, from coordinate 1,167,777 downwards.
ACAATCTCAGCCTGCGCGAACCGGACAAAGTTCCGCAGCTGATCGTCCGTCAGGGCGATCGCCAGCAGGCTTATCCGTTGTTGGGAGACTACTATCGCTTAGGTCGCGGTAGCGACTGTGACATCCCCATCAACAGCCCGATCGTCAGCAAGTTGCACCTAAGCCTCAGCCGTTCGGGTCGGGAGCGAGGTAACTTTATTCTTCAAGACGAAAATTCAACGAATGGGGTGTTCTGGCGGGGGCGTCGGGTTGAGTGCCTTGAACTCCAGCACAACGACCGGATTTATTTGGGACCTCCCGAGCTGACCGATCGCGTGGAGCTGCACTACGAGCATGCGCCGCCGGCTTGGCAGAATCGCTTAAAGCAGGCGGTTGCAGTCACCACCGCAGCGGTGGGAGCAATCGCGATCGGCATTGTTCTGGAAGCTAGTCGTGTTTCGGTGCGATCGCTGGGCACTGTGCAAGGCCCCATCGCTGCCTATGCTGCAGATGGCGAACCGCTGCAAACCCTGCGCAGCAGCAGCCACGTTGAATTGCCGACCCTGTCTGACTTTTCACCGGTCCTTCCCAAAGCACTGCTCGCTTCTGAAGACAGCCGCTTTTACTGGCATTTGGGAGTGGATCCCTACGGTACAGCCCGAGCGATCGTCAGTAACTTTCGCAGTGGTGAGGTACGTGAAGGGGCAAGCACTCTCACCCAGCAAATTGCCCGTAGCTTGTTTAGCGACTACGTTGGGCGCGAAGATTCGATTGGCCGCAAGATCCGCGAGGCTATCCTGGCGCTAAAGCTGGAGTTCTTCTACAGCAAAGATGAGCTGCTGCGCACCTACCTCAACCGGGTCTACCTTGGGGTTGGCTACGGTTTTGAAGATGCTGCTCAGATCTACTTCGGCAAATCGGCTCGCGATCTCTCGATTGCTGAATCAGCTCTTTTAGTGGGGTTGTTGCCTTCTCCCAATGGCTTCAGCCCTTGTACCAACCTTGCTGCTGCCCAGCGCCAAAAAAATGGCGTGATTGAGCGCATGCAGTCTCTGGGCTTCATTACCGAGGAAGAGGCCCGTACAGCTCGGCGATCGCCCATTGTTATTCAACCTGACGCTTGCCAAACCAGCAGCCGCATTACAGCCCCTTACTACTACGGGGCTGTTGTCGAGGAACTCGCCCAGTTGCTCGGTGATGCAGTGGTTGAGGAGGGCAATTTCGCGGTTGAAACCAGCCTCAATCCCGCCATGCAGACTGCGGCTGAACGGTCCTTGCAGGCTCTTATCTCCCAATCAGGCGGTGTCAAACAAGGGGCGATCGTGACCATCGACAGTCGCAATGGTGAAATTCGGGCACTGGTCGGTGGTGTGGATTACCAAGCTAGTCAGTTCGATCGCGCAACCCAGGCCTATCGCCAGCCTGGATCGACCTTTAAGGTGTTTGCCTATGCGGCAGCCTTAGAGCAGGGCATCTCACCACGGCGAATCTACGACTGTTCTCCCTTATTTTGGCAAGGCCAGCAATTCCAAGGCTGTGAGCGCAGCAGCGGCAGCATCGATCTCTATCGGGCCTTGGCCCAGTCGGAAAATTCAGTGGCACTGCGGGTTGCCCAAGATGTGGGGCTCGATGCAGTGGTCAAGATGGCGCGTGAGTTCGGGGTGAAAGCAGATCTGCAGCCGGTGCCTGGTTTGGTCTTGGGGCAAAGTGAAGTCACACTGCTAGAAATGACCAGTGCCTTTGCCGCGATCGCCAATGAAGGACGTTGGATGCCACCCCATGCGATTCGTCGCATCTACGACAGCAGTCGTTGTACAACGGCTGAACAACGTCGTAGCTGTACACTCACCTTCGACATTCAGCAGCAACCTCGCCGCGATCGCCAAGTGATCTCAGCCGAGACCGCGGCCACACTGACAGCCATGTTGCAGGAGGCTGTGCAAAGTGGTACTGGCGGAGCTGCTGCAATTGGCTACGGTGCGGCCGGCAAAACCGGCACGACGAATGATGGTGTCGATCTCTGGTTTATTGGATACGTCCCGTCGCGCCATCTAGTAACAGGTGTTTGGTTGGGCAATGACGATAACCAGCCAACGGGTAACAGTAGCAGCCTCGCAGCGCAACTTTGGGGCAACTACATGGCGCAGTTGCTGCGCTGAAACTGGCTCTGGTAGCCGATTTATGACAAGACTGCAACAATCTGGCACTTTCAGTTTTTTTTAACCTGTCGCCCCCAATCCCTCCGCTATTATTGGCGTGGTTTGTTCGGCAGCGCGCAGGTTACTTTGGTCGGCCCATCCGACCCAGCGTCTGAGAGGTTCAGGTTCAGAGTTTGCTTTCCGTTTTCCCGAACAGTCCGATTCTCGCTTTAGGATACGCAAGTGACGATTTACGTTGGTAATCTTTCCTTCCGCGCGACCGAGGAAGATGTTCGGGAAGTGTTCGCAGAGTATGGCCCCGTCAGCCGGGTGAGCCTGCCTGTTGATCGTGAGACAGGTCGCCTCCGTGGCTTCGCTTTCATTGAAATGGAAGAAGATGCTCACGAAGATGCTGCCATCAGTGAACTCGATGGCGCTGAGTGGTTTGGTCGTCAGCTGCGCGTCAGCAAAGCGCGTCCTAAAGACGATCGCCGTCCGGCAGCCCGTAGCGGTGGCTACGCCGAAAACTAGACTGCTGAATTGCTTTAGCGAAAGCTCAATTGATGGGTGACAAGTCTGGGCTAAGGCTCAGACTTTTTTTATGCCAGAACAGCAGTCCTCCATGGCAATTCACACGCAGGTTAGGACGAAGTGTTTTTGCGCAGACAGGCTCAACGGTAAAAAATCTGTCCATGGAGAGATGGAATTGCACTGCAATCAGCCGGTCTTGACCGTGACTGTGAAGCTAGATGGATTTTTCAACATGGTTCTCTTGAGCCAGTGAAGTGCCAAACCCGCTTGGTGTCGGTGCGGCCAGAAGCGATAGCTCCTCCTCACAGGCAGCATCTGCAGTGGTGAGTTTCTATAGTCAACCTGATTTTGATATGCAATAATCACCAATAAATCGACCGAGTTTTAGTATTTGAGGTCAATATGTCCGTGCGATCGCTCCGCTGGCCGCGCCAAAAGGCGTTCCTAGCGGTTGTCTCTGTTGCTGTCGCGCTGCTCTTGGCCCTGCCAGGCTTTTTCCAGCCCGTAGCAGCGGCGCCCTCTGCAACTGTTCAATTTGTTTCTCCAGCTTGGGTTGCCGAACGGCTGAACACCAACAAGCTGAAAATCCTGGATGTCCGCACCAATCCCTTGGCTTATATCGAAGGTCACGTGCCGGGGGCTGTGAACATTGCGGACTCCGCCTATCGGGGTCCCAATGGCTTCTTGCCTGTGCAGATTTGGGACGCACAGAAGCTGGCTGATTTGTTTGGCAGAGCTGGTGTTAAAAACAGCGATTCTGTTCTTGTTTATTCAGACGGTAACGATATCTTGGGCGCGACCCAAGTGGCTTACTTGCTGGAGCGCTCAGGCGTTAAAGATATCGCTGTCCTCGACGGCGGCTATAAGGGCTATAAAGACGCTGGCTTCCCTGTCACCAAAGAGTATCCTCGCTACTCGCTAGTCCGATTCACGCCCAAGGACAATCGTGAGTTTCGGGTCGATATCAAACAAGTTGAACAGCTGATCGGCAAGTCCACTTTCGTTGATCCGCGTCCGCCTGCTCTGTTCAGCGGTGAGCAACAAGTGTTCATTCGCAACGGCCACATCCCTGGGGCTCGCAACATTCCTTGGCCAACCTTCACTGAAGCCAACAACCCCAACGAAAGCCTCAAAAACCCCCACAAGCTGAAGCCGCTTTCGGATCTGAAAGCGATCCTGGAAGCGAAAGGCGTCACGCCGGATAAAGATGTGATTGTCACCTGCAGCACAGGTCGTGAGGCCAGCCTGCAATACTTGGTTCTCAAGCACTTGCTCAAGTATCCGAATGTCCGCATTTACGAAGGGTCTTGGACGGAATACAGCGCCAGTAAGCTGCCTGTTGCCACCGGCCCCGATCGCTCCTAGGCGTCAGCTCACTGCTCGGATTAAATAGTTCTAGGCCGCGATCGCGCTTCAAACCGTGATCCGGCCTTTGACGTCACGTTGGGTTCAATCACTCATGTCGAAATCTTCGATGCTTTGGAATCGCGCGATCGCCGTAGGCGTTAGCTGTCTCGCCTTGGGATTACCGCTCTGGCTCGCCAATGCTGCTGTTGCTAGTGGCGGCGGTTGTGAGCCCCCCAGCTCTGGCCAAACCCAGACCAATCGCACCAACAATCGTTAGCCCATCCATGACCAGTAGTGACGTTCAATCATTGACGCCACCCCGTACCCTGCTACCGCAATGGCGATTGCTCTGGGGTACGGGAGCAGCGGTGGTTGCTGTGGCGATCGCAGCGAGTCTGCATGGCTGGCGACAGAGTGCGTTGTTACTACTGGGGGCTGCGATCGGTGCCGTTCTGTACCATGGCCGATTTGGCTTCAGTAGTGGTTTTCGCAAACTCCTACAGCGACAGGATGGCTATCCTGCCCTGATGCAGTTGTGGCTGGTCGCACTGACCTGTGTGGCTTTTGCCGGTGTCTTTAGTCTGGGCGAGACGTTGGGCTGGGATCTGCGGCCAGCGATCGCTCCGGTTGGCTGGGCAGGGCTGAGCGGCGCATTCCTGTTTGGGATTGGCATGCAGTTGAGTCGTGCCTGTGGCTGTGGCACCCTAGCGGCGGTCGGTGGCGGCTCCTACAACTTGGCGATTACCTTGGGCGCGTTTGGCATCGGGGCGTTTGTTGCAACCCTGACTCGCCCTCTTTGGAGTCAATTACCTGCGTGGGAACCTTGGTCGTTTGCTGACAAGCTGGGCTGGGGAAGCGCATTGCTCCTGCAATTGTGGGTGCTGCTGATCTTGGCCGTAGTTTTGTGGCGCTGGGCACCCTTACCGATTGTCAAATCGCGGCGACTGTGGCTAGCGGCAACAGCGATCGCCTTGCTCTACACCGCCACGCTGCTCGTGGATGGCCAACCTTGGCGCGTCACTTGGGGGTTAGCACTGACCACTGCTCAAGCTGCTCAGGTTTTGGGTTGGGATCCCCAAAGTAGTGTCTTTTGGGGCCGGCAACTGGAACGCCTCAGCAGTAGTTTGCTTGCGGATCCGAGTGTCATCACCGATCTGGGATTGATTTTGGGAGCCTTGAGTGCGGCAGCCTACGAAGGGCGTTGGCGCTGGCAGGGGAGTCTCCATCCTCGGGCTGTCAGTCTGGCGATCGCGGGTGGCCTCAGTATGGGCTTTGGCGCGTTTCTTGCGGCCGGCTGCAACATCAGTGCCTATCTTGCAGGCATTGCCTCGACCAGTTTGCATGGCTGGGTCTGGTTGGGAGCAGCTCTGGTGGGTTCATGGGTTGGGATTCGGCTGCGATCGCGCTGGCAACCGGAAGGAGCCACAACCCGCAACGGATGAATACGATGTCCTCCCCCAAGGTGATTGGTTGGGATTGTCTTAATGCTTGCTGCTCGCCATGCTGGTGGGTGCAGTCACCGGCCTGATGGCAATGGCGTGGTCGAGGTGATGGTTTGGGTCGCAAAAGGACTGACTTCTGACCCAGATGATGAGGGAAATCACTCAGAACGAGCAGCAAGACACTGTGGAAGTTGTGCTGGCGAGCTAGTTGCTCTTCACGTCAGCTCTGAAACCAGCAGTCACTCCAGCCTTCTATCCTGAGAATCGCGCTTCCTTGCAGACAACGATGGCATCGGAACACTGGCGATCGCAGCTCTATCAGCTCGTTGTAGAAACGCGATCGCCCCAGGGTCGCGTTTTTAATCTTCTGATTTACCTCTGTACAATCGCGAGCGTACTGACGGTCGTTTTAGGTAGTGTGCAGAGCTGGCGGCAGAGCTACGGTTCTGCTTTTAACGGACTGGAATGGGGATTTACCCTCATTTTCAGTATGGACTATTGCTTGCGATTAATCGCCGCACCGCACGCTCGACGCTATGCTTTCAGTTTCTTTGGACTGGTAGATTTAATTACAATTTTGCCCACTTATTTTTCAGCGCTTCTACCTGGCTTTAATTCACTATTGATTCTGCGATCGCTGCAGTTATTACGGATCTTTCGAGTTCTCAAACTTTTTCGCTTTGCAGAAGAAGCGAATCAACTCTGGCGATCGCTGCGCAGTAGCATCCGTCGGATTACTGTCTTTCTCTGTGGTGTTTTTATTCTGCAGTTGATTATTGCCAGCCTGATTTTTTCAATTGAAGGTAGTGAACATGGCTTTGACAGCATTCCTAAAACCCTCTACTGGACGATTGTGACGATGACGACTGTGGGGTATGGCGATCTCACCCCGCAAACTCCTCTGGGTCGGCTACTAGCTTCTGGAATCATGCTGCTGGGCTATGGGATCATTGCAGTCCCAAGTGGCTTTGTCGCTTATGACTTAGCCCATCTCGACACGCAAAAGCTCCTAGCCTGTCACCATTGTGGTGCTGCGATCGCCGTATCAGATGCGCGCTTTTGTCATCAGTGTGGGCAAGCACTGACTGCAGATGTGCATTCTAATAGTGATGTCTAAATTGAGAAACAATGTTGTTTAATCAATTAAAAAATGAGCCTAAGATCATTCCTTAATTTCTCTGGTAGCTAAATAAAGATAGCCTGATATTTTTTGGCTGAGGCAGAAAGATCGACAGATTGTAGGGTCAGTTCCTGCTTAGGTGACCTGACTCATCTAAGTTCACTTTCCTTCCTCGACCGGAGCATTTCCATGATTAAAGCCACTGCTTTATCCCTCACGGTTGCAGCGGTTGCACTTGCCGCGATCGCCCCAACCGCACAAGCCCAGAGCAACCGCTATGGCTTTACCTGCAAACAAGTGGATGGTGCCAACTATGTCACGGTTCTGGAGGCACGCCCTGATTTACTCTCCGGTGATGTTCAGGCCTATAACGTCTCGATTCCTGCCTATCAACCCGGTGAAAACTCAACACCGGTGATTGTCTGGAGTCAAAATCTTGACTCTGCCTATCCGGGCGGTTCCTATCAGGCACTATCACGATGTCTGAGCGTGAGTGCACGGTTAACTAACCTCGGTTTAGCCATGCGGGTTCAGGATTATGCCGGTATGCAAGCGATCGCTGAAATGGCTCGCCCCGGATTGGTCAATAGTGCAGGCGTTGTTGCTGCTGGACCAATTAATGTGCGCAGTGTCCTGTTCACGTTGACTCCTGAAAATCTGCCGAAGCCTTCAACTATTCAGTTCCAAAATGCTTTGACGGGTGTGGGTGGCCCAGATTTGCCAGAAGCTCTGATGCCGCCGATTCAGCAATAGGTTTGGCTGCCCGCCACAACCTAATGACTGACTAACGTGAGTTGCGTCCCCAGAACTGGCGTCTGGGGATATCTTTGTTGTGCCGAGCTTGGCCGATGGATGAGTAGTTAGAGGTGTGTCAGTTTCGCTGCTCATCAGCGGCTGACATGGAGTTAGCTGCGGGACCAACGGGTGACGCCACCTGCTTGATCGATCAAGGTGATACCCAAATCGGCAAGATAGTGACGAATGCGATCGGCTTCAGCAAAGTCCTTGGCCTGTCGTGCCGCTTGGCGCTTGGCAATCCAATCTTCGATCGCGGTTTCATTGAGGGCGCTCGTTTCAGCCACCTCTGGCTCTGCTTCCAAGCCTAGGACGCCAGCGAGTTGAACCAACGTGACCCAATGCTGATGTAGTTGCTGGGCATCGCCATCCAAATAGCCCTCATGGACGAGCAGATTTTGCTGGCGGCGCAATTCCTTCGCGAGTTCAAACAGAACGGCGAGTGCGGCGGGCGTGTTGAGATCGTCATCCATTGCCGCTCGGAAGCGATCGCACAGTTCAGAATCCGTTGTCGGTGGCTGCGTCCAGCCGAGGCGATCGCCCCAGTGTTCGCCAAAACGGAGGCCTTCTTGCAGGGTCTCCCAACCGTTTTGGCAAGCTTGTAAGGCTTCTTCCGTGAAATCGACGGGCTTGCGATAGTGGGCTTGCAGCACAAACAGCCGCAGTACCATCGGCGCAACGCCACCTTGATCGAGCAGCTGGCGAATCGTGGTGAAGTTGCCCAAGGACTTGGACATTTTTTCGCCGCCGACATTGACCATGCCGTTGTGCAACCAATAGCGGGCGAGGGGATGGCCGGTGACCGCTTCCGATTGGGCAATTTCGTTTTCGTGGTGCGGGAAAACAAGATCTGCGCCACCGACGTGAATATCGATGCTGTCGCCGAGGCGATCGCGGACCATGGCCGAGCATTCGATGTGCCAGCCAGGGCGACCGGGTCCCCAAGGCGATTCCCAAGCCGGTTCCTCCGGCTTAGCTGCTTTCCAAAGCGCAAAGTCAAAGGGGTCTTGCTTCAGCGACTCCTCTTCACCCCCGACTCGTCCGCTAGCACCGGCTTTGAGATCATCCAGCTTGCGACCCGAGAGCTTGCCATAATCCTTGAAGTGCCGCACGGAAAAATAGACATCACCATCAGCGGCATAGGCAAAACCCTTATCTTCCAGTTCTGCGATCAGCCGTTGAATGCCATCCAGCGTGTGGGTGGCGCGAGGATAGTCGTCGGCCTCCAAAATATTGAGCCGCGCCATGTCCTCGAAGTAGGCCTGAGTATAGCGATCGGCAATCGCCTGCATGGTCGTGCCTTCTTGGCGCGATCGCCGCAGGATTTTGTCGTCAATGTCCGTAAAGTTTTGGACGTAGCGCACTTGATAGCCCAGCCAGAGCAGATAACGCCGCAGGGTATCCCAGACGATATAGGAACGGGCATGGCCCAAGTGGCAGTAGTCATAGACCGTGACGCCACAGCAGTAGAGGCTCACGCGGCCGGGTTGGAGCGGCTCGAAGCGTTGCTTCTGGCGAGTGAGCGTGTTGTAGAGGCTGAGGGTCATGCGAAAAAGCGGGCCAAGTCACCCATTTATTCTGCGTTACCGTTGGGCGCTCTCAAACCCAGAGCTAAACCCTGACTCACTTGGGCTTGGTTACCGCTAAGGCTTCTGTCGCTGGAGGCCAATTGGGGCGGGGCCGCGACTATCCCAGTGCCGCGATCGCGTTCCAGAAATTAGTCGGCTAAGGCTTGCCAGTCGCTAGCGCTGTCTAACTCGGCAATGCGATCGGGATGGCTGGCTGCCAGTTCGCGCAGCAGCGATCGCAGGACAGACTCTGGCACTTGATCCCAGAGTCGCTGGGTGATTTCTAGCAAGGCTGCAGCACTCTCGCCGAGTCCTTCATTCTGCGTCCAAACGTCCTGTACCCAGGTCTCTGCTGACTCGCCATAGAAGATGAGATCTTGCAAGAGCTGCCAAGTTTGTTCACGCGAGAGAGTCACAGTTGTACAGAGTTTAGGAGCATGGACACTTCCTCAGCCTACCGTCCTCACCTCTTGCTTGAGCTGTCGTACGGTACAGAGCCGATCGGCGAGTCTTCAAGGCAGGCTGTAAGCTAAGCGGGAACCTCAATCCGGCGATCGCCTGCTAAATCAAAAGCAGCGTGAACGGTTTGCAGAGCTTCTACCGCTTGGCTGGCATCGACAATACAGCTGACCTTAATTTCGGAAGTCGCAATCATGTGGATGTTAATGCCGTGATTTGCCAAGGCGGCAAACATTTGCGCAGCGACGCCGGGCTGCTGCACCATGCCTGAGCCAACAATGCTGACCTTGGCAATCTCAGTCTGAATTTCGAGGCTGCAGCCATGCTGATCCGCAAAGGCTTGTAGAGCAGCAGCAGCTAGTTCTGCGTCAGCAGGCGGTAGCGTGCAGGCAATATCGCGACAGGGCTGACCATTGTGAATGCGGCAGCGCTGCGATTGCACAATCATATCGACGCTAATTTGGCGATCGGCCAAGATTTGGAAGATCGTGGCGGCCATGCCAGGTAAGTCCGGCACATTGAGAATCGCCAAGCGGGCTTGGTCGCGATCGAGAGCTACACCCCGTACTGCGGGCAGATCGGTCGTGCAGTCCTCTGCAGAGTCAGACGCGATCGCCTCTTCGATTTCAAAACTCTCTTGCAGAGCCGCGATTGCCCGTTCCTGATCGGCGGCCGCAATCACACAGCTGACTTTGACCTCTGAGGTCGAGATCATCTGGATGTTGATGCCGTTCTGGGCCAGCGCGCTGAACATCTGGGCAGCAATACCCGGACGACCGACGATACCAACGCCGCTAATGCTGACCTTGGCGACCGCTGCTTCCGACTGTTGTTCACCGCCTAGATCTGCGAGGAGTTGCGTAGTGCCTGCCTCCGCCTTCTCCAGATCCGCTTGGCTGACGGTGAAGGAGATATCGTTGCTATTGCCTTCGTGGATCGACTGGATAATCAAGTCGACATTAACGCCGCGCTGCGCCATTTCGCCAAACAGACTAGCGGCAATCCCAGGGCGATCGGGCACGTGTAGCAGCGCCACTTTAGCTTGATCGGCATCTAGCGCAATGCCATCAACGGGGCGACCAATTTCTAGCCCTTGCAAGGAGCGATCGCTGCGACGCGGTGGCGCAACAACGCCGGTTCCAGGTTCCTGCGTCCAACTACTGCGCACCACCAAGCGGACACCATAGTTGCGGGCAATTTCGACGGCACGGGGATGAAGGACACTCGCACCCAAGCTGGCTAGCTCCAGCATCTCGTCGCAGGTGATTTCTTCGAGCAGGTGCGCTTCGGGAACAAGGCGCGGATCGGTGGTCAGAATTCCGGGCACATCTGTATAGATCTCGCAGCGATCGGCATTGAGTGCGGCTGCCAAAGCAACAGCAGAGGTATCTGAACCGCCGCGTCCCAGCGTTGTAATTTCCGTTAGTGCGGTGCGATCGCTAGAAGCAATGCCTTGGAAGCCAGCGACGACGACAACCCGACCAGCATCCAGTTGGCTTTGTAGCCGTTGCGGGTCAATTTCCAGAATGCGGGCACGGCTGTGGTGCGCTTCCGTGATGATCCCGACCTGTGCGCCAGTCATGGAGATGGCTTCGCAGTTCTGCTCATGCAGCGCCATGCTCAACAGCGCGATCGAGACTTGCTCTCCAGTGGCCAGCAGCATATCCAGCTCGCGCCGGCTGGGATTGGAACTGATCGCATTCGCCAGTTTCAGCAGTTCATCCGTGCTGTGACCCATGGCCGAAACCACGACCACGACTTGATTACCGTCAGCAACAGTTTGGGTGATGCGCTGGGCAACAGCCTTGATTCGTTCGACGCTGCCGACCGAGGTCCCACCGTATTTTTGAACAATCAGAGCCATAAAATTGTGATCAGCAGCACGCCCGTTTCTCACCTTATCAGTGAGCGCGATCGCCTTTTCTGAGGGCTGCTGCCTTGCGATCGCCATCAACTCTTTTGTCAGCTCTCATCTCAGTCATTACGTGATCGCTCAAACCCGCTGAGCGTCAGAACTCTGAAGTTCTGTAACAGCCTTTCTGAGCCGATTCGGGGGCGGTGCTACGATTCCGAGGAAAGCACTGTCGAGAAGCCCATGGCCGAGACACTGACTGGGAAAACGCCGGTTTTTGGCGGTAGCACTGGTGGTCTACTCAAGAGCGCAGAGACCGAGGAAAAATACGCCATCACTTGGACCAGCACCAAAGAACAGGTGTTTGAACTGCCGACCGGTGGCGCTGCCGTAATGCACGAAGGCGATAACTTGCTCTACTTTGCGCGCAAAGAGCAGGCACTCGCATTGGGTACGCAGCTTCGCACCAAGTTCAAACCCAAGATCGAAAATTACAAGATTTACCGCGTCTTCCCCGGTGGCGATGTGGAATACCTCCATCCGAAAGATGGTGTCTTCCCTGAGAAAGTGAACGAAGGTCGTTCCTTCGCGGGTAAAGTCGATCGCCGCATTGGCCAAAACCCCAACCCCGCCACCATTAAATTCACTGGCAAACAGCCCTACACGGCCTAAGTTTCTAGTCTGAACTCACGCAAGTGTTAGGGAAGTCCGAGGACTTCCCTTTTTCGTTTACGGCTGTGTCGAATAGGATCGAGAGATCCGCCTTTCCGCTTTTTGGGATTGCCCGCGATGATCTACCCGGATTTTGCAACGTTTGCCAGCTTGGCTGAGCAGGGCAACTTCATTCCGGTCTATCAAGAGTGGGTCGCGGATTTGGATACGCCGGTTTCGGCTTGGTACCGCATTTGCCGCGATCGCCCCTATAGCTTTTTGCTGGAATCGGTAGAAGGCGGTGAACATCTCGGTCGCTACAGTTTTCTGGGTTGCGACCCGCTTTGGGTGCTGGAAGCGAGAGGCGATCGCACAACTCGTCGTTTCCGCGATGGCTCCGAAGAAGTCTTCAGCGGCGATCCATTTGCCGCACTTAAGCAATGTCTAGCGCCCTATCAGCCCGTCCATTTGCCGCAATTGCCCTCGGGGGTTGGCGGACTGTTTGGCTTCTGGGGTTATGAGCTGATGCGCTGGATTGAACCGCGAGTGCCGGTTCACAGCGGCGGCGAAGACGATCTACCCGATGGCTGCTGGATGCAGGTCGATAGCCTGATGATCTTCGATCAGGTGAAGCGTCGGCTCTACGCAATCGCCTATGCGGATCTACAAGCGGAGCCAGATTTGCATCGCGCTTATGCGCTGGCTTGTAATCGTGTGCAAGAACTGGTCAATCGTTTCCAAGGATCGCTGAGTGCCAGCGATCGCCAGTTGCCATGGCTGCCGCCCCAATCTGCACCGCAGCGCCCGGTCGATTATCAGAGCAACACCACCCAGGAGCAATTCTGCGCCAATGTTCAAACGGGGCAGGACTACATTCGCGCTGGCGACATTTTCCAAGTCGTGCTGTCACAACGGCTGACGACGCACTACAGTGGCGATCCCTTTGATCTCTATCGGTCGCTGCGCCTGATCAATCCCTCGCCCTACATGGCTTTTTTCCGGTTTGGTGACTGGCAGTTGATTGGCTCCAGCCCTGAGGTGATGGTCAAAGCTGAGAAAGATCCTCACCAGCCCGATCGCCAAATAGCCACGGTTCGCCCGATCGCGGGTACTCGTCCACGGGGTCGTACCGCTCCAGAAGATGCTGCTCTCGCCACTGATCTACTGGCTGATCCAAAAGAAGTGGCTGAGCACGTCATGCTGGTGGACCTTGGCCGTAATGACCTAGGCCGCGTCTGCGAAAAAGGCAGCGTCCGTGTCGATGAATTGATGGTGATTGAGCGCTACTCCCACGTCATGCACATCGTGAGCAATGTGGTGGGACTGCTCGATCGCGATCGCGATGCTTGGGATTTGCTACGGGCAACGTTTCCGGCAGGAACCGTCAGTGGTGCGCCCAAAATTCGCGCTATGGAAATCATCCATGAGCTGGAAGGCTGTCGGCGCGGCCCCTACTCTGGTGCCTATGGCTACTACGACTTTGAGGGTCAGCTAAATACCGCCATCACGATCCGCACGATGATTGTGCAAGCGGAAGGCAGCGGTCATCGGGTCAGTGTGCAAGCTGGGGCCGGTGTGGTCGCTGATTCTGTGCCAATCAAGGAGTACGAGGAAACCCTGAATAAGGCGCGTGGTTTGTTAGAGGCGATCCGTTGTCTACAACCGCCTCAAGTGCCCGTTGCGGCGGGATAAAACACTGCTAGCCAAACGGTCTGGGGGGTGGCTTGGGTGTAGTTGACGCGGTGGCGACAGTGCGGCGGCAAGATCCGCCAATCCCCAACGCAGAGGATCTGCGGCGCTTCGCCTTCGCATTCCAACTCAGCTTCACCCTGCAGAATCAGCACGAACTCGGTTTCGTCTTGGTCGTACCAAAAGTCAGGTGGTGAAGCCTGACCGGCTGAGACGATTTGCTCAATTCGGCAGCGATCGCCCTGCGCTAACGAAACAAATTGCTCTGCGATCGCAGACAACGGTAGGTTGTGCAAAAGATTGCCGCGATCGCTTACTTCAGGACGCTCCATGCTTCAGCTGTTGGACTACGACGCCATCATTTTCGACTTCGGTGGCGTGATTTTAGACCTCAATTATCATGCGACCCGTCGTGCGTTTGAAGAGTTCTGCGGCTGCGACTGGCAGACCCTTTACAGCCAACAACAACAAACGGCGCTGTTTGATGACTTTGAAACCGGTCGGATCGATCCAGCCACTTTTCGGCATGGTCTCCGCCAGTTGTTGGGGCAAGAGTTGAGCGATCGCGCCATTGATGCGGCGTGGAATGCCATGCTCGGCGGCGTGCCACTGGTGCATGTGGAGTTCTTGGAACAACTGCGATCGCAGCGTCCGATTTTTCTACTGTCCAACACGAATGCTATCCATCAAGAAGCCTTTGAACAGCGCTTCATTGATGACCACGGCGATCGCCACAGCGGTTTACCAGCCCTGTTTGAGCAGGCTTACTACTCCCACCAATTGGGCGATCGCAAACCCCACGCCAGCATTTTCCAGACCGTGATTGATCGTCATCAGCTTGATCCCAGCCGCACGCTGTTTTTGGATGACAGTCCGCAGCATCTGGAAGGGGCAAAACAGGCTGGGTTGCAGACGGCTTGGATTCCTTCAGGGCAACTATTGCAGCAAGTTCAGCTCTGATCCACACCATCAACAGGGGTTGCAAACAGTGCTCAACGGAACCGCGATCGCGTCGGTCGTCTGCTAGGGTGGGGAGCGTTGTTCAGACCGCAGTCGACTATGCTTGCTCGCCTTGGAGCCAGAATTGTGATCGGCCTGATGGTGCTTGGAGCCCCGGCGATCGCGACTGTTATGGCCGAGCCGGTTCAAGCGGCTGTCCCTAATCCAGAGCTGGATCGTCTCCTCGAAGCGGCGAGCGAAGCTGTCAAACAACGACGCTGGACTGAAGCCCTTGGTCTCTATCAGCAGGCACAATTACTCGATGGTCGCGAGGCGCGTATCGCTTCTGCAATCGGCTACCTCTATGCCGAACTCGGTGACTTTCGGCAGGCTGCACTGTCCCTAGAGCGGGCGATCGCTTTGGATGGACAAAACGCCGCTTTTCCCTTTAGCTTGGCCACGGCCTATGCCAACTTAGGCGACTATGCCGCTGCGGAGCGCTATTACGAGCAGTCATTACGGCTTGATAGCAAAAGGTCGGAAGCATATCGAGGTTTAGCCACAGTTCAGCAGCGTCAAGGCCGACTAGCAGCAGCCATCAATACCTATCGGCGCTGGCAACAAGTAGAGCCTAATAACTGGCAAGCGCTCAATGAAATTGGCAAGCTTTATCTTCAACAGCGACAGTTTTCCGAAGCCTTGCAAGTATTACAAGCAGCAACACGAATTGCACCACGAGAAGCTGACCTCTATTCCAACTTGGCGATTGCGCAACTTGGCCTGAAAAATCCTCGTGCTGCTCTGACTTCACTGCAATCTAGCCTGAGTCTAAATCCGCGCAATCCCAGCATTCTGCTCAAAGCGGGAGATATCTATCTTGTGTTGGGCGATCGCGAAGCAGCGAATCGCAACTATCGCCGTGCTTTTGAGTTAAATCGCAACTCTGCAAAAACCCTCGATCGCTATACTCAAGTCTTGCTCGATCAAGGCGATGCAACCCTGGCGACGGTCTACCTTCGCGATGCTTTGCGCCTAGAACCCCGCAATCCTGATTTCCACTTGCGTTTGGGTCTTGCATACTTAGCTCGGGGCTTGAAATCAGAGGCTAAAGCCTCACTCAGTCAAGCACAGTTGCTATATCAACAAAAAGGCGATCGCGAAGGACAGCAACAGGCTTCTACGGCCTTGAAACAACTTTAAGCTCAGTGATACCCAGATCTGAACAATGATCTTTGTGGTGTCGTTCTATGGATTTATTGATAGTCTTGCATTCCCTTTTCTTGGAGATTTATAAATAAATTTGCATGGAATCTAGATAGCTAATTAAGCTCAAGGACAAGTTTATGCAATGGCTGAATGAGCCTCCTCAGTGGTCAGTTTCAGAGAAACAACTAACAGTTCAAACTGCTTCTAAGACAGACTTTTGGCGGATTACTCACTACGACTTTATTCGTGATAGCGGTCATTTCTATTTCGAGGCGATCGCTCACGACTTCATCATCGAAGTCAAAATTCGTGGTGACTATCATGCTCTCTACGACCAAGCTGGTCTAATGATTCGCGCTGATGATAAGCACTGGATTAAAACGGGGATTGAATTTGTAGATGATGTCCAAAATCTCAGTGCTGTTGTGACTCATGACTATTCTGACTGGTCAATGACTCCGCTCCTTAACCCACCTGAGTATCTGCAACTACGAGTTGAACGACGTAAATCAACAATTCAACTCTTTTACTGGCACGAGTGTTCAGGTTATCGCCCTTTCAGAATGACCTATCTACCAAATGCTGAAGCACTCCAAGTTGGTATGATGTGCGCTTCCCCAGAAGGCAATGGCTTTCGTACAACTTTTGAGAACTATCAAGTTCAGCGATTGAGTTAGGGTCTCAGTAGATGAGATCAAGAAAAACCAGTAAAGTAAAGACCTTGATAACTCGGCCTTGTAGTCTAGCCAATGATTCTACGAGGGTAATACTTGCTGTTAGCAGCTGAAATTTTGCGATCGCAGCTGCTAGCCTGCTCAGCTTCTTCAGATCAGCCTAAACCAGTTGTGCTGGATCAACCCAGCGGTCAAACTCTTCAGCACTAATGCAGCCCAATTCCAAGCAAGCCTCCTTGAGACTGAGATTTTTCTCAAAGGCATACTTAGCAACCTTAGCTGCTTGGTCATATCCGATCGCAGGTGTGAGTGCCGTGACTAACATCAGCGATCGCTCTAAATAAGTATTAATTTGGTCAGTATTTGCTGTCATTCCTTCCACAGTGAAACGCCGGAAGTTATCACTAGCATCCGAGAGGATTCGAATCGATTCCAGAACGTTGTAAACCATTAACGGCTTATAGACATTCAGTTCTAAATAACCACTAGCCCCTGCAAACGCAACTGCAGCGTCGTAGCCCATGACCTGCACGGCGACCATTGCTAAGGCTTCGCATTGTGTTGGGTTCACTTTGCCCGGCATGATCGATGAGCCGGGTTCATTGGCAGGCAAACTCAACTCATTCAAACCACAACGTGGACCACAAGCGAGTAAACGAATGTCATTGGCAATTTTATAGAGTGAAACAGCTAAACACCGCAGGCTTCCACTCAAGGCCACAAAGGCATCATGAGCACCAATTTGGGCAAATTTATTGCCTGCAGTCACAAATGGCAGACCTGTAAATTGAGCAATGTAGTCAGCGACAGCAACATCAAATCCCTTGGGTGCATTCAGTCCTGTGCCCACTGCTGTCCCGCCTAAAGCAAGCGGATACAACTCTTGCAAAGAACTTTGGAGACGCTGACGATTATCGGCTAGCATCGCTACAAAACCTGAGAATTCTTGTCCCAGCGTTAATGGCACTGCATCTTGCAAGTGGGTGCGGCCAATTTTGACAATGTCTTGCCACTCCTCAACTTTAGTTTGAAGGCTTTGTTCTAGTCGCTCAATGTTCGGTAAGAGTTGTCGAACGATCGCCTGAGCCGCTGCAATGTGCATCGCAGTGGGGAAAACATCATTCGATGACTGTGATCGGTTGACATCATCATTGGGATGAATTGGTGTTTTACTCCCAAGAACACCCCCGGCGATTTCAATCGCCCGATTAGCAATCACCTCATTGACATTCATGTTGGCTTGCGTGCCGCTGCCTGTCATCCAGACATAGAGTGGAAAATGGTCATCCAATTGGCCCGCAATAATTTCATCAGCAGCTTGAGCAATCAGATCAGCTTTCTCTGCTGATAAAACACCCAAATCCCGATTGGCAAGGGCAGATGCTTTCTTCGCGATCGCGAGAGCATGACAGACCTCAATCGGCATTCGGTCTTGACCGATGGAGAAGTAGTGCAGCGATCGCTGAGTCTGTGCCCCCCAATAGCGATCGGCGGGCACCAGAACCTCACCCATACTGTCGCTTTCACGGCGTTGATTTGCAGTCTCAGTCATGTCAACTTCCTTGTATTGCAACTTCAAACCAATGGCTCAAGCAAACACAACGGTGCGATTTCGGTAAGTCAGCACCCGATGTTGCAAATGTAAGCGCACTGCACGCGCAAGGACGATCCGCTCTAGGTCCTTGCCTTTGCGAACTAAATCATCAGCATCATCACGATGACTAACCCGCACGACATCTTGTTCAATAATCGGCCCTTCATCTAAATCAGGCGTTACATAGTGCGCTGTGGCGCCAATAATTTTGACGCCTCGCTCATAAGCGCGTTGGTAAGGATTAGCACCGGCAAAGGCAGGCAAAAAGGAGTGGTGAATGTTAATCACTTGGGGAAACTGAGCCAAGAAATCGGAACTCAGAACTTGCATGTATTTCGCCAGCACCACAAGATCAATCCCGTAGTCAGCGATCGCTGCTAGCTGTTGAGCTTCCTGCTCAGCTTTCGTCTCGCGAGTAATTGGCACATGGAGGAAGTCGAGACTAAATTGCTCAGCGATTGGCCGTAGTTTGTCGTGATTGCTAATAATTAGCGGAATTTCTGCATCCAGTTCTCCGGCTTGCTGTCGCCACAGTAAGTCGAGGAGGCAATGATCCTGCTTGCTAACCCAGAGACTGAGCCGTGGCTTGCGATCGGAAAAATGCAACTGCCACTGTGCTCCCAATGGGCGGGCGATCGCCTCAAAGGCAGGACCAATCAACTCGCGATCGAGGTTAAATCCCGTTAATTCCCACTCAATCCGGCTGAGGAATAGTCCTGCTTCAAAGTCTGTGTGCTGATCTGCATCGATAATGTTGCCACCATTCGCAAAGATGAAGTTGGAGATGCGGGCGACGAGACCTTGCTGATCAGGACAGGAGATCAGCAGTGTGGCGGTGGCGCGTTTCATTGGGGGCTGCGACGCAGCTCTGTGCTGCCAAACAAGAGGGACAAGGGAAGCGTCTCCTATCCATCGGGCAGCTACAGAAAGCAGCGATCGCACGATGTTCAGGAAACCCAGTGCCTGGGGCACGATCTGTCACTTTATCAGGCTTGCTGAGTGACCGGCGGCTTATCGAACCGGGGCAGGCATCGCTGGAATTTGACGCAGTTGCTCAGCCAAGTTGGGTGGTGCGGTCTCAAGGGGCTGCGCCTGCTGCTGGGGAGGCCGGGGCTTGGGGGGTGGAGTCGGCAAAAAGTCTTCGACTGGTAGCGCCGGAATCGGTTGTTCTAAATTCACCCCTTGCAGGGCAGCGCGACGCATCAGCCAGCTCAAGCCATTGACTGCCAGCAAGACAAACAACAGATAGAGCAAGTACCACTGCCAAGTGCGTAGGCGACCGAGCGGCTGATCACTGGGGCGATCGCTGCTGGTAACTGGCAAGGTAATCAGAGATCGCAGATCATCGGCGTACTGTTGGCCATCCAGACCTAGAGCATCGGCATAGCGCCGCACCATTCCTTGGATATAGACCCGTTCTGGCAAACTCTCACTGCGTCCTTCTTCGATCGCCCAAAGCTGGCGTCGTTGAATCCGCGTCAGCTGCGCGAGTTCCTCAAGGGTCAGACCTAATTTTTCACGCTGCTCACGTAGCAGCAGTCCCGTCGACTGAAAACGCTGCTGCCATTGTTCAACCGAGGGAGGAGTAGAGCGTGAGCGACGAAACAACATAGCAAGAGATTGCAGGACTCAGGTTCCTTGGGCGAGCTGCCGGAGCCGATGCACTTCGGCTGCCGTTAGAGAACGATACTGCCCCGGCTGCAACGATCCCAAGCGCAGCGGCCCGATCGCAATCCGTGTCAGCCGCAAAACCGGATGCCCGAGGTACTCAGCCACGCGCCGAATTTGTCGATTGCGTCCTTCGTGCAAAATCACTTCCAACAGCGTCGATTCAGCCCGCTGGTGGAGGGCTTTCACTCCCGCTGGCAGCGTCTGACCATCCTCCAGCCACACCCCCGATCGCCAATGTTCCAGCACTGACTCTGGCGGATGTCCTTCGACCCAAACGCGATAGGTTTTCTCAATGTGGAAGCGCGGATGACTGATCCGATAGGTCAGTTCACCATCGTTGCAGAGTAAGAGCAAGCCACTACTATCGGTATCGAGCCGACCAACGGGATGCAGACCGGGACGAAATTCAGGGTTGACCAGATCGATCACGGTGCGCCGCCGCTGTGGGTCGCGACAGGTGGAAACCACGCCTACGGGCTTATGCAAGAGCAGATAGCAAGCCTCAGGTTTGTGTTTCGGTCGGAGTCGCTTCCCATCTAAGTGAATGCGATCGCGCTTTAAGTCAGCCTGTTGACCCAGTTCAGCCACTCGGCCATTGACGGTAACGCGTCCCTGGGCAATCCATTGTTCTGCCTGCCGACGTGAGGCGACACCCAGTTGTGACAAAATTTTCTGCAGCCGTTCGGCCATGCAATCTCTGCGGCTCAACCGCTGCGACGTCCTGCTCCGATCTTAGGCGCAGGTGTGAGGGATGGCTCTTGGGGAAGCTGCACGCGAATCCAAGCCCCCCCCGTGACCGGATGATTGCGTGCGGAAATGCGACCTTGATGTGCCTCAACAATTTGGCGAGCGATCGCAAGACCGAGTCCACTGCCCTGGCTAGTCGCGCTGGGTGAGACCGGCCGAACTCGGGACGGATCGCCGCGATAAAACCGCTCGAAGAGGTAGGGCAAATCGACATCGGCAAAGCCGGGGCCATCATCGTAGAGATCGCAAATCCAAGTGTCGCCCCGCTGCCGCAGCTCTACGTAGAGGCAGCCACCGCTGGGGCTGTGGCGGATGGCGTTATCTAACAGGTTGAGCCAGAGCCGGTAGAGACGTTGGCGATCGCCCCGTACAAAACCCTGATCGGGGCCTTGATAGGCCCATCCCAAGCGCAGCGGTTCTGCCAGAGGCTCCAAGCTACTGTGCACGGATTCCAACAGAGCAACTAAATCGATCGCCTCCAGCTTCTGCAGGCCACTCGGCCCTTGTTCCAAGCGACTGAGTTCTAGGAGATCCTGCACAAGGTGTCCCAGTCGCTGCGTTTCCCCCAGTAAGCGATCGACCCAGGCTTGGGGCTCATCCTGCAGGCGATCGCGCAGGGCTTCGGCGAGGAGACGAATGGAGGTTAGGGGGGTTTTCAACTCGTGAGCAACATCTGAGACCCAACGATTGCGTTGCTGTGCCAAGTCCACCAGTTCCTGACGGTCTTCAAGCAGAACTCCAATCTGACCATTGCTCAAGGGAATGGCCTGCCCCTGTACCGGCCGTGGTGTTTGGGGCACAACTTGCAGGGGATCGGGATTGACGGGCGTCAAGGTCCACCGATCGGTCTGTGGCGTTTCGGCTGCCCGGCAACGAGCCACCAAGCGATCGAGTTCGTAGGAGCGGACGACTTCTAATAGGGGGCGACAGTAATCCTCGGGTGGCAAGGCCAAGAGCACGCGCGCTGAACGGTTCGCCTCCAGCACCCAGTTATCGGCATCCAGCAATAGAAAACTAGTCGGAAGGTCTTCGAAGAGGCGATCGCGATCGCTGAGATCCGTCCTCAGCTGCTTCAGCTGCTGCTCTAGGGAGTTATCCTCTGGCAGGACGGGGGCAACCTTCACGGGCGATCGCCAGCGGCGAGACCATCGCCACAAGCCCGCAGTCAATAGCCCTAGCGCAAATTCCCAGACAGCCATGACCTGTTTTGGCTAGCCGAGGCGATAGCCAAAGCCTCGAACGGTGAGTAGATAGGTTGGGTTGCTAGGGTTGGCTTCAATTTTTTCGCGCAGCCAACGGATATGGACGTCGATGGTCTTACTATCCCCCATAAAATCGAGCCCCCAAATTTTTTCAAGCAACTGATCACGGGACCAAACACGGCGCGGATGACGCATGAACAGCTCCAGCAAGCGAAATTCCTTGGGGGACAGCGTCAGCTCACGGTCATCCAGTAACACGCGGCATTGATCGGGGAAGAGTTTGAGTCCTTCGTAACAGAGGACCATCGGCGCTTCAGTCGCTGGATTTTGGCTACGCCGCAATAAGGCTCGACAGCGAGCCACCAACTCGCGGGTCCCAAAGGGTTTTGTAAGATAGTCATCAGCCCCTATCTCTAATCCCACTACGCGATCAGTCTCTGTGTCCTTGGCGCTGAGCATCAAGATCGGAATGGTGATTCCCTGCCGTCGCAGCAAACGACAAAAGTCCAAGCCATTGACCGCGGGCAACATCAGGTCAAGAACAATGAGATCGGGGCTGTCTGCAGAAACACTCACCTCTGGGCTCTCGCCCCGGAAATAGTTCAGTGCTGTCTGGCCATCTGCAGCGACTTCAACCGTAAACCCCTCTTGCTGTAGTACCAGAGCCACCATGTCCCGGATCACTGCTTCATCTTCGACAACCAGAATGCGTGACGCAGGAGACGACGCTGGGGGCGCAACGGTCAGCGAGTCCATGGGTTCTGCCGGAGAGTTGAAGATCATTTAACAGCCTATTGTCTAGCCAGCCATAGGACGGCGCGATCGCCACGTCGCCAGCGACACATTGGGCAGATCAGCGCGGTTGCAGGAACCCTCTTCGCAGAGTGCAGCCGCCTCTTAGGTGTCAGTTGTGAGTCGATCGGTCAATAGCCTTTGATTGCCTAGCTTCAATTTTGCAGCCAATTTAGTTTTCTCAATGAATCGAATAACAACATGCATCATTAACCAATGATTTGTTGTGTCAGCTAACAGTTCGTTTTAAAGAGTTCTCGCTAATAAGAACGATACGAAAAGCCACCTAGAGAGGTTATCGTGTCGACTCGACTGTGCGAACTCATTTTTCTTCATAAAGAGATGATAAGCATTAATACTCTATCATGAAGAAATTTTAAGTGTTACTAATAACATTAAGGGATACTCCTGTTCGTCTTTAGGGATCTTTAATCTTTTGGATAGTATTGATCTTGAGCGCCTAGCCCTGATGGCATCAGTACTGTTCTAGTCCTGAGGATTCAACTCAATTTAGTCATCCCCACATTTAAATCGTCCGTTTTGTGGAGCGCAGTTGATGGTTTACTCTGCCACAGATCGATCAACAGCAATGTTGAAGCCAGTACAGCTCCTTAGTCAGCTAGCTGACTCTAAGGCGAGTGGATGTTTAACCGTCTTCAATCAAGAGATTAGCTGGATTTTCTACTTCCATGAAGGCAATGTCTTTTATGGCATGACCTCAATTGATCCCTTTGACTGCTTGGAGCGCAACTTCCGGCTGTTTAGTGCAGAACTTCCAGCGATCGATCGCACGGTTCGTGCGCAGGTGCGATCGCTCTTTGATCAAGATGATCTCCCCAAAGCGAATGCTGTTTATCAAGCCCTGTCTTGGCTGCGATCGGAAGGGTTTCTGAATCAGTTCCAGTCAGACTTGCTCATTAAGAGTTTAATTGCTGAAACTCTAGAGTCTTTTCTTTGTCTAGAAGACGCAAACCATAAGTTTCTGGCGTTGGATTCCTCGCTGCCTGTTCTGACTGAGTTTGCTTTGCCACCTTTATTAGAAGAGGCTGGAAATCGCATCCAAGAATGGGTCAGTTTCTCAGAAAAAGTCTATTCCCCGTTCCAGCGTCCCTATCTTTTTAGTCAAACGACCAGCAGCAAATTTAGTGCAGAGAAGATTCAGAAGCTCGGTAATTTATTGAAGGGCTATAGCCTGCGTCATCTTGCTGCTCTCATTCATCAAGATGAAATCAAGTTGCTGCGAAGTCTCGACCCCTACATCCAAGAGGGTGTTGTTTTTCTCCGAGAGCCGCAGCCACCCTTTGATAAGCTGCCTCCTCTGCGCAACTCCGATCGCACGTCCTCTCGAAGTGCTTTTGTCAGCCAGTCCTCCACATCGATCGCAAATCAAGGAAGCGATTTCACAGCCAATCAGAAAGTCAAGATTGTCTGTATCGATGACAGCCCGATCATCTTAAGCGAGTTACGACGATTCCTAGATCAAGATCACTTTGAGGTAATTACCATCATCGACTCGGTGAAGGCATTGATGGAGGTCATGCGAATTGAACCTGACATTATCCTGCTCGACGTGGGAATGCCGAATGTTGATGGTTACAAATTTTGTAAGGTTGTTCGAAACCATCCAAACTTCAAAAACACGCCAATTATTATGGTGACAGGCAACACGGGTTTGATCGATCGAGCGAAAGCCAAGATGTCAGGAGCAACTGACTATCTCACGAAGCCTTTCACTCGGGAGGGGTTACTCAACGTTGTTGAGCAGTATGTTCGTGCGTGATTGACCTGTCCTTCTCTCTGTCTCTTCCTCTTTCACCAAAGCAAAACATCCCATGAGCACAGTGCTGGTTGTTGAAGATACGGCTTCCGAAATGGAGCTGATTACCACTTACCTACAGGCCAGTGGCTACACCGTGATTGGGGCGAATAACGCCCAAGATGCTTTAAGTAAGGTGGATTTGTACAAACCAGATGTCGTGGTCACGGATGTGGTGATGCCTGGCATGAGTGGTTTTGAACTCTGCCGCAGCCTGAAGAAAAATCCTGAGACTGAAAAACTGCCGGTGATTGTCTGCAGTTCCAAAAATCAGGAAATCGATCGGTTGTGGGCGATGAAGCAGGGAGCCGATGCTTACGTAACCAAGCCTTTTAAACAAGAGGATTTGGTGAAAGCTGTTCGTTCTGTTGACTCCTAGGAATGGTAATCCCGTCAGGTATGACATGAATAGCTCGCTCTTGCTTGGCTTGACACCCGGATCGCTAGCCACGCAATCAGTTCAGTCCTATTTGCGGCTCAGACTGAGTGATGTTGCGATCGCCGTCATCCCAACGATTGAGGCTCAGGAAGTCGTGATGGTGAATCCCCATCAGTTGACCCTCATGCCCAACATGCCCAGTACCGTTTTGGGGCTGTTTAACCATCGCAACCGCGTCGTTTGGATGATTGATCTTCCTCAGCTGTTGGGTTTTCCAGCCCTGAGTTTTGATCTCCGGCAATATGCCGTTGTTGTCATCCAAGTTGCGGGTCAATTACTCGGTTTAGCCATTCAGCAAGTTGAAGGTCTCAGTCGACTAGACCCTAGCAGCATCCAGTCACCGGTTGGGGCCGTTGAGGCCAGTTTGGTGCCCTACCTCAGAGGCTGCTACCTGTACGACCAAGAACTGTTGCTGGTACTCGATTCCGCTGCGATCGCGAATAGCAACAACCTCAAGCCTCAAGTCACCTAGTCCCGTTGCTTGTTGACGGTGACTTGTGTCTTTTTGCCCAACCTTTCACTTCCCTCAAACTTCCACTCCAAAGGAATAGACCTATCATGTCCACCACCCAACGCCCTGAAAATGCTGCGCCCCAAGTTGGCAACTCCACTGCTGAGCATTTCAATCAAGGTGTGATAGGCGCTGATCTGGGAACCCCCTCAGCCAATGGTCAGAATTCCTCTAGTACTGGCAGCAAGCCCGTCCGCTCAGGATTGAAGTTGAAGCTGACACTGTTGGCGATCGCGATGGGGGTGCTGCCAGTCTTGGGTGTTGGCATGATTACCCACAGTTTGGTCAACCGTTCAATCACGGAGATGGCCCAGACAAGCGGGAGTGCGACTGCGCAACAAGAAGCTGAACAACTCAAGCGCAGCCTCTTCTTCACCCTCTTGTGGGGGACAGGGTTGTCAGCTTTGGCCGTTGGGGTGATTGCCGCGGCCTTAGCCAGCCGTAGTAGCCAACGACTGCAGGCGGTCATCGACGCACTGGAAAAATTGAGTCAAGGGGATTTGAACGTTGCTGTCGCCGCTGATGGGGATGATGAAATCGCGGTGCTTGGGCAGGAAGTCAATCAAGCTGCCACTCAAATTCAAACTGTTCTTGCAACAGCAGAAGTGAGTCGAGAGCAGCAACGCTCGGTCACGGTGCGAGTCAATCAGCTAGTTCGTGAAATCACATTGCGTCTGATTTCTCAATCGAGTGTCGCTGACGTTCTCAACGCTGCGGTTCAAGAAGCTCGGATTGCACTTGGCTGCGATCGCGTCATCCTTTACAAGTTTGATGAAACTTGGGCGGGCACCGTCGTTGCTGAGTCCGTTGATCCAGGTTGGCCACCAGCTCTGCACATCACGATTGATGATCCCTGTTTCCGCAAAGATTGGATTGATGCTTACACAGCGGGTCGTGTGCAGGCGACGGCAGATATTTACAATGCTGGCTTGACGGAATGTCACCTGCGCCAGTTGGCTCCCCTTGCGGTTCGTGCCAACCTCGTTACACCGGTCATCGTTGAGAAGCAACTGATTGGCTTGTTTATTGCCCATCAATGTTCGGGACCGCGCCAGTGGCAACAGTTTGAAATTGATTTGCTCACCCAATTGGCAACGCAAGTCGGTCTGGCGATGACGCGTGCTCTGTTCCTAGAGCAACAAGTGATCGAGGCCAATCGCGCCAAGCTGGTACGGGCGATCACCTCGGAACTTGTGGTTCAAGAAGATGTTGAGAGTGTGCTTCGGACGGCAGTGCAGGAAACCCGTCGTGCCATTAATGCCGATCGTGTCGTCATCTATGAATTTGACAAGAACTGGAGCGGCACAATCATTGCTGAGTCAGTCGATTCAAATTGGCCTTCTTCGCTCAACATTGTCATTGATGACCCCTGCTTCCGACGCGATTGGGTGGAAGCCTACGCAGCAGGTCGAATTCAGGCGACCCCTGACATTTACAATGCGGGCTTGACGGAATGTCACCTCAAGCAATTGGAGCCTCTGGCCGTTAAAGCCAATTTAGTGGCTCCAATCGTGATCGAGAAGAAATTGATTTCACTGTTTATTGCGCACCAATGCTCAGGACCACGTGACTGGCAACAGTCAGAAATTGATCTCTTTGGTCAGCTAGCAACGCAAGTGGGGTTGGCGATCACTCGGGCGCGGTTCCTCGAACAACAAATTGCAGAGACCAATCGTGCCAAATTGGTGCGGGCCATTACCTCGGACTTGGTTGCTCAATCAGATGTTGAGAGCGTGCTGCGAGTAGCGGTGCAAGAAACCCGCCGTGCCCTCGCCACCGATCGCGTCATTGTTTATGAATTTGATGAGAACTGGAGCGGCACAATCATTGCGGAGTCGGTGGACTCAACTTGGCCGTCTTCACTCAACATCGTCATCGATGATCCCTGCTTCCGGCGCGATTGGGTAGAAGCCTACGCAGCAGGTCGGATTCAGGCAACCCCTGATATTTACAACGCTGGCTTGACGGAATGTCACCTCAAGCAGCTGGAGCCTCTGGCAGTCAGGGCCAATCTGGTCGCTCCAATCGTGATCGAGAAGAAACTGATTGCACTGTTTATTGCGCACCAATGCTCAGGGACGCGAGATTGGGAACAGTCAGAAGTGGATCTCTTCGGTCAATTGGCAACGCAAGTGGGGTTGGCGATCACTCGGGCACGGTTCCTCGAACAACAAATTGCAGAGACCAACCGCGCCAAATTGGTGCGGGCCATTACCTCGGACTTGGTTGCTCAATCAGATGTTGAGAGCGTGCTGCGAGTAGCGGTGCAAGAAACCCGTCGTGCCCTCGCCACCGATCGCGTCATTGTTTATGAATTTGATGAGAACTGGAGCGGCACAATCATTGCGGAGTCGGTGGACTCAACTTGGCCGTCTTCACTCAACATCGTCATCGATGATCCCTGCTTCCGACGCGATTGGGTGGAGGCCTACGCAGCAGGTCGGATTCAGGCGACCCCTGACATTTACAATGCGGGCTTGACAGAATGTCACCTCAAGCAATTGGAGCCTCTGGCAGTCAGGGCCAATCTGGTCGCTCCAATCGTGATTGAGAAGAAACTGATTGCATTGTTTATTGCGCACCAATGCTCAGGGACTCGAACCTGGGAGCAATCAGAAATCGATCTTTTCAGTCAGCTAGCAACACAGCTCGGCTTAGCGATTACTCGCGCTCGCTTCCTTGAACAACAAGTCGCTGAGGCGAACCGTGCCAAAATCGTTCGGGATATTACCTCACAGCTCGTCTCACCCACGACGGTTGATAGTGTCTTGCAACTGGCTGTTCATGCGACGCGTCGTGCCCTTGCCACCGATCGCGTGGTGGTCTATGAGTTTGATGCCAGTTGGAGCGGCACTGTTATTGCGGAGTCAGTGAACTCCGCTTGGCCTTCAGCCTTAAATGTCACGATTGATGACCCCTGTTTCCGGCGCGATTGGGTGGAGGCCTATGCAGCAGGTCGAATTCAGGCAACCCCTGATATTTACAACGCTGGCTTGACGGAGTGTCACCTCAAGCAACTGGAGCCATTGGCAGTTAGAGCAAATCTGGTTGCTCCGATTGTGGTGGAGAAAAGGCTGATCGCTCTCTTTGTCGCGCACCACTGCGCTGGACCTCGCAATTGGCAACAGTCTGAAATTGATCTTTTCAGTCAGCTGGCAACACAGCTCGGCTTGGCAATTACCCGCGCTCGCTTCCTCGAACAACAAGTTGCTGAGGCTAACCGTGCTGAGCAGATTCGTGAGATTACATCTAGACTTCTTGCGCAAGCAAGTCCAGAAGATGTCCTCCAAATCGCAGTCAAAGAGACCCGCCGAGCGCTCTCCACTAACCGTGTGGTTGTTTATGAATTTGATGAAGCCTGGTCTGGCACAGTCGTGGCTGAATCGGTGGACTACGAGTGGCCATCAGCATTGCACGTTACCATTGATGACCCTTGCTTCCGGCGCGATTGGGTCGACGCCTATGCGGCTGGCCGCGTTCAAGCCACTCCAGACATCTACAATGCTGGCTTGACGGAATGTCATCTCAAGCAACTGGAGCCTTTAGCTGTTAGAGCGAATCTCGTTGCTCCAATCGTGGTGGAGAAAAAACTGATTGCCCTGTTTGTGGCGCACCAATGCTCGGGCCCGCGCAACTGGCAGCAATCAGAAATTGATCTCTTCACCCAGCTTGCAACACAAGTCGGTTTGGCCTTGGCTCGGGCTGATTTCCTCCGGCAGGCCGAAGAGTCCCGCGATCGCGCAGAACAGTTGGCACAAGAGCAACGCCAGCGGACTGAAGCCATTCAAACAGAGCTGATTCGGCTGCTCAGTGATGTTGAAGAAGCATCCCGGGGTGACCTAACGGTTCGGGCAGATATCTCAGCTGGAGAAATTAGTACTGTTGCTGACATTTTCAACTCCTTGATTGAGAGTTTGCGCGCAGTTGTGGTGCAAGTGAAAGCTTCCACCCAGAAGGTGAATGCTTCTCTGGATAGCGATGCCAACTCGATGCAACGTCTAGCTGCTGACTCCCAAAGTCAAGCCGAGAAGATTAAACAGACGCTGAATGCTGTAGCGGAGATGTCCAACTCCATCGTTGCCGTCTCCAACACAGCAAACCAAGCTGCTGAGGTGGCTCGGAAGTCGTCTGAGACGGCAATCAGCAGTGGTCAAACCATGGATGAAACCGTACGGAGCATCCTCCACTTGCGCGAAACAGTTGCTGAGACTGCGAAAAAAGTGAAACGACTGGGTGAGTCTTCACAACAGATCTCCAAGGTAATTTCGCTGATTAACCAGATCGCCCTTCAGACCAACCTCTTGGCAATTAACGCCAGTATTGAGGCGGCACGAGCTGGCGAAGAAGGTCGAGGCTTTGCAGTCGTTGCAGAGGAGGTGGGTGAGCTGGCAACCCGCTCTGCTGCTGCTACCAAAGAAATTGAGCAGATTGTTGAAGCCATTCAACAAGAAACCAATGAGGTGGTGACTGCCATGGAAACGGGCACGAGCCAGGTGGTTGAAGGGACGCAACTTGTCGAAACGGCGAAGAAAAATCTTGAGGAAATCGTGTTTGTGTCTCAACAGATTGACCAATTGGTTCAAGCCATTTCACAAGCAACAGTCAGTCAGTCTCAAACTTCGAACATTGTGACTGACCTGATGAAAGAGATGGCAGACTTCTCTGAAGAAATCTCGGATACATCCCGCCATATCTCGACTTCCCTTCAGTCGACTGTTGCCGTTGCTCAAAAACTCAAATCCTCCGTTGATACCTTTAGAGTGGGTGCTGAGGAATAGAGCCATGAGTGATCCTCAAGCCGTGATTCGGCTTCAATTTCTGGAAGAAGCTGAAGACTATCTCAGTACGATTGAGCGAGAGCTTAGTGACATCAGCCAAACTAGCGATCGCCGTTCCACGATTGATTTGATCCTGCGGGCTGCCCATTCCATTAAGGGTGGCGCAGCCATGATGGGCTTCACTGTCCTTAGTGATCTCGCCCACCAATTAGAGGACTTTTTCAAGGTGATGCGAGCAGGCAAAACCCTTGAAAAGCCCTTGGAACGGCAGCTCCTCCATGCGGTTGACCAAGTTCATCAGGTGCTCCAGCTGAATCGACAGGGAACGGAACCAACGGATCAATGGCTTGAGGGACATATTCATCCCCTGTTTGGATTGTTGCGAGATCAGTTCGGTGAGCCGCAGCCGGAGAATGATCTTGCTCTCCTGTCGGAAGAAGCGGGAGACGATATGCGATCGCTCCTGTTTGAATCCGAAGTGGAGGGATGTTTGCAACGTTTGGAGACTGTGCTACAGACGCCAAATCATCCTTGTCTGCGAGAAGAGTTTGCGATCGTTGCCCAAGAACTTTCAGGACTTGGGCAGATGTTAGAACTCCCTCAATTCAGTCAGTTCTGTCTTTCAATTTCTGATTTGTTGGAACAGCCATCAACAGATGTCAAAGCGATCGCAGGCCAAGTCCTCAAAGACTTGAGGCACTGTCAGGCTTTAGTCCTGACTCAACAGTTGAATGCGTTGCCGGATCAGTTTGTCTATCGGGCAGAGCTGGCAGATGCCATTCCTTCCATTGCCGTGGGAGAAGAGGTTGAT
Organism: Synechococcus elongatus PCC 11801; assembly: GCF_003846445.2. Classification (NCBI taxonomy): domain Bacteria; kingdom Bacillati; phylum Cyanobacteriota; class Cyanophyceae; order Synechococcales; family Synechococcaceae; genus Synechococcus; species Synechococcus elongatus. The sequence goes on along the minus strand of NZ_CP030139.2, from coordinate 1,137,026 downwards.
ATAGCTGCCGAGGCATTTCTCCCGACTGGGGAATCAACATCATTCGCCAAGCCCCGGACAGCCGTTTCCACTGCTGATCTGCAGTCGGGATCAGAGCCAGGTCTGACAGTTGCTCAGACAGCGCAGCTCGAATTTACGCCTGAAACGATTACCACTCAGACCATCAATCCTCCATCTAGTGCCTCTGATTTGGCAACAGATGTTAGCCAAGTGCGAACTGTTCGTGTAGCTGTTCAGCAGTTAGAGGATATTAGTGAGCTGTTTGGTGAACTGACCATCGAGCGGAATGGCCTCAGTTTGCAACTGAAGCGAATGCGACAGTTATTGCAGACACTTAAGAGTAAGGTACGACGCTTGGAGCAATCGAGCTTTGAGCTACGAGCGACCACCGATCGCGCAGCAACGGCAATCCCAGTCAGCAGCGTTGTAGGTGGCGCTCTAAACTCTTGGCAGCAAAGCTTCGATATCTTGGAATTTGATCGCTATAGTCCTGTCCATTTGGTTTCCCAAGAGGTGATGGAAACCATTGTTCAGATCCAAGAAATTACGAGTGATATCGAAACCAATCTTGAAGAGACTGAACATACCGGCCAAGCGCTCAACCGTACGGCTAAGCAAATGCAAGGTCGCCTCACACAGGTGAGAATGCGTCCTTTTGCAGATTTGGTGAATCGTTACCCACGTATGATTCGTCAGCTCAGCCAAGAGTATGGCAAAGAAGTTCAGCTCATTGTTAATGGTGAGAATACGCTGATCGATCGCGCCATCCTAGAGTTGCTGACTGACCCTCTTCTGCATCTTGTTCGTAATGCTTTTGATCACGGTATTGAGACGCCCGTAGTTCGTCAATCCCGAGGTAAACCAGCAACCGCAACCATTGAAATTACTGCTGCATATCGAGGTAATCAAACCGTTATTACGATTCAAGATAATGGTAACGGAGTCGATCTTCAAAAGATTCGGCAACGTGCTCAGTTGATGGGTTTAGATCAAGCCAGCCTTGAAGCTGCAAGCGATCGCGAATTACTTGATCTCATTTTTGAGCCTGGCTTCACCACCGCTGATCAGGTCACCGAACTTTCAGGGCGTGGTGTAGGAATGGATGTTGTCCGGACAAATCTTCATCAGATTCGGGGCGATATTCAGATTGATACGCAATCGGGTCAAGGAACTACGTTTACGATCACGGTTCCTTTCTCACTCTCTGTTGCACGGGTTCTACTCATTGAAGTGAGCAACATGCTGGTTGCCGTACCAACCGATGCGATCGAGGAAATTATTGAACTCAATCCTCAGTGGGTTCTGAATAGTGCGGGTCAAACTGTTTTGAACCTTGACGATACGCTGATTCCGTTGCTCCAACTTGACCAATGGTTTCAGTTTAGTCGCCCCTGTCCGCCAGTCAGTTTGGACGGTGTTCCCACCATCAATGAACCGATTGTTCTGCTCATCAATCAAGGCAACAACTTTGTCGGTGTTAAAGTCGATCGCTACTGGGGGGAACAAGAAGTCACGATTCGGCAGGTGAATAGTACTATCTCGCTCCCCCCAGGATTTAGTAGCTGTACGATTTTGGGCGATGGACGGATTGTTCCACTGGTTGATACCTTTGCACTGCTGCAATGGATTCAAAATAGTCATACGCTGAATCGACTGCCGTTAGAACCGACTCAGTCCACCGCGTATCTATTACCCCCACAAGAGACCATTCTCATCATTGATGACTCGATTAATGTGCGGCGCTTTTTAGCCAGTATTTTAGAAAAAGCGGGATATCGCGTTGAGCAGGCCAAAGATGGCCAAGAAGCAATTGACAAGCTCAAAGGCGGTCTGCAGGTTGAAGCGGCAATCTGTGATGTTGAGATGCCCCGTTTAGATGGCTACGGATTCTTGGCGCAAGTCAAAAATCTAGATTCAGTCAGACGGCTGCCCATTGCCATGTTGACCTCGCGCAGTGGTGATAAGCACCGAAAGCTGGCCTTGAATCTCGGAGCTTCTGCCTACTTTACAAAGCCTTTCCGCGAATCTGAGCTTCTACAAACGCTGCGTGAACTGATTCAGATCAACCACTCCTAGGGCTTTTCCATGGCTACCTATACCCCTCGTCGGCTGCAGCGATCAAACAAAAATCCTCAACTTAGCTATCAGCAATTTTTAGTGTTCGTGATTGCTGATGAGCAGTTTGCCCTACCCATTGAGAGTATCTATAAGGTCATTCAATCTCCTAAGATTTATGGCGATCCACATCGACGTGGTTTTGGTTTAATCACCTATCAAGGTGAGCAGGTCATTGTGATTGATCTAGAACAGCATTTATTGGGGCGATCGCGCCTCTCAGGAACTGAAGCTACAGCCCCACTTGAATCAGCTCACTTTTTAATCTTGATGAAGGTTGAGCAACCTGATCACGGAACTCAGTTATTAGGATTACCTGTTGAACAGCCGCCACAACTCCAGCGTCTCTCTCAGCAGAAAATCACTAGCCTGCCCGACAGTTATCTACGCTGGGGAGATATTCACGGCGTCACCTCTGTATCGGTTCAAGACGTTGAAACTGCTGAACAGCATCCAACCTTTATCTTGGAACCGACTGCTGTTTTGTCGACCCTTGCGAACCAAGAAATTATTGTTGCTAAGCAGCCTCAGCTTTCTGAATCATTAGCGAGTGGCAGCAATGTAAATAAAGCGACGTCAGAAGAGATTTTAGATGCCGTCATCCATTCCGATCAGGCGACTACCTTTGACCTTGATCGCTCTCCAGATCTACCGGAATCACTTCTACCTGAGGATGATTTAGAGTCCCTTCCCGATCCCGAATTTTTCGATCACCCAGAATTAGATCTTGATTTGGCAACTGAAGCAATTGAGCAGCCCTTAGTAGAACAGGAAACTCTCGCAGAAGTAACACAGACCCAGGACGAACAGGAGCAACCTGATCTCGTCGAGCCTGAATCGATCGCTTTAGAATCGCTGCCTCCGCGTTCAGAACCTCCATTAGCAGCAGAATCGGAAGTTCACGTCTTAGAAGAAACTATTCCTGAAGTCCCTGATCTGGCAGACCTACCAGATTTAGATCTTGCTGATGTTGCAGAAATTCTGTCTCTTGATTTAGACGACGATCTTCAAAGCAGTGATTAGCATAAGCGGTGTGTCAACCAATGGGGACAGGTAACTCTGACTTACGATTCACAATGCTTTTACTCTTCCCTCCTCTGTCAACAGTTGTCTCTTCAGTTTAAGGAACTGATCAAAGATGACAATTTGTAGGCTAGAGATTGGGCTAAAGTGTCTCGAAACCAATTGATTACTGGTGTGTTGGTGTTAGTGAATGTTTTGTTATGAGGCCTCATGCCAACTGCTCAGAACAATCACGATTCCTACACCAATCGCTAATGCTAAAGACTCTAACATTCTGCTTTCCTCAACCACGGAATGCGAAGCCTGAAGGGCTTAACTGGATAGTTCAGAATGGCTATCGCAGGATGCCTTTATCGTAAGGAGTTCTGCTCAGTCTGGTTGCCTACTGTGTGAATTTTCTCTGAAGAGTCTGTAAATGTGAGCGATCGCGATGACCGAGTGGGTCGGCTAAAGAGGCGATAGTACCAAGACGTGCTGGCTTCTTTCAGTGGGAAGAACAGATAGGTTAGCGGGTTAATCGTCACGATAATGTTTCGAACATCCCGTTTGGCGAGAGCAACCACTTGGCGAGCCACCCAGCGAGCCGACATCACGCCATAGGGATTGAGGTCGCTACGAAATGGGCCCAAGATCAGCTTGCGTAAAACAATCGGTGAATCGAGGCGGCGCAAAGTTATGAGATGACCGATCGCTCGCTTGCTGAGTTCATACAGTGGACTAAAAGCAGGATTGACTTCTGCTTCAGAAGTGTTAACCCAGACTTCTTTACGGGCGATCGCGCGATTGTCCGTCACGGTTTCCAGGAACAGCTCCAAGAGGCGCCACTGGGAAAAAGCATTGACCTCGTAGGATTGCTCAATGGCTGTCGCGCAACGATCGCGCAGGACATTGACACCGTGATTAAGCAGCAGGATATCAATCCGCTGCAATTCGTCTGCGATCGCGGCTTCCTGCCCAACCTGCCAGCGCAGTACCCGTACACCCAAATCTGTAAAGCTAGCGGGTAGAGGACGGCTTCCACTCGTCAAAGCGATCGGGGTAGCTCCAGCTCGCTGGAGTTCAATAATCAGTGCTTGCCCTAAGCCTCCAGCCGCACCGGTGACCGCAACTGTTTTGCCCTTAAGCGAGAGTGCAGTTCCCATCAGCTTGTCCAAAAACGAAAACGTGCCACAGAAATAAGCAGTCTGACTATCAAAGTGATGGCGCCAATGATAGGTGCGATTCACAAATAGCGTGCTGGGCGGTTCTGTGAACGGACCTGGTAAATGGGTGAGATCTGTGAAGGTATCCGCTTTGGGGACAGCTAACCCGCGCGCGATCGCCCCACCCAAGAAAATCAAGGTGTAGGCACAGCCCAAAAAGGGCAACCAGTGCCCTACTGATAACCAAGGCTGGACCCACCAACCCCACAGCCCTCCGCAGAGCAACATGACACTCGCTTCAGGGACATCGTTGTACCACTGGGCTCGACGGTAAACCGTCGGGTCGACCACTGTCAGATCCGGACGAAAGACTTTGTGATGCCAGACATGCAGCCGATAGAGCGGCGTCCAGTAGTGAGCCAGGGTATGGTAGCTATCGCGAACGAGTTCGACCCAGAGAATCGACAGCAGAGACAGGCCGATCGCAACAGTCCAAGCCGCAGCCATGAATGGCAGTCAAACACATCCCCTGAACCATAACATGGGCATTTTGGGCGGTAGACTCTGGTCGAGGTGCTGCAAACCTGTTAGCACAGACTAGGCACCCTAGCGCTAGACGGCTGGTCATCCCCATGCGAATTGATGAACTTGTTCCGGCAGACCCTCGGGCAGTATCCCTCTATGCGCCCTACTACTCGCAACCCAATCGGCGCCGCTATTTGCCCTATGCGCTCAGCCTGTACCAAAGCAGCTCAATTGAAGGTAGCCGCGCTGTCGAAGGAGGCCCGCCCATTTCCTTTGTAGCGACTTGGACGGTAACCCCACTGCCAGCGGATATGACGCGCTGTCACTTGCAGTTTAATAACGATGCCGAACTGACCTACGAAATCTTGCTGCCCAACCACGAGTTCATGGATTACCTCATTGATATGTTGATGGGCTATCAACGTGTGCAGCAAACCGATTTTCCTGGCGCCTTCTATCGCCGTCTGCTGGGTTATGACGACTAACCCATACGAAAGCTAGTGAGTGCTTGAGAGGCTGATGAACAGCCAAAGTTTTGACGATTGGGCGCTAGAGCGGGGGCAAGACCCCGTTAAAATGGTCGGACATTCGCCACGAAACGATCCAGGGGGCAAGGTGCTGCCGTCTTCGCCATATCTTCTGTTGGGGTCCACCGAAGCGTATAGCGGTAAGTCAGCACTGACGCTAGGGATTGCGCAGTATTTCCAGCAGCAGGGTTTGCAAATCACCTACGGCAAGCCCTTGGGAACCTGTTTTGAAGAGGGTCCTATCAAGCCCGGTACGGTCCTGATTGATGAAGATGTTCGTTTCATTGCCGAGACCCTCAACCTCAGCGATGAACAGCGCTATCCAACGTTGGTCATGCTCGACCCCACCAGCGTGCAGCGGCGCTTAGCTCAGGTTGATAGCACGGACTATCTGGCTCAGTTACAGCAGTATCGCGATCGCCCACCTGGGGATATCGCCTTAATTGAAGGGGCGGGGCGACTGGTTGATGGTCAGGTGTTTAACCTGGATTTACCTCAGATGGCTGCTGCTTTAGATGCCCCTGTGCTGTTGGCGAACCGCTGGTCTGAAACGGGATCGGTCGATAGTCTGCTCGCAGCGCAACAAGCTCTGGGCGATCGCCTGTTGGGGGTTGTCTTGAACGCTATCCCCCGCACTGAAATTGAGCATGTGCGTGAGACCTTGGTGCCCTTCCTAGAGGCGCGAGGGATTCCTGTGTTGGGCTTGCTGCCCCAGAGCGCGTTACTGCGCAGCGTCAGTGTCACGGAGCTGGTGAGTCGCCTCAATGCTGAAGTACTCTGCTGCCGCGATCGCTTGGATCTGATGGTCGAGAGCCTGACGATTGGCGCCATGAACGTTAATTCGGCCATGGAATACTTCCGTAAGGGTCGCAACATGGCTGTGGTCACGGGTGGCGATCGCGCAGATATTCAGTTGGCTGCCCTTGAAACCTCAACCCAGTGCTTGATTCTGACGGGTCGAGTGGCACCGCTGCCGCAGATCATCAGCCGTGCGGAAGAGATGGAAATTCCGATCCTCTCGGTTCAGTTAGATACCTTAACAACCGTTGAAATTATTGACCAAGCCTTTGGCCAAGTGCGGTTGCATGAAATCGTCAAGGCGCAATATGTCAGCCGACTGGTGCGAGAAGCGCTCGATTTTCAACGGCTGCAAACCCTGCTAGGGTTGCCTGCGATCGCCACTGCCTCCTGATCCAGTTCATTCAACAGCGATCGCTCGGGGATGACACGCTATTTCTATCTGCATGGCTTTGCCTCGGGGCCAGAGTCTGCGAAAGCTAAGTATCTACGCGGTCGCTTTCAACGATTGGGATTCGATCTCATCTGTCCCGACTTGAATGAGCCAGAGTTCTCTAGCCTGACGTTCAGTCGGCAAATTCGCCAAGTCGAAGCCCAACTGACCGATGAACCAACGGTTGTGATCGGCTCGAGTCTGGGGGGCTTAACGGCAGCTTGGCTGGCGGAACGCAATCTCCAAGTGATGAAGGTTCTCCTCCTCGCGCCTGCTTTTGAATTTCTGGCTCAATGGCTGCCGCGGCTGGATTCACTTGCATTAGAACAGTGGCAACAGCAGGGAACTCGTCCGTTTTATCACTGGCGCGATCGCGATTTTCGGCCCTTGCATTGGGGCTTTGTCGAGGATTTGCAGCAGTGGCAGGACGAGCATTTAAAGCGATCGCTTCCCACGTTGATCCTGCATGGCACTGCCGATGAAGTGATTGACTTCGCAGCGAGCGATCGCTACGCCGCCCAGCGACCCTGGGTCACACTCCAACCCCTAACCAGCGATCACGCTTTGGGTAATGTCGGCTCGCAAATTTGGGGCGCCTGTCGACAGTTTGTCAATCTCGATGCTGGCGATCGCGCGGAATCCTGAATCAAGTCCGTTATGGGCGATCGCCTATTCTGAGGGTCAGGCAAAACTGTTTTCAGAGTGTCTCAACGCTGTATGACTGCTTCATCCTGCACCGATTCGAACCATAACCCTTTCGCAGCAGAAGTTGAGGCGTTCATTGGGCAGATGGCACCGCAGGAAGGGCCAGGATTAGTCCTCTGTCGTGGCCATGAGCTGTTTTACTTCAATGCTGAGGCGATCGCGCGCTGTCCCGATCCAGTGCTGCGCGAGGACATGGCCAGTAGTTTGGCAACCCTTGATCCCGCCGCTGAATATCTGATCTGTCTATTTGATGGTCAAAACTATCAGCTCCAGCGCTGTGCTTGGCAGGAACCCGCTATCGAGTGATCAGTCAGCCTTGCTGTGCTTTAGGGAAATGTGAGCTGCAGGCTAGACTAGCAGGGCATTGGTGGAGAGACTCATGGCGGCTGAACAAACGGCGATCGCGCCCCTAGCGGTAGCTGTTGAGTCGCAGCAGTGGCGCATTGAAGACAGCGAATCGCTTTATCGAATTCAAGGCTGGGGCGAGCCCTACTTTGGCATCAACGCAGCCGGTCACATCACCGTTTCCCCCCAAGGCGATCGCGGCGGTTCTCTCGATCTCTATGAATTGGTAGAGGCACTGCGGCGAAGGGGACTGAACCTACCCTTGCTGATCCGCTTTCCTGACATTTTGGAAGATCGCATCGAGCGCTTAAATGCCTGCTTTGCTAAGGCGATCGCTCGCTATAACTATGCCGGTGAGTATCGTGGCGTTTTCCCAGTCAAATGCAACCAGCAACGCCACCTGATTGAAAGTCTCGTCAGTTATGGTCAGCCCTTTCAATTTGGTCTGGAAGCCGGTTCGAAGCCAGAGTTATTGATTGCTCTGGCACATCTGGATACACCCGGAGCGCTGTTGATCTGCAACGGCTATAAGGATCGGGACTATATTGAAACCGCAATTCTGGGACGGCGCTTGGGCAAGACGCCCATTCTGGTCATTGAGCAGCTTGAAGAAGTTGATCTGGCGATCGCGGCTAGTCAGCGTTTAGGAATTGAGCCGATTCTCGGGGTTCGTGCCAAGCTCAATGCCAGAGGGATGGGGCGCTGGGGCAGTTCCGCTGGCGATCGCGCCAAGTTTGGCTTGACCATGCCGGAAATTGTGGCAGCAGTCGAGAAACTCCAAGCGGCTAACCTCCTGCACTGCTTACAGTTGCTGCACTTCCATATCGGCTCACAGATTTCCGATATCAGCGTGCTCAAGGACGCGATTCAAGAAGCTGCCCAGATCTATGTGCAGCTTGCGGCGCTTGGCGCCGACATGCGCTACCTCGATGTCGGCGGTGGTTTAGGCGTGGACTATGACGGTTCGAAGACGAACTTTCATGCCTCCAAAAACTACAACATGCAGACCTATGCCAACGATGTCGTCGCCACGATTAAAGATGCCTGTCAGGTGCATCATCTCGCAGTTCCAACCTTGATCAGCGAGAGTGGACGGGCGATCGCCTCGCATCAATCGGTGTTGGTCTTTGATGTGCTGGGCAGTAGCGAAGTGCCGCGATCGGAGAGTGAGCCGCCACAGGAAGCAGACTCAGCGATCGTTCGCACGCTCTATGAAGTGCTGGAAGCGATCGCGCCTGACAATCTGCAAGAGTGCTACCACGATGCCTTCAAGCTCAAGGAAGATGCCGTTTCGGCCTTCCGCTTGGGCTACTTGAGCCTGACAGAACGGGCCAAAGCAGAACGACTATTTTGGAGCTGTTGCCATCGCATTCAAGAGCTTCTGCAGCAACTCGATCGCATCCCAGAAGACTTAGAAGATCTTGAGCGGGTGATGGCGTCGATTTATTACGTCAACCTGTCGGTCTTCCAGTCGGCTCCTGATACTTGGGCGATCGATCAACTCTTCCCAATTATGCCGATTCATCGCTTGAATGAAGAGCCAAGTCAGCGGGTGACGCTGGCAGATTTGACCTGTGACAGCGATGGCAAGATCGATCGCTTTATTGATTTGTTGGATGTCAAATCAACCTTAGAACTCCATCCGTTAAAACCCAATCAACCCTACGTTCTGGGGATGTTTTTGGGAGGTGCCTATCAAGAGATCATGGGCAACCTTCATAACCTCTTTGGGGATACCAATGCTGTCCATATCAAGCTGACGCCTAAGGGCTACAGCATTGAACACGTGGTCAAAGGGGACACGATGGCTGAGGTCTTAGGCTACGTCCAATATGATGCTGAACAACTCCTCGAGCGCCTGCGCCAACAAGCTGAAGCTGCGTTGCAACAGGATCAGATCAGTCTCGATGAATCCCAACGATTGCTCCGAAACTATGAGGAGAGCTTGCAACGCTACACCTATCTCAGTTTGCGCTGAGGGCATCTGCGATGGTCGCGATCGCTCGCACAAGGGCTCGCTGGCTGACGAGAATCGGACTGGGTTTTGCGATCGCGTCGCTCTTGTTGTTGACCGCCTGTCAGACATTGGCACTGCCGATTTATCAAGGTGCTAACTGGCAGTTTGCTTATCCACCTGCTTGGGTCGCTGTGGAAGAGCCTGGACCTGCAACCATCGCCTTTCGCGATCCCCTCAGTCCCGATCGTAATCTGAGTTTGCTGATCAGTCCTGTGCCGGCGACGAGTCAGCTCACAGATCTCGGCGACCCACCGACAGTTGGCTACACCTTGCAAACGCAGTGGTTGAATCAGCCCGATCGCGGTCGGCAAGTGGAACTATTGACAGCTGAACAGCAAGAAACGGCCTTAGGGCCGGCGTATTTGCTGGAATATGCGGTGCAGATCGGGCAGCAAGCTCGCCATGATCTAGCGGCGATCGCTTTGGTTCAAGGACAGCTTTATACCTTTGTGATTTCTTTGCCTGCCCGTGAATTTGAGCAGCAACCCCAACGCTATCGAGAGATATTGCGATCGTTTCAAGTCTTGTCATCGAGATAACCCTCCTGCTTTGCCAGTCGTCTGCAGATTGGTCCAAAAAGAGGATGCGAAATCGGGCTTTGTCCTGAAATCTAGTTCAAGCCCAAGATGACGCGGGCGAGCTGCAGGTAGACAAACACGCCTGCTACATCCACCACAGTGGTGATGAATGGAGCGGACATCAGCGCTGGATCGAGGCCAAAGCGCTTGAAGATCAAGGGCAGCACAGAGCCGGCTGTGGAGGCCAGCACGGAAATTACGAACAAGCTGAAGCCAACCGCGATCGCCACTTGCCAGTTACCTTCCAGCAAGAAGGCCCAAACCGTGACCACGATCGCCAGCATGACGCCCAATAACGCACCGGCAATCAATTCGCGCGACACAATTGTCAGCGGGTTCATGCTACGCAGGCGATCGGTATTCAGACCGCGAATCACCACCGTTGATGACTGCGCCCCAACGTTGCCGCCGGTGCCAATAAGCAAAGGAATAAATGCGGCTAAAGCCACCACTTTAGACAGCACCTCTTCCTGACTACTAATGACGGCGCTAGTGCCAGTGTTGGTAATTAGGAGGACGAAGAGCCAAACCACCCGACGCCGCGCAACGGTCAGCAAATTCGTTTGAAAATAATCGTCTTCCCCCGACTGCACACCGCCCAAGGTGTAGATGTCTTCAGTGGCTTCCTCTTCAAGAATGTCGATGACGTCATCGACCGTCACAATCCCAACGAGTCGCTCCTCGCGATCGACCACGGGGACAGCCAGCAGGTCATAGCGCTGGATAACTCGTGCCACTTCTTCTTGGTCGGTATCCGTATGGACGCTGATCACATCACGCGTCATCAACTCGCCAATGCTGGCTTCTGATGAGGCAACCAGCAGTTCGCGGAGCGACAGAATTCCAGTGAGGCGACGACTGACATCCGTGACGTAAAGGGTGTAAATCGTTTCCGTTCGTGGTGCCATCAAACGCACCCGAGCCAAGGCCTGATCGCCGGTCATCCCTTCCTTGAGGGCGATGTATTCCGGTGTCATCAGCCGGCCTGCTGTGCCCGTTCCATAGCCCAGCAGCAGCGAAGTAATTTCTCGCTCCGCCGGACTTAATTGCTGCAACAAGCGACGGACGATTTTGGCTGGTAGTTCATCGAACAGGCGCACGCGATCGTCCGGCGACATCTGCTCGACGAGGTCAAGCACGTCCTGACTGCGCAGCTCATCGATCAGGGCTTGCTGCACACTGCTGTCGAGGTACTCATACACCTCGATCGCTTCATCCTTGGGGAGCAGGCGGAAAGCAAGCGCTTGGAGCGTTTCGGGTAGCCCTTCAATCGCCTCGGCAATGTCAGGGTATTGCACTGGCTGTAGGAGGACTTTTGCACCTTGATAGTCATTAATCTCAAGCAAGCCCTGCAATTGCTGCCGAACAATATCGCGCAGCTCTTGGCTGGCGATCGTCCCTTGACTTTGATCGCGGCTGCTATCGACCACGCTTGCTTCCTCGCGGCTCCCGAGAGTCTATCAAGAATGGGCGATGGGAGTCTGTATCTTCATCTTCAACGCGTGTGTGTTGAATCGCGATCGCCCCGCACTCCTTGCCTGCAGCTCCATCACAAACTCCAAGGAGGTTGAGAGGGTTAAACCTCGGCGGAGTGGCTGGAAAGTGACAGTGATTTGTCCGTTGGGGTGATTGTGACTCCTAAAGAGGATCGAGGCTCACCTTGCAGTCGAGCAGGGATTGCGGCCGGTAAAATGGGTTGGTGGTGACCTGGGTTGTGAAGCTCAGCCGACTTTGCACCACTATCTGATGGGGCCGGTGGAATGCGATCGCTCGGTAGACTCGTAAGCGGCGCTGGATTCCCGATCATGTCTGCTGTGCATTATGCTGTCACCCCTCCTGGCCCGATTCGGTTTGGCACTGATGGCTGGCGGGGTGTGATTGCCGCAGATTTCACCTTTGATCGTCTCTATCGAGCTGCTGGGGCTGCAGCTCAAGTCCTCGCTGATACCTACGGCAACAACGGTTCGCGCCGAGTGTTCGTCGGTTACGATCGCCGCTTCCTGTCCGAGGAATTTGCCACCGTTACCGCTCAAGCGGTTCACAGCGTCGGGTTAGAGGCGCAGCTCGCCACAGACTACGCCACGACTCCAGCCTTGAGCTGGGCTGTGCATGAGCAGTCGGCCTTGGGGGCGCTGGTGATTACCGCTAGTCACAACCCCGGGCAGTATTCAGGGCTGAAGATCAAAGGGGCTTTTGGGGGATCTGTGCCGGGCAGTGTGACCGCCCAGGTGGAAGCGCTGCTCGATCAAGGCTTTACGCCGCCACTACCCGATCCAGCCGCCGCGATCGCCCGCTTCGATCCTTGGCAGTCCTATCGGCACATGCTGCGCCAGAAGGTGGATTTGGCAGCCATCCAAGCCGCGATCCGCAGCGGTCAGCTGAGCGTCTTTGTCGATGTCATGCATGGGGCAGCTGCTCGTGCGCTGGGCGAGATCCTAGAGGTGCCCGTGACAGAATTCCGCAGCGATCGCGATCCCCTCTTTGGGGGCGGAGCGCCAGAACCACTCGCGGCGAATGTGGTGGGTCTCTGCCAGCAGCTCAGTCGCGGCGTAGCAACACCACTGGCAGTTGGCTTTGTCTTTGATGGCGATGGCGATCGCATTGCTGCCGTCGATCGTTCGGGGGAATTTTTAAGTTCCCAAGTACTGATCCCAATTTTGATTGAGCATCTTGCGGCGCGGCGCGGTTATCCGGGAGAGCTGGTGAAAACTGTCAGTGGCTCGGATCTGATGCCGAAGGTGGCAGCACTCTTTGATATCCCCGTCGCAGAACTACCGGTGGGCTATAAATACATCGCCGATCGCATGCAAAGTCAGACCGTCTTGCTGGGGGGCGAGGAATCGGGCGGCATTGGCTACGGCAGCCACATTCCTGAGCGCGATGGCTTGCTCTCGGCCCTCTATCTCCTTGAAGCGATTGTTCAGAGTGGTCGCAATCTCGGCGAACTCTACGCCGACCTACAGGCGCGCACCCAATTCCAATCGGCTTACGATCGCATCGACTTGCCCCTCGCAGATATGCAGGCCCGCGATCGCGTGCTCCAAGCCCTGCAAAACCAAGCCCCAACTGCGATCGCCGGTTTGGAGGTGGTCAGTTGCCAAACCATCGATGGCTTTAAGTTCCGTCTCAGTGATAACCGCTGGCTGATGGTGCGTTTCAGTGGCACCGAACCGCTGCTGCGGCTCTATTGCGAAGCGGCCACCCCCGCTGCGGTGCAGGCCACGCTCCACTGGGCTCGGGATTGGGCGCAGCAGATCTGAAACTCGCCGGTTTGGCAGTACGCTAACGGCAGTCCCTCTCTGGCACTATGACTGACGGTTTGCGCACGCCTCCGACTTTTGTGGCCTTTTGTCTGCGTCTGAGCGGACTGCTGATTGTGGTTGCCGGAGTCTTGGGGCTCGTGCTCCGCTTACTGGCAGCTTCCTTCGGCGAACTCGCATGGCGCGCCAGTTTTTTGGCAGAGTTTACCGATCGTGGCATCATTCCCCTGATTGGCTTGGCGCTCTTCCTATTTGGTTGGGGGCTAGACGGCTTAGCGGGGCGCAGTGGGGGGCGTTGGCAGCAGGTCCGCCTGCCTTTATTTGGAATCATCGCGCTTCTGGGTGCCCTCTATCTGGCTGTGATTCCGCTCTATTGGAATGACAGCAGTGCCGCTGGTCGCGAAGCGCGGCAAGCCCTGAATAATCAGGTCGCCCAGAGCGAAGCGGATATTAACAATCGCTATCAAGCGCAAGAGTCGGTCTTGGCCCAATTGTTGGCAAGCCCTGAGCAGGTGGCGGAACTGGAGCAAGCGATCGCGGCCAATCCCAATGCAGCGATTCCCGACTTTCTGAAGAAGAATGCTGCTGACCTACGCAACAATCCGGAGAAAGTGCGCCAAGCGCTGCGAGATGAGCAAAAGCAGGAACTCGATCGCGTTCAAGCGGAGCAACGGCGGCAGGAGCGGCAACTGAGCAGTGAGCTGACCCGCAGCCAAGTGAGAATTGCCCTTAACGCCTTACTACTGGCGATCGCTTACCTCTGGCTGGGGAATGTGGGACTGCGTTTACCCGCACGGCACACTGCTCAACCCGAAACTGACGCATGAAACCCTTGGTTGTTGCAACAGGCAATCCTGGCAAGCTGCAGGAACTCCAGTCCTATCTCGCTGAAAGTGGCTGGGCTTTGCAGCTCAAGCCAGCCGATCTGGAGATTGAAGAAACCGGCCAGACCTTTGCAGAGAACGCCGCCCTCAAAGCCCAACAAACGGCGATCGCCACTGGGGAATGGGCGATCGCAGACGATTCGGGACTGAGTGTTGAGGCCTTGAATGGTGCGCCGGGGCTGTTCTCAGCTCGTTGGGGTCAGAGCGATCGCGAGCGGATCGATCGCCTCCTGCGGGAACTGACTGACCATGATCAGCGGACAGCTGCCTTCATTTGTGCGATTGCGGTGGCCTCACCCCAAGGAGAAATTGTGTTGGCTATCGAAGGGGTCTGCACCGGGGAAATTCTGACAGCGCCTCGCGGTGAGGGGGGGTTTGGCTACGATCCGATCTTTTGGGTGCCGGAACTACAGCTCAGTTTTGCCGAATTAGCACCTGAGCAAAAGCGCCAGATCAGTCATCGGGGCCGAGCCTTAGCGCAAATTCTGCCTCAGCTGCGATCGCTGGCTGAGCAGCAAACAGCTGCCCACTGACATGCGGGTTGGACCCACGCGATCGCCTGTTCAGGGAAGAACGGAACCATGGATGACCGGAGCCGCCAGCAGTCCCAGACCTCCCCGATGGAACGGAGCAACGACACGATTCCCGATCGCCTCCTAGCTTGGATCGACCGCCAACCCCAGCGCCGCCTAACTATGGCGCAGTTTATGAGCTGGGCGCTCTACGATCCGCAGTCGGGCTACTACAGCAGCCGTACGGGTCAGTTCGGCGATCGCGGGGATTTTGTCACAGCGCCAACTCTGTCCGCTGACTTTGCAGAATTGCTAGCGGTGCAGGCGCAGGAGTTTTGGCAGGTTCTTGGGAAGCCCGATCGCTTTGACTGGGTGGAGATGGGTGCTGGTGCCGGTCATTTTGCAGCGGATTTTTTGGCAGCTCTCGCCGGAACTGAGCTGGAATCAGCGCTGCACTATCGGGTCATTGAGCGATCGCCACAACTGCAGCAGCAGCAACAGCAGCGTCTGGAGCCTTGGCGCGATCGCGTCGCTTGGTGGACCTGGGAGGACTGGGCAGCGCAGCCGACGATCGGCGTGGCGTTCTCGAATGAGCTGGTCGATGCCTTCCCTGTGCATCGGCTGCAGTGGCAGGGTAGTGAATGGCAGGAGATTTACGTCACTGAACAAGCGGGCGTTCTCCAAGAAGAGCTCGGGCCGCTCTCCAGTCCAGAGTTGACTGCCGTTTTTACAGATTTGGGACTAGAAGCCGCGATCGCGCGGCTACCCGAGGGCTACCGCACGGAGGTGCACCCAGCAGCGAAGCAGTGGCTAGCTCAGGTTGCAAAAGGGTTGCAGCGGGGTTATCTGCTGACGATTGACTATGGCTACAGCGGCGATCGCTACTATGCGGCGGGTCGGCGGGATGGCACGCTGCAGGCTTACTGGCAGCAGCGTTTCCACAGTGATCTCTATGCCCGTCCAGGTCAGCAAGACCTGACGGCTCATGTCAACTTTTCGGCGCTGGAAGTCTGGGGAGAGCAACTGGGGCTGGAGCGGTTGGCCTTTACGGAGCAGGCTCTGTTTTTGATGGCGCTGGGCTTGGGCGATCGCCTGATGGCGCTGTCGCAGCCCCAGACTGGGGTGGACTTAAGTCGGCTTTTGCAGCGGCGGGAAGTGTTGCATCGGCTGCTGGATCCCACAGCCTTGGGGAACTTTGGCGTCTTGTTACAGGGGCGTCATCTCAGCCCAGAAGAGCGATCGCAGTCGTTACGTGGCTTTACAGTTCCGGCTGGGGTGTAACGAAAAGTCGCGAAACCCAAACGTTGATTACAGTCTCCTCGACTCAAGCAAATCGTCCATCAGTCCCCTAGTAGTCTGTAGCGCAGAATGCAATCTGCACACGGCTATGAAGCGACCTTTCCTGAACAGCGCACTGCTCGACCAATTCCTGATTGCCGCCCTTGGCGCGGGTGTGGTCACCACGTTTGCAGTCGCTCAAGGTCAATCGCCGCTGACTGCACTCGGTATTACGGTCTTCTCAGGGGTTGCTGCGCTCATCATCGGTCAATTCATTTAGCAGCCGCGATCGCTGCATCAAGAACGGCTTTGACAACTGATTTTAAGTTGTGATCACATCGAGCGATCGCAGCTTAAAACCTCTCCTGATTGATCCTTCAGGTCCCTTGTTGCTAATAGCTGAGTTCAATTATTTGAACTCGAACTCTAGGGAATAAAGACATCCCCTAGAAGTGCAGCTCTTTTTGCTCCAGTCACCGCTGGCAAATTTCCCTGTCTGTTGTGCTGTCGCCAATAGGCGAGAACCGCGATCGAAATCGCTTCCTTCGCCTGCGAATTCACACCAAATTCATCGGTGCTGGCGATCGCCACAGTCGGCAAATGTTGCTGTAGTCGCTGCACCAAAAACTGATTGTGCAAGCCACCGCCGCAGAGCAAGACGCGATCGGGTAGAGCGGGTAAAAAGCGCCGATAGTTATCGGCAATGCTGACGGCGGTGAATTCTGTGAGCGTTGCCAATTGATCAGCCGCCGAGAGGCGATCGAGTTCCGCAGCCCAAGTTTCCAAAAACTGCCAGCCGTAGCGCTCCCGCCCTGTTGATTTTGGGGGTGGCAGCCGGAAGTAATCATCCTCTTGGAGCCAGCGATCGCAGAGTGCTTGATCAATCTGGCCTGTCGCTGCCCATTGGCCGCCCGCATCGTAACTCAGGCGACCTTGACTCAGCTTTTGAACGGCTAAATCGAGGAGAGAATTGCCCGGTCCTGTATCCCAACCCCGCACTTCGGTTTGCCAGTCGGGGCGATCGCGGCGCGGTAGCCACGTCAAATTACCAATGCCACCGATGTTTTGAACGCAGCGATTTTCCGAATCACTGCCCAATAGCCAGAGGTCCACGGCAGGAACCAAGGGGGCACCCTGTCCCCCAACCGCCAAATCCGCACTGCGGAAATTACTGATTGTGGGAATGCCAGTTTGTTGAGCGATCGCTGCGCCCCAGCCCAACTGCACACTCCAGCCCAGTTGCCCAGCTTGGGGGGGCTGGTGATAAATGGTCTGGCCATGGGAGCCAATTAGATCAACAGAACCCGATCGCGCAATCAGGGTTTGGGCTGCCCTCGCAAAGGACTGGGCGATCGTTGCATCCAACGCCGTCAGCTCCGCCACACTGAGCGGGAAGCCTGCGGCCACTTCCAGAATGCGATCGCGTAGTGCTGGGTCATAGGCGATCGTCTCGAAAGCAATCAGATTGACTTGTAGATCCGCTTGCTGACCGCGAATCTCTGCGATCGCAGCATCGATACCATCGGCACTCGTGCCACTGATCAATCCCAAAACGCGCATTAGCTGGGGAGCGCCTCGATCGCAGCATTGGATCCAATCACCACCAGCAGTTTGCCAGTTTCAAGGGTCAGCGTCGGCGGCGGGTTGATCTCAAAACGATTGCCGCAGCCCACTGCCAACACACTGACGCCGTAGCGCGATCGCAGTTGCAGCGCTTCTAGCGTTTGGCCATGAAATGCCTCTGGCACCTGCACTTCCACAATGCTGTGATCGGCATCGAGATTGAGGCGTTCCAGAATCCCTGGTCGTGTCAGGGCATAGGCCAAGTTACAGCCCATTTCATGCTCAGGGAAGATCACCTGGTCGGCACCCACTTTTGCCAAAAGGCGGCCATGAATTTCCGTCGATGCCTTGGCAATCACTGTTTTGACATTGTTCTCTTTGAGGTTGAGCGTGACGATGATGCTCTCTTGGATGAAATTGCCGATCGCCACCACCACCACATCAAACTCAAAAATCCCTGCTTCCTTCAGAGCTTCTGGCTGAGTGGCATCCAGCATCAGCGCATGGGCAATAATCTCGTCGCTCAGGGCGTCATTGACCAACTTTTCGTTACTGTCGATGCCCAGCACATCGTGACCCATCTTGTGCAGCGTGGCGCAGACCGCTCGTCCAAAACGCCCGAGCCCAATCACCGCAAACTGACGATTTTGAGCGTTGTTGCCCAACAGGCGAAAGTCTGACAACTTTGCAAAACGCATGACGGTTTAGCCCACTAAAAGTTCTTCTTCGGGATAGCGAATCGCAGACGGGCGAGGGTCACCCAACAAGGCCGACATCAACAGCAGTACGCCCACCCGGCCGGTGTACATCAAGCCAATCAGAATCAACTGTGTGGCCGCATTGGCGGTCGCCATGACCCCCAAATCCAGCCCGACGGTCCCAAATGCTGAGACAGCTTCAAACAGAATTTGAATGAAATTGAGATTTGGGTTGGCTAAAGAGAGCAGGATGACGCCCAGCATGACCGCTGAGAGCGATCCCACGGTGATTCCCACTGCCTTGAACACGACGGCTACAGGCAGACGCCGCTGAAAACAGACCACCGTTGTTTTGCCCTGCAGCACCGCATGGGTACAAAAGACCAGCAGCCCCAGCGTCGTGGTTTTGATGCCGCCGCCTGTCCCACCAGGACTGGCACCAATGAACATCAAAATGATTGTGACGACCACCGCCGTTAGGGTCAGCTCCATCTGGTCAACGGTGTTGAAGCCAGCCGTTCGCGCCGTAACAGCCTGAAACCAAGCTGCCGTCCAGCTATTGAGGTACCCCAGCTGTGCCACCGTATCGGTATTGCGAAACTCGGTCCCCCAAATGGCCAAAGTGCCCAGCACTAGCAGCAGAGCGGTAATTGTCACAGCCAGCTTGGTGTGCAGCGTGAAGATAAACAGACGACGTTGTGGCTGGCGATCGCGCAGCCAGAGATAGCCTTCCAGCAAGACCTGATAGCCAATGCCGCCGAAGATGATCAGCCCGCCCACCGTCCAACTGACGATCGGGGTTTCGACGTAGCGCATCAAGTTGTCAGACAGTAGGCCAAAGCCAGCGTTGTTGAAGGCGCTGACGCTATGGAAGAGCGAGAACCACAGTCCTTGACTGAAGCCAAAGTCCCGGCTGAACACTGGCAATAGGAGAAAAGCACCTGTCAGTTCAATCACCACGGTCATGGCAATGATCGACTTGAGCAGTTGCCGTAGACCCGCCATGCCTGGAGTCTCGAGGCTGCGGTGCAGAGCAACCTTATCCCGCAGGCGCAGCCGCCACCCTAACAAGACCATCAGGAAGGTGGTGGCCGTCATGTAGCCTAGCCCCCCAATCTGGAAGAGCAGCAGCAGGATGACTTGGCCGAAGGGTGAGTAGTATTTGCCGACATCGACGACGCTCAAGCCCGTTACACAGACGGCTGAGGTTGAGGTAAACAAAGCCGTGAGGGGATTGCCCCACGTGCCATCGGCCAGGGACAACGGCATTGCCAGTAGCAGGGTGCCAACCGAAATGACGAGCAGAAAGCCGAGGCAGATTGTGCGTGCCAGTGTCATGCGATCGCGCTCCCCACGGCGCTAAAGAAATCCCGCTCACAGGTCAGCGCGTAGCCATAGGGTTCCGCCGCGATCGCCTCAGTGCCGTGGCGATCGAGCAGGGCTTCGAGTTGCTGTGCCAAGGACTCAAAAGCCGGATCCGCGTAGGTCTGCACCCACTCTCCGTAGGGTTCAGCAGCATAGCCCCGCTGCAACCAGAATTGCCCAAGGTCGGCATAGAGCCGCATACAGGGCACCATCGCCGCCGCGATCGCGCCGAGGGGGCGGCTCCAAGCGGTGGCGACTAGGAAATCGACATAGCGACGGGTGGCCGGATTGGGTTGCACCGATCGCAGATCGATCTGCCAGCGTTGAGCCAATCGAGCGTGCAACTGCAGCTCTTCGAGGACCCCACCCGCCAGTTGATGAAACTGCTCAAAGTCGGCTCGATGCTCAGACTTGGCGGCAGCAATACTGTAGGCCCGAGCAAAGGCTTCGAGGAAAAAGGCATCCTGAGCAATGTAGGCCTGGAACTGGTTTAGGGGCAGGCTGCCCTCAACCAAGGCCACGACAAACGGATGAAAACGAATCTCAGCAACCAAGGCTTGATTCTGTTGCCAAAGGCAGTCAGCCAAACGCACGGAGTGGCTCAGTTTCTTGAGAGAACATCGCTGATCCTACCCTGAGGCTCTCGGGTCTCAAGCAGTCATCGATCCGGCCCGACCATCGGTTAGCACTGTTGCGATCGCTCGGAGGAGCTGCTGATTCTCTGCTTCGCTGCGCACGGCCACCCGAAACCAGCGATCGCCTAGCTCTGCGAAACTGAGGCAATCACGAATCAGAATGCGATGCTGCTGGAGCAGGCACTCTTGCAGCGGCAGCACTGAATGCTCGGCTTGCACCAGCAGAAAATTGGCCTGACTGGGTAGCACCCGTAGCCCCGGAATTGTGGCTAAACCGTTGGCTAATGCTGAGCGAGCAGCTGGGAGCCAGTTCCATGTCGCTGCTTGAAAAGCCCGATCCGCGAGGAGTTCAGGGCCTAGAGCCGCAGCCAAGCCATTCACAGACCAAGGATCCCGCCACTGCTGCCAGCGCTCTAGACGATCGGGATGGGCGATCGCATAGCCCAATCGCAGCCCTGCCACGCTGTAAAACTTGGTCAGCGATCGCACGATCACCAGCGATCGGCTCTCGGCTAAGCAGGGCTCGAGGCTCCAGTCAGCAGCATCTGGCCGGAAATCTAAAAACGCCTCATCCGCGATCACCAATCGGCAGCGTTGTAAGAGGAGCCAGAGTTCACGCAGCGGCCACAGCCAGCCTGTTGGGTTGTGGGGATTGTTAATCAGCAGTCCTGTATCAGCACGGATCTCCGGTTCCAAGAGATTCTGCAGGATTGCTAGCGTCGCTGGACGATCGAGGGGGAGCGCTAAGCGGCGCCAAGGCACACCTACGGCAGTCAGCGCCCGCTCATAATCCCGAAATGCAGGTCCCAGCAGCAGCACTTCTCGGCAATCAGCGAAATCGCGGGCTGCCCAAGTTAGTAATTCTGCTGCTCCATTACCTGGCAGAATCCAATTGGGATCGCAATGATGATGTTTGGCGATCGCCTCCCGAAGTTGTCGATACTGCGGATCGGGATAGGCAATCAGCTGGGTGTAATGCTGTTGTAGCCAGTTTGCCAACCACGAGGGTGGTCCGAGGGGATTCAAGCTGGCTGAAAAATCAAGAAGGTCAGTTGGGGAAGCCCCAGCAAGGCTAGCAGCCCAGCGTAGGTTTCCCCCATGATTGGGTCGGGTCAAGGCATTGCAGCACCGATTCTAGGTGCTGACTTTCTCCTTAAAGAGCTTACCGGCAGAGAAGGCCGGGACCTTCGTGGCGGGAATTTTCATCTTTTGGCCCGTTTTGGGATTGCGACCTTCCCGAGCTTTACGATCGCGGGGTTCAAAAGACCCAAAGCCAACCAATGTGACTTTATCGCCGCCCGAAACGGCTTCGATAATCGTGTCGAGCGCAGCTGAGATGATGTGTTCTGCCTGTTTTTTCGTAACGTGGGCACGATCCGCAACCTTGTCGATCAAGTCACCCTTGTTCATGGGCTATCTCCTTGAAAACGCAACAATGCGCGAGCAGTAATGCTCGGATGATTCGGTGACGTTTGGGAGCTGAAACTCGCTCCCCGAACAGGCTTCGCCCTTTTTAAATGAGGGCTTTCGCTGCCCTATTCTAGGTGTCCAGTCGAGAGAAGCGATCCCCGCAATTCGTTAATTTATGTGGACAAGCCGGGATCGATCAGGGGAACTTTAGCGGTATCTCAGGCATCTGGGTGAAGTAATTGTCGGCTAGCGGTCGATCCGTTAGCGTGGGTTTTTCGGGAATGGGAACAGCCATGCGCAGCGTAGCTTGGGGATTGGCGATCGCACTGTGGCCCCTTGCTGTCTGGGCCGAGAATCCCGAAGATCTCCAGCGCCTTTTAACCACCCGCCAATGCGAACGTTGTGATTTACAGGATGCGGGCCTGGTCTTGGCACGGCTGCCGGGGGCTCGGCTGGTCGGTAGCAATCTCCAGCGAGCCAACCTCAGTGGGGCAGATTTAAGCGGTGCAGACTTACGTCAAGCCGATCTACGAGGAGCTTCGCTTCAACGAGCTAACTTGGCCGGTGCCAACCTAACAGGGGCGCGCCTAGATGGAGTCGATCTCCGCGAAGCTTGGTTAACGGGGGCGATTGTGACACCCCAGCAATTGACGCTAGCCCATATCCAAGGTGCCCAGGGTCTAGATGTGACCGCTCTGCCCTTTGAGCGCTATCAAACCTGGGGTATCGAAGCAATCCAAGCCGGTCGCTTTGAGCGTGCTATCTCCTATTTTGATCTGGCCTTGCAGCGCGATCCCAAATCAGCACCTACCTACCTCAGCCGAGCGATCGCCTATCAAGGGCTAGGGCGTTCTGAACAGGCGATCGCCGATGCCCAAATGGCTGAAGAACTTTATAGAGATAAGCAAAATTTGGAAGGTGAAAAGCGATCACAGGAACTGCGCAACACGATCGTGGCCAGTCAAGAGAAGGCTGCCGGTAATAGTAATGGTGGCGGGAGTGGGGCAGCCTTGGCAGTCCTGACTGGCATTGTCCAAGGGGTTCTGCCCTTCTTGCTCGGCTTCCCGTTCTAGTGGACTCTGCCAGACCTTCAAGCAGCAACCGTTGTCACAGCTGGATATCCATTACCAAGGCGATCGCCCCACACCAGTGCGCGCAGCGATAGTCCGAATACGCAGCAGAGGATTAAACAGTTCAATCTCCATTCTCCTTTGCAGCCCCTATCTGACGGCGTTCGGGGTAGAGACTGCCCTTGATAATAGAAGGGTTCTTTCTCGCTGCGCTGATGAGCCGCACTCTTGTTCTGTCGGCAGACGCGATCGCTAAGCTCGACCTCAGCCCTGTTGCACAAGCCTTGCCAGAATTGACAACTGCGGACTGGCTGGGTCTCGAGCAGCAAGTGACCTTTGACATTCAGTGGCCACGCAGTGACGACGATCCTCGGGAATTGGCAGAAATTCCTGAGGTGCGCCTCTGGTTTATCCGACTGGACGCCACCTATCCTCAATTCCCGTTGCTGCTGGATTGGCAGTCCGGCGAGCTAGCCCGCTATGCCGCGATGTTGGTTCCCCATCAGTTCAGTCGCAATGAAGGATTGCAGTTCAATCTGGAAGCCCTCGCTATTTGGGTCAACCATAAGCTCTTCTCATTTGCCCACCAGTTCGCTGCCGCAGACGTAGTCGGGACCAGTCGCCTCAAAAACTTTGCTCAGGTTCTCGGGTTCGAGATTGATCCAGCCTTCTTTGAACTCATCAGTCCCAGCCGTCAGTAATCCCTGAGCAACAGCTCCTGCCGACTAAATCAAAGTCTGAGTTGTCTCAGCGATCGCCCATGAGCCTGCTGTTCTGGCAGTTGAGATTAATGGCAGAGTCAGACGGTTACCTGTTGACACTGCCGGTCTGCTGAACTGCCAGATCCCCCTGATCCACTAGACCGTTGTGGCTGGGCGAAAGCAGTGAATCTGTGCCAAGAACTGCAGCAGAGACGAATCGGGTTGCTACAGTGACTAGGACTCCAGCCCATCTGGGCAGCCTGTTCCTTCTTACATATCCCTATGACTGGTACGACCCCGCTCCCTTCCAGCACTCTATCTGTCGAGCAGGTCAATCGTATTGCCAGTAATCAAGAGGCCAATCCCTTCGACATTCTGGGGCCTCATCGTTATGAGCATGAAGGTCAAGCTGGGTGGATCATCCGGGCTTATCTGCCGGATGCTCAGCAGGTGGCGGTCATTTGCCCAGAACTACGCCGCGAGTTCGCGATGCATCCCGTGCATCATCCCAACTTCTTTGAAGGCTGGGTCCCGGAAGCAGATCTGGAGATCTATCAGTTGCGTGTTACTGAAGGTGAGCACGAGCGAATCATCTACGATCCCTATGCCTTCCGATCGCCGCTGCTCACTGACTACGATGTGCACCTCTTTGCCGAGGGTAACCACCACCGTATCTATGAAAAGCTGGGCGCCCATCCCTACCAACTCGAAGGGGTCGATGGCGTTAATTTTGCTGTTTGGGCTCCTGCCGCCCGCAATGTCTCAATCCTGGGCGACTTCAACAGCTGGGATGGCCGAAAACATCAAATGGCACGCCGCGGCAACGGCATTTGGGAGTTGTTTATTCCGGGGCTAACCGTCGGTACTGCCTACAAGTACGAGATCAAAAATAACGACGGTCACATCTACGAAAAAAGCGATCCCTACGGCTTCCAGCAGGAAGTGCGCCCTAAAACAGCTTCGATCGTGGCCGATCTCGATCGCTACCAATGGCACGATGCCAATTGGCTTGAGCGGCGACGCAATCAAGACCCGTTACGCCAACCAATCTCGGTCTATGAGGTGCATCTCGGTTCTTGGATGCATGCCAGTGCAGATGCGATCGCCACAGATGCGCAAGGACAGCCAGTCGCTCCGGTCCCCGTCGCTGACCTCAAACCGGGAGCGCGTTTCCTCACCTATCGAGAACTCGCCGATCGCCTGATCCCCTACGTGCTCGATCTGGGCTACACCCACGTGGAGCTGCTGCCGATCGCCGAACATCCCTTTGATGGGTCTTGGGGCTATCAAGTCACCGGCTACTATGCGGCAACGAGTCGCTATGGCAGCCCCGAAGACTTCATGTACTTCGTTGATCAGTGCCACCAAAACGGCATCGGCGTCATCCTCGATTGGGTGCCTGGCCACTTCCCTAAAGACGGTCACGGCCTCGCTTTCTTTGACGGGACGCACCTCTACGAGCATGCTGACTCGCGCCAAGGGGAGCATCGGGAATGGGGCACCTTAGTCTTTAACTATGGCCGCCACGAGGTTCGCAACTTCCTAGCGGCGAATGCTTTGTTTTGGTTTGACAAGTATCACATCGACGGTATTCGGGTGGATGCGGTTGCTTCGATGCTCTACCTTGACTACAACCGTAAGGAAGGCGAGTGGATTCCCAATGAGTATGGCGGTCGGGAAAACATTGAAGCGGCGGACTTCTTGCGGCAGGTCAACCACCTGATCTTTAGCTACTTCCCCGGCGCGCTTTCGATCGCGGAAGAATCGACCTCTTGGCCGATGGTCTCTTGGCCCACTTATGTTGGTGGTTTGGGCTTCAACCTTAAATGGAATATGGGTTGGATGCACGACATGCTGGACTACTTCAGCATGGATCCGTGGTTCCGCCAGTTCCACCAAAACAACGTCACCTTCAGCATTTGGTACGCCTTTAGCGAGAACTTCATGCTGGCGCTCAGCCACGATGAGGTCGTCCACGGCAAGAGCAACCTAATTGGCAAAATGCCCGGCGACGAGTGGCAAAAATTTGCCAACTTACGTTGCCTGCTGGGCTATATGTTTACCCACCCCGGCAAGAAGACCCTGTTTATGGGCATGGAATTTGGCCAGTGGGCTGAGTGGAATGTCTGGGGCGATTTGGAATGGCACCTATTGCAGTTTGCGCCGCACCAATGCATGAAGCAGTTTGTCAAAGACCTCAACCAGCTCTATCGCAACTCACCGGCGCTCTACAGCGAAGATTGCAACCAGTCCGGCTTTGAGTGGATCGACTGCAGCGACAACCGTCACAGTATCGTCTCGTTTGTGCGCCGAGCCCACGACAGCGATCGCTTTGTGGTGGTGGTCTGTAACTTCACACCACAGCCTCACGCCCACTACCGCATTGGCGTACCAGCGGCAGGTTTCTACCGCGAGATTTTCAACAGCGATGCCCGTCCCTATGGCGGCAGCAACATGGGCAACTTGGGGGGCAAATGGACCGATGAGTGGTCTTGCCACAATCGCCCCTATTCCCTCGACCTCTGCTTGCCACCTTTGGCGACCTTAGTGCTGGAATTGTCTTCTGCACCGGAATCTTAGGTGAGGCTCCCCTCGCTCGCCTATAATTCGAAATTGCCAGTCTGGCCGCTCTCTCCGCTGGCGCCCGCTCCTCTACTGCGTAGGTTTCATGGTCGCGTCGTCTTCGCTCCCCCGACTTTTGCGCGCTGCTCGTGGCGAGGTTCTTGATCGCCCACCCGTGTGGATGATGCGCCAAGCTGGCCGCTACATGAAGGTCTATCGCGATCTGCGGGACAAGTATCCGGGCTTCCGCGAGCGTTCGGAAACGCCGGAGCTGGCGATCGAGATTTCACTACAACCCTTCCGCGCCTTTAAGCCCGACGGCGTCATTCTCTTCTCGGATATCCTGACGCCACTACCGGGCATGGGTATCCCCTTCGACATCATCGAGAGCAAAGGCCCCATCCTCGAGCCGCCAATTCGCACGGCTGAACAAGTCGCTGCTGTGCACGACCTCGATCCAGAGGAAGCCACACCCTTCATTCGTCCAATTCTGGAAACGCTGCGTCGCGAAGTCGGCAACGAGGCGGCTGTGCTCGGTTTCGCGGGTGCGCCTTGGACGCTGGCTGCCTATGCGATCGAAGGTAAAAGCTCCAAAACCTATGCCAACATCAAGCACCTCGCCTTCTCTGAACCGGCGATCCTGCATGAGTTGCTGGGCAAGCTGGCCGACAACATCGCGGTCTACCTCTGCCACCAAATTGAGTGTGGTGCACAGGTTGTCCAGTTGTTCGACTCTTGGGCTGGTCAACTTAGCCCGATCGATTACGACACCTTTGCTCTGCCTTATCAGCAGCGTGTCTTCCAGCAAGTGAAGGCGAAGCATCCTGAAGTGCCTTTGATTCTCTACATCAGCGGTAGTGCTGGTGTTCTGGAACGGATGGGTCAGTCGGGGTGCGACATTGTCAGCGTTGACTGGACGGTTGACTTGTTGGATGCTCGTCGTCGCCTTGGTCCGGATATCGGCCTACAGGGCAACATTGATCCGGGCGTGTTGTTTGGCTCCCAAGCCTTCATCCGCGATCGCATTCTCGATACGGTGCGGAAAGCGGGCAATCAGCGCCATATCCTCAATCTGGGTCATGGCATTCTGCCCGGGACTCCCGAAGACAACGCCCGTCACTTCTTTGAGACGGCGAAGAGCTTGGATCAACTCTTGGCAACCAGCCACTAATCTGCGAGAGGCAATCACTGGGTGAGTAAGCGCGTCTTCATCACTGGGGCCAGCGGCTGCGTCGGCCACTATCTAACGGAGACGCTGCTGCTCAACACCGATTACGAGCTGTTTTTGCTCGTCCGCGATCGCCAAAAGCTAACCATCGATGTCAGTCGCCGTCCTGGAGTCGAGGTGATCGAAGCCGATATGGCCGAGATCGATCGCTTCCACGACCTGTTGCAGACGATTGACATTGCTGTTTTGACAGCGACCGCTTGGGGCGGAGCAGAAGCGACGCAGCAGGTCAATGTTCAGCAAGTGGTCAAACTACTGAACAGCTTGGATCCTGATCGTTGTCAGCAGGTCATCTACTTCTCGACAGAGAGTGTGCTGGGGCATGACAACGAGTTGCTCCCTGAGGCGGCGCTTTACGGCACCGACTACATCCGCACGAAATATCAAGGACTTCAAGAACTTGACAGTCTAGCGATCGCGCCGAAGGTAACGGCTGTCTTCCCGACCCTCGTCTTTGGGGGGGGGAGCGACGGCAAGCGATCGTCCTTCCTCACCGCTGGATTGCAGGATGTGGTTAAGTGGCTGTGGCTGATTCGCTTCTTTAAAGGTGAAGCGAGTTTCCACATTGTTCATGCCTACGATATTGCTCAGGTCGTTCGCTATCTGATAGCTCATCCCCCTGCTGAGGCCGGTGTCCGTAAGTTTGTGCTGGGTACCCCTGCCATCACCCTTGATGAGGCCGTTCGCCAAGCCTGTGACTACTTTGGCTTGCGAATTTGGTTCCAAATTCCGCTCACACGGGGCTTAGTCGACTTCTTTATCAAGGTCTTCCGCATCGAAATGACCGACTGGGATCGGTTTTGCGTGAACTACCGACACTTCACCCATGCCAATCCTGTGAGTCCTGCGCAGTTTGGCATGGTTCCTTACGTCAGCAACTTAGCTGATCTATTTCGGGTCAGTGGTTTCAAGCCGCGCTAGCGCCTTAGCGTAAAATAGGGACACGGCAATTTGACTGACCTTTAACTATGAAAGTTTTGGTTTCCTTTGCGCGCCGCCTCAGCCTCTTCGCTGTTGCCGCCGTGCTGTGTGTCGGTAGCTTCCTGATGACCACTGCTCCGGCAGCGGCTCAAACCGTCTCGATCAAAATGGGCGCCGACAACGGCATGCTGGCTTTTGAACCCTCGACCATCGAGATCAAAGCAGGTGACACGGTTCAGTGGGTCAACAACAAACTGGCACCTCACAACGTGGTTGTTGAAGGTCAACCGGAACTGTCTCATAAAGATCTCGCCTTCTCGCCTGGCGAAACCTTTGAAGCAACCTTTAGCGAGCCTGGCACCTACACCTACTACTGTGAGCCCCACCGTGGCGCTGGTATGGTCGGCAAAATTGTGGTCCAGTAATCTTCTGTTGCCACTGATTTAGCTTTTGTGGTCAATCAGCCTCTACTGCAAAGTAGAGGCTTTTTACTGGCGGTTTTACTGCCGGTTTTCGCTCAGGCACAGGCCGGATCTCCGATCTGGGCCAGCGTTCAACCCTGCCTAAAATGGGGTCATCGCTGGAACTCCTCACCATGCAACCGACAGATCCCAATCGATTTACTGAAAAAGCCTGGGAAGCGATCGTTCGTACTACGGATGTTGCGAAACAAGCTCAGCATCAGCAAATTGAAACTGAACACTTGTTTCTAGCGCTGTTGCAAGAGCCAGGTTTAGCGCTCAATATCCTCAAAAAAGCAGGCTTAGAAACCAGTCGCTTGCAGCAATTTACTGAGCAGTTCATAGCACGTCAGCCCAAGGTCAGTGGAGGTAATCAATCAGTTTATTTGGGGCGATCGCTCGATCAGTTACTTGATCAAGCAGAACAATTTCGTAAGGATTTTGATGATGAGTTCATCTCTATTGAGCACCTGATCCTAAGTTTCCCCCGTGACTCTCGTTTTGGGCGATTGCTCAGTCAAGAGTTTAAGGTTGATGAAAAGCAACTCCGTCAGGTTATTCAACAGATTCGAGGCAGCCAAAAAGTGACTGATCAAAATCCCGAAGGTAAATACGAAGCCCTCGAAAAATATGGGCGTGACCTCACCGAAATGGCTCGCCTTGGTAAGTTAGATCCGGTGATTGGTCGCGATGATGAAATTCGGCGTACTGTGCAGATTCTCAGTCGACGCACTAAAAACAATCCGGTTTTGATTGGTGAGCCTGGGGTTGGGAAAACGGCGATCGCAGAGGGCCTTGCTCAGCGGATTATCAATGGTGATGTGCCCCAGTCACTGAAGGATCGACGCCTGATTGCCTTGGATATGGGCGCTTTAATCGCTGGTGCTAAATTCCGTGGTGAATTTGAAGAACGCCTGAAAGCAGTTCTGAAAGAAGTCACTGATTCTGAAGGCATTATCATCCTTTTTATTGATGAAATTCATACGGTTGTCGGTGCTGGGGCAACCCAAGGCTCGATGGATGCTGGCAACTTGCTGAAGCCAATGTTGGCTCGCGGTGAGCTGCGTTGTATTGGAGCAACGACGCTCGATGAATATCGCCAGTACATTGAAAAGGATGCGGCACTGGAGCGACGCTTCCAACAGGTTTTTGTCGATCAACCCTCGGTTGAAGACACAATCTCTATTCTCCGAGGCTTGAAAGAACGCTATGAAGTTCACCATGGCGTTCGTATTTCTGACAGTGCATTGGTTGCAGCAGCTGTGCTTTCAACCCGCTACATTAGCGATCGCTTTCTACCGGATAAAGCGATCGACTTGGTTGATGAATCTGCAGCGCGCCTCAAAATGGAGATCACTTCAAAACCTGAGGAGCTGGATGAAATCGATCGCAAAATTCTCCAGTTAGAAATGGAGCGACTCTCTCTGCGTAAAGAGAGCGATACCGCTTCACAGGAGCGACTGCAACGGCTCGAAAAAGAACTGGCAAATCTTAAAGAAGACCAGCGCAGTTTAAGCAGTCAATGGAAAGCTGAAAAAGATGTCCTCGAAGATATTAAGTCTGTCCGCGAGGAGATTGATCAGGTCAACCTCAAAATCCAGCAGGCTGAGCGAGATTATGATTTGAACAAAGCTGCTGAACTGAAATATGGCAAGCTAACTGAGCTGCAGCGGAAACTTGCAGAAATGGAGCATGGTTTGGCTGCAACGCAAACTGGCGGCAAGTCTCTGTTACGAGAAGAAGTGACCGAGGTTGATATCGCTGAAATCATCTCGAAATGGACCGGAATTCCGGTCAGTAAGCTTGTTGAGTCAGAAATGCAAAAGCTACTCAACTTGGATAGTGAGCTGCATCAGCGGGTTATTGGTCAAGATGAGGCCGTTTCTGCAGTTGCCGATGCAATTCAGCGATCGCGAGCTGGCTTATCTGATCCGAAACGACCGATTGCGAGTTTCATTTTCCTTGGCCCAACTGGAGTTGGTAAAACTGAGCTTGCCAAAGCCCTAGCCGCTTATCTGTTTGATACGGAAGATGCGATGATTCGCATCGATATGTCGGAATATATGGAAAAACATGCGGTCTCGCGGCTAATTGGTGCACCTCCTGGCTATGTTGGCTATGACGAAGGCGGTCAACTGACCGAAGCGGTGCGGCGACGTCCTTATTCCGTCATCTTGTTTGATGAGATCGAGAAAGCACATCCTGACGTCTTTAACGTCATGTTGCAGATTCTCGATGATGGTCGGGTGACGGATAGTCGAGGTCGGACAGTTGACTTCAAGAACACAATCTTGATTCTGACCAGCAATATTGGCTCACAATTCATCCTGGATGTTGCAGGAGATGATAGCCGCTACGAAGAAATGCGGAGTCGTGTCACCGATGCGTTGCGCGCTAATTTCCGGCCGGAATTCCTCAACCGTGTGGATGAAACAATCATCTTCCACAGTCTGCGGAAGGATCAGCTTCAGCAAATTGTTCGCATTCAACTCCAGCGTCTTGAAGAGCGGCTGAGCGATCGCAAGCTAGCGTTGTCGATGACTCCTGAAGCGGTCAATTTCCTAGTAGATGTTGGTTTCGATCCGGTCTATGGGGCGCGCCCTCTCAAACGGGTCATCCAGCGAGAACTTGAAACCGCGATCGCCAAAGCCATCCTTCGCGGTGAGTTTCGTGATGGCGATACCATCCAAGTTGCGGTTGAAAATGGACGGCTTATCTTCCAATCGATCGCCGCCCCAGCAGCAACGACGACGATTAGTTAGCATTAAATTAACTTAAATGATTAAGGCCTGTTATCTGCAGTGGTGCAGGACAGGCCTTTTTAATCTCATTGCTGCGACTGCAAGCGGATAGATAGAAGCGACGATCGCCCAGATTGAGATCCGAATCCTTTGTGCACTTATTTACTGGCTGGAACTTCTACTGTGATTTTGGCCATGACAGGTTTCCCATTGACCGTGATCACATTGTGTTGATTGGTCGTTAATTCCGCCATCAGTGTTTGCTTCCCTACCGGTAGTGAAGAAAGGTGATACCAAGGACCATACAGCCTGGCAATTTTTTGACCATTCAGAAACAAGTGGGCATGACCTGAGTCAACCTGATTAGTCTGGTCGAGTTCTTCGGGAGCAAAACGGAAGTTCTCGGTAATCAGTCGTATATTCCAGCCACTCTTGCGATCGCGCTCAACTTTCAGCTTGACAGTCGGCTGAGGCGCACCAGCGGGAACGGCAAGGCTACCGTGGGCATGGTTAGCTCCAGACTGGTGTTGGTGACCGGCGCTGTGCGCTTGTTGCCAAGCCGCCGTTTGGGGAAAGGCGAGAGCAGCAGTTGGCAGGACGACCGGCAGCAGCAACGCTGCCGTCTTCAGGACGCGGCGAGTAATGAAGGGCATTGAGAGTGATTAACCGAGATTAAAACAGCACGATCGCCAGAATTTAGTGACAGTGATATTCACCTGTACGCCGATCGTGGTGGCATTGGTTGACGTCAGAGTTGCTGGAATGGGCGATCGCGGCTGCATCCCAACTGGTCAAGATCACCGCGATCGCAGCAGCTCGCCAAATCCACCGCATGGTTGAGACTCCAGGTCAGTCTTTCTGATCATAAACTTAGCCTTGTAATGCAGAGCTGTCTCGGCATGGTTGTCCTGTCGCAGGACAGACATACCCACGTTTGGGCTTGGACATGATTCATTGATGAGGGACTAGAACAAGAACTCAGTCTTGAGTACCGGCACCCAATAATCACCATTGGCAAGGTTACCGATCGTCAGCCCGCCACCGGCATTGGTCACGGCATAGAGCGCTGGTGTGATGGCAATATTGTCGGTCAGCTGCAGTTTGTAGTAGACCTCAAAGGCAAAGGGGCCACTATCAGCAAAGGCTGCACCACGACTATCGCTGGTGACATAAGGAATTTGACCCACCGCCAAGCCCAATTCATTGCCATCCGCAAACAGGTTCGGGAAGGTCAGACCCAGATTCCAAGACTGAACCGTCGAACTGCCCGCCGAGCCACTCAAGAAGCTGATGCCATAGGAGCCACTGATCGTAAAGTTCTCGCTCACAGCCCAACCTAAGCTCAGGCCGACGTTGTTGCTACTAATCAGATCCGTTGGTGAATCAGCAGGGCCAATCAGCGATCGCACTGTGCCATAGGCAACGCCCCCAAACTGAGCCGGTAACCCCACCCCATCCGGATTGATTGGATTGAAGCTGGGGCCTTTGCGATAGGCATAGGCTAAAGCGCCGATGAAAGTTCTGTCGTCATTCTGGAAGGCAAGTTGAGCTGTGGTCTGCGAATCTGCCCCAAAAACACCTGCAGTCGGATCCGTTTCTAAATTGAGGCCAGAAGTCGGGCCTTGTTGGTTGATGTAGGCCAACCCGAAGTTGAAGTTGGGGTTGATCTGCCAGTTGAAACCCGCTCCAGCAGAATTCGAGGTATCGGCATCGTTGTAGATACCGGGCACGGGATTGTTGAAGAAGTAGGAAAGCTCGGGGGCGTAGAAAGAACCGTTCGTCGAGAAGATATCGTCGACCTGGACATTAGATGTCCCCACCGTGAAGTTCACGGAGCCCACCGGAAACTGATAGATCAGTGTGTTGAGCGTGAAGCTCGGATCCGCGCTCGTAGCTGCATTGTCATAGGCCAGTGCTGCACCGGGGCTGGGAATGCCTGCGCCAGCTGAAAAACCATTCAAATCACGCAGGCCAGGTGAGGTAATGCTGTTGGCTTCGAGGCGGGTTTTGAGCAGGTCGTTGCCGGTGAAGCTGGTGTTGAAATCCAACCCCACCCGTTGCGAGAAGGAGGTGCCGGTATCCAAACCGCTGGGGCCAAAGGCGCGATCGAGGCTGAGGAGCACGTCGCCCTGGAGTTTGGTCGTGGTTGAAAACTGAGTAGCTTCGAGTTTGGTGACGCGGGCTTCTAAACCATCAACGCGACCGCGCAGGGTTGCTAGCTCCGTTTGAAACTCTTCTGTCAGCTTTTTGAGGGTGTCGAGGTCTTCGTTGGAAGCAGCAAATTCAATGACTTTGTCTAAGCAGGCATTCAGTCCGGCTGCAAACTCATACCGAGTCAGCGCACGACTGCCACGGTAGGTGCGGTCTGGATAGCCGACGATGCAGCCATAACGCTCCACCAAGGACTGCAAGGCTTGATAGGCCCAATCCGTTGGGCGAACGTCACTCAGTTGAGTGATGGAGGTGACTTGGGCTGCAGGCAGATCTTCATTGGCGATCGCATTCACCTGTTGGAGTGTGCTGGCGTCCAACGCGATCGCAGCAGGAGTGAACCCCAAACCAAGCGCTGCTCCAACCCAAACTGCTGCAGATTGAACTTGCATCCCTAGCCCTCACACCTTATGAGAATGATTATTGTTCTTAAAAAGAATAGCTGTCAATAAATGGTCTGCTTTTCTTGTTCAAGTCCAGCAGTTAAAGAAGCAGCCGGTGTCCAGCCTGCTCAAGCACTTGCCAAGTTGGTTGGCATGAGAAAAGCCGCCTAGAGAGTCCTCCAAGCAGCTCACGGATTCATGCTGAGTTTTCAGAGCAAGGAAGCGAGATCGCTTACCACTTCAAGAGATTGAATTGCTCCATATCTACCGTGTTGCGGTTGCGGTAAATTGCCAGCAGAATTGCCAGACCGACCGCTGCTTCAGCGGCTGCAACCGTAATCACAAAGACGGTAAAGACTTGGCCGCGAATTAAGGTGCCATCCAGATAGTTGGAGAATGCCATCAGGTTGAGGTTGACGGCATTTAACATTAACTCAATTGACATCAACACGCGGACGGCATTGCGGCTGGTTACTAAGCCATAGACGCCAATGCAGAACAGGGCAGCAGCGAGAACCAAAAAGTATTCGAGAGGTACAGTCATGAGATTGTTCCTTATCGCTTATTTCTTGCCAGCACCCGTCAGCAACTCTTCCCGCGATCGCTCGGGCAGTTGCAAATCAGCCGTCGCACCAGTCATCACATCTTCAGGCTCAAAATCACGACGAGCCAGAACGATTGCCCCAATCATTGCCATCAACAGCAATACCGAAGCCAGTTCAAAGGGCAGCAGATAGTCGCTGAAGAAGTGTTCACCGATCAGGTAAATCGCCTCATCACCACTAGCACCTGGTGTCGGCGTCACGGCCCAAGGCGTTGAAAGCACGGTCAGACTGAGCAGCGCAAACAGACCACCACAAACCAGAACCGTTAGCCCTTTGCGCAGCCAGTTAAATTTCAGCGGTCGGAAGTCTTCCCGTTTGTTGACCAACATGATCGCAAACAGGATCAAGACGTTGACGGCACCGACGTAGATCAGCACTTGGGCAAAGGCTACAAAGCTGGCATTCAGCAGCAGATAGAGACCCGCAATACTGATGAAGACACCGCCCAGTAAAAAGGCTGAGTAGACAATATTGCTGGCAAGAACGACCCCCAAGGCCGCCAAAACCACCCCAGCCGTCAGGATGATGAATGTAACTAGTTGAACGCCTTCGGCAAGAGTCACGGTTTAGTTCTCCTCGGTAGCGGCAGCAGCCTGCTTGTACTGATCGACGAGTTCTTCGGGACGCTGACCCGCCCGTGGACGATCGTCCGCCACCACGTGGGGGTCGTACTCACCTTTCGGCAGGTAAGCGAATTCGCGGAAGGGCGTCACCATCGGATCATCCGTCACTTTGTAGGGCAGACGACCCAAGGCAACGTTGTCGTAGTTCAGCTCATGGCGATCGTAGGTCGCTAGTTCATACTCCTCGGTCATCGATAGGCAGTTGGTTGGGCAGTACTCGACGCAGTTGCCACAGAAGATGCAAGCCCCAAAGTCGATGCTGTAGTTCTTGAGGTCTTTCTTCTTCGTCTCTTTGTTGTAGACCCAGTCCACTACCGGCAGGTTAATCGGGCAGACCCGTACACAGACTTCGCAGGCAATGCACTTATCGAATTCGTAGTGAATCCGGCCGCGATAGCGCTCCGACGGAATCAGCTTTTCGTAGGGATACTGCACCGTCACCGGACGCCGCTGCATGTGGTCAAAGGTGACCCCCAAACCCTGGCCGATCGCCTTGGCCGCCTGGAGACTTTCCTTGGCGTAGTCTCCGACTTGCTTCAGAAATTTCAGCATGATCGTGTTCCTTCAGAAACCTCAAGAGAAGACCAAGACGCACTAACCACCAAAGGCGACAGGGAAGGTTAGTTTCAACGCTGCAGTCACTAGCAGATTCACCAGCGAGATCGGGAGTAGGAACTTCCAGCCCAGATCGAGGAGTTGGTCAATCCGCACCCGTGGAACCGTCCAGCGCAGCAGAATCGCCGTGAACACCAGCAGATAAGCCTTGAGGACAGTCATCGTAATCCCCAGCGCCGCTGTCGTGATCTGCAGAATCGGATTTGCAGGATCCACACCAATCCAGCCTGCAAGGCGATCGAGGGGAATCGGGAACTCCCATCCGCCCAAATAGAGAATGGAAACCAGCAGGGCCGAGAGAATCAGGTTGACGTAGGAACCAACGTAGAAGAGGGCGAACTTCATGCCGGCATATTCGGTTTGATAGCCAGCGACCAACTCTTCTTCGGCTTCTGGCAAGTCAAAGGGCAAGCGCTCACACTCTGCCAGCGCTGCGATCCAGAAGATGATGAAACCCACCGGTTGCCGCCAGATGTTCCATCCCAAAATGCCGTAGCCCGACTGCTGATCGACGATATCGATCGTGCTCAGCGAATTGGACATCATCACTACCGCCAGCACTGCGAGAGCTAGCGGAATCTCGTAGCTAATCGACTGCGCTGCCGCCCGCAAGCCACCCAAGAGCGAGTACTTATTGTTCGAGGCATAGCCCGACATCAACAAGCCAATCGGCTGAATACTGGAGAGCGCAATCCAGAGAAAAACGCCAGCTCCGACGTTCGTAATGATCAGTTCTTGCCCAAAGGGGACGATCAGGTAAGACAAGAAGACAGGGATAACAACCAGCGCTGGACCAATCGTGAACAGGAAGGCATCGGCTTTGGCTGGAATGATGTCTTCCTTCAAGATCAATTTCAGACCATCCGCCGCTGATTGCAGAACCCCTAGCGGGCCGGCATACTCAGGGCCAATCCGTTGCTGCACCGCAGCAGAGATTTTACGCTCTAGCCAAACGGTGACAAGCACCCCGACTGTTGCCGCGATGATCATCAGCAACATGGGCAAGGGCATCCAAAGAAGCTTGGCAAGGCCCGGAGAGAGCCCCAAGGCTTCCAGAGATTGAATGAATGTGCCTTGGAGGTCGATCCCTCTGTCCATGGCTACTCCACTGCTGCTGATCATGGGTCACGCATCGCTGTTAATCGCTGCTGTCGCAAGATCAAACAGGCTTTTGTGACTGTTGCTCAGTATATCTGCAGGCCGATCGCCCACCCCGCCAAACTGAGCACTTTTGCGGATTTTCAAGATTGGAAGTTGCTATCCAGAGGATTCAAAAAACTGTTCATTCGAGCGAGCTCAGTGCGATCGCCCTTCGAGTTCTCCCGCGATCGGGCTTCACTCGAAGTAGTCGAAGGCCTTGTAGCCCGCTTTTTTGATTAGGGCATCACGTTCTGCAAGCTGCAGATCCTCCTGCATCATCTCGCGCACAAGCTGCTCAAAACTGATGCGAGGTTCCCAACCCAACTGCTGCTTCGCCTTAGAGGGATCACCGAGCAGTGTCTCCACTTCAGTGGGCCGGAAGTAACGGGGATCGATCGCCACGATCGCCTGACCCGTAGCTGGATTGATGCCCTTTTCCTCGACCCCACTGCCTTCCCACGCGATCGCGAGTCCGACTTCTGCCGCTGCGGTTTCTACAAACTGGCGCACAGAATACTGGACACCGGTGGCGATTACATAGTCATCAGGTTGCTCTTGCTGCAGCATCAACCACTGCATTTCGACATAGTCGCGGGCATGCCCCCAGTCTCGCTTAGCGTCTAGATTGCCAAGGTAGAGGCAGTCCTGTAGCCCCAGTTTGATGCGGGCGAGGGCACGAGTGATTTTGCGAGTAACAAACGTTTCCCCGCGCAGCGGCGACTCGTGATTGAAGAGAATCCCATTGCAGGCATAGAGCCCATAGGCTTCGCGATAGTTAACGGTAATCCAGTAGGCGTAGAGCTTGGCAACCGCGTAGGGACTACGGGGATAGAACGGCGTTGTCTCAGTTTGAGGAATCTCTTGAACTTTGCCGTAAAGCTCTGACGTTGAAGCCTGATAGAAACGGGTCTGCTGCTCCAGTCCGAGGATCCGAATGGCTTCAAGAATCCGCAGAGTACCGAGGCCATCAGCATTAGCCGTGTATTCAGGACTGTCAAAGGACACCTGAACATGGCTCTGGGCCCCAAGGTTATAGATTTCGTGGGGTTGAACCTGCTGGACAATCCGGATCAGATTGGTGGAATCAGTCAGATCACCGTAGTGGAGAATGAAGCGCCGATCATCAACGTGGGGATCTTCGTAAAGGTGATCAATGCGATCGGTGTTGAATAGCGAGGCTCGGCGTTTGATGCCATGAACCTCATAGCCTTTTTTGAGGAGAAGCTCTGCTAGATAGGCCCCATCCTGACCAGTGACACCAGTGATGAGGGCACGTTTTCGAGTCATGGCAGAGCAATAGGGTGCAAGAACAGCTCGCTGTAATTTAGCAGCGATCGCGCTGCGCTGCGGTCAATGATCAGGGCAGTTTTACCCCGGAAACAGCCGCATCCTGGGCTCTTGGCGTGAAAGCAGATGCTGATGTCCAGTCGTTGACCCAATCACTAGCCAGACTGGCTAACGGCACGGCGATAAAGAGGCCAACAACGCCAAAAACCTTGAGACCCAGCAGCACTGAGAGAAGGATCCAGACCGGATTGAGGCCGATGATTTGGCCCATCAAGCGGGGCTCAATCAAGTTGTCATTGATTTGCCCAAGCAGAAAGACGGTAGTGAACAGCTTGGCCGCGATCGCCGGGTCTTGAAACAAAAGAACGACGGACAGGCTGATGACTAGCAGGATGTCAACAAAGGGGACAAGACTGCCGATGCCCAGTGTCAAGGCCAGGAGTAAGGAAAAGGGGATTTTGAGCAGACTGAAGGCGATGAGCAGCAGCACACTATAAAGGCTGGCAATGATCAGCTCACCACCCAGAAAGGCTTGGAACTTTTGGCGCAAACCACTCGCCAGGCGATCGCGCCAAGGGGCAGGCAGACGACTCAGGACCGTCCCGCTGACTTCCTCGCCATAGACCAATAGGAAGAGCGTCAACACTACTGTAATTAGGAAATTGAGCGCTCCGTCAAAAAACTCTAGGGTGAAGCTCAAAAGCTGTGTGCTGAGCGTCTCAGCAAGGTCAGTGATTTCCGTCACCGCTCGCTGAAAGAAGCTGACCCAATCCAGGGGCAAATTAATGGACAGCGTCCAAGCTTCGAACTGCAAAACTTCCAATTTGGCTGCGTCGTACCAATGGGGTAGCGACTGCGTCAACACATTGACTTCAGCCAAGAGTCTGGGCAATAGCCAAGTGACTAAAGCCGTGATCAACAGAATGCCAACGCCTAGGACCATCAACAGAGCCAGCGATCGCGGTAGGCGGCGTTGAACCAACCAGCGCACGGGCAAGTCGAGAATGAACGCCACCAAGGCCGCCACTAAGACCATATTGGTCAACGGTTGCAGCCAATTCAGCAACTGCTGTAGGAGCCAAAAATTGAGAGCGACCAATGGTGCGATCAGCAGCCATCGGACAACCGCTGGCCAAGTACGCCAATCAGCGATCATGCAAATTCAAGGAGGAATGGGCCGATTTTAACGATCGTTGGCTGCGACTTTAAAGAGCGGTTCATCTGAATTGCGATCGCTTCGTTAAGATTGAGCAAGCCGCTGATGTAAGAGTTATGACCGCTGCTGTCGCCATTCAAGTTGCCAAGAAGAAACTGGCGAAGCCTCCGCTTGACTTGCACTATCTCGGCGATCGCGTCCTGCGGCAACCGGCCAAACGCATCAGCCGAATTGACGACGAACTGCGGCAAACGATTCGGCAGATGCTGCAGACCATGTATAGCGCCGACGGTATTGGCTTGGCTGCCCCTCAAGTGGGTATCCACAAACAATTGATCGTGATTGATCTAGAGCCGGAGGACGAGCAAGCTCCCCCCCTCGTCTTGATCAATCCCAAAATCGAGCGCACTAGCGGTGATTTAGAGCAGTGCCAAGAAGGCTGCTTGAGTATTCCCGGCGTCTATCTGGACGTAGAGCGGCCAGAAATCGTTGAGGTTTCCTACAAGGATGAGAACGGTCGCCCCCAACGCTTGGTGGCTGATGGTTTGCTCGCGCGCTGTATCCAACATGAGATGGATCACCTCAACGGCGTTCTCTTTGTCGATCGCGTCGAAAACCGTCTGGAGCTGAACGAGGCCCTCGACAAAAAGGGGTTTGCCGTCCAGGCTGTTCGCCCTGTCACGCAGTCACGCTAGAGCCGTTCTCTTCCGCAAACTGGGACTAGATGTCTGGAGGCGAGCCTGCTATCCTGCAAGCGCAAATGCCTAGTGCCGGATGCGTTCGATGGTTGGTACTCCCAAAAGCTCCCTATTTCTCGGTCTGTCCTGTATCGCTGCGATCGCAGCCGTTGGGTCTGTGTTTGAACTGACCTCAGGGGCTCCCCAACTTGGATCTCTCGTGACTGGTAGTATCCTCGGCCTCAGCATTCCAATCGCGATCGGTTCCTTTTTAGCCGCTGTTCGTGCTGCTCAGCCTTGAGCCCATCTGGTCACAGACACTTCTGCAACTGGTCGTGGAACTTGCCATTGTTTGCCCCGTCCCTGAGCCAATTGATGTAGTTGCTGCCTGTTGTTTTCTGTCGTTCCGTGCTTGTGCAATACGAGGCATCCATGCGAAATCTTTTCTTCTTGCCCCTAGCGGCGCTAGCCGGCACCCTGCTGACAAGCTTCTTACCCCTAGCACCTCAGGCACGAGCCTCTCAATTTGGGCAAATTGAAGTTGATCAAAGCAAGTTTGTCTTGGTTGCTTCACCGATCGGCAACGGCAGTCGCCACCAGCTGTTAATCATTGAGCAAGTCAAAAACACTCGGCCCTGCTGGTCTGTGATTCCTGAGACGCCCACGCGTATTGACCCGCTGCTACTATCGTTCAACTTTTCGGGAATTTGCGATCGCAAGATTGACAGTAACGGCTACTCGCTACGAATTGCTGGTGTTGACCTGGGGCTGAACTATCGCCTCAGTATCGTTCGTCGTAATGGACAAATGCTGTTGGTCGGTCAGGCTTTCCGCAGTGGTCCTGAACTGGTGATTGCGAAAGCCAATGGAGAGTCCTCTGGCTTTGCCAAGTTAGAACTTCAGCCGGGTTGGCGGTTGGGGCGTCGTACTTTTAGTGGGACCCCTCTCGGCCATATTTACCTCGTGACCGATCAAGTGCCGCCAGGTATGGCCTTGCAAGGAGCACAACCTAGACCCAGTGCGGCAGTTACTCCGCCTAGTGTGAGCTCACCGGTCAATCCATCACCTTCTTCCTTGCAGCAACCTGTGACTCCTCGGCCACTCCCCAGTGCTAGTCAGACGCCAGCCTTGACTCCGCCTCGACTGACCCCTCTTCGGCCTCTACGCCCGGCAAATCCGCCTCAGCCCTGATCAGTGACGTAGTCAGTCGATACTGAGGTATCTTCTGGCAGCAGCAGTCAAGCGACCGCTGAGTTCTTTTCTGGAAGCAACTCAGCGGTTTTATACTTTTAGAGTATCTGGAATGCTGGTTGATCAAGCCACGGGCGCTGACTCAAAAGTCGCTGAATGCCGGTTATGACGATGGGGAATCACACGTCGACTCTGTGAGATACCACGCTAGGACGGCCTATTCTAGAGAACGGATGCGATCGCTCTACAATTCTGGCGATTGTCCTTTAATACTTATGTTTTTACTGCTCTCTTCGCTTATCACCTACTGCAAGCCCGGCCAGGCTGTTGATATAAACTGGTCAGCTTCAGAAGATTTTGACGGCTAACTGAACTGGCTGATCTGGAGATCCTGCAAGGGTCTTTACTGATTCTTTGTCGATAATACCAAGGCTAGCTGTGTTGTTAAGGCGATGAATACGCCTCAGCCTGTATCAGTCGAGACGCTCCCCTACCATTTTCTCAACCTCATCATTTCTGCCGGCCACCTACTCTCAAAACTGTTGATTTCTTCGGGCTAGAGACTGGTAACCCGAGAGCCGATCAGTGGCGATCGCTGAAAAGAGTTCCGTGGAGGTCTGAGAAAGTACTCCCATTTGTAAGGAGGATAATTAATTCGGTATTTCCATTTGTGATGATTGCTGTGATAGATTGATTTTAGTTGAGAATCACAAAATGTCGAAATGACATCAATCACGCCACTGACCGGTAAAGCATTGCTATCACGACTGAAAGAACTTGGTAACGCCAGTCGTTCAGAAACGGCAAAAGCCTGCGGTTACTACTCAATTACCAAAACTGGCCGCGAACGCATTAACTTTACGGCGTTCTATGAAGCTCTCCTAGCTTCCAAAGGCGTTGCTTTTGATGAAGCAGCTCCGCGCAAGGGTCGTCACCCTAGCTACACTGTTCGTGTGCAGAGCAACGGTAATCTCTTGATTGGATCAGCTTACACCAAGCAGCTGAACCTACAGGTCGGCGACGAGTTTGAAATCAAGTTGGGTCGTCGTCAAATTCGTCTTGTCCCTGTCAACGGCAGCGACGACGAGTCTGAAGAATAAGCAACTGCGACTCAGACAGCAACTGAGTTAGTGGCTATTCATCCATAGCGATGGCAAGAAGCCTCTCCAAGTTTTGGGGAGGCTTTTGTCTTGTGGAAATGTTGGGTTGCGTCAGTCCTTTTTGCAAAGTGACTCGCTAATCTCAGCATTTCTCAGGGAAAGAGGATGAGATGCCTGCTGGAGATCGCCGTCAGTGAGATCCTGGTTGCCAATAACGCCAAATACTGTGAGCTAATGTCACAACGCCAACGGTTAAAGCCCGTTCATCAATCTCAAATTGCGGATGATGGAGCGGTGGGTTGTGTCGATCTGGATAGCCCACGCCAAGACGAAACATCATGCCTGGAACTTGCTCTAAATAGACTGAGAAATCTTCAGCTCCTAAAGACGGTTCAGGAATTTGTTCAACTGCAGCATTTCCCCATGCCTCGATCGCTGCTGCCTCAACCAAACGGGTCAGGGCTTCATCGTTTTGCACGGATGGAACCCCACGACGATAGTGAAATTCGTAGTGAGCATCGTAGGTTTTACAAATACTGGCAATAATGCTTTCGATCCAGTCAGGTAAGCCTGCATGGGTTTCAGGGTGAAGCGATCGGACGGTGCCGAGGAGTCGGACGCGATCGGCAATCACATTGGCAGCACGACCTCCTTGAATTTGCCCAATGGTTAAGACCACTGGCCGTAGAGGGTTTTGTGTGCGGCTAATCGCCTGCTGCAGCATCGTAATAATCTGCGCGGCGATCCAAATCGCATCCTTTGCTTCGTGGGGACGGGCTCCATGTCCTGATTCTCCCTGGATGACGATTTCCAGATCGTCCGCAGCAGCTGTTAGCGCTCCATAGCGAATGCCAATTGTGCCGGCAGGAATCGAGGGGAAGACATGCACACCCAGAATGGCATCGACGCCTTCAAGGGCTTGGGCTTCTACCATCCAGCGGGCACCTTGGGCAATTTCTTCAGCGGGCTGAAACAGCCAGCGAACAGTTCCGGGCAGTGGCTCACCTAGCTCGCTCAGAACCATTGCAGCTCCCAAGCCTAAGGTCGTGTGGAGATCGTGTCCACAGGCGTGCATGATGCCCTGCTGACGAGAGGCAAAGGGGAGATTGGTTTGCTCCTCAATTGGCAGGGCGTCCATATCGGTACGCAGTGCCAAACAGCGACGATCGCGGCCGGACCCAATTAAATCCCCCACAACCCCAGTACGCCCAACCCCCTCGCGGACTTGTAGGCCACAAGACGAAAGAACACCGGCGACATAGGCAGCGGTTTGGTGTTCATGGCCGCTTAACTCGGGGTGGGCATGGAGATGGCGGCGAATTTCTAAAAGACGCGGTTCAAGACGCGTCGTAACCTCACGAATTCGATCAAGCACAGGGCAGACTAGCAACGGCGATCGCCGGACTGAGGATCAGCTTTTCTATCTTGGCATTCTTGCTTCTATTGCAAGGCAAGGAACTGCTCAAGGGCAGTGACTGCAGCGGGTGGCCAACGGCGAATTTGGCGCACCCAGGTCAGATCTCGATAGCGGGAATCGAGTCCCATGACCGCGACCCAGTTGCTTTCGGCTTCACCGCGCTGACCCTCCTGCCAAAGTACTGCTGTTAGAGCGGCTCGCATGTCAGCAAAGTTCGGATACTTGCGCACCAGCGATCGCATCCGTTGCAGTGCTTCTGGCACGCGATCGAGCTGGAATAACGTCAGGGCGACATTGGCGGAGGCAAAAGCAAAGCCCGGTGCCAATCGACTTGCCGTTTCAAACTCGGCAAGGGCCTGCTCATACTCACCCAGACTCGATCGCACATTGCCCAGATTGTTGTGAGCAGCAGCATCTTCGGGTGCAAGTTGCAACACCTGCTCATAGTCTGCGATCGCCTTGTCCCATTCCCGCAATCCTTCCCA
Source organism: Synechococcus elongatus PCC 11801 (assembly GCF_003846445.2). Classification (NCBI taxonomy): domain Bacteria; kingdom Bacillati; phylum Cyanobacteriota; class Cyanophyceae; order Synechococcales; family Synechococcaceae; genus Synechococcus; species Synechococcus elongatus. Next base: position 1,092,639 of record NZ_CP030139.2, on the reverse strand, counting down.
AGCCGTGCCGCGATTCAGGTAGGGGTCAGGCGCCGTTGGGGCTAGCCGAACCGATTCGTCGTAATCGGCGATCGCCTCTTGCAAATGGTTCTGGCTGACTCGCACATTGCCGCGGTTGCTCCAGAGAGCAGCATTGTCTGGGGCGATCGCGATCGCCTCGCTCCAGAGTTGCTCCGCTTTGACAAATTCGCCGCGATAGCTGGCTTCCATCGCCACTTGGTACAGCTCTTCCAGTGTTGAGGCTTGGGCAGCACTACTGATTCCCAGCACCAAAACAAGCGTCCAAGCAATCAATTGCTGCAGCATGTGGGTTCTCTGTGCCAATGCTGCTGATTCTATCCGCATTCCAGAGAGGGCTAACGAAAGAGATCCAGCGATCACCCTAGGGCAGAACATTGCTGCCAAGAAGTTCTGCGATCGCCTGGTGCTCCGCTGAGGGTTGGACTGGTTCCACGCGCCGTGCATCGGTAATCAGCCAGTCCAAGGCAGCAGCTTGAACGTCGATGGCGTTGCCATTGCGATCGACGCAGTAGCGACCAAAGACCAACTTATCGACGAGGCGGACGCCGGATCCCAAGCGTGAATATTCAAAAATCACGCTGTTTTCGATCGTGGCTCCCTTGCAAATGTGGCAGTTGGGACCAATCATTGCAGGCCCGACAATCCGCACTCCTTCTTCAATGCGGGTCATGCCACCGATGTAAACTGGGCCTTCAATTTCCACCGAGTCCCAGTCGATCGCTACATTCAGGCCGGTGTAAATCCCTGGTTTGACTTGCTTGCCGGGGATAGCAACATTACGGACTTCTCCCTTCAGCACACTGCGAATAGCTTGCCAGTAGTCAGGGACTCGCCCAATGTCGATCCACTGAAAGTCCATGGAAATTCCATAGAAGGGCGCTCCTGCATCGACTAGTTGCGGGAAGAGATCGCCCCCGATGTCGTACTCCTGTCCCGAAGGAATGTAGTTCAGAATCTCGGGCTCGAAGATATAAATCCCTGTGTTGATTGTTGTACTCAGAGCTTCTTCTACATCGGGCTTTTCTTGGAAGGCTTGGATGCGCCCTTCAGCATCAGTGACGACTACCCCGTAACTCGAGACTTCTTCACGGGGAACAGTCTTCATCACGATTGTGGCTAGGGCACCTTTCTCTTTGTGCCAGCGGACCGCCTCAGTGAGATCAAGATCGATTAGGGCGTCGCCACAGAGAACAACAAAGGTGTCATCGAAGAACGGCGAGAAGTCCTGAATTCGCTTCATCCCGCCTGCTGAGCCGAGAGCCTCCCCAATCAATTGACCATCTTCGATTCGCCCTTCGAAGGAATAGGCAACTTCGACACCAAAGCGCTGGCCATCTCGGAAGTAGCTTTCAATTTCCTGCGCTAAATGGCTGACATTGACCATAACTTCCTTGAAGCCATGCTCCTTCAAGAGCTCCAGTAAAAACTCCATCACTGGCTTCTGCAGGATGGGGATCATCGGCTTAGGAATGGTGTAGGTGATTGGCCGAACCCGGGTTCCCTTACCGGCAGCCAAAATCATTGCTTTCATCGAGGAGGTATTGATATAGGAAATCACTAGGGAACTGGTTGCAGCCCCTTTAAAGCCCCTGAATCTTATCAGACCGGAGCTGAAAGCACGGCGATAGCTGGGACAGAAGCTGGTTCCGCGATCGCGGTGAGACAGCGGATCCAAAGTGGACCATAGAGGGTCTCTTGTTGCAACTCCACCACGGACTGGGCTGCTAGAAAGAGGAGTGCCCAAAAGACGCCGACGCGATCGCCATCCAAATGGTGATCGCCTGCTTGAGTTTGGCTCCAAATCTGGACAAGGTCTTCAAAATTAAGCCAGTTATTCTCAGGTTGCAGTGCATTCCATTGCCGTTGCAGAAAATTCCCGAGGGCAGCTGCTGTTTCAGCCAGATTCTCCTGATGCGCCAAGTGAGCGATCGCCTGAATCGCTTGCCGACGGGGCGCTGGTTTCGGTTGACGGCGCCGCGATCGCGCCGGAGGGTCTGCGAGAGACTGTGCAACCTGTTCGAGTTGTTCAATCAAATCGCTCAGGGTGACTCGTCGCTGCTGCGGGGGCAAGGCCACGGCTCGACGGCGCAATTGCTGCTCAAGCTTGGCGGGTAGCTGAGGCATTGCTACCAACTCATCAAAGCTGTCGACGATCTCTTCCAAGACTTCCGCCGGTGGAAACTCCAAACGCGCCAAGGCATCGGCCTTGAGCAAGATCAGAATTGAGGCATAAAGAAAAGCTTCCCCCGATTCAGAGAGATCCGCTTCGTAGCGACTGCGGCTGAAATCCGTGAGAGGCGTCAAACTTGGGCGCTGCTGCAACTGCTCCAAAAAGCGATCGAAAACATCGACGACCTGTACATCCCAAGGATCGATCTCACCGCGCTCTGCCATTTCAATTAGCAGGGCGATCGCGTTTTGTGCCGCTGAACTCATGAATGAGGCCTGACCAAGCAGTTAATAACGGGCTTGGCGACCAAAGTATAGCGCCGCCCCTAGGATCAGCAAGAGCAATCCCAAAGGCGGCAGGAGATCGATCGCGATCGCAGACATCAGTTTTGCTTCTCCGCGGAGCGATCAGGGCGATAACTCAGGGGCTTTTAGGTTTCTTCAGCCGTAGCGATCGGTGCTGAAGGCAACAGCTTTTGCTGCACCTCCAGCTCAGTTTTGTAGCGGGTCAGGTCTTCTTCAAGTTCCTGAATCCGGACCTGTTGCGCTTCGACCTGTTCCTGCTCAGACTTCAGCGCAATCATTTTTTGAACACTCGCCCAGACACTAAAGATCCAAGCAAAAACTGCGCCAATTCCCATAGCCACAATCAGTTCCACTGCAAGGGGCGCGGTCAGTTCCGTGCTGCCCAAGACGTGGATAGTGGCAGGCTCGGTGTTCTCAAGGCTAAAGAGCACGAGCGCAAGCGTGATCACGAAGATCACAACAAAATTAACCTGGCGCATAGAGACAGCCAAACGCGACAGCAGCTACATTACCCCAACGGCGGTGCCTGTCGATGCGGTTGTTCAGGGAAGTGCGAGAGGCGATCGCGACTGACTTCAGCCTGTTGAGCAATCACCGGCACTGCTGAACGCAGGCGATCGGTTAGCTGAGCCAATGTCGAGTCATAGACCTGTGTTGTCAGCTTCGGGTAGAAGCCGATGCCAATGATCGGTACTAGCAAGCAGGCGATGATGTAGACCTCACGGGGTTCCGCATCGACCAAGACTTCATGCTCAGTCAGGGTTTTGTTCTCAGGGCCATAGAAGATTTCCCGCAGCATTGAGAGCAGATAGACCGGTGTCAGAATCACCCCGATGGCGGCCAGCGAAATCACCACCACCTTGAAGGGCAAGCCGTAGGCGTCGCTGTTAGCGAAACCCACGAAGACCATTAGTTCCGCGACAAAGCCACTCATCCCCGGCAGCGCCAAGGAGGCCATGGCACAGGCTGTCCACATCGCAAACATTTTGCGCATTTTTTGGCCGACGCCGCCCATCTCATCCAGCATCAGCGTGTGGGTGCGATCGTAGGTCGCACCAACGAGGAAGAAGAGGCTAGCCCCAATCAGGCCATGAGAAACCATCTGCAGCATTGAGCCGCTTAATCCAAGCTGCGTGAACGAGCCTAGACCAATCAGCACAAAGCCCATGTGCGAGATCGACGAGTAGGCGATTTTGCGCTTGAGGTTGCGTTGGGCAAAGGAGGTCAGCGCAGCGTAGAGGATATTCACGACCCCCAGCAGAACGAGGATTGGTGCGAAGCGAGCATGGGCTTCTGGCAACATCCCCGCATTCATCCGGAACAAGGCATAGCCACCCATCTTCAGCAAGATGCCAGCCAGCAGCATGTGGACTGGGGCAGTTGCCTCACCGTGGGCATCCGGCAGCCACGTGTGGAGTGGCACGATCGGCAGTTTGACGCCGTAGGCAATCAGGAAGCCAGCGTAGAGCAGCAGTTGGAAACCGATCGCGTATTCCTTCGCAGCCAAAGTTTGGAAGTCAAAGGAAATGACGTCGCCGCTAAAGGCCATGGCCAGCGCTGCGACCAAGATGAACAGCGAACTGCCAGCGGTGTAGAGAATAAACTTGGTGGCAGCATACTGACGGCGCTTGCCGCCCCAAATCGCTAGCAATAGGTAAACCGGAATCAGCTCCAGTTCCCAAGCAAAGAAGAAAACGAGCAAGTCCTGTACGGCAAAAACGAGAATCTGGCCGCCGTACATGGCCAGCATCAAAAAGTAGAAAAAGCGCGTCTTGAAAGTGACGGGCCAAGCCGCCAGCATGGCTAAGGTGCTGATAAAACCCGTCAGCAAGATCAGTGGCATCGACAGGCCATCGGCACCTACTGACCAATTCAGGCCAATTTGGGGCACCCAAGCATAGCTTTCGACCAGTTGCAGGTCGGGATTGCTGAAGTCGTAGCTCGTCCAGAAAGCGACGACCAGCAAAATGAAATCGATCAGCCCAACAATCAGCGAATACCAGCGAATCGTTGTCCCCTTGCCATCGCGATCGGGCAGGAGGGGAATGAATAGCGCTGCCACAATCGGCAACAGAATGATTGTGGTGAGCCAGGGAAACGTCCCGATCTCCATAAACCGCTCCTGTAGGGCGTTTCTGCCTGCAGTGTAGAGAATTCTCTTTCCTCTCTTGGGAGGTATTAAGGAAAGCTCAATATCTTGCAATCAATAGAAACGGGGGCTGAGTGATCCCAACCCCCGTCACTTTGTATTCTCTTGGCCTACTCGAGAAGAGCGATCGCGCCTAGGTCACCCCAAAGGCAACGACAAGACCAAGAACAGCACCGAAGACAATTAGGGCATAGAACTGCGCCCGGCCATTTTCGAAGTACTTGAGACTTTCCCCCGTCACAAGGGTCACGAGACCCGTCAGGTTGACCAAGCCATCGACCACCTTTGAGTCAACTTCCAGAACCTGACGTGCCAGTCGCCGACTACCCTGAACAAACAGGACATCGTTCAGGTCGTCCAAGTACCACTTATTCCGTGAGAACTGGTAAAGCGGCTGGAAGCGTTCCGCGATCGCAGCCGGGTCGATGCGGCCAAGCCGATAGGTCAACAGCGCAACGGTAATTCCAGTCAGGGCGATCGCCACGGAAGCCCCGCCCAGGGTCAGGAATTCCTGCAGTTCAAAGTGACCGGCGTGAACCGCTTCACCGGGAGCCTGAACAAACGCCTCGAAGCGATTGTTCCAAGGCACTCCCAGCAGCCCAATCAGCGCTGAAGGCACTGCCAGGATCGCTAGCGGCAAAGCCATCGTCCAAGGGGACTCATGAGGCACATGATCGTGATGCTCATCGTGACCATGCCCTGCGGTCACACCGGCTTCCGCGAGTAATTTCGCCTGAATCGTTGCATCTTCCCCTCGGAACGAACCTTCGAAGGTGAGGAAGTAGATGCGGAACATGTAGAAAGCGGTCAAGCCTGCAGTGGCAAAGCCAACCCCCCAGAGAATGGGATTGGCGGCAAAGGTCGCACCAAGGATTTCATCCTTCGACCAGAAGCCCGCGAAAGGCGGAATCCCGGCGATCGCAAGGTTACCGATTAGGAAGGTAATGGCAGTGACAGGCATATACTTGCGCAGCCCGCCCATCAGACGCATATCCTGCGCCAGCACCGGATTGTGGCCAACCACGGCTTCCATGCCGTGAATGACCGAACCGGAACCCAAGAAGAGCATTGCCTTGAAGTAGGCGTGGGTGACCAGGTGGAACAGGCCAGCGCTGTAGGCACCAACCCCCATGGCCATCACCATGTAGCCCAACTGAGAGATGGTCGAGTAGGCCAAGCCCTTTTTGATGTCGTTTTGGGTGAGGGCGATCGAGGCACCTAGGAAGGCGGTGAAGGCCCCCGTCCAAGCGATGACATTCATCACCGTCGGCAGTTGCTCGAACACCGGATACATCCGGGCGATTAGAAAGACACCAGCCGCAACCATCGTGGCCGCGTGAATGAGCGCCGAAATCGGAGTCGGGCCTTCCATCGCGTCCGGCAGCCAGACGTGCAGTGGGAACTGCGCCGATTTGGCAACGGGGCCAAGGAAGACCAAGATGCCGAACAGAGTCGCAAGGCCAGCACTAAGGGCACCACTGCTGATCAAAGCTTGGAGGCGATCGCCGATCTCGGTAAATTCAAAGCTACCGGTTGCCCAGTAGAGCCCCAGCATCCCCAGCAGCAGACCAAAGTCGCCAACGCGGTTGGTGACAAAGGCTTTTTGGCAAGCATCGGCTGCGGCCTTGCGGTCGTACCAAAAGCCCACCAGCAGGTAGGAGCACATGCCCACTAGCTCCCAGAAGATGTAGATCTGCACCAAGTTGGGGCTGATGACCAAGCCCAGCATGGAGGAGCTGAACAGGCTGAGATAGGCGTAGAAGCGGACATAGCCGCGATCGTGAGCCATGTAGCCATCGGTGTAGAGCATCACCAACAGCGCCACAGTAGTGACGACCGCCAGCATCACCGTGGTTAGCGGGTCGATCGTGTAGCCCATGCTGAGGTGAAAGTCACCGGCAGCGGCCCAATCGAACATGCGGGTGTAGGTCGGATGGCCAGACAATTGGCTCGCTAGTAGACCAAAGGCGAGGGTAGCGGACCCACCCAGAGCCGTCATGATCAGTGCTGCATTGAGCTGACGCAGTTTGTTGGTGGCCTGGTTAACGGTGATCAGTCCCAGCCCAACCCCAGTGGCGGCTAGTAGCGGAAGGACTGGGATCAGCCAGGCGTAATCGTAGAGAAATTCCATGCCTTGGCGGGAATGCGGTAGTGGCCGAAACCACACAAAATCGCCTCCATTTTGCCACGGCTCTCGAGCCTACGCAGGTTTTAGATGGCATTTGCCATGGGTTGGCAGCGATTGAAGAAGGTTTGTAGCGCTTGGCGATCGCTGATCCCTTCCAGGCGATCGCGAATGCGACCGTCTTCAAACCAGATCAGCGTCGGCAGCGTTGTGAGTCGATAGCGATTGGCCAGCGTGAAATTTTCATCGGCGTTGATGCTGACCACCCGCAGATTTTTGCTAGCGGTCTGATGCCATTGTTCGAGGCAGGGAGCTAAGAGTCGACAAGGCCCACACCAGGCAGCCCAGAAGTAAACCAGAACAGGATCTTTTGCTTGGAGTACTTCAGCGCTGAAGGTTTGCGCTGTGACGACTGGAAGCATACGGCGGGAACCCTCTCTGCCTTGGGGATCATGCTACCAGCCGATTTCAGCAAGTGCAGCAGTTGCTTGGGGAATCCAGCGATGGGCAAACCAGAACAACCCGATCGCGATCGCTACGCCAAGGTAAGCCGGTCGCACAAACTCTTTCCAGACAAGGGTTTGCTTGCCTTGGGCGATCGCTAGGAAGGGAATGATCGAGGTGCGCGACTTGAGTTCTTCAAAGGCTTCGCCATAGCGTTTCCGCAGACGGCGATCGCCGTGCCAGATGCTGAACAGGTGATGCGCAATCAAACCGGCACTGGCAACCATCATGAAGGAGGTGCCCAACCAGAGGCTATGGGCAATACACCAGAGAATCTGGCCAAAGGTTTGGGGATGGCGGGTAATGCGAGTGATCCCAGTTTCATAGAGCCGCACCTGAGGCTGGGCGATCGCGGCAATTTCTAGCAAGTTAAAGGTCGCCGGATAGAGGAAGACAAAGGAGATTGCAGTCAGCACCCAGACGAGCGGAGCAATCCACGGGATTCCCTGCAGCTGCCAGAGCAGCGCGCCATCGTAGCGATGCAGCAGAAAGTAGCCAATTGTCGCGACTGCGAGCGGCAGGCTGACGAGGGCAAACAGAATGCGATAACCCCGCGCCCCAATTTTGGTTTCGCCCCAAGGTCGCAATGCAGCCAGCCCGCTATGGGCGATCGCAAACAGCAGCAGGAGCACCAGCATGATCGTGTGGCTGGGCGTCCACCAAGACAGGGGCATGATCCGACCGAGATAAGGATTCCAGCGTTTGAGTCTAACGCGATCGCTAAACGCCACCCTAGTCAGCCGCTAACGCGCCGAAGGGCCGCGCAAGTATTTAATGAAGGCAGGGATCATGGCGCGATCGCCGTGTAGTCCCGGCATCCCACTCTTGCCAGGACAGCGTTCATGTCCGATTTGCCTTTCACTCTGGACCAACTGCGCATTTTGCGAGCGATCGCCGCTGAAGGCAGCTTCAAACGCGCCGCCGACAGCCTCTATGTGTCGCAACCGGCGGTCAGCTTGCAGGTACAGAACCTCGAGCGCCAGCTGAATGTGCCGCTGTTCGATCGCGGCGGACGCCGTGCCCAGCTCACGGAAGCAGGGCATTTGTTGCTGAGCTACGGAGAGCGAATCCTCAGTCTCTGTGCTGAGACTTGCCGGGCGATCGAAGACCTTCAGAACTTGCAGGGCGGCACGCTGATCATCGGCGCTAGCCAAACCACGGGAACATACTTGCTACCGCGCATGATCGGCCGCTTTCGCCAGCGCTACCCCGATGTGGCAGTGCAGTTGCACGTTCACTCCACACGGCGAACCTCTTGGAGCGTGGCTAATGGACAGATTGATTTGGCAATCATTGGCGGTGAAGTGCCAACAGAGCTGCAGGATTCCCTAGTCACGATTCCCTACGCTGAGGATGAGCTGGCACTGATTCTGCCGGTGTCCCATCCCCTGACTCAGCAAGCGACTGTCCAACGCGAGGATCTCTACAAGCTGCAATTCATTGCCCTCGACTCTCAGTCCACGATCCGCAAGGTCATTGACCAAGTGCTGAGTCGCAGCGGCATTGAAACCCGCCGCCTACGGATTGAGATGGAGCTCAACTCGATCGAGGCGATTAAAAACGCTGTTCAGGCAGGTCTTGGTGCCGCCTTCGTCTCGGTTTCCGCGATCGAAAAAGAGCTGGAAATGGGGAGTTTACACCGCGCCCACACCACCGATCTCTGTGTCCAGCGAACACTGTCGGTGATCTACAACCCCAACCGCTACCGATCTAAAGCAGCTGTGGCTTTTAGCCAAGAAATTTTGCCGGACTTTGCTACCGAAAACAGCCCGCTTTGGCAAGGGCGAGCTAGCCTCGACGATTTCACCCCCAAGCGATCGCCCGTTGCCTAGAGCGAACGGGGTGAAGGTTGCCCCCAGCGTTGCAGACAAGCGGCTAGGGCTGCCGCTGCTGCTTGGTAGAGATCAAGCGTTGCAGCTCGCGGCAAGCTAGGAATGGGCTGGCGATCGAGCTGATCAAGAGCAGGTAACAAGCGATCGCGGGCAATGACTAGCACTGGCTTAGTGGGTCCCTGCCAGACATCTGCCAAGTCAATCAGGTAAGCCAACACCGGCCAGAGAACTGGAGCGATCGCCTCTGGTGATTCAGTTGACCAGCGCGGATTGACAGCAGCGATCGTGTCGCAGCGTTGCCAGCAGCGAGCATGAGCGAGCTGGAGCAGCCAGACCGGACAGCTTGGCGACAGAGGTTCAACCAAAACTGGCCAAGGCTGCGATCGCGCCTTTAGCCATTGCCACAAGTCCACGTCAGGCAAAACAAAACCTTGACCCTGAACGGACCAAGGCGGAGGAAGTTGAGCCTGCAATAACTCAACGGATGCAGGGGCTATTCGGTAAAGCAAGCCCGAACGACTGCGATCGCGGTTGAGGCGCGGCGTTACTAAAGTCGCAGCCGTCAATTGCTCAGCGAGGTGAGTCCGTAGACTCAGCACTTGCACTAAACGACAGCTTGCGGCACACCCATGCTGTAGTTCAGCACGCGGCAGTTGAGGTTGTAAGAGATTTCGCCGGCTTGCAGCATTTGGCGCAGCAAGACTTCCAGTTCGGAACCAATCCGACGGAGGTTGTACTCGCTCAATTCTTGACCGGCGTAGGATTCGACGAGGTCATCAAACTGGCGATAGACCTTTTGCAGCGCTTCCTCATTCCAGTTGAACTCGTTGTCGGGATCGACATCCAGCGTCAACACCGTGTCACTGGGTTGGAGTTCGTTGTCTTCGATCTCGGCCGTGAAGATGCGGATGTGGCGGGTCGTAGATTTTAGAAGCATGACTCGCAGACGGACCGCTGAAACGTCACCATCATTATTGCGGAGCGATTGCACTTTAGGCAGCTACCCCCAAGCGATCGCGGATCAGAATTGTTACAGAATGCAACGTATACTGAAAAGCGATTCTCTTGTCCTTCCAGCCAACAGCCATGCGCGTAGCGATCGCCGGTGCCGGACTTGCCGGACTCTCCTGTGCCAAATATTTGGCCGATGCCGGTCATACGCCCATCGTTTATGAACGTCGGGATGTGCTCGGCGGTAAGGTTGCGGCTTGGAAAGATGAAGATGGCGACTGGTATGAAACCGGCCTGCATATCTTTTTTGGGGCTTACCCCAACATGCTGCAGCTCTTCAAAGAGCTGGACATCGAAGATCGCCTGCAGTGGAAATCCCACTCGATGATCTTTAATCAGCCGACCAAGCCAGGCACCTATTCGCGTTTCGACTTCCCTGATATCCCCGCCCCGATCAACGGCGTGGCGGCCATCCTTGGCAACAACGACATGTTGACCTGGGAAGAAAAAATCAAATTCGGTTTGGGCTTGTTGCCAGCGATGATTCGCGGCCAGTCCTATGTCGAAGAGATGGATCAGTACTCCTGGACAGAGTGGCTGCGCAAACAGAACATTCCTGAGCGGGTCAACGATGAAGTCTTCATCGCCATGGCCAAGGCACTCAACTTTATTGACCCCGATGAAATTTCAGCCACGGTCGTTCTGACGGCGCTGAACCGCTTCCTCCAAGAGAAGAAAGGCTCGATGATGGCCTTTTTGGATGGTGCTCCGCCTGAGCGTCTTTGTCAGCCAATTGTGGAGCATGTGCAAGCTCGCGGCGGCGACGTGTTGCTCAATGCACCACTCAAAGAGTTTGTGCTCAACGAGGATGGCAGCGTTCAAGCTTTCCGGATCGCAGGCATCAAAGGCCAAGAAGAACAATTGATTGAGGCGGATGCCTACGTTTCGGCGCTGCCGGTCGATCCGCTCAAGCTACTGTTGCCGGACGCATGGAAAACCATGCCCTACTTCCAGCAGCTCGATGGCCTGCAAGGCGTGCCGGTGATCAACATTCACCTTTGGTTCGATCGCAAGCTGACGGATATCGACCACCTCCTGTTCTCGCGATCGCCGCTGCTCAGTGTCTATGCCGACATGAGTGTTACTTGCCGCGAGTACGAAGATCCCGATCGCTCGATGTTGGAGCTGGTGTTTGCACCCGCCAAGGACTGGATCGGTCGCTCCGACGAAGACATCTTGGCTGCAACCATGGCCGAGATCGAGAAGCTCTTCCCGCAGCACTTCAGTGGTGAGGATCCCGCCCGTCTGCGCAAATACAAGATTGTCAAAACGCCGCTGTCGGTCTACAAAGCGACGCCAGGACGTCAGCAACATCGGCCCGATCAAACTAGTCCGATCGCCAATTTCTTCCTGACTGGCGACTACACCATGCAGCGCTACCTCGCCAGTATGGAAGGGGCTGTTCTATCTGGTAAGCTGACAGCGCAAGCCATCATTGCTCGCCAAGATGAGCTCCAACATCGCAGCAGCGGACGACCGCTGGCCGCGAGTCAGGCGTAAACACTGTTACCCATGTTGCAGTTGCTTACTCTGAGCCCCTTCTGGTCACCCTCTCACCCCCGACTCGCACCGTCTGTCTGATGCTGCAGATGATTCCGGCACGGCCTTCACGGGCGCTCGCCTCTCTGTCGGAGGCCTACGAGGAGTGCCGTCAAATTACCGCTCGCTACGCCAAGACCTTCTACCTCGGCACTCTATTGATGCCGGAGGCCAAGCGTCAGGCCATTTGGGCTATCTATGTTTGGTGTCGCCGCACTGATGAACTCGTCGATGGCCCCCAAGCTGCGCAAACCACGATGGCGACGCTGGATGCTTGGGAGCGCCGTCTCGAGAATGTCTTTGCGGGCAGACCCGAAGACAACTTAGATGTGGCGTTGGTCGACACCCTCGATCGCTACCCCCTAGAGATTCAGCCCTTTCGCGACATGATCGAAGGGCAGCGGATGGATCTGCTCCAAAACCGCTATTCCACCTTCGACGATCTCTACACTTACTGTTACCGCGTCGCCGGCACGGTAGGGCTGATGTCACAACCCGTGATGGGTGTGGAGACAGGTGTCAGTCGTGCCCCATGGGATCCGACAACACCTCCAGATCCCACTGAAGAAGCACTGGCGCTGGGGATTGCCAATCAGCTCACCAACATCCTGCGCGATGTCGGTGAAGATGCCCGTCGCGGCCGTATCTATCTGCCGCAGGAGGAGCTAGCTAGCTTCAATTACACGGAGCAAGATCTGTTCAATGGCGTGATTGACGATCGCTGGCGAGCCTTTATGCAGTTCCAACTCGATCGCGCTCGTGATTACTTTGAGCAAGCCGAACGGGGTATTCGTCAGCTCAGCCACGATGCTCGCTGGCCGGTGTGGGCGTCGCTGATGCTCTATCGCGAAATTCTCGATGTGATCGAGCAAAACAACTACGACGTTTTCCGGCAGCGAGCTTACGTGCCAACTTGGCGGAAACTTTGTAGCCTGCCAGTAGCAATGCTGCGCGCGACAGTGCTCTAGTAGCGATCGCAGACCCCTGTCAGAAAGTTGATCAGCGGATCAATAACAAGCGATCGATCAATCGTTGGGCTTGTTGGGCGTACCCCCCGCCAAACAGATTGACGTGGTTGAGCACGTGATAGAGGTTGTAGAGATCACGGCGACGGCGATAGCCTGCGTCGATCGGCCAGGCTTGGCGGTAGCCGTCATAGAAAGCAGAAGGAAAGCCACCGAATAGTTCCGTCATCGCGAGGTCAACTTCGCGATCGCCATAGTAGGTCGCTGGGTCAAAAATGACCGGTGTGCCATCTGCCAAGAAGCCAGCGTTGCCCGACCAGAGATCGCCATGCACCAGCACAGGTTGAGGCTGATGATCGGCCAGAATTTCAGGAATGCGATCGCAGAGCACCTTCGTGTTCGGCCAGCGATATCCCTTTTGAGCCGCTAGGTCCAGTTGAAATTGAATGCGCTGCGTTTGCCAGAACTCTCCCCAATTTCGCTGCCACTGATTAATCTGTGGGGTTTGGCCAATCACATTGTCGCGGTGCCAGCCAAAACCCTGAGCGGAGTACGTCTGATGATGGAGCCGAGCAAGGTCAGCCCCTAATTGCTGCCAGTCACTCAGCCCACGATCGAGATCTAACCATTCCAGAACGAGGTACGCCGTGCGATCGGCTTCTCCCCAAGCGATCGGGGTAGGCACTCGGATCGTTTGACGGGCTGCGATCGCCGTTAACGCTTCTGCTTCCGCCTCAAAAGCAGTCAGACAATCAAGCTGATTGAGTTTGACAAACCAAGCACTGCCATCTTCCAGCAACAGTCGATAGCTGCGGTTGATGCAGCCTCCCCCCACCGGTTGCACTTGCTGAATTGGGCTGGGGCGATCGCTCTGAGCTTCAATTGCTGCTGCGATCGCGATCCAAAGAGACTGAGCTTCAGCCATGCTCGCCCGGCAAAATCTCGATTGTGGCGCAGGCTTGAGGATCGAGATAGGTCTGCACGGCTAGCTGAAGATCTTCAGTACTGAGAGCATGGATTTCATCCACATAATCAAAGGCTGGCTCTAGACTGCCTAAAAGCGTGCCGTAATAGCCATACAAACTGGCGCGATCGCTGGGGCGCTCATTGCCAAAGATGAAACGATTGACGACCTGACGTCGAATTTTTTCTAACTCTGCCGTCGTGACTCCTTCGTTTTGGAGCTCTTGCAGTTCAGCGAAGATCTGGGTTCTGACGGTTTCTAAATGGGCCACTGGCAGGCGAGCGGAGATAGCGAATAAGCCTTGATCGCGGTAAGTCGAGTTACTGGCAACGATATTACTGACTAAGCCCTGCTGTTCACGTAGTTGAGCAACGAGACGCGACGTGCGACCACTCGCCAGAATGGAGGCGATCGCATCCAGCGCATAGGTCCGCGACAATTGGTTCAGTCCTGGTACGCGCCAAGTTAAATACAGTCTTGCTTGGTGCAGATCAGCATCGTGATAAGTGATCTGTTGCGGTTGGCTGAAAGCAGGTTCCGGCAACAGCGGCGATCGCTGGCTGATCACGGGTGCATGATCGGCCATGGCAGCCCGTACTGCATCGATCATCTCGGATTCTGGGAGGTCACCGACCACCACAGCAACTAGCTGATTGGCGCCATACCACTGACGATGAAACGCCTGTAAATCCGTGAGTTCTAGTTGGGCGATCGTCTCGTAGGGCCCTAGTACGGGGCGGCGGTAGGGCAGCCGTTCAAAGCTGGCCTCCATCATCCGGTAATAAGCGCGGCGGCGAGGATTATCCTCAGCGCGACGAATTTCTTCTAGAACAACCCGGCGCTCACGCTCAAATTCGGCCTCTGCTAGCAGCGGATGGAGAACCACATCCGTTTGTAGGGAGACAAGATCCGCAAAATCGTGGGGCGCACAAGTGAAGTAAAAGTGCGTATAGTCCTGACTCGTGGCGGCATTGGCGATCGCACCGCGCGCTTCAACTTGTTGTTCAAACTCACCAGCCTTGAGTCGCTGACTTCCTTTGAACACCATATGTTCCAGAAAGTGAGCAACCCCATTGATGGCATTCGGTTCAACCACAGAACCGATTTTGACCCAGAGATCAAAGGTGACGGCAGGAACAGGCAAGCGCTCTGCAATGATTGTTAATCCATTTTCAAGTTGCTGCCAGTGGGGAGCATTCAAGCGGGGAGCAGCGAGTGCAGCAACCATGAAGCGCACAACCTCGGAACAGTCAACTCTATTGCCCTATGGTGACATCCCATCCCGAGACTTTGGTCAGGAGTGTGCTGATCCTTGATAGTGAGCGAATTCGGCTCACAACATGACATCTTTCTTCATTTCACCTTGAATAATCATTGCGTTTTCTTATTCTCCAGCACGCCGAATCTAGGCTGAGAGCATCCTGCCTAAACTCCGCTGCTATGGATCGACTGAAACGCTATCGTGTCGCCTGCACGCTTACTTTTGGCGATATTTACGGTCAGATTATTATTTGGATTATTGTCATTTTGCTGAGCTTAGCCGCTGCCTTGGCACTGATGGGAGCGCAGCAACCTATCTATGCACTAACGACTGTTGGCTTAATTCTCGTTGTTTCACTACCTTTCCTGCTCTTTGCTTTTGTGACAACACTCCTCAACCACATTGAGCTTCGTCCTCTCGAAACGAGTGCAGAGTCCACAACGACAGCTGCTGCCGAGATGCCATTTGGCAACCCAGCGATCAACCCTAGCTAGAAACTAGCGTAGACACGTCTCTCGCGATCGCTCCTGGTCTTTTACCGTTATCCAGTCAATGAATCATCGTTGGCTGGATTTTTTCTGTCTCTACTTGCCTAAGATATTGTCGAGTGTTCCTATCTGTTATTGGAGACTACTGCCACCTGTCCAAGCCCAGAAGCGATCGAGAGCAGGTTGCAGCTGATATCTCACTGCTTGGTCAACTGCGATGATGGTGCGATCGCGGAGGCGATCGCGGATACGGCTGAACATGGCACTCAGGTCACAGCCTTGAAGATCTTGGCAAAATTCATTGCGACGAACACGAGCTTGAATACTTAACCGTTGATTGCGGACGAAGCCGACCGGAGCTCGTCGCGGTGTCATTCGGACAAGAAAGGGAACATGGGCATAGTTCAAAACACCATTGCTCATCCAGTCTGCATCTGCCGGTGTAAATGGCTTCTCACCCGGAATAATTAAGCGAGACTTCGAGGCATGATCAGGCATATAGGCTGCCAAATAACCGAGACGGCGGGATAGGGTGATTGCCTCATTCATCGTCATGCCATCCTTGCTCATAAAGAAGGAGAACTGACCATCGGGTCGAAGACCATAGACGACACGAATACGCGGTAAAAAATACCGAAATTCTTGCTGAATTCCACTGTTATAGCCACCACGATATTCAGGTGGCACTTGTTGAGTATCGTTGTAAATGGCATGCAGACCACCAATAAAGGTCTCATAACGCGCTTTTCGCTCAGGCGTTAGAGCACCATAGCCAAACTCCACACGACCATTCTGGGTCACGCCAACGAAGGCACGTTCTCGAGCAGCTGCACGATTCCGAGCCCAAGTAATCGATCGCCCAAACTTCATATCCCCGAGCGCAACGCCGATTTCTTGGTTGGTTTGCTCATCAACGACCCGCTCATACATGGGTCCAGAGACAAAGGCTAAAGCTCCGCGATCCTTAAAGGCCGCGTCTTCCTGATCCCATCCCTTGAGGAGATCAATTCGGACCCAGCGTGGATCAAAACTCAGAACGGTTGCCTCTGGCAAATCAGCGATCGTGGCACCTGATTGATAAGCCGAGAGGCGTGGCTTGGCACTTGCCGATCGCGATAAAGGCTGCAAGATATTCGCGGGTAAAATGGCTGTCGCAGCCGGATTGGTAGTTGTCGTCTCTGTCTCTGTGTTGGCGATCGCCCGAGGTAGAGGATTGTTTAGACAGCACAAAGCAACTGTCAGCGGGACAACCCAACGTTTGGCAAGTGACATAGCCTGCGGATGACTAAAGCAGAGGGACAAAAATTATACGGTAGGAGTCTCAGAGATTTTGGGTATCGGAGCCATAGGTGATCTGCGGAGATTGATAATTCGGCGGCTCAACGTGAATGGTAACGCGGATTGGCGCGTAGCGTTCTGCAAGGCGATTTTCTACGGCTTCAGTAATTTGATGAGCTGTTGCTACATCTGTCGCATCCACAACTAAATGCATATCAACAAAAATTTGGCGACCAAGGAGGCCACGTGAAGCAATGTCATGGCAATTGATCACGCCCGGCACACTAGTTACAACTTGGTGAATTGCTTCTGGCGCGATCGCAATTTCATCAACCAGCCATGGAAGATTACTCTTGAGGACAATCCAGCTACTCCGTAGCACCAAGACAGCGACTGGTAGCGCTAGCACTACGTCCAGCCACTGCAAATTGAAAAAACGGACCCCAATCAAGCCTGCCAAAACCACCAGCGTGATCCAGATATCACTCATGGTGTGATAGGCATCAGCAATGAGAATTTGGCTGCCAAGTCGCTTACCAACCGATCGTTCGTAAAAGGCAACATAGATATTGATGCCGAGAACAATCAGCAATAGCCATAAATCAATCGAGTTGATTTTGAGTGGATCGCCGGGCGTGATTAGCCGACTGATTGCCCCACGCATGATTTCAAAACAAGTAATCCCGAGAAAAGCTGCAATTCCTAGCGCTCCGATCGCCTCATATTTATGATGACCGTAGGGATGATCGCGATCGGGTCCTGGTGCTGCTAAACGATTGGTAAATAATCCCAGAATATTGTTGACACTATCGGTAACGCTGTGCAGGGCATCCGCTAAAAGGCTTAGAGAGCCTGTCATGAAGCCAACGCCAGCCTTAATGACAACGACCAACAGATTGAGCCCAAGAGTCAGCAGAAGAACAAACTGAACTTGGCGGTGATGTTCTGAAGCCATAGCTGGCAACCAGCGGATCAGTCTCTAGTGTAGATCCGAGAGTTGTTATCTCAATAACAGGCCACCTAAAACAACACCCGCAAAGATTAGAAATAAAACAGCGCTAATTTGGGTCAGCAAGCGCTCTGAGATATGGCGACTGACCCAGCGTCCAACGCTGACAGCAATGACTGCCACGATCGCGTGACCCAAAATGGCACCAAGTGCAACCCCCCAAGCACTGCCGGCTGCTGCCAACGCCATCGTTGTGAACTGGGTGCGATCGCCCCATTCCGCCACAAACACCAAGCTAAATGCTTCTAAAACGACCGCCAAAATGGTGATCCGCTTTCCGAGCTTGGCCTCAGCTCCTTCTACGATCGCTTCTGCTTCCGCCTCTTCTTCGCTGTCTCCCGCGACCGGCATCCGTGAAGCATCCAGCCAAAGTTTGATCCCGAAACCTGCAAAGAAGGCAATCTCTGCCCAGCGCACCCAAATTTCCGGCAGCAATCGATTGGCAACTTGACCGATCGCGACTGAAATCAACGTCATCAAAGCCAGTGCTAACACCGTCCCCAGAAAGATCCAACGAGGCCGATGGCGCATGGCTAACAAAGCCGCAATCAAGAAGGTCTTGTCGCCAAGTTCAGCAATGCTGATAAAGATCAGACCGCTGGTAAAGCCTTTGAGGAAAACAGGATCGATCGCAAGCAAGGAAGACACGTTTGAAGCGCCAGAGTGGGCATGACTCTAGTCACCCTATCACTGAAAGCCATGCACAAACTTTCATGATTGGTTCATATTTGATCGACGCAAAACGATCGCCTAAGCTGTCTATTAACAATCGACAGATAATTAATTTGCTGATAAATTTAAGATTTTTTATTCACGATATTTTAAGTTTTTCTGGAGATTTTTTAACAAAATAAAAGGCTCAAGTTATTGAGCCTTTCTTGAAATTAAGTTGAGATTTAGCGCCGCTCTAATCCATCGGCAATTCGTTCTAATGTCGCTAGCATTTGCTGCTGAACATCTGGCTCATGGGGTTCCGCTGCAGCGATCGCCTCTTCCTTACGTTTGAAACGCTCAATCGCACGAATTACCAGATAAAGCACGAAGGCAATAATCAGAAAATCAATGACAGAGCTGGCAAAGCTACCAATCTTGATACCGGGCCCAATGACCGCAGCTCGCCAGTCTCCTCCTGGAATCAGGGGATTGACGAGTGGCATCACCAAATCGCCCACAAAAGAGCTCACGATCTTATTGAAAGCACCGCCAATAATCACGGCAACTGCTAGTTCAACAACATTGCCTTTGAGAATAAAAGCCTGAAAGTCACGGATAAATCCTGTGACACGCGCTCGTCGGGAAGCCATATCAATTTCCTCAACTACTCAATTTCGCCTACTGTATCAAGCGCGATCGACTGTCTCTGCGCCGATGCTAGGACTTGTTAACACTTGCTCAAGTGCTGAGCCGTAGGGCGGATACAGAATCCCCCGCTCGGTGATGATCGCTGTCACCAGTTCAGCAGGCGTGATGTCAAAGGCTGGATTCCAAGTTTTGGTGCCCGCTGGAGCGATCGCCTGCCCGCGAATTTCGGTAATTTCGCGCCCGTCTCGCTCCTCGATCTCAATCTCAGCACCTGTTGCCAAACTGCGATCGATCGTGCTAACTGGGCAGGCCACATAGAACGGCACCCCATGAGCCTTGGCAGCAAGCGCTAAGTTGTAGGTGCCGATTTTATTGGCGACGTCACCGTTAGCCGTAACGCGATCGCAACCGACTAAACAGCAGTCGATCTGCCGCTGCCGCATTAAAAAGCCCGAGGCTCCATCCACGATCACCGTGTGGGGCACCCCGTAGGCTTGCAGTTCGTAGGCCGACAGGTTGGCTCCTTGCAGACGCGGCCGTGTTTCATCGAGATAGGCGTGGATCTGCTTGCCCTGCTCGTGGGCGATGCGGATGATGCCGAGCGCAGTGCCGTAATCTACTGTTGCCAGAGCACCCGTGTTGCAGTGGTGAATGACGTTGGCTTGCTGCGGAATCAACGCTTGCGCATTCAGGCCAATCTGGCGATTGACCGCCACATCTTCGTTGTAGAGTTGCTGCGCTGCTGACAGCAACGTTGCTTGAATCGCCGCCGCATCCAAACTGGGATCCGCGATCGCAGCCAACATCCGGTCAACGGCCCAAGCCAAATTGACAGCAGTGGGTCGTGCTGCTTTGAGTGTCTCCGCCGCGATCGCAATCTGGTGTCTCAGCGCGTCTGCATCCGCAGTCGATGACTGCTGGCTCGCCAAAACTAAACCAAAAGCGGCAGCCACCCCAATCGCTGGTGCACCACGCACCACCATGTCGCGAATGGCGATCGCTACGCCTTCCGCATCGTCATAGAAGCGGTAGATCGTTTCTTGGGGCAGCGATCGCTGATCGAGCAGACGGAGTTGCTGACCCGTCCACTGGATGCTCTGAAAAGGGCTCATGGCAGCTTGCAAGACATTGATCCATCCTCGCTGCCGAGGTTGACCCTTGCCAAGCACCGGCAATACCAGCAGCGATCGCCGTTCTTCGCTATGCTGATGCCCGGCTTTATTGCGATTGGAATGCTCCACAGTTCTGACCCACGCCAAGCCCTGAGTTGGGTGATTCAAGACCTGCACCAACGGGGCTGGGCAGCAGGCACCGGCGGCAACTTTAGTTTGGTCACGAACCGCGATCCGCTACGACTGCTGATGGCCCCCAGTGGGGTCGATAAAGGACTGGTGCAGCCGGATGACCTGATTGAAGTGAACGCCCAAGGTCAGGTTTTAGCGGGTCATGGCAAGGCTTCCGCTGAAACGCTGCTGCATTTAGCAATCATTCAGCAGACCGGTGCAGCTTCTGTACTGCACACCCATTCGCCGATCGCGACCTTACTGTCCCGCCGTGCTGAAGCCGCTACGGCGATCGCTTTTTCTGGTTACGAAATGCTGAAAGGGCTGGAAGGAATCACCACCCACGCCACGGAAGTCCGCCTGCCCGTTTTCCCCAACGATCAAGATATGGTTGCTCTCAGCCAAGCCGTTTTGCCGAACCTACAAGCGGCACCTCCTTGGGGCGTTTTGATTGCAGGACATGGTCTCTATGCTTGGGGCAACAGTCTCTTTGCTGCGCGCCGCCACGTCGAGATCCTAGAATTCCTGCTGGAACTGCACTATCGCGAGCTGGCGATCGCTAGCCACTAACTTCTTCCATGCCACTTCCTGCTGACGTCACCACGCTACTGCTCGACATTGAAGGCACGACGACGCCCGTCGATTTTGTCTTCAAGATGCTGTTCCCCTACGCCCGCGATCGCGTCGCTGACTTCTTAGCCACTCACGGCACAAATCCCGAGGTGCAAGCTGACCTTGAGTTGCTGCGGCAGGAATACGCGCAGGAGACGGCAGCTGGGGTTCCGGCTTGGACAGGCGAAGATGCGATCGCTGCGGTGCCCTACATCCACTGGCTGATCGACAGCGATCGCAAATCAACAGGACTGAAATCCCTGCAAGGCAAGATTTGGCAGCAGGGCTATGCCAGTGGCGAAATCAAAGGTCAATTATTTGCCGATGTAGTGCCAGCTTTTCAGCGCTGGCAAGCTGCAGGACTGGCGATCGCGATCTTTTCCTCGGGAAGCGTCCAAGCCCAGAAATTGCTCTTTGGCTACAGCGAAGCGGGCGACCTCAGAACTTACCTGAGCGGCTACTTCGATACGCGGACAGGTCCGAAGCGAGAAGCCACAAGTTACACCGCGATCGCGGCACAACTCGGACAAGCGCCCCAGCAGATTCTGTTTGTCTCCGATCTTCCGGCGGAACTCGAGGCAGCGGCAGCGGCTGGATTCCAGACCCGCCTTTCGGTGCGACCAGGAAATGCCAGTGTCGAAATCGGTGACTGGTTACCGATTCACAACTTCGACGCGCTCTAGCCCCACGCAATCAGCGGCGGCGTTCCTGCAACTTGCGGTAGACCGATCGCAAGTCAACGTTGTGCTGAGCGAGTGCCACTAGCGTGTGGAAGAACAAATCAGCCGCTTCGCCGGCTAGGCCATCAGCGTCATCGTCCTTGCAAGCCATCACCACTTCGGCGGTTTCCTCACCAATTTTCTTGAGGATTTTATTGTCACCGCCGGCAAACAGCTTGCTGGTGTAGGAGGTCTCGCTGGGGCGATCGCGGCGATCGCAGACGACCCGATAGACCTCCGTGAGGATATCTGCAGGCGGCGGCGTCACCACTTCTGCATCGCGATGGAAGCAACTGCGCTCCCCGGTATGGCAAGCGATGTCACCGATTTGTTCAATGGTCAGCAGCAGGGCATCGCTGTCGCAGTCATAGCGAATCGCCTGCAATTTCTGAAAGTGGCCGGACGTTGCACCCTTGTGCCACAGTTCTTGGCGCGATCGGCTCCAATACCAAACCTCGCCAGTTTCCAGCGTTTTCTCCAACGCCTCACGGTTCATCCAGGCCAGCATCAATACGGTGCCGTCCAGATAATCTTGGGCGATCGCAGGCAGCAGACCCCGCTCATCAAAGCGGAGTTGATCAAGCGGCAGCGACAGAGACAGAGGAGCCATGAGCCTCAGGCTGGGTGACTGTTCTACGCTATCACTGCCGCGATCGCGTCTGAACTCAGCGAACCTCTACCGCCTGTAGGCGATCGCGAAAACTCGTCTGAGGGGCTGGTGTAGGTGCTGTGTAGCGGGGTTCGACAGCAGCACTGGCCTTGGGGGCTGGGGTATTAGCGCTGTTCGCTGACCGTGAGTCTGTCTGACCTAGCGGCACATAGCGAAACCGGCGATGACTTCCGCCTTTGGCCGGTGGACGGAGCGAGGGTTCAACCGTATTTTGAGTACTGGCTTCCGTAGGATTCCGACGGGGTAATGGGTTTTCACGCAATTCGCGCTTGAGCTGGTTGAGCAATCGTGAATGTGATGTCGAGCTGTAGTGCTTGATGATGTGGATATCCCAATCCATGGTGCCTCGGGCAGCAGTGAATGATGAGCCGCCATTTCAGTCAATGAATCGTCTGGAGTTATCGCCACAGTTGCTTAAACTCCAAGCCCCTAATGGCAAAGGGCTGCTGAGCCGAAATCATAGAGGCCTGCTGAATGTTCAGCAAGCCCCTACGCATCATCTTAAGTTTTTAACGGTTGCTGAACTAGCTCAAACCACTAACGAGGAAGGGCAGTAGGCCTTGGCCCAAGACCACTTCCGTCAAGATGAGAGCCACAAAACCGAGCATTGCTAGCCGGCCATTCAATTTTTCGGCGCGATCGTGAAAGCCCCAGGAAGCATCAGCTTCAGCAACAACCACTTGGGGTTCGATGGCGAAATTGTTTTGACGACCGAATTCGTCAACAGTTCGTCCGCTACGCATAATGAATTCCTCTTGATTGGCTGTCCTGTTTGAAGTGTAACACAACGTAAAGTTCTGTGACGTTTTTCTTAATCTTTGGCAGTCAACCCTGTTCCCACCGGGGCAGCATGACTGTTGCTGCCCTTTGTAGATGGAGGCAATAGCGAGGACTAAACCATCGTCAAAGGCCAACGACCGGTAAACTCAGCGCAGCGATCGCCCTCTCATGTCTTTGTGATGACGGTTCCTCTCAACCCTGCTGATAATCCACTAGTCCAGTTTCGACAGGCTTTGGCAGCTCTCCACAGTACTGAGGCAGCTCTAGCACTCTTCTTAGAGACTGCGATTGACTTGACTCAGTCGGATGCTGGCAGCATCTTTCAACTGCGCTGGAGTCTCCGTGGACCGGAACTGATCTGCACCTTGTCCTGCAACTTCTCGCAACCCGAGATTCAGCTGCAAGGTAGCCCTCTCCCGATCCTGCGCAATAGCTTGGCAGGGTACGTAGCCACCACCGGTGAGGTGTTGAATATTCCCGATGTCTATCAGCTACCGTTGGGGTTGCCTTATCACTTTCAACCCCGCATCGACAGCGCGACCGGCTATCGCACCCAATCGATTTTGGTCTTACCGCTCAAGACACCGCGCCAAGATGTGATCGGAATTGTGGAGCTGATCAACCGCAAGTGCGATCGCAAAGCCAAACTGACGACAGGCGACTACGGTGCTGCAGTGATTCCCTTTTCTCCAGCCGATCAGCAAGTGGTCGTGCAGCTACTCAAGACGCTAGAGAGTGAGTTTCTCGGCAAGGTATGAGTCAGCCGTCGGCCACGATCGCACAGAACTTTACACCGATCTCAATCGCGGCGAACGGCTAGAAGGTGGCGAACTAGGCACTGGCCGGTGCTTGGGGGCGAGTACGAACACGGAGTCTACGAATGCCATGTGGCTCGGGGCGGCGTTCTTGCAGCTCTTGCTTCAGCTGCTTCAGCAGGGCGCGGTGGCGTTGCGAAGGGAAAAACGTGAACTTGAGGTCTGGCTTCCAATCCATGCAAAAAGTTGAGAAACAAAGCGCCTGATCTCAGGCTCCCCAACTCTAGCGCAGGGGCGATGACCCCAACCGAGCCGCTCAAAAGGTAAGCGATAGAATCATCTAGATTTTTGCTGCTGCTTTCCCATGCCCAAGCGCGCTTCTGTTGAGCCTTCATCTGATCTGGCTCATCGCAATGGCAGTCAACCAGCAGCCGAGACAGACCAAATTCGAGTTCGGGGCGCGCGGCAACATAATCTGCAGAACCTTGACCTCGATCTACCGCGCAACCAGCTAATTGTGTTTACGGGTGTGAGCGGTTCGGGCAAGTCATCCTTGGCCTTTGACACGATTTTTGCCGAGGGGCAACGTCGCTACGTCGAGTCACTGTCTGCTTATGCTCGGCAGTTCCTTGGCCAAGTCGATAAGCCTGATGTCGATGCGATTGAGGGCTTGAGTCCAGCCATTTCCATTGACCAAAAATCCACTTCGCACAACCCACGATCGACGGTCGGTACGGTCACGGAAATCTACGATTACCTGCGGTTGTTGTTTGGGCGAGCCGGCTCACCCCACTGCCCCCATTGCGATCGCTCGATCGCGCCTCAAACGATTGATCAAATGGTCGATCGCCTTGCAGAACTACCCGATCGCAGCCGCTTTCAAATCTTGGCGCCGGTGGTTCGCGGTAAAAAAGGAACCCATAAAAAACTGCTTTCTAGCCTTGCGGCAGAAGGCTTTGTGCGGGTGCGGATCAACGGTGAAGTGCGGGAACTCAGTGACAGTATTGAGCTGGATAAAAACCACGCCCACACCATCGAAATTGTGGTCGATCGCCTTGTTCAAAAAGAGGGAATTCAAGAGCGACTCGTTGATTCACTCACCACCTGTCTCCGTCGTGCCGAAGGCATTGCTGTGATCGATGTCTTGCCGAGCGATCGCGGCTCTGTCGTAACCTTGCCGACGGAGTTAGCAGCTAGCCACGCAGCCGAAACAAAAGCTGCCTATGGCAGCCCTGCTAGTGGCTATGAACTTGTCTTTTCCGAAAATTTTGCTTGCCCCGAGCATGGCGCTGTGATGGAAGAACTGTCGCCGCGCCTCTTTTCCTTTAACTCACCCTACGGTGCCTGCTCCCATTGCCACGGGCTGGGGAGCCTACGGACGTTTTCGCCCGATCTGGTCGTTCCCGATCCCAGCCTGCCAGTCTATGCCGCGATCGCGCCTTGGTCGGAAAAAGATCACAGCTACTACTTCAACCTGCTCTGCGGCGTGGCCGAGGCCAGTGGCTTCGAAATCAGCGATCGCTGGCAGGATTTGACCCCTGATCAACAGCAGGCGATTCTCTACGGCAGCCGTGAAGCGATCGCGGTTGAAACTGAATCCCGCTTCCGCGATCGTCAGGTTTACCATCGCCCCTTTGAGGGGGTGATTCCGATCCTGGAGCGTCAGTATCGAGAAACCAGTTCCGAAGTCTATAAACAGAAGCTCGAAAAATATCTCGTCGATCAAACTTGCGAGGTCTGCCACGGTTTACGGCTCAAACCGGAATCCTTGGCAGTGCGGATTGGCCCCTATCGGATCACTGATCTCACCAGTGTTTCAGTGCGGGACTGCCTGAGCAAAATTGAAGCTTTAATCGGTGCTAACGGGCGATCGCCCCTCTTGACAGCTCGCCAAATGCAGATCGGGGATTTGGTGCTGCGCGAAATTCAGGCTCGCCTGCGCTTCTTGCTCGACGTGGGACTCGACTACCTGACCCTCGATCGCCCAGCCATGACTCTCTCGGGTGGTGAGGCCCAGCGTATTCGCCTGGCTACACAAATTGGGGCGGGTCTGACCGGAGTGCTCTACGTCTTGGATGAGCCCAGTATTGGGCTGCATCAACGTGATAACGATCGCCTACTCAATACCCTGATTCGCCTGCGGGATCTCGGCAATACCCTGATTGTGGTTGAGCATGACGAAGATACGATTCGTGCAGCCGACCACCTGGTTGATATTGGGCCTGGAGCAGGGGTGCATGGGGGGCGTATCGTTGCCCAAGGTCATCTAAAGCAACTGCTGACGGCTGAAGACTCTTTGACGGGTGCTTATCTCTCAGGCCGTCGCCGTATTGCTACTCCAGCAAGCCGTCGTGAGGGCAATGGTCGCCGTCTGCAGCTCCAAGGTGCCAATCGTAACAATCTCCAAAACCTTGATGTTGAGATTCCCCTCGGCAAACTGGTCTGTGTCACGGGCGTGAGTGGCTCCGGCAAATCCACGCTTGTCAATGAACTCCTACATCCAGCCCTCGAGCACAGTCTGGGGCTGAAGGTTCCTTTTCCCAAAGGCCTGGCCGCGCTGAAAGGCACAAAAGCGATCGACAAGGTGATCGTGATTGATCAATCGCCGATTGGTCGTACCCCGCGATCGAATCCGGCGACCTATACTGGTGCCTTTGATCCGATCCGGCAGGTGTTTGCTGCAACGACGGAAGCGAAAGCACGAGGCTATCAGCCGGGGCAGTTTTCCTTCAATGTCAAAGGCGGTCGCTGTGAAGCCTGTGGTGGGCAAGGCGTCAATGTCATCGAGATGAATTTTCTGCCCGATGTCTATGTCCAGTGCGATGTCTGCAAAGGTGCTCGCTATAACCGTGAAACGCTGCAGGTGAAGTACAAAGGCAAGACGATCGCTGACGTGCTCAACATGACCGTCGAAGAGGCGGCGCAGTTTTTCGAAAACATTCCTCAAGCCAGTAGCCGCCTGCAGACCTTGGTGGATGTGGGTCTGGGTTATGTTCGTCTCGGTCAGCCTGCGCCAACGCTCTCAGGTGGTGAAGCCCAACGGGTCAAACTGGCGACGGAACTGGCGCGTCGGGCAACCGGCAAAACGCTCTATCTGATTGATGAACCGACCACGGGTCTCTCTTTCTACGATGTCCACAAGTTGCTGGATGTGATGCAGCGCCTCGTGGATAAGGGCAATTCGATCGTGGTGATTGAGCACAACTTGGATGTGATTCGCTGTGCAGACTGGATCATTGATCTGGGACCCGAAGGAGGCGATCGCGGCGGCGAGATTGTTGTTTGCGGGGAGCCAGAGACTGTAGCAATGCATGCTCACTCCCACACAGGGCGCTATCTTGCTCAAGTCTTAGCCCAGCATCCTCCGGGGCAGTAATGCTCAGTGAGTCTCACCAGCAGTGTCGCCAGAGCCAAGTATCAGATTCTGATACAGTGATCAACACTGCAGTAATCTTTTGTTTTTTTCTTAGATTTGTAGAGTCTTAAAGCGACATTCTAGAAGTAGCCATCGAGTCATCTTGTGACAGGAAGTAGCACGGTTATGACAGCGCCCACCATTGAGCAACTTGTGCGCAAGGCTTGCCAAGTACAAGCCTCGGATATTCATCTGCGGGTTGGGCATCCTCCCTACTTTCGGTTGCGCGAGCAAATGTATCCGCTCCCAAAAGCACCGGCTGTCACAGAGAGTGATATGGATAGCTGGCTCAATGAAATCTTGACGCCAGCCCAGCGTACTCGTCTTCAAGAAACGCAGGAAATTGATGAAGCGCTTTTTTATCCAAATCTGATTCGTTGTCGCGTCGTTTGCTTTCAAACACTGGATGGTACAGCGATTACGCTACGGTTAATCCCTCTACAGATTCCGAGTCTCTTTGAGCTGCAACTTCCATCTGTGCTTTCGGGGTTAGTTCAACGGAAACAAGGACTGATTTTAGTCACGGGACCAACAGGATCAGGTAAGTCAACTACCCTAGCAGCCATGGTTAATGAAATGAACCAAACCATGGCTCGCCATATTATTACTATCGAAGACCCTATTGAGTATGTTTTTGAACCTGTTCGCTGTTTGATTACCCAACGTGAAATTGGTCGTCATGCCCATGATTTTGCCTCGGCACTGCGGGCTGCGTTACGGGCTGATCCAGATGTCATTCTTGTGGGTGAGATTCGAGATCAAAAAACGCTCAAGACAGCTATCTATGCTGCCCAAACGGGTCACCTTGTTTTGGGGACACTCCATGCTCGCAATACAGTCAGCACGATCGATCGCTTGATTGGTCTTGATGGCATGGTGCAGAGCTCAGACACGCGCAAGCAGTT
Organism: Synechococcus elongatus PCC 11801; assembly: GCF_003846445.2. Lineage (NCBI taxonomy): Bacteria > Bacillati > Cyanobacteriota > Cyanophyceae > Synechococcales > Synechococcaceae > Synechococcus > Synechococcus elongatus. The sequence goes on along the minus strand of NZ_CP030139.2, from coordinate 1,064,577 downwards.
CCTAGAGCTGTTAGTCGCAGTGATTTCCCAACAACTGATCACTCCCCAAACTGGTAGCCGTAGGGCAATCTTAGAGGTTTTGATCAATACGCCGGCGATTCAGGACTATCTCAACCGTGGCGAATTAGAGGAAGCCTATCGCTTGATGGAACTCGACACGATTGAGGGCATGCAAACTCTCAATGAGGCACTCCTGATCGAGATTGAGCAAGGTCGACTCAGTGTTGAAGAGGCTCTGAAAGTCTCGATTGATCCTGGAGATCTCGATCGCCGTCTGCGGATTACTGGGATTGCTCAAGCCCAAGGATTTTCCAGTCATTTTCAATCTGATTTCTAAGCAGGGGTTTGGTTACTCCACTGATAGGGTGGGAGTCGGAATGATGGACGATGCCTTCGAACCGCTACAGCTTAAAGCCGAGGGAGCCAGCCTTCGCTTCTGCCGTTATGGCGGGCAAGTGTTGTCGTGGCAACCCGCAGGAGGTCAAGAACGTTTTTTTCTTAGCGATCGCAGTCTTTATCGTCTGGGCAAGGCTATTCGTGGTGGCATCCCGGTCATCTTTCCTCAGTTCTCGGATCGTGGCTCTTTACCTAAGCATGGTTTTGCCCGCGATCGTGCTTGGACCTTGCTTCAACTTGATGCAGCAGCGGGGTATGCAGAGCTAGAACTTCGAGACTCTGCCGAAACCTTACAGATTTGGCCTGTAGCCTTCCGGCTGCGCCTGAAGCTGCAATTGCGATCGCAACAGTTGCAGGTACAGCTCAGTGTTGAAAATTGCGATCGCCAACCATGGCAGTTTACGGCGGCGCTGCATGGCTATTTGGCAGTCCCTGACTTATCCACCGTGCGATTACAAGGGCTACAAGGGCGTTGGGGTACCGAGCAAACCACAGGCGATCGCTTTCAAGAATTAGATCGCGATCGTGGCTTTCTGACAGCGATCGATGCTTTGTATGACGCGCCAGCGCAGCTCCTGACTCTCGTGGCTCCGCCATGGCCAGACCTCCAAATCAGCCAAGAGGGCTTTTCAGAAACAGTGGTTTGGAACCCTGGCGTCGCGGGTGCTGCTCAGATTTCTGATCTCGCACCCGGTATGGAACGGCAGTTTCTTTGTGTGGAGGCTGCAACAGTTCAGCAACCGCCTCACCTAGAACCCGGTGAAATCTGGCAGGGGCAGCAATCCTTTCAGATCCACTGAAGCCGTAGATGACGGTAGTGCTTACTGTTAACCCTGCGAAGTATTCCTGCAATTCCTTGGCAGCAGCTCGATCGCACTCCTACGGTGAGGATAGTTCGGATGACGACCTCCAGGACGGCGTAAAGCTTGAGGACTGGACGGGTGAACATAGCTGGCGATGGCTTCTTCTGGGGTCGTCGCCTTTATTCGTGGGGGTACTGCTGAGGAAACGTGTGCGAGACGCACTCATCATGCTTCGACTTACTGGAAGCCGACTCCTGGCAAAGCTGGTCTCAGGAAGCTCCCAACCTTCTCGCAGAACCTCTCAGTGCGACAGAAAGAGTATTGCTGTGGATATGGTGAAGGGCGAATAAGTTAGGACGTTATGACAAGAGAAAGATAGATCTACCGTTCTTTAGCTTGTGGGTTTAATCGAGATTTATCGAGAATGACGGCCTGTCAAAGACGATGTCAGTTGTCCTTGCTCGGGTGATGATTGTTCTACCCTACCCATACGGTCTTCCGGTCTTCTCTCGGCTTGGGAAAGACTGAATAGCCTCTGAATAGTTGAAGTCTCACTTTATGTTTGAGATTGAGCAAGAACAATACATCCCACACTCAGCGGCTCGATTCCCAAATCCCTCATTCGTTAAACTAGGATGAAGGTCTATTCGTTAACCGATTTCCCTTGCTGCGTCCATGGGTCGAGCCCTGACTAATCGAACGGCTGACCGCATCAATCTGACGGCGGCCGCCGCTCAGGTTCAGTCTGTCTTGCAAGGAATCGAAGCCGAAAGCTGCCCCCGGACTTACAATTTTCATCTCCACACCACTTGTTCCGACGGGAAATTGCAGCCTCGAGAGGTGATGGAGCAAGCGATCGCGATTGGATTGCGCGGCCTAGCGATCACCGACCACCACGGGATCCGAGGCTATGAAGCCGCTTGCGCTTGGCTAGAAGACTATCAGTGGCGCAGTGGCGGGCGATCGCCCCTTCCCAAACTCTGGGTGGGCACTGAAATTAACGCCGACCTCCAAGGGACCGAGGTTCACATCCTCGCCTATGGATTTCAGGCTGACCACGTGGCGATGCGCCCCTACTTGATCGGGCGGCCCCCCCAAGGTGATGCCCATTTAGCACCAGCGGTCATTACGGCAATTCAGCGAGCGGGCGGTCTGGCAGTTTTGGCGCACCCGGCGCGCTATCGGCGATCGCCCCAAGAGTTGATTCTGGCCGCTCATCGCTACGGCATTGATGGCGTGGAAACCTACTATGCCTACGGCAACCCCACGCCTTGGCAAGCCACTCCGGAGCCAACTCAAGCGGTCGCGGCTTTGGCTGCCGAGTTGAATCTCCTCAGTAGCTGTGGCACCGATACCCACGGTCGTAGCCTGCTCAGTCGCCTTTAGCTCGGTTCTCATCTCAGCGACACTGCTGCTCAGCCAGGGGCGATCGTGGCTGTGAGCGATCGTTCCAGATATTGATTGTGAGTGCGGGTCTAACGCTCTAGCAGCTTCCCCGTAGAATGGGGTGACGGCATCTTCATATTTAGTAACTGTTGGGGTGTTCATCCATGACCGGATTTATTCGGGGTCTTTTTCAAGGCAAGCCCAAAGCGGAACAGGCACAGCAGCCAAAGCAGAAAGCGGAGAGCTTTTACCTTGATGCTGATGAAGCGAAGAGCTTAGGCAACTTGGATTACATCCGTTCGGCCTCCACGATTGAGCACACCTTCCCCAAAACAGCGAGCAATCCTGAAGAGCGGGTTCTCATTCAAAAAGTCTCGTCGCTGTCGGTTGAAGTGGTCGAAGCGTCAGAAGGCCTCCCCCAAGCTGAGCAACGCCAACAGGAAGCTCTGAACAAAGCTGCGGCGGAAGCAGAAGCCAATAAAGCGCCGACTAAAACATTTGCTGGTCAAACCGAGACTAGCGAAACTAGCAGCCGTCGTCGTTCGACTGGTGATTTGGATATGTTCCGTCAGATGGCGCGGGACTTGAAGAAGTAAACCGCGAATCGCGTAGCGGATTAGCAAAGGGTAGCTGCTCTTGAACCTCCAGCGCGGCTGCCCTCATTTTTTGTTCGGGCCAAACAGGGCTTTGCAGCATGAGTTTTGACTACGACCTCTTGGTTATTGGTGCCGGTTCTGGTGGGTTGGCGGCCTCAAAACGAGCTGCCAGCTATGGTGCCAAAGTTGCGATCGCAGAGACCGACCTCGTCGGTGGCACCTGCGTGATTCGCGGCTGCGTGCCTAAGAAGTTGATGGTCTATGCCTCGAGCTTTGCCAGCCAGTATCACTACGCCGAAGCCTACGGTTGGTCAGCCGTCCAGCCTCAGTTCTCCTGGCCCAAATTGATTGCAGCAGTCGATGCGGAAGTGAACCGCCTCAGTCGGCTACACATCAGCTTGCTGGAAAAAGCAGGTGTGGAGCTGTTGCTCGGTCATGCCCAGTTCTTGGATGAGCACCGCGTGCAAGTGGGCGATCACCAAGTGACGGCGGCAAAAATTCTGATTGCAGTCGGGGGACGCCCCATCAAACTGGCGATTCCGGGCGGTGAGCTGGCGATTACCTCACGAGAGATGTTCCATCTGCCCGAGCAGCCGCAACGCTTTGCGGTGATTGGTGGCGGCTACATTGGCTGTGAGTTTGCCGGGATTCTGCGCGGTCTTGGCTCAGAAGTCACCCAAATTATTCGCCGCGATCGCATTTTGCATGGCTTTGATCAGGAACTGCAGGAAGCTGTGCAAACCGGCATGAGTCAGCACGGTATTCAGTTCCGTACAGGCGTCACGGTTGAGCGGATCGACAAGACTGAAACTGGCTTGCAACTGAGCTACAGCGATGGCAGCCAGCAAACAGTGGATCAAGTGCTGATGGCTACTGGCCGTGAACCGTGGCTGGAAGGGTTAAATCTCGATGCGGCGGGTGTGGCGATCGAGGGTCGCCGGATTGCTGTCGATGGCTGGAGTCGCACTAACCAACCACATATCTTTGCCGTGGGTGACTGCACCGATCGCGTCAATCTCACCCCTGTGGCGATCGCCGAAGGTCGCGCTTTTGCAGATACGGAATTTGGCCAAAAGCCCCGCCAGATTTCCTACGAAAACATTGCCTCAGCAGTCTTCAGTCAACCAGAAGCATGCAGTGTCGGGCTGAGTGAAGAGGCCGCCAAAGCGGAGTACGGCGAGGATCGCATTCGCGTTTATCGCAGTCGCTTCCGACCGATGTTCTACACCCTGCCCCAAGCAGAGGAACGGGTGTTGATGAAGCTGGTGGTTGAGACGGAGAGCGATCGCGTCCTTGGGGCGCACATGGTTGGCAAGGACGCGGCTGAGATTATGCAGAGTGTCGCGATCGCGGTCACGATGGGCGCGACAAAGGCAGACTTTGACGCCACGATGGCCCTACATCCCACCTCAGCCGAAGAGTTTGTGACGATGCCCTAGGTGATCAGAACGGAGGGGCGATCGCCTCTCCGGCAGTCAGGATTAGCAACAAATAAAAAAACTCCCCCGCCTGGTTCGCGCTGCCATCCGACGGGGGACTCCCCTTTGTCCTTGGTGTAGGACCTGGTGGGAGATTTCTACCTTCAGTGTGACGCAGTCAAGGCAGACTGATCCCCAAGCGCAACTTAAATTCACGGGAGCGGTTGCAGCCGTCTGTCAGGCTTCTGGCTCAGTCATGACTTCCCGCAAAGTCAGTTGACCGCCTGCTTGCGGCGGCTCGTAGCCCAGATGTCGCCAAGCTGCCGGAGTGGCCACCCGTCCGCGGGGGGTGCGTTGGAGGTAGCCAATCTGGAGTAGATAAGGTTCGTAGACTTCCTCAACCGTCTGGGCATCCTCGCCGGTAGCCGCCGCAAGTGTTTCCAGCCCGACCGGACCGCCACCGAAGTTCTCGATCAAGTGGGACAAGAGGCGGCGATCAGTCCAATCCAGCCCGCAGGGATCGACGTTGTAGAGCTCCAAGGCCGTCGCTGCGATCGCCCCTGTGATCGGTCCCGGTGCCTTGACAGCCGCATAGTCGCGCACCCGTCGCAACAGGCGATTGGCAATCCGCGGCGTGCCCCGCGATCGTTTGGCAATTTCCTCAGCTCCGGCCTGATCAATCGGCGTATTCAGCAGGCGAGCCGTGCGCTGCACAATATCAGTCAAGGCCTCAACTTCGTAGAAACGCAGTCGTTGCACCAAACCAAAGCGATCGCGCAGTGGCGAAGTCAGCGCCCCGATCTGAGTCGTTGCACCCACAAGAGTGAAGGGCTGCAGCGTAATACTGCGGGTGCGGGCACTCTGACCCTTGCCGATGGTGATGTCGAGCCGAAAGTCCTCCATCGCCGGATAGAGAATTTCTTCCGTGACCTTGGGCAGGCGATGAATTTCATCAATGAATAGGACATCGCCCGGCTGCAGGTTGACCAGCAGACCGACAATATCGCGGGGGCGCTCCAGCGCCGGTGCTGTGGTGATCCGACATTGCACGCCCATTTCAGTGGCCAGCACCAAGGCCATGGTCGTTTTACCGAGCCCCGGCGGCCCGTAAAGTAGCAGGTGATCAAGGCTTTCTTGACGACTTTGGGCTGCTGCGATCGCAATTCCCAGCACATCCTTCAGCTCCGGCTGGCCAATGTAGTCCGCCAGTCGTTGCGGGCGAATGTGGTCTTCCGGGCGTTGACTGTCTTCTGAGTTAGCCTGCGCCTGCGGTCGAACTAAGGATGCCTGCGCCTCAGTAGGAGGCGTTGGTGTTTTGGCCGGCGATCGCCGCTCGGCTGGGTCGGGGGATTTCGAAGAAACGATCGCCATGGCGCCAGCTTGCGCGTCGTCGTTATCCTATCGCGCTGCCTCAGGCGATTCAGGGGTTGGCAGCTTCTGTTTCAGTGGACTTGAGCACGCTGGGGATGGCAGCCAGAATGCGCTCGACGGTCGCGGCGGGTTCTTCCCCAGCGACAAAGGGGATCTGGAGATCGGCTTGGGCGTAGCGATCGCGGCGTTGCTCCCAGATCGCTTGTAAGGTTGCGGCTGGATCGTCCGTTTGCAAGAGCGGCCGATTCTGATCGCCTTCCAAACGACGCAGCAATTCGGGGATGGGCACATCCAGCCAAATCACCAAGCCCTGTTGCAAATAGCTCCAATTTTCAGGCCGAATCACAATGCCACCGCCCGTCGCCACCACTAAGCGGCGATAGCTCGCAACTTCTTCTAGGACTCGCGTTTCCAGTTTCCGGAAGCCAGCTTCGCCAGCTTCGGCAAAAATCTCAGGAATCGATCGCCCGGCCACGCGCTCAATTAAGTGGTCAGTATCGACATAGGTGTAGCCCAAGGACTCCGCCAGCTGCTGTCCGATCGTGGTTTTCCCCGATCCCATCAAGCCGACCAAGAACAGATCCAAGCCGTTCAGAGCTGCCACCAATGACACGCGATCGCTTCCCCAATTCCTTGGACACCATACCGCTCAGCTGTAGTCTGCTCCAAGACACACCCGTTTAGAAGGTCGATCGCCAGAAAATCTGCCATTCACTGAGGAACCGTCGTCGCCAGCCCCGCTGGTTACGCTGAGTTTCCCAGTCCGCCAGCAATTGCTCGAGCACCTGTCCAAAACTGGAGTCCGGCCAAAGACCGAGTAAAGAAGGCAGCGATCGCCGCGTTTGAATTGCCAGACTCAAGGGTGCTACCAGCTCCGCTGCATTCTCTGCCACCCAACTCGCCCCAAGCAAGCGGCCATTGCGCAGCAAACAGAGCTGCAGAAAACCGGCTGTTTGATCGCGAATCAAGGCTTCGGGGTGCTGCTGCCAGCTTGCGTTCACTATCTCCACGCGATCGCCGTAGCGACGGCGGGCTTGTGCCTCTGTCAGCCCCACTTGAGCCGCGGCAGGCTCCATTTCCACAACCTGCTGAGGGACTGGAGTCGATCGCCCACGAGGCCAGCCAAACAGACTTTGTTGGGCGATCGCGCGGACTTCTGCAGAACTAAGATTTGCTGCGATCGCCCGACTACCGGGCAGCAGCGGCAGCGGATCCGGTTGGAAATACTTGAGACTCAGCTCAGAGGGAGCCATCTTTTGATCACACTGCTCCAGTAGCTGAATGCCTTCGGCCTGGCATTGAGCTTGTAGCCGTTGCACCACTGCAGTCTCCCAACTGACCCAGATCGCGGGCGTTGCCAAGCTGACGTCCCAACCGTGGCGGGCAAGGGCTTGCGCAACCCCCAGCGCGATCGCGCGATCGCCGCTAACTGTCATTGATCGCGGTTGTGGATCGGCGGTCAGCAAGTCCCAGAGTGGTGTTGCCTCCGCTCCCGTTGGCTGAGCCTGCCAGATTTGCCTTGCTTCAAGCTGGCGATCGCCGCAGTCCACCAGTCGCCGCGATCGCGTCGCTTTCCAGTGACTGGCAACCACATCAATTCCGGCCTGTTCTAAGGCGATCGGGCCTTGCAGCCATTCCAGCCGCTCCACCAAATCCTGTGCTGCGGCGATTGCTTCCGATACAGAAGCGGACTGCAACAAGCAACGCATCAACAGGCGATCGTGATCGATTGCACCCCAACTTCCGGGCGGATAGACCAAGGCAACGCGAGCCTGCCAGCGTCGTGCTTGCTGAGCCAAGGCGATCGCCGCCGGTGTTGCGCCGAGGATGAGGAGGTTGTAGTCCGCAGTCATCACATTTTTGCGTCAGAGATCTGCAGCATCGTTGGCAAAACCAAGGCAGGACAACCCTTGTTGGATTGCTTTGCGATCAACTGCTCACCCAGCCTAGGGGGATTCGACGCCACGGTTTAATATGAGTCAGCGATTGCCCACTAAGCGATCGCAGCTCCTGCTCTTCGGACCCTATGAGTCGCGTTATCGTTATCACCTCCGGCAAGGGAGGCGTGGGAAAAACCACGTCAAGTGCCAACCTTGGAATGGCCTTGGCGCAACTGGGTAAACGCCTCGTTTTAATCGATGCGGATTTTGGCCTTCGCAATCTCGACCTGTTATTGGGCCTTGAGAACCGGATTGTCTACACAGCCCAAGATGTTCTGGCAGGCAATTGCCGCTTGGAACAGGCACTGGTCAAGGATAAGCGTCAACCCAATCTCTGCCTGTTGCCTGCGGCCAACAACCGCATGAAAGAATCGGTGACGCCCCAGCAGATGGAGCAGTTGGTGGCGTTGCTCGATGGCCAGTTTGACTTTATCTTGATCGACTCGCCCGCTGGGATTGAAGCCGGATTCCAAAATGCGATCGCGGCAGCCCGCGAAGCAGTGATCGTCACTACCCCCGAAATTGCTGCCGTCCGCGATGCCGATCGCGTCATTGGCCTCCTCGAAGCCCATGGCATCACAGATATTCGTCTGATCCTGAACCGCCTGCGGCCAGCGATGGTCAAAGCCAACGACATGATGAGTGTCGAAGATGTTCAGGAGATTTTGGCGATCTCCCTCGTCGGCATCATTCCCGACGATGAACAGGTGATCATTTCCACCAACCGTGGCGAGCCGTTGGTGCTAGCCGAGACGCCCTCCATGGCAGCCAAAGCCTTCACCAATGTGGCGCGACGGCTGAGTGGTGAAAGCGTGGACTTCCTCAACCTAGAGGAACCCCAAAGCGGCGTTCTCAGTAAGATTCGCCGCATCCTCAATAAAAAAATTCTCTAGGGGTTGATTCAGCAATGCTGGCTGACTTATTTGAACGCTTGTTCCCTCGGCAGCAGGCCAGTCGAGACACCGTGAAGCAGCGTCTCAAGCTAGTGCTGGCCCACGATCGCGCCGACCTCAGCCCTGAGCTGTTGCAGAAGATGCGACAGGAGATTTTGGAAGTGGTCTCTCGCTACGTTGAGCTAGACCAAGAGGCCATGGAACTTTCGCTGGAGAATGACCAGCGAGTCACTGCACTGGTTGCCAACCTACCGATTCGTCGTGTCAAACCCGCAACTGCCGAAGGATGACCCTCGCTGAAACCCTGTCGGTGCGGGTGCGCAGTCTCGGTCTCGATCAGATCGATCGCCACCTCTTTCTCTGCGCTGATCAAACCAAGCCGCTCTGCTGCGATCGCGATCGCAGTCTCGAAAGCTGGGAGTATCTGAAGCGCCGCCTACGGGAGCTGGATCTCGATCGCCCCGATACCGGCAAGCCCTTGGTGTTTCGAACCAAGGCCAACTGCCTGCGTGTCTGCCAAGAAGGCCCGATTCTCTTGGTCTATCCCGAGGGCATTTGGTACGGTCGCGCCACCCCCGAAGCGATCGAGCGGATTTTGCAGGAGCATTTGCTGGGTGGCCAACCCGTGCAGGACTTGATCTTGCATCAACATGCGCTGCCAGCAGTCGATCCGCTATAGTAATTAATGCCTTGCCGGTGTAGCTCAGGGGTAGAGCAGCTGTTTTGTAAACAGCCGGTCGCAGGTTCGAATCCGGTCACCGGCTCTGAGCTAAAACCCAGTCTTCTTGTTGGAGGCTGGGTTTTTGTTTGCTTGGGCTGACTAGAAACGTTCCGACGAGATCACAGATTGCCTGCCGGTCCAGTTCTGTCAGCCGCATCAGTACGCGTCAGGGTCAGAGCATAGCGATAGAGCGCGACTGGGCGATCGCCGACTTGAAAGTAGTTAGGGTCCTGTGGCGTTAGATAAATCGCGGTGATTTGGTCTGCCGTAATCAGATCGGGCGATCGTAGTTTGTAGCGAGACGTGGTTTCCACGCTGTTGAACTGGGGGCGACCCTGCCCGCGAAAAATTTGGCGGCTGAATTCGCTCGCGACAAAAATGGGGTCCGTCGGTTGTTCCCAAGCACGGCCTGTTGTCCGCATCAACAGACTGTCGCCATTGGCCAACTGCACCAACTGTTGATTAGGGTCGGGGGCTTGGACGGCCACCACCGCTTCTCCAAGATAGGCGCGGGCGATCGCCAGACCATTAAAAGCGCGATCGGCGACGACGGGAGGTGTCTGAGGGCGCAAATCCGGTAATGGCTTAGGCCCAGCAGAATAAGTGGGCGGTCCAAAGCGGACCGGAAACTCCAGCGGCTGATCGAGCCAGCGGCGATTGCTTTCAAAGCCCGGTGTGACGATGTCCGGCGCTAAGGGCGCTTGCAAATCCACCAAGGTGCTAGTAACCCGCCACGTTCCCGCCATCCAGTCGGGGTATGGAAGATCCGGCGCCTTAGCTTTTAGTCCCGGCAGACTCGACCAGTTCGGATAGCTGGCGACGCGATCGCTCAAGGTTGCTGCCTGTGCTGGCGCGACAATCGTCAACCAACAGCCGATCGCGATCGCTCCGATTAACAGCGATCGCAGTAACCCAACAGGAACAACAGGCACGAGCAGCTAGCCAGAAATCAGCCTTTATCTTCCGCGATCGCTCAATTAGGGTGACGGACAACAAAAATCGCCCTGGAATTCCAGAGCGATATCCGTCGAGACGATAGAGGACTTGGAGAGATGAGACTCAAGGACGGTTAGGGTATGGTGATCCAGCCAAGGTTGTCAGCAGGCTAGGACTTCAGACAACTAGCTAAGGGATGCGCTACTGCGATCGTAGGCAGTCCGAAAGTCGGAATGCACTTTGCCTTGGATAGTGCCGTTGTAGCGCCGCATTTGGTTCAGCGGCATGCCAATCTCAACATTGGCGCGTCCCAGCATCGATTGCTGGCGGTTTTTGATTGCCTGCTGATGGCGCATCACCAGTTCACGCGATTGAGTGGTGGTGTTCATGGTCAATCCCTCCAGCAAGCAAAATTAAGCTCGATCTAAATCTAACAGAATTTTTCTGTATAAATTGCTACCGTTATACATCGTTACGTCAAAACAATTGTGAAGAGTCTTGCGAGCCAACACTCGCTTGCGCGGTATGCTCAAAGCCGTTTGGCTCAAGCTGGTCAGGGGAAATTCGGTGACGATACAGGAACAAACACTGACGGTTGGGCCGTTGCAGTGGTTCTATCGTGAGGCTGCCGCATCCACTGCTGATCCCGCCAAGCTGCCTGTGGTCTGCTTGCATGGCTTGGTCAGTCAGAGCTATGGCTGGCGACAGGTGTTACCTGCGATCGCTGACGCTGGGTTTCGGGCGATCGCACCAGACTGGATTGGTGCAGGCTTCTCCAGTCAGCCGGAACGGCGTGATTTTGCCTACACTCCCGAAGCCTTTGTAAATGCTTTTGAGGCTTGGCGAGCAGCCCTTGGCTTAGAACGACTGCACTTGGTCGTCCAAGGCTACTTGGGAGCGGCAGGATTGCTCTGGGCAGCGCAGTATCCCGATCGCGTCGAGCGCATTGCTCTCGTCAACACGCCGTTCTACACCGGGGCCACTGTTCCCTGGAAAATTCGGCAGTTGGGTCTGCCCCTAGCTGGAGAAATGCTTTGCCAGGATCCACTAACCGTCGATCGCGTGCTGGAGGGTGGTGGCGGTTATCGCGTCGAAGATGCGGATCTGGATGTCTATCGCCGGCCCTATCTCTCGAGTTCAGCAGCCGGACGGGCGCTTCTAGCCACCGTGCGGCAATTGGATCAAGCACGAGTCAGTAGTGAAATCGCAACTGCACTAGCCCAGCGAAGCAAACCTGTCTTGGTGGCCTGGGGCGATCGCGATCCGTGGCTGCCCTGGGAAGCTGCTGAGGCCGCTGCCGCAAAACTCCCGTCGGCTGAGTTCGTTCGTTTTGAAGAAACAGGTCACTATCCACAGGAGGATTGGCCCGAGAAACTCAATCAAGCCTTACTCCTCTTCCTGCGCCGAGCTGATCTCCGCTGAAGCGAAAAACTTGTGTTGGGTAATCAAAAGCTACTGGACCGCAAGAGCATATTCAGCTTCAGCATCCAACAGTCGAATGCGTTGTTCCAATCGCACAATATAAGCAATGAACTGGATGCTATCACCCGTTTCTAATTTGAAAGACTGAATCACGTTGCTGATCGTATCTTTTTGCTCATTGCTTAGGTCATCGATGATGAGAACCACTTGAATTGCCTGTCGGAAAGCAAGGGTCAACGCTCGATCGATTTCTCGACCTACGAGTTGATCAGGAAGGTCAGGATAGAGTTGCTTAAACCAGCCTGAAACGAGTTGTATGTAATCGGGGTTGGCGTAAATATACCCAATAATTTTATTGACCCATGTTTTGATAGTCTGATCGCGAATCTGCTTGTCCGTGACGATACTGAAGGCTGCAGCAAAGCGCATCAGCTGAGGAATGATCTGGCCATTGAGATAACTTGATTTGTCCTGCGATCGCGTCTTACTTTCGCCAAAGCACTCATATTCAATCAAAGCGATTGTGAACGGCTGTTGAGCAAGACCGCTGTAGATGATGAGGAGTGCATCAGGGATTGAGCGAATGCCCTTAATCGGCTTCTCGCCACGGGCTTCAACACCAGCGGCTAAAAAGAGACGGTTTTCTGGGATTAGTAGAGAATGTGTTGGCTGATAACGAGGGAAGAGTTGATAAAAATTCTCACTGACGAGAGCCTCTAAGCCGCGAAGAGCATCTGTTTCATTTTTGAAACGAACTGTTTGAAAAGTACCAGTTATCTTAACTTTGGCATCTGGCACTTCTTGCAGGACTTGCTGCAATTCTTGCTCAGAGATATCCGGTGACGAATCATCAGTCCCGAGAGCTTCCTCAGGCAGAGATTCATCGAAATCAATTGGCTGCACTGAGCGATGTTGATCAAAGGCTTGATTTAATGCTTGGATGGCAGCTTCATCCTGAATAGCCTTTGCTAACTGCAGAAATTTCAAGGACCAATATCGTCCGCCATAGTCTGCTAAAAAGCGCAAATCAAAGGGTGCTGCATACTCCACTTCAATGAGTTGATAAGTAGCAACGTAACGATCCGAATCGTCCCACGGTTTTTGATCGGTGGGCTGCCCAAGCTTGGCCCGCAAACCACATAGCGTTTGCTTTCGCAAGTTCACAGCCAGAAAAATGACATCGCCTGGCGCAGGCTCTCTTGTGGTGAAGCCTGCAACCTGATGCTCAACACAAAGGCGGTAGTTCTGCAGTGACTTGCCACAGTGGAGGATGCGATAAGTCATCAGACCCAGTGATGAGAATTAGTGCCACTGGTTACTAGCATGAGCAATCGCGCCCACACAGCACTCAGCCACCCTCAGTATTTTCTGGGGTTGAAGACTTGGGCAATCTTTTCACCGATCGCAGTGAACGGGTTAGGGACTTTCAACTTCGGCTCTTCGTAGGGCTTGATCGGTTCGTCCTTGAATTCTTTCAGCCGGTAACCAAACTCAAGTGTCTCTTGCTTGCGCAGTGGCGGGAAGAGACGACCTGCCGCCTCTTGCAGTTGCGATCGGTTATCTCGAATGGCGTAGTTGACCAAATCAACCCGCTTCACGGCAATTACGCCAACGGGAAACCAGCGCTCTTGGCCGGGAATCCGCACGTAGATTTCAAAGTCTGGAGTGCCCTCACGGGTCATGCGATCGTAAGTTTGCGCGGCTTCGGTTCGCTTGCGCGAAGCCTTAGACGGCTGCTTCTTCGGCTGTTCCGGCGCAAATCCTTTGGCCACGCATCGATCCTGTCGCAACTGGATCTGATCCTATCGCGTGGCTTCCCTAGCCTGGTAACAGACAGGACTCAACCTGACGGATGTGGCTGAGTGTGACTGGAAAGACAGGGTTACGTTTCGGTTGTAGGGGCCACTGACGGACCCAACAGATACCACCTTCTTCTTGAACACTAATGACCTGATAGAGATGTGCAGCTGAATCTTGCAGCCGAACACAATCACCTTGATGAACAGATTTATTTTGCATAGGGGACCGTAAGTGACCCTGCCATTGTTGTAGACCAAGAACACAGGCTTGGTTGGCACACAGGATACGAAATCCTAGATTTCAGCCACTGTTGACGGATGCCATCCGCCCAAGTTCCGCACTCACCGTACCGTGGCTGTCGAGTCTGGCTGGAGTCGAGACAGGAGCAGTCGTTGTCTGGGGTGGAGTGAAGACTCGGGTACACTAAGGTCCAAGGTGCCTGACTCACTGTGTACCGGCTGGGTACCAATCAAGACCCGCGATCGCAGTGACAGGGAGAGTCACCGATATCTTCCGCCCACAGATCAGGTCGTTCTTGCTGAAGTCGTTCCATCCATGCAATGCAGCGAGGATCGTCAACGATCTGCAGATCAACGCCCTGCGATCGCAGCCAGTCTTCTGCCCCAAGATAGGTTCGATTCTCGCCGATCACCACTCGGGGAATGCGATAGAGCAGCACAGCCCCTGAACACATCGGGCAAGGTGACAGGGTCGAGACTAGGGTACAGAGTGACCAGTCTCGGCGACGCCCCGCATTTTCCAGACAATCCATCTCGGCATGCAGCACCACACTCCCTCGCTGCACGCGACGGTTATGCCCGACTGCAAGAATCGTCCCGCGCTGGTTGACCAAAGTACTGCCAATGGGGATACCGCCTTCTCGCCAGCTTTTCTCTGCCTGCTCAAGCGCTGCATCCAAGGCTGTTGCCAGTGCCGCAGATTGAATCGGGGGCTGAGACATGAGCAATTGTGTCGCGCTACACGCAGGGTGCCCTATCCGAGCAGTGCACCATCAGGGTTCATGTTCTACGCGCCGGCTTGGTTTGCTCCAGTCTTCCAACCAGCCCCGCTGCCAAAACAGCCAGAGTAGGACAACAGCGATCGCCACCATTGCCATCAGCACGAGGGGATAGCCGTAGGGCCAGTTCAACTCCGGCATATTCCAGCGAGAGGCCTGGGTGTTGAAGTTCATGCCGTAGATGCCTGCAATCAAGGTGAGGGGCATGAACACGGTCGACAGGATCGCCAACAGTTTCATAACTTGATTGAGGCGATTACTAATTGATGACAGATAGACCTCCATCAGGTTATTAGCCAAATCGCGGTAGGTCTCCAAGGTGTCCATTAGGAAGTAGGCGTGGTCTGCACAATCACGAAGATCCATGCGCACCTCATCGCGAATCAGCGTGGTGCGATCGCGGATCAGAGCGTTGATCACATCCCGCAATGGCCAAACTACCCGTCGCAGTACCATCAGCTCGCGCCTGAGCTCGTAAATTGCTGAGAGCAGCGCTTGAGTCGGACGAGCAACGACAGCATCTTCCAATTGCTCGAGTTCCTCTCCAAAGGTCTCCAGTACGGGGAAGTAGCTATCAACAATCCAGTCAATCACCCAGTAAGCAAGGGTATCGGCCTCAATCGGGGGATCAACTATACGACTTCCTTCTAGACGTCGTTCTAATGGCTGAAATCCTGCACTCGTATCATCTGCCTCCGCCGTCAGCAGCCAGCGATCGCCCAAGATCAGTCCTACTTGTTCAAGACGAAGGCGATCGCCTCGCTGGAGATCTGGCCGGTAGAGAATCACCTCAAGGTAGTGCGGATAGCGTTCCTGCTTAGGGCGCTGAGGATGTCCGATTAAATCCTCCAAGGTCAGCGGATCTAACTCAAACACCTCCCCAAGGCTGCGCAGTTGTCCCAGATCCGAAAAACCCTGCAGCTGCAACCAAGTAATCCCGGTCTCCTCCATCCGAGCTGAAACGAGGTCAAGAGGGTCAGAAATCACGCGGCTAACGACCCTTGTAGCACTGTATTCAATCTGTCGTAGCTGTGTGGGACTAGCATCTGGAGGCCGCTGCAGTGTACCTGGCGCTTGGTGGACTGTACTGGTGAGTCGATGACGAAAACTGCGGCGTCTACTTTTGCGATGGTGTCGGTTGTTGGTGCGGCGGGAACCCATAACCCTTGGCTGGAAGACCGCTCCATTGTGACGGTAGCGATTACGGAGTGAACTGCTTTTGGCAAAAGAAGCGCTATGGATATTGACTGAGTCAGCTGCACGTGATCAATTCGGAAGTCCACAAAATCACAGCTCACAAGCACTCTAGAAGGTTCTCTCCTTCTCATTGGGACTATTTCTTCAAAGCTCTCTGAGCCCAAAGGCACAACCAACAGAACGATAATTTTTTGTTAAGCACGAGTTAACCAATGGAAACCTAAACTCTCGGGTGAAAATTGAGAACACTTGTACATTTTTGATTAATTCTCCCAACTCGTTGGGAAGTAGCTGCAGAAGAAAGTTCCAAGAAGCTACCCAATCATTGCTTATAGCCATTTCCTAATGAGGATTTTAGGTGAAAGCTTAAAAAATACCCTGAAATACAATTCGATAAAAATCAACATTGTTGATGTTATCAAAATGAATTGAATGACTACAAGATTTCCTTAATAAGTCAAGTGATCCATTTTGATTTCAGAGGGATAGCTTATGAATCAAGAGCGCATCAAAAGTTGCTCTTGAGAGTTAAAAAACTTAATTGGAGTCTGTCATGTCTCAGTTCATTAACTTGCTCAACGATCAAAATGCTCAGGAACTAGTTGGTGGTACATATACCCCTCCATCGCATCCGTATCCGATGCATCCGAAGAAGCATCCATCGTCTGTTTCGCAGACTGTCATTGCACCAATTAAATCGGTTTCTATCAGCAGTGCTGATGCAACCGCTCTAAATATCGGCTTCAAAAACGTCTTTAGTCCTCAAACAGCGACGGCTGGTGCAGGTTCTAGCGCTACATCAACAGTTTGGGGCGGTAGGGTTTCTGCCTAAAGCCCTCACTTTGAAGCAGCTAGGATCACTTATCTTGACTGCATCATACCTACATCTTTTTCTAACTAGAAAATAGGAGTTTGTCATGTCTCAATTTCTTGTTACTGTCAATGACAATCAAGCCGAATCTCTCCTAGGTGGTTCAGGTTATACTCAATATCCAAGCTATAAAAAGCCAACATCTACGATTAAGCAGTCCGTTTTTGCACCTATTAAATCAGTATCTGTCAGCAGTGCTAGCGCAACCGCTCTTAACATTGGATCCTTCAATATTAAAAGCCCTCAGTTCGCTACAGCAATTGCGACCTCGGAAGCCAACTCGACAGTTCTAGGTGGGATTGTCTCAGCCTAGATAAATTTAGTCAGGAAATGCTCATTAATTAATGAGCATTTCAATTTCTTTTTTACTAATGAGGAATCTATTGTGAGTCAGCTCATTGAAGTCATTAGTGATGATAGTGCACAGCAACTTGTTGGCGGTAAAGCCTGGGGAAAGAACTGGGGCATTGACAAACCTAAAAATCGTAAACTAGGTAATATTCAAAATATTGTTTCACCTATTCGATCGAGTGCAATAAGCACTTCAAATGCGATCGCAATTAATATTTCTATCTTCAGTGTAAATAGTCCTCAAGTTGCAACAGCAACTGCTGTTTCTAATGCAGCTTCTCTGGTAGAGGGCAACTCGATATTAGCATGATCAAATGCTAAGTTCTTGTATCTCTATGCTCTTAGAAGACTACCCGATTAAATTTTTCATGAATTCTTATTCTGCTATCTAATAAAAACTTCTATCTGATGTTTGTTCATTCTCACTTGATGAGGTAAGAAAGATGCAACTTGAATTTGACTTGGTAGCGGATCTCTCTGATCACCAGGCTGAACTAGTAACTGGGTCACTCTTTCAGTCTGCTAATTCAGGCGCTTCTGCGATCGCTCTATCGACTGCGATCGCTAGCCCCTCTGGATTTGCAATTAGTGCTGGAACTGTTGCGAATGCATTATCGCTTGCTCAGAATATAGGGATTAGTACAATCACTTCTCCTTCTGTACAGGTGCCAATTAATATTGCTGTCAATCTTTAATAGACTTGTTGACTGGTTGAGAGCTTTTTCTGTGAGAGTGAGTTCACCTCACTCTCAGTCCTTTTTATCCCTGTTGTTCAGCTCTGAACTGTTGTGAAATTCAAGTGTATTCGACAACAAAGTGAAGAAGACTGCGGAGCAGCTTGCATTGCAACAGTTGCAAAGTACTATGGCCGTAGTTTTTCTCTCAATCGCGTCCGAGAGATAGTGGGTACTGGGTCTCGGGGAACATCGCTACTGGGACTACGGAGAGGTGCTGAAGCCCTTGGATTTAATGCACGCCAAGTCAGAGCTTCTCTAGAACTGATTGATCATTTAAAAGAGGCTCCACTACCGGCAATCATCCATTGGAAAGGCTATCACTGGGTTACTTTATATGGGCAAAAAGGAAAGCGTTATATCATTGCTGATCCTGGCGTAGGTATTCGGTATATTGATCGGCAGGAACTAGTAACAAGTTGGAGTAATGGAGTGATGCTCCTTCTCCAGCCTGATAATGAAAAATTTTATAGCCAAGCTAATGATAGAAATGACAGCTGGAGCCGAATTATTCGGAGAGTCTGGGGTTTTAAAGCATTACTTTTACAAGTTATTCTAATTAATATCGTGATTGGCATCTTAGCTTTAGCGATGCCTCTTATGATGCAGTTTTTGACTGATGATGTCTTAATCAGAAAAGATACACATTTGCTCTTTACAGTGGCGATCGCAGTTATCGCCATGAACTTTTTCCGTAATATTATTAGTCTTGTTCAATCACATTTGGTTGGCTATTTTGGCCAAAAACTGCAGTTAGATCTCATTTTGGAGTATGGTCATCGACTGCTTCATTTGCCGATGTCGTATTTCGATAATCATCGAAGTGGGGAAGTCGTAAGTCGTATCGGTGACATCCGACGAATTAATGATTTAGTCTCGCAAGTTGTTTTGGGACTCCCCAGTCAGTTCTTTATTGCTCTAATTTCTTTGGCTGTAATGCTTCGCTATAGCTCTGTTCTAACAGCAGCTGCAATTATTGCTTTCTTTATAGTCACAATCGCTAATTTAGTCTTTTTACCTTTTCTACGACAGAAAAATAAACAACTAATTTCTGAATCCTCTGAGAATCAAGGTTTTCTAGTAGAGACATTTAGAGGTGCAGTTTTACTCAAAACGACTCAGGCTATTCACCAAGCATGGGAAGAGTATCAACAAAACTTTGGTCGGTTATCGTATCTGTCTTGGGGTGCATTAAAGCTCGATCTTTATGCTGGAACAGCAACAGATTTTCTCTCAACAATTACTAATGTTGGAATTCTTTGGCTAGGTAGCCGTTTAGTCATTGATGGAACAATGAGTATTGGCCAACTGCTAGCATTTAATGGATTTAGCGGGAATTTGCTTGGCTTTCTTGGTGGGACTGTCGCTCTTGCAGATGAATTTTTAATTTCACAAGTAGTTATTCAGCGTTTATCAGAAGTTTTAGGAACGACTCCTGAAAATACAATATCCGCTCAAAAGCCATGGATTGCTATTTCGGGCAACACTAATATCTTTTGCAAGAAAATAACTTTTCATCATCCCGGTCGTGTTGATTTGCTAAAGGATTTTGACTTGACGATTCCTGGTGGATTAGTAACTGCCTTAATTGGTCAGTCTGGGTGCGGAAAAAGCACTCTAGCAAAACTGATTTCTGGTCTCTATCAATTAGACTCAGGTAATATTCAGTTTGATATCTATAATCAGCAAGATATCGCCTTAGATTGTCTGCGTCAGCAAGTTGTGTTAGTACCTCAAGATGCTCATTTCTGGAGCCGCTCAATAATAGAAAATTTTAAATTCTCTCACCCTAATGTTTCTTTTGAAAATGTTGTAAAAGCTTGCAGAATGACTATGGCAGATGAATTTATTGATGATCTACCTGATAAATATCAAACAGTTTTGGGTGAGTTTGGCGCAAATTTGTCCGGAGGTCAAAGGCAACGACTTGCTTTGGCTAGAGCAATTGTTAACAATCCTCCAGTTTTAATTTTAGATGAATCTACCAGTGCTCTTGATCCTGTCATGGAAAGTCAAATCCTTGATAGGTTGCTCACTTTTAGGAAGGGGAAAACGACAATTATTATTAGCCATAGACCAAGAGTGATTCAGCGTTCAGACTGGGTTGCTTTTCTCGAGAAAGGAGAGCTGAAAGCTCAGGGACGGCCCAATGATTTACAGGCTTTAATGGGTGACCATCTTAAGTTTATTGCTCCTTAAGTCTTTGAGTTGAGATTGTCCTTGTGATCTCTGGAGTATCTGTTATGTATACATCTGATCAGTCAGAGAATTGTTATTTTGAAATAGAAAAAAACTACTTGAATGGATATCTAGAAGTCGCTGAGGAATTAGCTGATCAATTAGTGAAAAGTCTTCCACAAGATCCTAGGCTGAGACTTCTAAGAGGACATATTTACTATAGTCTTGGTGAGCTTAAAAAAGCCCGTTATGAATATGAGCTAACAAGAGGACTGACAATAGATGAAGAAATTATCGATCAGTCTCTCAACGGCTTGGAACGATGCGATAGTATCCAGCAGAATAAAACTGAGTTACAGAGTGATGCAACAATTATTTTTCCTAGCCATGCTGTATTAGCAGCTTCTCAATTAGAGCAATCCCTTTTGACCCATAAAAATGAACAGCTAAGTCCTGACGCTCAAATGCTCACTCAACACTCTGATAATGCAGAACCTTGTATCCCACCTAGCATTTCTCAGGATGTTTTGCATTCTATTCAAGTTGTTAGTGATGATGAAATTCCTGAACACCTCCACGTTTTACAGGCAGATGAGTTTTTACCTCCTGTGAACCATTGGTTTCAAATAGCTGGAATTATTTTAGTTTTAGGTTTTGTTGGGACAGCAATTTTAAGCTCCATCCTAAAATATCAAGTTGTTGTCAAAGCACCAGCTGTCATTCGCCCTATCGGTGAAACTCGACTGGTCCAGGCTGCAGTAGAGGGCAAGGTGCGCCAAATTATTGCTCGATCTAATCAAGAGGTCAAACAAGGGGATCCAATTGTTCTGTTAGATGACTCTCGTCAATTAACTAGAAAAGCTCAACTAGTTGAAAGTATCGCTAAAAATCGGCAAAAGCTTCAGCAGATTCAGTCCCAAAAACTGGCTGTTGAAGAGGAAATGCTTGCTGAGTCTAACAAAGCAGCAAGGGGAGTTGACATCAATCAGGCCGAGCTCCAGACAGCGGAGGCTAGCCTAGCACTGGCTGCAGAAGAATATTCACGATTTCAGGCATTGGCTTCTGCAGGAGCGATCGCGGATCTCATCGTCCAAGAAAAACTGGCTAGCTATCGGATTGCACAGGCTAATTTGAACCGTGCTCAAGAAATGACTGCACAAACGCAAGAACAAGGTTTAGCGACTCAGGCAAGACTGAGACAAATGCAGGATCAATTGGCTCAACAAGAGTTTGATGTCTTACAACAGATTAAAGTAGAACAAAAAGAACTCCAGCAGATGAATATTGACCTAGCGAATACGATTATTCGTGCTCCGATCGCAGGCATAATTCAGTCGATGAACTTACGGAATCCAGATCAGATGGTTGGTGTGGGTCAAGAAATCGCTCGTATCTCTCCCACCCAGAGTGGCTTGGTGATCAAAGCCCTAGTGCCATCCCAAGATATTTTGCCAGTGGCAGTGGGTCAGCGCGTTCAATTGCGTATTGCAGCCTGTCCCTATCCTGATTTTGGAACCTTAGAGGCCAGAGTCCAAGCGATCGCTCCAGATGCAGGCAGCCTTGGTAATTCGATACCTCAGGTTGGAGCAGCAACTGCTCCCTCAGAATCTACTAGTAGTCAAGCTTTTGAAGTTACGATTAAACCTCAAGAGAAGCCGCTAACAGATGGCCAGCGAATTTGTAAGATTCGTCCGGGGATGGAAGCTCAGGCAGACATTATTACAAATGAAGAAACAGTGCTCAAATTCATGCTGAGAAAGGCTCGACTTCTCTGGCAGTCGTGAACTCTAGCCACATGAGTTAAGAGCTAGAGTCACTGGAAAATATCATTTAGGCAAGAACCTCTAGTTCGAAATCACGCAGATGGGCGCGAAACTTATTCGGAAAGTTGACAAGGTAGGGAAAGTTTGCGCTGATTGGCTTGCCATTCCACTCAGTTAGAATTGCTGCAATTTCGCCTTCCGCGTTTTTTAAGTCAAAGGCTTGATTTCGATGCTCAGGATGGTGATACACCACAACTGATTCTTTGACTCGTACGCGATCGCCAACGTTCATAACAGATTGGTCAGGCAGAAACGACACCGCAGCTCAGGACCTCAAGGATCGGGGCACTGCGAAAAGCACTCTTTATCTTCCCATAGACTCTGGGCCTGCTGGCGGCGGATGGATGCCCGTCGTTGAAATGCTCTACGGTTCAGACCGCTTCAGCGATCACTTGGCTGTGCTGGAACACCAAGATTAGGACCGCTCTGAGAAGGTGCTGGCACAATGAGGCCGATACCAGCTCCCAAAAGCGTAGCCAAGGCAATGGCACCTATCCAAATTTGCCAAGAGAAACTGAAACTGGCAGCTGGCTCAGGTGCCGAATCTGCGATCGTTTCAGGGAGTTGCGTAGGCTGCGTTGAAACCGCTACTGGCTCGGGCTCCCTAGCCGGCAGAGCGGCAGACTCGCGAACGATTGGCGGCGGCTCAATGGGGCTGGTATCTCGCGCAGTGAGCTGACAGTAGAACGCTGCTACTGAAATATTGTCGTGTCCCGTCAACTGCCGCGCTCGCTCGATCCAGCGTTGGCTCCAAGCGCTAAGGGACAACTCACCGCTGAGGACCGCTCCCACATCCACGTGACCAAAGGTCTCAACGAGGCCATAGTCACTCAAGCCATCTGAACACAGCAGTAAGATCCCA
The DNA here is from genome assembly GCF_003846445.2 of Synechococcus elongatus PCC 11801. NCBI lineage: Bacteria > Bacillati > Cyanobacteriota > Cyanophyceae > Synechococcales > Synechococcaceae > Synechococcus > Synechococcus elongatus. The sequence continues at coordinate 1,041,861 of NZ_CP030139.2, read as the reverse complement.
GGTTCTAAAACTCGAAACTCCTGAATGGGAATGTGGAGTCCAGACGACGCCATCACTCCCATTGCCTGCGAGAGTGCGGCACCTTGGGGCAATCGGAGGGCTGCTCGGTAGGCTAAATGCCCCTGGCAGACAGTCTGTGTCGCCACATCGTGATCGAGTGTGAGGCGTTCTGTACTGCGAGGCGTCAACCAGTAGGCTCGACTATCACCAATGTGAGTCAGGGTCAGCTCTGGCTGAGGGCCTGGGGTTTTCAAGGCCAGCACCAAAGTCGTTCCCATTCGTGCCAATACTTCTGCGCCTCGCTCGTTTCTGTTGGCAATCAGATCATTGACAACACATAGGCTCGCTCGCAGTTGGTCATCCAAACTTGCCGCTGGACTATCGTTGCTTTGACGATGATTGAGCAGTTGCTGGAGCTGCAGTTTCAATCCCGCGATCGCAGTCTGGCTGGCAATTTCACCCCCTGCATGACCACCCAAACCATCACAGACAGCAATCCAGTCTGGCTGAGCTGCTTGCGCAAGGTCTGCCGCCAAGGGATAGCAACTATCTTCGTTCTCCCCACCGCGCCAACCGGGATCTGTCAGGGCAATCCCTTGTACAGTCAGGGCTTGACGTTGACTGTAGTACTGCCAAGCTTGATGAAGAATCGCTTGGCTCTGGACTAAGTCGGCTTCTTCTGCTTGTAAGGCTTGCAAAGCGGGTGCGATCGCAGCTGCGACTTCCCGATGTAGGAGCGGCTCCAAGCTGTGCAGAACCTGTCCCAAGCGGTGCAAACTGACAGGCATGGTCTCCACTGAAACATGAACGTCTAGTGGATCCTCATTGTCATCCAGCAGTTCAATCAGCCGTAACTCGCCTGCGCAAACGCGGATGTTCATCAATCTCAAAAGGCTGGCAGCGACTCCCTGCGCAGTCAAAGGTTCCCAAAGTAGCAAGATCTGCTCAAGCCAGTGGATTTGCAGGGCTGCCGAGGCAGCCTTGAGGGCACTGACCAAGCTTGGCCAGAGATGACCTTCGCGATCGAGGGGGACTCGCTCCAGGAGAATAGCCGTCTCGCCTTTCTCTAAGGGCTCTAGGCCATAGAGCGTAGGGAGATGTCGATGGTGCTCAAAGAGCCAGAGGTAAGGCTGAAGAGATTCGGGAATGACCTCGGGCAGCTGGGGCGGGCGATCGGGATCGAGGTCAAACCAAATTTGTGGAGCAACTACCTGATAGCGATCGTTGACCCGCGTTCCAGCAGGAATTTGAGCTGCTGCCGTACCGCTGACCCAAAGAAAACGGTTGATGAGTGGCTCAACTTGGCGTGGCAGCGTGTAGTGTTCTGCAAGAAAATTTTGGGTCATGAACAGCAGCGAGCCAAGAAGCTGGATTCACTGTAGCAGGCTCATTCAAGGTCGTTTACGAGCGATTTACGATGGCTCATTGCGACTACAAAAAGCTTCTGGACCGCGATCGATCACCTGTCCGCCCAGATCCTGACAGGCTCGTTGCCACGCTTCATAGTCTGAGAGCCCTTGGGCGAGATACTGCCGATAGCGAGGCTCGAGGTCAGCCTCCGCTACTGAATCAATCACGGTGCCATCTTCTGCGACGGTAGTTGCATTGGGTCGTTGCTGAGCCAGTTGTTGAATGGATTGTTGTGCTTGCTGACGTAGCGCTTGGGCTTGGGGTTGCCAGTAGGGATGGTCACTCAGCTTGGCTAAAGCCCGATCAACATCCCACCAACGGGCTTGTTCAAGGGCGGCTCGCGCTTGGGTGATCGCTTGGCTATCTTGTTGCCATTGTTGCTGCCATCGAGATAACAGAACCGATGGTGCTGGATCTAAAGGTGTCTGAGCGGGGAGAGCATTCAGCAACTTTTGGGCAGCGGGCCAGTTACCGGCTAGGAACTGCTGCTCTGCTTGAGCGCGTACCTGCTCACCCCACCGTCGTGCTGCTGCTTGGGCCGCCGCTGCTTGGCGATCGCTAGCCGGAATCAAGAGGGCTAATTGCAGTGCCTCAGGAAAATTACCCTGGGCGGCAAGCTGTTGCGATCGCTGCCAGCGACAGTCATTGAGTAAAGCTGGAGGTTGTTGAGTGGTACTGAGCTTTGCCAACTGATCGAGACAAGTGACAACATCACCGGTAGCCAAAGCCTGTTGCGCTTGGGAGAGAATGCGCCGCTGTTGCCAGTTTTGCCAGCCCCACCAGCTTGCCGGAACCGCGATCGCCACAATTAGCAGGCTGATGGACCAGCGATACCGAGAAAGGACCATCATTTTGCACCCAGACTGCCAACAGGCAGCTTAGCGATTTCTGGCACTGATTCGCGTCCTCTTCTAGTCAACTGCGATCGCTATTCTTGAGCAGTCCTGCGCTAGACAATGGAGAGATTAGCGAGATCGCCCTGAAAGCCGGTGATTTCGATCAGAGCATCGCGATTGGCTTGAAAGCCAGCAACATCATCATTCAGAACGATAAAAGTCCGTTGCTCAAACTGGAAGGTTGCGGCTCCATTCGACAGAAAATTGCTCGCGGTTAGCACAGCTGCTAGTGCTGAGGGATCTAGGCTGCTGACAGTCCCGAGGTTGTTGATCGCCATGGCACTGGTAGGATTGGGCCCTTCGAAGCTATCAAGGCCGATTTGAAAGTCAGTAATTCGATCAAAGCCCGAGAGCAGTGAATCAGTGAGTGCCGTGTAAACAAAGCGATCGCGGCCTGCACCTCCCGTCAAAACATCTGCACCCAGTCCTCCAGTAAGCCTGTCGTCGCTACTGCCTGCCAGCAGGGTGTCATGACCGCCAGCACCGATCAGGGTTGCCTGTCCTCCACTCCCATTCAACTGATCATTGCCATCGCCGCCTTGAACGACGATACGTGCTTCAGCGATCGCAGTTGCAGTAGCTGGCGTGCCAGAAGTCACCACAATTTGTTCCACGATGGCTGTAACTTGATTGGAGTTCGGCACACTGCCAGCATCAGCAGTGACCTTGGCAATGAAATCTTGCACGGTTGGCAAGGCGATCGCATTTGTTGAAAAGTCATAGGCCTGAATTTCCTCTAGGGTGTCCAGTGCATTCGTCAACCAATCGGCAGCAAGGACTTTATTGAGAAAGGTTTGAGCATCAAGACTGTCAGTTTGAATACCCTCCACGATCGCAATCGCGAGGTTGGCCAGACTGATTTGTCCTGACTCCAATGCCTTGACATAAAAGTCTCTCCCTACTGGATCAGCCTCACGGTTGAGAATGGAGCGATAGAGCGTGTTGACCGCCTCCGCAAGGGATAAATTGCCAAATCGAATTTGAGCTTCTGCTGATTCACCAAAGGCTTCAGCGATCGCAGCGTAGTCTATGGCACCTGGTATTGCCTGCACCGCAGAGTCCCAAAAGCTCCGTCCTTCAACATCTGCAGGGCGACCGTAGAAAGCAACGTAAAGCTGCTGGGCAGAAGTGATTCGTAGAAAAGCCATTGTTCCTATCTTGAAATTTATGAGGTGACAGACAGTTGCAAAGAAATCCGAAAGAAGAACCTAGGATCAAGCAATTCCAATAGTTATTTTTCGCCAAAGACTCTTGTCGGTGCATCTTGTTTGATTGCTATTGTCCTTCCTAGATTGATGCTTGAGAACGTGTAATTAGATGTCTATTTTTTATGATTTCATTTGATGCTTTTAGATCTCAATGGTTTGGGTTGGGATTGCTGTTTGATCTGTCTAGATATCAGTTAAATACTTGGAAAATTGGATTTGATGATAGACGCTGAGGAAATGACGATTGCCAAGTGTTGTGAATAACCGATTAGATACGGGCTATTGGAGCTGTCCTCCGTCGTTATCGGAGTAGGATGAAGAGCTCCTAAAGCTAACGCTCATGCCAGAATGAGAGCCCTGACAGCTTCTGAGGTACCGTAGGGAACGGACCTACACTGCTGCGATCGCTCATGGACGGGACCCCGACTCTCTACCTATTTGCGCTGATTGGCCTGTTGGGGACAGCTGCTTGGTTTGTATTTCGTCAGGTGCTCAAGACTCGACGCACTGAGGTGGACTTCAGCCGACTGCAGCAGCAATTGAGTCAAAGCCGAGGTTCCGCAGAAGATCGCTACCGGCTCGGCAGCATTTTCCTGGAGAAAAAGCTTTACGCTCCTGCGATCGCTCAGTTTCAACTGGCTCTGAAAGATAAGGAGCTGACTGATCCTGCTGGGCTAGCCCTCATCCATAACGCTTTGGGGTATGCCTACGCGGCTCAGGAGCAGTACGACTTGGCGATTCGCCAATACAAGGAAGCGCTGGAGCAGCAACCCGACTATGTGACGGCGCTGAATAACCTTGGGTTTGCCTACGAGAAAAAACAACTCCTGAGCCAGGCGATCGCCACCTATGAATCAGTCTTGAGTCTTGAGCCGGGGAATCGCACCGCCCAACGGCGATCGCAGAGCTTGCAGCAGCGCGTCTCTCCCTCGACTTAGCAGTGGTTTTTACAGGACGTCGGATAAGGGTTGGAAATAGCTGTAGGTTAATCTTCTGAGCCTGATGTCAGATGTCTGGTGATGACTCAGGCGATCGGTCTGCCAGCCCAAATTCCTGCAGGGCGGGATAGAGGTTGCGGTGTTCGTGTCCGGGGCGCGCCAGCTTGATCAGCGCAAAGCGTTGGAGAGGGTCTAGGGCCTGCCAGTCAGCCGGGCTGAGGTGGACCTGCAGGACATGACAGGCCGTCTGAACTGCCTCGGGGATCTCAGACCGCAGCCAAGCTGGTTGCGGGTCGATGGGTAAATCCTTCGCCGGTTCTCCCCAGTCACGCTGTGTCCAAGTGCGGAGCTGCTCTCGGTAGGCTTGGCGATCGCGATCGCTTTCACAGGGCTGATCGACGAGCCACTGGCGCTCTGACTCTGCAAGACGGTGCCAGTGCTCGAGTTTGAGCTTGACCCCACAGTCATCCAGCTTGCGGCGCACGCTCATGGGAATACAGCGCAGGCCAAGGACAAAGTCAGCCTCGAATTGAAAAAACGGACCCGGAGCGGTCATGGCAAGCAGGCCGAGCGAAACAGCATGAGCCCCCGAGAAGTTCCCAGTGAACGGTTTGCAGAAACGGGGATGAGATCATAAAAGTTTACTGTTCTGGCAATGAGCGAGCGCTTCCGAGAACTAATTCGCAAGGTTGGCAGTGGACGCCATACGAGCCAAGTGTTGACTCGGGCTGAGGCAGCCGAGGCTTTGCAGTTGATGCTGTCGGCCACAGCGACCCCAGCGCAAATCGGGGCTTTTTTGATTGCCCATCGGATTCGCCGCCCCACGGGAACTGAACTGGCTGGTTTTTTAGACACCTATGCCAACTGGCTACCGTCAGTGCTGGCGCCCAGTACAACTCGGCCACCCGTGGTTTTGGGCTATCCCTACGATGGCCGCGATCGCACCGCTCCGCTGGGGCCGTTGCTTGCGCTGTTGCTTGCGGCGGCAGGGCAGCCAGTGGTTCTGCATGGCAGCGATCGCGTCGCAACGAAATACGGCGTTCCCCTGATTGAACTGTGGGAGGCGATCGGGGTGAATTGGCGATCGCGTTCCATTCCCGAGCTGAACCGCTGCTTGGAGCAGGCAGGCTTAGCCCAATTGCATCAACCCAGCCTGTGTCCGGCAGCAGAGGTCCTCAATGGCTATCGTTCGGAACTGGGCAAACGCCCCCCCTTGGCGACTGCTGAGCTGATGATCGTCCCTGTCCAAGGTGCAGCCCTGCCGATCTGTGGCTTTGTCCATCCGCCGACGGAGTTGATGATTCAAGAGGCGTTAGAGCTGCGGGGGATCACTCGCTTCTTCACAATCAAGGGGTTGGAGGGGAGTCCTGAACTCCCCCGCGATCGCGCCGCCATTGTCGGTCGCTGGCAGGCGGGCAACTGCGATCGCCAGATCCTGCATGCTCGCGATTGGGATTTGGGTGACTCGGAACTGCCCTGGATGGGGGAAGCCGCTTGGACAGAAGCTGCGCAGGCGATGCTGATGCGCCAGCCCTCTGTTCTTGAACCGTTGCTGCGCTGGAATGGAGCGGTCTATCTCTGGCTGCTGGGGCTGGTGGAATCGGTGCCTGCTGGCCTCGCTCAGGTGGATCAATTTCTGAAAACCGGGGCGTTGCAGCAACAGCGCGATCGCCTCCAGCAGCTCCTTGAACCTGTGCCTGACCTCACATTGTCTTGAAAGCAGGCGAGCTAAAGGACACTGCGTGCCAACACAAATCCCCCGATCGCCAGCAGGAAAATCGCAAAGCTTTTTTGCAGCTTGTGGGTACTCATCCGCTGCGATACCACGCTCCCTAGCAGCGTACCGAGACAAGCAAAGGCCGTGAAGCTGAGGGTTAAATCCCAGGGCAAACTGAGGCGACCCCAATAGCCAGCGAGACCGGCGATCGCATTCAGGCCAATAATCACCAAGGAGGTGCCGATCGCCTTGCGCATTGGCACTTTGCCCAGCAGCACCAAAGCGGGAACAATCGCAAAACCGCCACCTACACCGACCAACCCCGTCAGGACCCCGACACCAATGCCTTCGCTGACCAGCCAAGTCCAGCAACTCAGACAAAAGGGCCGCGGATAGTTCAACACGGGATCTTCGGCTTTGGGCGGCTGACGCCGCAGCATAAAGCTAGCGGCTGCCAAAATCGCCACAGCAAACAGCCCCATCTGTAGCTGCGCTGTTACCCAAGGCAAAAGGGCGAGCCGAGCGCCCAAAAAGGCACCAAGCATGGTGGAGCTGCCAAACACCACTGTTCGTAGCCAATCGATATTGCCACGCCGCGCATGGGGAATCGCACCGAGCAAACTAGCACTGCCCACGACGACTAAGGTCATCGCGATCGCTGTTTTAGGGTCAATGCCCAGCACGTAGACAAAAACGGGAAGGGCAAGCACAGCGCCACCGCCCCCCAGCAATCCCAGACTGAGGCCAATTAGCAGCGCCAAGACAAGCGCAAAAAACCGCATCATTCTAACCCCGATTCCAGGGCAATTCCGCCAGCAGATTCGCCATCAGACAAGTGCCACTGACACCGGCAAACAACAATCCAGCACCGACAAAACCACTGAGCCCGATCCAAGCGGGTGCCACCGTCAAGCTGAGAATGACGCCTAGGAGTACGAGGGAGCCAGCAACAATTTGCACCTGCCGCATGAGGCTGATTGGTGCTTTGGCTGTTTGACCCACCGTCGGCAAGCCTTGCTGCTTCCAGGCATTGAGGCCTCCTTGCAGCTCGGTAATGGTCAGCCCGTGCTGGCGCAGTTTAGCGGCGGCTTTCTGCGATCGCATGCCAGATTGACAGGTCAGCACGATTGGGCGATCGCTGGCTGGCAACGGCAACTGCGCAATTTGGCTAAGCGGATAGAGATGTGCCCCAGCAACATGCTCGGCTTGGTACTCCGCGACTTCGCGAACGTCGAGTAGCAGCACTTCCTCGCGTTCGAGCAGGGTTTGTAACTGGTTGGGGCTAAGAAACGATTTTTTCTGGCTATCCGTGGGCGTTGAAAGTGATGTCATGACTGGTTCCTTGGCAAGTTCGATTGAAAAATCAGAGGTGAGGCAAACTAGACAGTTGCAGCGCGGCCGCAGCGCTCATTGGCGGGAACCGCCTCCATAATCCGCTTGGGATCGGGCAGATCCAGGCTGTTCATAAACTCGATAAAGCCCTGGCGATCGCGACCCGCAAAGCGAGGATTGAGGCGTTTCTCTTCGCCGATCGTGGAGACGGTGTGGCCTTTGTAGTCATGGCCGGGCCAAACACGGGTGCTGTCCGGCATCTGGAACAGTCGCTGAATGGAGTCAAACAGTTGCCCCGCATCGCCACTTTGGAAGTCCGTGCGTCCACAGCCGCGAATAAACAGGGAGTCGCCGGTCAGTAACTCAGTCTGATTGACGAGATAGGCGACATGGCTATCGGTGTGGCCGTGCGTTTCGATCGCCTGAATCTCAATCGCGCCGAGCTGGAGGCGATCGCCCTCAGCTACAAAGCGATTGGCGCAGGCTGCATTGGCCCCAGCCGGCACAACGGTTTGGCAGCCGGTCAATTCCCGTAGCTGTCCAGCCGCCGTGATGTGGTCGGCATGGAGATGGGTTTCTAGGCAAAACTTCAGCGTGAGTCCCAGTTCTTTCAGCAGCGCTAAATCGCGATCGCGCCGCTCCAGAACAGGATCAACCAGTGCAGTTTCACCACTGGCTTCATCAGCAATCAGATAGGTGTAGGTCCAGGTGTCGTAATCGAAGAGCTGACGAAAAAGCATGGTCGGTCTCCTTGACTGACATTCTGAGTTTATCGCTATATTGCCAAATAGTAATATAATAAGATTAAGAAAAGTTCGTTTTTCGTTGTGACCATGAACCCTGCTGCTCTGGCGCAAGTTGCTGACTACTTCAAGTTGCTGTCTGAGCCCAGTCGGCTACAAGTGCTCTGCACGCTCAAGGAAGGTGCACGCTCAGTCTCCGAGATTGTGGCTGCATCGGGGTTAGGACAAGCCAATGTTTCGAAGCACCTCAAGCTCCTCCACCAAGCGGGTGTGTTGCGTCGAACCCCTCGGCAGGGCTGCGTCTACTACGAAATTTGTGACTCCACTATCTTTGAACTCTGCGAGGTGGTCAGTCAGCGACTCGCGCAGCATCTTGCCGAACAACAGGCGGTTTTGAGTCATTGGCGTTGATGGAGTGAGCGATCGCCAGTCAAGTCTCGGAGTGAAGAGAGAACCCCCACAGGTTTAGCAGTCTTGGGCACTGTGGAGGATCTCAGAAGCCGCAGTCGCTTGCTGGTAGGCTAGAACCGCTGCATGATCCATTGAGGCACTGGGAATGATCGCTGATCCCGCAAGTCGGAACGTCGTCTGGCATGAAGCGACGATTACCCGCAGCGATCGCGAGCGGCTCAATGGGCACCGAGGCGTGATTCTGTGGTTCACAGGGTTGTCGGGGTCGGGTAAATCGACCTTGGCTCATGCGGTTGAAGCTCAGCTATTTGAGCGAGGCTGCCGAACCTTTGTTCTCGATGGCGATAACGTCCGGCATGGACTTTGTGCCGATCTGGGTTTTTCCGATCGCGATCGCCAAGAAAATATCCGTCGCATCGGCGAGGTGGCCAAGCTGTTTACGGAAGCGGGCGTGATCACGCTGGCTGCGTTCGTCTCACCGTTCCGTGCTGATCGCGATCGCGTCCGCGCTTTAGTTGCAGACGGTGAATACATTGAGGTCTATTGCCAAGCCTCGCTGGATGTCTGTGAGCAACGCGATGTCAAAGGCCTCTATGCCAAGGCACGTGCCGGTCAAATTCCGGAATTTACGGGAATCTCGTCACCCTACGAAGCGCCGGAAGCGGCAGAGCTAAAAATTGACACGGGTAGCCGATCGCTCGATGACTGTGTTGCTCAGGTGCTCAATTATCTGGTGCAGCAAGGGATCATTTCAGCCAGCGATCGCGGTTAAGTCAATGCTGGATTATCGCTCCTTAGTCTGAGATAGAACGGCGACCTCGCTTTTTAGAGAGATTAGGCTGCTGCGATCGCAGGAGTGCTGATGGGTTTTGTTGACATGCCAAGACTGCATTCAGCTCATCTAGGGACAGTCCCAAGACCACTGAGATGCGATTCATGACGCCCCAACGAATATCGAAGGGGTCAATCTCAGCATTTTCATATTTGACAATGAGCGTTGGGGAAACCCCTAACAAGAGTGCCAGTTGTCGCTTCGAGAGTGGTGGCGCTGCAACACCGACAGAGTCAAACAGCGGTTGGTGAAATTGGTCGCGAAATTCCTGCAAGAGTGCAGCGAATTGGGTAGCCCTTTGTTCTGCAGTTGTAGAAAACAGATCAGACATGAGTAACCCTCGTCACTGATTCCAGAATAGACAACACAGTCAAAAACATGGATGCCGCAGTGATGAGACTCAGACTGACTTGAAATCTACAATGGTTTAAAAACCAATAAATTTGATCTTTGTTCTATATGAAATTTCGTTGTTGTCTTTGTTGATTAAGGTAAATTAATTTGACCAGGATATTTGTACTAAAACTATGGAGTCTATCTAATAGATGGGAAACAAAAGCAGAGAGATAAGTGCTAAAAGATTACCTCTCTGCTTGGTGTTAAGAAGATTAAAAGGCAGATGATCTAGAATTTCCTAGAATAGTGACAAACCATCAACTAGTGTGTTGAGAGCACTATCCACTTGGGCTTGACTACTTTGGGTAAAATCAAACTGACTAAGCCATTGACGACCAAAACTATCAGCTTGAGTCCCTTGGTAGGCAGTTAGCTCAATACCTGTGTCAATTGAATCTGAGAAGAGGGTAGCACTTCTGATTTTATTATTGAGAATAACGGCATCATTCCCAACTGCATTCAGACCTATTTCGAAAGCAAGCTCAGCTAGGTTCAACTGCTGACTACTCAACTGGTTGACCCAGAAGGCTTTGCCAGCATCCTCAGCACTACGATTAAAGGCAAAGTTGTAGATTAAGTCAACCTGCTCAGCCGCCGTTTTCTGACCATAGATTTGAGAAACCTCAGGAGAGCTTCCAAAGCTATTGATAAATGCATCAAAAGCTTGAATTTCACCACCTAAAAGAAAGTCACCAGCTAGAGGATCATAGCTGATCTCGGTGTCTCTCAAAACTTGGTTCCAGAAGGCTAAACCTTCGCGATCGCCAGGCCGACCCAAGAGAGTGATATAGGCAATCTGGGCGCTATTGTCTAACTTGATCAAATCAGGGTTGGAATCCACATTAATCTCGTAGATAGTCGTGGTTCCACTGATTTCATTGCCAACAACGAGTAGAGGTTTGCCGTTGGGGCTATCTTCAGCAGAGATGAAAGCGAGACCTTCTGGGCCCAAATCACCTGCTTCAGCTGTCTCAACGTCAGCATTAAAATTGCGGTTGTTGAGATACTGAACAAAAGTGGGACTCGTTGGACTCGTCACGTCATAAACAATGACGCCACCTGTTCTTTCGAGCCCCACAAAGGCATAGACACGATCATTGATTTGACCAGTCACGACGCCTTCTGGCTCAGGCCCTTTGTTGTCGCTTCGATTGTCTAGATCGTTGTTATCATTGCTCGCGTTAAAGTTTTGAGGGAAGAAACTAGCTGTAATACGCTCTAGCTGATCGCCACTGTCAAAGACAAGCTCACCTTCTGAATTGAGGATTGAGAAGGAGCGAGCTCCAAAAGTAACAATTTGATCGAAATCGCCATCACCATCCAAATCACCCGATTTGTTGGTTACGGTCAAGCGACCAAGATTTGAATTCTGCTTGAGTTCAGCAGCATTGGGGAAGATCGTTGGGTCAAGGACGTAGCTATTACTACCTACTCGAACTTCTTCGTTGAAGATATCGCCTTCGCCCACGTCAGGAAGGATATCATCCCCTGTAGGACGGATGCGGCTATCACCTTCATTCGCTGTGATGTAGTAGGTCTTTCCATCAGCTCCTACGAAAGAAGCGATCGCATCAGGTTGATAAAGTCCGAAAACAGGGACATTACGGAGGTTAATACCTCCATCACGATCGCTGGGATCCAGTGCATTGCCTGGGAGACTGAAGTCTTTCAGACCGAGTGGCTTGATATCGGTAACCGTTGCAGTTGCCAGATCAATGAAGGCAACTGCATTGGCTTCTTGGAGAGTCACCACTGCAGTTTTGCCATCTGGAGAGACAGCAATGTACTCTGGTTCTACATCCTCGGCAACTGTTGCATCATCTTTCAAAATCCGAACGCCAGCAGCCTGTAGTTCTGCCTTACGTTCGTTGAAAGCGGTGAAAGTTGCAGTTCTGACTTGAGCATTTTGTAGCCCAAGACTGAGATCAATGATGCTAACAGAACCTTCAGGATCAACTGTGTAATCCTCATTGGGCTCACCTTCATTAGCAACTAATACTTTAGAGCCATCAGGTGTGAAGGTGAGCATATCGGGTAATGCACCAACTTCAATCGCTCGCAGCGGTGCATTGAATGAACTGGCAGTGGACTGGTAGAAGAATACCTGACCATTTTCCTGCGGATTTACATTTTGAACAGCGATCGCAACCAACCCATTTTGAATCGCGATACTATTCGGAGAGCCAAAGCTTGAAGTGTCAATAAATCCAACTAAAGTTGGTTGACTAGGATTGCTGATATCAAGAACATCAACGCGGCTGTTTTTGGCATTAACGATGAAGACACGTTGGCTGATGGGGTCGTAGGCAGGAATTTCTGCAGCACCCTCATCAAAGCTTCCTGTTTCAAAAGTCCCTAGCACACTTAGCTGAATTTGAGAGTTGATGACCGTATTATCACGGAAGCTAACGTTCTGAATCCGAGTATCGAAGTCACGACTAGAGTCGAGTTTGTCAAAAGGACTTTCCGAAAAGCGATTGGCAAGATACTCCGCTAATGCATCTTGTTCTGAACCGTCTGGTGCAAACTGCGCCAAACCGGTACGTTCAGCTTCTGTGGGTTGAGCAAGATCAATTCGGTTGGTTGCCTCACCAGTGGGGAAGGGATATCCATCGCCCCCATCTGCTAGAAAGCTGAGGGTTACCATTCGGAAAGTTCGTGCGGGGTTGCCGACAATCTCACCATTTCGGACCACGACGTCAATATCGCGTCCTTCTTCATCTTTGATGGCTAATGAAATGACGCGATCGCCTGGATCACGCGTCAAATCAATTGCAACAGAGAAACCACCAATCTGAGGGAAGCGGCCTTGAGTATTACTGTCGTTGAGACTGCTGGCCGCAAAGCCATACTCAACAATCTCTAGCAATTCTTCAGCTGTTAGAGTGATAAGTGTCAGGCCATTGTTGAAACTCAGAGAATTCGTGATGTCGAGCTGCGAGACATCACCCTCGTCTTTGTTGGCTAGTGGGTTGGCTGCTGGTGGCAGTCTAAGAGCGTCATTAGGATCGGTTGATCCCTCTGGGAAAGTAATGAAACCAATATTATTGCGAATACCACCACCGTTCTTAAGAGAGAGAGTTACAGTTGAATCAACTGACTTTGCATAGGCGAGATTAGCATCTGCTGATAGGTTACCGAGATTGGTCTCTTGAATGCGAACATCACCTCGCAGACCATTCAAGAAGACGTCAGTACTTCCAAAAATTGAGCCATCTAAGCTGGCAATTACACCACTCAGGTTATCGACGATTTCTTGTATTTCAGGATCGACTAAGTCTTGGGCATTGAGTGCAGCAACTCCAGCATCATCAGTTGCATACACACCGCTTATCTCTGGGTCATAACTATCTGCAATAATATTGCCGTTTTCATCAAAGTTAATCACTAGGCGACCGACATACTTATAGTTACCATCGGTATTAACGACAGCGATCGGCTTTCCATCAGCGTCATTTGTAAAGAATGGATACTCGCCCTGCTTAGTATCACCTGCTCTCAAAACGTCATTGCTGTCAAGCAAACGAGTATTGGAACCGCCAGCAACGATAATGTCAACGTTTCTTAAACGCTTTGCAATTTCTTGTTCGATTGAGATCTGCTGCATGTGTGACAGCAGCACTACCTTGTTGAGATCAGAGTTATTAGCAAGGAGTGCATCGACATCTGCTTGAATAATTGCAGCCAGGGCATCTAGTTCTTGGGCAGTTGGAACCCCACCAAAGGGTACAGGTTCAATCTGCACTGCACCTGGGCTAGAGATTGTGCGAAGAATCGGGGTTGTGGCTCCAACGACGCCTATTTTTTCACCATTGACAGTAATGATGGTGCTCGCCGCAATTTTGCCAGCGATTGTACTTGCTTCTTGCCCATCGATAGTAACGAGGGGGGCTAAATTAGGATCAGCAGAAAAGTTAAGATTACCACTGAGATAAGGGAAGGCAGCACCTAAATAGCTTCCATCTTCAGAAGGCTTTAATAAATTTGCAATCAGGCCAGTTCCCAAGTCAAACTCGTGGTTGCCAAAAGAGATGGCTTGTACACCCAACTCATTCTGGATAAGAATATCTGCTCGTCCTTGCCCACCGTATGCTTGGACACTAGCATCCAGAAAGGTGCCTGGAATGTAGGCATCACCCGAAGATAGGATTAATGTGTTCTGATAGTCAGGATTAGTATCTGCGTCATCTCCATCTTGATCTTTTAGAGCCTTAAGAACTGCTGATAAATTTGGAGCATCTTCTAAGGCGGGAATACCGGCTTCTTGGTCTGAGAAATGCAGAAGCTGAAGAGTAAATTGAGACATTGTCTTGGTGGCTTTGGGACACTGTTCGGCACTTCTGCCAAGATGATGTCTACTTGGTCGCAAGCCAAGTTACGTCTTGATCATCATTGCCAAGGGTCAGCGGCAAATCCTGATACAGTCACTGATTTAAAAGATCAGCATGACTCTTCAATGCTTGCTGCTGATACACCTAAACCAAAGTAGGCGGCTTGGGTTTACAGAAGATTCAGAGCAAGTTATGGAATGGTTAAACTTATTTGAGATCTTGTTAAAGTTAAAAATATTCAATGACTGGCTTTGTTTTCTCAATTCTTCATCAAGATCTAGGTCTTCGATAGCGGAATTACTCGTGGGTTTTTGGGGATTCTGTTGACTCTCAGGAAGTCAATAGAAATTTTTTCTTTTTGCAAATTCTTGTTTTCTTCATTTTTATGGTCATTCTGAGCCGTGGAGGGTGACTGTTCTCTCTCTTTGACCAGCGATCGCAATTCTCAACCTTGCTAGCTTCAGAGAGCACTGCTTTTAACCCATCACTGTGGACCTTCCCCTGGTCTATCACCCCAGTTATTCCGCTCCCTTGCCTTCAACCCATCGCTTCCCGATGGCCAAATTTCGGCTTCTGTACGATCGCCTCTTGCACGATCGCGTGGTCAGTCCACAGCAGTTCCAACAGCCCGATCGCCCGCCGTTGGAGTGGCTAGCTCTCGTTCACAGCTTGGACTACATCCAGTCCTACAGCGAGGGGCAGCTCGATGAGCGATCGCTGCGACGGATTGGTCTGCCTTGGAGTCCGGCTCTGGTCGAGCGGACTTGGATTGCCGTTGGGGGCACCATCCTGACAGCGCGGTTAGCGCTCCAGCACGGATTAGCCTGCAATCTCGCTGGCGGGACTCATCATGCTTTCCCAGACTATGGCTCTGGCTTTTGCATTTTTAATGACTGCGCGATCGCGGCCAAACTCCTGCTACAGGAAGAACTGGTTGAGCGAATTTTGATTGTTGACCTCGATGTCCATCAGGGCGATGGCACCGCTTGGATTTTTCGAGATGAGCCCCGAGTCTTTACCTTTTCGATGCACTGCGAAGCCAACTTCCCGGCACGGAAGCAGCAGAGCGATTGTGATGTTGCCCTAGCGGAAGGTATGGAAGACGATGCCTACCTCCAGAAGCTGGCCCACTACCTACCCGATCTGCTGAGTCAGTTTCGGCCAGATTTGGTGATCTATAATGCTGGAGTCGATCCGCACGCAGGCGATCGCCTCGGCAAACTGGCGCTGACAGATACCGGCCTCTTTCGTCGGGAAATGCAAGTGCTAGAAACCTGTGTGCGGCAGGGTTATCCCGTTGCCTCAGTGCTGGGCGGCGGCTATTGCGAAGACTTTGACGCGCTGGTCTATCGCCATTCCCTGTGCCAGCGGGCGGCGAGTGATGTTTATCGGACAGCGGCCTAACCTCGAAGCCGTTCCTGCCAGCAAATCGATACCTACGCAACGGGTGACAAGCCGCACAATGGAGAGCAGTTTCCTCCCCCGTGGCTGATGACGCTCGCGCAAGCTACTGCTGATTTCCTGGCGATCGCTGCCCAAGGCCTCACCTATCGTGTGGCCATGCCCAATCCCTGCAACCACTTATTTGAAGTGACTCTGCAGATCAGCGATTGGCAGGCCGACAGGGTGACTGTGCAGCTACCAGCTTGGACACCTGGTTCTTACCTGCTGCGGGAATACGTTCGCCATCTCCAAGGCTTTCAGGCGCAGACGACAACAGGCCAACCACTACCCTGGCGTAAACTCCGCAAGAACGCTTGGCAGATTGAGACGCAGGGATATTGCGATCTGCAAGTGAGCTATCAAGTGCTGGCCACGGAATTAACCGTCCGCACCAATCACCTCGATCGCAGTCACGGCTTCTTCACCCCTGCCGCTCTTTGTCTGTATATCGAAGACTGGCGCGATCGCCCCTGTCAGGTTGAAATTATTGCCCCTGAAGACTGGACGATTGCCACGGCACTGCCTGCGATCGCCTCTAATCGGTTCCAAGCAGCTGACTACGACACCCTCGTCGATAGTCCCTTTGAACTGGGGCCAGAGCAGACCCAAGCGTTCACAGTTCTGGGCAAAAAGCACTACTGGCGCATTTGGGGCGGCAGCCTCAATAGCGATCGCCTCGTGGCCGATACCACCCGACTGATTGAAACCGAGGCTCAGATCTTTGGTGGTCTTCCCTACGACCACTACTGGTTTATCCTCCATCTCAGTAGCGGTGGCTATGGCGGGCTCGAGCATCGCGACAGTACCGTGCTGGCCTTCGATCGCCACACCATCACTGAACCCGAAGGCTACCGACGCTTCCTGCAACTGGTTGCCCACGAGTTTTTCCATCTCTGGAATGTCAAGCGCATCCGACCCAAAGCACTCGAGCAGTTTGATTACGAGGCTGAAAACTACACCCCTTCGCTCTGGTTTAGTGAAGGGGCCACAAGTTACTACGATTTGCTGCTTCCACTGCGGGCGGGACTCTACGGCGTCAATACCTTTTTGGAAGCCCTGAGCAAAGATCTCAGCCGCTATCTGACAACGCCTGGTCGTGCCGTACAGCCCCTCTCCGAGTCCAGCTTTGATGCTTGGGTCAAGCTCTATCGTCGCGATGCTTACAGCGATAACCAGCAGATGTCCTACTACTTGAAAGGGCAGCTGGTCTGCTGGTTATTGGATTTGGAGATTCGTCATCATCAGCCCGATCGCAGCTTCGATGATGTGTTGCGGCTCCTCTGGCAGCGCTATGGCCAGCCGCAGGAAGTGGGGTTTGAAGAGGCGGAGCTACGGCAGATTTTCAGTGAAGTTGCGGGTGTGGATCTCACCAGTTTCTTCGATCGCTATGTCGATGGGCTTGAAGAACTGCCGATTGCTAAAGCAATAGAGTCTGTAGGGCTGAAACTACAACCACAGAGTTCCGAGCATCCCAGCCATGGCTTGCGGTTGGCGGACGAGCAGGGACGTTGCCAAGTCAAATTTGTAGCGAGCAACAGTCCCGGTGAGCAGGCAGGGTTAATGATTGGCGATGAACTGGTTGCCCTCAATGGACTGCGGGTCACGGCTGAGAGTTTCACTCGCCGCCTCGGCAGTTGCCAAGCGGGGCAAACCCTAGAGCTGACCATTTTTCACGATGATCAACTCCAGTCGCGCTGGCTCACGCTGGCAGAACCACAACCCCAGAGCTATACACTCCGACTCTCCTCCGAAGCGACACCTGAACAACGCGATCGCTTTCAGCGCTGGCTGGGTTTGGAGAGCCAATCATGACCAAGGCGATCGCGGTCGGACTGCTGGCGATTGCCCTCATCGCCTGCGATCGCCACACCTCGACATCACCTGATTTGGAACTGGGTGTCTACGCCGATCGCCGCGTGGCTTTGCTGGCTGAGCCAACTCTCGATGCAGCAAGTGCGACCAAAACGCTGATTCGGGGACAGGTGCGCATTGAGGATCCAGAAACAACCAGTCGTTATTTGCTCATTGAGATTTACGGAGAGTGCGATCGCCAAAATCCCCAACAGTCTTTTCTAGGACTTGAGCGCGTCAATGATGTGGATGAACTGCTGCAGCAACGCACGCCTCGAGCTGGTCTGGGAACAGTCATTAGTCTGGCGGATCCACAACCCCCTGCCTGGGTCAGTGATCTGATGCGGCGCTACTGCCCACCAGAAGCCTGGCCCTAGAACAACGCTTGACTCAGTTCAGCCAGTTAAGACAGGCGCATCGGTTTGGTCTGCGGCTCGAAATCGCGGCAGTTGACGGCGGCATCTGTCATCGCGAGATGGGGATGTACACAGCATTTGAGGTGGGTGTTGTTGCTAAAAAAACGACAGCGCGGACAGGGAATCGCATACATGCGCCGCGCTTGCCGGAGCGCATCTCGGGCCGCACTGAGTAAACTCCAAACCGTCAGCAGGATTAAGACCCAGCTCAAAATCATCGCAACGGCGACAAAGAGGGCTTCCATTCAACTGCGATCGCGATCGCTGACGTGCTCCCTCTACGCTAGCTAAACCCTGAGCTTGTAGCCAACACACACCCAAAATTACCCTTGGCGATCGTCAATGAATCGTTGCAATTGTGGTCATAGGCGTCAAATCTAGCCAGAATTTGAGCAATGCCTGTCACTGGGCCACGGTGTTCTGCAGAGGGAAACCCCATGACTAACAACAACGCGCCAAATAGTTCAGGCAACACGCCCTCTGAAGGTGAAGAGATTTCGCTCGATGAGCTCCTCGCAGACCTTGCGACTGACCCTCCTGCAGAGCCAGCAGCCGGTGATTTTTTAGTAGAACTTGCCTCCGAGCCAACACCCACAGATCCTGAGAATCCCTTCTCGGCAGTTTTTCAGTCTGTGACCGATAAAGCTTCTGAGCTTGGATCGGCAGCCGCAGAAGGTCTCAGCAATCTAAGGGAAAATGCTGCAGACTTAGCCGCAGGTGCCAAAGAAACGTTGGGCGATTTTACGGAAGCCCGTAAAGATGACTTGGGTGATCTCTTTGCCGGCGCTCAGGAAAAAGCGGCCAGTTTCGGTGAAGTTATCAGCGATCGATTGGGTGGCCTACGCGATTCTGCTTCAGAAAGTCTCGGTAACTTGCGAGAAAGCGCAGCTGACTTAGCTTCTGAGACTCAAGAAAAGTTTGGCACCTTTGCAGAAGCTCACAAGGATGATCTCAGTGATCTCTTGACCACAGCCCAGGAGAAAGCTGCAAGTTTTGGAGAGGCTGCGAGCGATCGCTTCAGTGATCTCCGCGAATCAGCCACTGAAGGACTGAGTAATCTGCAGGAGAGTGCTTCTGGATTCGCTGCAGGCGCGCAAGAGAAGTTTGGAGCTTTTGCAGAAGCAGGTCAGGAAAAGTTAAGCGACCTTGCGGAAACGACTCAAGAGAAAGCTGCAAGTTTTGGCGAAGCTGTTGGCGATCGCTTCGGCAATCTGCGCGATTCTGCCTCGGATGTTTTCAGCAACTTGCAAGAAGGGGCCAGTGGTCTGACCGGTGCTGCTCAAGAGAAAGTTGCGGAGCTCGCAGCTGGCGCTCGTGAGAAGTTCAGTGACTTTACGGCTACTTCGCCCGACCTTCCTGAAGCTGATCCAGCCTCCAATGAGGACTGGTTGCAGCCGCCGGTGTCTGAGCAGCCAGCGTCCCCTAGCGATACGGTCGATGAGATCTTGGCAGATCTGCCTACAGACACTGCTGTTGAACCGGCATCAGAAGATGCCGCGAATCCCTTTACCACGGCCTTGCAATCGGTTGCCGATACAGCGGCTGATCTGGGGGCTTCAGTAGCAGAGGGAGTTGGGAACTTACAGGAGGGTGCAACTGACTTGGCTGCGGGCGCCCAAGAAAAATTTGGTGCATTTGTTGAAGATCGCCAAGATGATCTGAGTGGGGTATGGACAACAGCCCAAGAAAAAGCTGCAAGTTTGGGTGAAGCTGCGAGCGATCGCTTGGGTGATCTGCGTGATGCAGCGTCAGAAACCCTGAGCAACTTGCAAGCAGGGGCTGCGGAATTAGCCGCCAATGCTCAAGAGAAATTTAGTAGCTTGGTCGATCCTCCTCAGGCTGAGGCTGAGCCACTCCTCGCAGCATTCCCAGATCCGGAAGTGACTGATGATGTCACTACGGATGAGACGCCCTTAGAGGACCTTACTGCTACTGCAGCAGAAGAGTCAGTGGAATCTTTGCCAACACCAACGCCTGCTGAAGATTGGCAGGCTGCCCTCCAAGAGCCGATTGGTGAGACTTTGGAGGCTGTGTCCGCGATTGCAACTGAAACAACAGAAACAGTCAGCCAGCCAGTAGTAGATTTACCCACAATCGCAGCTGATCCACTGGAAACAGCTCAGGAAAGTACCCCAGCAGCGATTGAAGCTGAAATTCCAGAACTAGCGCCTGTGCCAGAAGTGCTACCAGCCCCAGAAGCTCCGCCAGAAACCGCTGCTCAAGAGAACCTTACTGCTGCTGCCGTTCCAAGCCAGATCCTTGGCGATCGCATGCAACCAGCAGCTCCCCAAGGATCACTTCAATTGGCCAGTGAAGCACCGAAGCCCAGTCTCTTCAGTCGTTTACTGTGCAAAATCAAGGGCTTTTTCAGAAAGCTGTTTGGCTAAAGTCTGAGTCAAAGTCAGGATACAAGATAGCGCACTAGCAGAGCTCTGCTAGTGCGTTGCTGTCTATAACAGCTTTCATAAAGCTTGGATGGGTCATACCGTAGCAAGGGAAATCGTAAATCCCTGTAGCAAAGAATACTTCTGAGACAGGAATCTCATCCGCGAAGCCCTGACATCAAAAAACCGTGCGATTCAAAACTGAATGCTATCGCAAGAGATTCCTAATAAATCATCATCAAGGACTAAACAGGCTTGCTATCTAGCAGCTTTAGCCATCTCTGTAGCGTGTTAAGAGTGCATGTGGATTTAAGGCAGAACGAATCAGCAGCAAGAAAGCATCGAGTGCGCTTGTCCGACGTACTTGATGCCACCATAACCCTGAATCTACATAGAGCAAGCGAATGAGCATTTGTTCGGCAGCTTTGTCAGGAATTTTGAACTCAAGGCCAATTTGGCGATGTCCATTGATGGCTTTCCGACTAATCCGTAAGACATTGACGGGTATTCGTAGCTCTTCTCTCAACAAGACAAGCTCTGCCTGTCCATAGATCAATTGCAGGTCTCGCTCATTGCGTAAGACAAAACTGGCTCCGCCTTCTGAAAGATCTTGAGTCACTCCCCAAAGTTTGCGACCGTCAACTTCAAGACAGGCCACTGTTTGATAGGGATAGCGCTCAAATTGCCGTCGAATTGGTTGATCAATACAGGCAAATAAACAGACCAACATCAACATGGCATTGTAGAAATTCCAGACAATCATTAATCCTTCCCCTTCAAACGGCGATCGCACAAAGTTGGGAGATAGCAAGGGGGCAAGATAGCGTAGACAGAAACCAAGGCTAAATAAAATGAGATAGGCAACAAACGGCCAAGACATATGCCAGTTGAAGCGTTTGCGATTGTCTAACTCTCCCTTGGCAGTCACTAGTGATCCAAAATGACCGAAGGGATTCAGGAGAACCTGCACCAGTCGATGCAAGCTAGGCCAGCACATAATGGATTCATAGACCTCTGTCCAATAGAGAAAGTAGTGCTTGTAAGCTAACCAACTTGTTGCGCCATAGATTAATAAGACAAAAGGAAGGCCGTAATGTAAGTATTCAATAGGCGGTGCCGCGATGAGTGTGAAGCCAAAGAGGAAGCTCAGCAGTGGAAAGAGGATATACACTGCCCGCATCAATGGTGTTAAGCAGTAGATCAGCAGACTGAAATAAAAGAGCCGCTGCCAAGTGGTCAGACGTTGAGACCAAATGGGTAGCTTTTCTCCACTGCAATAAAGTTGAATGTTTCCTTGCATCCAGCGCAAGCGTTGCTGGAGATATTCTGAAAAATGGCGAGGCACCTCTCCTATACTTAAAACCTCATTGAGATAAACAACCCGCCAACGATTGAGAAGCAACTTCGTTCCAGTTTGAAAATCTTCAACAATACAATCGGTGTAGTAGCCACCAACCTCTTCAAGTGCTGAGCGACGAGCGACATACGACGTTCCACAGCAAATAACTGAATTAAATTGATCACGAAGAGGTTGGATATAGTGAAAAAAGTAATCCATATCATTGGGCAAGACATAGTCTAAACCTAGGTTCCGATTATGAAAGTCACTATTGTAATAGTGTTGTGGTGTTTGAACGAGAGCGATGTCATCATCAATAAAGAAACCAACAGTCCGCTGCAGAAAATTATGAAAGGGTAAGAAGTCACAGTCGAAAACAGCGATTAAATCACTTTCTGTATGAGCTAATGCATAGTTGAGATTTCCAGCTTTTCGATGTGTATTATCGGGTCGACTAAGGTAATGAACATTGAGTTCTTCAGTAATTGCTTGAATAATTGGTCGATGCCCATCATCTAAGACGTAAATTTCTTTGTTGTCATAGTTAATTAGCTGGCAGGCGAGAATGGTTCGCCGAATGATGCGAGGGTCTTCATTGTAAATCGGAATCCAAATAGCGACACTAGGCGAGAACTCATGCAGGATATCTTCTTGCTCATCAGCCTGTCGCGATCGCCGTTGAGGATCAAAAACAAGCGTAGGATAAAACTGTACTAGTAAGCTTAAGACATAAAGACTCTCGGCTAGCAGAAAAATAATACTAAAAGTTAGGCTAATCCAATGCCCTGAATTGAGTGCAAATAAACGCCAAATAAAGTACCTAAATCCATAAATTAAAAGGAAAACAAGAACGATTAAGTGACTAACTGGATGATGGGGAAAGACGGTTAATAAGAGTAGCAATGCTGTTGCTATCAAAAGGGGTTGAAGTAGCTTGCTCGGCTCGTCTGGAAACTGTAGAGATTCAGGTAAATCTCGAGTCAGCTGAGGATTGAGATAAGTAGGTAGATTTTGGAACCAGCTTAAATTGAGGCTGAGCAGGGCAATAACAAAGACAGCAAGACTCAGACATAAAAATCCCCAGGTCCATGGCGAAATAGGATTGGGTGGCAAGCTAGACTGCTGCGTTCGCCGCAAGAGATTAGGGAATGACATGATTCTGTTCCCTAAAGGTTCTGGAAGGTGACACGGCCTGTAAAGCCAACATCACAGAACTCAGAGGGTTGTATCTTGTCAGGATTGAGCTGAATACGAACCTGACTTTCTCGGGCAAGATTAATAGGAATTGAGGGCAAAACATCTTCGCCTACTCGCAACCGACCAACGCCAGATCGGATAAAAATAACTTTTCCTTCTAAAGATCTATCTTTGCCAATTAAATCGACTCGAGCTGGTTCACCTACTCGAATCTTACGCAAAGCAGTTTCACCAATGTAGACATCAACCCAGCGATCGCGGCAGTCAATCGTTTTGGCTAATGTTTGACCCCGTGTTACAACATCGCCATTGCTCACCGATGCTTGCCATAAAACCGTGGGAACAGGACTGGCTAGCGGAATCTCCTGGCGCGATCGCGTGTTGCGAGTAATTTCTTGCAATTGATTTTTCAGTCCATTGACTTGAGCAGTTTGCGCAGCCACCTGCGATCGCAGCTGACTCTCTTGTAGCTTGAGTTCCTGCAGCCGTACGCCCGGATCATAGTTACTGCGCGTATTGACTAGAGTCAGTCCTAATCTTGCGGCTTGGAGATCTTGCTCGCGGCTAGCGAGTTCCTTGGTTAAGGCATTGAGAATATCTCGCTGTCGCAGATACTCTGTTTCTGCTTGATCAGCAACTTCAACTGAGACTGCACCGGTTGCTGCTAAGGCTTGTCGTCGCTGATAGATTCTTTGTGCGAGTGCCAATTGCTCTCGTGCTGCACTGATGTCTGCTTGGAGCTTGCGACGAAGCTCGGTAAACTTTGTAATTTCTAGACGCTGCTGATTGCGGCTATCAAGCTCTACCTGTTGACGGAGTTGGACGATAGCTGCCAATTGATCCTGTTGGAGTTTTAGCTTTTGCTGCTCGGTGTTCAGTTGTGTTTGTAAGCGTGCTTGATCAAAGGTGCTGGCGCGAGCATTCTCAATCCGTAAGAGTGGCTGATTTGCAGGGACTTCTTCCCCAGGCCTGATTTGAAAATCAGTCACAATGCCATCGTCTGGGGCTTGGAGTGTAATGACTTTGGCATTGATAATGGCATCGCGTCCTCGGGTTGTCACCAATGCATAAAACAATAAGCCGACGCCGCTGAGGAGGATCAAAATACCGAGACTAATGACCACAAAGTTAGCGGCATTACTCCGTTGAGGTTTTGTGGTCAAATCAGTTTGAAACCGATTGGGATTGGAGGAGGCTGACGAGGATGCCATAGGTCTCGGTGGGTTGAAAGTTGAAGTCGAATGGAAGAGGACGCTGCGGTAGCCCGTCTGCGCGGGGAGCGAATTGATTGAGCCAACTCAAGCGATCGCTGAGTCCCCAAGTGGTCACCAACTTGAGGCGAGGGGTGGGGAGCACTGCCGTTAAAAAGCGTTGATAGAGGTGGGCCACCTCTCGATCGCGTTCGGCAAAGTTGGCAGGCAAAGCTCGGTCATTGACATCAAGCTCCGTGATATAAAAGTCCAGATCAAAGCGACTAAGCTCCGCCAAAAACTCTGCAAACCCTGTAAAACTTGGGGGTGCTTGGGGATTGGCGACTAAGTGTGCCTGAAACCCGATCGCCTGCAGGGGAGCATCGCGATCGCGCAGGGTCTCCACCAGTTGCAACAACTGCTGACGCTTACGGGTTGCTAGGGGGCTGTCGGGCTCTAGGCCATAGTCATTAATCACCAATGGAACTTGGGCATCAGCCACCCGTGCCCAGCGCAGAGCTTGCTCAAGATAGTTGGGGCCAAGCTGTTGCAACCAACGATTCGGCCGCAAACCATACCCATCTTCTGCGATTGGTTCATTGATCACATCCCAAGACTGCAACTGGCCTCGGTAGTGGCCAACAACGGTGTCGATGTAGCGTTGCAGTGCTGTTGCGGTTTCTGTGGCCGTCAGATTATTGAGCCAAGTTGGCAGCTGCTGGTGCCAGAGTAAGGTGTGCCCTCGTAACTGAGCTTGGTAGGAGCGGGCAAAAGTTAGCAGGCGATCGGGACGGCTGAAGTCAAAGCGATCGCGATCGGGCTGCAAAACCGCCCATTTCATTTCCCACTCCGGCACTAGGAGACGAGTCTGTTGCCGGTAGAGGCCGGCCCAGTCAGGGATCGTCAGCATCTCTGTGCTGATGGCCGCCCCCCAGAGCAGCGACCGCTGTTTTGCGAGCTCAGCCAGTGATGGCTGCTGTGCTTCAACCCGCAGCGGCTGACCCGTCAGCAATGCTGCAGAGAGACCTCCAATTCCCAGCAAAAACTGCCGTCGTTTAAGTGCAAAACGAGTCAAGTAAGACTGTTATCCAGATTCACTGGATCACAAGATTCCCATAAGTGGATTTAATCTTTCAATCATCAACCAAGATGACCATTTTGATGTCTGCAGCTGATAGTTCTCATTCTGGTCTCTTGGACTAGAAGGCGCACACCAATAATCACTTGCAGTGATTACTTTGAAAATTACTTTAAGTATGCAAGCTGATTGGGAAGGTAGTGGCTATGGTTGCTGCTTGGCTCTCCCAGCGGAAGAACCCTCGAGGATTTCAGAAACATGATTCGAGAGACCACTTGCCCCTCTTCTCTAGGCATTCTTCCCAGTGAGGGAGCGGAGAGCCTAAGTTGAACGGAACTATTCTTGAAGAGTTCTGAGATTGTTACAGCACAAATCTCGACAAGATAAGCTCAGGCGAGAGGGGCTAGTTTTGGTCAGAATTTACTGACCAAAACTATCGTCTTGAAACTGATAGTCCAGTTATTCATTAAACGGCTATAGGTGTTTTGACTGCTTGGGTGGCAGGTTCATAGAGATATTCAAACCAGTTACCATCAAGATCTTTTCCATAGAAAGAAGCCGTGCCATCCCGATGCTCGTGGATGCGGGTGAGTTCCACTCCTTGAGCTTTCAGTTGCTCATAGGCTGTGTCGATTTCAGCGCGATCGTGGAAGATAAAGCCAAAGTGGGGACCTGCTTGCTTGTAGCTCGGTCCTAACAGGGCCAATCCATCCTCACCGGCCTTGAGGTACGCCCAGTCGGCATCCTTCCAAACCAGCTCTAGGCCTAATCCTTGGTAAAACACAGCCGCAGCTTCGATATCTTTGACACAAATGGCGACGTGGCCGAGACGTTTAAGAGTCATACCAGTACGAGCAGCAGTACTCCTCTATTGTGCCGCTTGTGGCTGATCCACTCGCTGGAAGCCTACCCACTTCTCCCAGTTGTCGCCTGCTTGAGTCCAGTCTTCCTCAATAAAAAGAAATTTTGGTGAATTGTCAGTTGAACTCACCAGAGATGACATCTTAAAAGCTTGAGTCAGCTGCCAGCAATTGATGGAGAGGAGTCTGAATCATGTGGTCACGTCTCAGACAGTGGTTCTCATCAGCATTTCGTAAGTCTAGAACAATCAATAATGAACCACTTAATAAAGTTAGTCTCGTTGTCATCATTATTATCGATATTTTTATTCTTTCGAATGTCTTTTCTGGTTTAGCTGAAGTTAGTCGATGGCCGCTAACAGCTAGTGAGTCTTACCCTTGCTATCAGGACTGGCAGATTTATCAAGATCCACAATTGCGTCAAGAGAAAAATCAAGGTTTTGTGCTAGTTTCATCAGCTGTGAAAGTGGGCATGAAAACCATCGATGGATCTAACCCACAACTTTTACTCACAGAACAATATAAACAGTTACAAAGCGATCGCTTGGGTGAAGTTGCACCGTTGTGTTGGCAATATGCAGAGCGATACGACAAGATTTCAAAAGCGAACTACTCTAACTTGCTGACTTCCATCGATGAGAGACGAGTTGGGATTAGTCGGCTAGAAGATCAAAATCGAAAAATTCGCGAACAGTATGATTCGTCCTTGCTAGAGGAAATTGCTGGGCAGGCTCCCGATCAGGCAATCACAGATGTGAGTGCAGCACAGGCGCGTCAAACGCTAGAGGCCAATCAAGCGAAGATTCAAACCCTTCGTCGTGAAATTTCAGATTTTGAGAACAGGCTCCTAACACAACCCATAAGTCAGTCTTTTCTCAGTTTCCTCGCCGATCAGAGCCGTTTTCAGGCCGTATTACAGGGCTATCAGCAGGCTGGATTTTGGTATCCTGCTCTGCAACTATTACTGCAGATTCTCTTTCTTGCTCCTCTGCTCGCGATCGCGGGTGGTATCCATCGTTATGCTCAGCAGAGAGGCTATGGATTGCTGGCTTTGCTGAGCTGGCATCTGTTAGTCATCTTCTCGCTACCGCTCATCTTTAAAGCCTTTGAGCTGCTTCGCATCAATCTCATTTTTGATGCTCTCTCTCAGGTAGTACAGCTACTTTTTGGCCGTCTGCTTTTTCTCGTTAATTATCTCTATATCTTCCTAATTCCTGCGATCGGCTTTGGTATTATCAAAATTGCCCAAGCTTGGATCTTTAATCCTCGTCTACAGGCTGCTAATCGAGTTCAAAAATCTCGATGTATTAAATGTGCTAAACGTCTCCCCAATCAAGAGGCGCACTGCCCTCACTGTGGTCATTATCAGTATGTTGAATGCAGTCACTGTCATCAACTGACTTATCAGTACTTGCCCTATTGTCGTGCCTGCGGATCAGCACAGCGATCGCGTTAATTTCCTTTGCAGCTACTCGAGGCCCATCCGGTTCACACGGAATAGTCGATCCCTCTGGTCTCGTTAAAACTGATCTTTCAGACCGCGAAGTCTGGCAAAGGTCTGAACGGGATTGACGCTGTGAACAGTAGCTTGGACTGCTGGTTGATCCCAGCGCAAAAAAGGATTCGTCGCTTTTTCGAGGTCAATTCGGCTGGGAATCGTGGCGAGTCCTTGCTGTCGAGCGATCGCGACGGCTTGATAGCGTTCTCGCAGCTCAAGATTGTCAGGATCCACCGTCAGCGCAAACCGCAGATTATTCAAGGTGTACTCATGGGCGCAATAGACGGCAGTGTCATCGGGGAGCGATCGTAGCTGTTGGAGGGAGTCCAGCATTTGAGCAGGCGTCCCTTCAAACAGACGGCCGCAGCCACCGGCAAATAACGTATCTCCGCAAAACAAAGCACCCCTTGCTTCTGCACCAGCAACCTGCTCAAAGTAGTAGGCCACATGGCCACGAGTATGGCCGGGCACAAAGAAAACTTCTGCTGTCTGTCCACAGACTTGGATGCGATCGCCCGCTTGGAGCAAAACTGTTTGGCCAGGAATGCGATCGCGATCGACTGCACTGGCATAGACAGTCACAGTGGGGAAATGCTGCAGCAACTGACGGTTGCCACCCACATGATCGCCGTGGTGGTGAGTGTTGAGAATCGCCGTCAAGGTCAGTCCCTCGGCATCGAGGGCAGCAAGAACCGGCTCAGCTTCAGCCGGATCGACAACAGCGGCTTCGTGTTGCTCGGGGTCAACCAGCAGAAAGATGTAGTTGTCTTGGAGAGCGGGCAGGCAATCAATCCGCATAGGAAAGAGATCCAATTAGGGCGATTTAGACAGAATCGGCAGCTTGGAAACGATAGCCCTTGCCATAGACGCTGAAAATGAGCGGTGTCTCACCAGGGGCTTCGAGTTTTCGGCGCAGTAATCGGATTTGAGCAGCCAAAACATTACTACTGGGAGGATTTGCCAATCCCCAGACTTGAGATTGCAACGCTTGGTGGCTCACGAGCTGACCGGGATGTTGCATGAGCACGGCTAGTAGTTGTGTTTCCTTTTCCGACAGTTCAATGCAACGACCTTGACGATAGGCCAGTTGATTGGGGACATCGAGCGCAAGGTCACCACAGCAGAGACGAGGGACTTCTGGGGACTCTTGCCGAGGCGATCGCCGCAGCAAGGCACGCACGCGAGCCAGTAATTCTTTTAGCTCAAAGGGTTTGACCAAATAGTCATCCGCCCCCGCATCCAAGCCTTGAACGCGGTCATCTACCGTATCGCGAGCGGTCAGGAAGAGAACTGGCACTTGGCGATCGCGACTCCGTACCGACCGACAGAGCTCCAAGCCCGATCGCTCTGGGAGCATCCAATCCAAGATCAATAAGTCGTAAACCTGTTGCGTTGCCATCTGCTCCCCTGTCTGACCGTCGCTAGCGACATCAACTTCATATCCCTCACGACAGAGCATGCGATGGAGAGGCGCAGTCAGAGCTTCTTCGTCATCCACAAGCAGAATTCGCATGATTCAGGGTGCAGTCATGACAACTTCTATGATCGCGCCTTGCTGGGACTGCCGCGATTGCCTCGATCTAATTGAAGCTGGGCGGATTCCTCTCACCATTGGGAGTAGTCTTTTTTCTGCAATCTAAGGATGGGGATAGCGATCGCTCAGCCAATGGAGAACCCGCTGTCGAGCCGCTTCATCGCTGCCAGCCGGTACTTTGCCATCCAGAACCGCACCGTGCAGAGCCTCGAGAATCTCACGGAATTGAGGGCCAGGCCGATAGCCCAGCGTTTTGAGATCATGGCCGCTAATCGGTAATTCCAGCGGCAGCCACTCCCAGAGATAGCGGCTGATCACGCGGCGCTGCGATCGCGGTAAGACAGCCGCAGCTAACAGTAGAGTGATCGGGTCGTAGTCCGCTAGCTGGCGATAGAGCTGACTCGGGAGTTGTGCAGAATCCAGTTGGGTGAGCTGAGCGATCGCTTCCGGCCACTGTTGCAAGCGTTGAATCACTTCCTGTGGCAGTTGCAAGCGTTGGGCGATCGGCCCCGGCTCTGGCAGGCTGGTCAGCAGACTTTGCAGCCGTAGCAGCCAAGGCGGTACGGGTTTGAGTGACGGATGAGCTTGCTGTTGCCAGCGCCGATTAAGGCGATCGCAGCGACGGAGCTGGGCTTCGAGCGATCGCGTCCACCAACAATCACTGTGCAGACAACGGAAGGCTTGCAGAGAGCCAAGTTCCCGCAGGGCGGGCAGCCAATATTGCGCCTCCAAAATCAGTTGTAGTTCTGCCCGCAGACGGGTTTGCAGCGCGGGCGTAATGCTGTTTTCCCCTTGAGTACGCTGATAGACGCCACTGTCGAGGGCATAGCGAATTTGTCGCCGCGTTTGGTCTTCGATCGCAAAGCTGAGGCGCACGGCAAAGCGCACCGCTCGAAAAATACGCGTTGGATCTTCGATGAAGCTGTTGACATGGAGAACGCGCACCTGACGGGCTTCGAGATCGAGCCGTCCCCCAAAAAAGTCGAGGAGTTCGCCAGCGTGAGGTTCGGTCAGACGAATTGCAAGGGCATTAATCGTAAAGTCGCGCCGGTAGAGGTCTTGGCGGATTGAGCTGGCTTCGACTTCGGGGTTGGCTGCTGGGTAGGGATAGAACTCCGTGCGCGCCGTGGCGATATCTACCCAGAGCGACTCAAACACCGGATCTTCGTGCCAGAGCAGCGCCGCCGTTTGGAACCGTCCATGCACTTCCAGCCGCGCCTGCGGATAGCGATCGCGCAGCAATTGCGCTAGTTCGACTCCCGCTGCTTCGGACAGAGCGCGGTGAAACCCATCGACGACCAGATCGATATCGCTGATTAGCAACGGTGCATCGGTCTGAGCAAGGAAGAGATCACGCACACCACCGCCGACGAGATAGAGATGCCAGCCCCGTTCTTCAGCAAAGTGCGCCGCCGTTTCTAGGAGCTCCCATTGCGCAGGAATCAAGCGCTGGCGGAGCCAATCGCGGGGTGTGCCGGGTAGCAGGCAAGCAGGCGCATTCAGCGGCGGTGTTTGGCGCTGTTGATCCTGATGCAGTTGGCGTAGCACATCCGTGCGAGTAACGATGCCGACGAGTTGGTCGCGATCGAGCACCGGTAGACGGCCAATGTCGTAGGTGACCATCAGGTCTTCAATTTCCGGCAGACTCGTTTCGGGGCTGATCGTCTTGGGATTAAGAGTCATGTAGCCCTTGACCGGTGCATGGCCAAAACCATGGTGCAGCGCTAAATCCAAGTCGCGGCGGGAGATGATGCCAACGAGTTGATCCTGTTCGTCCACGACCGACAGGCCGGAATGACCGTAGCGCAGCAGGATCCGTTCGGCTTCCGCGATCGCAATTTCGGGGCGCACCGTTCGCACTGGCGAGGACATCAAATCGCGAGCCAACAGCGGAGCAGGCAGTTGCTCCAAAACTGCAGCCCCGATCGCTGCCCACGTTGCTGCGATTGCGGTACCTCGCCAATTCAGCGAAGCAGCACGGGCATGCCCACCACCGCCCCACTGCCGAAAGGTTTGACCCAGATCCGGTCCTTCAATCCGCGATCGCCCGATCACGGTCAAGCGGCGATCGGTACTGCCTTCCACCGGATAGTGAACGCCCAGCAGCAGTAAATCGGCTTCGGTTAGGGCAAATAACTGAGCGGCAAGGCTGGAGAGGCCGGTCAAATAGCCATCCACGGGCAGCAAAACTCGCGCGAGGGTTTTGCCCCGTCGTTCCTCCAACTCCAAGACCTCGAGGGACTGACTCAAAAGCGCTTGCAGCGGTGCAGACAGTCCGGGTTCCACATACTCCCGCAAGACTCGTAGATTTGCCCCTTGAGTCATCAGCCAGGCCAGTGCTTGAGCATCACGAGGGGTGCTTTGGTCGTAGCTGAGGGAACCTGTATCGACGTGAATGCCAAGAGCTAACACCGTCGCCTCAGCAGGTGCGAGTTGAATCTGGGCTGCTTGCAATCGTTCACACATTAAAGTGGCCGTCGCACCTACGGCTTCCACTTGGCGATCGCTTGCCGCAATATCGCAGGGACTTTGTAGGTGGTGGTCGTAGACTGCGATCGCCTCCAACTGCGGTAGGTCCAGCCATTCTGCCGCCTTGCCAAAGCGCAGCCGCTCTTGGGCATCCACTAAGTGAATTCGCCGCAGCCGCTTGGGATCAACCGATCGCCGTTCAATCAGCGGATACTCATCGCGATAAAGTGCCAAAAAGTCTCGCACGGCTGGATGAGCCCCGCCCGTCAGCACAATGCGCGACCCCGGCAGCAGACGACTGAGGCCAACCGCCGCGCCCAACGTGTCAAAGTCGGCCGTGCCGTGACAGAGAATCAGATCCATGCAATGCCCTAGGCCACCCTTTCATGCTCGCTGATTCTTCGCAGCCGTCGTCATTCCACCACGTCACGGTTCTCCAAAAGGAGTTAGTGGAGGGATTACTGCCCGATCGCGGCGGTTGGTTTTTGGATGCAACCTTGGGTGGTGGCGGTCATAGTGAGTTGTTGCTTTCTAGCTGGGCCAATACGCAGGTGATTGGCCTCGATCGCGATCCGGCGGCGATCGCCGCGAGTCAGAGCCGACTGCAGCCCTACGGCGATCGCGCTCAGTTTCAGCACGTCAACTTTGCTGACTATCAGCCGGGCGATCGCCAGTTTCAGGGGATCATGGCGGACCTTGGCGTCAGTTCCCCACAGTTGGATGAGGCGGAGCGCGGTTTTAGCTTCCGGCAGGATGCGCCGTTGGATATGCGCATGGACCCTACGGCGGAATTGACTGCTGCCGAGATCGTTAACGAATGGGATGAAACGGATCTCGCCAACCTGATCTATCAGTACGGCGAAGAGCGACTGTCGCGCCGCATTGCTCGCCGGATTGTGGAGCGGCGTCCCTTCGATCGCACACTGGAACTATCGGAAGCGATTGCTGGAGCCGTCCCGCGCAGCTACCGTTATGGCCGCATTCATCCGGCAACTCGTACGTTTCAGGCGCTGCGGATTGCGGTCAATGGCGAACTGGACGCGTTGCAAACCTTTCTCGATCGCGCGCCCGATTGGTTGGCACCGGGTGGCCGCATTGCCCTGATCAGCTTCCACAGCTTGGAAGACCGGATTATCAAACATGCCCTGCGCGGCGACGATCGCCTGACCGTGATCACCCGTAAACCACTCTTACCCAGCGAAGCCGAGATTGAAGCCAACCCGCGATCGCGATCGGCCAAGCTGCGAATTGCGGAGCGAGTTGCTGATTAACTGCTGCTGACAATCACTGCAGCAAGGTTGGGCGCTGGAAAGAATCACCGTTCTGCCTGCAGGGAGGAACTGTCAGAATCACGTCC
Source organism: Synechococcus elongatus PCC 11801 (assembly GCF_003846445.2). Classification (NCBI taxonomy): domain Bacteria; kingdom Bacillati; phylum Cyanobacteriota; class Cyanophyceae; order Synechococcales; family Synechococcaceae; genus Synechococcus; species Synechococcus elongatus. The sequence goes on along the minus strand of NZ_CP030139.2, from coordinate 1,009,031 downwards.
TCTGTCGTACACTGCATCGACAGCTTTGCAGTTCCCCCTAACTTCGCCATGAAAGTAAGCGTTATTGGTACTGGCTATGTCGGTTTGGTTACAGGAACCTGTCTGGCGCACATTGGTCATGACGTGCTCTGCATCGATAACAACGCCACCAAGGTTGAGCAACTGCAGGCCGGTCAATCCCCCATCTACGAACCGGGACTGGACGAGCTGATTCAGTCCTCAACAGCGGCGGGACGGTTGCAGTTCAGCACAGACCTCGCGGCTGGGGTTGCCCATGCAGAAATTTTGTTTATTGCCGTTGGAACGCCGCCGCTTCCCAATGGCGAAGCCGATATGCGCTTTGTCGAGGCGGTGGCTCGCGGGATTGGCGAGCATTTAGATGGCAAGACCTATCGGGTAATCGTCAACAAATCGACGGTGCCGATTGGGTCGGGTGACTGGGTACGGATGCTGATCCTCGATGGCATGCTGGCGCGGCGACAGGCATTGGTGCCGGTTGGGGCTGCGATCGCCGATAGCGAGGACTTACCCCAAGACTGTTTTGATGTGGTTAGCAACCCAGAGTTCCTGCGAGAAGGCACAGCAATCCACGACACGTTTAATCCCGATCGCATTGTCTTGGGAGGCAGCAGCGATCGCGCCTTTGCCCGCATGCAAGAACTCTACGAGCCGATTGTTCAGCGTCAATTTGCTGTCGATCGCGATCGCCCACCAGTGCCGGTTCTTCGGACAGATCTAGGCTCGGCCGAAATGATCAAATATGCAGCCAATGCCTTCCTTGCGACCAAGATCAGTTTCATCAATGAAGTCGCCAACATCTGCGATCGCGTCGGCGCGGACGTTGTCCAAGTGGCGAAGGGCATGGGACTAGATGCGCGGATTGGCAGCCGCTTTCTCAATGCCGGTTTGGGCTGGGGTGGCTCCTGTTTTCCCAAGGATGTTTCGGCCTTGGTGCATATCGCCCAAGACTATGGCTATCCCGCAACCCTGCTAGAGGCCACGATCGCCGTCAACCAGCGCCAGCGGCTGATTCTGTTGGAGAAGCTGCAGCAGGAACTGAAAATTCTCAAAGGCAAAACGATCGGCTTACTCGGGCTAACGTTCAAGCCCGACACCGATGACCTGCGTGATGCGCCAGCCTTGACCTTGGCCGAACAGCTATTACGCCTTGGTGCCAAAGTCAAAGCTTACGACCCCATCGTGAGTGCTGCACCGATCACAGGTCTAGAGATCACGACCTCCGCTCTGGACCTCGCCAGCGGCTGTGATGCCCTAGCCCTCGTGACGGAATGGCAAGAATTCCAGGAGCTGGACTACCTGCCCTTAGCTGCCCGGATGCGGCGACCGCTGATCATTGATGGCCGTAACTGCCTCGATCGCGATCGCCTGCAAGCCCAGGGCTTCCGCTATATCGGTATTGGTCGTTAGGGCAGCACTGCAATACAGTCAATTTCAACTTTGGCATCCTTGGGCAGCCGCGCCGCCTGCACACAAGCCCGAGCCGGTGCAGTTGCCTCGTCGAAGACCGTCGCGTAGATAGCATTGACGCGGGCGAAGTCTTCCATATCTGCCAGAAAGACGGTGGTGCGCACCACATCAGCAAAGCTAGCCCCTGCTGCTGCCAACACTGCTTTAAGGTTGCTCAAAACTTGGTGGGTTTGTGCTTCTACATCGTCACCACCGACCATCACACCGGTCACAGGATCGAGAGCGATTTGCCCCGAGACAAACAACATCCGCCCGCTGGCTGCGATCGCTTGGCTATAGGGGCCGACCGGGGCGGGAGCTTGGTCGGTGTAGAAAACTTCGCGCGTCATGCCGTCATTGCTGAAACTTGCTTTGCCATTGTCTCGTTTGACGTTGCCGCCGTTCGACTAGAGCGATCGCTTGTTGCCGAGATCAAATGTCAAAAATCCATGACATATAGTCCTTGAAAACGACTAATTTGGTCAAAAAGTCTTTTCTGGACTGGATTTTTGCTTGATCCCCGCCTCTGAACTGAGGCAAGGTAGAAGCGTCGCATCTCGAATGGTTATGTCTAAACCGCCCTATCCGCTGGAGCAGATGACTCTGCGACAGTTGCGACGCGTTGCCAGTGAATATGGCGTGTCGCGCTACAGCCGCATGCGCAAGTCCGAGTTAATTGCCGCCATTCAAAAAATTGAGGCAAATAGCGCCGTGCATACTAGCCCTTCCCCCAGCAGCGATCGCCAAGAAGAAGTCGAAGCTACGAAATACGATGTGGGCCAACCGCAGCCGGTTGAACCGATCGAACTGACGGGTGTAGATGCAGAGCTGCCCGATCTGCCGGAAGGCTATGGCGAAAGCCGCATTGTCTTGCTGCCTCGCGATCCGCAGTGGGCCTATATCTACTGGGATGTGCCAGGCGACCACAAGCAAGCGCTCAAATCGCAAGGTGGACAGCTACTGGCGCTGCGTTTCTATGACGTTACCGATCTCGACCTCAATTACCAATCGCCCCACAGCCTGCAGGAATATCCCTGCGATGAGCTGGCGCGGGATTGGTACCTACCCGTACCGGTGAGCGATCGCGACTATTTGGTGGAAATCGGCTACCGAGCAGCAGACGGCCGTTGGTTGCTGCTAGCCCGCTCTGCCCCGGTGCGCGTGCCGCCGGTCTATCCCTCCGACTGGATCGAGGACCACTTCATCACCGTCAACTGGGACGAAGACCTCCGCGGTCAAACCGTTTTCCAGTTGGTGCCGCCCAGCCAAAAGGCCAGTTTGGCCGGCAGTGGCGGTGCTGCTCCTGGGGCCGGAACCGCCAGCGACGAAATCTTTGCCTTGTCGGAAGGGGCCGAGTCGATGCGCTTGGCGGGTTCCCTCTACGGTTCGCAACACATGCGTCCCGTCCACGAAGAAACCCTCAGCTCCTACGTCTTCCCTTCGGGTGTGGGCATGTGGGCGCTGCCGACCGCTTCGGGTCTGACTCAGTCGGGCGTCGGCATGGTTGGTTTCTCTGCTTCGCTGCCGCTGGAACGTCAACCCCGCAAGTTCTGGCTGGTCGCGGATGCTGAGCTGATTATCTACGGGGCAACGGAACCAGATGCCACGGTCACGATCGGCGGAAAAGAGATCAAGCTCAGCCCCGATGGCACCTTCCGCTTCCAGATGTCCTTCCAAGACGGTGTGCTGGACTTCCCGATCGAAGCCGTTGCAGTCGATGGTGAACAAACGCGATCGATTCGCATGACCTTCAATCGCGAAACTACCAACCGTCGCACCAACACCAAGGAAGAAGCCCAACTGGAATGGTTCCAGTAGGTCACTCCTGAGTCGTAGCCCTAGCGCTACAACGTACCCGCTGGCTCTGGCTGGCGGGTTTTTGCTGGTTGGACTTCGGGATGCTGCGCCAGAATTTGTCGCATCACCGTTTGCGCCGAGTAGCTGACGCCAGCGGTGCCTTCGCCGGGATGGGTGGAGTCGCCAACTAACCAGAGATTTTTGACCGGTGTGCGGTTGGCAAAGCCGAAGGGGCCAAAGGTGCTGATGCGCATCCCCAAACCACCGACACTGCCGCGATCGCGATCGGTGTAGCGAGCAAACGTGCGGGGCGTGCCGGCTTCCACATGGCGGAGGTGCTCAGGCCGTAAGTCGAAATATTGACCCAGCCGCGTCAGCATCGTTTCGGTGTAGTCCTGCTTGAGAGCGGTGTAGTCCTCGGTCTGGCTCCAGTGATCGAGATCCGTGAAAGTCGAGGCAACGATCGTGGCTTGACCTGTGGGTGCACGACCATCGTTGGGGCGACTAACAGAAACGAAGAGGGAATTGTTTTCGCCGAGGGGGCCTGCGGGATCAAACAGGAATTGGAGATGGGGCGGACAGTCGGCTGGCAGAGCGGCAGCATCCACCCCGAGATAAAGAACAAAGGCACCGGAAGGCGTGGGAGTTTTGGCGAGACGCTGTTGATAGCCCTTCAACGCTGGAAGGGTTTCAACGGTTGAGCCGAGCAATCGCAACAAATCAGCTGCCGTGACATTGGCAACAACGTGATCGGCCGCGATCGCCTCTACAGCCTGCGTGCGTTGATCGCGAACTCGGATCCCCTGAACGCGATCGCCCACAGTTTCGATCGCTTCTACCCGTTGCCGGTAGCGAATCTGGCCGCCATGTTTCTCCAGCCCTTCCAGCAGGCGATCGCTGAGGACTTGCATGCTGCCTTCGAGGTGATAAAGCCCATAGGGCGCTTGCGAGAGTGCTAAGGCAGTCGCGGCATAAAGTACTGCCGTTTCATCAGCACCGCACTGGGAATAGAGCTTGAGTTGAATATCCAGAAAAGTCTTGAGGCGGCGATCGCCCCCCAAGCCCAGCAGATTCAAAACCTGTCCCACGGTCAGCAGCGCGTAGGGTGCCGTCAGTACAGTCTCCGGTCGTACCGCGCCGATCAGCTGCTGCAAATCCCAGAGATTGCGCGGGGGCAATACTGGCTGACGCTGTTGGAATTGCCAGCCCAACTGAAAGAGCTGCTGCATCAACGCCCAAAAGGGTTCACTGCCAGGAAACCAACGCTCCCGTTCCGCTTTCCAGCGATCGCGATCGTGCCAAACGTGCACAGGTTCCGATTCACCCGGTAGCCAGACCGCGCAGGCCGGATCGCAGATTTTTGCTGCCGGTAGCTCTAGACCTAGTTCGGCAAAGATTTGAGCATGGATACCACCCGGTTCGAGCCCGGCAACCTGAGTTGCGCCGACATCAAAAGTAAAGCCACGCCGCCGAAACGTAGACGCGCATCCGCCCGCGATCGCTGCCTGTTCGTAGACCGTGACATCAAAGCCTCGTGCAGCTAAGAGAGCGGCCGCTGTTAAACCACCAATGCCTGCACCAATGACCGCAACTGAGGGACGCTCCACAGGCATGGCAAGAGTTAGAAAACTTTACATTTCCTACTCTAGCGATCGCGGTGGGCGAAGAATGCAGCGATCGATGTAACGGAATCGTTAGGATTAGCTCGAATCCGTGCTTCCAGACCCGATGAACAACCTGACACGCCGCCAATTTTTGGCGACTGCCACCCTTGCGACTGGCTTTGCCCTAGCAACTCGCCCGATCGCTGCTGCTGTCATCACGACAGATAGCAAGGGACTCGAGACCGGGACAGCTCAAATTCCGACTGCCGATGGATCGATTCCGGCCTATTGGGCGCGGCCCGTCAGTGGTCAAGACTTCCCGATCGTGCTGGTAGTTCAGGAGATTTTTGGCGTCCACGAGCATATTCAGGATGTTTGCCGTCGCCTAGCGAAGTTGGGCTACTTGGCAGTCGCCCCAGAAATGTTTGTGCGGCAGGGCGATGTTTCTAAGCTGGAAAGCATCGACGAAATCCGCAAGATTGTCAGCAAAGTGCCGGATGCGCAGGTGATGGCGGATCTCGATGCCACAGTGGCTTGGGCTGCGACCCAAAAAGGCGATCGCGATCGCCTCGCGATTACAGGTTTCTGCTGGGGCGGCCGGATTACGTGGCTCTATGCCGCTCACAATCCGCAGGTTAAAACCGGTGCAGCTTGGTACGGACGACTGGTTGGAAACTCGACTGAACTGACACCCAAACACCCAGTCGATGTCGCTGCCGAATTGAAGGTTCCAGTCCTAGGGCTCTACGGTGGCGAGGATACAGGCATTCTGTTAGACACCGTTCAACAGATGCGCGATCGCCTCAAGACGGGACAGAGCAAGTCCGCCATCATCATCTACGAAGGCGCACCCCATGCCTTCTTTGCAGACTATCGCCCGTCCTATCGCCAAGCGGATGCGCAGGATGCATGGCAACGGCTACAGACATGGTTCCAGCAGCACGGCGTTTAGAGTGTCGAGCTGAACCGTGAGTTAAGCGATTGCCTAGTCAGCCAGCGGCTCTTGAACGACTGTCAGTTCAGCTACCCAGTCAGGACAAGTGGCGGCGTTAGGGCCGTAGGGGTGCATGGCACAGATCAGGCGATCGCCCCGACCATGCACCCGTCCGTAGTAGTGACTGCAGCCGCGACAACTCGGTGGGCGATCGTCACTGGGGCGCAGAAACCCTGCTTGAGCCAGCAAAATTTGCTGCCGGCGATCGCGGAGACGCCGGCGATTTTCGAGGCGATAGCGTAGTCTGGGCAGTGCGTTCCAACTCAGATCAGCGGCATCCATTCTGGAAATCCCGCAGCAGTGATCTCAGTCTAGAAGCTCCGTCCTACCAGCGATCGCCTTGTGGAAGACAGGTTTAGATCTCGGATTGAGACTAAGCTTCCGGCCGAACCGTCGCAAAGATTTCGTCGAGAATTTCCTTCGCACCTTGGGCTTTCAGCTTGGCAGCCAGTTCGAGTCCGAGGGGTTCTGGATCGTTGCTGGGGCCACTAACCTGATCGCGCAGCAAGCGTTGGCCGTCCAAGCTAGCAACCATCCCGGTTAGCGTCAGTACGCCATCTGCGATCGCGGTGTTGACACCGATCGGGACTTGGCAGCCGCCTTCCAATTCCCGCAGGAATGCCCGTTCCGCCAAGCAACGCTGAGAAGTCGGTTCGTGCTCTAGGGCTTTCAGCAATTCCAGAATTTCTGGGTCTTCGGCGCGGCATTCAATCCCCAAAGCCCCTTGTCCAACGGCATGGAGCGAGACTTCTGCAGGAATCAACTGGTGAATGCGATCGGCCATGCTCAGGCGTTGTAAGCCTGCGGCAGCCAAAATCAGCGCGTCATATTCACCGGCATCCAGTTTGGCGAGGCGAGTGTTGAGGTTGCCGCGCACATCCTTGAACTGCAGATGCGGATAGTGGTGCCGCAGCTGAGCTAAACGGCGCAGCGACGAGGTGCCAATCACCGTTCCTTCCGGCAGCGTTTCAAGCTGGTGCTCTTTGAAGCGCTCATGAACGACCAGTGCATCGGCCGGATCTTCGCGCTCGGTGACGCAGCCAAGGATCAAGCCTTCGGGCAGGCGCGTCGGCAAATCTTTGAGGGAGTGGACAGCGAAGTCGACTTCGCCCGCCAGCATGGCGACTTCCAGTTCTTTGGTGAACAGTCCTTTGTCACCAATCTTGGCCAGTGCCACATCCAGAATGATGTCGCCTTGCGTGCTCATCGTCTGCACGTCGAACTGGCGCTCGGGATAGAGCCGTTGCAGTTCGCCTTGCACCCAGTGGGTTTGCACCAAGGCTAGTTGGCTTTTGCGAGAGCCAATACGAATCGGACGGGCAGGGCTGGAGACCATGGAATATCAGCAGTGGAGAGCAGCGGCCAAGCAAGGCCCTTAATCAGATTACCGTTTCGAGCGATCGCCCACTTCAGAAGCTGGAGAAGAGGCTGAGCGATCGCCCTTCAACCATCCCCACCCGGGCAACCTTTTAGGATCGAGGATAAAGACGAGGGATTGGGATGCAGGTTGCGGAGATTAGCCCCCTATTGATCGAGCTGTTCGGCGCTGATCGGCTCGAGGCCAATCCGCCCGAAAGTTGGCAAATCCAGACGCCGGAATGTCGGCTGTTGCTGCTGTTATCGGCCAGCGGTGAATGGCTCCGCGTGCTGTTGCCCCTGTTGCCTGCAGTCGATGCTGCTCCCTTTCACGCTCAAATCCTAGAGGCGAATTTCGATGCCACGGGGCCAGTGCGCTACGCCCTCCATCAAAACGTCCTTTGGGGAGTCTTTCAGCATGACCTCGCTAGCTTGACTACCGGTGATCTCTATCAAGCGATCGCTAGTCTCTTCGATTTAGCTCAGCGTGGATTGGATCCATTCTTCACGGCTTTGGCAGAAACACAGCTGCGGCAAATTGTGCACGCGGCCAAACAGCAGGGTCAGTCTTTGGCTGCCACGCTGCAAACCCTCACCCATCTCTACGAAGAGGGGGTTTTGGGGGATCTCAGCAATGGTCCTGAGATCCGACGTTTCACCCTCGATCGCTGGCGCGAACAACTGGAACGACTCTGGCCAGAAGTTGAACTAGATGCGCGGGAGCCATCCTGACTTACTTACAGTCTTGGGGCTGGTGTCTTGGACGTAGATCATCTAGCAGTCGCCGATACCGTCTTTTAGCCACTTTCCTCTAGGGTGAGTAAAGAAATTTTACGAGTTTTGAGGGGTGTGGGCATGGTGACGAGTGCGATCGTGGCCTATCTGCATTACTTGGGCTTCATGCTCAGCTTTGGAGCGTTGGTGCTGGAGCGGCGCTTGCTGAAGGCAGAACCCAGTATCAATGAGGCCAAGCTGATGATTGGCACTGATATTGTCTACGGCTTGGCAGCGCTCACAATTTTGGTGACCGGCGTGCTGCGGGTGCTCTACTTTGGCCAAGGCGTTGACTTCTACATGCACAATCCGGTTTTTCTGACCAAAGTCAGTCTGTATCTCGCGATCGGGGGACTCTCGCTCTATCCCACGATCAGCTTTATTCGCTGGGCTTTCCCGATTCGTGATGGTAAAGCGCCGGTGATTAGCGAAGCTGCCGCCAAACGCCTCGGCTGGGTGCTGAATATTGAAATTGCAGCCTTTGTGGTGCTGCCCCTACTGGCTGCTTTGATGGCTCGCGGGATTGGCCTGCAAGCCTAACGACACTGCTTGAGTTCAGTAAGCCTGCTCCCCTAGGGAAACTTGGGGGAGCTAATTATTAGGACTACTGTACTGATTGGTGTATTGATCGATCGCTTGCTGACGTTGTTCAGTGATGCGATTCATTTCCGTTTGGACCGTGTCGATGGTATCGAGTCCCTGCTGAGTCGTTTCAGCAGGCATCATCGCCATCTTGTAGTAGACACTGCCCAACCAAACGGCGATCGCGCCGATTGCGCCCCAAAAGATGAGATTGATCAGGGTCTTGGACATAGTGATTTCAAAATCGCTGTTTGAATTGTGCCCTGCGATCGCCACCATGCCTGCTGGCTCAGCCGTTGGAGGCTTGTACTGAGGGACTACGGAAACCGCACGCTAGGACTCAAGCACTCATCGCTAGCATCCGCTCAATTGGGCGAAGGGCCGCTAGGCGAATTTCTTCAGGAATTTGAATTTCAGGCTGGCGATCGCGCATACAGAGATAGAGCTTCTCCAGCGTGTTGAGCCGCATGAACGGACATTCGTTGCAGGCACAGGTGTTGTCTTGGGGCGGCGCCGGAATAAAGGTCTTGTCAGGTGCCGCTTTCTGCATCTGGTGGATGATGCCCGGCTCAGTGACAACGATGAATTCCCGACTGGGACTGTTAAGGCTGTAGTTCAGTAGCGCGGTAGTCGAACCAATAAAGCGGGCATGGTCGAGCACCGGTGTTTCGCACTCAGGATGCGCAATGATTTCGGCTTCGGGATGACAGGCTTGTAGCTCCAGCAACCGCTGCTCTGAAAACGTCTCGTGGACGATGCAACTGCCGTCCCAAAGCACCAGATCGCGTCCGGTTTCCTGCATCACATAGCGACCCAAGTTGCGATCGGGCGCAAAGATAATCGGCTGATCAGCCGGAATTTGCTGGACAATCTTTACTGCATTGGAGCTGGTGCAAATGATGTCGCTGAGTGCCTTAATCTCGGCGGTGCAGTTGATGTAGGAAATGACGATGTGGCCGGGGTGAGCGGCCTTAAACGCTGCAAACGCTTCGGGTGGGCAGCTATCGGCTAAGGAGCAGCCTGCCGCCAAATCAGGCAGCAAGACTTGCCGATTGGGATTGAGAATTTTCGCCGTTTCTGCCATGAAGTGAACGCCAGCAAAGACAATCACGTCTGCATCCGTTGCTGCTGCTTGACGCGACAATCCGAGCGAATCACCAATGTAGTCTGCGACATCTTGAATCGCTGCTTCTTGGTAATAGTGCGCCAAGATAACCGCGTTCAGCTCTTGCTTCAGTGCTGCGATCGCGGCAGGCAAATCAGTAGGAAGATCGGTGGTGGGGCGATCGGCGGCGAGGAACACAGGCAGATCTCAGCAAGGTCGAAGATGCTTCGATCCTAGCTAGCATTGCCGCGATAAATGCGTTGTTGTTGTTCCGGTGAGAGCCAGCCACGGCTGGAATAGCTAGCGGGTTGAGCCGCAGATGCAGCGATCGCGGGTTCTGGTTCTGCGGGCAAGTCTTCAGTCAAAGGCACCACACAGCGCCCCAGAATTGATTTTTCTTGGCTACCCGGCAGGCGCACCGGACATTCATCGATACCGGTGTCGTCACTGTTCGTACGGCTGATCTGTAGGACTTCACCGCTTTCGACTTCGTAGATCCAGCCAAAGATTTGCAGCTTGCCTTGGAAGAGGCGCGATCGCACCACGGGATAGGTCTTGAGGTTTTCGATTTGGGTGAGGACGTTCTCGGCAACCAGAATCTCGACCAAATCATCGGTGTCGTAGCCGCTGTAGTTGTCCAAGACCAAGCGGCGAGTTGCCTCAGCATGCTGCAGCCAGTTGTAGACCAGCGGCATTTTTTCTTGCAGCTGATTGAGCTTCAGCAAGCCCTTCATCGCGCCGCAGTGCGAGTGGCCACAGACCACCACATGCTCGATGTTTAGTGCTGCGATCGCATATTCAATCGATGCACCCTCACCGCCATTGGCTGCCCCAAAGGGCGGAATCAGATTGCCCGCATTGCGGATCACAAACAGTTCACCCATGCCCGACTGGGTGATGAGGTTGGGGTCAATGCGCGAGTCGGAGCAGGTAATGAACAACACGCGTGGGTGTTGGCCTTTGGCAAACTGCTCAAACAGCTCCCGATGGGACGGATAGTAAGACGTACGGAAATGCCGTAACCCCTCGATGAGCTTGCGCATGCCAGTGATACTCGGGACTGAGGAGCATTATCGCGGAGAAGCGATCGCAGCGCACGGCCTTTGCAAAATCCAATGGTGCCGATAAGTGCAGACAATCCTTCTGCTGGGTAGGCTATAGCCACAGACAGCAATTGAGGAGTGCAGGATGCGAGCTTTGAGTGGCGCAGTTGTGGTGAGTGCGATTGGTCTGCTGGCTACCCCCGCCATGGCGCAACCAAGCCCCAGCACCCTCTACGGCACAACACTGATCTATCTGACCTGCATTAATCTCAACAACGGCACGATTACTCGCCAAGATTTATCGAGCCTCAGTGATGGCGAATATAATGCGCTGCTTCCAATCTGCAACTCTCTCCAAGATGGGGCCATTACCCCAGAAGAAACGGTTGCGATTCAAACGCGACTGAAGCAGGAAAGCAATCAAATCAATCAAGCGGTCGCTCAAAAACTTCAGAGTCAGCCTTATCTGCAGGGCGCACAAATTGACCTGCAATCTGTGGAAACCATCAATCAAATCAACTCGATCTTCAACACGACATTCACCCCCGCTCCCTTTTAGATAGCTGTAGAAGACTGAGTTGCGATCGCAGGAATCAGCAACGCAACTGACTCATCTGCTAGCAACAGTCTCTCGACTCCAACCTCTGTCTAGATGAATCGATGCTGAAGCTCACTGTTGCTAATACGATTACGGCATTAATTCAAGGGGATATCAGCGAGCACTACCCGATTCGTCAAATCCCCCTTCAAGGCGAGGTGATTGGCCTTGGCACAACAACAGAAATTGATAATGGCGAGTTGTGTTTTTTGCCGGAGGGTAGAACCACTGCTATCTACAAAGGCGATCCTGAAGCAGGAGCTGCAATTCTCCAAGATCCAAGCTCAGAACTGATCCATTTCCCCTATGTCTGCTTTACCAGTAATGGCAGTGGGCTAGGAATTCCGATTGATACTGCTCAACTCCCTTCCGTAGAGGCCGGATTACAGGCCATTATTGCTGCCGCGATCGCCCAAATTGACTCCCCTGCAGACTACTTTGGTGTACGACTACAAGCTCACTGGCATACGTTAGTTGTGACGGTAGCTGCCAAGCTCTGTCTTTGGCAACGTCGCCGCTTGGTGCGTGATAGCCAAGAGGATAACGTCTACGAAAGTCTTAAACACTTTTATTTTGCTGATCAAGCTGGTGACCCGCTGCACCACCTTTTAGGGCCTGCTCCGATTTGGAATCTCAGCGGCTTCTATGCCCGCCATCCCGAAACGGGTTTAGTGACTGTTCCCCGTGCAAATGCCCATCTGCATATCCATGGCTGTTCCAGCGATCTCCGCTTTGCAGGTCACGTCCATCACGAGCATCCCAATACGCAACTAGTCTCGTTCAAAGAACTGATTCTCTATCCGATTAGCACCGTAGAGGTTCTAAAAGCGGATCTAGCAATCGAAAACCTCAGAATCGAGTCAGACTGGCTGCACTTTAGCGTGACGAATCAAGGTCGCATGGATGTTAGTAATGCTGATGTGGCGATCGTGGTCAACAACAGCTATCGAGGGCATCGTGCCTTACGGCTTCCTTGGTTAGCCCAAGGCGATCGCGAAGATTTGGCTTACCCGATCGCAAAATTACCGCTACGACCCGGTGAGAACTTTATCGAGGTTATTGCCAATCCTGATCAAACGATCTTAGAAGACGATCGTAATGATAATCGAGCAGGAATTACGACATTTCTATCCCGTAATTTCACACAGCTCTGCCCTGAGAACTTCGAGGATCTGTAATATGTTTTAGCCTTCATGGCTCAGATCCTCTTAACCTCAAATTTTTGTTTAAAAAATAGTTAATATGTGGCCGCCTAGATTCCTAGTGCTGCTGAATCTATCTATGAGCATTATGGATGTCAGCTTGCATTCAAACGAGCTGAGCTATGTCATGGAAAAATTGGTATCTGGAGTTCTATCTGTTGCAAAATTTAAACGGTGAAAACTACACACATGAGCACGCTGGATATGAAATATTTATTGAATGAAGATGAGTGATTTTAGACTAATGAATATGATGAAAGCATAGCTTCTGTCAGCTGACAGGAGGAACTGATGAATCGTCTTGTGCTGCTTGGGGGATTAGCGGTCAGTAGCACCTTGATAGTCGCTGCGATCGCGGCAACTTTACCGGATCCCGTGAAGGCTAGTTCTGTTGAATCTTCTGCGATCGCCCAAGGGATGGGACCACCCAACAATCTGGGGCGTCCTGGCTGGCCGGGCAGGATGGGCAATGCAGATCAACACTTCATTGTGATGATGATTCCTCACCATGAAGGGGCGATCGCGATGGCTGACCTCGCGATCAAGCAGTCTCAGCGATCCGAGATTCGCGCCCTCGCTCGCGCGATTCAAACAACGCAGGCTCAAGAAATCCGCGAAATGCAAACCTGGTACCGCCAGTGGTATGGCATAGAAGTCCCAGACTGGGGCGATCGCGGGATGGGAGGTTGGCGCAATTCATCCATGGTTGGTGGTGGCATGGGGTGCGGGGCGATGGGTGGCATGACGGGAGACCTGAACGCCCTGAACACAGCACCCGACTTCGATCGCGCTTTCATCGAAGCGATGATTCCCCACCATCAAATGGGGGTGCGAATGGCTCAAATGGTTCTGATGCGCAGCGATCGGCCAGAAATTCAACAGCTCGCCCAAGCCATCATCACGGCTCAGAATCGGGAGATTCGCCAGATGCAGCAGTGGTATCGCCAGTGGTATCCCTAAACTGCGATCGCGCTAAGAAGCAGTCGAAACACTTAGATAAGCGATCGGCTGATCGCCCCTTGAGATAGTCGTTTGAGTTTCAGTCGGGATGACAGGATTTGAACCTGCGGCATCCTGCTCCCAAAGCAGGCGCGCTACCAAGCTGCGCTACATCCCGGTCTGCTTATTATACCGAGGGGCTTGCACTTCCTGAAACTGCCGCAACGGGTATGCTGCTGAAAAGCATAGCGACAGAACGATGCGGATCTTAGTCACGGGTGGTGCCGGTTTCATTGGATCGCACCTCATCGATCGCCTGATGAACGCAGGTGCAGAGGTGATTTGCCTAGATAACTACTTCACCGGGCGAAAGCAAAACGTTGCCCAGTGGCACGGTCATCCGCGCTTTGAACTCATCCGGCACGACATCACCGATCCCATCCGCCTCGAAGTCGATCAAATCTACCATCTCGCCTGTCCTGCGTCGCCGGTGCACTATCAGTACAACCCGATCAAGACGGCCAAGACGAGCTTCATCGGCACAGCTAATATGTTGGGCTTGGCCAAGCGGGTTAAAGCCCGACTGCTGATGGCCTCTACGTCTGAAGTGTATGGCGATCCCCACGTTCACCCGCAAACCGAAGACTACTGGGGCAATGTCAACCCGATCGGCATTCGTTCCTGCTATGACGAAGGCAAACGGGTTGCAGAAACTCTCTGCTTCGACTATCACCGTCAACACAATCTTGAAATTCGGGTAGCGCGAATTTTCAATACCTATGGACCGCGCATGCTCGAGAACGATGGCCGCGTGGTTAGCAATTTCATTGTCCAAGCCCTGCGAGGTCAACCGCTGACGGTCTACGGAAAAGGGGAACAAACCCGCAGCTTTTGCTATGTTGCCGATCTCGTCGAGGGATTGATTTGCCTGATGAATGGCGATCGCATTGGCCCTGTGAATCTCGGTAATCCCAGCGAGTACACAATTCTGCAGTTAGCCGAACTGATCCGCGATCGCATTGATCCCAGCCTGCCGATCGAGTTTCGACCCTTGCCGCAGGATGATCCGCAACAGCGCCGACCAGATATCAGCCGTGCAAAGGCTTGGTTCGGTTGGCAACCCACCGTCTCGGTGCAAGAGGGTTTAGACCGGACGATCGCGGACTTTCGCGATCGCCAGCAAGCAGCTGCAGAGCGAGTCCCGGAAAGTAGCCTGCGTTAGCCTGCTGTTCCTGCCCGCGCTAGGCGATCGGATCACTGGCTTGGGGCGGGCGCGGCAAATCTGTCCAGACTAACCCCGGTGCGTGGAGAATGGCGAGACAAGCATCCACCACATCGGGGTCGTAGAGCTGACCGCGATTGGCTTCAATCTCGGCGATCGCTGCCCCTAGCCCCAGTCCCGGTCGATAAGGACGGTGGCTGGTCATGGCATCGATCACATCGGCTACAGCAATAATGCGAGCCCCGAGTAGGATTTGATCGCCTTTGAGTTTCTGCGGATAACCCGAGCCATCGAGTCGCTCATGGTGTTGCAGCGCAATTTCTGCCACTGGCCACGGGAACTGAATGTTTCTAAGAATGTCGTAGCTTGCTTGCGAGTGTAATTTAATCAGTTCATATTCAATCGGATCAAGCCGACCCGGCTTTGAGAGAATTTCAGCTGGGGCTCGCAACTTACCGACATCGTGCAGCAGCCCTGCCACGTAGATCCCACGAGCAGTATCTTCAGGTAGCTGCAGCTGATGGGCGATCGTGTAGGCGAGCCGTGCGACTTGATTTTCATGACCCTGTGTATAGGGATCGCGCAGCTCAACCATCTTCACAATCGCCTGAATTGTTTGGTCGAGGAGGCGATCTTGGGCTGCAAGAGTCTGACGGCTGGTCAGTCCATAGGCCAATAGCTGTGCGACTTGCTCTAGCAACTCTTGATCCGCTGGCGAGAAGCTATTGGGTTCGGTGCTGTAAATATTCAGCGCCCCCAACACGCGATCGCTCTGCTTGATGGGCAAGGCAATACTAGCCGTAATGTGATGATGCTGCGCGAGATCTTGCCAAGGCATGAGGCGGGGTTGAGGAGATCGCCAATCAGCCAATTGGCTTTGACCTGTTTTGATCGCTCGACCGGTGGGTCCTTGCCCTGTAGGTGCATCGTCCCACGTCACTTGGAGATTATCGACGTAGGACTGTAGGCTTCCGTAGCTGGCAAAAGATTGAAGAACTTCGTGAGGATCAGGACCGGCGAGCGTCACCAAAGCGTGGGCATACCCTGCCTCAACCACACAGAGGCGACAAAACTCTGCCAGAAACTCCTGTTCACTGGAAGTACGAACCAAGGCCTCGTTACAAGCTTTCAGGGTTAAGAAAGCGTGCTCTGAGCGCTCGGCCAGTGCGACTTGTGCATGCAGTTTTTGCTGCAGGTCTTCAGTGTCCATTCTGCTGAAGATGCCTCACGCGCCTGTAAACCAATTATCAACCCTAAAGCTCTGGCTGGTTACTCAAGAGTGTAGCCATTGTAGGACTTGGCTGCCAAAATCTAACACTTGGCAGTCTTGAATGCTTTTTTAGTATTTATATCTGTCAATTGTGCTGTCTGTATCTCTGAGAACATCTCAACTTGGTACAAGCCAAAGAAATAATAAAAAAGTGCAAATCTTGACTGAGGAAAATCTACTAAAAATCGCCAAAAGTAAATCCAGCAATCAGAGGCGATTTCAATAGAGATGAATTCAATACTGCTGAACTGCTGATTCCGTAACACTATGATTTGAACCAATGGACTGTTAGACACTGGGTCAAATCTTGATAATCCATAGCAGTGCTTAGACAGCAGAAGTTCAAATTTGGAGCCTTGTCAGAGGTCTTATCAAAGAAAATCTAGAAGAGTCAATTGACTGCCAAGAGTTTTATCAATTCTCTCTCTAGGATTGGGCTTCCACTTTCTGCATCCCCTTGAGCAATCACTGCCATCAGGAAGAGACAGCACAATTGCGATCGCGTGAAGACGTTCAGGATGAGGCATGCAGGCGTCGCTAGATTGACCAACCCTGTGAATGGCTGCGTGACATACCCGATGGATTGAAGTCTCCTAGGGGAAGTAGCCGTTGAGTGATGAACCACATCGCAAGCGAATGACAAGGAAGGAAGTCGCTCATGGCAGACTAGGGAGCGACAGAGTTGTTTTCAGTTGCAGCCTATGGTCACGCCTGAACAAGTAGAGTCCATGATCTGTGCCCAAATTCCTGATGCACAGGTCATGGTGACTGATCTCACTGGAGGAGGTGACCACCTGCAGGTGACAGTTGTCTCGCCTGTCTTTGCAGGGAAAAGCCTGATTCAGCAACATCAGCTGGTCTATGGCGCTGTGAAAGCTGCCATGTCAACTGAAGCAATTCACGCCTTAGCGCTGAAGACTTACACCCCCGATCGCTGGCTAGCTGAAGCTCAGGCTTAGCCCGTCATCAGTGCGATTCATCCCCTTTGACGATTGAGATTAATAATGA
Organism: Synechococcus elongatus PCC 11801; assembly: GCF_003846445.2. Taxonomy (NCBI): domain Bacteria; kingdom Bacillati; phylum Cyanobacteriota; class Cyanophyceae; order Synechococcales; family Synechococcaceae; genus Synechococcus; species Synechococcus elongatus. The sequence continues at coordinate 992,070 of NZ_CP030139.2, read as the reverse complement.
CTCCTGAACTTCAAGAACGGCTAACCACCATCGTTAATGGTGACAAGATTGTTGTCTTTATGAAAGGCAACAAGCTAATGCCGCAGTGTGGCTTTTCGAACAATGTTGTTCAAATCTTGAATATTCTGGGTGTTCCCTACACCACCGTTGATGTCTTAGCTGATTATGAAATTCGCCAAGGAATTAAAGAGTTTTCAAACTGGCCTACGATCCCCCAAGTCTATGTCAATGGGGAGTTCATTGGTGGTTCTGACATCTTGATTGAGCTGTATCAAAATGGCGAACTGCAGCAAATGCTAGAGGTTGCTCTTGCCTCTTAGGACTGCACCCTTGGGATAAATGCCTCTTGGCAGTGACCAGTATCAGTGCTACATTGGTAACTTGTCACGGGGCGTAGCGCAGCTTGGTAGCGCACCACTTTGGGGTAGTGGGGGTCGTGGGTTCAAATCCCGCCGCTCCGATTGCATCGGAATCACTCCAAGTTCATCGATAGGATGATTGAAGCCTCAATCATCCTTTTCTTTTAGTCCAGTATCCTCGTAAGACGCAGTAGCTACGCTCGCCACTACCTACTCTGATTGCAGCTTCACTGCCGGCCAGCCCTTCGACCCGATGCTAGAGCGACAGGCGCGATCGCTGATAGCGAGCACCCCCAATTGCGGTTGCTTCAGCCGTTTTCTGATTCCAGATCAGCCGGTTAGCTTGAAGACGCGCTTGATCCTTGGCTGAAAAGCTTTCAGCATTTCCTTCCAGTTGAATGAGTTGGGCATTGAGGTTAGCCTGACCGCGATCGCCTCGGACGGTGGTTTGCTCAGCCGGATAGTATCCCTGCACTGCGATCGGGCTGTCGACCAAGTTTTGGGGCAAGTTCCAGCGCAGATCATCACCGCGTAGCTGGGCCACTGGATCGAGCGCATCCAACTCCACCTGCTGCTGCAAGATCAAGATCTGCGGGTCAAGCAGAAGTTCACCGCGCTGCGATCGCCCTTGTCCCTTCAGTTGATTGCGATCGCGCCGTTCTGCCTGCAGCGGATTAGGTGCAAGTAAGCGTTTCTCAGCCAGCAGCCAGCGGGGCGATTGAGTTTTTAACTCTGACAGAATGTCCCCTTGCTTCAAGGTCGCGACTATGGGGCCGATCAGCTCCAACTGCTGCTGACGCACATCAAACCGGCCTTCATTTGCCTTGAGAACCGCATCCCGATAGGTGCCAATGACATTGCGCCGTAGATCAAAAGTCTGCTGGTTTGGTCGCCATTCCAGTTCTTCACCCTTGAGTACGGCTCCTGGCTCCTGCATCTGCCGAGCCACAACATTGCCATTAATCCGAATGACGTCAGCATTCTCCCCTTCAATCGAACCGCGATCGCCCTGAATTTCGTAGAGGACTTTGCCGGTTTCATCGAAGAGAAACCCGAGGGGTTTGGTCAGTTGTGCAGCACTTTTGTCGTTGTTATAGACAATCCGAGGGGTGCGCAGCTCCCAAGTTGGTTTACCGGTGGGGTTGGCTTGACGTAGCGTAAAGTCCGTAAAGCTGAGGTCTGGGCGCTCAGCCCGAGGCGGGGCTGGTGGTGGCTCTTGGCAGGCTGTGACTCCCAAGCTGAGGGCTAGCAGTAGTGCAGACCAAAACTGGCCCGATCGCAGCGTCATCGCAAGTCTCCAAGAACCCCTCGGCAAGCTCAATCTTCTCGTGCTTTAGGGAATAGTCGAAAGGATAGCAAGAGTGGGTTGGGAAACGACGTGGCGAGTGCAGAGTCTTCCGGTCGTTTAACAAGGACTTGCAGTGCTCATTCAGTGCTTCCTAGCTGCGCCTATCTATTAGTCATTGCGTGGCAATCGCAATTATTCTGAGCAGTAGAAGGGTGAGAAAAAGGTTCTTTCTTGTTACTTGAACCATCTCAAAAATAAGCGGGCGATGGGACTCGAACCCACGACGTTCAGCTTGGGAAGCTGACATTCTACCACTGAATTACGCCCGCAGCGGTGCCTAGATAGGTAGCGTTAGCTATTATACGCAGATTTTCATCGCTTCCGACCCCCTCTTCCGCTAGAGTGCGAACAGGCGAAGAGGATTTCCCCGTGAATGCAACCCAGCGCAAACTACTGATGCAGCTCGTCATTGGTGCCGCTTGGGTCGACGGCGAACTTGATCGCCCTGAGCGTCAGTATTTACAGGCATTGCTGGAGCGGCAAAAGCTTGATCAGGATCCTGATCTGCTGGCTTTGCTAGACACGCCGATCGCCTTGCCCCAATTGGAAGCTTGGTTAGTTCTCTTCCTTCAGGGCACCAGTACCCCCACCCGCTTGGCCGCTTTGGCAACAATCGCCAATCTTTTAATGGCCGATGGGGTTGTCAATCGCAGCGAACACAACTTGATCGATGAGATCCACTCCTTGATGGCTCAGATTCCTGCAAGTCGGGATGAGGAGGAGTATCGGCAAGCCGCCCCAGGTTTAGTCCAAGGGCTGAGAGGGCTTGTCCGCCGTGCCCTCGATGGCGCCAAGCACCTCTTTCAGTGATGCGGTAAAGAAGCTGTGTTCTAAACAGCCGGTGTTCGCCGTCATCCCTTGCTAGGATCAGCGGCTGATTCATTGATGAGATGGGCTATGACCGATGCTGCGCTTGAATTGAATCAGCCTGAGAATTTCTTCAATCGTGAAATTAGCTGGCTGGCTTTCAATCAGCGCGTCCTCCACCAAGCTCTCGATCCCCGTACGCCTCTTCTTGAACGCCTCAAGTTCATGGGGATCTTTAGCAACAACCTTGATGAATACTTCATGGTGAGGGTGGCCAGCCTCTTGCAGCAAATTGAGGCAGGTGTCAGTAAGCGATCGCCCGATGGACTCACCCCAGCTGAACAGCTCGAGCGGATCCGTGCCTGTCTTGGACCGTTAGTGGAGCAGCAGCACAGCCATTTTTACCGAGAACTGCGCCCACTCTTAGCCGAGGAAGGGATCCATCTGCTCAACTACACCGATCTCAACCGCACTCAGCAACGCTATCTCGATCAGTATTTTGCTGCACAGATTTTTCCAGTTCTGACGCCGCTCGCAGTCGATCCGGCTCACCCCTTTCCCCATATCTCCAATCTCAGCCTCAATTTGGCAGTGCTGATTCAAGACGACAGTGTTGGCGAAGAACAATTTGCCCGCATCAAAGTCCCAAACATCCTGCCGCGCTTTATTGAGTTGCCGTCCAAGACCCGTCGGCGATCGCAGCAACCAATCATCTGGATGGGCGTGCCGATCGAACAGGTCATTGCCCACAACCTCGGCACACTCTTTCCCGGCATGAGTGTAATCGATTGGTTTATCTTTCGCGTCACCCGCGACGCTGATCTCGACGTCAAAGAAGACGAAGCAGACGACCTGCTGTTGGCGATTGAGCAGGAACTACGCAAGCGCCGCCTAGGAGCTGGTTCTGTTGTCCGCCTTGAAATTGAGGCAGGAACTCCCGCTTCAATCCTCGAAATTCTGATGAATGGCATGGACCTTGACCCGCAAGATGTCTATGCTCTGCCCGGCCTCCTCGGTCTTGAAGACTTGATGTCTCTGGTGGCTCTGCCGTTACCCGATCTCAAGGATCAGCCTTGGAATCAGGTGGTTCCCAGACGGCTCCGACGCGTTCAAATTCCCGTTGGTGAAGACTTAGAGCGCTCCAAAGTCGGCGAGGAAAGCGAGGATATCTTTGCGGTGATTCGTCACCGCGACTTGCTGGTCCATCACCCCTACGATTCCTTTGCGGCCTCAGTCGAGCAGTTTGTCGCCCAAGCCGCGACGGATCCCCATGTTCTCGCCATCAAGATGACGCTCTACCGCACTTCGGGAGATTCCCCGATCGTGCAGAGCTTGATGCAGGCTGCCGAGCATGGCAAACAAGTGCTGGCACTGGTGGAACTCAAGGCTCGTTTTGATGAAGAAAACAACATCACCTGGGCGCGGCGGCTCGAGAAATCGGGCGTTCACGTAGTCTATGGTTTAGTGGGTCTCAAGATTCACACCAAAGTGGTGCTGGTTGTTCGGCAAGAGCGTAACCAGATTCGCCGCTATGTCCACATTGGCACTGGTAACTACAACTCCAAAACCGCCCGAATCTACACTGATCTTGGCTTATTGAGTTGCCGCGAAGATTTGGGAGCCGATATCTCTGAACTGTTCAACTATCTAACCGGTTTTTCGAAGCAGCGAGACTATCGCAAGCTGCTGATTGCTCCTGTCAGTTTGCGGGGGCAGATGATTCGACTGATCGATCGCGAAATTCAGCAGGCGATCGCCGGACAGCCAGCTGCGATTCGCGCCAAGATGAACTCGCTGGTCGATCCCGCCATCATTCTCAAGCTCTACGAAGCCTCGCGGGCAGGGGTTGAGATCGATTTAATTGTGCGAGGGGTATGCTGCCTACGACCTGGTGTCCCAGGGCTGAGCGATCGCATTCGGGTGATCAGCATCATTGGCCGCTTCTTGGAACACTCACGCATCTTTAGCTTCCACAACAATGGACAAGAGGAGTTTTTCATCGGCAGTGCCGACTGGATGACCCGCAACCTCGATCGCCGCGTGGAAGCGATTACCCCAATTGAGGATGAGGCGATCGCGGTGGAATTGCGAACCATTCTGGACCTCTCCTTGGCGGATGATCGCTTGGCGTGGGAGCTGCTCCCTACTGGCGAATATCGACAACGACAACCTGCCGATCCAGATGCCCCAAACAGCTCTCAGCAGCAATTTATGGATCGCGCTGCTTCAATCCGCTAGTTCAATGCCCTGGGTTGATGGCGGACCCTGCGAATCCCCCATGATCACAGAATTACTCGGGGCGGCGATCGCTGCCCTTGAGCGAAGAGGAATCGAGTTGGGGCACTTGCACAGGGAATAGTTGAGCCCGCTGGCCGGGCGATCGCAATTTGATGTGGCGTGCCAGCCTAAGCTCGGCGATCGGGGTGCGTAATTGAGGCAGAACTGCTGCCAGGCGATCGGCAATACTGGCATGCGGGCAATTAATCCGTAGCACAAACCAAAAGCGACTGATTTGGCAGTAGCGCAGGGCGGCTAACTGAGCGGCAAGATCGGCATCTTCTCGGTAATAGCTCAGGATGAGCTGTTGGAGCTGCTCACTGCGAGACATAGGATAGGCAGGGATTGGATTGTTTTCATTCAAGATCCGCTCACTGGCAGGATCTGCAGGGACTCCAATTCCTTTAAGCCTATGTGTCGATTCTGCAATGGAAAAGCTGTAATTCCTTGAAGCTGGGTTATCAAGATTGGCAGAGTGATCTCATGCCGGTAGCCTGCTTCAGCTTCTGAGAGAGAGCTGCTGCCGAGTGATTGATCCAGAGCAGTCTTCTAATCTGCCTACGATCGCAATGCTTACCTGCTTGCGGAGTTGGGGGCGAAGAAGAAGTCGATTCAAGGTGCATCATTAGCACCGCTGCTAGTCTTCAAAAGAAATCTAAAATGCCTAGGAATCATTGAACTAAACAGTAAGTTTAGAAAGCGATAATTAATCATTTTTTTATATCTTCTTACTCTTGGTTTTTAGGCAAAATTTCAGTCCATGAATCATTGGAGACTAATGATCAGTCGCTTACATATTCGAAAACAGGTTTGTGAACTCACGGCTGATGATCTGGATTAACATGCCGTGTGGGAGTTCGCCCTAGATGAAGAAGGAGAAGAAGGACAGGACGAAGCAACTGTTCGACCTTACGAGGGGAATCAACCGCTGAATCCAACCGATGGTATGTTCATTGTGCGCGCGCACTTTTTGTTAGTGGATGGTACGCGAATGCAAGAATATTTGACACCTCCCGTGCAGGGCAACTCGAGTCTTAGTACCTTGCAGCAGACTATTTTCACGATTGAAGGTCGAGTTTCATTCTGGTTTGGCATGCTGACACCGGAACCAAAGCAGTTTGCAGAGAGCTATGCCTGCCTTGGCAAATCATCTTCGCAAGAGGTTTTCCCAATCCAGTTTGAGTCTGATGTTGAATTGACCTGTGGGTCAGTTGCTGGACAACTACCGGGATTTCTCATTCTTGCGGACTTTGCAACTATGAAAATAAAGGTGTTCAGATAATATCTAATGTTTTGATCGAGTTTACTTTAGCCCGCCAAGAGTGATGTTTTGATGAATTTAAGCTGCTTGTTCAGAAGTCATTTTCACAAGCAATAAGTCCACAATTTTCGGGCTTTATCGAGAAGAAGATTACCTGCCACGGGAGTATCAGAAACCAGGTCCCACGCCAGCAGATATGGAGATGCTCTGCCGCTGGAGTAGTGCAGAGCAGATGTTTCAGGACTGGCAAGAACTGCTCAATCAATAGTCCTCGGCCAGCCTAGAGGACTAACCAGCAACTTGAAGTCGCCACCGTTGGGATGCGGGGGTAGCGTTTTTGTGGACGTTAGTCATCACCATAGAGGGCAGCAGCAGCGAGGTGGTCTTGGCGGAGGGCATCGCGCAGGGAATGGGGGGCCATGACTTTGACGCCATCGCGCAGCCCGAGGAGCCAGGTTTTGAGGGTGATTTCCTGGAGGGACCAAGCGGGCAGCTTCACCTTCAGCTGATAGGGATGGGTGGGGTCAGGAGCTTTGGGGAGACTGTAGAGCTTCTGGAGTTCAGGCGAAGCAGCAGCGAGTTTCCGCCCTGGGGGTCGAGACATCTTCATCTGGGCGAGGGGGAAGCGCTGAGTGCCTTCACTAATGAAGGCAAAGAGGGACTCTGTGAAGCGCAGCTCGAGGGTGTCCATGGAGCGGAGTCGTGCCGCTGGGGTTTGCAGCAGGAAGGTTTGCTGGGGCTTAACGGCATCACCGAGGAAAAGGCCATAGCCATGCTGCTGGAGGGTGGTGATGGCCTCGAGCGCTGCCTTCTGCTCTGTCTGGGAGCGAGGTTTACCAACGGGCTGAATGCGATACAAACGGTCGAGGCGCTCGTAGCAGAAGAGTCCTTGTCTTGGTCCAGAAGCGACCTCGTAGGCGAGATACCAAGCGATGTTGTGGAAGACAATCTGCAGCGGCCAGATTTCTTCCTCGTTCTGCCGCAGGTCATCGTGTTGTTTGAACTGAGCTGCTCCGGCAATGCGTCCAATCCGAATCTTCTGGGCATTGCGGATATCCGTTTCGACCACACTGCCAGCAGTGGCGGTGGCGAGGGATTCGCGACTGAGGAGATCGGTTGAGACAATGCTGCCCCGACTGATGGAGCGAACGGGGTAGAGGGTGGCGGGGTTAAAGCGCGCCCACTGGAGCCGTGCTTCGAGGGTCCGGAAGGTCTCGGTGGCCAGCGGGTCATCGAGCCCATCAGCCTGCTTCTGCACCAGTTGATAGATCTGCTCCAGTTGACTGCGGTTGAGGATGCCGGTGCCAAGGTAGTAGCCTTTGCGCAGACTGGGTTCTGGGAAGATGCTGTAGGGATGGAGGACCCACTCGATGTCTTTGCGCAGCATGCCCTGTTCTGTCTGATAGAGGATGCCGGCTTGCTCGAGTTGGCTGGCGAGGATATCAATGCGCCGAGGGGAGAGGCCAAAGGAGCGCTGCTCTTGGTAAACCTCCTCCTGGGTGAGGGGATTGTGGAGGATGAAGCGAATGGTTTTGACCAGCCGTGAGAAGGGAGCGCGATCGCTGTAGTGATGGAAGAAGAGGGGTGGGTCTGGCTGGGTGAGCGGGGGTAGGCGGAGGTCTTGGGCAACGACATCGGAGCCGAGGAAGCCTTCCGCTTCCAGCCATTGCAAATCGAGGGCGATCGCGGCCTCATCGCCATAGAGGGGTCCCTGCTGGGCGCGGAGGACAGCGGCAATCTCAGCGACGGCATCGACAAAGACGGGGGCAGGACTGGTTTTGAGCAGCTGTTCGAGGGTGGCGGGGTCTTGGTCACGCAGTTGCCCGAGGCCTGGATAGCGGCTGAGCAAGGCGAGCAAGTGCATGAGGCGGTCGAAGTCGAGGAGTCGGGAGTAGCGATGGGTCTCGGTTTTGGCGTAGCGATTTTCGTGATTGATGCCGCTGCGCCGACACTTTTTGAGCTGGGCTTGGATAACTGCTGCCGGGTTGGTATCTTGCGTGGGATTGAAGCTGGCGAGCCCGACAAAGCCTTCTCCGAGGGTGGGTCGGAGGTGTTGTTGGTAGCGATAGAAGTCTTCGATGACGCGCTCTGGGACGACGCGCTGTCGCTGCTGATTCCAGGCTTTGCAGGTGTTGAGATCGGTCTTGAGTTCCCAGGCAATCCACGGCAGTCCGAGGGGACTGACTTGCTGGAGGAAGCCCATGCGCCAAGCGCGTTTGACGTTGGTGGCGTCGTAGATGATGGCTTTGCCATCTGCGACGGCCTGCTGAATCTGGCGCTGCAGTTCTGCTTCGATCTCTTCCCAGGGACCTTGAATGGCGGCATCGCCGTAGAGCTGCTCGCGGATGCGGTCAGTGGAGAGGATCACCGCTGCGCCGAGTTCCTGCTGGAGGGATTTGGCGAAGGTGGTTTTGCCGCTGGCGGGCGGGCCAATCAGGAGATGGTTGAGGAAGAGATCTGAGGACACGCGACTGAAGGATACAAAGCGATGCCTGAGTCTGGGCTGAACCGGAGAGAAAAGTCAGGCATTTGATGCGAATGATAACAGGGGTGTGTTTGATATTCGCATCCAGCTGCTGTTAATCCGCTGGGACGGGCTGCAGACTCAGTCCAGTTTTCATTCGGGTGCTGTGATGTCTGAGTCTTTGCAGATGATTTGTCCGGTCTGCGGTGCGGCAATTAGTAGTGAGGGAGAGCGCTGCGTGCATGTGCAGTTTCTCTACAGCTATGACCAGGCGCGGTTTTTGTTTCTGTCGCTTGACTTGGCGGAGGCGATCGCTCGGGCAGATGCGCAGCAAGCGGGCTGTGCTGATGCGGAGTGGCGATCGCTGCCGGAGTTGGCGCATGAGCTGTTAGCGCAGCGAGAGCAAGTGGTGGTGCTGGACTGTCAGCAACGCGGGACGAGTTGGGTGGGGTGGTTGCTGGGGCTGGATGCCAAGGCGCGAGCAGCGGGGGTCAATGCCCTGCCGTTCTATGACTATGAGCCGATGAGTCTAAGTTCTTGTTCGCATCGATTCTCTGCATAGCCGCGATCGCCATTTCTATCCTGCTGTTGAGTCATTAGAGGATTTGACAATGCCCCACTTGCCTCGAAACCCACGACGACGGGACATCATTCGGTTTGCACGTGAATGCGGCTGGTCGATTGAACCTGCTGGATCCGAACAACTCAAAGCGACTCGTCCGGGTTATGTCTGTGTTCCGATTCCTGGTCATAACGACAATAAGCGAATCCCTGTGGGAACAGCCAATGCGGTAGCTAAGCAGCTCTTGTATCCACTTAGACAAGATCAAGTAATCCGAGATTTGCGATCGCAAGTAGCAGAGCTGGAGCAACACCTAACGAACATCAGTCAAGATCGCGATCGACTGGCGCTACAGCAGCAAAAAGATGAGCAGCTGGCGCGCCTCAAGAAAGCAGAAGAAGACCAACAAGTCTATGAAGAACTGCTGTTAGAGCTGGAAGAGCGAAATAATACGCTCAAACACTGGTTTGGGAAACGGACGAAAAAGCTTCGTCAGCAGCTACAGGAAGCGAAACAGCAGTTACATAAGGCCAAGCGCCAGGCAGCATCAGCTTTGAAAAATCTGCAGCGAGTCACGGCTGAGAAGCGGATGGTGGATGCAGAACTCAAACTGATCTTGGCTGCTTTAGAGCAAGTGGAAGCAGTGGTTGAACAGGCCGCGACTCAGCAAGCCCGAGGGGGAGATACTGACCAGCTCCTGCAAACGCTGCTTGGACGGCTACAACACATTTTGGAGATCAAGGAGTTGGACGCATGAGCCTAGCAAAACGGCTGCGCCAAACGATTGCTAAGTCCGAAGCATTGGAACGCCAGCGGATACGGGCAGAGGCAAATCTAGCAGCAGTCGCCGCTCAATTTTCTGAACTAGCCGAGGCAGCGCTGGACTCTCCGACCTTGGCGTTAGGTGCTGTTCAAGAGCTTCAGATCCTATCGGTCGAGGAGCTGAAGGAGCGCTATGGTTCCTATCGACACTGTCGGAGGCTAGCCTCTCAGCTGGGCGTGCGCTTTGCCACAACTCCAACTTGGACACAGCTAGCGATCGCCCTCTCCCATGGCCTTCATCTGCAGCAGTTCTGGCAGGACTACTGTCAGCAACATCCTGAGCTGGCGAAGCTAGGTGTCCAATTCTGGTTGAACGGGAAGCCAGGAGTTCGGAGCGATCGCCTTGCACCCCAGCAGCTAGCTGCTGCACAGCGATTAGACTAGCGATGCCCAGAGCTTGTACGGCAACTAAAATTGAAGCGCCGCGATCGCACCCCTTACCAATTGTGAAAAGCCCCTGCAGAACAGAGGCTCTTCACTGTGCAGCGACCCTGATTGATCGCGATCGCTATTTGGGAACTAGAGCTTAGCGCCCACCTTAATCGGAGCCGAGGAACGACGACGGCGCATGCGGTTGTCTTCTTCAACAGGTTGAGCTGCTGCGCTGGGCACAAATTGCAAGGTGCAGAGAATCATCGGTACGCATTGCAACTCACGTTTGAGGCGGCGCTGCATTCCGACTTCGACTTCAGCTTGCAGACCCACCCAGTCCACATCTAGATCGCCACTCGGTAAGCGGCGGCAGTAATCGGCCCAGCGGTTGTCGAGGGCCATCTCGACTTCCTTCTGTGCCCAGACGCTGACTCGGCGCGGATCGGCAGAAGTCACTACCCCCCGCAGATGGATGGTTGGCGCTTCGACCAATTGCCCTTGGCTGTTGACCAAGGCGGTGAGCGCTACGAGGCCATCTTCAGCTAGTTGTTGGCGCTCTTTCAGGGCTTTGCCATCGACCAAACCGGTGCGTGAAGTGTCAACAAGTTCGATGCCAGCTGTCACGCGATCGCCCAAGCCAATCGATTCCGGCGTCAGTTCAACTGTGTCGCCATTATCGATCACGATCATGTTCTCGGCTGGAATGCCCATCGACTGCGCTGTTTTGCAGTGCTGCACCAACATCCGATGCTCACCGTGCACTGGCACGAAGAACTTCGGCTTGGTCAGGGCAATCATCAGCTTTTGGTCTTCTTGGCAGCCGTGCCCAGAAACGTGGATGCCTGCGCCTTTGCCGTAAACGACGTGGGCACCCTGCATCATCAGTTGGTCGATCGTATTGACCACGGAGATCGTGTTGCCCGGAATTGGGTTGGCCGAGAAGATCACCGTATCACCTTGGCGAATCTTGACCTGAGGATGCTCACCTCGAGCAATCCGCGTCAGCGCGGCCAACGGCTCACCTTGGCTGCCAGTGGTCAGAATCAGCACATCGCGATCGGGATGATCCCGGAGCTCTTTCAGGGGCAGGAACAGGTCATCGCTGCAGTTGATGTAACCCAAGTTGCGGGCATGGGCGATGACGTTGAGCATCGATCGCCCTAACACCGTCACCTTGCGGCCATGTTTTTTCGCCAGTTCCAGAATCATGTTGACCCGGTGCACCGACGAGGCAAAGGTCGTGACAATCAGGCGGCCCTGAGCCTGAGAAAAGGCGCGATCGAGGTTCGGGAAGACCGATCGCTCGGACGGCGTGAAGCCTGGGAGTTCAGCGTTGGTTGAATCACTGACCAGACAGAGCACGCCCTGTTCGCCGTAGTCCGCCAGACGCTGAATGTCGAAGGTTTCCCCATCGACAGGTGTATGGTCGAACTTAAAGTCGCCGGTGTGAATCACCACACCCAAGGGGGTCCGGATCGCCAACGTAAAGCTGTCAGCGATCGAGTGGGTATTGCGAATGAACTCGACTAAGAAGTTTTGGCCGATCCGCACCACCTCGCGGGGTTGGACGGTCTTGACATTGGCACGGCCAACAACACCGGCCTCTTCCAACTTCCCAGCCAGCAAAGCCATGGCAAGGCGTGGCCCATAGATGATCGGGATATCGAGCTGACGCAGGTGGAAGGGAATGCCGCCGATGTGGTCTTCGTGACCATGGGTGACCACCATCGCCTTAATGCGGTGCTGGTTTTCGCGCAGATAGGTCATATCCGGGAGCACGACATTCACCCCGTGCATCCCATCAGTCGGGAAGGCTAACCCAGCATCAACCAGCAGAATTTCGTCGCCGACTTCGTAGATGCAAGTGTTCTTACCAATTTCATGCAGGCCGCCCAGGGGAATGATCCGCAGTCGGTCTGCCGTAGAAGCAGCACTGGTTTTGGAAATAATTGTGGGTTTTGGAGAAGGCATAGGCTTGAGAATCAACAAATGAAGGAAAGGACAAACTTGGGGAACGGACTAGGGTTCGTATAGACCTAGTTCCGCTAAACAACTCGCCAAGGTTTGACGAATTTCTGGGCTTGCAGGAACCAGCGGGAGGCGAGGCTGGCCAATGGACCATCCCAAAAGCTCGAGGGCTGCCCGCACAGGGATGGGATTGGTGGTCAGGAACAACGCCTTAAACAGCGGATAAAGCTGCTGGTGTAACTGCTGCGCTTGCGCCACATTCCCTGCTTCAAAGGCTTGAATGAGGGTTTGCAACTGTGGTCCAACCAGATGGCTGGCAACACTGACAACACCCTGAGCCCCTACAGCCAACATGGGCAGAGTGAGCGAGTCATCGCCGGAGTAGATAGCAAAGGAAGCGGGCAGCAGCTGACGCAGTGCGCTGACTTCTTCAACATTGCCACTCGCTGCTTTGATGGCGACCACATTCGGAAGTGTCGCTAGTCTAGCAACCGTTTCGGGTTGAAGGCTTTGGCCAGTCCGTCCGGGGATGTTATACAGCATCAACGGGAAGTCAGGACAGGCTTCCGCGATCGCGCGAAAGTGGGCGTACAGGCCTTCCTGCGGTGGCTTGTTGTAGTAGGGTACAACTTGCAAGCTCCCGTCTAGCCCCAAGGCTGCAGCACTTTGAGTGGCGGTGATCGCCTCGCGGGTGCAGTTGGAACCAGTACCAGCGATCACTACAGCGCGATCGCCCACGGCTTCTTTCACCGCCCGAAAGAGCTGGTGCTCTTCCTCCCAAGTGAGGGTGGGTGACTCGCCGGTGGTGCCGCAGATCACGAGGCCATCACTGCCTTGATCCACCAAATGAATCGCCAGGGATTGGGCAATGTCGTAAGCGACTTGGCCTTCAGCAGTAAATGGCGTAATCATGGCCGTGATCACACGACCGAAAGGGTACGACTGTGGCATCGTGCGCTTCCAGCGTTAGTGAGTGAGAGCCGGCGATCGCAGCCACTGGCGGTCAACCAGTAGCTCAGCGATTTGCACTGCATTCAGGGCTGCCCCTTTGCGAATCTGATCGCCACAGATCCACAACTCCAAGGCGTTGGGCTCAGATAGATCCTGACGGATGCGCCCAACTAAAACATCATCTTCGCCACTGGCCTCAATCGGCATCGGGAAGTAATTCCGATCCCAATCTTCGAGGAGGCGTGCTCCGGGGGCTGCTGCGATCGCTTCGCGGGCTTCGGCCACCGAGAATGGTTCCGTGAACTCGATATTGATTGCCTCTGAATGAGCGCGCAAGACGGGTACTCGTACGCAGGTCGCAGTCAGCTTAAGGTCAGGCAGACCAAAAATCTTGCGGCTTTCATTGAGCATCTTCAGCTCTTCTTCGCAGTAGCCCGACTCTGTCAGCGGCGAGTTGTGCGGGAAGAGGTTGAAAGCCAAGGGATAGGGCAGGACTTCTGCAACAGCTGGCTGACCGGCCAAGATGGCTCGGCTTTGTTCCTGCACTTCTGCCATGGCCCGCGCCCCAGCACCGCTGGCGGACTGATAGGTAGAAACCACAATCCGTCGAATCGGATGACGCTGCTGCAACGGCCAGAGGGCGATCGCCATCAGAATCGTCGTGCAGTTTGGGTTGGCAATGATGCCTTGATGGTGCGCTGCCGCTTCTGGATTGACTTCCGGTACCACAAGAGGCACAGTCGGGTCCATCCGGAAGGCGCTGGAGTTATCGATCATGACAGCGCCAGCAGCCACGATCGCTTCCGCTAAAGCCTTGGAAGTGCTGCCACCCGCAGAGGCCAGAACAATATCTAGTCCATGGAAAGCAGTGGGAGTCGCCTCCTGAATGGTGAGCGTTTCGCCTGCAAAGGTCAGAGTCTGACCTGCGGATCGTGGGGATGCCAACAGCCGCAGCTCAGCGATCGGGAAATGACGTTCTTCTAGGATTTGCAGCAGCTCAGTTCCAACTGCACCGGTCGCTCCAAGGATTGCAACACGATAGCCCTGTGACAACGACAACCTCCTAACCCCAAACAACAGCAAATAACAACATTGGCCTACTCTGCTCTTGCTTCACAGCCGATCGCGGCACAGCATTTTATGAGGAGCGGTATCAGTAGGATCAGCCTTTGATTCATCACGCCTCGGCCTTGGGCATGCTTAGAAGGCAGTACTGATGAGCGATTTTGCTCACGGATTTTACGAGCTGATCGGTCATACAGCAACGTTCGGCAAGATCCTCAGGGCAACCCTTTGGAAGATCGCTCTGTTAAGGCTTGGCCTAAAGCGGGGAAACTACAGGAAGATTCCATCATACTCGCCGCTGTTGAGAAAAGGATACTGTGCAGCGGCAATACCTGCTGCCTATAGCCAGCGGCTTACGGGTGGCAATAGAGCTGCGATCGCAGGCGAGTGGATGCTAGCTCAGGTCATGGCGGACTGAGCTAACGCCTGACAGACATATTTGGGCAGGTAAGGGTTATTAAATGCTGTAGTCATAATTCTGAGAAAAGAACAGGCTGATTAAATCGCTGGTGCACTCAGGGCAGGGATATCAGGCAACCCACTGACCACCTTCGCATCTTGAGAGGGTAAAAGACGATGGAAGGCAGGACAGAATGCTAGCTGTCGTTGGTGAGTCGCGATCGGCCACCGGTCAAGATTGATCAGTCCTAACCCTCTTTTACTGAGAATTCTTGACAGTTCTTTACTTCAAAGGTTTCCCTGCTTCAGGCGATACAAAAGTTCAAGCCTTAAGGACTAAAACTTGATAAATACCAAAGCAACATCGAGGCTTTACTGAGAGCTTACACTTTGGGCGAAATCTAAAGACAGCTAGGGCTTTGGCAGCATTTTTATTTTTTATAGAGAGACTATCTTCCAGATGAGCACTTGCTTTTGAGTGGATTGCCAAATCTGGAGTCACTGAAGCAAGGCGTGAGTCCTGTAACAAACTGGATCTTCACCATGACGGCTGCCTATTTCACCAACACCACGGAATACGAAGCAGTTTCGTCGGCACCTATCGCTTTGTCAGAAACGCCAACTTCCGACCCCCAAGAAACTGCTCCTTCTAGCCGACAATCCACTGATTTGATTCGGCTTTACTTACAAGATATCGGTCGGGTTCGCCTGCTCGGTCGTGATGAAGAAGTGAGTGAGGCACGCTGGGTTCAGCGTTATATGCAGCTATTAACAATTCGGAATTGTGCTGCTGTTGAAGAAGGTGGTGTTCTTAAAGATTATGTAGATCTTCAAGAGAGCCGCGATCGCCTCACCGCTCAACTCGGACATCGTCCTTCCTTCGAGGCATGGGCCAAGATTGTCGACCGACCTATTGCGGAGGTACGCCAAGCACTACAGCTCGGGCTTCGTCGTTGGGCTGAAGTTTGCCAGCTTGACCTAGACGAGTTGAAGGATATTTGCAAAGAAGGTCAGCGGGCTAAAGATCACATGATCAAAGCCAATCTGCGTCTAGTGGTTTCTGTTGCTAAAAAGTATCAGAATCGAGGTCTAGAGCTACTGGATCTGGTTCAGGAAGGAACGCTAGGCCTCGAGCGGGCAGTTGAGAAGTTTGATCCGACGAAAGGCTATCGGTTTAGTACCTATGCCTATTGGTGGATTCGCCAAGGAATTACCCGGGCAATCGCCACCCAGAGTCGGACTATTCGCCTTCCAGTTCATGTCACAGAAAAATTGAATCGCATCAAAAAAGCACAGCGAAAAATTGCCCAGACCAAAGGTCGAACTGCCAACTTAGAGGAAATTGCTCACGAGCTCGAAATGACCCCAGATCAAGTTCGGGAAGTCTTACTACGCGTGCCGAAATCTATCTCTCTTGAGACAAGGGTTGGCAAAGAAAAAGATACAGAGTTGGGGGATTTGCTGGAGACAACTGACTTTACCCCTGAAGAACGGCTGACGCAGGAGTCTCTCAGCCAAGATTTACAGCGACTTTTGCTTGAACTGAATCATCGAGAACGTGACGTAATTCGGATGCGCTTTGGTCTGAGAGATGGCCAGATTTACTCCTTAGCAGAGATTGGACAAGTTCTGGATCTCTCTCGGGAACGTGTACGCCAAATTGAGGCCAAAGCCCTCCAAAAGCTACGGCATCCACGGCGACGCAATCAGATCCGTGACTATCTAGAGCTGCTGCACTAGTCCAATCGTTCCGTTTTTCAGTTCTCCTGTGTTCCTGTGGCCTAGGTGCGATCGCCTAGGCTTTTTTGATGACCGTCCATTGTGTAATGGGAGCCAGTGCTTTCCAGCTGAAAAAGCGACCGATCGGTTCAGCGCGCTGCACAGCTACGCGGCTCAGTTCACCGCCCAATCGCTGCTGTTCCGTCAATAGGAGCTGCTCGCTTTCCAACGTGACAGCATTGACGACCAATCGGCCACCGACTTTGAGGGCTTGCCAACACCGGTCCAGTACACCGGGCACAGTGACGCCGCCTCCAATGAAGATGGCATCGGGTTGTGGCAACCCGTCCAACGCAGTGGGTGCTGAACCCGCGACGATTTGTAGGTTGGGTGTCCCTAGGGCGATCGCATTCTGGGTAATGAATTGCAACCGCTGGGGGTGTTGCTCGATGGCGATGGCGCGGCAACGGCGATCGCTGCGCATCCATTCAATGCCAATCGATCCACAGCCTGCGCCCACATCCCAAAGAAGTTGTCCTGGGCAGGGGGCCAGAGCTGCCATGGTGATGGCGCGTACTTCTCGTTTGGTCAGTTGCCCATCGTGGTGGTAGGCCGCATCGGGGAGTCCGGCGAGGCGAGGCGGGAAGTATCTGGCACCATCACTGGCTCGGCACTCAATAGCAACAGTATTAAGAGCGGCGATTGCAGGATTGGACCAAGTCTCAGCGACTTCGCTGACGATGCGTTCTTGAGAGCCGCCGAGATGTTCCAAAACCATGAGGTGACTGGCACCCCAGCCCTGTTGACAAAGTTGTTGCGCGATTGTGGCTGGGGTTGAGCTATCGGCACTGAGGGCCAAAATTTTGGCGCCGGGATAGAGCAACGCATTCAGTAGTGCCGGATCACGACCGCAGAGGCTCAGAGTTTCAATTTCTGGTAACGCCCAGCCCAAGCGGGCACAGGCCAAGCTGAAGGCCGAAGGAGCAGGCAAAATCTGGAGCTCAGCAAGCGGAAGTCGTTGCGCCAGAAGACTGCCAACGCCAAAGCACATGGGGTCACCACTGGCCAGCACACAGACCGACTGACCACGCCGTTCTAGGATCCGAGCGATTGTGGCTGAGAAGGGAGATCCCCAACGCCACTGTTCTGGTGCAGCCACAGGAGGGATCAGAGCAAAATGGCGATCGCTGCCGACGAGGATCTCTGCTTGGGTAATGCACTGTTGAGCAACTGGGGTTAAGGTAGTCCACCCCTCTTCACCAATCCCAACGATCGATAGCCATGGAGTTGAGGAAGGGGTATTTATCATCTTCGTAAAAAGTAATGCTCGAGTAGGCTAGATCCAGCCCCATGCTATGCTGCTGAAGCTTAAGGATTGGGAAAGTCCGGTGCGATTCCGGTACTGTGCCGCAACTGTAATCAACTTCTAGATATCGCGATCGCCAATAATGGTGATTTCTCTTTTCTGAGATCTCTAGAAGCTTCTGGAGTCAGAATGCCAGCCTTGAGGAGTGTCTTGAAGACATTCATTTGCTGAGGTTCTCTGCGCAGCACAGAGAAGGCGATCAGAATGAGTTGGTTGACACAGGCGAATGCTTGTCCGGGGCTGTTCTATGGCACCCGGGCTCAAGATGGGTTTCTTCTCAGAATTCGCATTCCCGCTGGGATTCTGCACCTGTCTCAACTGAAAGTTATTGCGGATTTATTAGTTGATCTGAATTGCGATCGGCTGCAAATCACAAATCGGGCCAATCTCCAAATTCGTGGTATCCAGCGCGCTCTAGATGACGCCGAGTTTAGTCGACTGCAAGCTGTTGGCTTAGCAGCAGTAAATCCTCACACTGATCATCTGCGCAATTTAATGGGTAGCCCAACCGCAGGGATTGATCCAGAAGAGATTCTAGATACGCGGCCTTACATTCAGCAAATCGATCAGTTTTTGCAACAGCATCCCGAATATCAGAGGCTCTCTGCCAAATTTAGTTTTGGTCTAGATGGTGGTGGTTGTGTTGGCATTGGTTCGCGATCGCCCGTGTCATGGGAGCACCGGCTGAATGACATTCAGTTGACTGCTGTTCAACTAGACGATCAGCAAACTCGTTTTTTGTTGCAAGTTGCTGGTGAAAAGAAACTGATTAATACGCAGTATGCAATTTCTCCTGAAGCATTATTCCCAACTATTTCAGCTTTAACTGAGATCTATCACCATTACACTCAACAGATTGTATCGACTGACTCATCTGCAAAAGTACGCCTGCGATCGCTGCTTGAAGATTGGGGTGTCGAGCGATTGTTGCAGTCTGTTCAAGAGCAGTCTCAGCAATCTCTGCATCTGACTGAGAAACTTCTGCCAGCCAGTCAGCCCTATCGACAATTTGGTATTCAACCTCAGAAAGAGTCTGATCTTTTCTATCTCGGTGCTTCTCCCTTTCTAGGCCAGATAACCCATGCTCAACTCAAGACATTAATTTCGGTTTTGACAGATTGGGGCTGTCAAGAGTTGCGTTTGACACCCTGGCAAGGTCTGATTATTCCTCACTTAACTGCTCATCAAGCTTTAGAGGCTGAAGCGCAATTCCAATCAATCGGTTTCAAAACAATTCCAAGTCAACCTGTCATCGTTGCTTGTGCAGGTCAACCTGTTTGTAAATCAGCGGCGGCACCGACCCACGCACTTGCCAAAAAACTGTTGCAATCGATTGATCAGACGGTGAACCTCACTGAAGCAGTTAATATCCACATCAGCGCTTGTTCTAAGTTTTGTGCTCAGTCAAGCCCAGCCCAGATTACGATTCTTGCAGCCGATTCTTCTGGTGAACAGACGACCAGTGAGCGATATAATATTTTCTTCGGCGATAATCATCGTTTTGATCGAATCCTTGGTCCTATCCTGGATTTTCAACAGGTTATTTCATTCATAACAGAGGTGCTGCAACGCTACCAATTGCAAAGGAACTCTACTTCAGAGTCTTTGATTCAATTTTTACTGCGATCGCAATCCTCCCTGCCTTTTGATCTGCACTGTCCTGCCTTGGTTTAGGAGTTTTAAGACTCAGAACATGTTCGACTATATTCGAAATGGCACTGACATTTATCGAAAGTCTTTTCGCATTATTCGAGAAGAAGCAAGTCTTAGTCACCTGCCGGAAGATTTAGCAACAGTCGTTGTCCGGCTGATTCATGCCTGTGGCATGACTGATATTGTTCAAGATTTTCAGGCTTCAGAGACAGCACTCAGGTCAGGACGTCAGGCCTTGCAGAGCGGCGCAACTATTCTCTGTGACTCTCAAATGGTTGCAAATGGTATTACACGTAAGCGTTTGCCTGCGCAAAATGCGGTGATTTGCACATTAAATGAGCCTGAAGTGCCAGCAATTGCTGAGCGGATTGATAACACTCGGTCAGCTGCTGCATTAGATCTGTGGCGATCGCAGCTTAATGGGTCAGTGGTTGTGATTGGCAATGCGCCGACAGCACTCTTTCGGTTGCTGGAAATGCTGGATGAGAGCTCGGAACGACCTGCATTGATTCTTGGCTTTCCAGTTGGTTTTGTTGGTGCAATCGAATCCAAGCAAGCCCTTGCTGAATACCCACATGGTATTCCTTTTATGACATTGCATGGTCGGCGCGGTGGAAGCGCGATCGCGGCAGCTGCAGTCAATGCGATCGCTCAGGAGAGTGAATTATGAGTTCAGTCGGTCGTCTCTATGGGCTGGGTATTGGGCCCGGTGATCCAGAGCTATTGACGCTCAAGGCCTATCGCATTCTGCAGCAAGTTCCTGTGATTGCCTATCCAACATTGGAAAATGGTAAGGCTTTGGCGCGATCGATTGTTGCTGACTATATTCAACCGCATCAAATTGAGATTCCGATGCCGCTGCCCTTTAGTGTGGAGCGCTCATCTCAGCCTTACTATGATCAAGCCGCTTTGCAAATTGCCCAGCATTTAACAGCCGGGCAGGATGTCGCTGTTCTCTGTGAAGGAGATCCGATGCTCTACGGAACCTTCATGTACCTCTTCAATCGTCTAGCGAATCAGTTTCACACTGAGGTCGTTCCGGGGATTTCCTCAACCTTTGCTAGTGCAGCAATGCTAGGTGCACCCATTACCTATCGAAATGATGTCCTGAGCATCATGCCCGCTACCCTGGATGCCGAGACCTTACGCGATCGCTTAAGCAAAGTTGACTCTGCCATCATCATCAAACTGGGTCGCCATTTCGCAAAAGTCAAATCAGTTTTGACTGACTTAAACCTTTTAGATCGAGCCCTCTATATTGAGCGAGCAACACAAGCGAATCAGCAGATATTCGATATCAAAACGGTTGAACCGCAAGCTGTTCCCTACTGGGCACTGATCCTGATTCCTAGCCAAACTCAGCCACGATGACTGCGATCGCTATTGTAATTCTGGGTGAGACGAGTTACATCACTGCAGCCAGAATTCAGTCAGCTTTACCAGACTCAATCATTTATGGACTACAGCAGCGGACGCAGTCTGCTGATCAGACCTATCGTGATTTTGGAGAGACCGTTCGGACACTTTTTCAGCAAGGTCAAACCATTATTGGGATCTGTTCTGCCGGTATCCTCATTCGATCGCTGGCGGCAGTCTTAAACAATAAATGGCAGGAGCCTGCAGTTCTAGCGATCGCAGAGGATGGAAGTTCAGTTGTTCCCTTGCTGGGTAGCCTACAAGGCGCTAATCAGTTGGCTCAACAACTTGCCCAAGTTTTTAAGTCCCATGCAGCAATCACAACGACAGGGTCGATCCGTTTTCAAACAACGCTCTTGTCCCCTCCCAATGGCTATCAGTTAGCTTTTCCAGAGACAGCTAAAACCTTTATTGCCGATCTGCTTAGTGGTCAGTCAGTCAAACTAGAAGGGACTGCTACTTGGCTAGAGACAGCAAAACTTTCTTTGGATGCTCAGGCGAGACATTGTATTAAAGTCACTCATCAACTCCAACAGCCTGATCCTTATCAACTCACCTATTACAGTAAAACTGTTGCAATTTTTATCGCTCTAAAAAACTTCTCTGGCGACTCAGATATTGCTTACATTATTCAAACACAACTCACTGCTCATCAAATTGCCCCAGCTTCTATTGCTCTAATTGGCCTGTTAGTCAATCAAACTCAGTCTGTAGATATTCAGACGATCGCCACACAATTTTCTGTGCCAATTCGTCTCGTGCGGAACTCCTCAACACAGTCTGTTAGTGACCTAGCTAAACAGTTAACTCATGCTGAACAGATTATTGCTGTGGATTCTGTCATCACTATCGCGATCGCAGAACAACCCTTGGATTCAGATGCGATTGGTCAGGCTGCTGGACAATTGAGTATTGTTGGTCTGGGACCAGGTGCTGCAGAATGGTTAACACCGCAAGCGCGGCAAGCCCTTCAGCAAGCGACTGATTGGATTGGTTATAAAACCTATCTCAATTTGGCAGAGCCGTGGCGATCGCCTCGGACCCAACGTCACGACTCTGATAATCGGGTGGAGCTCGATCGCGCTCGTCATGCTCTAGATTTAGCGGCTACGGGCCGAAAAGTTGCGGTCATCTCTTCAGGTGATCCTGGCATTTATGCAATGGCTGCAGCTGTCTTTGAAGTCTTAGAGAAGGCAGAAAATCCAGACTGGCAGACCCTTGATATTCGTATCTGCCCTGGAATTTCTGCAATGCAAGCAGCGGCAGCGCAGGTTGGTGCCCCGCTCGGTCATGACTTTTGTACGATTTCGCTCTCAGATATTCTCAAACCTTGGGAGATTATTGCCGAACGTATTACAGCAGCAGCCCAAGCTGATTTTGCGATCGCTTTCTATAATCCAGTTTCCAAAAGTCGACGCTGGCAGCTCGAGAAAGCCCGAGATTTACTGTTGGCTTGGCGATCGCCACAAACTCCAGTTTTGCTGGCTCGTAACTTGGGGCGACCGCAGCAATCTATGCAAGTGATTGCTTTGGCTGATCTAGTTGCTGATCTAGTAGATATGAATACGGTTGTTTTAATCGGTTCTAGTAGAACCCGTCAGTTTGAGGCGGCTAGTCGTTCCTGGATTTATACTCCCCGCTACTATTAAAGAATGGCCCTGATTATTGCTGGTGAACGCAGCGGCGTTGGTAAGACAACGATTACGCTAGCGCTGCTGTCTGCTCTTAAAGCACGTCAAGCTACGGTTCAGTCTTTCAAGGTCGGACCCGACTATATTGACCCGATGTTTCATCAGTTTGTGACAGGTCGTGATTGTCGGAATTTAGATCCAGTTCTGACTTCAGAAGACTATGTTCAGCGCTGTTTCCAAAAGCATAGCCAGACAGCAGATTATGCCCTCATTGAAGGGGTTATGGGGTTGTTTGATGGCTTAACTGGCAAAATAGATACTGCGAGTACTGCTCACATTGCCCGTCTTCTCAATCTCCCGATCCTTCTGGTTCTGAACTGTAGTAGTACAGCGCGATCAATTGCTGCGATCGCCTACGGTTACCGGAACTTTGATCCCCGTCTAAACATTGCTGGGATTATCCTTAATCGAGTCGGAAGCGATCGCCATTTAGAACTGCTAACAGATGCACTTGAACCCCTATCGATTCCAATTTTGGGTGTCTTGCGTCGCCAGGATGAAATCCAAATCCCCGATCGCCATCTAGGGCTGATTCCAACAGCAGAGCTACCTCAACTACAAGCCATCATCGATCGCCTTGCTGTTTTGGGGCAACAGTGTTTTGACTGGGAGCGTTTGGAACCTCTTCTTGCGACAACTGATTTCTTGACCCAAACGGATAGTTCTACAACCCAATCCAGATCTGTTAAGCCCGTGATTGCGATTGCCCGTGATCGCGCCTTTAATTTCTACTATGCAGATAATTTAGATATCCTACGAGATGCAGGTGCTGAACTAATTGAGTGGAGCCCGCTTCAGGATTCTTGTTTCCCTACTGAAGCTCAAGGTCTGTACTTTGGAGGTGGCTTTCCGGAGGTATTCGCTTCTGAACTCAGCAATAATCTATCTGCGCGTCAAGCCGTTCAACAGGCAGTTTCCCAAGGTATGCCTTGCTACGCAGAGTGTGGTGGTTTGATGTATCTCTGCCAACAGGTAATTGACTTTGAAAAACAGCATTACCCAATGGTTGGTGCGATCGCAGCAACGGCTCAAATGGGCTCTCGTCTAACCCTTGGCTATCGTGAAGCAACTGCACAAAAGAACAGTCCACTTCTGAAGCAAGGGCAAGTAGTCTGGGGACATGAATTTCATCGTTCGAGCTTGCTAGAGCCGGTTGTCCAACCTCTTTTCCAGCTGAAGAACTTCGATGGCTCCCTCAACTATGGAGAGGGTTGGAGTTATGCCAATCTTCATGCTTCTTATCTGCATCTCCACTTTGGGGCAAAGCCTTGGCTCGTTCAGAATTTTTTGAAAGCATGCCAAACAATCGTTTTACCTAGTCGTTAATTAACTAGTCTGATTCTGCTGCTGCTGTATCTCCTCAACGTATTCTTTTGCATCCTTTAAGCTTAAGTTCAACTCTTGGCGGACTAGTTTAATCGCTTCAAGCAGTTTCTTCTGATCAATTAACTCGTGGAGTTTTTCTGCCCAGTCAGAGCTTTCCTCATGACTAGTTAAATTTTTGTCTTGTGCAGGACTTCCAAGGACAATTTTTTCAACGAGTTCCCGTGACTCTTGAAGCCCCATCCCTGTTTCATTGCGAACTAGTTTGATTGCTTCAATTTTTCGATTCTTGAGAACTAAATCACGAACCTGCTCAGTTGCCCAATCGGATAGAGATGTTGAAGTTGCTACCCAGGCATTGCTTGCCCGCTCGGAATTGCGATCGCGACTAAAGAATATTGTAATGACAATGATAATAGCGATGAGGGCTATAACCAATAAAAATCCAGTCATTATTTCGGCCTTAGCTCACGAATACCTTCAATCTTCCCTAGCCATACGTTAAAGTTGCGATCTGACAGTCCAATAAAGTTTCTTCAATACGAGTAGCTAGCAATCATGATTGCTTTGCCCTCATCTGCGACTAGCCCTGATTATGAGCATCATCATCGTTGGATGACGATTGCCTATGAACAAGCTGCCAGTGCCGGCCAAGCAGGTGAGATCCCTATTGGGGCAGTCATTATCCGAGATGGAGAACTGTTGGCAACGGGTCAGAATCGCCGAGAGCGCGATCGCGATCCCTGTGGCCATGCGGAAATCATAGCCATTCGTGCTGCTGCTGCACAGCTAGGAGACTGGCGCCTTAATGACTGTCAGCTCTATGTCACCTTAGAGCCTTGTCCGATGTGTGCAGGCGCGATAATGCAAGCGCGTCTTGGTCAGCTGATTTATGCTGCGGATGACCCTAAAGCAGGTGCAATTCGGTCACTACTGAATTTGCCTGATAGTCCAGCATCCCATCACCATTTATCGGTACTTTCTGGCATTTTGGCAGAGCCTTGCGGACATCTTCTTCGAGACTGGTTTCGGCAACGACGACCGCGATAATTGAGTGATCACTCATTCCTCAATCCTTTTGATCAGAATCAATCGCTTCATAGAGTGCTGAATAATCCTGATCACCCCAGCCCTGCGTGATCGCCTTTTGTACGATCGACTCAACCCCTTCTACGGCGTCAGTGGCTATGCCTAATTCAGCAGCGGTTTGTTGGAATAGCCGTAAATCTTTGGCTAAGTGAGTTGTTGGGAAGTTGGGATTGTCGTATTGGTGGCTAAGCAGTCGCGCCAGCTTTTTGTCAAACGTTGGAGCGTACAACGCACTCTGGCGCAGGATTGCCATGAAGGGTTCTACAGCCAGACCACTGCGCTGAATGAGCGCCAAACTGGCCCCGAAAGCACTCGTCAGCGAGCCGATCAATTGATTAAGTGCGAGCTTTAGGGTGGCTGATGCCCCCACAGGCCCAATCCATTGAGGTTCAGGACTGAGCTGACCCAACAGCGATCGCCACTGTTCAAAAGCAGCAGGCTCAGATCCCACCATGACAATCAAGGTGCCGTTGCGCGCCTCCGGCAAACTTCCAAGGACTGGCGCTTCGAGATAACTTCCTCCAGCTGCGGCGATTTGATCGGCGATCGCCCGGCTCTCAGTCGGCGCAATCGTACCCATCTGAATAATCGTCTTGCCTACCAATTGCGATCGCGATGCCTCTGTCAGCAGCGTTGCAGCGATCGCTTCAGCATCACTCAACAAAAGCAGACAGACTTCGCACTCTGCCAACAGCGCTGCAGGTGTGGGTGCGATCACAGCTCCTAAGTTTGCCAAAGTCTGACTGCGTTCAACCGTCCGGTTCCAAACGGTGAGGGGTTGTCCAACCGCTAGCAACCGTTCTGCGATCGCGCCGCCTAGTAAGCCCGTTCCAATCAATCCACAGCGCATGCGAGTCTCCTGCTCCCCAACCATTCCGGCAGGATCGCCACGCTGTAAGGAAACTTAACGGCAACGCTCAGAAAAAACGGTTTACCTTGATCCTTTAGGCGGGTATCTTGCCCAGCCCGATTAAAACCTTTTTTCGAGGCTCTGCACCTAGCGTAGAGCCGCTGTACTACAAGGACTGGACTTGATAAGCATGGGCGCAAATCTAGCAACCAAACTGCGCGAAGGCACCAAGAAAGCACACACCATGGCCGAGAACGTGGGCTTTGTGAAGTGCTTCCTCAAAGGCGTCGTCGAGAAAAACTCCTACCGCAAGCTGGTCGCAAACCTCTACTTCGTCTACTCGGCCATGGAAGAAGAGATTGAGCGCCACCGCGACAACGACAAAATCGCGGGCATCTACTTCCCCGTACTCAACCGGAAGAACAGCCTAGAGCGTGACCTCGCCTTCTACTACGGCGAAGATTGGCGGCAACAAATCCAACCTTCGAAAGCAGCCCAGGCTTACGTTGCTCGTATCCGCGAAGTTTCTAACACGGCTCCTGAGCTACTCGTTGGCCATGCTTACACCCGCTACTTGGGTGACCTGTCAGGTGGTCAAATCCTGAAAACGATCGCTCAACGTGGCATGAACCTCGATGGAGCTGGCACTGCTTTCTACGAGTTCGAGGCGATCGATGACGAAAAAGCCTTCAAACAAACCTATCGGCAGGCGATGGACACCTTGCCCGTCGATGAAGCAACTGCCGATCGGATTGTGGAAGAAGCCAACGATGCCTTTGGCATGAACATGGCGATGTTCCAAGAGCTGGAAGGCAACTTGGTGGCCGCAATCGGCAAGATGTTCTTCAATTCGCTCACTCGACGTTTTGTTCGTGGCAGCACGGAGCTAGCCACTGCAGCCGAGTAATCATTGTTTTCATGCAGGAGAAAAGCCTAGGGATCAAAATCTCTAGGCTTTTTAGTGAGACACAGCGCACAATAGGACAACAATGCCAATTGTGGGCGATCGCGCTCTCTTGACTGGTTCGTCATGCCGTCTCCACTCCAGCCCTTTCTAGAGCCTTCTCGTCCTCAGCCGGCGAGCGAGACCTTGACATGGCTGTTTACCCCTGCCGGACAACTCTTACTGGCTAGTCCTTCAGCGCAGCAACTGAGCCTTCTAAGTGATCCCTATGCAATCATCGTTCCCAATTGGTTACAGCAGGTTGTTGAGAGAGCGTTAGCAACGGATCGCCCCAGCCTTGAACAGGCCCCTCAAGTTGAAAACTTACGGGTGGCTCTAGTCACTGAAGTTGTTCATATCCCCCTGACGTTAGAGCTGCAGTGGCTGGCAGACACAGACTCCGGATCGACATTATTGCTGGTCACGGGATCCTGCCAGGATCTCAACCAGAGTCTCTTATCCGATTGGCAGCAACTCCAATTCTTAGAAGCCCAAAGACTCAGTCATAAGGTGAGTTATTGGAGTTGGAATCGAGAACAAGCCAATCAGTTCTTTGCGGCTCCACAGGTGTATGTCTTGTTAGGACAAGACAGCAATCAAACCCTTACACTCGAGACATTTCTTCAGTCCTGCCGTGGTTCACTCGACGATCTGCAATCCGCTGCGACATCGCTCGGCAATCAGCGATCGCATTGGATTGGGGATTTCCAAGTTCATACAGCACAGGGCGATCGCTGGTTAGAGTGCCATTGCTTACTGCATCATGATTCGGAAGGGCAGCTCATCAGTATTGTTGGCAACCTCAAAGACATTACTGAGGAACATCATATTCTGAGTCTAATTCAGGATAGTGAAGCCCGTTTCCAGGCCGTACTGGAAAATAATCCCAACGGCATTCTGATCTTGGATGAACAAGGAGAAGTTCTTTATGCTAACTCAACCGCTGAACAGCTATTCGGAAAATCTCACCGTGAATTAAAGGGGAAGTATTTAGGCTTTCCTTTGACTTTCAATATCACAATCCATTTGGATCTTGTTCAGTCAGATAGAAGCTTACGACATGTTGATGTCTCGATAGTCCCCATTCCCTGGAAGCAATCCAAAGCTTACCTTGCTCTCCTCACGGATGTTACTAATCTCTATCAAACCCAGCAAAGGCTTCAATTGCTGCAAGAGGCTACTGAAAAAAGTCCTGTCAGCATTGTCATTACCGACCGAGAAGGCTCAATTGAATATGTCAATCAAGCGTTTGAATCCATCACCGGCTATAGTGCGCAGGAAGTGATTGGACAGAATCCTCGCATTCTCCAGTCGGGTCTGATGCCCCTTGGCTTTTACCAAAATCTTTGGGCCACCATCACCGCTGGAAAAATCTGGCGTGGTGAATTTCACAATCGTCGTCAAAATGGTGAGCTTTTTTGGGAAAGAACCTCAATTTCTCCAGTCAAAGATCTTGCTGGTCAAATCGTTCATTTTGTTGCAGTTAAAGAAGATGTGACTGAGCAAAAGCGCAATCGAGAGCTGCTGGATCACCAAGCCAACTATGATGGCTTGACTGATCTTCCCAACCGCACACTCGCCCTTGATCGCCTTCGTCAAGCGATTGCCTTGAGTGAGCGCAGCAATGACGCTGTCGTTGTGATGCTGCTCGACTTAGACCGCTTTAAAAACGTCAACGATACGCTTGGTCACTCCTACGGCGATCGCCTGCTGCAAGCGGTGGCACAGCGCCTTCGGTATTCCCTACCTCGAGAAATGACTATTTCTCGCTTAGGTGGTGATGAATTTTTGATTATTTGCCCTTCAGTTGAGGAAGGAATTCATATTGAAAAGCTCTCGCAGAAACTCCTCCAAGTAATTTCTCAGCCCATCGTGATTGAGGCTGAAGAACTCGTTATCACTGCCAGTATTGGGGTTGCTTGCTATCCCAACGATGGTTCCACACCTGAAGTCTTAATGCGAAATGCGGATACAGCTATGTATAGCGCCAAGCGCAATGGAGGCAATGACTTCCAACTATTCATGCCCACGATGAATGCAGCAGCTCATGAACGCATTCAGTTAGAAACCCACCTGCGACATGCACTTGAGCAATATCAGCTTAAAGTGTTCTACCAGCCCATTATCAACCTTGAGCATGGGCGTGTAGTTGGCCTAGAAGCCCTATCCCGTTGGCATGATCCTCAGCTGGGGAACATCACTCCCGATCGCTTCATTCCGATTGCTGAAGAGACCGGTCTGATTGTGCCGCTAGGTTATCGAGTCATCGAACAAGCCTGCCAAGATGTTGCTAAGTGGCAACAACAATATGGTCAACCGCTCTGGGTTGCAGTCAACCTTTCGCCACGTCAACTGCGCAGTAGTCGCTTTGTTCAAACCACTCTGAAGATTCTGAATCGCTATGACTTCCGACCGGATGCTCTCAAGCTCGAAGTGACCGAGCAAATGCTGATGGATGACACAGCTAGCGCCACCCAAATGCTTTACACCTTACATGAGCAAGGGATTCAGCTCGCTTTGGATGACTTTGGCACTGGCTATTCTGCTTTGAGTTACTTACGACGCTATCCTTTCCAGTCGCTCAAAGTGGATAAAAGCTTCCTCAGTGACCTTCCTGATTCTGCCGAGAGTTGCGCACTGGTCAAAACGATCGTGGCCATGGCGCATGGGCTCGGGATGCAGGCGATCGCGGAAGGTGTTGAAACTGAAGAGCATGTCCAGTTCCTCAAGGAAATTGGCTGTGAATATGCTCAGGGATTCTTCTTTAGTCGCCCCTTACCGGCTGCAGAAATCGAGCCTTTCCTCGCACAATCAATTGGCTCAATCAGCTAGACCATGCTCAAGGGAAAAGCGGACGAGTTCCGTGCGACTATTCGTACCTGTTTTACTAAATAAGCGACTGACGTATTTTTCGATGTTACGAACACTGGTATCGAGCTCACGGGCAATCTCTTTATTCATGAGGCCTTGAGCCACCAGTTTCAACACACTTTCTTCTCGCGGTGTCAGGTCCAGCGCGAGTGGAGTTGGTTGAGTTTGCAGTTGTGGCTTCTGCTGTAGCATGGCTCGAATTTCGGCCACTTGACGTGCCACTTCTGCCAGATCAGGATTGCCAGTCTCCGCGACAGCCGCGATCGTTTCACGACGACGACGTAGTAGGTTTTCAACCCGAACGACGAGTTCATCGGGATCAAAAGGCTTGGCAATATAGTCGTCGCAGCCGGCCTCATAACCCTGAATGCGATCGCCCGTCATGCCTCGGGCCGTCAGCAAAATGACCGGCAGCGCCTTAAAGCGATCGTCACCCCGCAGCTGCGCCAAAAACTGATAGCCATCGACGCGAGGCATCATTACATCGGTGATGACGAGATCTGGCCGCACCTGCTGGAGTTGCTCCCATCCCTCCTGTGCATTGGCAGCCGTCCGTACCCGAAAGCCACTGTCTTCCAGATAGGCTTGAACTGCTTCGCGCAGACCGGGCTCATCATCCACTAACAGAATCTCAGCGTCGCTCACAGCTTGCTCCATCCTCGTTCTCAGTCTAGTGCCTCGATCGCGACCCAAAACCCAGCAATCCCAGGCAATAGGCGATCAGCTTCGGAGCATCCCATCGCCCAGATTGAGAGAATCGCGCTATCACTGTCTGGTGCTGAAGGCTACTGAAAACTCTCTGTTTTTAGGATCTTGACCTTGCCAGTCTCATCAAACTGCCAGAAGTCATAGCGTCCCGAGACATCGCCGTTGTTATCTAGCTTCAGTTCACTACTGGCCCCTTGAAAGTTAATCGGTTTGCCAGCACGCACCAATGCCAATGCCTGACAGATATCACTGACGGGTTCGCCAGGGCCATTGGCGATCGCGGCAATACTCTCCTTCAGTTTTTCGCCCTCGAAGGACTTGCTCTTCTCAGCGGCCAGGACAAGCAGCGCGGCCGCATCCCAGGTATTGGCATCAAAGACTTGGGGATCACGCTGAAAACGCTGCTCATACAGCGACAAAAACTTTTCTCGCCCCGGCCCACCAGAACTGGGAGCAACACCCACGAGATCTTGAACAATGTAGCGACCCTGGGGATCGCGACCGACCAGTTCAGCGAGTTGATCCGTCTTCAAACCATCTGTGAGCATGACTTGCGTTGGATTGCCCAGCAATCCTTTTTCGTAGGCACTTTTGAGAATCAGGGCACCGGAATCGGGGTAACCAATCAAGACCACGGCATCGGGGCGATCGCGGAAAGCTTGCTCGACTTCGCTGTCAAAGCTACTGGCATCCGGCGTGTAGAGCACGGGCTGATCGCGGTTGAAAACAACTCCACCTGCTTGTTCAAACGCAGGAATAAACGATCGCAGTAAACCGTTGCCGTAGTCGTTATTAATGGCAATCACTGAGACCGATCGCCAGCCTTGATCCAGCGCTAACTGAGCCAGCGCAGGACCCTGGAGGGCATCTGAAGGCGCGGTGCGGAACCAGTAGCCTTGAAAGTCACCCCGACGAGCCCGTTCAGTAAAGCGAGGGCTGGTACTCGAAGGCGAAATCATGACCACGCGGTTATTGACCGCCAAAGTTAAAGCGGCATCCGAAACATTGCTCGCTGCTGCTCCCACAACGCCTGCCACGCGATCGACTTCCGCCAATTTGGTCATGGCAGCGACGCCGCGATCGGGCTTGGTTTCATCATCGGCAGCAATCAGACGGACTGGTTTTCCCTGCACACCGCCGCAGGCATTGACTGTCTCCACCAGCAATTCCGCAGTGTCCTGCATCGGCCGACCATACTGAGCCAAATCCCCCGTCAGTGGTAGGAGGCTACCCAGCTTGAGTCCCCCGGGATCTTGCCACGGCCATTGCACTTGCGTTTGACAACTGGCCAGCAGCACTGTAGACATCAGTGCAACACAAGCCGACCGCGATCGCTGCATGATGGATCAGTCTGAACATCGCAGGCATTCTAGCCGGTTGGAACTGCTTCTGCCGCCGAGACGTCTGTAGCGAGACAGTCGAAATTCAGCGTAAAGTTGTGTCGGCTGTGCCCCGCTTCAATCTCATCAACGCACTCAGCATCATCGTGAACTAGGGACTGACGTGAACAAATTTCTGACCAGCGCTGCTGCTTTATTGATCTCCCTAGGCGGAGGCATTGCCGTTCCCCTGATTGCACCGCCAGCCGCGATCGCGCTCTCCGATCAAGAAGTGGCTGCTCGGATTGGCCGCGTCCCTGTATTTGTGATCCTCACCAAAGAGCAGCAACCCCTGCTCTTTACCACTCGAGATCAAGCGGGCAAAGAAGTTAGTAAAACATTCCCTGTTTTTATTAACCAAGCGCAAGCGCAAACTGCACTGGCAGAGCTCCAAAAAAGTAATCAGCCTCTCGGGAAAGATGCCAAAATTGGTTCGCTGTTGCTCCCTAAAGCACTGGAACTCATTCTTGACTTCTTGAAGAAGACCAATGATCCCAAAGTGACCTACGAAATCATTCCAGATCCCAAACAGCGAGCGAAAGCGATCGAGCTATATAAAGCCGATAAAAACATCAAACCTGAGCAGATCAAGCAAATTGAAAGCGAGGCTTTTGTACCTGTTTTCTATTCCGAATCCCTGTCCATCACGATGACCAATCAACAGGGTCAACCCGTAAAGGATGCGAAAGGCAATCCAATTCGGCGGATTCCTCTGTTCTTGGAATATGAACCGCTAGCTGCGGAACTGGAAAAGCTGAAAAAACAGGATACCAATGCCAGAGCAGGGGAGTATGCGATCACTGTCACCGATTTGCTGACGATTATTAATACCCTGACAGCGGCTCAACCGGGCAGTAACGAAAGTCTGATTGAGCTGTTGCCTCCTGTGAGTAGCTTGCCGGTGTTGCAAGAATTGGTGAAGCAGTTAACTCCGACCACTGGCACAACTCCTCCGCCAGCCGGCGGCGCGACTCCTCCCCGAGCTACCAACCCAACCCCGGCACCCCGCCCAGCCAATTAGCTGCTGTTCTCGATGGTGACGACCACATGGCAGGATTTGCTGGCTTGGCGATCGCAACAGCAGCAACAAGCCCCTGAGATTGATTGCCAAGAGTTGGATTGGCTACTCCGCGAGGTGGCTGGAGTCCGCGTGGAAAGACAACGCTGGGCTGCTGCCGACGATCATCTTGATCTTCGTTGTCCTCTATCAGCGATCGCTGATCTCTGGCAAAAGCGTATCCAGCATCGCTGTCCGGTGCAGTACTTGGCAGGGCACACCCCTTGGCGGGATCTGGAGTTACAGGTCTCGCCAGCCGTGCTGATCCCGCGACCAGAAACTGAGTTGATCATCGATCTGGCGATCGCTTGGGCACAGGTTGACCCCGAGCGGCAGACTGGCTACTGGGCTGATCTCGGAACCGGCAGTGGCGCGATCGCGATCGCATTAGCCCGTGCCTTGCCACAGATCACTGTTCTGGCGGTGGACGCCAGTGCCGAAGCCTTGGCGATTGCCCAGTGCAATACAGCTCGCTACGACTTGAGTAAGGATCGCATCCGCTGGTATCACGGCAGTTGGTTTGAACCGTTATCGGCCTACCGAGGCCAACTACAGGCGATCGTCTCCAATCCGCCCTACATTCCCACCCACGAATGGCAACAGCTGGAGCCGGAAGTGCGAGATCATGAACCGCGCTTGGCTCTCGAGTCGGGCCCCGAGGGATTGAATGCGCTGAAAGCACTGGCTCAGACTGCTCCTGACTATCTGCGATCGCCGGGGCTGTGGCTTTGCGAACATATGGCCGGACAGGGCAGTACTGTGGCTGCTTTGCTCGCCACCATTCCTGGCTATGCTGAGATCCACAGTCATGGCGATCTCGCGGGTCGCGATCGCTTTGTCTCTGCCACTTGGAGTGCTTGAGGAAGATGGCGCGTTTTTCGTTAGCGGAAGTGATTACAGCGGCTCAATCCGGCCAAGTGATTAGCTTTCCGACGGATACTCTGCCCGCTCTTGCCGTCCAGCCCGAGCAAGCGGCCAAAATTTATCAGCTCAAGCAACGCCCCCCTGAAAAACCGCTGATTTTGATGGCCGCTCACCTCGATCAGCTGCTGAGTTCTGCCCAAGGAACCGCAGTTGAGCGAGTTCAATGGCAAGCGATCGCTAACCAATACTGGCCGGGAGCCTTGACGCTGGTTCTTCCTGCCAGCGATCGCCTACCGGCAGCAGTCAATCCCCTCGATCGCAGCAGCATTGGTCTGCGGATTCCTGATTGCGCGATCGCTCGGCAAATTTTGGCTGAGACGGGGCCTTTGGCAACTACCAGTGCCAACCGTTCGGGACAGCCTGCCTTACTCGATCCGGATGCGATCGCCGCTGAATTCCCAGAGGTTGCTGTTCTGGCTGAAGATCCTTGGCCTGCCCCGTCAGGACTGGCTTCGACAGTAGTGCGTTGGCAGCCTGATGGACAGTGGCAGGTGCTGCGGCAGGGCAGCATTCGACTCGGCGAGGGCTGATCGGATGGCGATTGCCCTCGGTCTGTTCTTGCCGCTGGTCTGGCTACTGCTGACAGTCGTCAAGTTGTTTTTCTGGATTCCGATTCAGAACTTTGAGCAGCTGTTTCACTGGCCGCTGCTCTGGCTCATCCTCGGAGCCAGTCTGCTCAGTTGGCTGCTCAGCGGCGATCGCCCACGCTGATCCCAGACCTTTCTGCCAATCCGAGGCAACAGTTTAAGCGATCGCGATTTTGCTCAAGTCGGCGGCCAATCAACGCTAGGCTGAGGCTATTCCTGCGTTCAAGAGCGCGCCCGTGCAATTGCGCCAAGTGATCATCGCTTACAAAGCCGGTGATCCCACTAGCAAAGCTGCCGCAGATGACTGCGCCCATTGCCTCGAAAGCCAAGGGATTCGCGTCATGCTCGGACCCAGTGGGGCGCGCGACAATCCTTTCCCAGTTTTTTTGGCTTCAGCGACTGAACCCATCGATTTGGCGATCGTTTTGGGCGGGGACGGTACAGTCCTCG
This sequence comes from Synechococcus elongatus PCC 11801, assembly GCF_003846445.2. NCBI lineage: Bacteria > Bacillati > Cyanobacteriota > Cyanophyceae > Synechococcales > Synechococcaceae > Synechococcus > Synechococcus elongatus. Next base: position 957,389 of record NZ_CP030139.2, on the reverse strand, counting down.
CTGCCTCTCGTCACCTCTCCGACGCAGGAATTCCGCTCTTGACCTTCAACGTCGGTGGTCATCTCGGCTTTTTGACCCAGCCGCGGGAATTTTTTCAGCCCCAAGCGGAACTGTGGGATCGCCTTCGCAACGATCACTATGCCGTAGAGCAGCGGATGATGCTGGCGGCAAGTGTGCACGAGGGCGGCCGCGAAAATCGCGAGCCGATCGGCGAGACCTACTATGCGCTCAACGATATGTGTGTCAAACCAGCGGCACCTGATCGCATGTCGGTTTGCATCCTCGAAATGGAGGTCGATGGTGAGATCATCGATCAGTATCAAGGAGACGGCCTGATCGTCTCAACGCCGACCGGTTCAACCTGCTACACGGCAGCTGCTCACGGCCCGATTGTTCATCCTGGTGTCGATGCCCTCGCCGTCACACCTATTTGTGCCATGAGTTTGTCCAGCCGCCCAATCGTGATTCCGCCACGATCGGTGGTCAGTGTTTGGCCGCTCGCTACCCAAGACCCTAATACCAAACTCTGGATGGATGGTGTCCTCGCTACAGCTATCTGGCCTGGGCAACGGGTTGATATTCGGATGGCGGAGAAGCCGGCTCAGTTCATCGTGTTAGACAGCGATCGCTCTTTCTATCGCATCCTGCGCGAGAAGTTGCAGTGGGCTGGCGCCGTCATTCACTACAACAACAACTTCCGCAATTAGACCCAAATTAGACCCAGTCCCACAGTCATCACTGCTGTGGCTAGGCAGCTGCAAAAAGATCGAGTGGGAAATGGCCATAGGTACCGCTGGGGCCGTCAGCTAGGTCTGAATGTACGGTAATCAGCACACCGCGATAGTCGCCCTCATATGGATCCAAGAGCAGCCGTCCCGATCGCCCATTGGCTTTGAGAAAACAGGGCTCCGCGATCGTGGGCAAGTCTGTAGGATCTAGCGCTGGTTGCTGGAGTGCATCCCAATACACTGCCAAGGCATCTTGAGCAGCTGCAGAGGTCTCAGCACAGATCCCCAGGGTGAGAAAATCCGCGGCGGCAACAAGGATGCGGAGGTCGGCACACACTTGCTGGCGTTCTGTAGGACTCCAGTCAATGGCTTCAGTCTGACACCGATACTGTTGCAGACGCTGTTCTGCAGCCATCCAGTTTGTATCCATGTCACTCTCCCGATCGCTCATTGCTGGAGTTGATTGTCTCAGTTCCTGTCAGCAATCCAGATCATTGCTGATGTCTCTAACAAGAAAGGGGCCAGAGCCCCTTTTCCTGTCAAGAGACTGGAGAGTCCCTTGTCACGCTGTCATCATGCGCCGTGAGAGTGAGCCCGCGATCGCTTCAGCCGCCTGCTACCGCCGGCACAATGCTGACTTCATCGCCATTACCCAGGCTGGTTTGAATACCATCGAGGAAGCGAATGTCTTCGCTATTGACGTAGACATTCAGGAAGCGGCGCAGCTGGCCTTGCTCATCGCATAGACGTGCCTTGATACCCGGAAAGGATTGCTCCAGTGCATCCAATAGCGATTTCACATCGCTAGCTTCACATTCCAAGCTGGCTTGGTTGTTGGTGAATTTTTGCAGGGGCGTGGGGATCAGAACGGTGATGGCCATGGAACTTGCAGAAGTCAAAGAAGGGAACTCAGCGAAACGGCAGCCTCGCAGCTGCCGCTCATTTGTATCAATAAGAGGCGATCGCAGCTTAGATCAGCACTTGCTGCCATTCCAAGCGATCGAGGGTCCGAGAGCGCTCTAGCGCATGCTCGAAGCTTTCAAGTTTAGGCTCGATCGTGAATGGCTCGGCAATGTAGCCCTGAACTGCTTCTTGGGTCTTCAGACCGTTACCGGTGATGTAGACCACTGTGGTTTCATCCGGGTTGATTTTGCCAGCTTCCACCAGTTTCTTGAGCACAGCGACGGTGGTGCCACCAGCCGTCTCGGTGAAGATGCCTTCGGTTTCAGCGAGTAGCTTGATCCCTTCGATGATTTCGGTGTCGTTGACCGCTTCAATGTTGCCGCCGGTTTTGCGGGCAATTTCGACAGCGTAGATGCCGTCAGCCGGATTGCCGATCGCGATCGATTTGGCGATCGTGTTCGGTTTCTCAGGAGCGATGAAGTCGCGACCTTCTTGGAAGGCTTTAGCGATCGGTGAACAACCTTCGGCTTGAGCACCGCTGAAGCGAACGGCTTTGTCATCGACAAGACCGACGTCGACGAATTCGCGGAAGCCTTTGTAGATCTTGGTGAACAACGAACCGGAAGCCAGCGGCGCGACAATGTGATCCGGCAGTTGCCAGCCCAGTTGTTCTGCTACCTCATAGCCCAAGGTTTTGGAACCTTCTGAGTAGTAGGGACGCAGGTTGATATTGACGAAGCCCCAGCCGTGAGTATTGGCGACTTCGGAGCAGAGGCGGTTGACTTGGTCGTAGTTGCCTTTGACCGCCATCAAGGTCGGGTTGTAAATCAGCGTCCCCAGTACTTTGCCGGCCTCGAGGTCAGCCGGGATGAAAACGCAGCAGTCCAGACCTGCGTGAGCTGCGATCGCCGCCGTCGAATTGGCAAGGTTGCCGGTGCTAGCACAGGAAACCGTGCTGAAGCCCAGCTCACGAGCACGAGTCAGCGCCACCGACACCACCCGATCCTTGAAGCTCAAGGTCGGCATGTTGACCGCGTCGTTTTTGATGAAAAGCTTTTTCAGACCCAGACGGCGAGCCAAGCGTTTGGCTTCAACCAAGGGCGTCATGCCAGTGCCGACGTCAATGACGTCTTCGCTGGTCACTGGTAGAAAGTGACGATACCGCCAGATCGAATTAGGGCCCGCTTCAATGGTGGCGCGACTGACGCGTTGGCGGATGGCGTCGTAGTCGTAGACCACTTCCAGCGGGCCGAAACACACGTCCTCACAAACATGCTTGGCACCCAGGTCATACTCATGACCGCACTCTTTACACTTGAGTGCCTTCACGGTGCTGGTGTTGAGTGTTGTTTGGGTCATGGGTCACTGCCGAAACGGCGGGTGCTGCGATGACACGGATGTTAGCACGGTTACAGATTTGCCTTCAAAAACACAGACTAAAAAAGTCTGTTTTAGTGAAGACTTTGGAGATAGCTAGCAATTTTCAAGACGGTCAGAAACAGATCGACGGCTAAGATCGGTGCGTTGACTGGGTTGGTTCATGCCTCGCCACTGGAGCCGCTGGGGAATTGCGATCGCAGCGATCTTGCTGGGGTTGGGGATGCTAACACGCATCCACGTCGAAACCCTATGGTTTGCCGAGCTGGGAATTCCCACGGTTTTCTTACGACGACTAGGCGTTCAAGTCTTGTTGTTTAGCGTGGCTGGGCTGGCGATCGCTGCTTGGATTGGCGGCAATTTGCGCTGGGCCGCCCGACTGCAAGCAACTTTGCCCGATCGCTCAGCACCCCGGCTGCAATTGACTGGGCTCCTTACCGTCTTGAGCCTGCTCTGGCTGGCACTGCTGGCCCTCACCACTCAAGCTGTGATTGCCGCTTGGACCTGTCAGGATGGCGGGGCTTTACCGCTCTTGCCAAAAATCCTGACACTGGATTGGCTGCAGTCACCGCTGATCACAGAACGGACGTGGCCCCTTGGCTGGGGGCTGGTGATTGGCCTCGGTAGTCTCGTGTTGTTTCTTTGGCGGCCTTGGCCGATTCTGATTGGCCTATCTACTATCACGAGCTTGGCGATCGCCCTGTTTACCTCACGGGAATGGCTGCGGATCTGGCCTGCCTTGGCGGCTGAAAGTGTCAGCGATCGCGATCCCATCTTTCAGCAAGATTTGGCGTTCTATCTATTCCGCTTACCCGCACTGGAGGTCTTGCAGTTCGATCTCTGGATTGCGCTGGCTTTCAGCTTTTGTGCCGTTCTTGCCATCTACTACTTAGCGAATCACAGCGTTAGCAATGCGGAGTTTCGTGGCTTTGCTCCGACCCAGCAACGGCATCTCGTACGGTTAACGGTCGCGATCGCTCTATTTCTAATTGGGCATTGCTGGCTGGCACAGCGCGAGTTGCTGTTCTCTGAATTAGGCGCAGTCTACGGCATTGGCTTTACCGATCGCTGGATCAAACTGCCCCTGCTACGAATTTGGATGGCGCTCTTTGGCATCGCGGCGATCGCACTGTTCTGGAAAACTCGGCGTGGTCTGCTGTCCAGCCGCTGGATTCGCAACCTACAACTGGGCGCGATCGCCAGTGTCCTGATTTGGGTGACCTTGCCCGCGATCGTGCAGCAATTGGTGGTGCAGCCCAATGAGCTGGCCCGAGAACTGCCCTATCTCAAACAGGCGATCGTCTTTACCCGTCGCGCCTTTGGTCTTGACCAAATTGAGACCCAAACCTTCGACCCTCAGCCCAGCCTGAACCGTGCGGTGCTCCGTGCCAATCGAGAAACGGTGCAGAATATCCGGCTTTGGGATACGCGGCCGCTGCTGCAAAGTAACCGTCAACTCCAGCAAATCCGCCTTTACTACAGCTTCCCGACAGCACAAATCGATCGCTATCTACTCCAGACCAGTTTTGGCAAAGCCCTGCAGCAGGTGATTATTGCAGCCCGAGAGCTGGACTACACCGCCATCCCTGCTGCCGCTAAAACCTGGGTCAATGAGCATCTGATCTACACCCATGGCTATGGCTTTACCCTCAGTCCCGTCAATAGCAGCGCCCCTGATGGCTTGCCGCATTACTTTGTCAAGGACATCGGAGCGAATACGCGCATTAACGGCGATGCCAGCCTAGGGATTAGTGCCGAGGCTGTCAAAGCAGCTATCTCCGTCGAGAATCCTCGGATTTACTACGGCCAGCTCACTCGCAACTATGTCTTTACTCCCAGCCGTACCCAAGAGTTGGACTATCCCAGCGGCAATGACAATGCCTACAACGTCTACGACGGCAGTGGGGGAGTTCAGCTGGGAAACTACGCTCAGCGTTTGCTCTTTGCCCTCTATCTGCGCGATTGGCGCTTGCCGTTTTCCGGTGACCTGACGGCCCAGACGCGAGTGCTCTTCCGGCGACAAATTAAAGACCGAGTGCGAGCGATCGCCCCATTTCTCCGCTATGACGCTGAACCCTATCTGGTCACGGTCAACTCCGAGAGCGCTGCGACGGCGGGGCTTGGGCAAAGCTCACTGTTTTGGATTTTGGATGCCTACACCGTCAGCGATCGCTACCCCTATGCTGACCCGGGAGAACAGCCTTTCAACTACATCCGCAATTCCGTCAAAGTGGTGATCGATGCCTACAACGGCAGCGCCAAGTTCTACATTGTTGACCCCAGCGATCCCTTAATCCGGACTTGGTCGCGGCTGTTCCCAACCCTGTTCCAGCCGTTGGATGCCATGGCGCCGATCTTGCGATCGCACTTACGCTATCCCACTGACCTCTTCAAAGCTCAATCGTCGCAGCTGCTGACCTACCACGTCCTCGATCCGCAAGTTTTCTATAACCGCGATGACCAGTGGGCCTATCCCCTCGAAATCTACGCTGGCGAAACGGCAACGGTTCAGCCCTATTACTTAATTACTCGTCTACCGACTGCTGAGGGCGAAGAGTTCCTGATTCTGACGCCCTTTACGCCCTTGGGTCGCAACAACATGATTGCTTGGCTGGCAGGGCGATCGGATGGTGATCAGTACGGTCGTCTTTTGCTCTACGAGTTTCCGCGACAACGGCTGATTTTTGGTCCTGAGCAGATTACTGCTCGCATTAACCAAGACCCCCGCATCTCTGAGCAAATCACGCTGTGGAATCGGGAAGGATCTCGGGCGGCAGAAGGCAATCTTTTGGTGATTCCCATCGAGCAATCGCTGCTCTACGTTGAGCCGCTCTATCTTGAAGCTTCGCGCAATAGCTTGCCAGCTTTGACCCGCGTTATTGCGGCTTATCAAGATCGCATCGTGATGACCCCCAGCCTCGTGGAAAGTCTGAAACAGCTTTTCCCAGAACCTAACCTAGCAGCAGAGCCTACTGCGATCGCTCCATCAGAGACTGACTAGATTCTGGCAGTGCTGACTACTCAAAAGGAGATGGCCTTTGGGTAATCTCCTGCTCAGAACATTGGACAGCACTCAAGGCCATAGGCGCCGAGATAGAAAAAGGTCAAGAGATGAGACGACCGCTGGCCTAAAGGGTTCTCGTTCAAGTGAAGATCAAGGGTGGCGTGCGGAAATTGCCATGTTTACGGGTCTAGTGCAGGCGCTGGGAGAACTAACAGTTCTAGACGGCGCAGTCCGAATTCACTGTGTGGCCGGCGATATCCAAGCGATTCTGCAGGATCTGGCGATCGGTGACAGCATTGCCGTCGATGGCATTTGCCTGACGGCAACCCAATGTCTTGGCAATGGCTTTTTGGCGGATGTGTCCCCAGAAACGCTGCAACGCTCGACGCTTGGGGATCTGCCACCGGGCGCTCGAGTCAATCTGGAAAGCTCTTTGCGCGCTGGCGGTAAAGTCGGTGGTCACTTTGTCACCGGTCACGTTGATGGCGTGGGCTGGCTGATCAGTGCTGAGGCGACCGAGCAATCTTGGCTGCTCAAATTTGGGGTGCCTGCCGGTTCACTGCAGCGTTACCTCGTCGAAAAGGGCAGTATCGCTGTCAACGGCATTAGTTTGACGATCGCTGACTGCGATCGCGACGGGCATTGGTTCACGGTGGCAGTGATTCCCCACACCTACCAAGAGACAACCCTGAGCCGCTTGCAAGCGGGCGATCGCGTCAACCTTGAGGGCGACATTCTCGGCAAGTATGTGGAACGGCTCCTGCGTCATTCCGGTCAGGCTACCTCTCAATCAGACATCAGTCTGGAGTTCTTGACAGAGCATGGCTATGTCTGAACTGGTGTCAGGCGAAGGTCTGTCCTTATCCCGCTGAATCCAGCACAGCAGCTTCAGTCTGAGCTGTTAATTCAGCCAGTAGGGAACCCGTCAGCAGCGTATAAATCGGGACCGCGAGGATGATCAGGAGGTTTGATCCTAAAAAGCTGAGTCCTAGCGGACGACCGAGCAATTCAGTTGCGCTGATTGCAATTACCGAAACAACACTCATGGCAACGTGCAAGTGAAACCAGCGATCGGACTCAGCGATCGCCCGACCCAACTGCCGAGATTGCCCATAGCCCATGCCACTCCCCGCCGCGATCGCGATCAAACCACTGGCGATCGCGCCACCGGGTGAATAGGACAACGAGACGAGGAAATTGAAGATCGCGACGGTGAAAACGCCCCAACCGAGAATGGCGCTGCCGATCCAAATTTTGGGGCTAGTAATCCAGCCTCGGAGTAGCTTTTGTTGCGCCCATCCCACGATCCCCCCAAACAGGAGAGCACTCTCCAAAATCACGCCGAGTGCCAGACAGAGGATCCCGCCGAGACCGTACTGACAAACACCTAAGTACAGCAACAGCAACCCAAAAGGAACAAAGGATCCCCGAACGAGAAGACTGCCAACTCTCCAAGCACTCCCAATCAAGAGTCCGGCAAGCATACTGAGCAGATTTCGCTTGACCCATTGGCGCCGGAGCCGGCGACCTGCAAGGCGAGGTTCAGGAGGCATGGGCAGCCTAGAGCGAGAGAGCAACGATATTTCACTCCCTGAGAAAAGCGGGTGGGTTTTCCTCTGTCAAGGCACGTTAGTCCAGGGTTAGCGGGTCACAGTCGTGAGGGTGCCGCGAGTCACCCCTAGCTGACGCATCAACTTCAGCTCACGCCAGAGTTGTTCGCCGCTGCATTGCCCTTGCAAAAGTTGCCAATAGCGATCGCAGAGTTGCGTGACCTGAGCTGGCGACTCCTCTAGACAATCGATCCGGAAGCGGAACAGCCCTTGGCTTTGCAGCGCAGGGACAAATTCTGCCCCCGTTTGCGCCGTGCCGTTGTAAAGCGTGTTGCGGCAGCCCGCGTCAGCCTTGAGGATATGTTCTACACCAACGCGATCGCGCAGCCGCACTTCTTGCTGTTCGCAGGGGCGACCACAGTCGCGGAAATCATGGCCGTCGCTGAGGAAGGCACAAAACACGCAGTGCTCCATGTGGAACAGCGGCATGTGCTGGTGAATCGTCACTTCCAGCCAATCGGGCGGCGTCTGCGCCAATAAATCCAATAGTTGTTGAGCATTGAGGTCGTAGGAAGCCGTCAGCCACTCCAGCCCGGTCTGTTCCACCCAATGAGCTGCAGTCAGAGGATTGGCCACATTCAGGGAGAAATCGCCCACACAGCGATCGCCTTGAAAAGCAGCGAGGTGATCGTAGTTGCGAACCAGATAGCCGTCCGGTTCTGCTCGTCGCACCTGCTCCAAAATCCAAGTCTCGCCTGGCTTGTAGATGCGCGGCGGGGCTAGCCAAATGGTTTGTTCCGATCGCTGCGCTTGCCGGAAGACTTGGACTGCTTCGCGGTAGCGGCGCGGATCTTCAAACTCGCAGTAGAGTCGCGTTGCTTGGGTAGCGATCGCGGCTTGCAGCTGCGGCAGATTGCGTACCAGTACCGTCAGTTCTGGCGATCGCGGTTGGGTCGCCGGCCGTTGAGGTAAGAGGCTACTCAAACGGGCTGTGGCATTCAGCGGCCAATGACTCGGCTGCGATCGCTGCGTTTCTAACGCACTCACCCACTGCCGCCGCAGGCGATTCAGTTCACTGATCGGCAGAATTAGGCCATCCGGTAGCTGATTTTCGAGGGACCCTAACTCAAAGGCGGTGTTTCCCAGCCGTCCCAATTGGGCGGCCAGGCGATCGCGATCGAGGGGATGCTGAGTCGCTGCCTGCAAGAGCTGTTCAGATTGCACCGTGACTTGATGGCCTTGGCGATCGCAAGCAATCACGGTCAAGGGCTGTTTGATCGCACCTTGCACCGTCAGATCCACCGGCTGCTTCCAGCGAGGCTGCTCTGCACTAAAACTTTGGCGCAATTCTTTTTCAAGGGACGGATCGCTGGTTTTCCAGAGGCGATCGCCGACTTGCACCGCTCGCAGATCAAACTCGCGGCTGAAACAAAGGCGCAGGCGTTGACCAGCGATCGGCTCCACCTGATAGACCCGCCCGCCGCGATCGCCCCGATCCGTTTCGATCAGCAGGCCATCTCCGGCCTGAATCGGGGCTAGCGGCTCCACTTGAATACCCCGGCGATCGACCGCTAGAACGGTGCCCAGAGCAACGCCTCGTTTTTTGGCATAGCGACCTTGGACCAGGGCTTGGTTATCGATGCCCTGTAACCAACCGGAGGACAGCCCCCGCGAAAAGGCCATCTCCAACTCGTAGCGATCGCTCGGGTCGAGCACCGTGCTCTGGCCTAACCAAGCGCGATCGATTGCCTCACGGTAACGGCGGGTGACACTGGCGACATACTCCGGTGCCTTGAGCCGGCCTTCAATTTTGAGACTGCAGACGCCAGCGGCGATCAGCTCCGGCAACAGTTCAATCCCCATCAAGTCTTGGGGACTGAGCAAGTACTGGCGATCGCCCAGATCGACCGTTTCGCCATCAGCAATCAGGTCATAGCTCATGCGGCAGGCTTGGGCACATTCGCCCCGATTGGCCGATCGCCCGCCCAAGGCTTCGGAGGTGAGGCAAGCGCCGCTATAGGCCACACAGAGTGCCCCATGCACGAACACTTCCAGCGGTAAGACTTTGTTGAGGGCCGCCGTTTGCTGTCGAATTTTCTGGATTTCCGCAAGGGAGTTTTCCCGGGCCAGAACGACTAGCTGGCAGCCCAGATCGTGGGCAAACGCAACCCCAGCCGCACTGCTGATCGTCATCTGGGTCGAGGCATGGATCGGGAACGTCGGTGACAGATGGCGAATCAGCTGACACAAGCCCACGTCCTGCACGATCGCCGCATCGACACCGGCACTGATGATCGATCGCAGGTATTGCTCAGCAGCAGGGAGCTCCTGCGGAAAGATCAGGGTATTGAGAGTGACATAGGCTTTGAGCCCGCGTTGGTGCAGCGTCGCCACCACTTCCGGCAGATCCGCCTCAGTAAAGTTGTGGGCTCGCATCCGCGCATTAAAGCGATCGAGGCCGAAATAAACTGCATCCGCCCCATTTTCAATCGCAGCTTGCAGACAGTCCCAGTCGCCCGCAGGTGCCAACAATTCTGGGCAGGACAGTGAAGCAGCAGCCATAGGTGCAAGGGGGAACGGGCGATCGCCAAGAGCCTTTTCAGCCTAACCTGTGCCTCTGTTTGTCAGAGCTTGGGCAGTTTGCCTGCCCTGGCTTCACGGCGTCTCATGGGTGGATAGCAGGAACTCACGGGCTAGCAAGCCGCAACGTCCCATTGCAACTACCTGTAATCCTTAGAAACCAAAGAAAAGATTAAAGTCTTTAGTTGAGATCAAGGCAGTGTCATTTGACGTCATTACGAAGGGGTTGCGATCGCAGAACTAGCGGTTGCTTCCTAATGGCGAGGATCCAGATCTAATAGTCACTGTCACCGACACACTTTCCCTTGCATTTTTTGCCATTGCTACTGGTGCGACCGCAGTGCTGACAAGGCTTTTCCGCTGACATGAGTTCTCGGTGAAGTGCTTGAGTTTGATCATTAACACAGGTTTGCCAAGGGGTGTGGCTAGACAGGCTATCTGTGCTCTAGCGAACACCCAGACGCGATCGCAGCCAGATGGATGACTGACAGCGGAGTCAACACTTTTCCAAAAGTTGTGAAAGACTAAGGGCACCCCGCCCATCTGCTACCATGCGCGCTTTACTGATTTATCCTCGCTTTCCCAAAACGTTCTGGTCCTACGAAAAAATCCTGGAACTCGTCAATCGGAAAGTGTTGTTACCGCCGCTGGGGTTGGTGACTGTCGCCGCCATCCTGCCGCAAGAGTGGGAATTTAAATTGGTGGATCGCAATATCCGCGCCGTTACCGAAGAGGAGTGGGCTTGGGCGGACATCGTGATTTTGTCCGCCATGATCGTCCAGAAAGAGGACATGGTCGATCAGATTGCCCTTGCGAAGCAGCATGGCAAGCGCGTTGCTGTCGGTGGCCCCTACCCCACCTCAGTGCCTGAGGAAATGGAAGCGGCTGGCGTTGACTTTTTGATCCTGGACGAGGGCGAAATTACGCTGCCGATGTTTGTCGAGGCCCTAGAACGGGGCGAGACGCAGGGGCGCTTTAGCTCCAATGGCGAAAAACCGGATGTCACCACCACACCAATTCCGCGCTACGACCTGCTGGAACGCAGTGCCTACGACTCCATGTCGGTGCAATTCTCGCGGGGCTGCCCCTTCCAATGCGAGTTCTGCGACATTATCGTTCTCTACGGCCGTAAACCCCGCACCAAGGAGCCACAACAACTGTTAGCCGAGCTGCAGGCGCTCTACGACCTTGGCTGGCGTGGCGGTGTTTTTATGGTCGATGACAACTTCATCGGCAACAAACGCAATGTCAAACGGCTCTTGCAGGAGTTGAAGGTTTGGCAGGCCGAGCGAGGCTATCCCTTCCGCTTTGATACAGAAGCTTCCCTCGATTTGGCCGATGACGATGAGTTGATCGATCTGATGCTCGACTGCAACTTTGCAGCGGTGTTCATGGGCATTGAGACGCCGGACACCGACAGTTTGCAGTTGACCAAAAAGTTTCAAAACACGCGATCGCCGCTGCTGGAGTCGATCGATAAGGTGACGCGATCGGGCCTACGGGTGATTGCTGGCTTCATCATCGGCTTCGATGGGGAGAAACCCGGTGCGGGTCAGCGCATCGTCGATTTTGCTGAAGTGACGGGTATTCCCACGACCACCTTTGCCATGCTTCAGGCGCTCCCGAATACAGCGCTCTGGCATCGGTTGGAAAAAGAAGGCCGCCTGCGGCTACCCGACGCCAACATCAACCAGACGACGTTGATGAACTTTGTACCGACCCGTCCGGTCGAAGACATTGCCCGCGAATACGTTGATGCTTTCCGCCAGCTCTACGAGCCGGTGCAATACCTAAATCGGGTCTATCGCTACTTCCTCAAGCTGGGCGCTCCTCGCGTGCAACCCAAGTTTCAGTGGCCTGAGTGGGTCGTTGTGCGCGCGTTGCTCTTGGTCTGCTGGCGTCAAGGGGTGGTTCGCAAAACCCGCTGGCTGTTCTGGCATCACCTGTTCAGCATTCTGCGGCGCAATCCGGCTGTGGCCGAACAGTACATTGCTGTTTGCGCCCACAACGAACACTTCATGGAGTACCGCGAGATCGTCCGCGCCCAAATTGAAGCGCAACTCCAGGCCTATCTCGAACAGGCAGAACGCCAAGCTCCAGAAACGGCGATCGCAGCCTAATCTCCCAGTGGCCTGACCACATCTCTAGTGGTGGTACCAGTTCGCCAGTCTTTGATCGCTGAGTCCACAGTGGTGGCCGAGCAAGATCAATTGATTGAGTAATGTCGTTTGTAGCACCCCCCGTTTTTGCCAACGGCGGGCAGAGGTCGTTACGGCAGCCGGTGCGATCGCAATTCGTCCTTGGCGACGCAGTTGCCGTACCAGTCGATAGTCCTCTAGCAACGGTCCGGTACTAAAGCCCCCGATCGCACGCCAGCGTTCGCGGCGGAGAAACAAGGCTTGATCGCCGTAGGGTTGCTGAAGCCAGCGGCTCCGCCAGCGCACGCCCCGCTCGACCCAGCGCAGGCGCCAGTCAGTACTATCGATCTGTAACTGAAACGCTCCTGCAACGACTTTCGGGGATTGCAGTGTTTGCACGACGTGATTGAAAAACTGAGGCGGCAGGCGGGTATCGCCGTGCAGAAACAGCAAAAGGCTGCCGTGGGCAGCAGCAACTCCTTGGTTGAATTGGCGTCCCCGTCCAGCAGGACTGGGAATGACCTTAGCTCCCCAAGTTTTGGCGATCGCAACTGTTTCGTCTTGACTGCCACCATCCACAACCAAAGTTTCCACGGGAGCATCCCCGATCGAGGCCAAGGTATGGGGCAGGTTTGCTGCTTCATTGAGTGTGGTGATGATCACCGACAGCTGCGGCTGGGGTTGCCAGAGGTCAAGATCTTCGGGGCGATCAAGATCGGAGAGGGGTTCGAGCTGTGCGACTTGGAGATCAGCCGCTTGAGCGGCTTGTAGGGTTTGCGCCAAAACGCGATCGCTGCCCCAATCAATGTCCTGGAAGAGTCGAGCCTGAGGCTGGCGCAGACCAATCAGCCAATAGCCGCCATCAGTGGCGGGGCCGAGCACCACATCAGCGGTTTCCAGTGCCTGAAACGCAGCCGTCAAATGGTCGGGGGTAATGCTGGGGCAATCGCAGCCAATGATTACGGTTCGGTTTTTACCTGCTTGTTGAGCTGCCTGAAATGCCTGATGGAGGCGATCGCCCAAATCACCCTCGGCTTGTGGCTGCACCTCAACTGCTCCCAGCCATTGCTGCCAGTCTTCAGGCGTACCACCGCTGGTAGCGATCAGCACTTCGGTCTGGGGCGATCGCGCCTGCCAGCGATGGGCCGTAAACACCGTCCACTCCGTCAACTGGCGCTGTAGATCAGCCGCTCCCTCAGGGCCGAGTGCCGGAATCAGCCGCGTCTTCGATCGCCCCGCTGTGGGATAGCGACTAAAGAGAATCAGGCGCTGACTCATAGGGTTGCTGGAATGTGCGGCTACAGTTCACGGCACGGTAGGCGCAGACAGTGCCGCCGTCAGGGTGAGCACAAACTGTCCAGACCGATCTGTGCCAGTCTACAGTGGCCAAACTCTCTGCCTGTGGGCGATCGCGCCCTTGGGTTGAAATCGCCGTATCGTTTGAGTCGTTGGCTTGAAATTGCTACACGCTTTGCCCAAACTGCTGCCACCCGTGCGACCGATCGCCAGTCGAGTAGCTACTGCTCTGCCTTGGCGGGTTTGGGGGCTGACGTTGCTCGCTGGTCTGGCGATGGCTGCCGCCATGCCTCCTTTGGGACTGTGGCCATTGGCGTGGGTAGCCTTGATTCCCCTCTGGCGATCGCTGTTGCAGCCGGGGCAAGGCGATCGCGCCCGACAACAAGCTTGGCTCTGGGCGGCCGCCTTTCAAGGGCCAACCCTGATTTGGATCACCGGCCTGCATCCGCTGACGTGGATGGGTCTGAGCTGGGGAACAAGCGTGGCAATCGCTTGGGGCTGCTGGCTGATCATCACCGCTTGGGGTTTGATCCAAGTACGGGTTTGGGTGTGGGCCGTGCAGCGGTTACCCCAGCACTGTGGCCTACGACTGGTGGGCGGGATTGGTTTATGGGGCTTGGTGGACTGGCTCTGGCAACAGTCACCGCTCTACTGGTCGCCCTTAGCGCTCAGTCAAAGTCCAGCGAATACTTGGCTGCTGCCCCTGGCAGAACTGAGTGGTGCAGAGGGATTGACCCTACTGATTGTGGCGGTGAATGGTCTGCTGGCTTGGGCGAGTCTTAGTCGGCGGCGATCGCTGCTAGCCGGGGCGATCGCACTTTGGTGCTGTGCCGAACTAGCGGGCTGGGGGCTGGGGCAGCTTCGTGCCGCTGATGGGCCAGCCCTGACGATCGGCTTGATTCAAGGCAACGTGCCAACCCGGATCAAAACAGGCCCCGAGGGCATCCTGCTGTCGCGGCAACGCTACCGTCAGGGCTATCAACAACTGACTGAGGCGGGTGTGGATGCCGTGATCACCCCTGAAGGGTCTGACCCTACCCTCTGGCAAGCTGAACAATCGCCTTGGGCGCGCTGGCTTGCACCTGAGTCACCGCCCTTGCTGTTGGGGACTTATCTCCCGCAGGGCGATCGCTACCGGCAGAGTTTGTTGGCACTAGAACCAGGTGGCGCGATCGCGGGTCGCTATGACAAAGTTCGCCTCGTGCCGCTGGGGGAATACATCCCGGGCGAACGTTGGTTTGGCCGCTGGTTGCAACGTTTGTCCCCGATTCAGCTGGGAATGCAGGCAGGTCGTTTGGATCAACGCTTTCAAACCCCTGTTGGACAGGTCGCCGCATCAATTTGTTATGAGCTGGTCTTTCCTGAGGTGCTGCGATCGCAGGTGCAGCGCGGTGCCACGTGGATTTTGTCGGCTGCCAACCTCGATCCCTACAGCGAGCAGTTGATGAATCAACATCTGGCGCTGGCGGCGTTACGGGCTGCAGAAACCGATCGCTGGGTGGTGCAGGTCACGAACACGGGCTACTCCGCCCTGATCAATCCTTTGGGACAAGTGCAGTGGCGATCGCAACCTCGAATCTTTATGACCCAAGCCGTTCGCATGGCCCAGCGATCGAGCCAAACACCCTATGTGCGCTGGGGTGACAGTGTGACTCCGATTCTGTTGGCCAGCACTGTTATTTGGCTGGGGTGGCGGCGGCGCTGGCTTAAACAAACCCTGTAGATTGCAGAGAGAAACGCGCAGGGATAGGCGATCGCAGAATGACAGTCGGCATTTGGATTCTGGGCGATCAGCTGACGCTGCAACATCCGGCGCTCAATCCGGAATCTGTCGACCGAGGTCAAGCTCGGATTCTGCTGGTTGAATCCCTAGAGCATGTTCAACAGCGACCCTATCACCGGCAAAAGCTGGTCTTAGTGTGGTCTGCCATGCGTCACTTTGCAGCAGATCTGCGATCGCAGGGCTGGACAGTGGATTACCTTGAGCAAGCACCCAGCTTCGCCAGGGCAGTCTCTGAGTGGTGCCAGCAGTATCAGATTACGGAACTGCAGGTGATGGAACCTGCCGATCGCTCGTTTCACGCGATTGTCAGCGGCCTCGCATTACCTGCCAAATTGCATTGGCTACCAAACCGTCAGTTTCTTTGGTCCACGACTGAATTCACAGCCTGGGCCAAGCCCTATAGACAGCTGCGGCTTGAGAATTTCTATCGCGAAGGCCGCAAACGCTGGCAAGTCTTACTGACCGAAGATCAAGAACCGGTTGGGGGGCAATGGAACTTTGATCCGGAGAATCGCAAGCCTCCTAAAAGTGGGCTGCAGCCACCACCAGCCGCTCAATTTTTGCCAGATTCGATCACGCAAACAGTCATTGAAACTGTGCGATCGCTGGAGTTGCCGCTTTATGGAACACTGGAGCCTTTTCATTGGCCAGTGACGCGATCGCAGGCATTGGAAGCCTTGGATCAGTTTTTAACCGTTAAGCTCAAAACCTTTGGCCCCTATCAAGACGCCATGGTCAGCGGCCAAGCAACAATGTGGCATAGCTTGATTGCGCCAGTACTGAATTTAGGACTGCTGCATCCGCTGGAGGTGATTCACCGAGCTGAACAGGCTTTCTATGACAACCAAGCTCCGATCGCCAGCGTCGAAGGCTTTATTCGCCAGATTCTGGGCTGGCGAGAGTATATGCACGGACTCCATCACTATTTTCCTGACACCTATCCGCAATCAAATTGGTTTGAGCACGATCGCTCACTGCCTGAATTCTTTTGGACCGGAAAAACTGATCTCCATTGCCTCCAACAGTGTTTTCAGCAGATTGAAGCGATTGGCTATAGCCATCACATTCAGCGGTTGATGATTCTCGCCAACTTTGCCCTGATTGCTGGACTCGATCCTTGGCAAGTCAAAGAGTGGTTTCAAGCCACTCACCTCGATGCCTATGACTGGGTGATGGAGACGAATGTGCTGGGCATGGGCCTCTTTGCCGATGGCGGGAAGTTGGCCTCAAAACCCTATGCAGCGTCAGCTAACTACATCAATCGAATGAGCAATTACTGTCAGAGTTGTCGCTATGACCCCAAACAACGATTGGGCGATCGCGCTTGTCCGTTCAATGCGCTGTACTGGGATTTTCTCGATCGCCATGAGCAAAAGCTTCAGGCTCAAGGGCGCATAGGCTTAATTCTCAAACAGCTCCAAAAAATGCCAGACAGCGATCGGGCAGCAATTCGCGACCAAGCGGCTCACTGGCAAGCATCTTGGACTTAAATTTCCTATAAAAGTTATAAAGTCTACAAAAGCCTCTTTATGATCAACAAAATTTAAACTAGCAATGATAAAATTTAATCACTAGGTTTTGGATCATTCTAATGCTTGAAGCTATATTGCTAGCAGCAAGTCTCGTTCAAGGTTCTGAAGTCTGCCTCAAAGCACCTAGATCATTGGCCTGTGAGACATATCAGCGACAAGTACAACAACAGCAGCAAGCAGAAGAAGCAAAACTCAAAAAAGAGCTAGAGGCTCAGAAGGAACTTCTTAAAGCCTTTCAAAATAAAAGGTTAGTCTTCAAGGTCAGGATTAGGGATGCAGCGGTTGGTAATGCTTTGCAAAATAGCATCTTCTCTCCTGGTGATGCAGATCGAGAGGAATGGTTTCGACTAACAGTTGACAACGGCAACTCGGTCAGCATCCTTCATTCAACTAATATTATGAATAAATTTTGGGGGAATAGAACTTGGTATGACCATCCAACCAGTGCTATACGAGCTTGCAAGGCCAGCTTATTTGAAGTAGATAAAACCTCTTGCATCATAAGTGAATCCGATAAGATTATTTTGCCGGAAGGCTCAACTGTATATGGTTACTCCTTTGATGTACGCTATGAAGAAGGAGGAGTAGTGTCAGTTAAGAGTCTGCAGTTGAGCAAAGATCGGCAGCCAGATGAAATAATTAATCTTACGGTTCGATGAAATCCATTAATTAAAAGATTCTCAGTATTAATTAGGCTGCTTCGTGGTTTTTTTAAAAGCCTAGCTATTACATCAGTAATTATGACGATACATTGGTTTGACGAGGTGCCAAGATATCCCGCCGAATTGCCAAGAACTCGAATCTAAACAACTCTTTTTAGGCTATCTGTTCTCGGATAGCAATTAGCTGTCTATGAGGTTGAGATGATTGGAGATAGAGAGAATGTTAGAGATTTCATTTTGACATTCGCACTGAAATCCAGCCAAAAAGATCCGGGAGTTGGAAACTAGTGCTATCGCGACCGAACCAACTGCTATGACCTGCGTCTTTCTGCCGACCCTCGCACTACTCCCAAGCCAAGACTGGGCGTTTCAACTGGGTCTGAGTCTCGTGATCTTCGTGGTGCTTAACTCCCTCGTTTGGTTGCCCAGGGATCCAGCCACACACTCTCAACTGACCAAACCGGCGATCGCAGACCCCGAGGAGGACTACCTACCCAAAGAATTACAGAAACAAGGACCAACTCCAGTCGAAATGGAATCTTTTTGTCACTGGGACATGAAGGAGCTGCCTTTCAGTGAATGGCAATCATTGCTCTCTGCTTCAAAGCAGCGATGGTCTGCATAAATCTATCTATTAATCTAGTCATTAACTCGCTATAATCTCTCAAATTTACCGGAGAAAATTTTTTCTTTATTTCTACTATTAATGGCGTGAAGTTAGAAAGATAATCGCCTTTAAACAGTATTGGTTATTAATCATTTATTCTCCTTTTCTAAGGCCGTAAGTTTGTGAATATCCGCTAAAAAATAGTCGTGTAATTATATACTTCTCCCACTGCCCTAAAATTAATTCCCATGCCCAAATCTTTGGTGGTATATGGTTTCCAATAACTCGATATTCAATATCATAAGTAGATAAGATAAAAGACGTCCTTTGAATATGAGAGGGAGATGTAATAACTAGTGCCGAGAGCCAATTTTGATCACGCATTACACTAATTGAGTTAAATATGTTTTGATAAGTATTTTTCGATTTTGTGTCAGTTAAAATGGCATCTTTCGGCACTCCTAGAGAGTGTGCAAATTCTGACATCACATCGGCCTCGATGAATTCACTGTAGACTGCACTCCCTGTAAATAAAATATGCTTTGCCTGCCCTTGATAAAAACGTTTTACTCCTTCAATTACCCTCTGCTTCATTACCTCACTGGGGCCCCCATCTGAATCAGCTGGGCTTCCAAGGACAATAATGACATCAAAAGCTGTACGACTTGTATTGCTTGTTGGTACTCTAAAAAAGATTAGGGAGACTAAGTTGATCAATGTAAATACAAGTATGATTAAAAGAATAAAAATTAATGCCGTGTATTTCATGTTTAAGTGTGAAGCCTCAAGAGTGTTTAATTGTTATTAGATTGATAGCCTCAAAATAAGGAGATGTCACAATAATTGACAACCAAGAAGTCTGTAGCCTAAAACTGTGGGTACAAAACTCACATATAAGCGATGTCAGCCTCATTCCCATACTATGAAGGCTACGATCATTACCGCGCAAGATATCCAGATCAGGCGATTGCGAAAATACTAGATGGACTACCAGTCGATTCTCTTGTAGTGGCCGATATCGGTGCTGGCACTGGTATTGGGTCTCGCCAACTCGCAGATCAAGGTGCTCAGGTTATTGCCATAGAGCCAGGTGCTGACATGCGCAGAGGAGCACCTACTTATGATGGCGTGAAGTATATAGAGGGATCAGCTGAAAATATTCCTCTGGAAACTGCTTCGGTTGATTTAGTCACAGCATTTCAAGCATTTCACTGGTTTGACTTTATAAAGTCTTTGCAGGAGTTTAGACGTATTCTTAAACCCAATGGTCGACTTGCCTTAGTTTGGAACTTCTGGGATCAACAAGATATTGCTTCTCAGGCCTATACAAAACATCTCTATCAAGCTGCTAATACAACTGATCAATATCTTAAGCCAGAACAAAATTTTTCTCTGCGAAAGCAGCTGGACAAATTTCGCTATCAGTTATTTTGGCACGGCATTACTTTGCCCTATTTTCAGCAATTAGAGCGATTTTACTTTGCAACTGAGCAACTTCTTGACTTAGAGGATCTGATAGGACTTGCTCGGAGTCAAGGAAGTATTCCTCAATCTGGCGAAGGCCTCCATCAGTTAATCGTAAAATTAACAGAATTTTACGATCATTATGCCAGCCCTCAAGGTTTCGTTCGCATCGTCTATAAAACACATGTTTACCTTGCTCATCGCAGCTAATCGATAACAATGAACGAAGTAGTAGAAGTTATTATCCCAAAACCACTTTGGTCGTTACTCAGATTCTGTGAGATTCACTGTTTAGCTGCTTGTTGTGGTTTAGATGCCTTTGAGTTTAGTCAGCAATGTGCTGAAGCTTGGCTTAATACAGCAGAGATTGAAACTCTTTCGCAAGCTAGGAGGCAATTAAGAAATATTTTCTCTCTTGTTGATGATAAAAATGCTAATTACTTATCAACTCAGCTTAATTTCTTTGGCGATTATAATGCTTGGCAAAACATACTGAATCAATGGGAGATTCTGCTCATGCAATCAGAAATGATCATTCCTATTTTTCTTTCGCAAGACTTGCAACGGAGTATTGATTTCTATCAAAGACTAGGATTTATAGCGAATGACTCAATAAATCGGTTCACTGACTATGTCATCCTTAGACGCAATTATATTGAAATTCACCTTGCCGTCGAAGCGATGTTGGAACCTTCTCAGTCGAATCTAGCTTGCTACTGGAGAGTTGAACAGGTAGATGCACTGTTTCAAGAGTTTAAGCAATTAGAACTTCCTAAGACAGGTATTCCTCGAATTAGTTCGCTAGAAGATAAACCGTGGGGAATGAGAGAGTTTTATATCATCGATCCTGATGGCAATCTCATCAAAATTGGCCAGCGAATCTAGTCAGGAGCTAGTGATGATTTCATCCCTCAGTATCTCAAGCTTTGGTGGATCCTTTTTTGATGGAGTTTCAGTCAAAGCAGATAGCCGCTCGTGAGTATGCTGAACGCTGTACAAAGAACTGAACTGGCAACGAAGATTGGGATTCAGGTGATGAAACTCAGCAAGACTGATAGGATCGAGCCGCATCCTGCTGCAGTGCTATGAGTCGCTTTCGCATTGGTAATGGCTACGACATCCATCGCTTGGTGGAAGGTCGTCCCCTCATCCTTGGGGGCATTCAACTAGAGCATTCTCTCGGCTTGGATGGGCACAGTGATGCCGATGTGCTGACCCACGCGATCATGGATGCGATGCTCGGCGCCTTGAGTCTGGGCGATATCGGTCACTACTTCCCTCCCACCGACCCGCAGTGGAAAGGCGCAGACAGCCTTCAGTTGCTAGCCCAAGTGCATCAGCTGATCCGCGATCGCGGTTGGAGTATTGGCAACCTTGATTCAGTGGTAGTGGCCGAGCAGCCAAAGCTGAAGCCCCACATTGCCGCGATGCGCGATCGCCTAGCAAGCGTGCTTGGGCTTGAGCCCGATCAAATTGGGATCAAGGCGACCACCAACGAAAAACTGGGGCCCACGGGGCGAGAAGAGGGGATCTGTGCCTATGCCGTGGCGCTGTTGGTGCGTGACTAGGATCCGTCGCTGGTTGGCAGTCTTGCTGGCAGCAGTGCTGCTGGTCGCCTGTAGCAGTGCGAGTTCATCGCCGCGTCAGCAGTTGATCGCTAGCGTCCGCTTTGACCCCAAAACGTTTAACTACGCGCTCAATGAAGAGTCGCCTAACGTCTTTGGGCTGCTCTACGAAGGCTTAGTTCATGTCAATGGCTTCGACGGGAGCCTGGAGCCGGGCTTGGCTGAGTCTTGGGACATTAGCCCCGATCGCCGCCAGATCACGTTTCAATTGCGCCCCGATCTGCGCTGGTCTGATGGCCAGCCATTGACGGCAGCCGATGTCGACTTCACCTACAACCGCATCTACTTCAACCCCAAGGTGCCAACGGGCGCGCGCGATATCCTGCGGATTGACCAGGATTTACCAACCGTCACGGCAGTGGGCGATCGCCAAGTGGTGATTCAGACGCCTCAGCCGTTTGCACCGCTGCTGCGCAACATGGCACTGCCAATTTTGCCCAAGCATGCTCTCGCCGCTTCGCTGGAGCAAATGGATAGTCAGGGTAATCCTGCCTTTTTGAGCACGTGGGGGACTGAGACGAATCCCCAGAAAATTATTGTCAATGGACCGTTTCGGCTGCAGCGTTACCAACCCGGCCAGCGGATCATTTTTGAACGTAATCCCTATTTCTATCAGCGCGATCGCGATGGGAGCCCACTGCCCAAACTTGATCGCCTTGTCTGGCAGATTGTTGAGAATGCCGATACACAGCTGCTGCAGTTCCGCTCGGGCGACTTAGACGTTTTAGAACCCATTCAACCCGGTGATTTCTCGCTACTGAAACGGGAAGAACAGCGCGGCGATTTCACCATCTACAGCGGGGGCCCGGAACCGCTGACTGTTTATCTGACGTTTAACCTTAACCAAGGCCGGCGCAATGGAAAGCCACTCGTCGATCCAATTAAATCGGCTTGGTTCAATGACGTTCGCTTCCGGCAAGCGATCGCCTACGCTATCGATCGCTCCGCGATCGTCGATACGGCCTATCGCGGTTTGGGCGTGGTTGTTAACTCTTTAATCATCCCCCAGAGTCCCTTTTATCTCAGTCCTGAGGAGGGCTTACCTGTTTACAACTTCAACCAAGCAAAGGCGGAACAACTGCTGACAGAAGCCGGATTCCAAAAAGATGCCGAAGGACAGCTGCGCGATCGCCAAGGTAATCCTGTTCGCTTCACCTTGCTGACCAATGCCGAGAATCCGGTGCGCGTTGCAATGGGAGCACGGATCAAAGGCGACCTTGCCCGCCTCGGGATTCAGGTTGACTTCACACCGATCGCCTTCAGTAGTGTGATCGACCGGATCAGTAATCAGCTGGACTGGGAGGGGTTAATCCTCGGGTTGACTAGCAACATTGAACCCAACAGCGGCGCCAATGTCTGGAATCCTGAAGGCAGTCTGCATCTCTTTAATCAGCAACCCAGCGCGAGCCAAGCCTCGATCGAAGGGCGTCAAGTTGCACCTTGGGAAGCTGAAATTTATCAACTATTTGTCGCTGCAGCTCAGGAAATTGATGACGATCGCCGCAAGGAAATTTATGGTCAGGCACAGCGACTAGCCCAGCAGTATTTACCCTTTATCTATCTCGTCAACCGCCAACAGATTGCAGCTGTCCGCAACACGATTACTCCGATTCAATTCTCGGAGCTGGGTGGCGCACTGTGGAATACGGAATACGTCTCAGTGAATGACGATGATTGATTCGCAAGCCCTGCAAAGACTGCTGGAAGAAGTCGCAGCAGGTGCGATCGCCCCTCAGCAAGCCCTTGACCAACTGCGTTATCTCGATACGGAAGCGATCGGTGACTTTGCCCGCATCGATCACCATCGCCAGTTGCGCACCGGGTTTCCCGAAGTGATCTGGGGTCAGGACAAGACAACTGAGCAGATTCTGACGCTGTTCCGTGCCTACGCCGCTCGTAATCAAGCCGCGATCGCCACGCGTATTGAGCCCGATCGGGTGCCCCGTCTGCAAGCCCAATTACCTGGCCTCACTTACGATCCGATCGCCCGGATCGCCGCCCTCCAACCCCAGCCTCCCCAACCCCAACCGGGTCGCTTGGGGGTCGTCTGTGCAGGTACCTCGGATCTGCCTGTCGCTGAAGAAGCCGCCGTCATTGCAGAACTCTGGGGCTTTCGTGTCGATCGCATTCGTGACGTGGGGGTGGCTGGCCTGCATCGCCTCTTGGCCGAGCGATCGCGCCTGGATCAGGCAGATGTGCTGATTGTGGTGGCAGGGATGGAAGGGGCGCTGCCCAGTGTGATTGCTGGTCTAGTCGCCTGCCCCATCATCGCTGTGCCCACCAGCGTAGGCTACGGTGCGAGCTTCCAAGGCTTGGCGGCACTGCTGTCGATGCTGAATAGTTGTGCCCCTGGCATGGGTGTGGTCAATATTGACAATGGATTCGGAGCCGCTCAATTGGCTGGGCGGATCCTCCGCCGCCTGCATCGCTGGGGAGGAAGCGACAACCTATGAGTCTTGAAGCTTTTCATCACTTTTTTGACTGCTGTATTGGCGGTTGGAGTACTGAACGCACCTACCACTATTTGACTCGCCAAGAAGTGGAACGATCGCATACGGAATTTGCGGTGCGATCGCTCTCCGCCGAGACCAAAGCTCAAGTCTTGGCTGTCAACATCATGGAAACCGAGCAAGCCTTGGAGCAGCTACCGGGCTTTTGCTTGGGCTTTCATACCGTCTCAGAACATGGCGAAGAGGTCAGCCAAGAGCTGAATATGCTGTTTGTGCCGCGAGGTACGGAAGACGGTTGGCTGGTGGGCGACTACCTGCGCGATCGCGCCTATGAGGAAGCCCGCCCCATTGTCTCAGCGTTTCGCTTCAATCCTGAGAGTCGCGAACTGCTGATGACCACGCACTACACGCGTATCGTTTCTGTTGATTCGATTACCTTGGTCAACCCCCGTCTGAGGGTGCGCCGCATCCTCAACTACGTTCGCCCGACTCGCGATGATCAGCCGCTGGATACCCTCGCACTCGTTGGATTTGGCGTCGAGCAAAAAACAGATGGTTAGTCCTGAGAGCGAACGCTAGGGGCAGCAAGCATTGCATCCATGCCAGCCAGATGGTGAGCGTTGGACTAAAGTAATTCCCTAGCGCGGTTTGGTGCGCAGCGATCGCAGTTTCAGCAGCAAGACAGTACCACTCAGCAAGCCGGTGGTGAGATTGGCTGCAATGATTGGCCAGTCGCTGCGTAGCCAGCCGTAGGTCAGCCAGCAGCCCACTCCAGCCACGAATAGTGCATACATTGGCAGTGAGATAGCGCGGGTATCGCCGGTTTTGAGAATTTTGAGAACTTGTGGCAGAAAACTGATGGTCGTGCAGAAAGCAGCGATCGCGCCGATCGAGTGGGTCAGTTCATTCATGCGATCGCTCCGGTGGGCTAAACACCAGTTGCAACTGTAGCGACCAATCCTGTCGCGATCGCCGTTCGAGTTGAATTTCGCGGATAAATTCCCGAAAGAAAAAGCGCCGCTCCACCTCCGACAAATCCTGCCAGAACTGGGGAATGGCCACCGCCTGCACCAATTCCGATAGGTTGACGGGTGAGAGCTGAGCTTGGCGATCGCGCAGTTGCACCAGTTCCGTTTGAATCTGCAGCCGCCGGATCGCAGCCGTTTCCGCATCGAGGATGCCCCGCGCTTCTAAATCTGGCAGTTCAACACTCAGAATCCGCTGCAGTTCCGCTTGGCGGCTGGCGATCGTAGTTTTAGCGGGATGTTGATCGGGTTGTTCAAGGGCAGCGACTGCGATCGGTAATTGCTGGCAGATGGTTTGGATCACTGTCTGTAGGCAAGTGTCGTAGGCGATCGCACTGCAACGGGGAGTTTGATGACAAGCTGCAGGCGATCGCAGGTAGAGATATTCGCGATCGCTACGGTGGGGTTTGGTGCTGCCAACAACGAGATGCGCCTGACAGGTTTGGCATTGCACGAGTCCGGCCAGGCAACGAGGCGCACTCGCAGTTTTGGGTGGTAGCCGTCGATTGCGCCGCAGAATGCGATCGATCTGCGCGGCTTCTTCCCGCGATACCAAGGCTGGATGGGTGTCGGCCACGATCGCCCCACTGCCGTAGACCAAATCACCGCGATAGACCGGATGGCTCAGCCAACGGCGCACGGTTGTGATGGCGATCGCCCGCTGATGTTTTTGCGTTACGTAGCGAGCAGCTCCTCGCAGCGAACCGTAGATCAGGAAATGTGCAACTCCATCCCGTACCAAGGCTGCGGCTGCCCGATCAATCGCATAGCGCTCTTTGCCGCGTCGGTAGCCAAAGGGAGCCGGTCCCGGTGGCGGTAGAGCTTGCAGACGATTTTTGGCATGTCCGGCTTTGAGTCGATCGCGTTGCTGCGATCGCTGTACTTCGGCCCAGAGCGGCAGCAAGTCGAGTCCTGCAGCGGAATCGAGTGGCAGCGGCTCTTCCAGTCCAAGGATCTGCACTTGCACTGACTGCTTTTGGCAGTTCTGCAGGACGGGCAACAAGGCATCGAGGCGATCGCCCAGATCGTGGAGTTGCCGAAGCCAAAGGCGATCACCCGGCTGCAATTCAGTCAAAAGCTGTTGTAATTGCGGGCGATCGGGGGCGGGCAACAGGTCGCAAAAAACCCGATCGGGGGACTCTGGCCAAGTCTCGGGGGCGACCAGCGTTTCCCAAATCGGGTTCAAAGCGTAATAGGCGACGATCGCCACGACCGTCCGGCAGTAGGCTACTTCTTCAGCCAGCTAAACATAGCCCGCGGGTTTTTGCCCACCGACTCGATCGGATGCTCAGCTTCTAGGTAGCGCATGACGGTCATTTCAGGCCAAGGCGGATCCGAGCAGCCAACTAAACTCTGATTCAGTTAGAGACTCAACTGACATCGATCGCCCGCCCGCTCGCAACTTGCTGTTAATGCGGCAATGGTTATTGATTGTTCCGATTAGTCGTGAAAGCCACCTGCCGATTAACGTCAATGCCTTGGGTTTCGCGGATCGCACCCGTAAGGCCAGGGGTTCGAATCCCCCTTAGCTCCATCTTTCAGGAATTGAATAACTGCGAATTGCAGGCCGATCGCACCAGCGCCGAAGGTCATTCAACAGTTCCTAGCTTGTGTTGCCAAGAACTGTTGTTGGTTGGGATGCTGTTAGACAGCAAGGCCACGGCTCACCAAATTGTCTTGGGCATGTTGCCGCACTAAGCGGTTGCCATATTGGCAGAGTTGTTGCAGGGTGCTTTCGGGCTGACCGACAACCTCAAAGGATAAGTGGAAAGGCTCTCTGCGGAGCCAGCTAACTGTGTAGTTGTGCGGCGGCAGACAACATTGAACATCTACCAATAACCTCTTTCCCGTCCGCACCAACGCGGTGTTAGCTGTTATCACACCGATTATCTAGCATGTAACTGCTGAGAGATGGAATGCCCTTTTTCACTCAATCATGATTTGCATATCTATTAAAGGATCTTGATTAGCTTGATCATCAATAAATCTAACCCGAGTCGCACGAGCCGTTACTTGCTTGCCAAGCTGCAGTTCTCTTGAAATAATGATTGCCTTGTCGCGTTGTACATAGCCAATTTGTTCCCCGTCAAAGGAAACGCTAACAGCAGTGGGATCGTAAGGATTATCAGGTTCTAAATTCAGTTCCAAGACATCTCCTTCTCTTACTTTTGCTGCTACAGTCACCCGACTATCCACGTATGAAATTTCTCTTACTGGAGATTCAATTTCCTGTATCTCTTCACGCAAGCATTGCAGACTTTCATTGCCAAAAACGATTCCATTTCGAATCTTAAACATACTGGAATACTCAAAATTCGAAACACTTATCTCACTAAAAATATAGTCATTGGGTAAGTTTACAAACCATCGAACAAAGTCACTATAGTCAAGAGTTTGAAAAGGGTTTTCAGATAAGTATGCTTGGCCTATTTGTAATGCTGAGTTTCTTGAGGTGATACCGAGGCTGCTAGCCCAGCAACTAAAGATACTATTAACGCCGAACTTTACCATGGATGGAAGATGCTGCCATATAACTGGCAAATCAGTATATTCTCTTCCTAATTTGAATGCCAAAATACTTAGGAAACCATTGATTCCCCAAGGTAGCTTGTAAGTGATTCTATCTGCTAAATAGCGGCTAAAATCCTCTTCCTTATCAGGATCCCAAAGATTATTCCGCAATTCTCGAATCGGTGCACCATTTACCCAGCTTCTAATTAAAGAGAATTCATCGCCTTCAGGCCCATGGTAGTCAATAGTATGCAATAATCTCATTTCTGGTAAACTTTGGCAGGCTATAAAAGCAACCTGGATGAAGAAATCACTATTTCGAAAACGAGTATTCTCTACATATTCTACATTCTCTATATTTTCCAATTCCGATCTAATTTCTTCAAAATACTGATTTATATTTGCTTCAATAGCCTGACAGCTAGATACTCTTAAGCCAGTTGCAGCAAATACTTTCCTTAGTCCCTCATCTTCAACTTGATCAAGTATCCAAGCTGAGGCCGTCCTCATTGCGGAGGCTAAAGGAGTTTTTTCTACTTGCTTTCGATTCGCCTGTACTCCGACTAAACTAGTATCAAGAAAACTCGAAATATTAGCTTCATCCTGAGTATCTACTGCCTCTTCAGCTAGCAACGCTAGTAGGTGAGAATCGAGGTAGCCAATTAGATCATTTTGACTGATTCGCCTCTCTACTAAAGCCTGAAGTATTTTGAATAACCCACTATCTACTTCTTCAAGATTTCCTTGATTCTGGTATTCTCGAATCAGTTCCTCATCATGAGAGGTAATTTTTACAAACACAACCTGTCCTTCAGTTTCCTTTCCAGCTCTGCCTGCTCTCCCACAAATATTCCAAAAATCTCGTTTTCTCAGGCTATTCGAATAAATAACTGGTTCACCATCATTTGTAGATTCAGACCAACGTCGTTCTAGACTATGGATAATTACCGTCTTAACAGGCAAATTAACTCCTTGTCCTAAAGTATTAGTACTAACTAAAATCCTTAAGCGGTTATCTCGAAACTCCTCTTCAATTGCTTGCCTCACAGGGTCTGGTAACGGTCCATAGTGTAAGCCTACACGGTAATGGAGAGCCTGCGTTAAAGGATGACCTTCGCCTAGCCATTCAATTGCTTCATGATAGGAGGCTAAGTTTGGTTCAGCTTCATATCGAAGATCATCAGTAGGTAGTTCCTCTGAAGCCTCAAGATATTTGAGGGTTTTGACAAGATTATTTAAGACATCTCTTGCATCTCGAGTTTGCGCGCAAAAAACCAGAACTGGACCTGTTTTAGCAAGTCTTACTGCAAGCATTGCTGATGTCTGGCTCTTATTATTAATATCTGGCCAACTTTTTCTTTCTCTTCGACCTGTAGGCGTTAATTCACCCGTATAGTATTGTTTCCGCTGAATAAAACTTGGAACCCATGGTTGTCTACCTGTAGAAAGTTGAGGTAAGTTCAAATACTGAATTTCGCCATTATTTTCTGAGCGCCATTCGAACTTTCCAATTACTTGACGCGAAGGGCGCTCAGAAGGATCGATGTGCAAGGCATCCTGCTGGCTACTGCATAACCACCTCACAAAATCATCGGAATTAACTTCAGGCATAACCGCAGAAATAAAAATGAAACGGCTCTGTGGAATCTTAGCCTTAAGTCGAGTCATCAAAAACTCAAGAAGAACTCCTCTACCTAGCGTTTCTTGCTCATGCAGCTCTTCCAAAAGTGTTTTACCCTCAGGGAGATCTTCTAATGTAGAAATCCCCTCATCAATCATATGTCCTTCGTCAACAATAATAGTTCCTATTTCATTAAAGTAATCTGGTTTTGTTCTTAACAGCATATCTACCTTTTCAGGAGTAGTTACAAGAACATGGGCTTGAGTCAGCAGAAAATTCTGGAATGTATCAAATTCAAAACCGCCAACAAGTTTAGATACACGATATCCAAGTTTACTAAGCACATTTGATAAGTGGCTTTGAACTTCATTTACTAATGCTCGGTATGGAGCTATATAAAGACATCGAGTATCAGCTCCAGCAGTCAGAGATGCTAAGATAGCCAACTCTGCAATAAAGGTTTTCCCTGCACTAGTTGGCATTTGTACAACAAAGCTATCATTACTTGTGAGTAAGTGGTTTTGAATGGCTTTTAGTTGAGATACCCAAAACTCAACAATCGATTTCTCCTGGGCTAGATTTCTAAGGTAGAACCGCCAAATTGGGTCATTTAGCAAATTGCTAGCATATTCATTTATGTTAATCCATGTTGAACGCTCAGAGAATAAATCAAGGATAGCCAGAAGTTCTGAAACGATTACAGCAAAGGTGGAATCACCTGCCTTTGAGAAGTTACATTGGCTCTTTTGAAGTTTCCTTTTACACTCTTCAAAAATTTCTAGGTTGCCACTTAGACAAAACTGTGAAAAATCGCTAATCGAGCGATGAAAAAATGCATGAGCAGTCAACGCAAAAACATCATTTATTGAAAAGTCTGGATGTTTTATCTGTTGAGAAATAGTAGTCTGGAAACCATTAATTCTATCAATTGCAAGACTTGAAACTTCTTGCATTCGTCGGACTTCTCGACGCAGAAAATTAATAAAGGCTTGTCTAAAAAATCTTGTCAATTCAGAATCTATTTCTCCAGGCTGTGGGATATTTGCCTGATTCAAAAATTCAGCTTCAATGAGTCTACTAATGCAAAATGAGTTTGCTTGATATCCCGATATTTGATAACAAATAGCAGAGTTTATTAGCAAAGTTTCTCGCTCCTCTCGGTTTGCAAACTTTGCCAAAAATTCAAAAGATTGGGCGGCAGTTTTAATATTTTCTAGTAAATAATTCTTATCGTCAAAATTTTCTTTTAGCAATAGAATACTTTCTGAAAGAAGATAGTCACAATATTGCCAGATTCTCTTAAAGTCAAACGTAAACTGAGTATCTGACTGCCCTGGAAGAAATTCATGTTGAATAGCTTTTGTTCGAACTTGATATAAATTATTTCTAAAAATTGGATCTGAATTTAATTCTCTGAGGCTATTAGAGGTGTTTTTCAGAAAGGTCTGCTTATCCATTGACAATTTCTCTCACCCCTTTCCAAGCTCGTGCGTAGGACTCATCAATAATTTTTCTTAGTTCTTGAATAAGTACTACACTGACGCAGAAATTTTCTAATCGTTCATCTATTGAATGGGTATTAAGCTTATCTAAGATCTCATCACTCCAAGTTTGTTTTTCATGCACAAGAAAAAGATAGAAGTGTTTATCGTAAGCTATTTTTCCAAGCCTAATTTTTGAGAAGAAGTCTGCCTCATCAAATTTCTCCCTGCTGTAAAGCATTTTACAAAAAAATTTAAGTATTTCAGGGTCTTCTAATGCATCATCCTTGATTAAACTATCATGACCTTGAATTCCGAGATCGGCATCAAAATGACTAGATTTAGTTTTGACTTCACCATAGCAAATCAAAGGTTTAGCCAATCTTTCACAATTTTTGATAAGACAAAAATCTGTCAATTTCATTGCCCAAGAGGTTTTTTCGCGATACCTCAATTTGTAAATAGGTGACGAAAAACCTTGAAATTTTATCAAAATCAGTGATGATAAGATCTCACCAAAATTACCAAACCAAGCTAAACCTTTAAAGCCAGATGTCCTAACAGGTAAAACTTCTTCTTCGGCGTATTTCTGGAAAATTTTTTGCTCAATTTCTTCTTTAATTATAGGTAAATCTACATCCTCTAAGTCTTTAAGGAGAATCGTGCATTCATTCTTGATCATCTCAGGATCTGCATGTGCAGTCAAAAGATACTTGGCAAAATCATCAAGAATAGAGTCATCTGGATCTGCAAGGTTCGGTTGACTACTTTCTGTAATATCTTCAACTAAAAAATTGTAAGGGCAAGGCTCTCTTTTATTGATGGCAAACCAGTTGCAGAACAAATGTGGACTCCAAATAATCTAGAAGGCCCAAGCCAATATAGCTTTTCCAAATCCGTAATCGCCACACAAGCTATTACTTTTAGGACAGCTAACTATGTATTAAGCGTCAGATCCGTTAGATAACTACCGTGATGCCGAATATTATCCACCGGATCTACGGGATGACACCGTGGTTTTGGGGTGTTATCCAGCACTTTTGACGGACAATACCCCCCCAGTCGGGGTTATCCAGCATCTACCTATGTCATCACCATAACCACTGCACCTGCTTGATCAGGTGAGAGAAGCGATTCGCCTTAAACATTTCAGCCTCAAGACCAAGAAGTCGTATCTTTACTACATTCGAGATTTCATCCTGTTCTACAACAAGCGCCATCTGAGAGAGATGGGGAGCGACAAGATTCGAGCTTACCTATCTCACTTAGCGATTCAGTGTCATGTGGCCCCGTAACGCAAACCGTTGCTTTGAGCGCCTGACTGTTTCTCTATCGGCAGGTTTTACAAATAGAGTTGCCGTGTATTGTGGTGCGATCGCGGGATGGTAGCGATCGCCGTAGCGTGATTGTGCAACTGACGCCCAAAGGTATTGCGCTAGCGGATGATAGTGATGCCCGTTTTTTCGCTCAAGAAGGGGCGCTGCTCTCCGAATTTGCCACTTCCGAGGAGCTGGCGACACTCGTGCCACTGCTGAGAAGACTGCTGTTAGCAATGGATGCAACTGAGTAATTGCGGCGCTCAACAACGCAAAATCCGGCCAAGAAGCGGCGAACGACTCAGCGTTAACAACCACTCCCAAACCGGATTTTTAGAACAGACTGATAGGCGATCGCCGATTAATAGCGATCGCTTAGGCGCTTACTTTTTCAGCCAGCTAAACATAGCCCGCAGGTCTTTGCCCACCGACTCGATCGGATGCTCGGCTTCCAGACGACGGGTTGCCGTCATCACCGGCTTGCCAGCACCACACTCTTGAACGAAGTCGAGGGCGAAACGACCTTGCTGAATGTCGGCCAGCACGCGCTTCATTTCAGCCTTGGTTTCTTCCGTGATCAGGCGAGGACCGGTGACATAGTCGCCGTATTCTGCCGTGTTGGAGATGCTATCGCGCATTGCCGCCAAACCACCTTCGACGATCAAATCGACGATCAGCTTGACTTCGTGCAGACACTCGAAGTAGGCCAGCTCAGGTTGATAACCAGCTTCCACCAGTGTTTCAAAACCGGTTTTGATCAGGGCGCTCAAACCACCGCAAAGCACCGCTTGTTCGCCGAACAGGTCGGTTTCGGTTTCTTCACGGAAGCTGGTTTCCAGAATGCCGGCGCGGGTGCCACCAATGCCTTTGGCGTAAGCCATGGCGCGATCGCGAGCTTGACCGCTGGCATCTTGGTAGATCGCGAACAGGCAGGGCACACCTTGGCCTTGTTCATAGGTGCGACGCACCAAGTGGCCGGGGCTCTTCGGTGCAATCATCACCACGTCCACATCGGCGGGCGGCACGATTTGGGCGAAGTGGATGTTGAAACCGTGAGCAAAGGCGAGGACTTTCCCTGCACTCAGAGCCGGACGGATTTCGCTTTCAAAAACGCTCTTTTGGAATTCATCGGGCAGCAGGATCATGATCCAGTCTGCAGCTTGCGCGGCTTCCGCCACGGGCAGCACTTTCAGACCTTCCGCCTCGGCTTTCGCAGCCGATTTGCTGCCGGGGTACAGACCAACCACGACGTTCACACCGCTGTCGCGGAGGTTGAGGGCGTGGGCATGGCCTTGCGAGCCATAGCCAATGATGGCCACCGTTTTGCCATTCAACAAATCCAAATTGGCATCGGCGTCGTAATACATCCGGGCCATGCAGCGGCTCTCCTTGGTCTGTGCGATGAATAAGTCACAAGCCTTACATTCTACCAATAGCCTTACCCGCGAGCCATTCATGCTAGAGCTGCATACCCACACCACCTATTCCGATGGCAGTCTGTCGCCCACCGAGCTAGTCGAAGCGGCGATCGCGGCTGGGGTGACGGCACTGGCAATCACTGATCACGACACCTTGGGGGGCTGGACAGCAGCGATCGCAGCCGCAGGGAATCGCCTCGAAATCGTTCCCGGCATTGAACTCAGCACGATTCACAACGATCGCTCTTTGCATCTGCTGGGCTTTTGGCCCGATCGCGAGATTTTGGAACCGCTGCTGATTGAGCAACAGGCGGGACGCTGGCGACGGGCAGAGGCGATCGCCACCAAACTAGCGGAACTTGGAGCCCCGATCGTCCTGCCAGAATTGCAAGCTGGACAGATGCCGGGTCGGCCTCACTTTGCCCAAGCGCTCCTAAATGCGGGTCACGTCCAGAGCTGGGATGAAGCCTTCCGCCGCTTCCTCGGTGAACAAGCTCCCGCCTATGTGCCTTACGAAAAACTAGATGTCGTCGAAGGCATTCGCTGGTTGCGAGAGGCCGGTGCGGTTGTCGTCTGGGCGCATCCGTTTCTCTGGCGGGGTGGTCGCGTCGAAGAGACATTGCCGCTGTTGGTGGAAGCCGGCTTGCAAGGACTGGAGGTCATTCATCCCGGGCATAGCCCCAGCGATCGCCGGCAACTCGAGGAATGGTGCGATCGCTACCAACTGCTACCCAGCGGTGGCAGCGATTATCACGGCCCGGGCAATGGTGGTGGCCGTCATGCGGAATCCCTCAATACACAAGCGGTCCCAACCGACTGGCTGGAACCGCTGCGCAATGCTGCAGATTAAGGGATGAGCCTAAGCAGCGGTGTTGAGGGCACGGCGATCGATGACGCGATCGATCAGACCGTATTCCACCGCTTCATTGGCGGACATGAAGAAGTCGCGATCGGTGTCATCCTCAATGCGGCTGAGGGGCTGACCGGTGCGCTCGGCCAATACCTCGTTCAGATTCTGCTTGATGTAGAGGATTTCGTTGGCTTGGATTTCGATGTCCTTAGCCTGACCCTGAGCACCCCCCAAGGGTTGGTGAATCATGATCCGCGAGTGAGCCAAGCTGGTGCGCTTGCCTTTGGCACCCGCCGCCAGCAGGAATGCGCCCATACTGGCCGCCAGACCGACACAAACTGTCGAAACGTCAGGACGGATGTGGTTCATCGTGTCGAAAATGCCCAAGCCGTCGTAGACCGAGCCGCCCGGCGAGTTGATGTAGAGGTAAATGTCTTTCTCGGGATCTTCGGCTTCGAGGAACAGCAACTGCGCCACGATGCGGTTGGCGACATCAGAGGTGACAGGCTCGCCCAAGAAGATAATCCGCTCCCGCAACAGACGCGAGTAGATATCAAAGGCGCGTTCGCCCCGTCCAGATTCTTCGACGACGATGGGGATCATGAGGTTCTCGGTTGCTGCACGGTCGGTGAAGACTTCGTTATTGTAGCCAGAGGTGCCCTTCGGTCGTTGCTTGGCAAAGCTGGCGATCGCGGCTCACAATTGTTCCAGCTCCCACGCTTCAGTGCCTAACGTGACCTCTGTTCCTACCGTTTCAGATAGCAAGCGTGCCTTCTACGCTGCCTATACGCGCCCCATTAACCCCCTCTATCGGCGCGTCGTAGAGGAGCTGTTGGTGGAAATCCACCTCCTCTCGGTTAATACGAGTTTTGTCTATGACCCGCTGTTTGCCTTGGGTGTGGTCACGGCTTTCGACTCCTTTATGAGCAGCTACCGCCCAATCGAAGCAGTGGGGCCTTTGTTTACAGCACTGACCCAAGCGGTTCGCCAAAATCCCGATCAATATCGTCACGACGCCAATGCGATCGCGGAGCAAGTCAAGGGGGTTGGCAGCGACACGATTCGTCAGTGGTTGACAGATGCCGAAGCCCTCAACGGCGCACCGGATCTGGTTCGCAATGGCTTCCAATCAATCGCAGGTCGTTCGGAATTCAAATACAGCCGTCTATTTGCGATCGGGCTGTTCAGTTTGCTGGAAAGTGCTGCACCAGATTTGGTGCAAGACAACGATGCGCTGAAAGCAACGGTGACTGCGATCGCCGAGCGCTTCCATCTCCCCAGCGAAAAGCTGCTCAAGGATCTCGAGCTGTACCGCAGCAACCTCGAGAAGATGGAACAGGCGCGGATCACGATGGAAGAAGCGATCCAAGCCGATCGCCGCAAGCGGGAGCAGCGCGAGCAGGAAAAACTGGCGAAAGCCGCAGCAGCTGAAGCGCCCGCATTGGAAGCGGCAAGTGAGAATCCTGAACCTGCCGAACCGGAAACCAGTGAAACGCCGTCTTAGATCACTGAGATCCCACACGCGATCGCTGAAACTTGCTTGTCTTAAGCGATCGCGTTGAAGTCCAGTTGAACCGACCCACCCCTGTTAGCATCGCGGGGGTTGGGAGTTCAGGAAGGTCAGATGCAAGCAGGACGCTGGAGCCGAGGTGCCGCGATCGCGATCGGGCTGAGTTTAGGTTGGGCAACTCCGGCGGTGAGTCTGACGCCGTCGCAACAACAACAGTTGAAAAGCCTTGGTATTCCAGTCATTGTTCCTGGGAAGGTTCCAGCGGGCTTTCAAGTCAAAAAGATTTCTGTTGATCCCTGTCCTCCCAATGCACTACGGGAGGGGCAAGGGGTCTGTCGCTTTGGCCCCGACTACGAAATCCTCTATCACAACAGCAAAGGTAATTGCTTCACGATGGTTGCCGTTGGCGGGGGTGTTGGCGGTGTTGACCAAGCCTACGGCTACGAGGTTGACGTTCCTCTCTTTCGCGATCGCGTCATGCTTTGGTTTGGCGACCTCAACACCAACAGTCGCTACCGTGTTCCAACTGCTCAGCAGCGGCAGCAACCCCAAGCAAGTCTTCGATCGGACTGGGTTGGCAAAGGACCTTTCTACGGTGTCAGTTATGTCCAGAAAGATCCCCAATGTCGGCGCGGTATCACTCCCAGCCAAGCCGAGCAAATTCTGCGATCGCTACAGTTTTTACGCTAGGTCAGTCTCGAACTCAGCAGCACAATTCACTGATTGGTCAGCCCTCCATCAAGCGATCGAGGCCACGATACTGCGCGGCTTCTGCCAAGTGCTGACTCTGGAGCTGTTCACTACTATCCAAATCAGCGATCGTGCGAGCCACTTTAAGGATGCGAGCCGTCGATCGCCCTGACAGCCGTAACTTGGTGATGATTTTTTCTAACAGCACAGTGGTTGACTCGGTTAAAGCACACCAGTGTCGGAGGTCGGCACTCTGCATTTCGGCATTGCAGCGTAGGCGACCTTGAAAGCGGCTTTGCGCTTGCTTGCGAGCCCGTGCCACGCGATCGCGCACGATCGCTGTCGACTCTCCGAGTTGACTTCGTGCCAGATCCGTCGGAGGTAACCGCTGCACACTCACTTGCAGATCAATGCGATCGAGCAGTGGTCCCGAAAGACGATTCCAGTAGCGTTGCCGCTGATTCAGACCGCAGGTGCAGGGCTGTAGCGTATCGCCAAAATAACCACAGGGGCAGGGATTTGCACTGGCGACGAGGGTAAATCGGGCGGGAAAGGCGACTGACTGCCGCGTTCGTGAAATCATCACTTGACCGTCTTCCAACGGCTGCCGCAGGAAATCCAACACCTCCCGCTTAAACTCCGTCAGTTCGTCGAGAAACAACACACCGCGATGGGCAAGGGAAATTTCGCCAGGTCGTGGAAAAGAGCCGCCGCCTACGAGGGACGGCCCCGATGCGGAATGGTGCGGACTGCGAAACGGGCGATCGCGAATCAAGTGGCCTCGTTCTTTCAATAGGCCTGCTGATGAGTGGATGCGCGTCACTTCCAGTGCTTCTTCAAAGCTGAGGGTCGGCAGAATACCTGGCAGACGCCGCGCCAACATTGTTTTGCCGCTGCCCGGCGGCCCGATAAATAAGAGGTTGTGTCCCCCCGCCGCCGAGATTTCTAATGCCCGCCGTGCCTGCAATTGGCCCTGCACATCAGCTAAGTCGAGGCTTGAGGCTGATGACGGCTGACTGTTATCCTCCGACTCCAGCAGCGTCGCAGGGCACGGATTTCCGCGATCAGGATGGCGGAGAAACTCAGCCACTTCTGCAACGGTATTGAAGCCATAGACTGCCAATCCTTTGACCAACGTGGCCTCAGCAGCATTAGCAGCAGGCAGCACCAGTGCTTGATAGCCCAGCTGTTGAGCAGCGACCGCCACTGATAAAACACCTGCGATCGCGCGAAGACTGCCATCGAGAGCAACCTCTCCCAGTAGTAAGAAGCGATCAAGTTGCGGACTCGGCAGTTGTCCTGATGCTGCCAAGACCGCCATGGCGATCGCCAAATCAAAACTGGGACCTTCCTTGCGCAGATCGCCTGGTGCCAGATTGACCACCACTCGCTGCATGGGAAATGAGAGCCCTGCATTGCGAATCGCAGCTCGCACCCGCTCCTTCGATTCCTGAATTGCTGTATCTGGCAAACCGACGAGAACCATGCCTGGCAAGCCAGCCGAGACATCGGCTTCGACGCAGACTGGAACCGCATCTAAACCGATCAGGGCAGCACTCCAAGTCCGAGCATGCATCGTTCCGATCCCTGACGCCTACTGCTAGCATGCCGAGCCCTCATCCGCCCCCCTAAGATCACTCCAGTTCTCTTTGGAAAGTCACCAATGAGTGAAGACACGATCTTTGGCAAGATCATCCGTCGCGAGATTCCGGCTGACATTGTTTATGAAGACGAGCTGTGCCTTGCATTTCGCGATGTTGCGCCCCAAGCCCCCGTTCACATCTTGGTGATTCCCAAGCAGGCGATCGCCAATCTTGATGGAGCTAGCCCGGAACACCAGGCCCTGCTTGGTCATTTATTGCTGACTGTGAAGGCGATCGCCGCTCAAGAAGGGCTGGCTGACGGCTACCGCACTGTGATTAACACTGGCCCTGCCGGTGGGCAAACCGTCTATCACCTGCACCTGCACGTTTTAGGTGGGCGATCGCTGGCCTGGCCACCCGGCTGAGAACAATCTGAAAGTTCTTTACAAAACTCAATCTACTTGTTAGATTCTACTCACGAGGATATTAAGCCTCGTAAATAGTTCAACTAAGGACTCATCGCAAAATGACGACTGCATTGCAGCGGCGCGAGAGCGCCAGCCTGTGGCAGCAGTTCTGCGAGTGGGTGACCAGCACCGACAACCGCCTCTATGTGGGCTGGTTCGGCGTGTTGATGATCCCCACCCTGCTGACCGCCACCATCTGCTTCATCGTTGCGTTCATCGCAGCACCTCCCGTCGACATCGACGGCATCCGCGAGCCTGTTGCTGGTTCGTTGATGTATGGCAACAACATCATCTCTGGTGCTGTTGTTCCTTCCAGCAACGCAATTGGTTTGCACTTCTACCCGATCTGGGAAGCCGCTAGCCTCGACGAGTGGCTCTACAACGGTGGCCCCTACCAATTGGTAGTGTTCCACTTCCTGATCGGCGTCTTCTGCTACATGGGCCGTGAGTGGGAACTGTCGTACCGCCTCGGTATGCGTCCCTGGATCTGTGTTGCATACAGCGCACCGGTTGCAGCAGCGACTGCAGTGTTCCTGATCTACCCGATCGGCCAAGGTTCGTTCTCGGACGGCATGCCTTTGGGTATCAGCGGCACCTTCAACTTCATGTTCGTGTTCCAAGCTGAGCACAACATTTTGATGCACCCCTTCCACATGCTCGGCGTTGCTGGCGTGTTCGGTGGTTCGCTGTTCTCGGCAATGCACGGTTCGCTCGTGACCAGCTCGCTGGTGCGTGAGACGACCGAAGCTGAGAGCCAAAACTACGGCTACAAATTTGGTCAAGAAGAAGAGACCTACAACATCGTGGCAGCCCACGGTTACTTCGGTCGCTTGATCTTCCAATACGCTTCGTTCAACAACAGCCGTTCGCTGCACTTCTTCCTGGCTGCATGGCCGGTAGTGGGCATCTGGTTCACGTCCTTGGGCATCAGCACCATGGCGTTCAACCTGAACGGTTTCAACTTCAACCAGTCGATCTTGGATAGCCAAGGTCGTGTGGTGAACACCTGGGCAGACGTGCTGAACCGCGCCAACCTGGGTATGGAAGTGATGCACGAGCGCAATGCTCACAACTTCCCCCTCGACTTGGCTGCTGGCGAAGCAACCCCCGTTGCTCTGACCGCTCCTGCTATCAACGGCTAATTCCCGCTGATGCAAAGTCATTGCTCAATTGAATAGTTGAGTAGTTGTGAGAGGGCTCTGGAATCCAGAGCCCTCTCGCTTTTGGCAAGATTGCTTTGATGGCTGCGCGATCGCAGGTTGAAGTCGTTGTTTATGCTGAGATCTGGCCCATTTACATTCCTCTGTTCTGGCTATGACTGAGTTCACTCCAACTACCCTCAGCGACGAAGAGCAGCAGGAGTTATTGGGACAACTGCGCCGCAAGGAAGGTCGCTGGCTAGCTTGGGCGAGGGCTTGTCAAACGCTCTTAAAAAGTGGCCTGAGTCCGCAGGCGCTGTTTGAAGCCACAGGCTTTGAGCCGATTCAGCAGAATCAAATTACGGTGGCGATGCAGGTTTATGACTCGATCCTGCGGCAAGACCCTCCTGCCCATGTCCGCGAAACATACCAAGAACGCGGCAGTGATCTCCTTTATGAGCTGCGCGAACTCGACCAAGAGCAGCGATCGCTCACCGCACAACTTGCCCTCGAACGCAATTTGGATGCGGATCAAATCCGTGAGGTTGCCAAAGCGACGAAGGATTTTTGTCGATTGCCCAAGCAGCCTGATCACTTTGACCGCCATCCGGGGGATGCGGTTGCCTATCAATGCTGGCGGCTTGCCCAAGAGCGAACGGATCTGACCGAGCGATCGCGGTTGATTGCGCGGGGGTTGCAATTTGCTCAGTCGGCTGGGGCCCGCGCCCAAATCGAGACCTTGCTGATGGATCTCAGCGGCGTCCCCAGTCGCAAACCGCCGATGCTGCCGCTCTATCGGCTAGAAACGGAAGAGGATTTGCCCCGCTTGTTGCCTTTCGCCGGTCACTTGCCGCTTCCCAGTCCTCAAATTGAGGCGATCGCGGCGATCGAAGCAGAAGGCCCCTTTGGTTTGGTCACTAGTCCTGCTGGACAACAGTGGCTGGCCTTGCCCGGCTGGCAAGCGGTTTTGGGTGCTCAAGATCCAATCGCTTGCTTGGAAGAGATTGATCGTCTGCCCAATGCACCGGAAGGGCCAACAGAGACGGTGATCTTGGTGATCGATCGTGCTGATCGCACTTGGGACGCCGAGCACTTTTTCTTGGTTGAACAAGCAGAAGGGGCTCGGGTTCAGTGGTCGCCTGAGGCGATCGCCGCTCCCATTCTGGGACGATTGGTCCTGATTTTGCGTCCGAAGCGGGTGCTCGACGAAGCAGCGATCGCCACCCCTTGGCAGTTCGAAGAGTAAATGGCTCGCGATCCTCAACCCTGCGATCGCTGCCAGGCCGTAGTTGCCATCCGCTATCGAATTCAAAGCGAAGCACAAGGGCCGTGGCAGCTGGTTTGTCCCGATTGCCAAGCTCATCTGAGTCAGGGGAACCCTCACTACCGTTATGGCGGTACTTGGAAAGTCCGTCACCGTTAAGCAGCGACTCAGATCAACATGGCATTGGGGGGATTGCTCGTAACTACTGAGGCCATCGTGATAGTGCTCACCTAGCGTCTTTGCCACGCTAGCCACTCCTGAGAACTGACTTGCGATCGTCGATTCCGCTCTTCGAGGGTGCAAACCTGATCCGCGCTCTGTGGCTGTTGCGCTTGAGTTGCATTTGGAGCCAGTCGAGCAAGACCCAAACCTGACCCTAGTCCAATCACCAGCGCAGTGCCGGCTGTGACAACGGGACGTGACCCGTACTGGGCAAGGCGGAGCGCAAAACGGAGTTGCGTACAGACCTGTTCTTGATGACGTAGCTCCTGCTGGCCTTGCTCAACTTCAGTCCGTGTTTGTGAGAGTTTTTGAGCAAGGGTCCCATTCTGTGTGACAAGCTGCTGGAGCTGTTCGTACTCGTGCACGACGATCGCTAGTTGTGTTTGTAGTTCCAGCTCGATCGGCATGGACGGAGTTGCACGCTGCAGAATCACCACACTGCGCGGTTTACTGCCAAAACCAATCACCTTTCGCCGTGGGTTATCGCTGTTCTGCACCTCCGGACCATCCAACCCCTTCGTGCAGTATTGAACCTTCGCCGTAAACAAGACGCGATCGCCC
The DNA here is from genome assembly GCF_003846445.2 of Synechococcus elongatus PCC 11801. Taxonomy (NCBI): domain Bacteria; kingdom Bacillati; phylum Cyanobacteriota; class Cyanophyceae; order Synechococcales; family Synechococcaceae; genus Synechococcus; species Synechococcus elongatus. Next base: position 916,032 of record NZ_CP030139.2, on the reverse strand, counting down.
GATTGAACTCCTGCTGCTAGCCAGCAGTCCCGCAGCTTAAACCACCAGTGATCGGGCTGAATAGGACGATTGCTATCAGCCAAATGCAAGTCCCGAATACAAATCGTCTCCTGCCACCCTTCAGCAGTAGAAAACCGACTGACTCGATCGACAACACCCGTAAAGCGATGAACTTGACCCCGTAGTGACTTTAGGGAGAGATGAGGTTTCATAAGCACCAGCAGAACCCAGAACGCCCTGATGCTAGGTTCGTCCCCAAGGCAATGCGCTTGAATTAGTGCGAATGACTAAATACGGCGCGATCGCGGGCTGAGGAGTATAGTCCTGTTGTCTACAGTGACTCAGTGCAGACAGGTCATTTAGGGAAATGCAAGCATCCTCTCCCTGCACAGAGGCAGAGATCCAGAAAGAAGAATAAGCTTTCCCTCACACACAGTCAGTGCACAACAAGGATGAGGAAAGGGGGACAAGTAGTGCTCATTACGAGGTGCTTCTCCCCCCACAGGATTGATCGATTCCGTTCCTTAATACTGCGCGCTGGACTCAGGATTGAGTTGATGCAGCCTCTAAGGAGGTGGCTGCTGCTTCTTGCCGCTCGCGATCGAGACGGCGCTTACGGGCATAAAGCTGAATGGTCGCCAGCATCGTCACGACCAAGCCCACCATTAGCCAGACTGAAGCACTGGTGGGGAACTGGTTTTTGAAAATCACCAGCATGACGATTAAGACCAGCAACAGGGTGGGCGCTTCATTGAGGGCACGCAGTTGTTGCCCGGTCCATTGGCAGGTTCCGGCTTGGAGCTTCTTAAGCAGACGCACGCAATAGTGGTGGTAGCCGAGGAGAACCGCCACGAAGGCCAGCTTGGCATGCATCCAGCCCTGTTGCAGATAGTCTGGCTGGGTAATCAGCAAGGCGATCGCCATACTGACCGTGACCAGCATTCCAGGCGTGGTGATGATGTTCAGTAAGCGCTTCTCCATGAGGCCATACTGCTCTTGCAGAATGCTCCGAGCCGGTTCTGGCTTGTCATTGGCTTCAACGTGATAGATGAACAAGCGCACGAGGTAAAACAGCCCCGCAAACCAAACCACAACACCAACGATGTGAAAAGCCTTGAACCAGTAGTAGGCCACGCGATCGGCCTCAAGAGAGCGCAACGTTTCCTAATCTAGCCGTTGATCGAGCTGCAAACGGCCTTTCAGTTACACGGCTTGACGAAACAAAGAGTCGAGGTAGACGCGGGCAGCTCGGCGATCGCTTCCTGTGTTCTGCAGCAAGAACAGAGACAGTGCCGCCGTAAAAACGCGATCTTGATCCCAATCTGGATGCCCTTCCAGATAGGCCTTGAGTGAGTCGTGCAGCTCCTCGGGAATTTCAGCAAGGATGCTGACGGTTGCGGGCATAGAGCGTCTCCAAGGCAGCGAGTGGACAGCCCAAACAACTCGGAGGCGATCGCACAGGATCGACGCCGAGGCCACAGGGGCTTAGGTCGCATCATTGTGCGGCAAGGGACCTAGGGCTTGTCAATCTCCACGAGACCCTGGGATTTTGCTGAGACTCACTTGAGAGCAAGCGCAAAGAATGCAGTCGCCTCGCTGGTTTCTTACGCCTCCATCCTCAGAAGTCACAATTTGGATCCGAGGCCGACCACTGACCTTTGTTTTCCCCAGAACCAGCCGAGTTTCTAGGACTGACGCGATCGCCCTGTGGAAAACCAGTGAGAAGAGTTGTGGAAATCTTGCCCCTAGCTGTGGAGAGATTGTGGAAGAGGACAGATAATTCACTAGTGTTACAAAATGTGAATTTTCTGAGTAAGACGACGGAGAGATTGACTGTTCTGAGGGGTTGGGCAGGCGATCGCTCCTTGAGATCAATGATTCATCTAACCTCGAATGATCCCTTTGTTAGGACATTGCATAGTTATCAGGGTGAATGCTCCTTCGGTTTTTCTATCTGGTTCTGAGGGTTTTAACGAGTTGCAGTTTAGAGCGTATTAGGCCTCTTTTTTTGTCCTGTTAAACCTGATGCCTTTCATGCTGCTCCTGTCTGTCCCTGAGGCTCAGCCGGTACAATAACGGTTTCACTTGGAGCCTTAACCGGACATGGACTACCGCGAAGCTGGTGTAGACATCGAAGCAGGGCGGGCCTTTGTCGGGGATATTCGCAGCCTCGTGGAAAGCACCCGTCGTCCTGGTGTGCTGGGAGGGCTGGGAGGCTTTGGTGGTTTTTTTGAACTGCCCAGCGGTTACCGCCAGCCTGTTCTTGTTTCAGGGACGGATGGTGTCGGCACAAAACTGAAAATTGCTCATCAAGTGGGGCGTCACGACACCATTGGCATCGATCTCGTGGCGATGTGCGTCAACGACATTCTGACGGCGGGGGCAGAACCGCTCTACTTTTTGGATTATCTGGCGACGGGACGGCTCGATCGCGAACAACTGACGGCAGTGGTGCAAGGGATTGCGGCGGGATGCCGAGAGTCGGGCTGTGCACTGCTCGGAGGCGAAACAGCTGAAATGCCAGGCTTCTACGGCGCTGGCGAGTACGACGTGGCTGGTTTTGCTGTCGGCATTGCTGAGAAGTCAGAGTTGCTCGATGGCAGCCAAGTTCAGCTGGGTGATGTGGCGATCGCTCTGGCTAGTTCTGGGGTGCACAGCAATGGCTATAGCCTCGTGCGTAAGGTCGTGGCAAACAGTGGTTTGGACTGGACAACCCCACAAGAATTCTTTGGTGGCAAAAGTCTCGGCGACGTCTTTCTCACCCCAACGCGCCTGTATGTCAAGCCAGTTCTGGCTGCAAAGGCAGCGGGTCTACCGATTCACGGCATGGCGCATATCACGGGCGGCGGTCTTCCGGAGAACCTGCCGCGTTGCCTCGGGCCAAATCAGAGCGTGGCGATCGATTTGGAAAGCTGGGAGTGGCCGACTGTCTTCCGTTGGCTGGCGAAGCAGGGCAATATTGCTGACTCGGAAATGTTTAACACGTTCAATATGGGCGTCGGCTTGGTGGTGATTGTCCCTGCCGCGGCTGAGACTCAGGTACTCAAGTTCTTCAAGACCCAAGGGCAGACAGCTTGGACCTTGGGGGAAGTGGTAGCTGGTGATGGCGCTTTGATTGGGTTGCCCTAACCGATCGCGATCACTCAATTAGAAAACCCTTCGGCTTGGACTTTGATGGGCCCATTCCAGGCAGTTTGAGAATTGACTAGCGTGCCGGCGATCGCAAGCGTTGCAGCAAGCGGTCGGCCACAGGATCTGCCACTGGAGTCACGGAGAGGCGATTGCCCGGACGCAGAATCAGTAAGTCTTCGGCAGTAAACTCAGTCCGCAACTCCGCCAGGGTTAAACCCGGCTGAAAGCGATCGCTAAAAGACAGCTTGACGGTGATCCAAGTCGGATTGTCCGGCTGCGATCGCGGGTCGTAGTAATCGCTGTTGGGGTCAAATTGGCTGGGATCAACTTGCTCAGTCGCACTGACCGTCATCAAGCCGACGATGCCCGGTGGCTTGGTGTTGGAGTGATAGAAAAAGGCGCGATCACCGACTGCCATCTGACGCAGAAAGTTGCGTGCTTGATAGTTGCGAACGCCATCCCAAAGCGTCTCGCCCTCCCGTTCGAGATCGGCGATGCCATAGACATCCGGTTCAGATTTGAGTAACCAAAAAGCCATGACCCAAGCGGAAAGACGCACAACGCTCCATAGCCTAGCGCCAGACCGGCGATCGCTCTAGCGGGGAACGCCCGAGGACTCTGGCTCAAAGTAGGTGTGATGCAAGTAAGGACAATTCACCACGGTTGCTGGCTGACCTTCGCAGTCCACCGTCAGACCGGCGCCCCCTGCTTTCGTCCGCAGATAGCCGAGGCCAATCGCGCCGGTTGCTGTGGCGATCGCACTGGTGAGAACACCGACTTTTTCGCCCTCCAGAGATAGCGGAGCCGGTAACTGGCTGGGGATAGTCGTCAGCTCTAAGCCGTAGAGACGTTGCTTGACGCCCTTATAGGTATTGAGCCGAGCGATCGTCTCTTGGCCGATGTAGCAGCCCTTGTCAAAGCTGAGGGTGTGCCAGAGGCCTGCTTCCAGCGGGTTATAGTCCTCCGTTAGCTCGCGATCGACAGCGGGCCGTCCTTGCTGGATCCGCAACAGTTCCCACTGTTCAGCAGTGGCAGGCTGGGCACCGGCGGTTTGGAGCGCCGCTTGGACTGCTGCTAATCCCCTGACAGGTACCAGCAGCAAACTGCCGGGCAACCTCAGTCCGGAGTAGTTGACCCACTGCACTGACTGACCAGCGATCGCCAGAGTTGCATGCTGGCTCTCCGTTATTTCCGGCAGAGCATCTGCCACCACTGTGTGCAATAGCGATCGCGTCCCATCCCCGACCAAGGTCAACACGGCCAGCGTGGAATCTGCATCTGAGACGGCAACTTGATCAGAGAAGAAAATGTAGCGATCGAGGCGCTGCAACAGATCCGCTTGCCGATTGGGCGAGACAAGTAGCCAAACTGCTTCTTGATCGATCAGGGCGATCGCCAGATCCAAGATGCGGGCAGTGGCCGTTACCAGCACCGTCTCGCAGACTTCTCCGGGTTGACGCTGTCGAAATGCCTGGGTGCTTTGGTTATGTAGAAAAGTGAGGCGATCGCGATCGCTGACCTGAATCACACTCCACAGCGATGGCTCAAAGAGCAGCACCGATTCCGTCACAAAGCTTGGCAGAGCGCAGCATGTTCTATCTTCAGCGATCGCTGACCGTTTCTGGCGCGCTAGCCGCGTTCACCTGCGCCAGCAATTGCTCGACAAACTGGCGCGTCTTAATTTCTAGTCGATCCCAGTCGCACTCCCCATCGGGGGTTAGAAGCACTGGATCGACTTGACCGTCGTAGTCGCCACTGGGCTGCCAAGCGGGACAGCAGAGCTGCCAGCAGAGTTCCCAAAGATCAAATTGGTGGTGGCGATCGCCTTGGTCGAGTTGCAGAGTGTAGACCGGTTGGGGGGTCGGTAAAGCAGCCAGTTCTTGCTCAAGGGCGGGCGCTTCTGCCTCTGAGGCTCGATAGAGTTGCAGCTCTAGATCTTGCCAGCGCTGCTGCTCTTGATCGCTGGTGCCCTCTGGCCACAGCAGTTGTTGATCGACTTGATGTTGCCAGTCGCTGGCTTCTAGTACCTGCCGTAGGTTGTCGATCAGGCGAATAAAGCTGGGCTGGAGAACGGCTTCGGCAGCTTGCCAAGCCTGATCACTGGCAAAGGTTGGCGGCATAGTTCAGGGGCGATCGCTGTTTCCATTGTTAGCCGTCGCGGGCGATCGCAAACGACTAACTCAGCCCCAGTGCTTGACTGGCGCGATCGCTCCCCTGCCAAGCGAACTCAAGGGGAACGGCATAATGGGATTGCAATGCTGCCCGATCGCTTGTCTCGGAATTTGCCATGACTGTTGCCAGCTCTGCCGTCTCTAGTGCCCTAGATGCTCCGAAACTCGGCCTGCCGGTCACGATCATCACAGGCTTCTTGGGCAGTGGCAAAACCACTCTGCTCAACCACATTTTGACCAACCAGCAGGGGGTTAAAACGGCGGTTCTCGTCAATGAATTTGGTGAAATTGGCATTGATAACGAACTGATTGTTTCCACCGGCGAAGATATGGTGGAACTGAGCAATGGCTGCATTTGCTGCACCATCAATAGCGACTTGATGGATGCGGTCTATCGCGTCTTAGAACGCCCTGAAAAAATTGACTATCTCGTCGTCGAAACGACGGGTTTGGCAGACCCGCTGCCCGTGGCACTGACGTTCTTGGGCTCGGAACTGCGGGATTTAACGCGACTCGATTCGATTGTCACCGTTGTTGATGCTGAGAACTACAGTCTCGACTTATTCAATAGCCAAGCGGCTTATAACCAGCTGCTCTACGGCGACATCATTCTCTTGAATAAATGTGACTTGGTTTCAGAGTCTCGCTTGCAGGATCTGGAGACGAAGATTCGCGAGATTAAAGCCGATGCGCGCATTCTCCGCACGACTCAAGCCCAAGTGCCACTGCCGTTGATTTTGAGTGTGGCACTGTTTGAATCCGATCGCTATTTCGATAGCCGCGACCACAGTGATTGCGATCACGACCATGGGCATTGCACCCACGAAGAACATGATCATCATCACGCTGAGCACGAGCATCACGATCACTCAGCCTGCGACCACGAACATGGTCATTGCGAACATGATCATGACCACCATCACCACCATGATCATGCCGCCAATCACCTAGAAATTGATGGCTTTACCTCGCTCTCTTTCCAGAGCGATCGCCCCTTTGCGATTCGAAAGCTGCAGAATTTCCTTGATAATCAGCTGCCGATCAATGTATTTCGAGCCAAGGGCATTCTTTGGTTTGATGAAAGTGAAAAACGCCACATTTTCCACTTAAGCGGCAAGCGTTTCAGTATTGACGACAGCGAGTGGACAGGGCCAAAACGCAATCAATTGGTGCTGATTGGTCAGGGTCTGGACCATGCTCAACTCCAACAGCAGCTAGAGGCCTGTTTGACACTGCCAAGTACAACTCGCGGCAAAGGGTTTGGGCGCTAAACCATGACCGATTTAGATCAAACTGCGATCGCGCTCAATGAGGTTGCTGGCCTGAGTGATGAGCAGCATCGTGCCAAAATGCTGCGCCGCAAACAGGTGCAAGAACAGCGTTTGGCCAGCCGCGATCGCGAAAAAGGGCTGGTGATTGTCCACACCGGCGACGGCAAGGGCAAGACGACAGCCGCTCTGGGAATGGTGCTGCGGAGCCTCGGCCATGGCTATCGCGTCGCGATCGTGCAGTTCATCAAAGGCGCTTGGGAACCGGCAGAAAAAGCGGCTTTTTCAGTCTGGGGCGATCGCCTCGAATTTCATGCCATGGGCGACGGTTTCACTTGGGAAACCCAAGACCGGCAGCGAGATATTCAAAGTGCCCAAACGGCTTGGCAGACAGCCTTAAGCTACATCCGCAACCCTGATTTCCGTTTGGTGCTGCTGGATGAGGTCAACGTCGCCCTCAAACTGGGCTACCTAGCGCCCGAGCAAATTCTGGCAGGGCTGACCGAAAAGCCCGACGACAGCCATGTGATTCTGACGGGGCGCGGGGCGCCCGCCGCGATCGTGGAAGTGGCGGATTTGGTCACCGAGATGAAGCTGGTCAAGCACCCGTTCCGAGAGCAGGGTGTGAAAGCGCAAGCCGGTATCGAGTTTTAGACACTGCTAAACAGGCAGGGGCGATCGCGCAGCAGCAAGGGCGATCGCCAGCGGCAGGATCTTATGCTCTTCCACTTGGATCCGCTGCTGGAGACTGTCCACCGTATCGTCTGGTAAGACAGGCACAGCCGCTTGCACCAAAATCGGGCCGCTGTCTACATCGAGAGTGACTAAGTGGGCAGTACAGCCACTAATCCGCACCTTGGCCGCGATCGCCTGCTCCACCGCCCGAATGCCCTTGAAGCTGGGCAGCAAGCTGGGATGGATGTTGATGATTCGCTCCGGAAAGGCCTGAATCAGTGTTTCGGTGACAAGGCGCATCCAGCCCGCCATGGCGATCCACTCGACCCCGCGATCGCGGAATGCTGTAATGATTGCCGCATCCAAATCTTCTCGACTGGCAAACTGACGGTGATCCAAGAGCAGCGCTGGAATTCCCAACCGCTCGGCTCGTTGGCGCACGTAAGCTTCAGGATTGTTGTAAATCAGCAGCCGAATCTCAGCCTGCAGCTGACCTGCCGCGATCGCCTGTGCCAAGGCTTCAAAATTGCTGCCATTGCCAGAGGCCAACACCCCCAAGGCGATCGAGGTTGAGGACTCAGTAGGAGAGCGATCGGGCACGATGAGACTCGACATAGCCAGTCAATACAAGGTCTTTAGGAACAGACAGCATTGGGAGGAAAGCCAAGAGCGGCTGCACTCAGACTGAGAGTGCACAAAATAGCCCCAGTGTTTGCCAATTCAAGCGTCCTACGTCAGTTCAAGACGCGCGTTTCACTGAGCTCTGCTGCCGCATCTAGTTCATCCAGCCACTGCCAGACCAAGCGCAACAAAGCCTCCAGACCCCGGCGATCGGCACTGGAAATGCAGAGTAGCGGCACCGTCGTCAGTGCTTGAAATTCGGCTTGCCAGAAGCTGAGATCCTCATCGAGGACGGCATCAATTTTATTGAGAGCCAGAATCTGTGGGCGATCGCTCAAGCCGCGACCGTAAGCCTTGAGTTCTGCCTGAATCGTCCGCCAGTCTGCGATCGGATCTTCTGCAGTCAGGTCAACGAGGTGGATCAGCAAGCGCGTCCGCTCAATATGGCGGAGAAAATCGTGACCCAAACCGGCGCCCCGATGGGCTCCTTCAATCAAGCCGGGAATGTCCGCAAAAACGGTGCCATCGCCGGTTTCTCGGCGCACGACTCCGAGGTTGGGCACCAGCGTTGTAAATGGATAGTCAGCAATCTTGGGCTTGGCTGCAGACAGGACCGAGATCAGCGTCGACTTACCTGCGTTGGGCAGGCCAATCAGTCCCACTTCCGCCAGTAGCTTCAGCTCCAGCCGTAACTGCCGCTCTTCTCCTGGCAGCCCGGGCAGAGCATGTTCAGGTGCGCGATTGCTGTTGCTGAGAAAATGCTGGTTGCCTAGGCCGCCCTTACCGCCCTGCGCCACCTTCAAGATTTGGCCTGCACTGGTGAGATCGCCGAGACATTCATCGGTTTCAGCGTCATAAACCGCCGTGCCACAGGGCACTTGAATGATCAGATCATCAGCGCTGGCACCGGTCATTCCCTTGGGGCCACCCCGCTCCCCATCCTGAGCTTTGAAGAGGCGGAGATAGCGAAAATCGAGCAGGGTTTGCAGTTGCTCCGTCGCAACCAAAATGACGGAACCCCCGCGCCCACCGTTGCCACCGGAGGGGCCGCCAGCCGGCACATATTTTTCTCGGCGGAATGCCACAATGCCATCGCCTCCATCGCCTGCTTTGACGCAGATTGTGGCGTGATCAATGAACTGCATGGCGTTGAGGAATCAAACTTCCATTTTAAGTGGTCGCTGCGATCGGTTGCCGGAGTCACGAGTGCTAAGCTGTTCCCGACCTTAGGCCGGGATTACAACGTGGCTGGCGTTGTTTTTGAAGAGATCGAGAAGCGTTTTCCAGAACAGGCCCGATCGCCCCAGAAAGGCGAGGTCGTGGTTCTGAATGGCATCAATCTCGAAATCGCCGACGGCGAGTTTATGGTCGTGGTCGGTCCTTCGGGCTGTGGCAAAAGTACGCTGCTGCGCTTACTGGCCGGGCTAGAAACGCCGACTCGTGGCCTGATTAAAGTGGGCGATCGCCGGGTGGATCGACTGCCTGCCAAGGCTCGCGATATTGCCATGGTCTTCCAGAGCTACGCGCTCTATCCGCACCTCAGCGTCTACGACAACTTGGCTTTTGGACTGCGGCGGCAGGGCGATCGCCCTTGGTGGCAACAGCAACTGGCTCTCGCGACGCGATCGCTGCCGAAATCCTTGCAGTATGAACCGGAGCAAGAAGCTCGGATCAAGCGACGGGTGCGGGAAGTGGCAACGATGCTGCAACTCGATACCTTGCTCGATCGCCAGCCCAAACAACTCTCGGGTGGCCAGAAACAACGGGTGGCCTTGGGACGTGCGATCGCTCGCAACCCCCAAGTTTTCTTAATGGATGAGCCGCTCTCCAACCTCGATGCCAAGTTGCGGGCAGAAACCCGGGCCCAGATTGTCTCGCTGCAACGACAACTGGGTGTGACGACGCTCTACGTCACCCACGATCAGACGGAAGCAATGACCATGGGCGATCGCATTGCGGTGCTCAACCGTGGCCATCTGCAGCAGGTGGCTTCACCGCTTGAGATCTATGAGCGACCCGCCAACCGCTTTGTGGCGCAATTCATTGGGTCGCCTCCAATGAACTTAATTCCAGTAACTGTACGGGCACCCCTGCAGCTCACGACCGAAAACTTCCGCTGTACCCTGCCGGAAGCTTGGGAACCGGTGCTGCGCCTCTACGATGGCCAAACAGTGGAGCTAGGGATTCGCCCAGAGCATCTTGAAGTTGGAGCGGCTGCTTCGAAGAACCTGCTGATTACTGTGACGGGCGTCGAAGCCCTCGGTAGCGATACCTTCATTGCCGGCGAACTGAAGGAGAGTGGCGTCGCGGTCCAGGCCCGCCTAGCGCCTCAACAACGCTGGCAGATGGGCGATAGCCTCTGGCTGACCTTTAAGCCTGATCAGGTGCATCTGTTTGATTTAGAAACTGGAAAAGCAATTCGTCCTAGCTAGGTCTGTGCCAGCTCTGCGGAGCGACCGTCCACCCGCAATTCTGCGATCGCAGAAGCGCTAGTCTAGATCCCGCCTCCTCAAAACTTCTATGGCGCGTCGCTTTTGGAAACGCAGCCTGCAGCTCACTGCGGTGGGACTTCTGGCCGGTTGTGTTTGGTTTGGACTCCAGCCATTGCCCCTGCGCAAAGTCAACAACGGCGATCGCCTACCAACCGCTTCGAGTCAACCACTCCTCGGTCTAACGGGTTTACAGCGCCCCTTCAGTCTCTTGATCTTGGGGGTGGACCAAGTACCGGATCCGGAAGCTTCGCCCGAGGCGATGTTTCGAGGCCGCAGCGACACGATGCTGTTTGTCTACCTCGATCCACAACGGGGGCGATCGCTGGTGGTATCGCTCCCGCGGGATACCCGCACTGAACTACCGGGTTACGGCATCGACAAAATCAACGCGGCCAATGTCTATGGTGGGCCTGTTTTAGCAGCAGAAACCACCCAGAGCCTCCTCGGTAAAGTCACCGTTGATCGCTATATCCGGGTTGAACAAAGAGCGATCGCCCGATTCATCGATGGCATTGGTGGCCTGACCGTTACGGTGCCAGAGCGGATGCAGTATCGGGATGTGACCCAAAACCTGACGATTGATCTCGAAGCGGGGCAACAGCATCTCAGTGGCGATCGCGCTGTGCAGTTTCTCCGCTTTCGGCAGGATGGGCTGGGCGATGTCGGTCGTATTCAACGGCAGCAAGCCCTCCTGAAAGCGCTGCAGCAGCAAGTGCTCAACCCCCTTGGAATCCTGCGGTTGCCCCTCGGCCTTGCCCTGAGCCAGCCCTACATCGACAGCGATTTAAGCGGCGCAGAGGTGTTGGCGATCGCAGCTTTTCTTGCCAGCAATAAACCCGTCGAAGTCTCGACCTTGCCGGGGCAGCCCAGCGGCAGTAGCTACGCGATTAGCTATTGGCTGCCGGACTACAACGCGATCGATGACTGGGTGGCCCAAGAGATTACACCGTCCCCCCTCTCGAGCAGTGGTTGGGATTGGTTCAAAACGGAGGTTGGCCGTTTTCTGCCCTTACCGCCCGCCGGTGCGGAAGCCAATTGATGCTCTTCCTAAGCAGGAGAGCCTAAGCGCTCAGCGGCGATCGCTGCAGTCGTGCCCCAAAGAAACCATCGCGATCGTGCCGATGGGGCCAGATGCGCAGGGTGCCGTTTGCTTCAGCCCAAGCTTGAAAAGGACTCTCTTCAGGGAGGGGAGCTAGTTGCCAATCGGAGTGGCGCTGCAAAAACTGCTCGATCACAGCTTCATTCTCGGCTGGATGGAGGGTGCAAGTGGCGTAGACCAAAATCCCATTGGGTTTTAGACAAGTGGCAGCAGCTTCGAGAATTTCTGCCTGCAACTGCGCCAGTTCCGCCACGCTCTCAGGGCTCTGCCGCCAACGACCGTCGGCATGGCGATGCAGCGTGCCTAAGCCCGAACAGGGAGCATCCACTAAAACGCGATCGGCCTGAATGCCATGCAGCTGGCGTCCGTCGATCGCACGGGTGGTGATGCTCTTCAACTGCAAGCGCTGGGCATTTTCTTGCACCTTACGCAGGCGCTTGGCGGATGGATCGCAGGCAATTACCTGACCGCGATCGCCTATCAATTCGGCCAAATGAGTGGATTTACCCCCTGGCGCAGCGCAGACATCCAACACGGTTTCACCCGGCTGCGGATCGACGAGGTGAGCAATCAACTGGGCACTGCTGTCTTGGACCATCCACCAGCCTTCGTCAAAGCCCGGGAGCTGTCGAATCGGGCCGGGCGGATCGATCAGTCGCAGGGCTTGGGGCAGTTGTGGATCGGGGGTACTGCGAATGGCCACGGCTTCCAGTGCTGCTTGCACCTGCGATCGCTCACAGCGCAGGGGATTGATCCGCAGGTCGATGCTGGGTGGCTGATTGAACCAGTGACAGAGAAATTCGGCTTCGTCCAAGCCCAGGCGATCGCTCCAGAACTGCACGAGCCAGTCGGGAAAGCTTTGGTGGATAGCCAAGGCTGTGACTGGATTGCTCGGTAGCGGCAGTGGATCGCGCTCTTCAGACTGGCGGAGATATTGGCGCAAAATCGCGTTGACGGCCCCAGCCAACCCCCCTAATCCCAGTTGTTTGGCGAGCTGCACAGTTTCCGCTACGGCAGCTGCTGTTGGAATCTGTTCGAGATAACGCAGTTGGTATAGCCCCAGTTGCAACACTGTTCGCAACACCGGAGGTTGCTGGGCTGCAGGTCGTTGGGCCAGCAGATCGATCAGGACATCCAAGGTGCGCTGGCGTCGCACACAGCCGTAGACCAATTCCGTCACCAGCCGGCGATCGGCTCCAGCCAAGCCCGATCGCTGTAGATGGCGATCGAGGGCAAGATCCGCAAACGCTCCGTCACGAATTGTCGTCAGGGTTTGAAACGCTACCCAACGGGCATTGCCCCGACTGGGACGCGGCAGAGTCGGGTTGCCAGCGGTAGCGGTGGAGACTGAGGCGTCCTTGTGAGTCAAATTCAATTCCTTCAGCTTCGAGCAGGTGACGCTGCAAATAATCACTGCCATGCCGCAGCGCAGACATGGATACTTCTCCCCGTGCATTGACCACCCGATGCCAGGGAATCGTGTCGGTCAGACTGGGCGCGACCCGATAGAGGGCATAGCCGACGACCCGAGGTTTTCCCGCTAGTCCAGCCAAGGTTGCGACTTGTCCGTAGGTGGCAACGCAGCCAACGGGAATTTGGCGAACCACTGCGTAAATCTGATCGTAGGTACTCACCTGGTGACAGAACAGCGCATCAGTATCAGGAATTTCGGTGATCAGAGATCGCTGGGATGAGGGCGGTCGCCTTTGCTGATCTTAGGGCGAGTTCAGGGGCGATCGTCACAATCCCAACAGTCAGAGACTGCGATCGGATGTCAAAATCAAGGACAACTCCTCCCTGAGCAGTGGCTTGGAACACTCTGCCCGACGCGACTGGAGACTCTATCAATGATGCTTCGATCGATCGCTCACACCCTCGTTTCTGCCCTTGGCATAAGCTTGGGCGCTGTTCTGCCCGCGATCGCCCAGACTCCTCCCCCAGCCACGCCTCCTTCTCCCCCGGCTCAGCCCCCGCAAATTCGGGAGTTAGCGAGAACCCCCTCCAAGTGCTACATCGGTCGTGATCCAGCCTCACTGACGCCTTACGACTGCGAGATCATCGCGATTTATACCAGCAAACAGCCCTACCCTAGCGGCGTCCAAATCAAATGGAGCTATGGCGGCCTCAGCGACTTCAGTCGATCGCAGACAGGCGAATGGCGTTGGTATGACCCGACGGGCAAGCGTTGGCTCGACACCCAGCCGACCTGGCTAGAACTCGAAGCCAGTGGTTGTTTCCGGTTCGGCAATATGTGCTTCGGTCGCGGCTTCCCGATCGTGCCGGAAATGAAAGCCACCACTCCATCGGCCAATCCGCCTAAAGCTGCTCCTCCGGCAGAACAGCCTCGCGGCACATCGACGCCTGCCACCTAGCCCGACCCTGCGCGTGACCCTGCTTCCTGTCTGTCCTGAACTCCACGCAGCCCTGACTGCGGTGCAATCAGCTGCCCAACTCTGCCAAACCGTGCGTCGCGATCGCCAAGCCACGGCTCTGTGCAAACCGGATCAAAGTCCGGTGACCGTAGCGGACTATGGTGCTCAAGCCCTGATTGCTGCGCATTTGAGTGAAACCTTTCCAGCCGATCCGCTGGTCGGTGAAGAGGATGCCAGTCTTTTGGCAGCTGATGTGCTGGATCAGATTACCGACTATGTCCGGCTGCAGCGACCACAAGCCTCACCTGATACCGTAGCGGCTTGGATTCAGCGGGGTAAAGGTCAACCCGGCGATCGCTTTTGGACTCTTGACCCAATTGATGGCACCAAAGGCTACGTGCGAGGCGACCAATACGCGATCGCGCTGGCTCTGATCGTTGAAGGCCAGGTAGAAGTGGCAGCGATTGCAGCACCCGCCCTTGATGGTCCGGATGGTGCGCTCTTTGCAGCGGTGCGGGGACAAGGCGCTTGGCAAATTCAGGGCGATCGCGTCATTCCCCTTCAAGTCAGCGATCGCCAAGCTACCGCTGCCCTCCGACTCGAAAGCGTGGAACGGGAGCATGGCCATCCCGCTTGGCAGGATGCGATCGCCACTCGGGCGGGATTAGTCACCCCGGCTCGGGCTGTCGATAGCTTGGTCAAATATGCGTTGATTGCCCGCGGCGAAGCGGACCTTTACTTACGGCTGGTCAATCCCGAGAGCGATCGCCGCGAGAACATTTGGGACCATGCAGCGGGCGTTCTCTTGCTACAGGAAGCGGGTGGCTGCGTCAGTGACCAAACCGGGCGATCGCTGGACTTTGGTGCTGGCAGTAAGCTCTTCAACAACCAAGGCATTGCTGCCAGTAATGCTGCCTGTCATGCTGCAGTTCTAGCGGCACTGCGGGCTCAAACCCCGCTCTTAGAACTGGTTTAATCTCCTGCTCAACCTCAAGGCCGGCAGGCTTGATGCAACTGGTCTAATTGACCTGTCGAGTGCAATAGCCAAGCTGCTCAATAAGCATTAAGCTTTGGTTTTCCAAGTAATCAGGCTAATAGCGGTACTGCCATAGCGGCGAGATTGTTTGAGTGTGAACCCAGGGGGAAGGGCGATCGCCCGATCAGGACGATGTTCTACCGCAATTTCTCCCTGAGTCTTCAGGAGCGATCGCTCAGCCAACAAAGCTAAAACTGGCTCATAGAGATCGCTGTCGTAGGGAGGATCGAAGTAGATCAGGTCGAAGGGCGCAGCCATCAGGGTGGCCAATATCCGGCAGACCTCTCCCTTCAACAGCCGTACCTCTTGGTCATCAGCTTGCAGCTTTTGCCAGTTGTGGGCGATCGCGCGACAAGCTTTCGGGGATTGCTCAATGCCCCAGACAGCGCTGGCGCCCCGTAATAGGGCTTCGCCCCCCATGGCCCCGCTGCCCGTGCACAGGTCAAGCCAACGACAGTTAGGAACGTGGAGTTGCCAGATGTTGAACACGGCATTGCGGACTCGAGCCGGTGTGGGTCGCGTGGTCAGACCAGCAGGGGTCTGCAGCGATCGGCCGCCCGACAGACGGATGCTCATGCCACTGGTTGGAGCTGGCTAGCCGCCACTTGTGCCACGAAGTTTGCCAAGAGCTGTAAGCCCGTCTTCGCGGATTTTTCCGGGTGAAACTGCACCGCCCAGAGGCGATCGCTGGCGATCGCAGCCGTTACCTGTTGAGATCCATGCTGTACGGTCGCTGCAGTCACAGCTGGATCGCTGGGAACCACGTGGTAGGTGTGGACAAAGTAGAACCAGGGATCTGAACCCAGATTTTGCCAGAGTAGACAATCAGGCTGTTGGAGCTGGAGTTGATTCCAACCCATATGGGGAATCACTAAGCCAGGCTCACTCCGAAACCGCTCCACTCGCCCCGACAGAATGCCTAATCCAGCCTCTTGACCTTCAGCACTGGACTCAAACAGTAGTTGCAGACCTAAACAAATGCCTAGAAAAGGCTTGCCGCTTGTCGCTGCTTGATGCAGTGGCTCAATTAACTGGCGATCGCGCAGGTGCTGCATGGCTGGATCAAACGATCCAACACCCGGCAGTAGGACTGCATCTGCCGCCAGAATCGTTGCCGGATCAGCCGTCACAATGGGATTGGCACCCGCTGCCTCTAACCCTTTGCATGCAGAGTGCAAGTTGCCCATGTCATAGTCAACCACGGCAATTTGAGGAGTGGAGGCCATGACGTTGCAGCTCAGCAGAAACAGAGTCGACTTTTATCTTAAGAGCCAATGGGAGCCAGTCGCTCTCAGACTTGCCCCTGGTGCAGGAATCGCCTAGAGTTTTAGCTTTGGCGGCATTTGCCTTTCGTAATGCACCGCTGGTTAGAGCTTTTGTTGTACTGCCGCCGACCTGCGTAGTCCGCAGTTCCTAGCCTTTATGCTGTTTCCGTTTTTTCCTGTGCCGCCAGCGTTTGTCCTTCCCGCTTTAACTGAAGGGCTGACGGAACAATCCTTGAGTCAAGTTCCTACCGATCCGAATCCAGCAGCAGAACCGCTGCCAGGTTTTACAACCAATCCTCCCACCACTCCACCACCGCGTCTGCGACCACTGCGACCCCTCCGTCCTAATCTGGCGCCGAATTTGCCGCCAGCCCTAGAGCCTGAAATTAGCCAGCCCCAAGAGATTCGCCCCCTACCGGGTCGGCTCGATTCAGTGCCGGTTTTTAATAGCAACAATCCTGAGATTGTCTCTGGTGAGGGTATTTTGCTCTCGACCCTGCCGCCTGAGGGCATGGTCAATGCGGAGGCCCATCTCGGCTATGCCTTTGAGGGGCGCTTCGATATTTTCACGCACCACATTTCCCGAGCTGCAACCCCAGAGCAGGTGCGGACGATGTTTCAGGGGGTTGTGCTCTACAACCCTAGCGATCGCCCAGTCACGGTGCAGGTGTTGAACGGCGCAACCTATCTGACGCGACCCGATGCGCTGTTCTTGCCCCTTGAGTCTTATCTGGAAGATTCTCGAGGCAGTGTGTTTTCGGGTCCTGGGAGCCGCGTTGTCAACGAAGTCCTGCGAGGTAACCGTCAGGGAGTTTTGCCGGAGTCGATCGTCATTCCACCGCGATCGCCCCAACTGCTGCTCAATCTGCCGATTCCAGTTGGGCCGCTGACCCCCTCATCCAACACGCGATCGCTACTGATGCGCTTGCAGAGCGATGGCAAAGTCTATGCCGCGAATGTGGCACTGTATGCCCCTCGAGATGAACAGGGCAACGAGCGAGCACCCAGCCTTGAGGACTATTGGACAACCCTGCAGACTGGATCGCTCGTCAAGCCTAATGATGCGATTCCCACTCCACCACGATCGGTCTTTTTTGTCAGCCGTCTGATCTATGGTCGAGTGGCGGGAGTGGCCGAAGGCTCAGTCTGGCGCACCACCGTCACCGACCCAAACAGCGACAAACTCACTATTGCGGGACCGGGCCGAGCGATCGCCTATCCAATCAGCACGTTGCCGCGGGGCACACTGGGAACCGAACAGGTGCAAAGCGCACCGATGTTAGCGCGCTATCCCTTCTCGGCCTATCTCTCCCATGGCAATTACGGGGTCGAGTACGACCTGACCTTCCCGCTGTTTAATGGCAGCGATCGCAGTCAAGCCGTTGCTGTCGTCTTCCATACGCCTGTCAAAACGGATGACGGGGGCATCCTGCGCTTCCTGCGAGAGCCTCCCGATCGCGTCTTCTATCGGGGGACGGTCCGCCTACAGTTTGAGAACGATCGCGGTCGTGAGGAAACGCGCTTTGTTCACATCGTGCAGAAGCGTGGCCAGCTTGGGGAACCGCTGATTATTTTGAATTTGAAGCCCCAAGAGATGCGCAAGGTGCGAGCCACCCTGCTCTATCCAGCTGATGCAACACCGCCACAGGTCTTTTCGATCTACACCCTCGACCCAGTCTCTGCAGGCCAACTGCAGCCGGTCATTCGCGATCGCGACCTCCGACGCTTTTGATAACTCAATAGACCGAGCCAAGGGTTATGAGTCACGCCGCCAAATCGGTTAAGGCTCGACTGCTGCTCTCTGGAAAAACACCCAGAGAACTGCGATCGCAGCCTTGCAAGCAATTAAAAGCCTACAAGCGGGAGGCTTAAAAAGATGGGCGATACTGGATTCGAACCAGTGACCCCTTCCGTGTGAAGGAAGTGCGCTACCACTGTGCTAATCGCCCGCAAGCTCTAATCTTACGGTGACTTTAGCGATCGCGCAAGCTCAGTCACCCTGGGGAAATTTCTGCCAAAGTCCTGTCGTATCGCGCAAGCTGCGGTGGTGTCCTTGTCCCAGAATGAGGTGGTCGAGCACGGGTAACTCCAGTGCTTGCCCGAGTTTCAGCAGTTGTTCCGTCAAACTGAGGTCGGCACTGCTGGGATCGACCTGACCGGATGGATGGTTGTGGGCCACGATCAAGCGGGTTGCCCCAAGTCGTAGCGCCTCTCGGAAAATTTCGCGGGGATTGGCCAAGGTTTCAGTCGCCGTGCCAATCGTCAACACCCGTTGGCCAATCAGATTGTGGCGGACATCCAATAGTAGCAGGGCAAAGCGTTCCTGCTCCGCCCACATTAGATCTGCACTGAGAGCTTTGGCAGCTGCTTCTGGGGAAGTAATCGGCAGGACTGTGTTGACATCGGTTTGATAAACCCGTTTTCCTAACTCGATCGCAGCCGCGATCGCCGTCGCCTTGGCCGGACCAATGCCGGGGATTTGCATCAGCTCAGCGACGGTAATTTGCCGCAGCACCCGCAGTGGTTCGCGCTGGTGTTGACCGAGCTGACTGAGCAAGAGTTGACCTAGCCCAACGGCTGATAGACCACCCGGCCCTTGTCCCGTTCCCAACAGAATCGCCAGTAATTCAGCCGTCGAAAGACCACTCGGCCCCGATCGCATCAGCCGCTCCCGCGGTCGCTCATCTTCGGGTAGATCAGCCACGCGCAAACCAGAAGTCGCCATAGGATTGCAGAGAGACGCTTCCTCAGCATGCCCACGGAGATTCGCTTGGCACCTTGGTTACTACTTGCCAGCCTGACAGCCACCTGTGAGGCGACCAAAGATCTATTCGCCAAGCGCAGTTTGCAGCAACTCTCCGCCACTCGTCTAGCCGCTTTGCTCTCGCTGCTAACGACGCTCCTGCTTTTGCCGATTGTGCTCTGGCAGGGGATTCCAGCGATCGGGCCCAACTTTTGGTGGAGCTGCTTGCTGGGCAGCAGTCTGAATTTAGTGGCCTTTTGGCTCTACGCGCGGGCGCTGCAGATGGGCGAGTTGTCGCTGGTAGCCCCGATCGTCAACTTGACACCCCTGTTTCTGCTGCTGACCTCACCGCTGATTGTGGCGGAACATTTGGCTTGGCAGGACAGTGCTGGCGTGATTCTGCTGGTCATCGGGGCTTATCAACTAAATCGCCGCGATCGCGACAGTAGCTCCCGTTTGCAACCCCTCATTGATCTCTGGCAGCAGCCGGCTCAACGAATCATGGTGTTTGTGGCGTTTCTTTGGAGCATCACCAGCAACCTCGACAAAATTGGTGTCCAGTCGTCTGATCCCTATTTCTGGCTGCTCTGCCTGTTTGGCAGTACTGGCATCGTTCTGCTGATCTTGGGGCGCGGTTTAGGGCCTGTCCGCAAATATCCTTGGCGATCGCTCAGTGCCATGGCGATCTTCAATAGCGTCGGTGTTGTGGCTCAAATGGTGGCGCTCAACCAAGCGACGGTCGTACAAATCATTTCCGTCAAACGCCTCAGCACCCTGATCGGCGTGGTCTATGGCGCTGTCTTCTTCGGGGAAAAGCAGCTCCGTCAGCGCTTTTTTGGGGCAGCCCTCATGATGGCTGGGGCGATCGTGCTGCTGTAGCTTCTGGTCGAAACAGATGGTGATAATCGGGGTTGTAGAGCTGCGATCGCCCTGCATCCGCCACATCCAAAGCGGGACTGACTAGATACAGCACCGTGCGATCGAGCTGCTGATCTTGGGTAATCTGCGCCAGCTCCGATAGCTTCCCTAGCCAGATCGCTTCATCCGGCCAACCCAGTCGATAGCAAACTGCGATCGGGGTTTCTGGCGGGTAATGCTCCAACAGTTCCGACTGTGCTTTCTCGGCTTGGCGAGCGCTGAGATAGAGACAGAGACTGGCCTGATGCGCGGCCAAAGACGATAGGGATTCGCGATCGGGCAGCCCAATCCGACCGGCGCAGCGAGTCAAAATGATCGTCTGCACAAGCCCTGGCAGGGTGAGCTCTTGCCCCAGTCGAGCTGCTGCTGCTTGAAAGGCACTGACGCCGGGAATGACTTGGTAGGGGATGCCCTGCGATCGCAGACCGGCGATTTGTTCCGCGATCGTGCTGTAGAGACTGGGATCGCCATCGTGGAGTCGCGCCACGATCGCCCCCGCTGCCACTCGCTCTTTGAGGATCGGCAGAATCTCTTCTAGCGTGCGATGGGCCGTTGGCAGTCGTTCTGCGTCTGGCCTTGCATCAGCCAAGATCGCAGGCGGTACCAATGAATCGGTGTAGAGCAGAACATCGGCGGCGGCAATCAGCTTTTGAGCCCGTACCGTCATTAGCTCCGGGTCGCCTGGGCCAACGCCGACGAAGTAAACGCCTGCACTAAAGCTCACTGCGCGACTCCCCCGAGAGTGCCGGACGAACCACATCTGGCAGCGATCGCTTCAAGCCATAGATCCAGACCAATCCCAGCACCCCAAAGGCGATCGAGACCAGACTGACGGCTTGGGCAATGCGCAGGGAACCCAGCATCAAGCTGTCAGTCCGCAGTCCCTCAATCCAAACACGACCCAAACTGTAGCCAATCAGATAAATGCAGGTCAGTGCACCAGCTTTGAGTGGTAAGCGCTGGCGTAGACCTTGGCGAAAAAGCCAGATCAGCAACAGACAGAGCAGTAAATTCCATAGCGATTCGTAGAGAAACGTTGGATGGAAATACTCGCTTTGAATGTAGTCCAGTGGACGGCGATCGATGGGAATGAAGAGTTTCCACGGTAGATCGGTCGGCGTACCAAAGGCTTCAGAGTTAAAGAAGTTGCCCCATCGCCCGATCGCCTGACCCAGAGCCAGCGAGGGCACCACCACATCGGTAAGCTGCCACAAGGAAATTTTGCGTTGGCGAGCAAAGAGTATGAGCGCTGCAGTTCCACCCAGGATTGCCCCGTGAATTGCGATGCCCCCGTGCCAAATCGCAAAGATTTCAGCGGGTCGACTGGCATACTGACGCCACTCAAACAGAACGTAGTAAAGCCGAGCGGCAGGAATTGCACCGATCACGAGCCAGACGGCGAGATCCGCGATCGCATTGGGATCGATATCGCGACGTCGAGCTAAACGCGATGACAGACTAATCCCCAACAGCACTGCCGAGGCGATCAAGACGCCATACCAGCGGATGCTGATAGGTCCCAGTTCGACGATGGTTGGACCTGGGGAGGTGAATTGCAGGGCCAAGAGAGTCACGATCGCCACCGTTACGCAGTCCTTATCTATACAAATACAAAGAGGGCAAGCGAAGCCTGCCCTCTTCCTTACAGCAGTGATTGAGTTCTGACTAGAAGTTCAGCTCAGCTGCTTGCACTTTCTCGACCTGTTTCTTCTTGAGCACCAGCAGCATTTGCGCCAGCATCACGGCGAAGAAGAAGGCCACAACACCCAAGACACGGTTGCTGCTTTGCAGAACGATCTCGGTGTCAATTTGGCCAAAGCCACCGACGTTGGGGTCATTGGTCAAGGCTGCACCTGCAGCGACTTCCGCGCCCACTTCCACAATCGGGGTGGGGCCAGCCGGCACGGCTTCGGTCACAGTCGTGCCATCTTCTTTACGGATGACGATGTCATAGCCGCTTGCCGTTTCGGTGACCGCATCGATCACGCCAGCAGCAGGGGCGGTATAAACGCCGTTATTGCTCTTTTGACCGGTCGGGTAGACCTGACCCCGGCCACGGTTGCCACCAACGTGGATTTGGTATTTGCCAAAGAAGACGTTTTTGTCTTTGGCCGGATCGGGCGAGAGCACTGGGAAGACAATCTCTTGGTGATCATCGCCGGGCAGCGGACCAACCAAGATGATGTTTTCTTGGTCTGCGGAGTAGTTGGTGAAGTAGACGTTGCCGATCTCTTCTTTCAGTTCTTCAGAGATGCGGTCTTCAGGTGCGAGCTTGAAGCCATCGGGCAGCATCAAGACAGCACCGACGTTCAGTCCACCTTTGCTGCCATCTCCCAAGACCTGCTGGGACGAGCGATCGTAGGGGATTTTGACAACGGCTTTGAACACGGTGTCAGGCAAGACCGAGTGAGGCACTTCCACTTCAGTCGGCTTTTTGGCCAAGTGGCAGTTTGCGCAGACAATTTTGCCCGTCGCTTCCCGCGGCGAAGCGTAGTTTTCTTGGGCCCAGAAGGGGTAGGCAGCAGCAGCTTGGGGCTGGAGCCAATCTGCGGCTCCCAACAGTCCTAGGCTGAGGCAGGCAACCAAGCTCAGGCGACCCAGTTGGCGCACGAGAGCTTTTGGAGAAAAACGCATGTTCATGGCTTTACTACAGGGCTCGGAAGTCTTCAGAGGACGGAGGGAGTAACTAAGCCCACCAGGGGTTGTCGCCGGTCCGGAAGTCGGTTTCGGTCCAAGGCGAGAGGAAGACTTTGTCGTCGTTCACAGAAACGTGCGCCAGTGCCAAGGACAACGGTGCGGGACCGCGGACCACTTTGCCGGTCGCGTCGTACTGCGAACCGTGGCAAGGGCACTTGAATTTGTTTTCGCTCGCATTCCAAGGCACCACGCAGCCCAAGTGGGTGCAAACCGCGTTGATGCCGTAGTCACTGATCGCTTCAGTGCTTTCGACCACGAGGTAGGTGGGGTCGCCCTTCAGGCCTTGCACCAAGGTGCGATCGCCCACATTGTGATCAGCCAAAAACTTAGAGAGGACGACATCATTGCCAAGCGCGTCCTTGGCCGAGACACCGCCGCCACTTCCACCACTGGAAGGCGGAATGAAGTAGTTCACCACCGGATAGAGGGCACCCAGGGCGACACCTGTGACTGAGCCGAAGGTCAGCAGGTTCATGAACTGCCGACGCCCCATGCTGGGGACGTCTGAAGCTCCCGATACTTGAGTCATAAAACCGACGCTGCAATGGTTATCCTGCAAGGATGTATTATCGCACTCCCCCTGTATCGTTAAGAAATTAGCGGTCAAGTATTGAGTTTTGTAACTTTCTGAAAGCCGCCTCTGCTAGCGCTATCTCTGATGAAAAGCCTTAGCCAGACTGGCGATCGCTAACTCACAACTCAGCAACTGTGAGCAAGCCATCTGTTGGTGGTTGCTGGGGCTCTGGGAACTTTGCTAGGGCGGAATGGTGATGCTACTTGGCTGGATGGAGTCAGGCTGAAGTCTTTTACCCCAGCGAACTGGGGTGACTCTGCATTGCCTGACGGTAGGAGTCTGCTGTTTAGGCTCTGGGCGAATTTTGGCTGCTGTAAAGACTGACGAGACGAGCGATCACGATAGCCAAATAGAGTTGGCCAAACATCGCTTCAAAGCCAGCGAGCAGTTTGGCAACTGGATTGATTGGAACGATGTCGCCAAAGCCTGTGCTCGTCAGAGTGATGAAACTGAAGTAGACAAAGGGATTGTTGTCCTGATGTTCTGGCAGGATTAAGAACGCTTGAGAATCTAAAACAGCGATCGCTTGGTAGAGAATCGACCAAAGAATTGCAATTAGCAGATAGATGCAAATTCCGCCTTTGACAAGATCCGCAGTGACCTGGGATTGACGCAGCAGAGTTTGAATCAGCAATGTGATCACTACTCCGAGGAAGAGAGAAGAGCTTAAGAGTGTAATAAAGCGAAAGAGAATACTGAGAACCGGGAAGAACTGAAAGCCACCTAATTCATTAGTGACAATCGTCCCGAAGGTGACAATGGTCAGTCCTAGAAGCAATCGCGAGATGTGTTGCGAGGGACGAGTGATTTTCAGGACTTGCAGTAAGCTACTGAGTAAAATAAAGGAGACAATAATTGTTTCAATTTTGTCTATCTTAAAAATAACGCCGATTGAGACAATGCTAATTAGGATAAACAACAGTTGATTGTAGGGCCGTTCAAGAGAAAGCTTAAGAAACTGCCACCGCATCATACCCTCACTGGTCGACTTTCATGGATAGCCTAATCCCATCATTTCAAGCACACTTAGAGAAGTCAACGTTTGTTTCGGACTGGGGATCGAGACTCGATCGGTAGAGGGTGAATAGGGAAAATCTTGGATAAATTCAAAAAGCAATTGAAAGACTTGAATGGTTCTTTCATGAATTTTATTTATAAATAATCGATAAAATTTAAGATAAACTCTCGGTTTTCGCCAGATATTAATGACAATCTGGCAATGGTGAAAACAGTGATTGGAGATAACCATGGATCTGTTTCAGCGTTGGGGTTTTGACTGGAAACATTGGTATCGGGGCGATCGCGGTGAGTATTGGCTGTTCGCACAATTGGCTTTGCTGGCAGCCTTAGTTGTGGTGCCGCGCTGGCCCATTCCGATCGCAGCAGATTGGATTGTCTGGCGTTGGGCGATTGCACTGCCTTTCTTATTGATCGGGGCTGGGCTAGCGATCGCGGGTCTTCGCTTTTTGGGCGACAGCCTCACGCCTTTGCCGGCTCCTCATGCAGAATCTACCCTCGTTCAAGCTGGCATTTATGCTTGGATCCGCCATCCTCTCTACAGCGGTCTCATGATCGGTAGCATCGGTTGGGCAATCGCCCTCTGGAGTCTGAGTCAGGCTGCGATCGCTTTCGTGTTAATTCTGGTGCTGATCGGTAAAGCACGGCTTGAGGAACGCTGGTTACGCGATCGCTACTCTGACTACGCCGATTACCAATCCCGCGTGAAGGCCTTTATTCCCGGATTGATCTAACGCCGACAATTCATTTGCCTGTGGACTCGTCGGAGGCTGTAACTGCCAATCAAGAAAAGCAACTGCAAAGTTAGCTGTCTGTGGCCTGGGTTACCCTAGTGTCGACTGGCAAACGCTCTCGGACGTTCAGCTGCACTGGATTGGAGTGAATGGTGGCGCTAATCAGGCAACCACAACTGGCACGAGTTATCGCACAAGGAGGGAGGTAGAGAAATGCGCTTCCATCTCCGTAGCCGCTCGGGCGAAGAAATTGTCCTTTATCTGCGACCTGGCAATCCGGCAGCGCCCATTGAAATGGCGGGGCCAGCCAATCTCTGTGGTACGGTTTCGACCCTGCTCAAGATGTCCTTAACAGGTCTATCGGCTACCTCTGAGGATTTGCTGAGCCTCTGCGAATACGATCCGGTTTTCCGCCACTGGTTTCGCCTTGAAGCTGTGGTGAAGGATGGCGAGCCAGACCCAGCGCAGCGGGAAGACGCGAAGTTCGCGGCGATGGAACCCATCTATCCCTCCCAAGTGGCGGCGATGCGTCTTGGCGAACGCCTGATTGCGGCCAGTCTGGTGACCAAAGAGCAATTGGATGAGGCGCTCAAGGGTATCCAAGAACAGATGCCTCACCTACAAGTGGGTGAAATTCTCTGTGGTCGCGGCTATCTCCGCCATAAGACCATGGAGTTTTTCCTCGATCCTGTCACGCAGATGAACACGGCATTTTTGACCCTGCGCCTAGGTGAACGCTTGCAAGCTGCTGGAGTCGTGGACGATCGCGATGTACATCGTGCTCTGCAATGTCAGCAATGGTTGCCTCTCTCTCTGGGTCGGTTGCTGGTGCTCAACGGATCGGTGTCTCAGGCCACGGCAGACTTCTTTGGTCGGTTGACGATTGAACCGACGGATCTGTCCTTGCAAGCATGAAGTCGTTGCAAACGACACTGACCCGAGGACAATGGCGTCACCTTTGGAAAAGTGCTTCAGGTGCCGCGATCGCTGTGGCGATTGGCAATCAGCTTGATCGCCTAGAACCCGATATCTGGAGCGTCAGCGATACCACTTGGAGTGCCGTCACGGTTCTTGTTGTCCTCCAAGCCAATCTAGGTGGCTTGTTACAAGCCAGCAGCAGTCGTCTCCAAGGCACCATCATCGGTGGCACCTGCGGTACGTTGGTCGGTCTCCTGCTTGGCTTTACACCTTGGAGTGCCGGTGTTGCCGTCTTTTTCTCCCTTGCTTTCTGTCTGACCGCCCGCTTAAATGATGCTCTACGATTAGCGGGACTGACGAGCTTAATCGTCCAAAGTAGTTTTGCCATCGGTGTCAGTCAGCCTTGGCTGGTCGGTCTTGGGCGTTTGACCAGTGTCTTTGTTGGAATTGCGATCGCGGTTGGCGTGTCGTTGTTGCTCTGGCCTCGACCAGCTCTGCTGCAGTTAGAACAGGGGTTGCGATCGCTGTTTGCCGATGCAGCACAGTTATACGCTGCCTTGAATTTGAGTGGCGAGCAGGATGATGCGATCGCAGAACCCCAGCGTTTGACGAGTCTCCAACTGCTGCGGCAACAGCTCCGGCGCAATCGCCAAAGCCTGCAGGAAACGCAGCATGAACCTTGGCTAGACCTCAAACGGCACAGCCAGCTAGAACTCCAAGCCCGAGAAGCCGACACCTTAGTCTTTGCCCTGCATGCCTTGGTGGAACTGCGTCGAGAAGGTCCCTTGCCTGCCGATTTAGCGATCGCTGAGCTGGATCACATGATTCAACAGGCTCTCCAAAAACTGGCCGAAACCCTCAGCCTCCCACCGGAGCTATGCCAGCAACTTGCCAGCGTTCTCGAAGCGCAATTTGAGCATCTGCGAGTTCTGCGACAACAACGGGCGCTGCGATCGCTGGATGAGTCCGATTTACTGCGTGGTCTAGCGCTCTTGCAGGAACGCTCCTTGATCAGTCGCCTGTTGCTGCGGCTGGGCGGCTGGCCAGAAGACAATCCCTTCTGGGATCCAGCTTCTCCGTCCGCTTAAACCCTGCAACAGTTTATTGATTTGACGTTGCTGTGCAGGAAAGAGCCGCTTGGATTGTGAGGGCAGACAGCCTATCTATCATTCAGTTCTTCTACTTGCTCTGGAGTCGCTTAGGCATGCTCCAAAGACTCTGCCCGATCGATGATGCCGCCACCCAAGAGGCGATCGCCGTCGTACCAAACAGCTGCTTGGCCCGGCGTGATGCTGAACTGGGGGTCTTCAAAACAGATGCGAGCCCGATCGCCCGGCAGGGGAATGACAGAACAAGGCACTGGTGCTGAGCGATAGCGCACTTGAACGGCTGCTGGAATCGGTATTTCTGGTTCTGCGATCGAGACCCAGTTGACCCGCGAAACAGTGCATTCAGCCTGAGCAGCGCTGTTGCGATCGCCCACCACAACACGATTATTCACAGGGTCGATCGCAATGACATACAGGGGTTCACTGTGGGCAATGCCCAAGCCTTTACGCTGACCGATCGTGTAGTGATGAATGCCCGTGTGTTTACCGAGGACGCGACCGCTTTGATCAACAATGTCGCCTTCGCGAGCTTGGATATAGCGATCGAGAAAAGCGCGCATTGAGCCATGAACCTCCGCCAGACAGAGATCCTGACTTTCGGGTTTTTCAGCAGTGCGCAATCCCAGCTCCGCCGCTATTTGGCGGGTTTCCGGTTTAGTCAGTTCTCCCAGGGGAAATTTGACGGACTGGAGAACCGATTGGGGCAGGTCGTAGAGAAAATAAGTCTGGTCTTTATTGCGATCGACAGCACGCAGCAGCTCTGTCCGTCCCGTCTCAGGGTTGTGGCGCAGCCGAGCATAGTGTCCTGTTGCGATCGCATCAGCTTTCAGCTCTGTCTTGGCATAGTCCAGCATCGGGCCAAACTTGACCGCCCGATTGCACTGAGAGCAGGGCAGAGGTGTAATTCCGGCTTCGTAACCCTGCACAACATAGTCAACAATGGCTTCTTGGAAGCGATCGCGGCTATCGACTACGTGGTAAGGCACACCCATCTGCTCACAGATGCCTGCCGCATCCACCATGCCTTCCGAGCAGCACTGTCCCTTGCCCTTCATCAGCCAGAGCGTTAGTCCTTCCACAGCGTAGCCTTGGCGGTGCAGTAACGCCGCAGCGACGGAACTATCGACTCCGCCTGAGAGTCCGACGACAACGCGCTCCATTATTTCTGTCAATGTTGGGCAGCAGTAGCAGTTCTAGGCTAACACCGACGACTTGCGAGCCGGAGAGCAACCCGTTAGACTCACAGCCAACGAGCAGAGGGCTTGGAGCCCCGACCCTAAATGCCTGTGCGATCGCCAATTTTCCTCTTTAGTGGACTGCTGGGCAGCCTGGTTTCCACTGCTGCTGCGATCGCCCAAGATATTTTGCCGCCGCCCCCTCCAACTGCTGTCCCTTCTGCTCCAATTCCGGTCCAGCCCGCGCCGGCCAATGTGGCCCCACCCGTCACCCCCAGTCCATCAGTAGGCGTTCCCACCGGTGAATCAGTGCCAAGCACTGGCAACTATGTGGTCTTCGTCAATAGTTCGAGTCAGGCCCTACTCGACATCATGCGGGCTGTTGATCCCAGCATTGCTTTTCTCAATTTTGAAGGGCGGACGGTCATTACCTTGGGCACCTTTGCCACGGCGGCCGAAGCCAAACAACGGCTGCAGCAATTTCAAGCCTTGGGCATCACCGGCTTTGCCAAAAATACAGTGGATGGTCGGTTGATTCCGGCTTTGGAACTGCCCAGTCCCTTTGCCAACACGCCGCGCCCCATCCCCACCACCTACAATCGCGGCTATTACCTAGCGATTCCGAGCTTTAGCCAAGATGTACCAACTCTCACGAGTTTGCTGACCCGCTACGATTTGCAGGGCGGTCAGGTGCAAAGCCGATCGCTCCCCCTTGGGAACTTTGTCGTGATTGGTCCCTATGCCCAGTCGAGTCAACTGAATACTGTGTTGCAGACGCTCCGTAAAGCGGGCCTACAAACAGTGCGTATTTACTACGGCGGCTAGTGCATTTCGAAGCAATCTTGCCCTGCGCTCGATCCTATGACTTATCACTTGCAGCTGTAGTTTCGCTTGTCAGAGTCTCTCTACAGGTGCTTGGGCAGAGGCGATCGTGTTTGTCATTGGCTAGCGACGCAGCCTCTCGGCAGCCATGT
Organism: Synechococcus elongatus PCC 11801; assembly: GCF_003846445.2. Taxonomy (NCBI): domain Bacteria; kingdom Bacillati; phylum Cyanobacteriota; class Cyanophyceae; order Synechococcales; family Synechococcaceae; genus Synechococcus; species Synechococcus elongatus. Next base: position 887,042 of record NZ_CP030139.2, on the reverse strand, counting down.
CACAATGCCTGCAGCATTGGACGTTCGCGGTGAATGCTTCTCGCCAGCCTGCTTCTACCTTGCCCCCTTGGTTGCGATCAGGCCTTGGGCGTGCCAGTGAAGTTTCCCGAGTCCAGCAGGTCATCAAGCAGCGTCAGATTCACACCATTTGCGAGGAAGGACGTTGTCCTAATCGCGGCGAATGCTATGCCCGAGGAACGGCCACGTTTTTGCTGGTGGGACCCACCTGCACACGGTCCTGTGCTTTTTGTCAGGTGGATAAGGGGCATGCACCGCAGCCGATCGATCCTGCTGAACCCAGTCGGATTGCTGAAGCAGTTGAGACTTTGGGATTGCAGTATGTGGTGCTGACGGCGGTTGCCCGCGACGATTTGCCGGATCAAGGGGCAGGCCAGTTTGCTACAACGATGCGGGCGATCGCCCAGCGCTGCCCTCAGACACAGATTGAAGTGCTGACGCCGGATTTTTGGGGCGGTGACCCCGATCGCGATCGCGCAGAGCAGGCACAAGTCGATCGCTTGGCTGTGGTTTTGGCCGAGCAACCAGTCTGCTTTAACCACAACCTCGAAACCGTCGAGCGACTCCAAGGGCAAGTCCGACGTGGGGCACGCTTCGATCGCTCCCTGCGGTTGTTGTCTCTCGCTAAGCACCTGGCACCTGCCATCCCTACCAAATCAGGCTTGATGCTGGGTTTGGGTGAAACTCAAGCTGAGATCATTGAAACCTTGCAAGCGCTTCGGCAGGTAGGGTGCGATCGCCTTACCCTTGGCCAATATCTGCAGCCTTCCCTGGCCCATTTGCCCGTGCAGCGCTACTGGACACCAGCCGAGTTTGAAGAACTGGGTGCGATCGCCCGTGAGTTGGGCTTTCAAATGGTGCGATCGGGACCGCTAGTCCGCAGTTCCTACCACGCTGATAGTGGGTGAGCTTGGACTGCTCTTGACCTCGATTCTGCTCTATGTCTGGTCTCTAGCAGCCCAAAAAATGACCAGCAAGCGCTGAATTTGAGAAGTTTAGTATGGGCGATACTGGATTTGAACCAGTGGCTCCCACCTTGTCATGGTGGTACTCTACCCCTGAGTTAATCGCCCGCGCCTTTGCGCAGTTATTAATATTGCAGCCTCTAACCGTAACTGTCAAGCAGGCTGGCCATTAATTCTGTGGCATTGTTGTGCTCTCCGACCGAAACCTGACTTCAGACTGGCTAGTGGTGCAAACCAAGACTGCTGGGGCACTCATATCTCTATCCATACCTACCGAGCGTGAAGTCACTGTCGCGATCGCTGAGTCTACCGAACAGTTGCACTGCTGGAATCTCTGACGACTGAGAAACAACCAAAACCTCATTTAGGCAGGAACTAGGCTGACCAATCCCTGATCCCTGAGTTCCATGATCATTGACAACTGCCTGCCTCAATCCCTGCGAACTCATACAAGCAATCAATTACTGCTTTGAAATTTATCTTGATTTGATAGTGAGTTCTTATTTCATAGGTAAGAATTGAGACGCTCACTCAGCAGTCAAAGCCTTGCTGTTTTTTGAAGGAAATTGAGCTTCTCATGATAGTTATTCAATAGAGAATATTGGTTATTTAAGTAGTGAGACTTTGATAATTAATGTCGGACGATGGTTGTATTGGGGTCTTTGTTGATTATATTTGACATCAAAAATATCAATGTTTCAACGTTATTAACAGAGCGATCGCCGTAAACTGTGCGGTTCATCTAGGCGTGAGACCGCGTCTTGACTTGTCTTCAGAAATGCAGGGACAAACATAAAGAATGGTTTGCGAAAGGCCCAGTTTTTTCGAGCAGCTTCTATCGTAGAGGTGAGATTAGACTCAAAAATCTTTCTCTCAGTTGCATTGGTGTCTGTAACCATGCGTCCTTCCACTCTTGAGCCTCACGATCAACGATCTGTCTTACGCTTGCTCATTGGTGCTGCTTGGCTAGATGGCGACATGCAGCCCGAGGAAAGGCATTACTTGCAAGGCTTATTAGAAAAATATCGTTTAGCGACTGATCCAGAATTTCAGGATCTCATGGCTCGATCGCTACCCATTTCTCCAGCTGTTTTTGAGCAGTGGTTAAGCGCTTATTTACGACAGCATCCACGTCGAGAAGATGTTGAAAGTCTGCTCGATCAAATCAGCAGCGTCATCTACGCTGACAGTCTCATCGATGCCCGCGAGGCGGCTGTTCTCTGCGAAATTGAGCAAGAACTGGAGCATCGGCCGGCCTTGCGTCTGCTCGATCGCCTCCAAACTTTCTTCCATCACTGTCTTGTAATGTCATGACCGCTGTCATTGGACTGTTGTGCAGTGGTTGCGATGGGGGCTGCTCTTCAGTGTGCTTGCGGTCATCTATGGGAACGCCGGTAGAATAGGCCTGAAGCGCTGGCGATGCTTGGTGGCTGCTGTGCCTGTTCGCTCCCGTACTCTTTGGCATCCTGTCCGGCGACTGCCCTTGCCTTGGGGCGATCGCAGCTTGCCACTTCCCAAAAGCGCACTCTACGGCGGGGCATTACTGCTCCTCTTTCTTTGGGACTGGCAGATATCGCTGTCGTTAACGCTGGGAGCTGGCGCAACGCTGTGGCTGTACCGCCTGCAGCGCCTTGATTGGTCTCGACGTCAGCAGCAAGTGCAGCGTTGGTTGCGGGGGCGCGATCGCCGCTGGTTATTGGCTGCTGGTGGGGGTGGCTTGGTGTCCTTAGCGCTTTACACGAGCAGCAGTATTTGGACGGAAGAAGGTCGGCCTTGGCTCGCCTTCAGTAACTTCGCTGAAACCATGGGATTGCTTGCTTTAGCGGCTCTCTTGGTTGGTTTTGTCAGTCAGCAACAGCACCGCGATCGCGAAGGCATTTTTGATCAAGCATTGGTAACCTTGACGGCGGCAGATCCGTTGCAACGACTTTTAGCCGTGCGATCGCTACAGCGGTTACAAGCCCAACAGTTGCTCGAACCTAGCGAGCAACGGTTATTGCAAGACGCGTTGCTCTTGTTGCTGCGTCAAGAAACGGAGGACAGCATCCGAGAGCTGGCTTTGAGCCTGATTGATCGTCGCAGCGATCGAGCATTGCTGGCGGCTGCACCGCAGCCTCTGCAGCTCAACCCTCGCACCACCACAACCGAGACGCTCCCTGCGCAACCCTAGGGTCTGGGATAAAGCCACTATCCTAATGAGAGACAGCCAATCACGGGATCGCGATCGCCACGCCATGGAGTGCATCATCAACCGTCGGGCACTATTTTCTGCGAGCCACCGCTATTGGCTCCCGGAACTCAGTGAGGCCGAGAACCAGAAATTGTTTGGTGCCTGTGCCCGCTTCCCTGGCCACGGACACAACTATGTGCTCTACGTGTCCATGCGGGGCGAACTGGATGAGTACGGCATGGTGCTCAACCTCTCAGACGTGAAGCGGGTCATTAAAGACGAAGTCACCAGTCAACTGGACTATGCCTATCTCAATGATGTTTGGCCAGAGTTTCAGGCGAGCTTGCCCACCACTGAAAACCTAGCGCGGGTAATCTGGCAGCGACTGGCGCCTCACCTGCCGATCGTGCGCATTCAACTGTTCGAGAGCCCGAGCCTTTGGGCTGACTATCTAGGACAAGCCATGGAAGCCTACCTGACCATTCAGACCCACTTCAGTGCTGCTCACCGCCTTGCGAAAGAGAGCCTTAGCTTTGAGGAAAACTGTGAAATCTATGGCAAATGTGCGCGCCCCCATGGCCACGGCCATAACTATCACCTCGAAGTGACTGTTGCGGGCGAGATTGATCCGCGCACGGGTATGCTGGCGGATTTGGCAGCCCTACAACGAGTGGTGCAAGACACAGTCGTCGAGCCTTTTGACCACAGCTTTTTGAACAAGGACATTCCCTACTTTGCTGAGGTGGTACCGACGGCAGAGAATATCGCTGTCCACATCCGCGATCTGCTGGCGGGGCCGATCCGTGAGTTGGGCGCACGCCTATACAAGGTCAAACTGATCGAAAGTCCTAACAATTCTGCAGAAGTCTATTGCCCACAGCCTAGTCGCCTGTCATCTGACGTAGAAGCAGCAGTTCCGGTCTTGCTCTAGTCGCGATGGTCACTGACCTGCGTTGGGCTGCAGTCATTTTGATGGCTGCTAGTCATCTCTATCGTTTTGGATTGAAGGTTGATGCGATCGCCTGCTGAGCATTTCCAAGACTTGGAAGCCCTGATGCTGACGAAAGCTGCTGAACTGGAAGCTGATGTGCGATCGCTGCAACAGCAAGATCAAACAACAGAATGGCCTACGGCGTGGAAGCGGCACTATAACCACCGCTTTGCCCAAATCTTTTGTCAGTCGCGGCCATTGCGCAATTGGGCAGCAGATGCTGCAGCTTGGGGCCTATTGCCCGATCGCCGCTATCCCTCAGCGGGTAATCAGCCTGCTTCCAGCGATCGCCCCTGATTCACGGGATCCGAGGATAAGCGCTGCTTGCCTCCTAATCATCCTCAGGGTCCTCAACATTGCCGCTGGCTCTCGCAGTGTACCAGCGCAGTAAAATGGAACGTCACTCCGCCCTAGTTACATGAGCGCTCCCCTCTACGAAGGCAAGGCCAAAATCGTCTATGCCACCGATGATCCACAGGTTTATCGTACTTACTTTAAGGACGATGCCACTGCCTTTAATGCTCAAAAGCGGGGACAAATCAGTGGCAAAGGAGCGATCAACTGCGCTGTCTCCAGCTATCTGTTTCGGGTCCTAGCTCAGGCCGGTGTTACCAACCACTTCATCGAGCAGATCTCCGAGCGGGAGATGAACGTTCAAGCTGTTGAGATTGTGCCCTTAGAAGTTGTCGTTCGGAATTTAGCGGCGGGTAGCCTCTGCAAACAAACAGGGCTGGCTGAAGGAACTGCAATCGCGCCGCCGTTGGTAGAGTTCTACCTCAAAAATGATGCCCTCGGGGATCCATTGCTCACCCCCGATCGCCTTCGTCTTCTGAAGATTGCGACTGAGGCAGAAGTGCAGCACCTGCAAACGGCTGCCCTTCAGGTCAATGCGTTGCTCCAGACCTTTTTCAACCGCTGCGGCATCACGTTAGTCGATTTCAAATTGGAATTCGGCCGCGATCGCCAAGGTCAAATTCTCCTCGCTGACGAAATTAGCCCAGATACCTGTCGACTTTGGGATCAGCAGGAATCCGATCCTGAAAAGCGCATTTTGGACAAGGATCGCTTCCGCCGCGATCTCGGAGACGTGGAAGCTGCCTACGCACGTGTTTTAGATTTAGTGGCCCAGCAAGCGCAGGCGTAACAAAAAGTGTGGGGTAGAATTGCGGCGTTCTGGCCGTGTGCAACTTTCCGGTTGCCATGACGTCCTGGGCGAGGGCTATGCGATATCGGTCTGTCCGTCGGTGGTGTGAGAGAGATATGTCGAAATCCAATCAGGTGCAACGCCTAGCCTTAAGCGTCTACTGTGCCACCGCGATCGCGATCGCAGCGTCACCCGCTCAAGCTGAAACCCAAGCAACGCCGGCGCCTTCTAAGCCGACGGTGGCTAATTTCAAGATTGAAGGTCCTACGGCAGTTCCTGAACCGGCCGCGATCGCCAGCCCAGTGCCGCTGGCACAAACGTCGCCTGCGCCTGATGGCGGGGTCACTCCTACTCCGACCCCAACAACGCCGTCTCCGACCCCCGAGACGCCCCCGACGGTTCCTCCGGCAACAGTACCTGTTCCTGCTGCAGAAACACCGGCTCAACCAGAGCCCCAAGTTCTTGTTTCTGAAGTGCAGATTGTCGGGGTGGCAGGAAATCCCGATGAAGCGCAGCTCCTGGATGCAATCTACGGCGCCATTCGTACTCAAGCGGGAGCGACATCAACACGGACGCAGCTCCAAAATGACGTCAATGCCATCTTTGGCACGGGCTTGTTCAGCAATGTTCAGGTGTTGCCTGAAGACACACCGCTCGGGGTGCAGATCACCTTTGTGGTTGAGCCCAATCCCGTTCTCAGCAAAATTGAACTGGACGGAGCCAAGGTTCTCCCCGATTCAGTCGTTCAAGAAACCTTTAAGGACGACTACGGCAAGATTTTGAACCTGCAAACCCTGCAGGCTCGGATCCGTACTCTCAACACTTGGTACCGCGAGAACGGTTATGTGTTGGCTCAGGTGGTGGATGCTTCGCGGATTAGTCCAAACGGTGAGGTGACGCTCCGAGTTGCGGAAGGTGTCATCAGTGAGCTGATCGTCCGTTTCCAAAATGCGGAAGGGCGATCGACTGATGAAGAAGGAAATCCCATTCGTGGCAAAACTCGGCCTTTTATCGTCACGCGGGAATATTCCTTCAAAGAAGGTGACGTTTTTAACCGCCCCCAAGCAGAAGCGGGGTTGCGCCGAATTTTTGGCCTAGGCTTGTTCAGTGACGTACGTCTCAACCTTGAGCCGGATCCCCGCGATCCGACGAAGGTCGTTGTCGTTACCAACGTGCAGGAAAGCTCAACTGGTAACTTCTCAGCTGGCGTGGGTTTTAGTGATGCCAGCGGTCTGTTCGGGACCATTGGCCTACAAGAGCAAAACTTTGGCGGGAATAACCAGAAGCTAGGCTTCCAGCTCTCACTGGGTCAGCGCCAAGCCCTGTTTGACATTAGCTTCAGTGATCCGTGGATTGCTGGCGATCCCTTCCGATCGTCCTACAGCGTCAATGTATTCCGCAGTGCAGAGCTGGCGCTGCAATTTACCAATGGGCCGATCGATGTCAATTTGCCCAACGGGAATAGCATCATCACGCAACGGACGGGGACTCAAATTCTCTTCACGCGTCCCCAATCTGACCCCTACACGCGGCCAGAGTGGACGCTGTTTGGCGGCGTCAGCTTTAACATCGTTGACATCACGGACATCAACGGTACGGCTTTTGCCCAAGATGAGTTTGGGAACCCGCTAACAGCGTCTGGCGGCTCGCAAGACACCCTGTTTGGCCTCATTTTTGGTGCAGTCCGCGACACTCGTGACAACGTCGCCACACCAACTCGCGGTAACTTCTTCCGGTTCAACATCGACCAGTTCCTCCCGATCACTGCGAATGGGGTGTTCTACAACCGGATTCGGGCGGGCTACAGCTTTTACGTACCGGTGCGTCTGCTCCGCTTCCAAGAGGGCTGCCGTAAGGACAATCCGACGGCAGAGGAATGCCCTCAAACCTTGGCCTTCAATATCCAAGCTGGTACAGCCCTCGGTAACTTGCCACCTTACGAAGCCTTCTGTATTGGCGGTGTCAACACGGTGCGGGGCTATGAAGAATGCGGCCTTGCCAGTGGCCGTAGTTTTGTTGTCGCAAGCGCAGAATATCGCTTCCCAATCATCAGCCAATTCCTCGGTGGCGCCCTCTTTGCTGATGCCGGTACATCCTTGGGTAGTGATAGTGCCGTGATTGGGGCGCCGGCTGTGGTGCGTGGTAAGCCTGGCGGAGGGGTTGGCTACGGCTTTGGGGTTCGCATTGCTACACCGGTAGGACCAGTACGGCTGGACTTGGGTTTCACGCCGGATCAGGGCAACCGCATCCAGTTTGCGATTGGCGAAAAATTCTGAGGCGAGACTATGGCGATCGCAATTCCCCGTCGGACTCTCGCAGGGCCTGTTGACTGCACGGGTGTAGGGCTTCACAGCGGTGTGGAAGTCACCGTGCGCCTAGAGCCCGCAGTGAGTGGCAGCGATCGCCGCTTTGTTCGTACTGATCTGCCGGGCTCACCGGAGATTCCTGTTCACCTCGATCACGTCCACGAGACGCTGCTCTCAACAGAGTTAGCAACGGAGCAAGCCAGTGTTCGCACCGTTGAGCATCTACTGGCTGTTCTCGCTGGTTTGGGCGTCACAGATGTTCGAATTGCGATCGATGGACCGGAGCTACCGCTGCTCGATGGCTCAGGGGCGGAATGGCTAGCTGCGATCGCTGCGGTCGGTACGGTCGAAATTGCGGGCTTCCTGCCAGTTCCTATGTTGACCGAGCCACTGACGGTGACTGAAGGGGATGCCTTTGTCACAGCCGTGCCTGCTGAAGAAACGCGTCTCAGCTACGGTATTGACTTTGATCTTGCCCCAATCGGAAATCAATGGTTTAGTGTGCGCTGGCGGCCTGATGACTGGGAGCGCGAGGTGGTGCCAGCTCGAACCTTTGGTCTGGCTCCTCAAATTGAAGCCTTGCGCCAGCAGGGCTTGATTCGCGGGGGTAGCTTGGAAAATGCTTTGGTCTGCGATCACGATCGCTGGCTGAATCCGCCGCTGCGTTTTTCAAACGAGCCCGTGCGTCATAAACTCTTAGATCTGGCTGGGGACCTGAGCTTGCTCGGTGTCCTGCCCCAGGCCCACATCCTTGCCTACAAAGCCAGTCATCGGCTCCATGTTCGCTTTGCCCGTGAACTCCAAGCCCGCTTGACTAGCCTTGCTTCCTGTTGACCTTTCTTCGCTCTCTACATGACCGCCAACCCGGATGCTCCAGCCTTGCCGACGTTGCCCTTGGCCGTGGAGACGATTCAAGGCCTGCTGCCCCACCGCTACCCGTTTGCCCTTGTCGATCGCATCATTGACTATGTACCGGGTGAACGAGCGGTTGGGATTAAAAATGTGACTTTTAATGAGCCGCAGTTTCAGGGGCATTTCCCAGGGCGACCGCTGATGCCGGGAGTCCTGATTGTGGAAGCTATGGCCCAAGTCGGTGGCGTGATTGTCACCCTGATGCCAGATATGCCGAAAGGTCTGTTTGTGTTTGCGGGCATTGACCAAGTGCGCTTCCGGCGGCCGGTGGTGCCCGGCGATCAGCTGGTCTTAACGGCCCAACTCCTCAGCGTTAAGCGCCGTCGCTTCTGCAAAATCCAAGGTGAGGCGATGGTGGATGGCCAGCTGGCAGCCAGCGGAGAACTGTTGTTCTCGCTCGTGGAGTAACGGCTGGTGAGTGCAGTAATTCACCCCACCGCAATCATCGCGCCGGGGGCCGAGATTCACCCCAGCGTCCAAGTCGGCCCCTATGCCGTCATTGGTGAGCATGTGCGAATTGGGGCGCATACGACTATCGGTGCCCATGCCGTTATCGATGGCTGGACCGAAATTGGTGAAGAGAATCGGATCTTTCCAGGAGCGGCGATCGGACTGGAGTCGCAGGACAAAAAAACCGATGGTTCTCTCAGCGTTGTGCGGATCGGCGATCGCAACCGCATTCGTGAGTACGTAACCATCAACCGTGCCACCAAAGCGGGCGAGGCGACGATTATCGGTAACGATAATCTGCTGATGGCCTATGTCCATGTGGCGCATAACTGCGTCCTTCAGAACCGGATTGTCATTTCCAACGCGGTCTCATTGGCGGGACACATTGTGGTCGAGTCAGGAGCGGTGATTGGCGGCATGTCGGGGCTGCATCAGTTCGTCCATGTCGGTCGCAATGCCATGATCGGTGGCATGAGTCGGGTTGAGCGAGATGTGCCGCCCTACATGCTGGTGGAAGGCAACCCGGCCCGCGTGCGATCGCTCAACCTCGTAGGGCTAGAGCGGGCAGGGCTGCGGGATGGACAAGAAGGCGAGGTGTTCAAGCAGTTGAAGCAGGCCTATCGGCTGCTCTATCGCTCGGATCTCTTGCTGAAGGAAGCGATCGCGGAAATTCGCCAGATCTCAGACCTTGAGCACCTACAACACCTCTGTAACTTCCTCGAAGCTTCTCAAGGGAGCGAGCGTCGGGGTCCGACTCCGGGTAGCAAGTAAGTGGCAGCACTTCGACTGTTCATCAGCACCGGCGAAGTCTCAGGCGATTTGCAGGGCAGCCTGCTGATTGCGGCGCTGTTTCGGCAGGCTCAGCAGCTAGGCATTGAGCTGGAAGTGTTCGCCTTGGGAGGCGATCGCATGGCAGCAGCCGGTGCGACGCTGCTGGCCAATACGATCGGCATCAGTTCAATTGGCATCTGGGAAGCGCTGCCCTACGTCTGGCCAACGTGGCGTTTACAGCAAAAGATCGCGCGGCAGATTCGTGAAACGCCACTCGATGCTGCAATTTTGATTGACTACATCGGTCCCAATATTGGCTGGGGCGGGCGTTTGCCAAAATCCCATCCCAACATTCCGATCTTTTATTACATCGCACCTCAGGAATGGGTCTGGTCGTTTGGTGAGGGCAAGACGACTCAACTCGTCGGTTTCAGCAATCGCATTTTCGCCATCTTCCCCGGTGAAGCCAAGTACTACCGCGAACGCGGGGCAGCTGTGAGTTTCGTCGGCCATCCCCTGATTGACGAACTCCAAAATCGGCCCGATCGCGCCATGGCTCGTGCCCAGCTGGGTTTGCAGGATCAGGAGCGGGCGATCGCTCTCTATCCGGCTTCTCGACCTCAAGAGCTAAAGTTTCTGCTACCGACTGTCCTTGCTGCGGCTCAGCAACTCAACAACGAGCTGCCGAATCTCCGCTTCTTTGTACCACTCTCCCAAGAGCAGTTTCGAGCAACGATTGAGCAAGCTGCTCAAGATTTAAGCCTGCCCTTGCAAGTTGTTGGTGGTGAGACAACAAGGCTAGTGCAAGCGGCGGCGGATTTGGCGATCGCGAAGTCAGGAACCGTCAACCTCGAAATTGGCCTACAGGGTGTTCCCCAAGTTGTGATTTATCGGGTTGGTGCAGTGACCGCCTGGATTGCGCGTCATATTTTGCGCTTCTCGATTCCCTTCATGTCGCCCGTCAACTTGGTGAATATGGAGGCGATTGTGCCGGAGCTGCTGCAGGATGAGGCCAACCCTGATCGCATTGCGGCGGAAGCGAAGACTATTCTGCTGGATCCTGAGCGGCAGGCGGCAATTCAAGCTGGTTACGGACGCATGCGCCAAAGTCTAGGTGAACCCGGTGTTTGCGATCGGGCTGCAAAAGAAATTCTGATATCCGTTCTCAAACAACAGAGTTCTATTGATACGACTGACTAATCACGAATAGTTTTCTGCCTGCTCTAGCCAATACCTGTAGTTGCTGGCACTATGCGGACGAGATGGTATCGTCTAGGACTCCGGAGTGGTCACAGAAAGATTTACACTGCCTAGATCAGTCGCCGCTCAATTTGCAGAAACCGGATGTTAGAACAGCCTACAGGTCCGTTGTTTGAGCAAATTAGCCGCGAGGACTGGGAAAAAACGCCGGAAAGTGTGCAGCAATTGATCCAGGCTTTGTTGAGCGTGGCCGATCTGAGCGCGCAAAAAAGCACCCAAACCAGTGCGGGTCGCCAAGCCATCAATCAATTTCTCCGCGAGAGTTTGCGCTATCAACAGGTCGTCGAGGCACAGACAGATTTAATTTTGCGATCGCGTCCAGATACGACTGTCGTCTTTGCAAACAAACCACTGTGTGAGGTTCTCGGACTGCCCGTAGGCGAGATTAGTGGGCTGGCATGGGATAGCCTTGTTCCTCCTGATGATCTCACAAAACTCCAAGACAAAATTGCTGGATTAAGTCTCGAGAGCCCAACATTTGAGAGTCTAAATCGCAACTACGGAGAAGAGCAAAAAATCAAGTGGATTCAGTGGGTTAATCAGGGAATTTTTAACGATTCTGGTCAGTTGATTGAGATTCAGTCAGTCGGTCGAGATGTGACAACCTTGATCGAGCAAATTAAGAAGGAGAAAACCCTTAACCATGTCTTTGAAGCTATCCGTAAATCGCTGGATCTGAAAACTGTTTTTGAAACTGCAACAGCTGAGTTTGCAAAAATCCTCGATGGACTCAGTTGTTCGATTGTCCAATATCTCAGTGATCAACAGGTTTGGATTCACGTTGCAGACTTTCAATATGATAAGAGCCGAGAATCAACCGTTGGCACAAGAATTTCAGACTTGAACAACCCGTTTGCTGAGCAGCTTAAAAAGTTTCAGATTGTCCGTGTTGAAAATACTAAGCATATTAAAGATGAAGTTAACAGAGAGCTGGCTAAGTCTATCCCAGGTGCCTGGTTATTAATTCCTTTGGTCGTTGAGGAGAAGCTCTGGGGAAGCTTTACTATCATTGCGACACAACAGCCTTTTGTCTGGACTGAGAGTCAAGTTGATTTAGCTTGCAGTGTCGCGAGCCAGCTAGAAGTCGCGATTCAGCAAGCCAATCTCTATCAAAAAGTTCAGCAAGAACTCAGCGATCGCTGCAAAGCAGAAGCATCTCTAAAGGAAAGTCAGACTCGTTTTCAGAAAATTGCTGATAACTTGCCTGGTGTTATTTATGGTTATCAGCTAAAGACGGATGGCAGTGATGAGTTTACCTACATTAGCTCTGGCTTCCAAGAAGTTTATGGTGTTGATCCAGCCAGAGCACTAGAGGACAGCAATGTTGTCTGGCAAATGATTCATCCTGAAGACGTTGAGGTTCTGAGAGCTGCAACTCTAGAATCCCAGAATACTCTACAGACTTGGGAAGTTGAGTTTCGCATTATTACTTCTGCTGGAGATTTGAAATGGATGCAAGGGAGGGCTCGACCGACCCGCCAAGACAATGGGGAGACGGTGTGGGATGGCTTAATTATTGATATTAGCGATCGCAAAAAAATAGAAGCTGAATTACAAGCAAGTGAAGAGCGCTACCGATTGCTTGCAGAAAATACCAGTGATCTGATTTGCCTGCATGAAGCAGATGGTGCCTATCTCTATATCAGCCCTTCTGTTGAATCCCTCTTAGGTTTTTCCAGTGAGGAAATGATTGGTCAAAGCCCCTATGAATTCTTCCATCCGCAAGACCGTGATCGCATTCGTGAAGAAGTCCATCGCGCTGTTCTTCAGGGAGCTGAAGTCCCAGTTGTCTATCGGATGCGCAAGAAATCAGAGGGTTATATTTGGTTTGAAACATTAACGAAACCAATTTTTAACACAGAGGGAGAAGTTACTGGGATTCAGACAACCTCTCGAGATGTGACTCAACGAATTGAAATTCAAAATAAACTTCAGCATGATGCTTGGCATGATGATTTAACTGGCTTATCTAATCGAAATCTTCTGATCGAACGCTTAGAACTTGCGATTCATCGAGCTAAGCGAATCAAAAACTATAAGTTTGCAGTGCTATTTTTAGATCTCGATCGCTTTAAGGTCATTAATGATAGCTTAGGACATCTAGTTGGTGATAAGTTATTAGTCGAAATTTCGAACAAACTAAAATCAATGATTCGTTCCCATGATCTAGCGGCACGGCTAGGTGGGGATGAATTTGTGCTTTTAATCGAAGACATCCAGAGTTTAGAAGAGCCGATCAAAATTGCAGAGAGGGTTCTAGCATCCGTTCAAGCTCCCTTGGAATTAGAAGATCGCTTAATTTACACCTCAGCTAGCATTGGCATTGTCCTGGGTAGTAGTGACTATAAGGATGCCAATCATCTTCTGAGAGATGCAGACATTGCGATGTATCGATCTAAGGCTCGCGGCAGGGCCCGTTATGAAGTCTTTGATACGGCGATGCATGCTCAGGCTCTTGAGCGTCTTCATCTCGAAAATGATTTACGTCAGGCGATCGCCCGTCAAGAATTTATATTATATTACCAACCTATTATTCAATTAAAGACGGGTGAAATTACGGGTTTTGAAGCCCTCATTCGCTGGCAACATCCAACACAGGGAATCAAGCCTCCCAAGGATTTGATTCCGATCGCGGAAGAAACGGGTTTAATCACCACAATTGACTATTGGGTCTTGACTCAAGCTTGTTGCCAACTAGCAGAATGGCAGTCTCATTATCCTGAGACCTCAAATCTCAATATGAGCGTGAATTTATCAGCTCAAGATCTAAAGTATGGTCAGCTGATGCAAGAGATTCAATCCGCTCTGCAAGATTCAAAAATCAGTCCTAGCTTACTCACGCTAGAAATTACTGAAAGTATGTTGGTTGAGAATACGGATGAAACGATTCAGCTGCTTTCTGAAATCAACCAACAAGGCATCCAAATTAGCATTGATGACTTTGGAACTGGATATTCGTCGCTTCGCTATCTACACACTCTGCCAGTCAACAACCTGAAGGTTGACAGCTCATTTGTTGGTGAAATCACTCATAATCCTAATAACTATCAAATCGTCAGCACAATTATTGCTCTTAATAACCAGCTAGGGCTAAAAGCGATTGCCGAAGGTATCGAAACGCGTGAACAATTGGATTTACTGAGTACGCTTGGCTATCAGTATGGTCAAGGTTACCTATTCGCAAGACCTCTTAGTCCAGAAGAGGTTGAATCCCTTTTGTCCAATCATCAACACTTGCAAGGTTCCGATCGCCTCCGACTGACTTTTTAGCATCTAGAGAAAGTCCCTCTAACTATCTCCTTTGCTATTCAGGTTGAAATCTGCTTTGTTTGTGTTTGAGGATGGCAGCCAATAGGCAGCCTGCTCTGGCAAGACCCAGCGAATACCGCCACGCGGATCGGGGCGATCGCCTGAATAACGGGGAATCAGGTGAATGTGAGCTTGGGTGATCGTTTGACCTGCTGCCAGCCCGTCATTGATGCCGATATTGAAAGCATCAGGTTGATAGCGCTCTTGTAGCTGCGATCGCACGATCGCGACGAGTTCCCAACTGGATTGAAACTCCTCAGGTGGCAGCTCGAATAGGGACTGGACTGCTCGTTTGGGAACGACCAGACTATGTCCTGGTGAGACTGGATAGCGATCGCGAAAGGCCACTGCCCAGTCATTTTCGGCCAGCAGGTCTAAAGAGGCTCGTCCGCCAAAAGCGGCTAATCCATCACTCATGCAGACTGACGCTCGGCTAAAGCTAGCCGTGCCTGCTCGCGATCGTCGAAGTGGATTTTCGTCGTGCCAAGAATCTGATAGTCCTCGTGGCCTTTCCCTGCCAAGAGCACACCATCCCCAGGCTGAGCCGAGAGAATCGCCTGACGAATGGCCACCGTGCGATCGGCTTCGACGACGACCGGGCTTTCTGCCGGGATGCCCGCCACAATATCCGCCAAAATCTGACGCGGGTCTTCGGTGCGCGGGTTATCAGAGGTGACAATCACCCGATCGGCCAGCCGTGCCGCAATTTCGCCCATCAGGGGCCGCTTGGTGCGATCGCGATCGCCTCCACAGCCAAACACGCAGATCAGCTCACCCTGAATAAATGGACGAGCCGCTTTCAATAGGTTTTCAAGACTGTCGGGCGTGTGGGCATAGTCGACAATCACCGTCGGGTCTGTCTCCCGACCCACAACCCGTTCCATGCGACCGGGTACACCAGCAAAGTCAGGGACGGCAGCCAGCATCGTCTCGATCGATAAGCCCAGTGTCCAGCCCGCCGCGATCGCCCCCAACAAATTGGCGAGGTTGAATTGACCGACGAGAGGCGATCGGAAGGGGAAAGCCCCCTCTGGCGTTTTGATGGTGCCTTCAACGCCGGTTGGCCCGTACTGCAAGTCTGTGGTGCAAAAGTCTGCCGTGCCTGAAACGCTGTAGGTGAGACATTGCTCGGGCGGCGTCATGGCGATCAAGCGCTGACCGTAGGCATCATCGGCGTTGATAATAGCTTTGCCGCGCAGATAGGGCGGCGCAAACAACCTTGCCTTGGCTGCAAAGTAGGCCTCCATCGTTTGGTGATAGTCCAAGTGGTCTTGGGTGAGGTTCGTGAAAACGGCGACATCAAAGCCGCAACCATTAACCCGACCCTGATCCAACGCGTGGGAACTGACTTCCATGACTGCAGCTTGGCAGTCTGCTGCAACGGCGGTCGCTAGTTGGGCATGTAAATCAGTAGCAAAGGGCGTTGTATGTTGCGCCACTTCGGAGTAGCCAGGCCAGCGGTTATAGAGCGTGCCTAACAGCGCTGTCTTTGTGTCTGCAGCGTTGAGAAAGTGCTCAATTAAATGGGTCGTGGTGGTTTTACCGTTAGTGCCCGTCACCCCTGCTAACTTCAAGGCCTGGGCTGGTTGGTTGTAGAAGGCTGCCGCGATCGCCCCAGCAGTGACCGGCATTTGATCACTCAGGATCAAGCAAGCATCTGGATTGGCAGAGAGCGGACGTTGCGCCAGAGCAGTGGGGGTGACAATTGCAGCAACCGCCCCAGCCGCGATCGCTTCTGGCCAAAACTGGCCGCCATCCACTTGGGTGCCGGGCATCCCCAGGAACAGATCCCCCGGTTGGCAACGGCGCGAGTCGGTCTGCAGACCGGTGATCGCTAAATCTAAGGCAGCATGTTGCGGTTGGAGGACCTGGGTCGGAGTTGAAGCGAGCAGCGATCGCAGGTTCATGGGTTCCCTCCGCATTGGGCGTTAGCGTGTTGTAGCAGATCAGGCGCGATCGTTAAAGCGTTGCAACAGGCTTTCGACTTGGCTGAGGCTGGCGCGGGGGGCTAAGCGTGGCAAGGGGGTCTCGCGTCCATCGGATTCGACTCGACAAAGTACCGGGACTTCAAACTGATAGGCCGCAAACCACTGGGCATTGAGGCTGATATCGCGGACTTCCAACTCGATCGGCAGCGATCGCACCTGTTGCAGCTTTTCGGCCAGTCCCTCACAGAGATGACAGCCGTCTTTGCTGTAGAGCACTAGTCGCATGGTGTCTTTCCGCAGGCACAGGAGGGCAAGGGCGGAACCGGATCATAACCGCCGGGATGAAAAGGGTGGCAACGGAGAATGCGACGAATGGTTAGCCAACTGCCTTTGAGGGGGCCAAAGCGATCGATCGCTTCCAGCCCGTACTGGGAGCAGGTCGGATAGAAGCGACAACTAGCGGGAGTCAATGGCGAAATCCAGCGGCGATAGAACTGGATCAAGGCCATAAGCAGCAATTTCATCCGTTCATCCGGCGAGGTTGCGCAATCGCGGTATGATGTGAGTTTTGGACAAATCCTTCAGAGGACTGCCCGATGTCTCGATATAGAGGCCCACGCCTCAGAATTGTACGGCGCTTGGGGGACCTACCTGGTCTCACCCGTAAGGCTGCTCGTCGGTCTTACCCCCCTGGTCAGCACGGCCAAGCCCGGCGCAAGCGCTCAGAGTACGCGATTCGTCTTGAAGAAAAGCAAAAGCTTCGCTTTAACTACGGCTTGTCGGAACGACAACTGGTTCGCTACGTGAAGAAGGCGCGCCGTATGCAAGGGTCCACCGGGACCAACTTGCTGCAGCTGATGGAAATGCGCCTTGACAACATCATCTTTCGTCTTGGCTTTGCGCCCACGATCCCGGGTGCTCGTCAGCTGGTCAACCACGGCCACATCACGGTCAATGGCCGCGTCGTGGACATTGCGAGCTACAACTGCCGCCCCGGTGAAGTGATTGGAGTTCGTCAGCGAGAAGCCTCTCGCAAACTGGTGACGGCCAACCTGGAATACCCAGGTCTCTCTAACGTGCCTGTGCACCTCGACCTTGACAAAAACAAGCTCGAAGCAAAAGTGACCGGTAATTGCGAGCGCGAATGGGTTGCGCTGCAAATTAACGAACTACTGGTGGTCGAGTACTACTCGCGCAAAGTGTAGACTCCCCACCCCTTACTCTGACCGCAACAGCTCCTGCCTTTGGGTGGGGGCTGTTGTTGTTTGTGCATCTACAGCGGTTGCAACCATCCTCCCCCTGATCCCAATCAAAAGCACGGTTGGATGGGCAGTGCTTCATCGCGATCGAGACGTCTGCTTGAGCGAGTTGACTAGGTTGATAGCCTCGCAACGCACTGGCAGGCACTCGTCCTACGGCCCTGCTGATGCGGTGAATAGCTTAATGAGTGACACCCATAGGTATCGTGGCTGAACTTATCGGCTGCCTGAGGCTAGAGATTAGAGATGCCCAGAGGCGGGCGATCGCAGTCAGCTTGCAACCTCATGACAAGCCTTTTGGTCTTGGCATGCGATCGCTTTATTAATCATTGAATTCATCTCAACTCAATGATTAATAACAATTAAAAATTCCTAGTTTTTGAATTGTTTTGGGCAATGGTGCATCTAAAAGCATGATTCTACCTACAATCTTGAGTCCCAAGTGCCATAAGAACGATTAAGTCAATCCAGTACTGAGGATTGAGTTGGTCATCGCAATAATTACAACAGCTCAATTGTGATGATTGTTTAGCTTATCGAATAGAAAAACTTATCTCGGCGATTGAAAAAATAAGAGCAATTTCAGCGTTTAACGCTTGCGTAATCCTGTCAAAAGACCGTAAATATCTCTACATGCAAAGCGCAAAGTCCATTGACTAAGCTCTATAGGAAAACCTAGGAGCGTCCGTTTAGGGAGTCAGCGATCGCATCTATAGAGAGCAGATCATCTTTCTATAGATGTCAGGAAGACAGAGCGTTTCTGCGCCTCTCGTGAAGCAATTTGCACAACTTGTCCATCTTTAGCAGCATCTCCTGTTGTGGGATGTAGGGGGAGACGTATGAACGAATTTCGTCCAGTCAATCGTCGTCAGTTTCTGTTCACCCTTGGTGCAACAGCAGCCAGTTCTATTTTGCTAAAAGCCTGTGGTAACCCTCCTTCATCTACTGGCGATAGCAGTTCCAGCACAACTCAGCCGATCGCCGCTGGCGCAGGTGATCTCGAAGTCAAAACGATCAAATTGGGCTACATTCCCATTTTTGAATCAGCCCCACTGATCATTGGCCGCGAAAAAGGATTTTTTGCCAAGTATGGCTTGGATGTTGAAGTTTCCAAACAAGCCAGCTGGGCTGCTGCTCGCGATAACGTTATCTTGGGCTCCGCTGGCGGTGGCATTGATGGTGGTCAGTGGCAAATGCCCATGCCTGCCTTGCTGACTGAGGGCGCAATCAGTAATGGCCAGAAAGTACCCATGTATGTCCTGGCTTGTCTCAATACTCAGGGCAATGGCATTGCTGTCTCCAATCAGCTCAAAGCCCAGAATCTGGGTTTAAACCTCACCCCCAATCGCGACTTTATCCTGAACTATCCGCAAACTAACGGCCGTAAGTTCAAGGCCTCTTATACCTTCCCCAACGCCAACCAAGATCTTTGGATTCGCTACTGGTTTGCATCAGCTGGGATTGATCCCGATCAGGATATTGAGCTCCTGACTGTTCCCAGTGCAGAAACGTTGCAAAGCATGCGCAATGGCACGATCGATTGCTTTAGTACTGGGGATCCTTGGCCGTCGCGAATTGCCAATGATGGCATCGGTTATCAAGCGGCTCTGACGGGGCAAATGTGGCCGTTCCACCCCGAAGAGTTCCTCGCCGTACGAGCGGACTGGGTCGACAAACATCCGAAAGCCACGATCGCCCTACTGATGGGCTTGATGGAAGCGCAGCAATGGTGTGACCAGCGGGAAAACCGGGCAGAAATGGCCAAGATCCTCTCTGGTCGGAACTTCTTCAATGTGCCGGTTTCGATCTTGCAGCCGATTCTGGAAGGTCAAATCAAAGTTGGAGCGGATGGTAAAGATCTCAACAACTTTGAGGCTGGTCCCCTCTTCTGGAAGAGCCCTCGCGGCAGTGTCTCCTATCCCTACAAGGGTTTGACCCTGTGGTTCCTGATCGAATCGATGCGCTGGGGCTTCAACAAGCAAGTACTACCGGATATTGCCGCTGCTCAGAAACTCAATGATCGCGTGACTCGCGAAGACCTATGGCAAGAAGCCGCCAAGAAATTGGGCGTGCCAGCGGCGGATATTCCAACAGGTTCTAGCCGTGGTACCGAGACCTTCTTTGATGGCATCACTTACAACCCAGAAAATCCGCAAGCGTATCTCCAGAGCTTGAAGATTAAACGGGCTTAAAGCGCATCAATTCTCAACTTTAGTTCAGTCAATATCAGGAGATAGACAAGACCATGGTTACTGCACGGGAAACAAGACGAAACGGCAGTCGTTCCTCTGGCTTGAAGAAATGGCGTCAAAAGCTAGACGGTATCTTGCTACCGCTAGCAGGAATCTTGGGCTTCCTCATCATTTGGCAGATCTTTTCTAGCAGCGGGGCAACCCGCTTGCCCGGCCCGCTCAGCCTATTCACAGAGGAGAGAACGCGGGAATTACTGCTCTATCCCTTCTTGGATCGCGGCGGGCTGGATAAAGGTCTGTTCTGGCAGACGATCGCCAGCTTGACGCGGGTTGCCCAGGGCTTTTCAATTGCTGCCATTGTTGGTATTTCAGTTGGCATCTTGGTGGGCTTAAATCGCACACTCAATGCCACGTTGGATCCGCTCTTCCAGTTCCTGCGCATGATTGCGCCGCTGGCTTGGGTGCCGATCGCATTGGTTGCCTTCCAGCAAAACCAGCCTGCTGCTATCTTCGTCATTTTCATCACGGCAGTTTGGCCCATTTTGATCAACACGGCGGAAGGCGTTCGTCAGATTCCCCAGGACTACAACAACGTGGCCCGAGTGCTGCGGATGTCGAAAAGTAAGTATCTGATCAAGGTTGTCTTACCAGCAGCTCTGCCTTACATCTTCACGGGTCTACGCATTGCGATCGGTTTGTCTTGGTTGGCAATTATTGCTGCTGAAATCGTGATGTCTGGCATCGTTGGCATCGGCTTTTTTATCTGGGATGCCTATCAGCAAAACTACGTCAGCGACATCATTCTGGCTGTGATTTATATCGGTGCTGTTGGCTTGTTACTCGATCGCTGTGTGGCTTGGCTTCAACGCTGGATTCTACGCAATATGTAAGGTTTTCCAAACACTCGGGGGATTGATCATGAGTCTATTTGTTGCTGTTGAAAACATTGAAAAATCATTCCCTCTGAGTGGTGGGAATGAATACCTTGCCCTCAAGGGAATTGATCTGGAAATCAAACAAGGGGAATTCATCTCGCTGATTGGCCACTCCGGCTGCGGGAAATCGACCCTGCTCAACCTGATCGCTGGCCTTGAATTACCGACAGATGGTGCAGTCAGTCTGGAGGGTCAGCAGATCACAGCACCAGGGCCAGACCGGATGGTGGTCTTCCAGAACTACTCGCTTTTCCCTTGGCTAACGGTGCGCGAAAATATTGCACTGGCCGTTGATGAAGTGCTGCGCGATCTGCCGAAAGAAGAACGGCAAGCGATCGTGGAAGAGCACATCCAACTGGTGGGCTTGGGGCATGCAGCGGATAAGCCACCTGCTCAACTTTCTGGTGGGATGAAACAACGGGTCGCGATCGCCCGAGGCTTAGCAACCCGACCAAAATTGCTGCTGCTGGATGAACCCTTTGGAGCACTGGATGCGCTGACCCGCGGCAATCTGCAAGAAAAGCTGATGCAGATTTGTGAAGAGAACCACGTCACGGCTGTGATGGTCACCCACGACGTTGATGAAGCAGTGCTGCTGTCTGACCGGATCGTGATGCTGACCAACGGCCCCGGCTCGAAAATTGGCGGCATTTTGGAAGTCGATATCCCTCGCCCGCGCAAGCGGATGGATGTGGTGCACCACCCCAGCTACTACAGTCTGCGATCGGAAATCATTTACTTCCTTAATCAGCAAAAGCGGGTCAAGAAACTCAATGCCCGCAAGGTGACTACCGTGGCGCGGCATGGTCTGGAAAAGGTCAACCTCGAAATTGGCTATGTGCCTCTGATGGCCTGCGCACCGCTGGTTGTCGCTCAAGAAAAAGGCTTCTTCGCCAAGCATGGGCTGGATGAAGTCAGCCTCGTACGGGAAACCAGTTGGCGCGGCATTGTTGATGGTCTGTCTGGCAACTACTTAGATGCTGCTCAGATGCCCTCTGGGATGCCGGTTTGGATGTCAGTCGGGGGGCATGGCGATCGCCCGCTGCCGATTGTCTCTTCACTGACCATGAGCCGGAATGGCAATGGCATCACGCTGTCGAAAGCCCTGTACGACGAGGGCATTCGGACGGTTGATGACTTCCGAAACTTGCTGCGCAGCACGGCAGACAAGCAGCACATCATGGGCATTGTCCATCCGGCTTCGATGCATAATCTGTTGCTGCGCTACTGGCTGGCGGCCAATCAGATCGATCCCGATCGCGAGGTGCAATTGCGCACGATTCCACCGGCGCAGATGGTGGCGGATCTCAAGGACGGCACGATCGATGGCTACTGCATCGGTGAACCGTGGAACGCTTGGGCCGCTCAGAAAGACGTCGGTTTCACGATCGCCAACGACCTCGAGATTTGGAACGGCCATCCGGGCAAAGTGCTCGGTGTTCGCGAAGACTGGGCCAACCGCTATCCCAACAGCCATGTGGCCTTGGTCAAGGCGCTACTGGAAGCCTGCCAATATTGCGAAGATCCCGCTAATTGGGATGAACTGCGCGACTTGCTGAGCGATCGCCGTTACCTGAGTTGCCCGAAGGAATACATCCAGTTCAGCCAGACGACCGATGGTAGCCCCGACCTGACGGTGCCTCACCATCGCTTTGCAGGCGCGGGCGTCAACCGTCCCAGCCGGACAGAGCATCTCTGGATCATGACCCAGCTGGCTCGCTGGGGTGATATCCCCTTCCCCCGCAACTGGGTTGAGATTCTAGAGCGCGTTTGTCGGGTGGGTGTCTTCAGCACGGCTGCCCGCGAACTGGGTCTTTCAGAAGTCGTGAGCTATCAGCGCACCACACCCGTCGAACTGTTTGATGGTGTGCCCTTCAACGCCGAAGACCCGATCGCCTACCTCAACTCCTTGCCAATTCACCGCGACTTCAGCGTGGCAGAAATCGCCCTCGATCAGCCTCGTGCGATCGCCGCCTAGACTCCCCTCCAGAGGACTTGTGTCATGCAAACCCTACGTCACCATCAGCCGACGGCGCTTTCCTCGCCGGGGCGTGATCCCTTCCTAGTTGTCGAGAATGTCTCCAAAATCTACGAGACACCTAAAGGACCCTACACCGTTCTTGATGGCGTTAATCTCACCGTTCAAGAAGGCGAATTCATCTGCGTGATTGGCCACTCGGGCTGTGGCAAATCAACGCTCTTGAACATGGTTTCGGGATTCAATCAACCGTCCTATGGTTCCGTGCGCTTAAAGGGTCAAGAAATCGATCGCCCCGGTCCCGATCGCATGGTGGTGTTCCAAAACTATGCGCTCCTGCCTTGGATGACAGCCTTTGAGAACGTCTACCTCGCAGTGGATTGTGTGAACCCCCAAATGCGGGAAGGAGAAAAGCGGGAAATAGTCCGCGAACACCTCGCCATGGTTGGCTTGACGGAAGCGGCTGATAAGAAAATCACCCAAATTTCGGGCGGGATGAAACAACGGGTGGCGATCGCACGGGCTCTCTCGATTCGTCCTGAAGTGCTGATTCTGGATGAGCCGTTTGGGGCACTCGATGCGATTACCAAGGAGGAGTTGCAGGAAGAGCTACTCAAAATCTGGAACGATCATCGCTGCACCGTGCTGATGATTACCCACGACATTGATGAAGCCCTGTTCCTTGCCGATCGCTTGGTGATGATGACCAATGGTCCATCAGCCAAGATTGGCGAAATTTTGGAAATTCCCTTCCCGCGTCCCCGCGATCGCGAGCGAATTATGGAAGACCCGCAGTACTACGACCTGCGCAACTACGCGTTGGATTTTCTCTACAACCGCTTTGCCCACGACGACGAGTAAACCGGAACTCAACTCCAAACACAGCCTCAAAGACTCCCTCTGCCTGCATGGGCGAGGGATTTTTTATTAGGCGAGCTTGAAAATAAGTTCATTGTCCGCAACCATGCGTGGGAGCAGGGATCCTTTAGGGGGCCCCTGTTCCTATCCGCCTCAGCCATCCCAGACGGTGGCTTACTGCTTCTTGGTTGCAGCGGTTGGTTAGCGGCCGAAGCCCGCAGTGACCGGTTCTTGTGGGTGCAGCGGCTTATCTTTTTGGAGTGCCTCAGCCAAACGGTTGAGTGCGTGGATGTAGGCTTGAGCCGAGGCAACGAGAATATCGGTATTGGCTGAATGCCCTGAGAAAATGCGATCGTCATGGCGCAGACGAATCGTCACTTCCCCGATCGCGTCAATCCCAGCCGTTACCGACTTGACCGAGAACTCGATCAGCTCATTCGGGATATTGACGACGCGATTGATGGCTCGATAAATAGCATCGACTGGTCCTGTGCCGATCGCCGCATCGGTCAGTTCTTCCCCTTCGGGAGTGCGCAGCGTCACGGTTGCTGTGGGACGGGCATGATCGCCCGCCGACACTTGCACCAGCTCTAGCTTGAACAGCTCAGGGGCTTGCTGAGTTTCGTCATTGACGATCGCTTCCAGATCGCGATCGGTGACTTCCCGTTTTTTATCTGCCAACTCCTTGAAGCGCAGGAAGGCACGATTCAAATCGTCCTCGCTGAGCTCATAGCCCAGCTCCTGCAAACGAGTGCGGAAGGCATTCCGTCCGGACAGTTTGCCGAGGGTAATGCGATTGGTGCTGAGGCCAATCGTTTCAGCATCAACGATTTCGTAGGTCAGCTTGTTCTTGAGAACGCCATCTTGGTGAATACCCGACTCATGCGCAAATGCATTCGCTCCCACGATCGCCTTATTCGGCTGCACCAACATGCCGGTCAAGTTGGAGACCAAGCGCGAGGTTTTATAAATTTCGCGGGTGTTGATTTGAGTCAGCGGTGCTTCCGATTCTGCAGGACGGCCCAAGAAAGGATTAAAGTACTGCCGCCGCACATGCAGCGCCATCACCAGCTCTTCCAGCGCCGCATTGCCAGCTCGCTCTCCGATGCCATTGATTGTGCATTCCAACTGGCGTGCACCATTCTTGATCGCTTCGAGGAAATTGGCGACGGCCAAGCCTAAGTCGTTGTGGCCGTGGACGGAAATAATCGCTTGGTCGATATTGCGAACATTGTGCCTAATGCCAGCAATCAAGCCCCCAAATTCGCTCGGGGTCGTGTAACCGACCGTGTCGGGAATGTTGATCGTCTTGGCTCCCGCCGCGATCGCCGCTTCTAGGCATTCATAGAGGAACTCTGGATCGGAGCGGCCAGCATCTTCGGGCGAGAACTCGACATCCTCTACCAGCGAGGCAGCATAGCCAACCATCTCAGGGATGACGGCCAACACCTCAGCCCGACTCTTCTTGAGCTTGTATTCGAGGTGAATATCAGAAGTGGCGATGAAGGTATGGATGCGCCCTTTTGCCGCTGGTGCGAGTGCTTCCGCCGCCGCCTTAATATCCTGACGAGTGGCTCGCGCCAAACTGCAAATCGTGGGGCCATCGGCTGTGCCGACTTCGGCAGCAATGCGCTGAACCGCTTCAAAATCACCGGGACTCGCAAAGGCAAAACCGGCTTCAATAATGTCGACATTCAGTCGAGCCAGTTGACGCGCGATCGCCAGTTTCTCTTCCAGGTTCAGGCTTGCGCCGGGCGACTGTTCGCCATCCCGGAGCGTGGTATCGAAAATGAGAATCCGGTCGTTCGAGCTTGCGCTGGCCATCGGACGGTTGCCAGAAAAACTGTTTTTATTCTAGGTGCCGAACTTCGCGCTTGCGGTGTTTTACTGGGTGAGCGGTGACGGTGGCTTGTGGATCTGGAACCGCGATCGCCGCTCATCAACAGCCTGCCAATCCGCAGCTGTCAAGGACCCATCAGTTAGGTTCAGGCCATAACAATCCGCGAAGCTACTGACCAATGTGGTCGCGAGAGTGGCGATCGGGAGGTCGAGAACTGGTGGCGGTGTTGTCCCCAAGACCTGGGGCCAGCAATCGGGGGGGTGCAGCTGAATTGAGCCTTGCTGCAGGACGGTGCGATCGCGCCAAAGCTGAGCGCTGCCAATACACTTGCGTCCGTCCGCGAGTCGTAAATCAGCAACCGTTGCGCGAGCAAAGCAATCGATCGCTGTGCGATCGGGGCGATCGCTGCCTGTGATCAGGGGCTGCTCCAAACGCTGAAACGCCTGTCGGAGGAACTGCGAGAGAAGGCAGTAGGTCTGACGGCGATCGCGATCGGCGGGCGCAGGCGTTACCAAGGAATAGCAAAGGTCGCCGCCATGCAAGACAGCTCGCCCCCCTGTTGGTCGACGCACGATGGGGCAAGACCAATTGGTCGAGAAGGAAGCCTGATGCCAGCCCAAAGAGAGAGTCGGTTCGGGCCAGCTAAAGAGTCGAAACGTTGGGGGTCGGCGATCGCGACGCACCTCTTCCAACAGCCAATCATCCAAGGCCATCTGCCAGTCGCCAGATGCGACGAGCCAAGGCAGCAGTTGCCAAGACCGTGTTGAGAAGGGCACCACTCGGCGTTAGGCGGGCAGTCCATCGACATAGGTGGCAGCAATACTGGCTACCAAGGTGATGGCTCGCGAAATTTCGCCCGCTGAGAGATCGGCCACAGTGCGGCTTGCGACCATCGTGACGTGATCGTCGTATAGCGCAAACCGAGCTTCCAAGGTCTCTGCCCAGTTGAGAGTGAGCAAGCGGTGCAGAAGACTGGCATCTGCCGGCGTGCTCAGCGGAAACACCTTGGACCACACCGTAAACAGGTCGTCTTCACTCGATCCTGTCAGTTGGACAAAGACTTCGAGCTGCCCATAGCGAAACTTCCAAATAGTGCCGCTCCCCGTGTGACTGACTTGGGCACTGTCGGCGTCGGCCAAGCTGCTGATGACGGTCTCGATGATGTCGATGTAATCTAGCGGCGCAGTCGCAGTGACGTCCAAGGATTCTAGAGTCGTTTCAGCGGAAGACACAGCCATGCCAATCTCCTGAGTCGGTTAGCGAGCGGGTAAGGGCGGCGCTGCTTTCTTTCTAGCACTGTTCAACCCGCGTGGCCGTATGGTCTTGCAGACTTGTCCCCAACTCCACAGAAGACACCATGCTGACATTGTTCCTGATTGGGATCGGCGCTGGCCTCTTAGCAGGGTTACTGGGGGTTGGCGGTGGTGTCTTAATGGTTCCGGTCTTGGTTGGCTTGGGCGTCAGTCCGATCCAAGCCTTCGGCACCAGCAATCTCGCGATCGTGATCACCTCGATTGCTGGGACTTGGCAAAACTGGCGATCGGGTAATTTGCAAGCCGCTAGCATTTGGCAACTGGGACTACCGGCGATCGCAACTGCTCAGTTGGGCGTATGGATTGCTCAAAAGCTGTCAGCGGCGACGTTGCTGCTGGGAATTGCTGGTCTCTATTTACTCAATATTTTCTTGGTGGAGTTACGCCAGTGGCTCAACCGATCGCGAGAGAAAGCGATCGATCAGCAACCACGTCCAACACTGGCTGCTATTGTCTTGACCGGTTCCCTCGGCGGCATCTTAGCGGGGTTGTTTGGCATTGGCGGCGGCACGTTGATGGTGCCTCTGCAAGTCCTCTTGATGGGCGTTCCGATTAAAACAGCAGTTCAGACCAGTCTGGGCGTGATCATCGTCACGGCTTGCTCAGCGCTGACGGGCTACGCGATCGCGGGGGATGTTCTCTGGCGGGAGGGTTTATGGCTGGGGCTGGGCGGTCTGCTGGGGGTGCAAGTCACGACTCGACTCTTGCCCAAACTACCCTCCCTGTTGGTGCAGCGCTGCTTTCAACTGCTACTGCTGACCTTTGCGATCTATTTCATTTGGAAAGCGCAAAACCCCTAACGATCGCTACTCTCAGGAGGCTGTCGCAGCTAAGACTGCTCGGGGTGGGTTGTGGGTTTCGCGCTGAATCTGACCATCACGGAACCAGATCACCCGCTCAGCGCGATCGGCGACATCCGCTTCGTGGGTGACGATCACGATCGTGATACCCCGCTGATGCAGCTGATCGAAAATACTCAGCACTTCTTCGGTGGTCTGAGAATCCAAAGCTCCCGTGGGTTCATCGGCTAGGAGTAACACTGGTTGGTTCACGATCGCTCGGGCGATCGCCACCCGCTGTTGCTGACCACCGGAGAGCTGACTGGGCTTGTTATCCAGTCGTTGAGCCAAGCCGACTTGTGTCAAAGCAGCGACCGCGCGATCGCGGCGCTCTTGGCCGGGAATGCCAGCGTAGATCATCGGCAGCATCACGTTCTCCACCGCGCTGAGCTGTGGCAGAAGATGAAACTGCTGAAAGACAAAGCCAATTTTGCGGTTGCGAATCGCCGCTAAGGCATCGTCATCTAATTCCGCTACATCGGTGCCATCCAAGTAATATCGACCTGCCGTGGGGCGATCGAGACAGCCAATCAGGTTCATTGCCGTCGATTTGCCTGAACCGGAAGCGCCCATAATTGCGCAGTATTCGCCTGCCCGTACTTGGAGGTCGACATGATCCAAGGCGCGGACGGTCGTTTCTCCCTCGCCATAGACCTTGCTGACATGCTCGAACTGAATGACCGGTGGCAAAGAGGCTGACATGGAAGGGCGACGACAGCTCAAAAAGAAAGACAGCGCCATGCTAGCGCTGTCTTCGGTTGGATGAGTGTCAGTGATAGCTACAGGGTCAGCTGGCTGAGACCGCTTCAGGGAGCAAAGGAGCGGAGACAGTAACGCTGGCCGGCGGGGTCACGCTCAGGAAAGTGCTGCTGTTGACCGAGCTACTGGCCAAGTTAAACAGCGGGTTCGAGAGAATACCCGCAACGGTGGTCGCAATCACGCAGAGCACCAGCCCAGCCCGTAAGGCTTGCATCCCTGGCAGATTCCAGTTGGTTTCGGGATAGTTGCGCACTGACTCCGACATCTCCTGGGGCTCTTTGACCACCATCATCTTGATCACCCGGATGTAGTAGTAAATCGAGATGACGCTGGTAATCAAAGCCAGTAGGACCAGTCCGTACAGACCAGCTTGCCAGCCCGCCCAGAACAGGTAGAGCTTGCCAAAGAAGCCTGCCAGTGGCGGAATGCCGCCCAGCGACAGCAGGCATAGACTCAAGCCCAGTGTGACTAGCGGATCTTTTTGATAGAGACCGGCGTATTCGCTGATTTGATCCGTGCCCGTGCGCAGCGAGAAGAGGATGACGCAGGCAAACCCGCCCAAGTTCATGAACAGGTAGATCAGCAGGTAGTAAACCATGCTGGAGTACCCTGCTTCGGTGCCCGCAATCAAGCCGATCATCACGAAGCCGGCCTGGGCGATCGAGGAGTAGGCTAGCAGGCGCTTCATGCTGGTTTGGGCCAGCGCCACAACGTTACCCAGAATCAGACTGAGGATCGCCAGTGCGGTGAAGACAAAGTGCCATTGCTCCGTCAAAGCGGGATAGGCAGTGACCAACAGGCGAATGGCTAAGGCAAAGCCAGCGGCTTTAGAACCGACCGACAGGAAGGCGACAATGGGCGTCGGTGAACCCTCGTAAACGTCAGGCGTCCACTGGTGGAAGGGAACCGCCGAGATTTTGAAGGCGATGCCTGCGATCACGAAGATCAACGAAATCAGCAAGGCCAAAGGTTGAGCTGTTCCCAGTTTCTCCGCGATCGCCGACAGCTGGGTTTCACCACTTGAGAGGCCGTAGAGCAGCGAAACACCATAGAGGAAAATCGCTGAGCTCGCGGCTCCAATCAGCAAATACTTGAGTGCTGCTTCATTGGAGCGAGGGTCACGCTTCATATATCCCGTCAATAGATAAGACGAAATACTAAGCGTTTCGAGTGACACAAAAATAGTCACAAGCTCGTTGGCTCCTGAGAGAAACATCCCCCCCAGTGAAGCGGTGAGCAAAATCGTAATGAACTCTCCAAGAGAAGTTCCCGACTGCTCGACATAGCGAATGGAAAGCAGGATGGTGACGGCTGCTGATAGCAGCACAATGCCGCGAAAAACAATGCTGAGATTGTCGCCGTTGAAGCCACCGAGAAACGCCAAACTCTGGCTGGCATCCCACTGCAGGGTCAGCACTGCGATCGCGGCACTTAAACCGGTAATCGCTAGGGCTGGTGTTAGACGGAGTGACTGCCGTCCCAAAATCAAATCTGTGACCAGAACCGTCAGCAGTGTGACGATCACGATGCCTTCTGGCAGAATCACACCGGCATTGAGTTGACCGGCGAGGGTTAAAAAGTCCATAGGTCGGTGCGACTCAGAACTGGGGAACGCCAGCAGGTTCATTTTGTAACCTGAGGCATCAGCCACTGATTCTACCCTCCTCTTTGCCTGATCCTTCGGCGATCGCAGTTGCAGGAGACTTCACATCTTTGGCTATAAGTGGAAGAGGAGGTTACCCATTGATCACCCCTCTGGGTTTGCCTCTTGCGATCGCTCTTTCATACTTCCCTAGCTGCCAGCTCGGCAGAATCGTGACTCCATGCCCAAACTCGTCATCGTCGAGTCGCCCACTAAGGCGCGCACCATCCGCAACTACCTGCCGAAGGATTACCGCGTCGAAGCATCGATGGGACATGTCCGCGATCTTCCGCAATCGGCTAGCGACATTCCCGCCGAACTAAAAAGTGAGAAATGGAGCAATCTTGGGGTTGACGTCGAAAATAACTTCGCGCCACTTTATATCGTCCCCAAGGATAAAAAAAAGATTGTCAAAACATTGAAAGATGCCTTAAAAGAGGCCGATGAACTAATTCTGGCAACGGACGAAGACCGCGAAGGTGAAAGTATCAGTTGGCATCTGTTGCAACTATTGCAACCTCGCGTGCCGACCAAGCGCATGGTCTTCCACGAAATCACCCAAGAGGCAATTCAATCGGCCCTTAAAAACTGTCGGGATGTCGATCAGCGCCTCGTCCATGCCCAAGAAACCCGCCGCATTCTCGATCGCTTGGTGGGCTACACGCTCTCGCCGTTGCTCTGGAAAAAAATTGCTTGGGGCCTGTCGGCTGGACGGGTGCAATCCGTAGCCGTTCGCCTGCTTGTTCAGCGAGAACGGGCGCGGCGAGCCTTCCGGCAGGGGAGTTATTGGGATCTCAAAGCCCAGCTGGCAGTGGAGTCTGGGCAATTTGAGGCCAAACTCTGGACCTTAGCGGGCCAACGCCTTGCGACTGGTAGTGATTTTGATGAGAGTACTGGTCAAATCATCGCTGGCCGTCAGGTTTGTCTGCTCAATCAGCAGGAAGCAGAAGCGCTGCGCGATCGCTTGCAGACTGAGCCGTGGCAGGTGAAGTCGCTGGAGGAAAAACCAACCACCCGCAAGCCCGCACCGCCTTTCACGACTTCGACGCTGCAGCAAGAGTCAAACCGTAAGCTGCGCCTCTCAGCCCGTGAAACGATGCGGGTGGCCCAGAGCCTCTACGAGCGCGGCTTTATCACCTACATGCGGACGGACTCGGTGCATCTCTCACAGCAGGCGATCGCGGCGGCGCGCAGCTGTGTCGAACAGATGTACGGCCAGAACTATCTCAGCCCGCAACCACGCCAGTTCACCACCAAAAGTAAGAACGCCCAAGAAGCCCACGAAGCGATTCGCCCCGCGGGGAATACCTTTAGGCTGCCCCAGGAAACGGGACTGTCAGGCGCTGAGTTTGCGCTCTACGACCTGATCTGGAAACGCACGATCGCCTCGCAGATGGCCGAGGCCCGGCAGACAATGCTGAGTGTGCTCTTGCAAGTCGATAACGCGGAGTTCCGCGCTAGCGGCAAACGGATCGACTTCCCCGGCTTCTTCCGCGCCTATGTGGAAGGGTCAGACGATCCAGATGCAGCCTTGGAAGATCGTGAAATTCTGCTGCCGGCCCTGAAAGTTGGCGATCGCCCCACCTGCCAAGAGTTGGAAGCGATCGGTCACGAAACCCAACCGCCTGCCCGCTACACCGAAGCGTCGTTGGTCAAGATGCTGGAAAACGAGGGCATTGGACGCCCCAGTACCTACGCCAGCATCATCGGCACGATCGTCGATCGTGGCTATGCCCAACTCGTCAGCAACACCCTAACGCCGACCTTTACCGCCTTTGCCGTAACCGCACTACTGGAGCAGCATTTCCCTGACTTGGTGGACACCAGCTTCAGTGCGCGCATGGAGCAATCCCTCGACGACATTTCCAATGGGGAAGTCGACTGGTTGCCCTATCTCAGTCAGTTTTATCGGGGCGATCGCGGTCTAGAAGAGCAGGTCAAACGTCGCGAAAGTGAGATCGATCCCGCGGCTGCCCGCACGGTT
This sequence comes from Synechococcus elongatus PCC 11801, assembly GCF_003846445.2. Lineage (NCBI taxonomy): Bacteria > Bacillati > Cyanobacteriota > Cyanophyceae > Synechococcales > Synechococcaceae > Synechococcus > Synechococcus elongatus. The sequence goes on along the minus strand of NZ_CP030139.2, from coordinate 855,219 downwards.
GCACTGGAAGGACTGCCCGCAAAGGTCCGCATTGGTCGCTTTGGCGCTTATTTGGAAGCCGAAGCGGATGGAGAAGCGATCAAGGCTAACTTGCCCAAGGAACTGACGCCTGCCGATTTAGATGCTCAGCGGGTTGAGACGCTGCTGCGACAAAAAACCGAAGGGCCGGATCAACTGGGAACACATCCGGAAAGCGGTGAGCCGATCTATCTGCTGACCGGCGCCTACGGCCCCTATGTGCAGTTGGGGGAAGCCACTGAAGAGAAACCCAAGCCCAAACGAGCCTCCCTGCCCAAGGGCATGAGTTTGGAAACGATTTCGCTTGAACAGGCAGTCGGTCTGCTGTCACTACCGCGGACCTTGGGTGAACATCCGGAAACGGGTCGCCGCATCCAAGCAGGCTTGGGGCGTTTTGGCCCCTACATCGTTTGCGATCTCGGTGGGGGCGAAAAAGACTACCGATCGCTCAAAGCGGATGACGATGTGCTGACGATCGACTTGGATCGCGCTCTAGAATTGCTGGCGCAACCGAAGAAGAGTCGCGGCCGTAGCAAGGAACCAATTCGGGAAATCGGCCTGCATCCCGAGGATCAAGCGCCAATCCAAATCTTTGAGGGACCTTATGGTCTCTACCTCAAACATGGCAAGGTCAATGCCTCGCTGCCGGAGGATGAGAAGCCCGAGACGATCAGCCTCGAGACTGCGATCGCAGCTTTAGCCGCCAAGGCGGGTCAGGCCAAGGGTAAAGGGGGACGCCGCAGTAGCGGTACGCCGAAGAGTGGTGAAACCAAAACCCGAGCCACGAAAACAACTAAGAAAACAACGACTCGTCGGGCCACGAGCCGCTAACACCGTGCGAGATCTGTTTGGATATCGATTCCGACCCGCGATCGCGTTGGGTCTACTGGCGATCACATTGCAATCCTGCAGCGGTACACCGTTTGGTCAGTCGCTGCAGCAGTCCTTTGAACGGCCAGAGAATGGAACGGGGCCAACCTCGCCCACAACACCCATGCCCGCCCCACCAGTTACTCCGCCAACTCCGCCGGAGAGCAGCGATCGCTTTACGGATCTCGACCAGATTCCTGCTGCTCTGCGCAGCCAAGTGGAAGAGCTACTAGAACTAGGGGTACTGGATACTCCCGGCGATCGCCAGGGTCGGTTTGACCCCAACCAGCCAATTGATCGCGGCACGTTCGCGCGTTGGCTCTTGGCAGTCAACAACCGTTTTTTTGAGGATGACCCAGGCCGCCAAATTCGACTGGCGATCGCAGACAGCCCGCCCGTTTATACAGATGTCCCGTCGAGCAACCCGAACTTTATCGCCATCCAATCGCTGGCTGAAGCTGGGACCCTACCCAGTCGCCTCAGCGGAGACACAGCGGCAACCCGTTTCCAGCCCGCAGCGCCTCTGACCCGTGCAGACCTCTTGCTCTGGAAAGTACCGCTGGATCACCGTCAGCCTTTACCGACGGCGACTCCGGACAAGTTAGCCAGCAGTTGGGGTTTTCAGGATGCGAGTAGTCTCGATCCGCGCCTGCAGCGGGTGCTGCTTGCCGATGATGACAATGGTGCCCAAAGCGTTGTCCGGCGAGTGTTTGGCTTTACTCAGCTCTTCCAACCCCGCAAAGCTGTGACCCGTGCGGAAGCTGCGGCGGCTCTTTGGTACATCGGATTCCAAGGGGAAGGCCAATCTGCTGCCCAAGTCTTGCGATCGCAGCAGACGCCACCGGCGACACCAACGCCTCCTACCCCGGCACCCGCGAATCCACCCGCTCGTCCTCCGGCCCAGCAGCCTCCTGCTCAGCCTTGATACTCTCGCGATCCTCAGCGGAGAGTTCAGATGAACTAGCCTGCAAGCCAGACCATAGCTCTTGGGCGAGTTGGACAACCGCACTAGCCTCATCCTTAGGCAAAGTAGACTGTTCAATCAGAAACTGAAGCATGGCGATCGGGTCTGCTTGGAGGGCCCAGAGCTCTGCTTCTGATAGCTGGCAATCGTCAATAGCCATCGAACTTTGCCCCAACCGAGCAAGTTCACTATTTTTATCAAATCTGGTCGTTAGTGCGCGATCGCTGGTGTCCGGAACCATCAGCCTCAGTGGGGCACCTGTCTCGGCGGCGATCGCTTGGAGAAATTCCTAGAATTTCAGCAAAAGCAAGTTTTGTTTTTTGTTTTTGCTTTCTATAAAACAAAAAAGCAAATTATTTGAAGTGAGTTTAAGGGCTATCAAAAAGCTTGGTTAAATATCCAAGCCAACTTAAATCCATTAAATACTCTAAACGCTGTCAATCACTTGTTTAATGACTGCAGTTCTGGCTTGAACGCGCTGATAATGCAGGCATTCCCACAGGGATGGCATTCGACCCATTTCGAGCTATCGCTTGTGACTGCCAAGGAGTCGGCAACGTGAAACTTTCGGTCTACGGCAAAGGCGGTATCGGCAAATCAACCACGAGCTGCAATATTTCGGTTGCACTAGCGCGAAGGGGCAAAAAAGTCCTGCAAATCGGTTGCGATCCAAAACACGACAGCACGTTTACGCTGACTGGATTTTTAATTCCAACCATCATTGATACGCTGCAGGCCAAGAGCTATCACTACGAAGATGTCTGGCCCGAAGATGTGATCTATCGGGGTTACGGCGGTGTGGATTGTGTAGAAGCAGGTGGACCACCCGCTGGGGCCGGATGCGGGGGGTATGTAGTCGGTGAAACCGTCAAACTTCTCAAAGAGCTCAATGCTTTTGATGAGTATGACGTCATTCTTTTTGACGTTTTAGGTGATGTCGTTTGTGGGGGATTTGCAGCCCCGCTTAACTATTCTGATTACTGCCTCATCATCACGGATAACGGCTTTGATGCTCTCTTTGCTGCCAATCGAATTGCTGCTTCTGTTCGCGAAAAAGCACGCACCCATAATCTGCGACTCGCTGGTTTAGTGGGCAATCGCACCAGCAAGCGCGATCTGATTGACAAGTATGTCGAAGCAGTCCCAATGCCCGTGCTAGAAGTTCTTCCCCTCATTGAAGACATTCGTATCTCGCGGGTCAAAGGCAAGACTGTTTTTGAGATGGCGGAGAGCGATCCGAGCCTGAATAGCGTCTGTGACTATTACCTCAATATCGCTGATCAAATCTTGGCCCGACCTGAAGGCGTTGTTCCTAGTAGTGCTGCCGATCGCGAATTGTTTAGCTTGTTATCTGATTTCTATCTCAATCCGCCTCAGCAAGCATCTGCAGCGATCGCTTCAGAAGCCTTATTGGTGTAGTGCGGTTCCACGGCTGATATCGGTGCGCTCAAGTTCTGCTGCTCTCTCTTCATCCCTCCTCATCAATGACGACTACCGAAGCACCCTCAGCACTCACTTTTGAGTGTGAAACGGGCAACTATCACACCTTTTGCCCAATTAGCTGTGTCGCTTGGCTCTATCAGAAAATTGAAGACAGCTTCTTCTTAGTGATTGGCACCAAAACCTGTGGCTATTTCCTCCAAAATGCCATGGGCGTCATGATTTTTGCCGAGCCGCGCTATGCGATGGCAGAACTCGAGGAAGGGGATATTTCTGCTCAGCTCAATGACTATGCAGAATTGAAACGCCTTTGTACTCAAATCAAACGCGATCGCAATCCCAGTGTGATTGTTTGGATTGGCACTTGCACAACTGAAATTATCAAGATGGATCTGGAGGGACTCGCCCCCAAACTGGAAGCCGAAATTGGCATTCCGATCGTGGTCGCTCGTGCCAATGGCTTGGACTACGCCTTCACCCAGGGCGAAGACACTGTGTTAGCTGCTATGGCCGCTCGCTGCCCCGAAGCTGCTACCAGCGAAGCAGATCAGCAAGAACGCACGAACGCTATCCAGCGTCTGCTTCAGTTTGGGAAAGCTCCTGCCGCTGAGCAACAGCCTGCCTGCCCCAAGCATCCCCCCCTCATCTTGTTTGGATCGGTGCCCGATCCGGTTGCCACCCAACTCACGATTGAACTGGCCAAGCAAGGAATCACAGTCTCGGGCTGGTTGCCAGCCAAGCGCTACACCGAGCTGCCAGTCATTGCTGAAGGAAGTTATGCAATCGGCATCAATCCCTTCTTGTCGCGGACTGCAACTACTTTGATGCGACGGCGAAAGTGCAAAGTCATTGGTGCGCCTTTCCCAGTTGGCCCTGATGGTAGTCGTGCGTGGATTGAAAAAATTTGCAGTGTTCTTGGTATTGAGCCACAGGGTTTGGCAGAACGCGAAGCCCAAGTTTGGGACAGCATTGAAGACTATCGTCAGCTCGTGGAAGGCAAGCAGGTCTTCTTTATGGGCGACAACCTCTGGGAAATCTCGCTGGCTCGCTTCCTGATTCGCTGCGGAATGCGCTGTCCTGAAATCGGTATCCCTTACCTCGATCGCCGCTACTTAGCAGCAGAGCTCGCCTTACTGGAGGAGACGTGCCAATCGATGGGTGTGCCTCTGCCCCGTTTGGTCGAAAAACCCGATAACTACAACCAACTGCAACGGATCGAGGCATTGCAGCCCGACTTAGTGATCACCGGCATGGCCCATGCCAACCCGCTCGAGGCACGGGGCATCAGTACCAAGTGGTCGGTGGAATTTACCTTTGCCCAGATCCATGGCTTCGGCAATGCCCGCGCCATCCTGGAATTGGTGACTCGTCCCTTGCGTCGCAACCTCGCGTTAGGGACTGTCGGCAGCAGCCAATGGGTCAGTGAAGCCGTCATTCCTCACTAGGCTGGCTGCGATCGCCCGACCAAAGTTCCTGTGCGATCGCGGTCCTAGTCATGAGAAACTATTGAGGGATTCTCGGGGTTGAACCCAGCGTTCAGCTATCCAGAAGCAAGAGCTTTTGCTCAACCCAAACCCGATGGGGACGATTAGTTTTACTGATGGGGCCAATCGAAAATCACCATCAGCTTAAATATTGTCAATAGATCCCCATCAATCTAATCTTTTGATTAGAGCGCCAGAAGCATGCTGAACATCGAGTCTCCGTACTCGATTCTTAAGTTCCAGCTTCTTGCTAGAGACTGACTCGAATTTTTAAAGGACGTGGACTCATGCCTATTGCGGTTGGAATGATCGAGACCCTGGGCTTCCCGGCTGTTGTGGAAGCAGCTGACGCGATGGTCAAAGCAGCGCGTGTCACGCTGGTTGGCTATGAGAAAATCGGCAGCGGCCGCGTCACGGTCATTGTCCGGGGCGACGTTTCGGAAGTCCAAGCTTCCGTCTCTGCGGGTCTCGACTCGGCGAAACGGGTTGCTGGTGGTGAAGTGCTGTCGCACCACATCATTGCTCGTCCCCACGAGAACCTGGAATACGTCCTCCCGATCCGCTACACCGAAGCTGTTGAACAATTCCGCATGTAGGGTTGAGGGCTGTTGAGTTAAGTTCAATAGCCCTTTCATCTTGATTGCCGACTCTTTGGGTGAGTCTTTCAAGATGCACCTTGGCAGATTTGTTTGTCTGTTCTTCGATGGTCGGCTGTCCTGTTGTGCCGTCGATGTGGGATCAGCATGCGCATTGCTAAGGTTCGCGGAACTGTGGTCAGCACCTACAAGGAACCCAGCCTGCAAGGGGTAAAGTTCCTTGTTGTTCAGTTCATTGATGAGGCTGGACAAGTCCTTCCGGAATATGAAGTCGCAGCTGACATGGTTGGCGCGGGTGTTGATGAGTGGGTGTTGATCAGTCGTGGCAGTCAAGCACGTCATGTGCGGGATTGTCAGAATCGCCCAGTCGATGCAGCAGTTATTGCAATCATCGATACGGTCAATGTTGAAAACCGCTCCGTCTACGACAAACGCGAGCACAGCTAGCAGGCAGGCTCTTTGAGCCCCTGTTATTCATCGAGTGGATTGAGCCCAGGCTTGGGAGGGTTGAGGATGCCGAGCCCAACGACGATCCCCGTTGCTTCAACGGCAGGTCGGTTGGCTGAGCCCCATATAGATCCCGCTGCTCAGGTGCATGCGATCGCCAGCATTATTGGTGACGTTCGGCTGGCAGCAGGTGTCCGCGTTGCAGCGGGGGTTTCGATCCGTGCTGACGAAGGAGCGCCATTCCAAATCGGAGAAGACAGCCTTTTGCAAGAAGGTGCTGTCATCCACGGTTTGGAATATGGTCGTGTCTTGGGCGATGACCAAGCTGACTACTCTGTCTGGCTCGGTCGTCGAGTGGCCATCACCCACAAAGCACTGATCCATGGTCCGGCCTATCTCGGAGATGATTGCTTTGTCGGTTTTCGGTCCACCGTTTTCAACGCTCGGGTTGGGGCCGGTTCGGTAATCATGATGCACGCCCTAGTGCAAGACGTAGAGATCCCACCCGGTCGCTACGTTCCCTCAGGGGCCATCATCACGACCCAGCAGCAGGCCGATCGACTGCCAGAGGTTCGTCCGGAAGATCGGGAATTTGCTCGCCACATCATCGGCTCACCTCCGGTGATTGTGCGGTCTACCCCAGCAGCGACTGCTGATTTCAATTCCACACCAACTCCTTCTCCCCTTCGTCCATCGTCTAGCGAGGCAACGACCGTGAGCGCTTACAACGGCCAAGGCCGACTCAGTTCTGAAGTCATCAACCAAGTTCGGAGCCTGTTGAATCAGGGTTATCGGATTGGGACGGAGCATGCGGACAAGCGCCGCTTCCGCACCAGCTCTTGGCAGTCCTGTGCACCGATCCAAAGCAGCAACGAACGCCAAGTCCTCGCTGAACTGGAAACTTGCTTGGCCGAGCATGAAGGCGAATACGTCCGCCTCCTCGGGATTGATACCAGCACGCGCAGCCGAGTCTTTGAAGCCTTGATTCAACGGCCCGATGGTACGGTTCCTGAGTCACTGAGCAGTCAGCCGGTAGCTGTAGCGCCTAGCGGCGGTCGTCAAAGCAGCTATGCCAGTGTCAGTGGCAACCTTTCTGCCGAAGTTGTCAGTCAAGTCCGTAACTTGTTAGCCCAGGGTTATCGGATTGGGACGGAGCATGCGGACAAGCGCCGCTTCCGCACCAGCTCTTGGCAGTCCTGTGCACCGATCCAAAGCAGCAACGAACGCCAAGTCCTCGCTGAACTGGAAACTTGCTTGGCCGAGCATGAAGGCGAATACGTCCGCCTCCTCGGGATTGATACCAGCACGCGCAGCCGAGTCTTTGAAGCCTTGATTCAGAATCCCCAAGGGCCTGTTGGGTCTAGCGGTGCAGCAGCACCGGCAGCAGGGACGACCTCGACTTCCAGCCCCAGCTATGCCAGCAATGGTTCCGGATCAGGTGACGTGGCCAGCCAAGTCCGCGGCTTGCTCTCGCAGGGCTACCGGATCAGTGCAGAAGTGGCTGACAAGCGCCGCTTCCAAACCAGCTCTTGGCAGACCTTGCCGACCTTGAGTGGACAGAGCGAGTCGACTGTGTTGTCTGCGCTGAACGCTCTCTTGCAAGAACACCAAGGTAAATACGTTCGCCTGATTGGCATTGACCCTGCGGCTCGCCGCCGTGTGGCTGAACTGTTGATCCAAAAGCCGTAAGTTTGCCGGCAATCCGGCGATCGCCCTTGTCTTCATGCACCTACCGCCCCTAGAGCCCCCGATCAGCGATCGCTACTTCGCCAGTGGTGAGGTCACGATTGCTGCTGATGTGGTGATTGCTCCAGGGGTTTTGCTGATTGCCGAGGCCGATAGCCGGATTGAAATTGCCAGCGGGGTTTGCATTGGCTTGGGGTCAGTGCTCCATGCTCGGGGTGGAGCCATCATCATTCAGGCAGGTGCTTTGCTGGCTGCCGGTGTGTTGATTGTGGGTCAGAGTGTTGTGGGTCGCCAAGCCTGCTTGGGGCCTTCGACAACGCTGATGGATGTTTCGGTTGAGGCAGGTGGAGTCACTGCTCCTGGTAGTTTGCTGAGTGCGCAGGCAACCGGAAGTACGCCGACCGCTGCGTCAGTAGCCAGTGCTTCAGTGCCAGCATCCGAGGCGCGATCGCCCCAGACCAGTGCGATCGCCCAGCCGACCAAGGTCTACGGCAAGGAACAGTTTTTGCGGATGCGCCAGAGCATGTTCCCCGATCGCTAAGATGTGCACAGCGGCTCTTGGAGCCGTAGGGTACTTTGTTGATGACCGCTTCTCTCGCCTATTCGCAGCCTCGCAATGCCGGTGCGCTAGGGGTCATTTGCACCCGTAGCTTTCCAGCAGTTGTCGGCACAGCGGACATGATGCTCAAGTCCGCAGATGTCACGCTGGTCGGTTACGAGAAGACGGGTTCAGGTTTTTGTACAGCGGTCATTCGCGGCGGTTATGCCGACATCAAACTGGCCCTAGAAGCTGGGGTCGCTACTGCTCGCCAGTTTGAGCAGTATGTGTCTAGTACGATCTTGCCGCGACCGCAGGCGAATCTAGAAGCCGTTCTGCCGATCAGTCGGCGGCTCTCGCAAGAGGCAATGGCAACGCGATCGCATCAAAATGTTGGCGCGATTGGGCTGATTGAAACCAATGGGTTCCCCGCTTTAGTTGGAGCAGCCGATGCCATGCTCAAGTCAGCTAACGTCAAGCTGATCTGTTATGAGAAAACGGGCAGCGGTCTCTGTACTGCGATCGTGCAAGGCACCGTTTCCAATGTGACCGTTGCTGTTGAAGCCGGCATGTACGCAGCTGAGCGGATCGGCCAGCTCAACGCAATCATGGTTATCCCCAGACCGCTAGACGATCTGATGGACAGCCTGCCCGAGCCGCAGCTTGACGGCGAAGCAACTCAGCCACTCCAATTGCCACTGCGCGTTCGCGAGAAACAGCCACTCCTAGAGCTGCCTGAACTAGAGCGCCAGCCGATCGCGATCGAAGCCCCCCGATTACTCGCCGAAGAGCGGCAGGCAGCCTTGGAATTAACCCAAGAGGCGCCAATTCCAGAACCCTTAGAGTTACCAAATCCACGCACAGATCAGTGACGGAAAAAGCGCCGTAATTACACTGGTTTTTCGCTGAAAGTTGACCGTTCAGCCAGAGTAAGTCAGAAAAAATGTCAACGCCTTCAATCCAGATGGGAGGCGGCTTTTGGTGTTGTTAGCGAGATGGCTCGTCGATCTAATAAGCAGGGCATGAGCCAGCGTTAAGCAAATCAAATCAAATCTCGCTTCTGGGCTTCAATAAATGGTTCCGATTGATGATAGGTTGATTCATGAGGAATCTAAGGCTTAATTCTCCACAAAAGAATTAAGCGTCCGTCGCAACGGAATGCTCCGCTGGACTTGCGCTGTGGGACTGCAGCTGTACAGGCTCCCCCTGCCAGAAATCCTGAATCGTCGAGCATATCTGACATATCTCTAGGGAGAGACGACATGCCCAAGACGCAATCTGCCGCAGGCTATAAGGCCGGGGTGAAGGACTACAAACTCACCTACTACACCCCCGATTACACCCCCAAAGACACTGACCTGCTGGCGGCTTTCCGCTTCAGCCCTCAGCCGGGTGTCCCTGCTGACGAAGCTGGTGCGGCGATCGCGGCTGAATCTTCGACCGGTACCTGGACCACCGTGTGGACCGACTTGCTGACCGACATGGATCGGTACAAAGGCAAGTGCTACCACATCGAGCCGGTGCAAGGCGAAGAGAACTCCTACTTTGCGTTCATCGCTTACCCGCTCGACCTGTTCGAGGAAGGGTCCGTCACCAACATCCTGACCTCGATCGTCGGTAACGTCTTTGGCTTTAAAGCCATCCGTTCGCTGCGTCTGGAAGACATCCGCTTCCCCGTCGCCCTGGTCAAAACCTTCCAAGGTCCTCCCCACGGTATCCAAGTCGAGCGCGACCTGCTGAACAAGTACGGCCGCCCGATGCTGGGTTGCACGATCAAACCGAAACTCGGTCTGTCGGCGAAAAACTACGGCCGTGCCGTCTACGAATGTCTTCGTGGCGGTCTGGACTTCACCAAAGACGACGAAAACATCAACTCGCAGCCGTTCCAACGCTGGCGCGATCGCTTCCTGTTTGTGGCTGATGCAATCCACAAATCGCAAGCAGAAACCGGCGAAATCAAAGGTCACTACCTGAACGTGACCGCGCCGACCTGCGAAGAAATGCTGAAGCGGGCTGAGTTCGCGAAAGAACTCAACATGCCGATCATCATGCATGACTTCTTGACGGCTGGTTTCACTGCCAACACCACTTTGGCGAAATGGTGCCGCGACAACGGTGTCTTGCTGCACATCCACCGTGCAATGCACGCGGTGATCGACCGTCAGCGCAACCACGGTATTCACTTCCGTGTTCTGGCCAAGTGTCTACGTCTGTCCGGTGGTGACCACCTCCACTCCGGTACCGTCGTCGGCAAACTGGAAGGCGACAAAGCATCGACCTTGGGCTTCGTTGACCTGATGCGCGAAGACCACATCGAAGCTGATCGCAGCCGCGGTGTCTTCTTCACCCAGGATTGGGCTTCGCTGCCGGGCGTGCTGCCGGTCGCTTCCGGTGGTATCCACGTGTGGCACATGCCCGCACTGGTGGAAATCTTCGGTGATGACTCCGTCCTCCAGTTCGGCGGTGGTACCTTGGGTCACCCCTGGGGTAACGCACCGGGTGCAACTGCAAACCGTGTTGCTTTGGAAGCTTGCGTCCAAGCCCGTAACGAAGGTCGTGACCTCTATCGCGAAGGCGGCGACATCCTCCGCGAAGCTGGCAAGTGGTCGCCTGAACTGGCTGCTGCCCTCGAACTCTGGAAAGAGATCAAGTTCGAATTCGAAACGATGGACAAGCTCTAAGGAGCCTCTGACTATCTCTTGGGGAGTCGGAGCAACCTAGTAAGCCTCGCTCCCCAGCATTTCGACTCAACCCTTCAGGATTTCTGATAATGAGCATCAAAACCCTGCCAAAAGAGCGTCGTTTCGAGACTTTCTCGTACTTGCCGCCTCTTAGCGATCGCCAAATCGCTGCTCAAATAGAGTACATGATCGAGCAAGGCTTCCATCCCTTGATCGAGTTCAACGAGAGCTCGAACCCAGAAGAGTTCTACTGGACGATGTGGAAGCTGCCCCTGTTCGACTGCAAGAGCCCTCAGCAAGTGCTCGACGAAGTGCGTGAGTGCCGCAGCGAATACGGCGACTGCTATATCCGCGTTGCTGGCTTCGACAATATCAAGCAGTGCCAAACCGTGAGCTTCATCGTTCACCGTCCCGGCCGCTACTAAAGCCTGATTGGTCTTGATGGCCGCTCCTGTCTTCGGGCAGGAGCTTTTTTCTGTCTGCCATTCTTGAGGATGGCGGACTCTTTCCCTTTTTCTCTACGCCCATGAATGCGATCGCAGTCTCCCCTGTCCAGCACGTTGGAGTGATTGGTGGTGGCCAGTTAGCTTGGATGCTGGCACCAGCAGCGCAACGGTTGGGGATGTCGCTGCACGTTCAAACACCCAATGATCACGATCCAGCAGTGGTGATCGCGGATCAAACCGTCCTAGCAGCCGTGGCAGATGCGTTGGCAACCGCCCAATTGGCTCAAGCCTGTGACGTAATCACCTTCGAGAACGAATTTGTCGACCTACCGGCGTTGACGGAGTTAGAAGCTTCCGGCGTCCGCTTTTGCCCCCGTCCTGCTGCGATCGCCTCACTACTCGACAAGCTCGATCAGCGGCAACTGCTGAACCGTCTAGGATTACCGACCCCGCGCTTTTTGGCGATCGACCCAGCAACAGCAACCGAGTCTGAGCTAACGGTGTTGGGGTTTCCAGTGGTGCTGAAACAGCGCCGCCACGGCTACGACGGCAAAGGCACCCAGATTCTGCGATCGCTACCCGAACTCCAACAAGTTTTGCAGTCCTACGGCGACACACCGCTCCTGCTGGAGGAGTTCATTCCCTTTGAGCAGGAGCTAGCAGTGATGGTCGCCCGTAGTCAAAGTGGGGCGATCGCCACTTTCCCCGTGGTCCAAACCTATCAACAGGATCAAGTGTGCCGTTGGGTGATCGCACCCGCTGCAGTCAGTGACGCACTTCAAACAGCGGTGGCTCAGATGGCACAGCGACTGGTTGAAGCCGTGGACTATGTAGGCATCGCTGGTTTAGAGCTGTTTCAGCAGGGCGATCGCCTTTGGGTCAATGAAATTGCGCCCCGCACCCACAACTCGGGGCACTACAGTCTGGATGCCTGTCAGACCTCGCAGTTTGAGCAGCAGTTGCGCGCGATCGCCAACCTGCCTTTGGGGTCGACAGCCTTACAGTGGCCGGGAGCTTTGATGGTCAATCTCTTGGGCTATGAGGATCGCCAGAGTGACTACGCTGAACAGCGCCAGCAACTAGCGGCTCTGCCCGGAGCCTGCCTCTATTGGTATGGCAAGACAGAGTCGAAGCCGGGTCGCAAGCTGGGGCACATCACCTTGCCCCTGACAGGGACGACACCAGATGAGCGATCGCAGCAGGCGCAAACTTTACTGGCGCAGGTAGAGGCAATTTGGCCTAATTACTCCAGCATCCACCAGCCCTAGAAGCCTGCTAGGATGACCACAGATCTGGCTGCGGCGTTGGTGACTGCCAACAATGTTTTTTGATCTATACCTTTCGAAGTTGGGTGCTCTCGCAGAGCCGACAGCAGTAGACCGAGCTTGACTCGGAAACTTAATGTTGGCCGCAAGCTCCCCCCTGGTTCCCCCAGGTCGAAATCTGAGGTAAGACGGCGTCGCGGTTAGATCTCTCTTTGCCAGATAATTGACAGCCTCGCGCTTAGGTAGAGCCTCGGTAGGCTAGAGCGGTGCGGAGTAAGTAAAGCTTGCGATTGCGATCGCCTGGTTTTGTTGAACCGTCACGGTATCTAGCACGAGATCCGCATCCCCAGGGTTGCTGATATCGCCAATTGTGCCCCGCAAGAGTATTTGGTCTGGATGCGTGGGATGCAGGGGATTAGAGCGGATTTCCCAGTAGCGCAACGTGGCTGAGCGGCTACAGCGAGCCGGAGCGATCGGGTTCGCTGCCATGGAACCTGCAGCAATCGCACCAAACGGAACAGCAGCTAAGCTAAAGCGCACGACTTCATCGGTGAGTTGTTGGGTCTGGGCGTTGTAGTCTGCAGCGAGAATGAGCCAGCCACTACTAGCTCGATCTCGAATGAGCTCGCACAAACTGTTGCGGAGTTCTTCGCCAAGCGTGACGGTCATTTAAACAGTCAACCTCGTTGTAATCAAACGGTCTTGAGTAATGCCAGTGGCTAGGCTTCGGGCAAAGGGCTAACAGGTGTCAAAACCGGGTCAAAGCTAAACCAGTAGCGATCGCGGTGTTTGACTAATGCCCGACCGAAAGCCCCATAAATATAGGCGACTTCAGGGGTGCTGGGGTTCCGGGGTCGCACTCGAAAGTGTGACTCCAGTGTTGAGGAGAGTGATCGCTGAGTCTGTAGCTTGCCAATGACGAGAGTGCACCCTGTCCCTCGGCACTGTGATTGCCCTGCAAAGGGCTGAAATGTTCCGAGATTGACTTCAATGCCGTGGGCAACGGTTTGCGATCGCGGGGATTGGGTGAGTGTGCACTGAAGTTGAAGCATGGGTTCCAAGACCAGCCTCACTGTTGAGGTAGACCGCGAAACAACCTGTCCTTGGATGGGTCGTACCTCGTGGAGCTTGGGCCGCGGCAGAACGCGATCGCGCGGATGGGTTAGAGGCTGCCAAGCATTGTGATCTTGGAGAGATTCTTTCTGGGATTTTTTGTAACGCAAACTCGACGCCAGCGGGGGGCAATCCTGACGCTTACAGATCCAAATCAGGGCTCGATTCAGTTTGCGACCATCAAAACATTGAATAAAAAGACGTGTCCCATGAGCTGAAGCTGCGACTAATCGCTGATCGCGCAGCGTTTCCCCGAAATAGCGGTTTTCATCGGTATAGATGAATTGGTGGCCTTCTTGATAGACCTGGTATTGCCCCCCACGCACCAGCCCAATTTTGGCTAAATCAATATGAAGGTGGGGGGTTTCAGGATTCCGATAAGCGTTTGGCAACAGAATAAAAATGGGTCCAACAAAAGACTGTGCGGCAGCATTGAGCTCCTCAAGCACTGTCAATGATGGAGGCTGAGTCAAGGGTTGCGATAGCTGACCTACTGATTGATGAGACTCTCTCACTAAGGGGAAATTCTCTCTCATCAGCTTGCTCCCCAGAAAGGCTAAAACTGAAATTTCAATTTAGGTATATCACGAGAAACATGATGTGCTGGAGGAACTTGACAAGTTCTTTCTCTTCTGAAGGGGTGGAGTGGGCGATCGCGTCAAAATCTTGTTCCTCCATCGGCAGGGAACGCCTCAGCCTTGAGTCGCTAGCTCCCTGCCCCGGCCTGGCAACGGGCTAGGATCACAGCAGATCCACTTATCCACGCAGTTTTAATGACCCAAGCCATTCTGGAAACCGAGAAAGGCACGATTCGTCTGCGGTTCTTTGATAGTGATGCCCCAAATACGGTGGCAAACTTCGTGAAGCTCTCGCAAGACGGCTTCTACGATGGCCTCACCTTTCACCGCGTGATTCCGGGCTTTATGAGCCAAGGTGGCTGTCCCCACGGCACCGGAACCGGCGGACCTGGCTACAAAATCCCTTGCGAAATCAACGACAACCCGCACTTGGCCGGCACGCTCTCGATGGCCCATGCCGGTCGGAATACGGGAGGAAGCCAATTCTTCATCTGCCATGAACCTCAGCCCCACTTGGATGGCGTCCACACAACCTTCGGCCAAACCGAAGATGACGAGAGCCTACAAGTGGTCCGATCGCTGCGCAATGGCGATCGCATCCTCTCCGTCAAGATCGTGACGGATCCTGCTTAGTCAACATGAGTCAGGCTGGGGCTGGATCAGCCTCAGCTGACAAAGCTAGGTCGTTCCTGCAGCTGCAAGTGATAAATCTGCTGTAGTTTCAAGTGCTTGAACTCACTGCTGAGCTCAGGTAAGGGCAGTGACTGGCGATCGAGCTGAACCTGCAAGCTTGTCAGCGGATCGTGGCCATCAGCCAACAGAAACTCTAGGTCTTCAAGCCCATCGATCGCGGCAATTTGTTCGAGGCAGCGCTGCAATTGTGTTGCCAGCGGTTGATCAGGGTGGTGGTACCAATCGGAGGCGATCGCTTCTGACTGAGCGAGACCAATCTGCAATGTCAGCACTTGGGGGCCAAAGACCGCCGAAGCTACTGATCGCAATTCTTCTTGCAGAAATAGTCCTTCTGCTTGCACCAAGCTGCGAATCTGACCAATCAAGGTCTGACGGTAGGGGTTGTCCTGCAGTTCAGGTGTGAGATGCAGGGCGATCGCCGCGAGATGGGTTTTCAACAGCAGATGCCCGAGTTTTTCGCCCTTGGTTGCCAAATAGGAAGAGTTGTAGGGTGTGGCTTCAATCAGCAACGGCACACGATCGACCACTTCTAATCCATAGCCCTTGAGACCAGCAATCTTGCGGGGATTGTTAGTGATCAGGCGGATGCGCGTTACCCCCAGATCGTTAAGGATTTGGGCACCCACGCCATAATTGCGCAGGTCGGCGGGAAAACCGAGGCGGGCATTCGCTTCGACGGTATCCAATCCCAAGTCTTGTAGCGAATAAGCCTTGAGTTTGTTGATCAGACCGATGCCGCGTCCTTCCTGGCGCAAGTAGACGATCACACCCTGTCCGGCGTTTTCAATCATCTTCATGGCAGCTTGGAGCTGCATCCGGCAGTCGCAGCGCAGTGAACCAAAAGCATCGCCGGTCAAGCATTCGGAGTGAACGCGAACCATCACTGGTTGCTGGCTAAAGCAACTGGGATCACCCTTAACCAGCGCCACATGCTCCGAGCCATCCAAGCTGTTGCGGTAGGCAAAAATCGTGAACTGACCGAATTCGCTGGGAAGGGTTGCGATCGTTTCGCGGATGACGAACCGCTCATGTTGCAGGCGGTAGCTGATCAAGTCAGCAATGCTGATCAGTTTCAGTTTGTGCTGACGAGCGTAGTCAATTAAATCTGGCAGGCGGGCCATCGACCCATTGGGGTTCTGAATTTCACAGATCACACCAGCGGGATAGAGCCCAGCCATTCCCGCCAGATCGACGGCTGCTTCGGTGTGTCCTGCCCGCTTGAGCACGCCACCCTCCCGCGATCGCAGCGGAAAAATGTGACCGGGGCGGCGCAGATCATGCGGTTTGGTCAGGGGATTGATCGTGGCTTGAATGGTGCGGGCGCGATCCTCGGCAGAAATACCGGTGCTAACCCCAAGATGGGGTGCAGCATCAATGCTGACCGTGAAAGCAGTTTGATTGCTATCCGTGTTGCGATCGACCATCAGTGGCAGATCGAGCTGGTCGAGGCGATCGCCTGTCATTGCCAGACAGATTAGGCCCCGCGCTTCCACCGCCATGAAGTTGATCATTTCGGGGGTGGCAAACTGAGCCGCACAGATCAGGTCGCCCTCGTTTTCGCGGTTTTCGTCATCGACGACCACCACCGCGCGACCGGCTTTGATCTCCGCAATCGCGTCGGCGATCGGGTCAAACTGAAAGTCTTCTGGCAAAGTCACAGCCGCCAATCAAGGCTTACAAAGGTCATGATTTCATCTTAATTCTCTGAGAAACTCCGGTCTGGCCAGCGATATAGGCGGGATTCAGACAAGAGCGGGAGCGCAGGCAACTCTTTTGGAATAGCAAGCAAGACTGGAACGCCTACTAAGTAACAGCAGAACTTGACGCGGATTGAGGCCCTTTTGGAGCAGGCTGGAGCAGTCAATGGCTGGCTCTCGCGATCGCCCCCCTGCCTCAGACTCCCCAGGAAGCGCTAAAATGCTGCTCCATTGCTGTTTGGCCTGTGGCTGCGTTCATGCACGAGTCTTCCCGTCTTCCCGTCGGCATTATTGGCGCTTCAGGCTATGGCGGTGTTCAGCTTGTCCGGCTGTTGCAGGATCATCCGCGTCTAGAAATCGCCTATCTCGGAGGCGACAGCAGCGCGGGTAAAAGTTTTGCGGATCTCTATCCCCACCTGGGGCCGCACCTCAACTTGACGATTGAAGCGATCGATATTGACCGCATTGCTGAGCGTTGTGCAGCGGTTTTCCTCTCACTTCCCAACGGTCTGGCCTACGACTTGGCTCCGGCTTTGCTGGAACGAGGCTGCAAGGTCTTAGATTTGTCCGCCGACTATCGCTTTCACGATCTCAAAACCTATGAGCGCTGGTACGGTGGCGATCGCCAGGACAGCGCGATTGCCCAATCTGCTGTCTATGGCTTGCCGGAGCTGTACCGCAATCGCATTGCCAACGCCCAGTTGATTGGTTGCCCGGGCTGCTATCCGACTGCCAGCCTGTTGGCGCTGGCGCCGGTGCTCAAGCAGGGCTTGATCGACCCTGACACGATTGTGATTGATGCCAAGTCAGGCACTTCGGGCGCTGGACGCCAAGCGAAGACCAATGCGCTTTTAGCTGAGGCTGGGAATTCGGTGGGCGCCTATGGTGTTGCACGGCACCGTCACACGCCCGAGATTGAACAGATCTGTGCGGATCTGAGCGGTCATGAGGTGCTGCTCCAGTTCACGCCTCACTTGATGCCGATGGTGCGAGGGATTCACTCCACCATCTACGCCAAGCTCCGCGATCCCAACCTGACAACAGAGGACTGCCTGACGGTCTATCAGGCTTTCTATCGCAATTCACCGATGGTCAAGGTGCTGGCTCATGGCACCTACCCACAAACCAAGTGGGCTTCGGGAACAAACCTTTGTTACCTCGGCTTAGAAGTTGATGCTCGGACAGGGCGAATCGTGCTGCTTTCAGCGATCGATAACCTGATCAAGGGACAAGCAGGTCAGGCAATTCAATGCCTGAACTTGATGCAGGGCTGGGAAGAAGGTTTAGGTTTGCCCACCCTCTGCTACTACCCCTAGACCATCCGCGATCACAAATCAGCAAAAATCCCTGTCAGACCAAATGGTGCTGGACAGGGATTCTTTAGAGGTGGCAATTAAGCTAGTCAGTCTTCAACCGAACGAGAGTCTAGTCGAGGTATCCCATCAGCTCCGACGAGACTGGATCGATCGCATTAGACGCGACGGGACGCAAACCAAAAGCTGATTCAATGCGATCGATTTTGAGCGTGCTAGCCATCGTGGGGCGGGCGCCCGCATCGTTTTGCACTTTGACAATCGTGAAGTTATCGGCTGCGATCGGACGCTGTTCGGGGTCGCGGTAGGTCCCAACAACAGTGATCGTACTAACGCCGATTGGACGAATAGCATTGGTGCCGAACGTACCTGCGACAGCCACAGTATTGACCGCCACGGGCCGATTGCTGGGCAGTCCACCCGTGCCTTTGAGAATCAAGGCATTGCCTTGCACATCATGCACGATCGCACCGGACTCAGTCCCTTTGGTGGGGGTAATCGCAGCGTCGGAGGTAGACATAGTAGGAGCCTCAGCAAGTTCAGGAGCAATGGGTTCGGGCTGGGGAGTCGTGTCTGCAGGAGTGGGCGTCGGTTCTGGCTCAGTCGGCGTCTCTGGCGTCATGGCAGACGGTTTGGGTGGCGACGGTTGAGCGTTTGCGGCGGGCCGAGGCGTCCGACGACGACTTGAAGGTCGGGGGTTTCCGCTCGTCATGAATAGTAGCCCTCACTGCTGCCAAGGTGATTGAGAAAAGCTAATGGCTCTGATAATCACCGCTTGTGCGGCAATTCGCCGCCTCTGGGGATCAATCTACCATTGGCTGGTATCCCGATTTCAGTCCCCACTGGGGATCGCTGCAAGCTCGGTAAATAAGGCACGCCGCCAAGCTGCATTGTGACGGCGGTTAGTCAACAGATGCAGTACGCGGATACCCGTTGTCGGGAGGGTTTGGATGGACTTGATCAGCTCCTGCTCTGTGGCGATCGCCTGATACTCGACGCCATAGGCTTGGCAAAGCACAGCAAAGTCCACGGACTGTGGTGTTGCCACAAACGGCTCAAAGCTCGGTCCACAGTCACGAATCGGCAGCAATTCAAAGATGCCGCCGCCCGAATTATCGATCAGCACCACTGTGAGGTGGCCCTGGAGGCGCGATCGCTGCAGAAAGCCATTGCTGTCGTGCAAGAGCGAAAGATCACCGGTGATTAAGACGCTGGGGCGATTTTGATGAGCAATCCCAATCGCTGTGGACAGCGTGCCATCGATGCCATTGGCACCTCGATTGCAGTAGAGCGATCGCTGCTTGTTGTTAGCCAACCAGAACCACTCCAAATCACGAATCGGGGTGCTGTTGGCCACAAAAATTGGCGTTTGGTCAGGTAGATGCTGACTGAGGAGGCGGGCAATCAGGGGCTCGGTCAAGTCCGGCACTGCCGCCAAATGCTGAGCGATCGCAGTCTGAACGGCTGTCTCTGCTTGCTGCCACTGCTGACTGTAGGGATTCGGAGGTGCGATCGCAGCGGGAATGGGGATCGCTTCTACTGCCACCGGGAGATGGTGACTAGATCCGTGTAGTGGATCAAAGTTCTCTGGGCGGGGTGCCACAATCCAGCGCGGACAGGTCTGCTCAGCCAGCCACAGCCGTAATTCCTTACTGGTTGGCAATTCACCGACTTGTAGCACTGCCTCCGGCTTTAGCGTTGCCCGCCAGTGTGACTGCCGCAGGATGAAGTCGTAGCCACTGATCAGTAAGGGGCAGTCATCTGCAAACTGACGCAAGGGCGTCACTGCATCACTAAGCACCGGCCAGCCGAGATGCCGTGAAAGACGGGCGATCGCCTGCGTAAAAGCAGCGGGATCTTCTGGAGCGATCGGGCCGACGGTAATCAGCCCCTGCGCTGGTAGCGGCGGTAGCGGTTGGTGAATCTGCGGGGTCGGTACTGCTGTCAGCAATTCCGCAAAAAAATCTTCGCCGGGCCACTGTTGCGCCAGCCAAGTCTGGGTCGTGGGATCAGCGATCGGGGCAAGAGGCTCTCGAAGGGGTTGATTGAGATGGACAGGCCCACCCCTCAGCGCCTGTTGCCAAGCTTGCTGGACGGTTTGCCGCAGGTAACGCAGCAGCTCCAGATCTAGAGCTGGTAATGCGAGCTCGGCTTGCCAGAGGGGATAGCTGCCAAATAACTTGAGCTGATCGATCGCTTGACCGGCATGACACTGGCGGAGTTCAGGCGGGCGATCGGCAGTGATCACGAGCAGGGGGACACCACTTTCTTTTGCTTCAATCACCGCTGGGTAGAAATTGGCACCCGCTGTTCCCGATGAGCAGAGCAGTGCCACGGGACGGTGGCTAGCGCGGGCACGCCCTAAGGCAAAAAAGCCTGCTGATCGCTCATCCAAGATGGGAATGGCCTCGATCGCTGGATGCTCGGCAAAGGCGATCGCCAAGGGAGCAGATCGGGAACCTGGGCAAATCACCACCGTTTGCAGACCCAGCTGCACAAAGCTCTCCGCTAACACGGAGGCCCAGAGAGTGTTGAAATTGCGAGGGTCGATCGGCATGGTGACAGCAGCAGCTTGCCCCATTCTTTCATGGGCGATTGCACAGCCAGCTAATCACTAGTCATTGACAGATCTGACCTGAGCTAGCGAGCAAGCCAATGCAAAAACCAACCGAGCAGAAATCCCAAACCGCCAAAGCGTAGGAACTGCCAGAACGATTCTTTCAGGGCAGGCCAATCAATCAATCGGCTTTCGAGGTTGACCTGCAACTCGATAATCTGTGCTTCGAGGCTGCGCAACTGATCGCGGGCAGACTTCACTTCTTGTTGAGCGGCTTCTTGAGCTTCTTGCAGTGTTTCCCAGCGTTGGCGATCGCGCACCACTTGCCGATAGCGATCGCCCACCTCCGTCAGCTGTTGCTGGGCTTCGCGCATCGATTGCTCAAAGCGATCGCACCAATCGGGGCTGAGCACCGGCAGCGATCGCCGTTTGCGGCGGGTTAGCCGTCGCCACCAGAGCCAAAGGTAGCTCAACGTCAGTGCGACGGCGGCCGTCAGCAGCACAAAAGAGAAAAGTGACGAACCCTGCATTGAGCCCTGCCCAGACCATCCTGCGCCTACACTGCAAGGAGAGTCCATCGCTCGTCAAGTCTTTCTGACCCCAACCCCCATGACGACTTCTCCTCTGCAAAGTCCGGCTAGCCAAGCCCTGCGCGAAGTCGACACGATCGCGATCGCCCAAGTTCTCCTGGAACGGCTCGCCCTGACAGACGACCAGTGGCATCGCTACAAAAACAATCGTCCGGTCCGCGCTCGCGAACAAGCTGCCGCTGCAATTCTGGCCCTTTTGCAAGATCGTCAGGACGATGCCCAAGCTCATCTGCAACAGGCATTAGGGCTGCTCGATCGCAGCATTACACCGCCGCCTTGCCCTACCCATCAACGCTAAAAAGTAGAACTGATTCTCAAGAAATTGCCCAGCGCAGCAGGACCTGTTCAGGCTTCGGCTGCCAAGCCAAGAGCGGATGGGGTAGATAGCGGCAAAGCTTGAGCTGGTTACCAGTCTCGTTCCAAATCACTTGATCAAAGACCTGTCGGAGGATATAGAGCCCTCGCCCTGATTCCCAACTACTATCGGGCAGTTGACAGGTGTGGCGATCGCTCAAAGGTGGGCAATCACCAAATCCGCAGCCTTGGTCGGTAATCACCCACCAGTGATGGGCTCCCGATCGCGTATATTGCACGGTAATTAATTTGCTGGGGTCAGAACAGTTGCCGTGTTTGACCGCATTGACGAGGGCTTCTTGCAACCCTAGATGTAACTCGGAACGATGGCGGGCAGGGACTCGACGTAGCAAGGCAGACAAGATCGGCTCTAAATGCAAGGTAGAAGCAAAACTCACTTGCTCCCAAGTCGCTTCTGGTACTGTCACCACTGGGCAGACCCTCATTGCAACCGCGCTTGACCTTTCTCATCCTAGCCAGCCGCTCCACCTGCGAACTGTTAGCAACGATACGAACTGTTGCAGCTTGACGATAGACCAAGAGCAGCAGTGTCCTTGAAGGCTGGTTGAAGAGGATGCACCAGAGTTGGCCAGCTAAGAATTTATGGGCTGATAGCGGACTATTCCTAAGCCAACCTTGGTGCAGGACAGGTTCGTTTAGAGGACTTGATGGGTGTAAGCGTGTTGTTTGACGTTATCCTCCGGCCGGACAACTGGAGCCGCGTTCAAGATACGTTTGCGCTCCAGCGAGTATTGAAAACCGTCGTAGCGATCGCCCAAGGGTAAGCGATCGTGGTTCTGGCTATCGCGGCGATAGGTGCGGGCTGCTGCTAGCAGTCGTTCGCCAAAGTCTGAGCAGAGCTGAGCGGTTTCTGGCCAGTCACTCGGACGTTGCCAATCGGTCAAATCGATCCAGTCGGCAATGGTCGTTGCGATCGCCGTTTGGTAGGCCGTAGGAACGCCAGCAAACAGAGTCGTCAATGCTGCTGCGGGAATGGGCTCAATAATGGTGAGTTCTTGCAGTCCTTCAGGTTGTTTGAGGAAGCAGGTGGCCAAGCCCAAGACAACGTAGCTCTCGGGGCTCAAGTCATCAACGGGCCAAGGAGTGGCAGGCATGGAGGCAGCAGTGAGGAGGTCTATGCGCCATCCTAACGACTGCTTTCTGGGCTCGCCTCTTGCCACACAATTCGTTTCTGACCGGGCTGAATCCAGTTACCTTGCTCCTGCATGACCGTCCGAGCCTCAGCTGTTGAGAAGACCCGCGCAAAATCGTTTTTTAAGATCTGGACTCGTCTTTCCGTGAGCTGTAGCTCCGCATCTAGCTCCTGCAACCGTTCCAAGCGGGTTGCGGCAGACTGAAGAAGGCGGAGCCCTGAGGTACTGAGGAGTGCAGCCACGGCAAAGAGTAGCGTCAGCTTGACGGTCGGTTCCAGCCAGAGCCATTCACCCGTCGCTTTGGCAGTCGAGGCTTGAGTCACCGTGACAGGGCGGCGATCGCGCGGGGAGGCAGAACGAACCTGAGGAGCAGCCATGCGATCGAAAGAGTGGGAACTTGTAGACCAAACTCTAGCGGGTTTGCGCGGTGAGTGCCAAGCTTTGTGCTCCTACAAGCAAAAACTCCCTGATGATCTGCAGTCACCAGAGAGTTGCGGAGGGATGAACGCCAATAGACTAGCGATGGCTTTAGCGATAGAGTTCAGTACCTAAACGGTAGGCCAAGATAGCTGGTACGAGGGCAAGGAGTAGGGCGACGAAGACTTGCGTATCAGTCATTACAGGCTCTCTCTCGATTTCAGCGCTAGATTGCTAATTACTTTCCGCGATCGAAAAGAGTCAAACCAGCGCTTTTCACATCATTTAACAACTTGAGGTTCATCACCCACCTTGCTCGACCCCATGTTCCACAGCACCTTTGAGGGCTTGCCAGCGACCCGCACCCGCTTTATGAAGCAGGTGAAGGATGTTCAGCAGGACATTTTGCGGATGGGGGCATTGGTCGAAAACTCCTGCTGGCTCGCTCGACAAGCCCTCGTGGAGCGAGATTTATCGGCGCCTGATCAAATCGATCAGCAAGATCAGGTGATCGATGCGCTCTACCGCAAGATTGAGCAAGATTGTCTCAGCTTGGTGGCCCTGCAGTCCCCGGTTAGTCGCGATCTGCGCATTCTCAGCGCTTTTATGCAGATCGTCCGTGACCTCGAGCGGATTGGTGACTACGCTGAAAATTTGGGCGAAATTGCAGTGCGACTGTTTGCCCTTGCCCCCCATCCAATCATCGAGCCGGTTGGGTTGATGCTGGAGCGATCGCGATCGATGTTGGCCATGAGCTTGGCGGCGATTGCCAATATCGACGCTGAGCTAGGACGGGCGATTAAAGACAAAGACGATGCCGTCGATGCTGACTTTGATGCTCTCTACGAGCGCCTGGTCCATGACTCTCAGGCACAGTTCAACCTAGAAGCAACTGTCTTGCTTGTCTTAGTGATCCGCCATATCGAACGGATGGCCGACCATGCAACGAACGTTGGGCAGCGCATTTGCTTCATCCAGAGCGGTCGGATGCCCAACTAAGCCGGTCCCGATCGCAGGGGCACCGTAGAATAGACAGACGCCGTTGTCGCGTCATGCTGGGCCGCTACGTCTCCAAGAGCGATCGCCTGAGATTTTGCCCTTGAGCCCAAGGATAGCCAGCAAGCTGGGCAATGGCTCACTTGTGTGCTCTGTTTTGGCTGGCTGTTCTTGTTGCCCTAGATTGGCAGCCTGCAAAGGAGCAGCACAGGTGTAGCGTCGTCTGAGCTGACAGTCTTGTCCGACTGTTGTGAACTGTCACCTTAGCGATCGGCCCTCCGCTTCAGGCCATTGCCGCCCCTCAACCCCACCTCTATCCCCGACTCGATGAACTTCTCGATTGCCACGCTTCTGACTCAGTTCAGTGAAGGAAAGTTTGTTGCCCCTAAACAGCTAGAGAAAAAACTGGGCTGCGAAGACGAGGACAAGAGCCGCAAACTACAAATCGTCTTAGATGCCCTCGAACGTTTGGGCTTGCTGACCAAGGATCGGGGTAAGTATCGGCGCAATGAAGAGAACGAGTGGGTGGAAGCTCGGTTGCGCTGCTCGAGCAAAGGCTTTTGCTTCGCGATTCAAGATGCGGAGGATGCAGAGGATATCTACATCCGTGAGCATCAGCTCAACCATGCTTGGAATGGCGATCGCGTGCTGGTCAATGTCCTGCGCGAGGGCAGTCGGCGGCGCAGTCCTGAGGGCGAAGTCAAGCTAATCCTCGAGCGGGCTAACAGCAGTGTCCTCGCTCGCATTACTGAGAAGTCTGAAGGCGAAGGGTTCCGCGCTGTGCCCTTGGACGATCGCCTGCTCTGCGAGCTCGATTTGGAGAGTAATGGTCTCGATTTGGCGGCTAATCGGGACTACCTGGCCAGCGTGGCTGTTCAGCGCTATCCCCTAGCGCAACTGCCGCCAGTCGGTAAGGTGACTCAGATTTTGGGCAGCGACCCCGAGTCGGCCTCGCCGGTTGATTTAATTCGCTGCAAGCATAATCTGCCTTCTGACTTGAGTGAGGTGGCGATCGCAACGGTCGTTAGTCTCCCGAGTGCTCCCGAGTCTGACCCGATTCAAGATCGTTTGGATCTCCGCCAGTCTTTCACTTTGGCGATCGCCTCTGATCCAGCCCATCCGCTCGATGCGGCGCTCAGTATCCAGTCGGATGCTTCAGGCGGCTGGCAAGTCATCGTCCACACCGTAGAGGTGGCCAGTTCGATACCGCTTCAGTCGGATCTCGACCTTGAAGCCCAGCGGCAGGGTATCGATCTGCATCTTGGTGAAACGGCACTGCCCTTGCTACCGCCAGTCTTCACCCAAGGATTGGGCCGGTTTGTTGTGGGCGACGACCGACGGGCTGTCTCCTTGCTGATCCGAGTCGATGCAACGGGCGTCGTACAGGACTATGAGCTGCAACCGAGTCTGGTGCAGCTGAAGCAAGTGCTGTCTCCGGCGGAAGCAACGGATCTGCTGGCTGATAGTAAAGCAGCGGGGGAAGCGGTCGAAACGCTCAAGCAACTGCAGGCGATCGCTGACCGTTGGCGAACCCAACGACGTGAACGGGGCGGCTTTGAACTGACGGTCACGCAGACGACTGGGAATGACGAAGGTGTTCTAGGCGTGGTGTTGCGATCGCCCGCGATCGTGGGAGCCGTTCAGGAAATCCTGATTCAAGCCAATCGCTTGGTCACAGAGCATTTGCAGGCTCTGGAACTACCCGTGCTCTACGTTGGCCAGCGATCGCCAGATCTGGGTAGCATTCAGGATCTGCAGCGGCTGGCGGCTGGTTTAGGACTGGCGATCGAAGTCGATGAGAACGAGACGGAGCTGAACCGTCTTGCACTGCAGCAATTGAGCGATGCCACGCAAACCTCAGAACTTGCCAACTTGCTCGATCATCTGCTGCTGCAAACCTTCAAACCGAGCTTCTACAGCACGCAGCCAGTAGCCCACTTCAACCTTGGGCTGGAAACCTACGGTCATTTCGTGGCGCCCAGCCAACGCTATGCGGACCTTTGGGTGCAGCGGGTGCTGCTGGCTCTGTTCCAACAAGGGCGCGATCGCCGCTCCAGCCGCAGCAAGGAAGGCGTCAATATCCGCCACAGCGGTAGTCATGGCCAAATTAACTGGAGTGTTCTGCCTCCTGAAGTCCAAACAGAACTGGAAACCGATTTGAAGCTGCTGGCCCAACAGCTCAGCGAGGCGGAGAAACGAGCCATTGAGGCCAGTGTTGATTTCCAAGGCCTGAAAAAGGCAGCCGCCGCCAAAGCCTGTATCGGTCAGACCTTTGCTGGTGTGATTCGGGGTGTTCAGTCCTACGGCTTCTTTGTCCAAATTGAAGCCCTGCAAGTTGAGGGACTCGTTCACGTCAGTTCCCTTAAAGATGACTGGTACGAATATCGTTCGCGCCAGCAGCGCTTGATTGGGCGTAAGAATCGGCGCCAGTTTGGCCTAGGCGATCGCGTCGAGGTGGAAATTCGCAATGTCGATTACTACCGCCAGCAAATTGATCTTGGGGTGTTGCCGTTGCCGGAAGTTCCGCCAGTGACGCCTGATCGCGAACCCATGGAAATGCTGTGAGTGTCACTCCTTCCCAGCCCCTCGTCCTTGGAGTGAGTGGTGCATCGGGCATGATCTACGCGGTTCGTGCCCTGCGCCATCTGCTCTTGGCGGATCTGGCGGTTGATTTAGTGGCGTCGCGGGCAGCGGCTGAAGTCTGGCGATCGGAGTCCCACATTCCTTTCCCCTCGGCTCCCGAGCTGCAGGAGAAATTCTGGCGAGAACAGGCCGGTGTGCCCGATCGCGGTCAACTGGTTTGTCATCGCAGCAGTAATGTTGGTGCTCGCATTGCCAGCGGTTCTTTCCGAACGCGGGGCATGGTCATCCTGCCCTGCAGCATGAGTACCGTCGGTAAGTTGGCCTCGGGGGTGGGTAGCGATCTGCTGGAGCGGGCAGCTGATGTCCACCTCAAGGAAGGGCGCTGCTTGGCGATCGTCCCAAGGGAGACGCCCTTCAACCTGATTCATCTGCGCAATCTCACGACCTTGGCAGAGGCTGGGGCGCGGATCGTACCGGCGATTCCAGCTTGGTACCATCAACCACAAACCATCGAAGATCTGGTGGATTTTGTTGTGGCACGGGTCTTAGATTGCTTTGGGTTGGACTGTGTTCCACTCAATCGTTGGCAGGGCAACGTCGATCAAGCCGAGGACTGACTATGCGATCGGCGCTTGGCGTGAGTTTTTTGGCGATCGCCCTAATCAGTGTTTTGCTGCTGGTCAGCAATCTGGGCACCCGCCTACCGGTCTATTTTTTGACGTTGCAGACCCGTCCCCAACCGCTGGGTCTGTGGTTTGTGCTGGCGATCGCGGTGGGCTTGCTCACGAGTGCCATCATCCATTGGCTGATTCGCTCGATCTCAAGCCCAGCTACTCCATCAGCTTCGACGGGTTCCAGTGGTACGGGCCCAGAGCCACGAGCGCGCCGTCGTGGCGACTGGACCTTCATGGGCCGAGAAACCGGTGGCCCAACACGCAGTCAGTCCTCATCAACTGAGCCTGCAGAACCTTGGGAAACCGGGGGGTGGTCAGCTCGCTCCCGTGCAGAATCCGCCCCACCGCCGCGATCGCCTCGTCCAGAACCCACCCCCGAACGGGTGATTGATACCGGTTTCCGAGTCGTGAAGCCCCCGACGACTGCTGCAGAATCATCCCCTAGCCGTCGCCCCAGCCCAACGCCACCATCGACGACCACGACGGGAGATGATTGGGATTTTGTTGAGCAAGACGATTGGTAGGCGAGTAGCGATCGGTAAGATCAACGCAGCGCTCACCCGTTTTGCTCATTGGTCAGTCCTGATGCCTGAAGAACAAACTGCAACTCCCCCAGCTCAACCTGCAGCCAAGAAAGCCAAGCCTCCAGCCTTGGAAGACAAACCGTTCCAAGAGTTTGTCCAAGTCGATCTGCTGCCTGCTGTCCGTCAAGCCCTCAGCGATCGGGGCCTTGCCGACTTAGACCTGCAATTTGTTGAAGCCCCTTTGCCTGTCGTGGGCGATCGCTGCTGGCAACTGCAAGGCTCTTGGGCCAACGGTCAACGGCGGTTCTTGCTGGGATTCACTGAAGAAAACCTAACCGCGCCTAAGGTGTTTACCTTGGCGGACGGCAAAGCTGCCCCGGCAACCCTAGAAGCCTTTTTGGGTGATGAGCGCAAGATCACTTTGCCTTTGCTCCTCAACCGCATCCTCTCGCGTCTCGATGGTCAAAAATGGCTCGAGCAAAATTAACAGAGTCGTAACACTTTGTCGTAACTCTTCACCCCTTACCGGCCTTGCCTTTAGAGGCCGTTGATAGACTGAAGACGGTCTGGAGTTCTCACACGGCAGTGAGTGACTTACGGCCAGCTCAGGCGAACTTCACAACCAACTCCCAGCACTGCTATGGTTGATTCCCTCCAAAAACCCGAACTCGAAGAATTGCGTCCGGGCATTAAGGCTCCTGCCAAAGAGACGATCCTGACGCCTCGCTTCTACACCACCGATTTTGAAGCGATGGCCAAGATGGATCTCTCACCCAACGAGGATGAACTGCGGGCCATCTTGGAGGAGTTCCGCGCTGATTACAACCGCAAGCACTTCGTCCGCACGCCGGAATTTGACGGCTCGGCTGACGACATGGATCCGGAAACTAAAAAGGTTTTCGTGGAATTCCTCGAGCAGTCTTGCACTTCGGAGTTCTCTGGCTTCTTGCTCTACAAAGAGCTGAGCCGTCGCATCAAAAACCGCAACCCGCTGTTGGCGGAATGCTTTGAGTTGATGGCCCGCGACGAAGCCCGTCACGCAGGCTTCCTCAATAAGTCGATGAGCGACTTCAACCTGCAGCTCGACCTCGGCTTCTTGACGGCTAACAAGAAGTACACCTACTTCAAACCGGCTTATATCTTCTATGCCACTTACCTGAGCGAGAAGATTGGCTACTGGCGCTACATCACGATTTTCCGTCACCTCGAACAGCACCCGGAATATCGGATCTACCCGATCTTTAAGTTCTTCGAGAACTGGTGCCAAGACGAAAATCGTCACGGTGACTTCTTCGATGCCTTGATGAAGGCACAGCCTTCGACCGTGCGCGGTTTTATCGCCAAGCTTTGGTGCCGCTTCTTCCTTCTGGCTGTCTTTGCAACGATGTACATCCGCGACGTCCAGCGCAAAGAGTTCTACGAAGCACTCGGTCTGGATGCCCGTGAGTACGATCGCCTTGTGATCGCTAAGACGAACGAGACTTCGGCTCGCGTCTTCCCGGTTGTTCTCGATGTCGATCATCCCAAGTTCTACGATCGCCTCGAAACTTGCATCAACAACAACAACCAGTTGGCTGCGATCGAGGCTACCCAGGCACCCAAGCCGGTTAAAGTGCTGCGCAAGCTGCCTTACTACCTCTCTAATGGCCTGCAGCTTCTGAAGCTCTACCTGATCAAGCCTCTAGAGTCTGAGAAATTCCAGCCAGCAGTGCGCTAGCGATCGAGGGCACTAATCTCAATTAAGGCAGGGTAACGGCTGGTTGCCCTGCTTTATCATTTTCAAGGTTTGACTTCTGGCCTGGTCCTCGGCTGTGGCTGAAATGCTACAGAAGTCAGCCATTGCCTTCTATGATGGGAAAACTTTGGACCGTCCGCTCCTTGACTCAATGACCTTAGCGTCTTCTCAAAAACCTTTTCGGCTTGTGGTGGGCGATCGCGAGGTTCAAGAAAGCGACTTAGCCGCCCTACTCCAAAAGCATCAACTGCTGGCAGAGTTAGTTAAGCGCATCCGTTTTGAGCAAGTACTGCAGGGTATGGACGTTCAGCCAGATGCCCTCGAGCAGGAATGTCAGGCTTGGTGTGTTCAGAATCGAATTACTCCGCAGCAGCTGCCACAACTCTTGGCGCATCAAAAGATTTCGCTTGAACAATGGAAGGCATCAGTCGAAAATCGACTGCGGCTCCGTCTTTTCCAAGATCGTGAATTTGGCCATCGTGTCGAAAATCACTTTCTCAAACGCAAGAGTCAGCTAGACCTTGTGAGCTACTCCCTGCTGCGCCATTCTGATGGGAATCTCATTCAGGAGCTCTATCAACAGATCCTGCATGAGGAAGCTAGTTTTGAAGAGCTAGCAACTCAATTTTCGCAGGGCCATGAAGCCAAAACCGGTGGCAAACTAGGGCCTGTGCCGCTCAGTCAGCCTCATCCAGCTCTCGCTGAAATTCTGCGTACTGCTCAGCTAGGGCAAGTCCTTCCACCCTGTACTCTCGAATCTTACTGGCTCATTATTCGCCTCGATCAACTCCAACCAGTTGCGTTTAATGAAACGATTCGCCAGCAGATGTTGCAGGAATTGTTCGATGAATGGTTAGGTGCTGAAGTTCAGCATGCTTTAAACGCCCTGTAAATTGCTTCTAAACAATGGTTGCTATCCCTTCGAATCTCTGCGAACTCTTAGCTGGGCAGGCTTACTTTCAAAGCTATCCTGCAGCAGCCTACGAGCCTTGGCGAGAACAGCTCCAACTTGGAAAGTTTGCAGTTGGGCAACCTCTGCTACCGCCAGAACAGTTGCCAAGCCACGTTCTGGTGGTGCTCAGCGGTCAGGTTCGCGTGGTGTATCAACCTGTTGGTCAAGCTCGTGGTATCAGTCTGGGCCGATTTGGGGTTGGCTCTTGTCTGGGCTGGGCACCGCTCTTGCGAGGTTGCCCA
This sequence comes from Synechococcus elongatus PCC 11801, assembly GCF_003846445.2. Classification (NCBI taxonomy): domain Bacteria; kingdom Bacillati; phylum Cyanobacteriota; class Cyanophyceae; order Synechococcales; family Synechococcaceae; genus Synechococcus; species Synechococcus elongatus. Next base: position 824,612 of record NZ_CP030139.2, on the reverse strand, counting down.
GGTGAGGCGACCAGTGGTTCCGAAGCGGGTGTTGTGCTTGCGATACCTGCTGCAGCTTTCCTAGACATGCTCAAACAGCTACCTGATTTAGCTCAATCATTTGGTAGCCAGGCAGCTCCTAGCGAGGTCATGTCTGTTCTGCAAGCTCAGTCTTGGCCTAGCCCACTCACGGTTCAAGAGTGGTCAGGGTTTGTACAGGAGCTACTGCCTCAGGCTCGTGTTCAGCTAATAGATGACGCTCGTACTGCTCCCAAATCACATCTATCCAGTGACTACGACTGGTATGTAAGTGGCAACAATGGCGCAGCTGCTCTTGGCATAGCAATCGAGCGTGGAGATACTCCGCCAGCCCCCAAAGGAAGCTTGGCTCTCCGCTTACTAGGTTTGCCGGCAGGGACTGTAGCCCGACGACAAACGCCTAATCCAGTGGCTGCAATTGAGGAGTCTGTCAGCCCTCCTCCAACAACCGAGAGCGCGATTGTCGGTTCTGAGTCTCTTTGGAGTACAGCGGCGCCCGCTGGTCTGTCCTCTGATCTTTATGACGACAGTCAGCGCAACCAAAAATTCCCAGTCGAGCGGGGTAATGATCCAGTCAGTGAGGCACAGGCCTGCCTCAAAATGATTGCGCGATCGCTCCAAATTCCGTTTCGGCGCGATCAAATTCAGCGTGTCATTGAAGAGCAATATCGGCGTCTAAAAGCTATCTCCCTACAGGAGCTGGCAGTCTTGCTGGAAATGCAAGCACTTCGCAGTCAAATTTTGCAATTACGCTTAGTGGACTTGGCGCGTGTTCCCTTGCCAGCCTTGATTGCTTGGGAAGAAGGTCACGCTGTTCTCTATGCGGTCGATGCAACCAGCATCACACTTGCAGATCCACGGCAGGGCTTACTTAAACTGTCTCTGGCTGATTTTCAGCAGCGTTGGGGCAATGCAGGAACAGTTCTCTTAGCAACCAAGACCCAATTTACTCAAAGCCAGCGATTTGGTCTGAGTTGGTTCTGGCCTTCAATTCAGCGCTACCGCGTGCGCTTAATTGAGGTTCTAATAGCCTCATTGGTAGTTCAGCTATTTACACTGGCCAATCCGCTAATTATTCAACAAGTAATTGACAAGGTTATTGGTCAAGGAAGTCTCAATAATCTTAATAGTTTTGCGATTTTACTAGTTATTCTTGGGATTTTTCAGGGACTTTTAACCAGTTTAAGAACCTATCTATTTGCAGACACTACAAACCGCATCGATCTAAAGCTAGGGAGTGATATTATTGACCACCTGCTCAAATTGCCCTTGCGCTATTTTGAGCGACGACCAGTCGGTGAGCTAAGTAGTCGTGTTCAAGAGCTAGAAAAAATTCGTAGCTTCTTAACTGGAACTGCTCTCACAACGGTGATGGATGCGATGTTCTCAGTCATCTACATCCTTGTGATGTTCTTTTATAGTTGGTTCCTCACGGTTGTTGCGCTGTCAACGGTTCCTGTTTTTGTAGGCATCACGTTTTTTGCTTCGCCGATTGTTCGCCGTCAATTACGTGAAAAAGCAGAGCGAAATGCTGAAACGCAATCTCAATTAGTTGAAGTTCTCAGCGGTATTCAAACCGTCAAAGCACAAAATATTGAATTAAAGGCACGCTGGCAGTGGCAAGAACGCTATGCCCGTTATATTGCCTCGGGTTTCCGTAACATTAATACATCTACGACTGCCTCTTCCCTAACTGGATTTTTTAACCAGCTCTCAGGATTGCTAGTTCTTTGGGTTGGGGTCTATCTAGTCTTCGATAACCAGATGAGCCTTGGGCAGCTGATTGCTTTTCGAATTATTTCTGGCTATGTTACGCAGCCACTTTTACGACTTGCTCAGCTTTGGCAAAACTTCCAAGAAACGGGACTTTCTCTTGAGCGTCTAGCTGATATTGTAGACACACCTCAAGAGTCAGACAGTGACGATCAGGGCAAGATACCTATGCCTATGATTACTGGCAAGGTAGAAGTTCGTAACCTTAGCTTTCGCTTTGGAGAGCAAGGCCCTCTGCAATTGTCAAATGTCAGCTTAGAAATTCCGGCTGGTGAGTTTGTCGGCATAGTAGGCCAAAGTGGCTCTGGGAAAAGCACGCTAATGAAGCTACTACCCAGACTATACCTGCCACTGGAAGGCGAAATTTTGATCGATGGTTATGACATCAGCAAGGTTGAACTATACTCTTTGCGTCGCCAAATTGGGATTGTTCCTCAAGACAGCTTGCTATTCCAAGGCACGGTAGAGGAAAACATCTCGTTGACAAAGCCCAACGCAACCACTGATGAAATCATTACGGCGTCTAAGATTGCCGGAGCTCATGATTTCATTATGACCTTGCCTCTGGGATACAACACCCGTGTCGGAGAGCGAGGAGGAGCACTCTCGGGTGGACAACGGCAGCGAATCGCGATCGCTAGAACTGTTTTACAGAACCCACAGCTTCTGATCCTTGATGAAGCGACTAGTGCGTTGGACTATGATACGGAACGACAAGTTAGTATCAATCTACAGCAGCACTTTCGCGGTAGAACGGTCTTCTTCATTACGCACCGTCTCAGTACAGTTCGACATGCTGACCGAATTATTGTCATGGATAAGGGTGCAATGGTTGAGCAGGGCAGTCATGATGAACTGATGGAACTTCGAGGGCGTTATTACTGTTTATACCGACAGCAAGATGCTCTGAACTAATCCAATTCTCTGTTGTTTCGCACTAAGAATCACATGGCTATTTCTTCTTCTAATCCTGATTCACCCCAAAATACAGCAGCAGAGGCACCACTTAATCCTGACCAAGACGTTAGTCTAAACCAGAGTCGTTTATGGTCACGATTAACAATTTGGACGCTGGTTGCAGTCACTGCTAGTGCTACTGCTTGGGCGTGCATTGCTCAAATTGATGAAGCAGTACAAGTTCAAGGTCAGCTTGAACCTAAGGCAGCAGTCAAAGATGTGCAGGCACCTATTGGTGGAGTTCTAGAACAGCTAGAGGTTAAAGAAGGTCAGCGCGTAACGCAAGGCCAAATTTTGGCTCGCTTCAATGCAACGACTGTTGAAGAGCGTATCCGAGCTTTAACGGAAATTAGAGAACGACTAGTCGCTGAAAACCAAACCTATCGTGCTCAGATTGGAGAAACTGCAGACGGTGTTGCCTCAATGAATCAGCGGCAACGAATTGAAGCCGCTCGTCAGGAATTTGAGAGTAGACAGGAAGCAGCCCGCCTAGAAGCATCGCAGCTTAAGCAGCAACGACTTCAAGTTGAGAGTGAGCTTCAGCAAGTAGAATATTCTCTTGATCTAAATCGGCGTATTTTGAATGATTTACGACCATTGTATGAAGAAGGTGGGATTGCTAGAACGCAGTATCTAAAACAGGAAGAAACTGTAAGTCAGCTTGAAAGTACGTTGGAGAAGAATCAAGCAGAGCTGCAGCGCCTACAATTTGCTATCAGTCAAGCTGAGGCTCGTTTAACGAATACACAAACGGTTACTTTCTCCGAGGCTAGAGGCAGAATTGAAGAAAACGCACGACGAATTGCAGAGATTGATAGTCAGATTGCTGAAGCAAAACAGAATCTAAAATATCAGATAGTCAGAGCTCCTCAAAGCGGCACAGTTTTTGATATCAAAGCACAAGGCCCCGGGTATGTTGCGAATACCTCTGAGCCATTGATGAAACTAGTGCCCGATGATCAGCTTGTAGCACGCCTCTACATTCCCAATAAAGATATTGGATTTGTCCGTACGGGTCAAGAAGTTGATATCCGGATCGACTCCTATCCATTTAGCGAGTATGGGGATCTACAAGGAAAGTTGACTCGAATTGGTTCAGATTCCTTGCCACCTAATGATATTTATCAATACGTTCGATTCCCAGCAGAAGTGACTCTGAAAGAACAAAAACTTGTAAGTCGTGGACGCGAACTGCCAATACAGTCAGGAATGTCTGTTTCAGCGAGTATTCGTTTGCGTCAACGACCGGTCATTACTCTACTGTCGGATCTCTTCTCACGCAGTAGTGATTCCTTGAAGACTATTCGCTAGGTTAAAATTCTTGATGTCTCCTGGAGAAAAGAGAGAAAGTTTAAGTGGCTTAGTTGCAGCAATTCGGCGTGAAGCTGCAAAACTCTCCAACTTAGAGGAAAGATTATTTGATTCGCAAATTCAATCTTCTTGGCGGTCAACAGCAGATATTGATTCAGATTTGAATGCTGCAATACGAGCGGCAGAAAATCTTGCAGCCGCTCGTTTGTCGGTGCGATCGAGCACAAATAATTTATTCAAGAAAATATGTCGAAAGTTGTTTCTATCATTCCTTGATCGTATTGAACGGAGACGATGTCAATCGGAGCTAGCTTTACTACGTGTGCTTCAAAATCTGCATGCTGCTCAACAGAGGCTTTATGATGAGCTGAAAGAAGCACAAGAACTTACTGATCAATCTTTGGTTCGTCAGTTTCAGCATTTGCAGCGCCAAATTGATGTCCAGGATTCATCCTCAACGATCAACCCTGAATTAGAAAAACTCCTTGAACGCTTTTACTGCAAGTTTGAGTCTGAGTACCGTGGTTCTAGTGATTCTGTTCGACACCGATTGCGACCCTATCGCGATCGCTTAACAAACTCAGCTTCTCCATTGAGAGTTGTTGACCTAGGCTGCGGTCGTGGCGAATGGCTAACGCTGATTCGTGATCTTGGTCATCTTGTGAAAGGTGTTGATTACAATCCTGAGTTTGTGGATATCTGTCAACAGCAAAAATTGCAAGTTGAACTAGCTGATGCAGGTGCTTGGCTACATAGCCAATCAGATCAAAGTGTGGATGTTATATCTGCTTTTCATGTGATCGAGCATCTGCCGTTCTCAACTTTAGTTGGGTGGATCCAACAAATTCACCGAATTTTAAAGCCACAGGGTTTGCTCTTGCTAGAGACTCCTAACATTAGCCAATTCCATGTGGGCTTAGTGGATTTTTACCGAGATCCTACTCATACTCAGAAGATTCATCCTCAAATGATTCAAACTTTACTAGAGTCTATAGACTTTACTGATATCGAGACTGCCTATGTTGATGCTCACGGTGATGAGATTAAATGGCTGCCAACAGATTTAGTACAATTGCAGGATCCAGGGCAATACGGTTCTCTTCCTGCTGACTTAGCCATTATTGCTCGTAAAGCAGCTGAGAATTAGACTTATGCGCATCGCGATCGCAACAGTTCAAGTACCCTTCTGTAAAGGGGGTGCTGAAATGCATGCTGAGCGTTTACAAAGCGCGTTTGAAGATCATGGACATCAATCAGATATCCTAACCTTGCCTTTCTCTTTTTCACCACCCAAAGCTGTTCACCAGTCAATTGATCTTTGGCAAACTGATGAAGTACAGCAGCTGATTTCTTCTAGTTGTGACGCTATTGTTGCACTACGGTTTCCAGCATATCTCGTGCAGCATCCAAGACGTGTTCTGTGGCTACTTCATCAACATCGAGCAGTCTATGATCTTTGGAATACAGCCTATACACAGAATTTGTCGCGTAGTTCTGAAGGTTATGTTCTACGTCAAAGAATTCAAACACTTGATACACAAGAGTTAAATCGATATCGGCATCGTTTCAGCAACTCGACAACTGTTACGGAACGCCTCTATCAATTTAATGGTATTACTTCAGAACCTTTGTATCATCCACCTCCATTAGCAGGTCGATACTATAATCAACCAGCCAAGCTTTTTATCTTTTGCCCAAGTCGTTTAGAAGATCTTAAACGTCAAACTCTTTTAATCGAAGCGATCGCTCAATTACCGAAGGTATTTGTAGTCTTCGCTGGAGAAGGAGGTAACCGCCAATATCTTGAAACTCAAATCAAAGAACTAGGGTTACAGGATAGAGTTTGTCTATTAGGGCATATCAGTCAATCAGAGTTACTTGCTTTTTATGCCAACTGCACAGCAGTCTTCTATGCTCCCTATGACGAGGATTTTGGTTATGTCACACTTGAGGCAATGCTCTCTCGTAAACCTGTAATTACCTGTACGGATTCCGGAGAACCTGCCCGAATTGTCCAGCATCAACAAACAGGATGGGTTTGTGAGCCAACCCCTCATGCGATTGCAGAAGTAATCGATTGGTGTTGGTTAAACGCTGATCAAGTACAGGAGATGGGTATGGCTGGTTGGGAGTATTATCAATCCTTAAATATCTCTTGGGAAAACGTTGTTCATCGCTTGCTAGCTGCAATTGAATAAGCTCTGATTCCAATCTAAAATCCCCAAAAAATAAACCTTTTTCAAAGGCTACAATAATATTTCCTCTTACTCTTGGATTGTGAAAGCCTAATCATGCAGATTGGTATTATAGCTCCTAGCCCTGTGCCCTTTTGCATTGGTGGCGCCGAAAAGTTTTGGTGGGGACTACAGCGTGCCTTTAATGAACTGACTCCTCACTCAGCTGAGTTGATTAAGCTTCCCTCACCTGAAAATGACTTTTCCAGTTTAGTTCAGAGTTATCAAAGGTTTTCACAACTCAAGCTTGATCACTTTGATCTCCTGATCAGTAGTAAATACCCAGCTTGGATGGTCAGTCATCCTAACCACATCTGTTATCTTCAGCATCGACTTCGTGGTCTTTATGATACTGACAATGGCCATCAAAGAGATCTTAGGCTGACACATTACTCGCAACTCAAGAAGATATCTGAGATTCTGAGCAATGATGTTGATCGCCAACAGATTAATTTCCTTTTTTCTGAAGTTAAAAGTTTTTTACTGCGAGAACCAATTGACTCTAAACTCTTGGATTTTCCAGGACAGTTAATTCGTCAAATCATTCATTATTGTGATCGCATTGCCTTGAATCCTTCAGAGATTGCTGGCTATGCAGCAATCTCTCATAATGTAGCTCATCGAAAAAACTACTTTCCTGATTCAATTAAACCTAAGGTAATTCATCATCCTTCTGATTTAGAAAGTTTCTATTGTGGTAAAAATGATTATTTTTTTACTGTTGGCCGTCTGGATAATGCAAAGCGAGTTAGTTTGCTGATCTCAGCAATGAAGCAAGCTAAAACAGATATACCACTGTTGATCGCTGGTACTGGTCCTGAAGCTAATACTCTCAAACAGCAAGCAGGTAATGATTCTCGCATTCATTTCTTGGGATTTGTGAAAGATCGAGAAGTGATCGATCTCTATGCTAATGCTCTTGCAGTTTTGTATGTTCCTTATGATGAAGATTATGGCCTTGTTCCCATTGAAGCTTTCCGCTCTGGTAAGCCTGTTATTACAGTTACTGATGCAGGTGGACCTTTAGAGTTTGTCAGGAATTTGAAAACAGGTTGGGTTGTTGCACCAAAACCTATATCGATCGCTCAGGCAATCGATGAGTGTAGTCAAAATATTGATCGTGCTGCTGAGTATGGCAAAGCTGGACAAGCGATCGCTGAGACCATCACTTGGGAAAAAACAGTTCGTGAGTTACTTGCTCTCGTTGAACCTGCTCAGCAATTCGCTGCTCCACGGCGCAAGCATCTTTTAATTGGATCTACGTTTCCAGTCACGCCACCCCGTAGTGGCGGCCAAAGCCGAATTTTTAATCTTTATAAGGCACTCAGCTATGAGTTTAAGGTTGAGTTGATTAGTCTCGGTCCTGTGAATAGTGATCCAAAAACCTATCAGCTGACTGAGAACTTTTGTGAAATCATTGTTCCCAAGTCACGAGCTCACCAAAAAGTAGAACATCAGCTAGAGCGGCAAGCCGGAGTCTCGATTGGTGATTTAGCTGCAACCTTCTATGGCGATCGCACTCCTCAACTGATCGAAACTATCAATCAGCGGCGATCGCAGGCTGATGTTCTGGTTGCCTCTCACCCTTATTTACTGCCTTGGTTACAACCCAAGACTAGTACGAGCAAATTAGTGTACGAAGCTCACAACTGTGAGTTTGATCTGAAGCAAGGGATGTTTGCTCAAAATCGGAAAGGTATTGCTCTGGCTCAAGAGGTGTTATCGCTTGAAGCTAAAGCTTGCCAACAAGCTGATCTTGTTGTGACCTGCCTAGAGGAAGACTGGCAGCGACTCTGTGAGCTTTATCAGTGCCAAGCTATACCTCACGTCTTAGTTCCTAATGGCGTCAACTGTCAAGAAGTCCTGTTTGTTAATCCATCGGTACGATCGCAATGGAAAAAAAGAATTGGTTATTCCTCTTTCATCTACCTCTTTGTAGGGAGTTGGCACTCGCCTAATGTCGAAGCCGCTCGTGCAATTGTGGGTTGGTCAGCCAGCTTTCCAAGGCAAGAATTCTTAATTGTTGGTAGTGTCGGGCATGCCCTGCAGCAAGAATTTAAAAAGCTGCCAGCTAACGTCCACTGCTTGGGCGAAGTTGACGCTCGGACTAAACAAGTTGCCTTGAGTGTCGCTGACGTTGCTCTTAACCCGATGTCTTCAGGATCAGGGTCGAATCTAAAAGTTGTAGAGTACTTGGCCAGTGGCTTACCCCTGATTACAACTGAGTTTGGGGTCCGCGCACTTCCAGCAGCACTGCAAGAGCAGTGTCTGCTTGGAGATTTAACTGATTTCCCCAACTTGATGCAACAAGCTCTCAGCAATCCCCATTTGCATGACCTAGAAGTTCGTCAGTCAGCTCGTCAGATAGTTGAAGATCAGCTTGATTGGCCAGCGATCGCCCGCGACTACGCGATCGCGCTTAAACGGTTGCTGAAATAGCCTGAATTCAGCCGATCCTAACCCCGATAATCAAAGGCTGAAATTTAGACCTTGGCGAGGGTTACTCGTTCTGGTTGATTTTGGTATTTACCAAAGCGATCAGCATAGGTCGTGTCGCAGGGTTCGCCTTCGAGGAAGAGCAACTGACAGATGCCTTCGTTGGCATAAATACGGCAATCGGCACCCGAGGAGTTGCTAAATTCCAGCGTCAAATGACCTTCCCAAGAAGCTTCGGCAGGCGTGGTGTTGACGATGATGCCGAGGCGGGCGTAGGTGCTTTTGCCCAAGCAAACCACGGTGATGTTCGACGGAACGCGCAGCCGTTCTAAGGCAACCCCAAGGCCGTAGCTATGTGCCGGCAAGATGAAATATTGACCGTCTTGATCCTCATGCAACTCCACCGACTCCAAGTTGGCTGGATTGAAGCGCTTGGGATTGACGACAGTGCCCGGAATGTGGCGAAAAATCAGGAATTCCTGGGGCGATAACCGCAGGTCGTAGCCGTAGGAGGAGCAGCCATAGCTCAGAACTGGGGCATCAGCGCTATGGCGAATCAGATTGGCCTCAAACGGCTCAATCATGCCAGCGCGGGCTTGTTCAACAATCCACTTATCGTTCTTGAGCATGGCGATCGCAGCAATTCAAGCTCATCATAAGTTGCGATCGCAGAGGTTATTCGATGGGTCAGCCACAAACTGCTGAGGAATGGATTACGGCGCTGGACTTACAACCACATCCCGAAGGCGGCTTCTACCGTGAGATCTACCGCGCTAACCTTACGGTCAACTTGGGCGATCGCCAACGATCGGCGAGTACGGCTATCTATTACCTGCTGCGTGCTGGGGAGCGATCGCGGCTACACCGGCTGCGCTCCGATGAACTCTGGCATTTCTACGCCGGCCAGCCCTTGACCGTGCATCAACTGATTCCTGAACAGGGCTATCAAGCGCTGACGATCGGAGCGGATCTCAGTCAAGGCCAGCAACTGTGCGGCGGTGTTCCAGCGGGCGTTTGGTTTGGCGCAACCGTCGCTGCTGAAACCGGATTTTCGCTGGTGGGCTGTACCGTGGCACCGGGTTTCAGCTTCGAGGATTTCGAAATGGCGGAAGGGGAGGCATTGCTACAGGCCTTTCCCGAGTCGCGATCGCTGATTGAGCAACTGACCTGAGTCCCGAGAAGGAGTGCAACAGCGTCGAAGCCCGAGTGAGATAATGGAGGCTCGCTATTTTTTCGCCACAGCAACGCCAATGAGCCGCGGTACCCTGTTCGACAAAGTTTGGGACTTGCACACCGTCGCGACCCTGCCCTCGGGTCAGACGCAACTGTTCATTGGCCTGCACCTGATCCACGAAGTCACCAGCCCGCAAGCCTTTGCCATGCTGCGCGATCGCGGCCTGAGCGTGAAATTTCCGGGTCGGACGGTGGCAACGGTTGACCACATTGTGCCGACAGAAAATCAGGCGCGTCCCTTCGCCGACAGCTTGGCCGAAGAGATGATCGTGACGCTGGAGAAAAACTGTCGCGAGAACGGCATCCGCTTCTACAACATTGGTTCTGGCAGTCAGGGCATTGTCCATGTGATTGCGCCGGAACAAGGTTTGACTCAGCCGGGCATGACGATCGCCTGCGGAGATAGCCACACCAGCACCCACGGCGCTTTTGGCGCGATCGCCTTCGGGATTGGCACCAGTCAAGTGCGGGATGTCTTGGCCTCGCAAACGCTGGCCTTGAGCAAGCTGAAAGTTCGCAAGATTGAAGTCAACGGCGAGTTGCAGCCCGGCGTCTACGCCAAGGACGTGATTCTGCACATCATCCGCAAGCTCGGCGTCAAAGGCGGCGTTGGCTATGCCTACGAATTTGCTGGCAGCACTTTCGCAGCGATGTCGATGGAAGAGCGGATGACCGTCTGCAACATGGCGATCGAGGGCGGAGCGCGTTGCGGCTACGTCAATCCGGATCAAACCACCTACGACTACCTGCAAGGCCGTGAGTTTGCCCCCCAAGGCGAAGCATGGGATCGGGCGATCGCTTGGTGGGAAAGCCTGCGTAGCGAAGCCGATGCGGAATACGACGATGTTGTTGTCTTTGATGCGGCGGAGATTGCGCCGACCGTAACTTGGGGCATTACTCCCGGCCAAGGCATTGGCATCACGGAGACTATCCCGACGCCGGATAGCCTGCTGGACGAGGATCGAGCTGTGGCTGCCGAAGCCTACAGCTACATGGATTTGGCACCCGGTGCGCCGCTGCAAGGGACGAAAGTTGATGTCTGCTTCATTGGCAGTTGTACCAATGGCCGGATCAGTGACCTGCGCGAAGCCGCCAAAGTGGCCAAAGGTCGCAAAGTTGCGGCGGGCATTAAAGCCTTTGTCGTGCCCGGTTCGGAGCGCGTCAAACAGCAAGCCGAAGCTGAAGGTCTTGACCAAATCTTTACGGCGGCGGGCTTTGAGTGGCGGCAGGCCGGTTGTTCAATGTGTCTGGCCATGAATCCGGACAAACTGGAAGGCCGTCAAATAAGTGCTTCCTCCTCAAACCGTAATTTCAAAGGCCGTCAAGGCTCGGTCTCGGGACGGACGTTGCTGATGAGCCCAGCCATGGTGGCCGCCGCTGCGATCGCCGGTGAAGTGACGGACGTTCGTAACTGGCTGAACTAGGTGCCGCCTCTGCGTCTAGCGATCGTTGGCGACATCCACGACCAGTGGACACCAGCGGATCAAGCGCTGCTGCTGCAACTTCAGCCTGATTTGACGCTGTTTGTCGGCGACTTTGGCAATGAGTCGCTGGCTTTAGTTCAAGCGATCGCGGCGATTCCTCTGCGAAAAGCCGTGATTCTTGGCAACCACGATGCTTGGTACACGGCGACCCGTTGGCGGCGATCGCAATGTCCCTACGACTGGACGCACGAAAACCGCTTTGAGCAACAGCTTGAGGCGCTGGGATCGCTCCACGTCGGTTATGGCCGCTTGGATTTTCCGGAGTGGAATCTGAGCGTGGTCGGTGGGCGACCTTGTAGCGCGGGCGGGAGCCAGTGGCAGCATCGCCGCTTCTACCGCCACTACTACCAAGTCGGTAGCTTCCCTGAGTCAGCGCAACGAATTGCCGATTGTGCGATCGCTTCAGCCTGCGATCGCGTGCTGTTTCTCGCCCATTGCGGCCCCAGCGGTTTAGGCGATCAACCAGAAGATCCCTGCGGCAAGGATTGGTCGAAGCCGGGTGGTGACTTTGGCGATCCAGATTTAGCCATGGCGATCGCTCAAGTGCAACGCCAGAAATCAGTACCTTTGGTCTGCTTTGGCCACATGCACCACCGCTTGCGGAATCGGCGCGATCGCCTGCGCCGTAGTTGGCATCGCGATGCAGCGGGCACGACCTACCTCAATGCTGCCGCCAGTCCGCGCCTCTTGAAGGCCGAACAAACCACCCTGCATCATCTGCTCTGGGTTGAGCTAGGTGAGGATTCACTGAGAGCGCAGCAGAGCTGGTGGACACCGGCCGGAGTCTTAGTTCAATCCGAAGAACTACCCTTAGAGCGGCAGCTCGCTTGATAAAATCGCCTGCGGACTGGGCGGAGAAAATAATGCAAGCAGCGTGGCAGGTCATTTCCGGCGGAATTACCGCACCGCGGGGCTTTCAAGCCGCAGGGATCACAGCTGGACTCAAAGCTTCGGGTCAGCCGGATCTGGCGCTGATTGTCTCCGAGAGTGATGCGATCGCCGCCGCCGTTTTCACGACCTCACAAGTTCGCGCCGCTTGTGTGGACTTTAGCCGTCAGCAACTAGATGGCAACAGCATTGCTCGGGCGATTCTCTGCAACTCGGGGCAGGCCAACGCCGCAACTGGCGATCAAGGCTGGTCTGATGCCGTCGAGTCGGCGGGACAACTGGGGCAAGCGCTGCAGATTCCCAGCAATCAAGTTCTGGTTGCCTCCACAGGGGTGATTGGCCAGCGGATCAAGATGGATGCACTGCGTACCGGTATTCCCCAAGCGATCGCTGCACTTTCCCCAGAAGGTGGCGCTGCTGCTGCTCAAGCGATCTTGACCACGGACTTGATTGCCAAACAAATTGCCTTGGAATTGCCTCTGGGCGATCGCACGGTGCGGATTGGCGGCATCGCCAAAGGCTCCGGCATGATCCACCCCAACATGGCGACCATGCTATCGTTCATCACCTGTGATGCGGCGGTGTCTCCGCAACTCTGGCAAGACATGCTCAGCCGAGCGGTCGATCGCAGCTTCAATCAAATCACGGTGGATGGCGATACCAGCACCAATGATTGCGTGTTTGCCCTCGCCAACGGTCAGTCACGCACGCCGGCAATTACGGAGCGCGGCCCGATCGCAGACCAGCTAGAGGCGATGTTGACTGCTGTCTGTCAGCACTTGGCTAAGGCGATCGCTCGCGATGGAGAAGGGGCGACTTGTCTGATTGAAGTGCAGGTGAAAGGCACCGCCGACGATACCGCCGCTCGGGCGATCGCTCGCACGATCGCCGGTTCCTCGCTGGTTAAATCGGCCATTTTTGGTCGTGATCCGAACTGGGGTCGGATTGCAGCTGCAGCTGGCCGTGCCGGTGTTCAGTTCAATGCCGAGAATTTAGCAGTTCGTCTGGGTCAGTTTGAGCTACTCCGTAATGGCCAGCCGTTGCCGTTCGATCGCGATGCCGCCAGTCAATACCTCCGCGATCGCGCAGCGGGTGCCTACCTCCAAGACGACACGGTACTGATCCAGGTTGAAGTCGGCTCAGGCACGGGTCAAGGCATTGCTTGGGGCTGCGACCTCAGCTATGACTATGTCCGTATCAATGCTGAATACACCACCTGAGCTATCTGCAACAAAAGCGATCGCCGTCATTAACGACGACTGGTTCGCAGGAGCTGCCGTAGGTCTTGGAGCGATCGCTGTAGAAGGTTGGTTGGCACCGCTTGCTGGGCATAGCGCTGAGCTAGGTACTGCTGAGTCAAATGGCTAAACGCCATCGCCCAAGGTTGGTTGAGACTTGCGAGGCGTTCAGCATAGGCAGATGGGCCTTCCTGCGGTTGGCGCGGCCAACCCGCTTTGGCGATCGCACGGCAAGCCTGCTGATAGATCCGCAGACTGGGATCTTCTGGCGATCGCCGATCCAGCCAACGGGAGAGTAGCCACATCAAACCTGCGGCGATCAGAATGCTCGCAACGAGCAAGAGAGATAGGCCAACCTGTCCCAACTGTGCCAACAACGCGGCCAAAAGCTCCTGCTGGCGTTGGTTGTCGTAGCTCAATACCCAAGACGTCCAGCGGTAGTCTACTGAAGCCCAAAATTGCCAAGCCTGATCGAGCAGAGGCAGACGGCGCAACGCTGCTGCACCAAGGAGACCGCCAGCGGCTTGAGCCCGATCTTCGGGTGTCAGAGCAGCTTCCAGTCCTTCACTAAGTCGCAGTGGCGCGATCGCGGCAGTTGGATCAACCCGCTGCCAGCCTTGCCCCGGCAGCCAAACTTCAGTCCAAGCATGGGCATTGGCTTGGAGCACGCTGTAGTAATTCGCCTGCGAATTCCACTCACCGCCAAGGTAGCCGGTGACGACGCGCGCCGGTATGCCTGCCGCCCGCATCAAAAAGGCAAAACTGCTGGCGTAATGTTCGCAAAAGCCCGCCCGACTGCGAAACAGAAAGTCATCAATGCTGTCGTTAGCTGTGAGCAAGGGCGGCTGCAGGGTGTAGCGAAAGTCCTGTTGTTGTAACTCCTGCAAACTGGCTTGCACGAGGGCGGCATCGTCATTCGGGAAGCGATCGCGTAGCCGTTGAGCCCAAGCCCGACTTTGGGGGTTCCCGCTGGGGGGTAACTGCAAATTGACTTGGCGATCGCGGGGCGAAAGGTTTAGATCCGCTTGATAACGCTCAAAGGCAATGCCTTGGTAGCGCGTTTGCTGGCTGAGTGGAATGCGCGTCCGAAATTCAAAGCGTGAATCGAGAAGAATGCCCTCGCTGCTGGGGCGACTCAACTCCAAGGCATAGCGCCACGTGCGCTGACTGGGTTCGGCAATGACAGTGTAGGGAATGTCCCCTTCACCCGTCAGTTCCGGTGCCACTTCACTTGGGTCGAAGCGATCGCGGAAAGGAAGGGGCTGCCAACCACGGCCATCCGTCAGTTCATGCACCATTGCTCGCCAGTAGAAGCGATCGCTGGGTAGGGAAGCTTCAGGGAAACTAAAGCGAAAAGCCAGTGCAGAGGAGCGGCTGAGCTCAGCAATCTCACCGGGCGAGACGCGATCGCTCAAACCGGTTACGGCTCGTTGGGCTACGGGCAATCCCCAGAGAGGTGGCAATCGTGGCGCAATCAAAAACAGCACTAGCAAGAGTGGCACCGTCGGAGCCAGCAAGCGCAAGAGCGCAGCGAAGGGCTGCCGTGGTCGGCTGAGGGGGCGATAGAGTGCCGCTAATCCTAAGGTTTCCAGCGCGATCGCCAGTAACAAAACCAGTGTTTCCAGCAAACTCTGGCGCAACAGAAAACCAAGCGCCACTAAGCTGTAGGCAATCAGCACTAGGGCTTGATAGTCCCGCTCCTCTTGCAGCTCCAACAGTTTGAGGGCAAAAGCTAAGGTCAACAGGCCGAGAAAAACACTGAGCAAGCCCTGAGGCAAGCCCACCAACAGCGCCAAGATCAGGGCGATCGCGGTCAGACTATGGCGCAGTGTTTGGGGTAAGAGCGATCGCTTCTGCCACTGGCGAAGCAGCCCCCAAACTAGGAGGGCGATCGCTACAAAAGCAGCCACGGGCGGCAAATCCCCAAGGAGCAGCAGCACAGCAATCGCAAAGCCGCTGCTCAGCAGTCCTAAGCCAGAACGGGGCGGGAACCAAGGCGTCATACCGTTCGCTCCAGTCCATAGAGCGCGATCGCTTGGAGGCAAGTACGTTGATGAACCGACCCAGTGTCCGCTTCCCAGCGCTGGGATCCGAGTACAAGGCCAAAAAACTCACCTCGGCGACTGAGTTCCTGTACTGCCCAAGTCAAACGTCGTAGCCGCTGCTCCAAATCTTGACCGGGGGTGTGCTGCAAACTGAGCCAGCACTGCTGCGATCGCTCACCTGCAAAAGCTTTGCTGTGCAAGCCCCGCCCCTGCGCCAACTGTTTCCAAGCCACCCGCCGCAGCGATTCTCCAGGTTGGTAGGGTTGCAGTCCCGCAAACTCCTCGCTGGTGGTCTGATGCAGCTCAACCGTACTGACAGGCTGCTCTGGGGTTGCCGACGTTGTGGCGATCGCCTCAGTCTGCAGTGGCCAGCGTTCGGGCTGGGGCAAAATCACGGCTTGCCAATCCAAATCCAGCACGGTCCAAGTCCGAAATAGCCCTAGGGGATAGTCGCTGCGTACTTGCAGTCGTCCGGGCCGATACCAGCCGCGTTGGCTAGGGACAACCGTTAGGCTCACGATTTCGCTGGGCGATCGCAGTTCTGCAAGCCGCAGGCGATCGCTGCTGGGTAGGTGCAGCCGTAGGGCATAGCGGGATGTTTCTGTCCTCAGACGCACTGACAACCGGAGCGGTTCACCAACTTGTCCGTCGGCTGTAGGCAAGGCTTCCAGTTCCAGTCCATCCAGATTGCGAAAGCTCTGGAAAATGCAGCCTAAAAACAAACTCAGCAGTAACAAGCTGAGTAGCAGAACCAAGTTGTTTTGATAGTTGGTGCCAATGAGATAAAAGGCGATATCCAACGCCAAAAAGACGGCTCCGAACTGACTGGGGAAGATAAAAATGCGTTCGCGATTCAGGCGGATTGGCGATCGCGGTGGTAGTTGTCGTGCCAGCCAAGCTTCAAAGCGCGATCGCCCGAGTTGCTTTAGCCACTGCCTCAGCTTCATCGCACAGGATCCACGCTTTCCAGCAGAGATTCAGCGTAGCGGCGATCGCCCTGACCGGTGATGCTGCCCCGTAGCCGATGTTCCGCGACGGCTGGAAAAATCGCCTGCACATCCTCGGGCAGAACATAGTCTCGTCCAGCCAAGAACGCCCAAGCCTTGGCTGCGGCCAGAATCGCTTTACTAGCTCGCGGTGAAAGGGGATTGGGAATCTGCGAACGCTGCCGACTTTCCTGCACCAAGGCCAACAGATACTCCAGCAGCGGATCACTGGCGCGAACTTTTGAGACCTCCAATTGCAGATCCTGTAAGGTGTCGGCGTTCAGGATGGGCAGTAGGGCTGCACTGGGGCGATCGCCATCACTCCCGCGCAACATCGCTAATTCTGCTTGGTGATCCGGGAAGCCCAATTCCAGCCGCATCAAAAAGCGATCGAGCTGGGATTCAGGCATCGCAAACGTTCCGGCTTGATCGATCGGATTCTGAGTGGCGATTACAAAAAAAGGCTGTGGCAGCGGGTAGGTGTCACCTTCGTGGCTGACCTGCCGCTCGGCCATCGCTTCAAGGAGTGCACTTTGGGTTTTGGGACTCGCGCGATTGATTTCATCTGCCAGCAACACTTGACTGAAAATCGGGCCGGGATGAAACCGAAAGCGTTGCTCTTGTTGTTCAAAAATCGAGACTCCCAGTAAGTCTGCTGGGAGGAGATCGCTGGTGAATTGCACCCGTCGATAGCTAAGACCAAGACTGTTCGCCAAGCTTTGCGAGAGCAGTGTTTTGCCCATGCCGGGCAAGTCTTCAATCAGCAAATGGCCACGGGCGAGTAAGCAGGCGATCGCCAGTTGAATCTGTCGCTCCTTCCCCAGTAACACCGTCTGCAATTGAGCTAAGACAGCAGCTAAAGGCGACGCTTCGCGGGTTTCTGGGAGCACCGGCACTGGTCCGACAACAACAGTTTCTCTATGGTCGCTGATCTACTCGGTTCTGACGTGCTGAACGCCACTGTTTTTGGAATTTTCAGCAGGCGATCGCACCTCTGATTGCGTATGGGTTCACGGTTGTGCTGATTGCAGTTCACAATTGCCAAACTGCCCCGAAAACTGCAAGCTAGGGCTGGTTCTAACGGTTTGTTTTGATTCGACTGCGACTGAGGAATATCCCGTGCCCCAGAAACATTATCGAGATCTAGAAGGCAAGACGCCAGAAGAGCAGGAAGCCCTGCGTCAGCAATATTTTCAAAACTTCCGTGAGGGTATGGAAAAAACCCTAGAAAACGAAATTGACGGCCATGAACGCAAGATGACAATCATTGGCTTGATCACGTTGGGTGTTTTCGTTACTGTTCTCGGACTGGCCGCTTGGCTCTAGCGAGATCCAGCTCGCTGGGCTGCCTGACAATTCACTGACATGCGATCGCGGTTGTAAACCACTGCCCCGCTTGAATATCCGTATGGACTTGCCACGCTGGATCGGGCTGAGGGTAGTCGCTGCGATAGTGACCGCCACGGCTTTCGGTCCGAAAATCAGCACTTTTGAGAATGAGCTGGGCGATCGCTAAGAGGTTGCGCAGCTCACCCCACTCTCGTAAGGCTTCGGCATCCAGACCGTCTAGCTGCTGGGCCTGACCCACTGGAACTGCTGTGATCGCCTGACTGAGGGGCTCGGCTTCAAAGTCTGCTTGCCAAGCTTTGACTTGGGCTAATGCTGCCTGCAGGCGATCGGCCTCGCGACAGATTCCCGCTGCTTTCCAAACTAAATCCTGAAGCGCTTGACGCTGCTGTTGCCAGCGATCGCGATCACCCGTCACCCGCAAGTCCTCTGGGGGATAAGTCGGATTATTGGGCTGAACAGGCGGTAACTCGAGCTGCTGAAACTGCCGCCCAAACACCAGACATTCCAGCAGCGAATTGCTGGCCAGCCGATTAGCTCCATGTACACCGGTGCAGGCCGTTTCACCGACGGCGTAGAGCCCAGGGCATGTCGTAGCCCCACTCAGATCGGTGTAGACACCGCCCATCCAGTAGTGCGCAGCAGGCGCGATCGGTAGCGGTTGCTGAAGAGGATCCAACCCCCAGCGGCGACACTTTTGCAGAATGTTAGGAAAGCGATGCTCAACCGTCGCTGCAGGGATGGGCCGTAGATCCAGCCAGACCTGCTCCGTGCCTGTCTCCAGTAAATGCCGGTAGATGGCGCGGCTGACAATATCGCGGGGTGCCAGTTCACCGCGATCGTCGTAGCGAAACAGGAAGCGATCGCCTTGGGCATCCACCACATGAGCACCCTCGCCTCGTACCGCTTCGCTAATCAAAAAGCGTGGTGCGCCGGGCCAAACCAAGGCGGTGGGATGGAATTGGAAAAACTCGAGATCTCGGAGCTTTGCCCCTGCGCGGCCTGCTAAAGCAACCCCATCGCCAGTGCTCAGAGCCGGATTTGTCGTTTGTGAGAAGACTTGGCCGCCACCACCACAGGCCAGAATCACTGTGCGGGCAGCTAGCCAGCGTAGCTGCTGACCTTGCAGGAGCAAGACACCACAGCAGCGTCCCTCACGATCGCGCCAGAGATCGACTGCTAGACTCTGAGCCAAAATTTCAAGATTGGGGCGCTGAAGGACTTGCTCGAGGAGCGTGGTGACGATCGCGCGTCCGGTCGTATCAGCCGCATGCAACACCCGATGGCGGGAATGGGCAGCCTCAAGGGTCAAGGCCAGATGATCGTTGGTGCGATCGAAGGCGACGCCGAGGTCCAGCAGCGAGGCAACACAGTGTGGGGCTGACTCTACTAGCAAGCGAACCGCTGCGGGCTCACAGAGGCCAGCCCCTGCCTGCAGCGTGTCCGCATAGTGCAAATCGGCTGAGTCATCCGGAGCCGTTACCGCCGCTAAGCCGCCTTGCGCCCAGTCGCTGGCCGATCGCTGAGGCAAGTCCTTACTGAGAATCGCCACTCGGTAATGCGACGGCAGGCAGAGACCGGTGTAAAGCCCCGCTGCACCTGCACCGACAATGATCACGTCGTAGGCAGCGGAATCGGCAGCAGGCGCAGCAGAGTCAGACAAAGGCAGAGCAGTGGCAAAGGGATCAAGCGACAGAAAAGCCCGCAGCGACATCCACCACTGCGAGCTTACAAACCTAGGGGCGAGACCCTAGCGATAGATGCCGTTGTTGATACGGTCATCCCCTTCGTTGAGGGCATCACGGGGCGGGGTCACGGTGAAGTTGTCGCGGTACTTGTCGAACAGCTCCCGTTGGCGATCGCTGAGATCGAGCTTCAGCACGTCATCGACAGAGTCGTAGGGACCGCCTAAAACAATTTTGCTGGCGAGGTAGGGATACATTCCTGGGAACTGTTGGAATGCGCGAACCCCAATGTTGTTTAGGTCGAGCTTACCGCCGGCTTCGAGGCGCTGATCATCAGCAGCATTGCGGATCTCCGCTTCGGCGACCGCCAATAGGGGCGATTGGAGAGACAGTGCTTGTGCAGATTGCACGGAGATACCCAGCACAAGCGCCAGCACAAGCGCCAAGGAGAACAGTCGCTGTGCAAGTTGTTTCATTCCCTTGTAGACCTCCTGGACGAAATTGAGAGCAATAGAAGGGCGCCGTTGCAGCTTGCTGCAGGCATCCTGATGGCGCAGTTGCGCACGAGCTAAGAGATAGCCTAACCCAGAGGGGGACCCGCTCAGCGCTTCGTTAACAGAGCGATCGCAACTTGGCACAATCGCTGTCTAGAACAGCTAGGCTTTCGGGTCCGCAAAGGCCGGATGTTCGAGGAGCGCCGCCATCACCCGCGCCCCGCGCAATTGGTTGGTCAGCGGCAAATGCCCACGGGGTGCTTCCACACTCCAAGTAAAGGCACCGGGATAGCGCGTCCAGGTGTTGCCTTGCTTCCAGCCGATACGAGGCCAGAGTTGCTCCCAGACGCGATCGACACTCAGCCACAATTCACGCTGGACTGAAAAGCCGAACTTGTCTTCGGAGTAGACGCGCCAGAGTTTGTCAATCGTCTCCAGATCCAGCCGCGGGAAGTTCAGCACTTCCGTGTAGTAGAGCCACTTACGGGCTTTGGCGGCCGTCCCCGCCAGCTCACAGAGTTTGACGGTTGTTAAGCGATCGGCTTCCTGCCAGTCGCCTTCGATCAGTGCGTCTTGGATCGGCTGGTAGTCGATGCCTTTTTCAGAAGGGAGATAGAGCAATCCGAAGGGAAAGGCTTCCGCGAGGTAAAGCGCGATCGCTTCATCTTGCAGGGCCAGTAGCTCCCGGAAGATCGTGCCGGCAACCCAGTCGAAGCCGCGATCGCGGCAATCTTGTAGATAGTCCTTGAGCACTCCGTGGCCGGGCTCACCCAAGCTCAGCAACTGGGTGATGGCTTGACGTCGCGGGCGATCGCTTTTACTGCGGAGCCGCTGACGCAACTGTTCAAGATCGAGCCCGGGGGAAGACAAAGACGAAGCCATCAGCGCGAGGTACTGGATTTGATCAGCGAATCAGCCGACTCGCCCCGAATTCGCGCAATCAGGGCAGACGTGGAGCTGGGGACTTCAACAGCAATCAGTTGAATGGCACCGCCATAGCTCTGGACTGCAGGCGCTTCGGGTAGCGACTCAATTCTATAGTCTCCCCCTTTGGCGTAGATTTCGGGCTGCAAAGCCTGAATCAATTCCGTCGCGGTCGGCTCACTGAATAGGACAACGGCATCGACGGCACCCAAGGCGGCTAGGACTTCCGCTCGCTCCTGTTCCGGCACGATCGGGCGGGGCGGTTGACCCTCGGGTTGGGGTTTGATGCCCCGCACGGAAGCATCACTATTGAGGCCAATCACCAGCGATTGCCCCAAGTTCCGGGCTGCTTGCAAATAACGAACATGGCCGGCATGGAGCAGATCAAAGCAGCCATTGGTCAGCACCAAGGGTCGCCAGCGATCGGGCTCGGCCGCGATCGCTGCTTGGAGTTCTGCCAGGGTGTAAACGGCGCTCATGCTTGGCTGGCGTGGAGTTCCACTAACGCTTCTAGACGCACTGTCGGTGCCAGATAATCTGGCCCGTCAATCACCTGACAAGGTTCTGCTTCGTGGCCAAGGCCGTTGAGCACCGCGATCGCGCCCGTAAAGTCATGGTCGCGGCTGTAGTAGCCCTGTGTGATGAAGGTTGCTAGATCTGCACCAGAAGCGGACTTCAGACCTGCCGCGGTGTCTTCAAAGGCGAGGCAAACTTCAGGTTCTAGCTGCAATTCCTTGAGCACATGGGTGTAGATGTCCGGTGCCGGTTTTTTGGCGGGCACCACATCGCCGGCCCCGATCGCAGCGAACCAGCCGATGCTCTCCTCACCCAAGGTGCAGCGCAGCAAGGTGAGAACATTCTCTGGGGTTGTGGTTGTGGCGATCGCCAGGGTCAAGCCAGCCTCCCGTGCCTCCAGCAGCAGCCGCTCCACCCCAGGCCGCAGACCGATTTGACCGCCGTGCAACAGCTCGTGGTAGCGGGCATTTTTGGCAGCGTGGAGCGAAGCAATCCAAGCTTTTTGATCCTCAACCTCAGGCGCTTCCGGTTGCCAGCGATCGAGGTAATAGCGAATCCGTTCTTTACCACCGGTAATCTTCAGCAGCTCGCCGTAAAGTTCCGGTGTCCAATCCCAGTCCAGCCCCGCTGCAGCAAAGGCTTGGTTGAAGGCGATGCGATGGCCATCCCGCTCGGTTTCAGCCAAAGTACCGTCGACATCAAAGATCAGGGCTTGCAGCGCGGGCATGGAGGCGAGTCTCCCTACAATTGGAAAGCGAATTGGAACCGAGGTCTTGACCAGTCTACCGGCCGAAGCGGCGACCCTTTTGCCTGAACAACGCTGGATTTTGGCACCCGCTAACCCTAATGCAGCAGAGCTGGCAGCCGAACTCGGACTCCCGCCAGTACTGGCGCAGGTGCTGATCAATCGCGGGTTAGGAGCGATCGCGGAAGCCCGCAACTATCTACAGCCTGAACAGCAGGAATTGCCTGACCCCCGCGAGGAATTTGAAGATCTCGTGGAGAGCGTGCTCCTGCTAGAAGAAGCAATTCGGCAGGGCGATCGCATTGCCATTTGCGGCGACTACGATG
This sequence comes from Synechococcus elongatus PCC 11801, assembly GCF_003846445.2. Taxonomy (NCBI): domain Bacteria; kingdom Bacillati; phylum Cyanobacteriota; class Cyanophyceae; order Synechococcales; family Synechococcaceae; genus Synechococcus; species Synechococcus elongatus. The sequence goes on along the minus strand of NZ_CP030139.2, from coordinate 801,972 downwards.
CCGACGGCATGACCAGCACGGCTCTGTTGCTGCGGACGTTTCGCCATTTGGGCGCGAAGGCGGAGTATGCCATTCCTAGCCGAATGCAAGAAGGCTACGGCATTAACGAGCGGATTGTGGAGGAGTTTGCCGCTGCCGGTGTCCGCGTGGTGCTGACGGTGGATAACGGCATCGCTGCTCAAAAACCGATCGCCCGCGCTCGCGAGTTAGGGCTGACGGTAATCGTCACGGATCACCACGATTTGCCGCCGGAACTACCGCCTGCTAACGCCATCCTCAACCCCAAACTCCTGCCTGAAGACTCGCCTTACTACGGACTGGCAGGTGTGGGTGTTGCCTACGTTTTGGCGCTTTGTGTAGCGGAGCAATTTGAGCGTCAAGCCGAGCTGATTCGGCCACTGTTGGAGCTATATACCCTCGGCACGATCGCCGATCTCGCACCGTTGACGGGGGTGAATCGTCGCTGGTTGCAACGAGGACTGCGACTGCTGCCCAAGTCTCAACTGCTGGGAATTCAAGCCCTGATGAGTGCGGCGGGTGTAGAGCCGAGTAATCGTAGCCTCAAGCCCGAGGATATTGGCTTCAAATTAGGGCCGCGCATTAATGCGATCGGGCGGATTGGCGATCCACAAGTCGTGATTGAATTGCTGACGACTGAAGACCGCGATCGCGCTCAGGAATTAGCACAAATTTGCGAAGCAACGAATCGCGAACGGCAGACACTGTGTACACAGATCACCGAAGAGGCGATCGCGATCGTCGAAGCCGAAGGGTTTAATAATCGCCAGACGGCTGTGCTGGTGTTGGCACAACCCGATTGGCACCACGGCGTGATCGGAATTGTGGCATCACGTTTAGTCGAACGCTACGGCGTACCGGTGTTCATCTCCACCTGCGAAGATGATGGACATTTGCGCGGCTCAGCACGGGGTACGCCTGAGTTTGATGTTTTTGCCGCGCTGGAGCATTGCCGCGATCTACTCGGACGTTTTGGCGGTCACCGTGCAGCGGGTGGCTTTTCGCTACCGGCTGAAAATCTATCGGCTTGGCGATCGCGCTTACAAGCCTTTGCTGTAGATTGTTTGCCGCTCGATTGCCGCCGTCCAGCCTTAAATATCGACGCCGAGCTATCACTCGATCAGGCCAGCCTTGATCTGTTTGAGCAACAACAACAGCTCCAGCCCTTTGGGATTGGCAATAATGAGCCACTCTATTGGACACAAAATGTTGCGGTTTTAGAACAGCGTCGTATTGGTCAAAATCAAGACCATTTAAAGCTGACAATTGGTCGAGGCTCACGAGCAATCAGTGGTCTATTTTGGCGCTGGGGCGATCGCGAATTGCCAAGCGATCGTCTCGATATTGCCTACTACCTCCGCGAAAACTTTTGGAACGATCGCCGCGAACTTCAACTCGAAATTGTTGGTCTTCGGGCAACCCAAACTGCCAGTCAACCGATCACTTTCCTCTATGGCGATCGCACATATCAAATTACTGCCACAGCAGAGAATTGGTATCTCACGAACTCAGAGGGAGCTGTTCTTCGGATTTCAAACGATCGTCAACAAGGTTTTTTACAGCAGCCCAATCAAAAACCTCAACCCATTGACCTACAGCACCCCTATCTTCAGGCTTTGATTCAAACAGCGGCTAAAATCTTGTCGACTAGTCCTATCGATTCGCAGCTTTCTCTTGTCTAAAAGTGAAAATTTCCAGAGGGATTGTCAGAACAGAGTGATACAATCAAACCGCTTTAATCTTCTCGTTTAGGCATAACAATGCTCAATTCCTCCCCTCTTCTTTTGGTCTACGGACTCGATCTAGAAGGGCCAGTCCATCGGGGAATTGCCACCTATGCTAAAGCGATGATTCGCTTATTAGCAGACTTAGGTTATCCGCTACACTTATTAACTGGTGCTGGCTCACTACCTGCTTCACCTCTTACGGAGTTAGCATTACATCGTCATCTTGATCACCCATCAGTTTGGTCGCGCCTACAACTCGTTCGAGCATATTTTAAAGATCGATTAGGCTTTGAAAAAGCGATCAAAGTTCCTGTTAATTTGGACTTTTCGATCGGCGATCGCCTCAACTACTTACAGCACGTTCAACTGCTACGCAATCAACGCTTGTTCTATCGCAAGCTACGATTACAGGCCAAACTCTCAGACCAGCCATTTAAGCTTGATACTCGTAACTATCCAGTTGTCCTAACCAGTTCGCCGCTCAACCTCAGAGCTTCTAAAAATAGCAAACTTATTCAGGTGATCCATGACTTGATTCCACTGAACTATTTACGTCATCCTGATGAAGCAGAAAGCTTTCTCCGTCGATTGAAAAGTACTGCGGAGTACAGCGATCGTATTCTTTGTATTTCAGATAGTACTCGCCAACAGTTTTTGGAGTTATTCCCTCAAGCTGAATCGCGGACAGAGACGCTTTATCAGCCAGTCAGTTTCTCCGCAACAGCTTTAGCGCTTGCCAATCGACCGGACTATGCCCAGTCGGTGCTTAGAAAATATCGGCTAGAGAGCGATCGCTACTTCTTTTTTGTCGGGGCGATCGAGCCGCGTAAAAATCTCGAGACTTTAATTGCAGCTCAACGGATTGCAGTGATTCAAACTCAGCTGCCGCTGGTGATTGGTGGGACAGCCGATGTTCATACTAAGGACTATGCTCAATCTCTTGCCCAGCAAACACGCCCTGAAGATCAAGTCATTTGGGCGGGTTATGTAAGCGAAGCTGAAAAAATTTGTCTCTTACGCCACTGTCGATCGCTCACCCTCCTCTCTTGGCAAGAAGGCTTTGGTATTCCAATTATTGAAGCTTCACTTTGTGGTCGTTCTAGCCTGCTGGCCGACATTCCTATCTTCCGTGAAGTGATGGGTGATGCTGCCGTCTATGCAAAACCTGACGAGCTGCTAGCAGTGGCAGATGCCCTGACCCAAATTGGGCAATATCCTGCTCAGTTAACTCATCTGCGATCGCAGGTTGTTCAGCAAGCTGCATTATTTTCAACTCAACAGGTTAAGCAGAATCTCCATAAAGTTCTCCAGTCGATGCAATAAACTATCATTTCACGACTAAGATCAACTTATGAAAGGTGGCTAGGAAAAATGGCATTCAAGCGACTCAAAAATAAACTTAAAAAGCTACAGAGCCGCTTCTTTCATCACTATTCAAAGCCACAAAATTCATTTGAGGCTTTACCATTTCTTTTAGATGTCTATCAAGTAATCAACAATCAGCAGCCTGATCTCGATACTGTTCAAAAACTTGGGAAACAATTGGAACGAGGTCTGAGCTTCCGTGAAGTTCTAAACTCTTTAATCTCTCAACGGTCACAGTTACCTCAACCTGAAGCAGCTGTAGTTGATCTCTTTACCACGATCGCTGCTCAAGCCTACTATCCTTGGCCAGTTCCTTCTTTTATTGACCAACCACAATTAAATCTCAATCAGTTTAATCAACTTTGGGAAGCACTACCACGTGCTGAATTCATTATTGGTCAAGCTGACTATCTACAAGTTCACAAGACTCGATTTTGGGAGTTATTGAATGCTGTTAAATTTGTTGTCGGTGATTGCCCTGCTCGACTCCTAGAGTTTGGCAATTCAGAAGTCTCAGCGCTTTATCCTCAGCTAATACCAACGATCACACTAGATTTGAGCGATCGTGTTGTGGCTGATGACTACATTGGCTTCACAGAAGCAAAGTGCCGGCAGAAGTTCAAAATTGATCAATATTTTTCAATTGATCTTGAACATATTGGGAAAGCAGAAAAGCTACCGAACCCAGCCGGTTATGACTGCGTTGTCTTCACAGAAGTACTGGAGCATCTCTGTGCTGATCCGCAACAGATTATTGAATTTTTACTCTCTCTCCTCAAACCTTCTGGGCAACTCATTCTGAGTACACCCAACTATTTTCGGTCAGAAAATTTGTTGCAAATCAGTCAAGGTAAGAATCCTCAGCCTTACCATCCCGGATTTGCCGGCAATTGGGACGGGCATTATCACTATCGCGAATACAGCGCGATAGAACTGGATTCGCTCATTAAATCTGCTGGTGGCACTGTTGCTTGGGGATATTATTCTAGCTGTTGGGACGGCGATGAAAGTCGATCGCGATCGCTGCGTGGCAATCTAGTTGTTTGTGTTCGACTAAACCCCTAGAGTAATTCACTGATTTTCAATAAATCTTGTTGATTTTGAGATCTCACTGAGCTGATTAAGTGATTGCTTTTCAATAATTATCAGCTCAGTAAGTGAGTCTCAGTCTAGGCGTTAAGAGGGCGATAGACTCGATAGTTAATAGATGGGAATATATTGTCAATCGCGGCTACTTTTTCTAGCCACCCCGAGTCGACTTTTTCAGCCAGAATATCCTCGTAGAGTTTGGTAAATCGCTGTAGGTGGATGCGTGTTCGGCGGACTGCATAGGGCACCATCGTTCCTGTACGCATAATGAAGGCCCAGTCTGATGATTGTGCCAGCAGTAACTCCCGTGCTGCTTGATTCAAAGCTCGCCATTCCAACTCATCAGATGGCTCGCGTCGGCTTAGCTCAATCATGCGCTCAGCTGCCTTATGCAGATAGGGATAGATCCAGGCATTGGTGTCGTTGAGCCAGTATTCATGGAAGCCCTTAAAGCCCCAGCTCGACTGGCTAGGCCGTGCAACTTGCTGTTGCGGATGCTGACGCAAATAGTCTGCCAAATGCGTCATTGAGAACTGATTTTGATCAAACCAAGTCTTGCGGAAGAGGTAATCCAAGAACCAGGGGCCTTCGTACCACCAGTGGCCATAGAGTTCGGCATCGTAGGGAGACAGCACAATGGGTGGGCGACCCATCATGCTACTGAGGTGAGAGATTTGTCGCTGCCGGTTGAACATAAAATTCTCTGCATGTTCAGCCGCTTTCTCCCGTGCCCAGTAGGGATCGTAGAGCGCTTTCTCATGCAAACTCAGGCCACGACCTGTGATTTTGTGATACTTAATGCCCGTATTTTTCCGTTGCCCATTCGGCATGATGTAGGGCTTAATGTATTCGTATTCCGCTTCCCACCCGAGATCTTTGTAGAACTCGCGATATTCAGCTGCACCCGGATAGCCAACTTCCGATGACCAAACCTGCTGTGAGGACTCATGGTCACGGCCAAACGCTGCCACGCCTGTCTCGGTGAAGATCGGCGCATAGGTGCCAAAGCGCGGCCGCGGTCGGGCATAGAGTAGCCCGTGGCCATCCATGATGAAGTAGCGAAGGCCAGCATCCGCCAGCATCCGCTCCAGTCCTTCGTAGTAGGCACATTCCGGCAGCCAGATCCCTTTGGGGGGACGCCCAAAGTTTTCTTCATAGTGCTGGCAGGCTACTTGGATTTGCGCCCACACGGCCTGTGGATACATCTGCATTAGGGGCAGATAACCGTGAGTTGCTCCACAGGTAATGATTTCGAGGTTATTGCTTTCGAGGAAAGGCTTAAACGCTTGTATTAGGTCGCGATCGCAGCGCTCCCAAGTTTCACGAACCCGCGTAAATTCCTGAACGTAATAATCTGCCAGATAGCGTAAGTGACCATTCTGGCTGTGGTGATCAACTTCTTTCTCAGCCAACTCGATCAACTGATCGAGGTGTTTGCTGTAGCGGTCTTGCAGCAATGGATCCCGTAGCATCGACACCAAAGGCGGCGTCATGCTCATTGTCAGCTTAAAATCAACTCCATCTCGCAGCAGCCCTTCAAACATCAAGAGCAGCGGCACGTAGGTTTCGGTAATGGCTTCGTAGAGCCACTCTTCTTCTAAGACATAGTCACTTTCGGGATGCCGCACGAAGGGCAAGTGGGCGTGCAGAACTAGGGCAAGATATCCAAGGCTCATAGGGACACATTCCTTAGGGACGGGCGATTGCGCGTTGGGGATCAACGGGGATCGCCTCTGTGCCCCAGATTCTATCGATAAAGTTCACGATCGCCTATTGCTCTGCAAGACTGCTCGATGATCTGTGTAAGTTACTGCCAAACACTTCGATCAAGGACGATCGCATGCCAGTGATGGAGTCGTTCGAACGTGCTCAGCCAAGAGATGCAGCCAGTATTGCTGCGCTGATCGATGCCCAGTTACGGCCACAAGGCGTGACGGTTGCCGGCATACAAACCCCTGATGGACTCCAGCTGCGGCTGCAAGGAGTCACCGTCGAGCAGCAAGTTCTACTCGAGCCCTATCTCAGAGAAGTCTTGCGTCGGCTGCAGATTCCGATGTCGTCAGTGCAAATTCAGGGCTGTACGACCCAAGGCACGCTGGTTTGGCAAACTCGTCTGCGGCTGGCTGATATCCCTGAGACTTCTCGCAGTACACCTGTGCCTGCTACAACACCGATGCGATCGCGGTCTCAGTCGGCGATCGCCGCTCGCTCCAGACGGGGCCGCCTGCTGGTCCTGATGCTCCTCGCCGCGATCGCAGGAGTTGCAACAGCCTTTTGGCAGACCAGTCGCCAGCTATCAAGCCCAGCTCCGACGGAGCAAATTAGCCCCTTGACAAATCGGCTTCAGTAATTGGGCTCTATGAAAAAAGCGATTGCTGTTAACATCCATTCAGCCCCTCAGCCCTCGACTCACCAAGGGCTAACAACCCAGTTGGCAATTGCGTAGTCAGCAAATTTATAGGATGGTTGTAAGGCTAGTAACCTTTCGTTGATTGTTAAAGGCAAGGCTTTATGGCGTTTCGCCCTAGTCGTTTGGCCATCTTTATTGATGGCAATAATATGTTCTATGCACAGCAGAAGAACGGTTGGTTCTTTGATCCCCGTAGAGTCCTGAACTATTTTGCAAATCGACCAGAAATTGAGCTAGTCAATGCCTATTGGTATACTGGTCTCAAGGATCCTCAGGATCAACGTGGATTTCGAGATGCACTGGTCAGCCTTGGCTATACCGTGCGCACGAAAATGCTCAAAGAATTCCACGATGAGTCGAATGGCAACCGCTATTTCCAGCGTGCCAATTTGGATATCGAAATTGTTATCGATATGTTCAATACAGTTGAACAATACGATGAGATTGTTCTCTTCAGTGGTGATGGTGACTTTGAACGCGCCATTGAGCTTTTGCGGGCCAAGAAGACGCACATCACCGTTGTCTCGACGGACGGCATGATTGCTCGCGAGCTGCGGAATGCCACCGATCGCTACATCGATCTCAATGACATTCGGAGTTTTATTGAAAAAACGGAGCGCCCGGAACCCTTCGTCAGTGCTCCTGTCATTGCACCGGCATGAGTCTCGTTCTCGTTCTGATCAATTTCTACCGCTTTGTTGCTCTTTCAGACTGCGATCGCTGGCAACAGCGGTTGCAGGATCGCTGTGCAGCTCTCGGGCTGCGCGGCACAATTCTATTAGCCCCTGAGGGAATTAACGCGAGTTTAGTGGGCGATGCTGAAGCAATTGGTCAGTTCCTTGAAGAACTCCAACAGCATCCCTCCTTTGCCAATCTCAATCTCAAGACAGCGGTTGTCACTGACTGGCCCTTTGCCCGTCTCAAGGTCAAAGTAAAACCTGAGATTGTCACCTTGGGTCATCCTGAATTGAATCCAGCGGAGCGTACAGGGACACTTGTCGCTCCTCAAGACTGGAATCAGCTCTTGGAAGATCCTGAGATTGTCCTGATCGATGTGCGCAATCGTTTTGAAATTGCGCTTGGTAGTTTTCCGCAGGCGGTCGATCCACAGACCGATCGCTTCCGAGACTTTCCGACTTTTGTCCAAGAGCAGTTATTGCCCCAGCAGCCCGCAAAAGTCGCTATGTTTTGTACCGGCGGCATCCGCTGTGAGAAAGCCTCTGCCTATCTATTAGAGCAGGGCATCGAAACGGTTTACCAGCTGGAAGGCGGCATCCTCAACTATCTGGAAGCCATCGCGCCGGAAGACAATCGCTGGCAGGGCGATTGCTTTGTCTTTGATGAACGTATTGCTGTCGATCGCCAGCTCCAAACGCCACAGCATCACCTCTGCGAAGTCTGTGGTCAGCCTGTTGTTGCTGCCACTTGTTCACATTGCCAAGATGCTGCTCAGGCCGATTCCAGCCCGAGATAAGCGGCCAAAACCTGTTCGTCTTGCTGGATCTGTGCTGGGGGACCATCCACCAAGTTTTTACCTTCGGCCAGCACCCAGACGCGATCGCAGAGCGACATGATCACGTCCATGTTGTGTTCGATGATCAGAAAACTGATGCCCTGCTGGTTCCACGTTTGGATGTGCTGGCAGATCTTCTCGATCAGGGCGGGATTGACGCCGGCTGCCGGTTCATCCAACAGCACGAGTTGCGGCTGTGCCATCAGCGCTCGCGCCATTTCTAGTAGCTTGCGTTGCCCACCGGACAGGCTACCTGCATAGTCTTGAGCTTTAGCGGCCAAACCCACATCACTGAGTAAGGAGAAAGCGCGATCGTGTAGGACTTGTTCCTGCTGGCGAATGGCTTGGGGCTGTAGCCAGACTTGCCAAAATTGTTCGCCGCGCTGCTGTTGGGCGCCAAGCAGCATGTTCTCCAACACTGTTAAACGCGAGAGCGATCGCGCTACCTGAAACGTCCGTACCAATCCCAACCGGGCCAGTTGATAGGGTTGCAGCTTTTCGATCGCCCGGCCTCGAAATCGAACTCGCCCCGCATCTGGCTTGAGAAAATTGGAGAGCAGCGCAAACAAAGTGGATTTACCCGCGCCATTGGGGCCAATCAGCCCCGTGATAGAACCAGCCGCCACTTGCAAGTGCACATCCTGCACCGCCTGCAAGCCACCAAAGCGTTTGCTCAGGCTCTCCGCTTCTAACAACCAAGACTCAGCGGCCAAGGCTCAGCTCCTCCCGTCGTCCCAAAATGCCTTGAGGCCGCCAAATCATCAACGCCATCAATAACAGTCCAACCAAGGCAATCCGCAATGCCCCAATTTGCGCTCCGTCGAGTGGCAGGAGGGCAGGCAGTAAGAAGCGGGTCAGGCTGTCATAGAGCCAAAACACGACTGCTCCAAGAACCGGCCCAAAGCGATGGGCAGTGCCGCCCAGTACCAGCATGGTCCAAGCATCGAAAGTCAGCTGGGGTCGAAAGTTATCGGGGTAAATCGCAGTGAGCTGCCAAGCATAGAAGACGCCTGCTAAACCGGCGATCGCACCCCCGAGGGCTAGGGATTGCAGCTTATAAGCCAGCACGTTTTTCCCCAAGGCGATCGCCACTTCTTCATCTTCGCGAATGGCCTTGAGCACGCGACCCCAGGGCGATCGCACCAACCGCTCCACAGCGGCCACGGTGATCCACAATGCAGCTAGCAATAGCAGCATCTGACCCGAGCGAGGATAGCGCTCATAGTCGGCTAGACCCCAGATCGCTGGTGGTAGAACCACCAGGCTACTGGCCAGAGCGATCGTCCCTAGCCAATGTCGACCCCGACTGGCACTGCTGCGCCACCACTGCCACAGTTGCTGATATCCCAAAGCTGCGATCGCTAGCAAACCCGAGACCAGCAGGCCTGTTTGCCAAGTTTGAGGATCCCAACCCTGCAAAACAATCGGGTAGGCTTGGACCCCAAAACTACCTTGGGTTAGCCCCGTTTCGTTTTGGACGAAAATCCGCAGCACTTCTGCCAGCCCAACCGTGACGATACCGAGGTAGTCCTGACTGAGTCGCAAGCTGGCTACTCCCATGACCAGGCCTAAGAGAGCCGAAAGACTCACCCCAGCGATCGCTGCCAGCCATAGTGGCCAACCTTGCTGGGAAAGGAGGGCAACGCTGTAAGCCCCAATCAACAAAAAGGCCACATGGCCAAAGTTGAGGAGGCCTGTATAGCCCCAGTGCAGATTGAGACCCACACAAAACAGGGCAAAGAGAGCGATCGTGCAAACCAGCAGGATGGTGTAGCCAATCATTGCGTCAGCTTTGGCTGGAGGAACGGAGCGATCCAGCAGTCTTGGCAGTATCCTGCCATTCCTATCGAGAAAGACCAACCTCCTGCTCATCGATCGCGGCAATTCTGGTCTGGGCTGTCCACGCATTCCCGACATCTGCGACCTAGACTAAAAGCTGGCTTGGTTTCTGAGCACCCAAGATGGGCACAACCCTAGCACCTGCAACCTTTCTCGATCCTCAGGTTCTCGCCAGCTTGGAGGTGAATGCCTTTCTGCAGCGATCGCCCTTTCCTTGGCTAAACCCGGCGGGTCTCCTCTCTGCTGATGCCTTTGAGCTGCTGTGCGAGCAGTTCCCGCCCCTTAGCCTGTTTGAACGGCATGAGAGCCGCAGTCGTCACTTCGGTCAGCGATCCCACGATCGCTACTACTTGGCCTATGAGACCTCGATTTACCATGGTGCTGCAGCTGACTCTGGACCCGGTGTAGCTCGGCTTGAAGAACTCCCCTTGCCCTGGCAGCAGTTTTTGACGGAGCTACAAACCTCTGAGCCGTTTCACCAATTCATCCGCCAAGCGCTGGGCAGCGATCGTTACATCATGCGGTTTGCGTGGCATGTGGGCACGGGTGGCTCAGAAGTGTCGCCCCACCTCGACTCCGAATTGAAAATCGGCACCTTGATCTTCTACTTCAACACTGATGCCAACTGGGATCCGGCTTGGGGCGGTGCCACCTTAGTGCTCGGCGATCGCCAGACTCAAGCAATGAATCCTGATTTCAATGAGTTTGGCACTGTGATCCAAACCCAATTCCTCAACAATCGCTGCTTCTTTTTCCGCAACACGCCCGAGGCTTGGCATGGCGTCGAAGCGCTCACTTGCCCCGAGGGTCAGCAGCGGCGACTCTTCAATGTCATTTTTGAAGTTCCCGACAGTCGCCCCGAATCCGGCTCACAGACTCGCTCGAAACGGCAACGCCTCAAACAGGTGATTCGGCGACTCTGGCCTCTGTGACCGATCCTCACCCGATCGCTGACTCCTGAACGAAACTTGGCCCCAATGTCAAGGGTAAAGCTCTGTGCCAGAGAGGATGGCATTCCCGCGATCGCGCCCTAGAATGTCAGCGTCGTGCGAGGAGTCACTGTAATGCTCACCCAGCGGGAAAAGGATCAGATTATTGCCCAATCAGCGGGCTGGCTGGGTGTGGTGCTGAATTTGGGCTGCAATGGTACGGGCTACATCTATCAGCGGCGCTGGCGAGCCTTTTGGATTGGTGGACTGCTGGCTTTTGGTTGCGCCTTCATTGGTGGGGCTGGCGGAGCCCTGCTCGGATCCGCGATCGCCCAGAATGAAAGCCTCTCTGAAGAAGAGTCGATCGCAACGACAGTAACGCTCGGACTCATTGGCGTCTATCTGGGCTTTGGTGGCGTTGGCATTGGCTCAGCTGTCGAGGCCGGTCTACGGGTCTCCAAAATCCGGCAACAGCTCGAAGCGGCAGAACAAAACGTGAATCAAGAGCTGGGATAGGGGCAGTGACGATCGCGATGGAAGGACCAGTCAGGTCACAATAAAAGCGTCGATCGCTGAAGCCCCGTGACCCTCGATTTTGATGCCGCCCGTCAGCAGCTCGAAGACTTGATTCGTCGCTATCGCGATCGTGCTGATTTTTTGGCGATTCGCCTCGAAGAGTCGCAGACCACGGATATTTCCCTGCGGGGCGATCGCTTCGAAACCTTGAGCGAAAGTTTAGCAGTGGGCGGCCAAGTTCGGGCTTGCTGGAAAGGGGGCTGGGGCTTTGCCAGTTTCAATCGTCTCAGTCAGCTCGAAGATCGGCTGCAAGAAGCGATCGCGGCAGCTCGCCTGATTGGTACTGCAACAACGGAGTTGGCGCCGGTTGATCCCATCCGTGCTATTTGGACGGCACCCCTCACGGGGCGATCGCCCGATCAAGTGGCTCTTGCGGACAAGAAAGCTCTCTGCCAGCACTACACCAATGTCCTGCGCAGTGGCGATCACCGGATTGCCAGCACCAGTGTCCGCTATGGCGACAGCAGCCAGCGTTTACTACTCGCGACTTCAGAAGGGACGCTGCTGGAACAGTCCTGGTCAGATTGGGAAATGCGCTTTGCCGCGACAGCGCGCGAGGGCGATCGCGTCCAAACAGGGCGTGAGACCACCGGCTCCCGCCGTGGCTGGGAAGATCTGCTGGGTCTAGACACTGCCGTACAAGGGGCGCGCGATCGGGCCTTGAAATCGCTGGCACTCCCGGTCGTGGAAGCGGGAACTTACACCGTTGTCATCGATCCGATCCTGACGGGTCTGTTTGTGCACGAAGCCTTTGGCCATCTTTCGGAAGCGGATATGGCCTACGAAAACCCTGAGCTGTTGGAAGTGATGACCCTAGGCCGGCGATTTGGCCCAGAAAGCTTGAAAATCTTCGATGGTGCAGCACCCGAGGGACATCGTGGCAGCTATGCCTACGACGACGAAGGCGTGCCTGCCACCACAACTGCCTTGATTACAGATGGCGTCTTAACCGGTCGTCTGCATTCACGGGAAACGGCAGGCAAACTCGGGGAAGCACCGACTGGCAATGCCCGCTGCTTGGACTTTCACTATCCGCCGATTGTGAGGATGACTAATACTTGGATTGCGCCGGGAACAACACCGGCTGCAGATCTAATCCAAGGCATTGAGCAGGGTGTGTTTGCCCGCAACTGGTTGGGTGGCATGACCAATGGCGAGATGTTTACCTTCACTGCGGGTGAAGCGTGGATGATTCGCAATGGTGAGCTGGCTGAGCCAGTGCGTGACGTCACACTCTCGGGCAATGTTTTCTCGACGCTAGCGGCGATCGAAGCAATTGGGGATGACTTTGTTTGGGATGAGTCCGGCGGTTGTGGCAAGGGTGGCCAGAGCGGTTTACCTGTGGGCTGCGGTGGTCCGAGCTTGCGGATTCGAGATGTCGTCGTGGGTGGTGAAGCCAGCGATTAAGGGGCGATCGCGCTAGACGGGATTCTGGGTGAGACGAGAGAATCAGAGACTGCTGTGTTTGCGTTAGCTCTCTCCCATGCCGCAGGTCGTGCTCTTTCAGCCCGAAATTCCTCCCAATACCGGCAACATCGCTCGCACCTGTGCTGCCACCGAGACGCCTTTGCACTTAATTGAGCCGCTGGGGTTTGAGCTGAGCGATCGCTATCTCAAACGGGCAGGATTAGACTACTGGCCTTATGTGCCACTGACGATTCATCCTGATTGGGAATCGCTGCAACAACAGCGCCAACAACAGGGTGGCAGGTTGGTGGCCTTTACCACCAAAGGTAACCTGAATTATCTCGATTTTGAATTTCAGGAAAATGATTGGTTGATCTATGGACGGGAAACCAGTGGTCTCCCCGATGATGTGATGGCCAGTTGCGATGTTTGGGTTCGAATTCCAATTACACAGCCCGGCGTTCGCAGTTTGAACCTCTCGGTCAGTGTCGCGATTGGGGTATTTGAGGCTCGTCGCCAGCTTTACTATGCAGGCCGGTGACCTTAATTAGCCATAGTCGCGAATAACATAGCCAACGCCTCTCACCGTATGAAGAATGCGTTTCGAATTAAAAGCTTCTAATTTGAGTCTCAGAGCCCGCACGTAGACATCAATAATGTTGGACTCACCCATAAAGTCATAACCCCAAACCTGTTCCAAAATTTGGTCTCGGGTCATAACCTGCCGGGGGTGCCGCAGCAGAAACTCTAATAAATCGAACTCTTTGGCCGTAAGTTCAAGCCGCTGCTGGCCTCGATAAACTTCGTGAGTTACACGATTGAGTGAGACATCCTCGAACTCAAGTCGATCGGATTCACCTGTGTTAGCCCACCGCAATCTAGCGCGAACTCGCGCTAGCAACTCTTCGATACTAAAAGGCTTTGTGACATAGTCATCAGCACCGGAATTGAGTCCTGAAACACGATCAGACACTTCGTCTTTAGCAGTGAGCAAAATAATGGGTGTTTGAACACCAGTCGATCGTAGCCTCAAGCAGATATCGACTCCAGACAGATTTGGCAACATCCAGTCAAGGATGAGTAAGTCGGGTTGAATACTCCGAGCTAAAGACAGGCCATCTAGACCGTTATTAGCAACTGTTACTTGGTAGCCTTCTAAGCTAAGTTCCTGCTCAATAAACTGCAAAAGCTTTGGGTCATCTTCAACGAGCAAAATATGATTGTTCATGGCAGGGGTTCCCAGCTGGGCAAGATGATGGTGAATGTACTGCCTTCACCCGGTTTGGAACGAAGTGTGATTTTGCCATGCATACCTTCAATCAAGCTTTTGGCAATTGCCAACCCTAGCCCAGTTCCATCGCGCGATCGTGTCATGCCTTCATCCACTCGGTAAAATCGCTCAAAAATACGACTTTGGTGAGCAAGAGGGATTCCTACTCCTTGATCGATGATGTGAATCAAGGTTTGTTGGCCAGACTGCTCTAAATTAATGTAGACCACTTCATCCTTGTTCGAATATTTGACAGCATTATCGAGCAGATTGATCAAAACTTGCTCTAAACGATTCTGATCAGCATAGACAACAATTCCACTGTTATTTTCATGTATAACAATTTCACGGCCACTGACACGATGTGTCATTTCAGCCACTTCTACTATCAGAGTATTTAATACGGTTGGCATGAGACGGAAATGAAGATTGCCACTGTCAACTCTTGCAAGATCTAGTAAGTCTTGAAGCATTCGAATCGTTCTTTCTGCTTCTGAAGACGCTATTTCTAAAGCTTGATTTTGATGAAAATTAAGATTATCACCTCTCCTTAAAAGGCTTTGTAGATATCCTGAAATTACTGTCAGTGGTGTTTTGAGCTCATGGGAAACATTACCGACAAACTGTTGCTGTTGCTCCCAGCTAATAGATAGACGATTCAACATATCATTGAAAGTCTTTGCAAGTCCTAGAATTTCATCAGGAGCATGGCGAAGTTCAAGAGGATCTGCACCAAGATCAATCACTGAAATATTACTAGCAATTTTACTTATTTCCTTGATCGGAACCATTGCCCTACGGATTCGGCTAGTTATCACAACTATCAAGATAAAAGTCAGTAAAATACTGCCTAGTTTTAGTTGACTAAACAAAGTATCTAACTGTCTCTGATCTTCTGTAATATCTTGAAGCAAATATACATTTCCAAGAGGAGTTCCATCAAGGCTTAGATAGCTCTGAGCAAGGATGAAAGATTGCTGCTGTATGTGAAAGACTTGAGGGTCATTCGATATGGGTAACTTATTAACAACTTCAATTAAGTCGCTTGAAGGTATATTCATTCCTCGCGATCGCGCTAGGATTTTTCCTTGCGGACTGCGTACCCAAATAAGAAGCCTTGGTTTAGAAATTTGGGCGATCGATCGTTCAAGCTCTAGTTGAATAGAGTCATTGAGACTGCTAATCTTAATTCTTTCAGGAAAGCTATCAGCAACATAACTCAGATTTTGTTTATAACCATTAATCAGAGTTTGCTCAAGTCGCCAAGCGGACCATAATGTGATGCTGCATACACCCAAAGCAGAGATTAGGGTCAACTCAAGAGTGAGTCTAAACTGTAAGGAGTTTGCAGAAACTCGTCTCCTCAAAAGACTTTTAAGAATTGATTGAATACGATGAATCATTGATTTGGCTAGAATTTCTTTAGATCAAGATTTTGCTTTTAGAAACAAGCCACATACATTATGTCTGACTTCTCATTTTGATTGATAAAAACGTCTTTAAAGCAAGCGATACAGTATTTAAGTTAGATACTGTATCGCTTGTTGAAACGCTATCTTTTTAGGGTGTCATTATTGAGGATTTTAGGCCAATTCGCATTGGCTTTTACAATCTTAGTTGCTGTATCTTGCTTCCATTCTTTCTGAGCTTCTAAACTGTAATTCAGGTAAAGTTTTCCATCGCGAATTTCCCAGGCATTAGGAATCGTTGTAGCTAAAACACCTCCAGCTGCAGCTTTAGCGCAGTAGCCACCATACTGCGGAGCATATTGAGTTGGATTTTTTGCAAATAAGTCACGATTCATGGCACTTGAGAACTGCCACTTTACACCATTCCAAGTGTGAGTGAATTTCGGACTACCTTGCACCAGTGAATTGGCACGAAAGTATGCAACAACATCTTGGCCGTCTAAAGCAATACCGTTCTCATTATAAACTGCTGGAAAACGAGTTGCTGCTTGAGCAAGCCTAGAATCTCTAGAAGAAGTTTCGACAGATTGAGGAGAAGTTGCTGCTTCAAGACTGTTGATAACGCCAACAGAAGCTAGGCCGACTAGGCCACAGATTAGAAGAGAGCTAAGTTTCATGGTTTCTTGATTTTCCTTGTTCTGCTAAATAACTGATTAAGGTTTCTAGTCTCAAGGTATGAGCTGAAAACAAAAGTCAGATTTAGCTAAAGCAAGACTACTGTGGTATCACTCGTTTTAAATGATTATCAAATGAGGGGTGGCCAAAGAATGATTAAAAATAAATGACTATCTTGTCTAAATTATTCAGCTTAAATTCATTTAAATCCTGTGACAATCTATCTATTGGTCTGATTGCAACCCCTGGCCTTGTTGAAGCTCAAGGGCTTCGGTGAGTTGATTCTCTAACTCACCTTGGAAACATTTTTGTTACTTTGTCGTCACATTTCCCATGGCGACGGTAGCTCATGATCACCTCTACAGCGATCGCTGAGGGCGACATCATCGCTGGTTATGTATACCAGCACACTTGCCCTACTCCGACCACTGCCTCTCTCATGCAGACTGTAAAGAGATTTTGCAAGTTTGCCTCTTCCCCTCTTCCCACCTTGTCCCCATGACCGTCTTTGCTCACTCCCGTTCTCGCCTCGGGCTAGCCTGCCTGCTGGTACTCTTCACGGCTTCGGGCTGTCGGCTACTGCCGCCGGGATCTGCGCAAACCAGCCGTGAGCAATAACAGCGACCGCTAAGCTAAGACTGTCAACTGGCAGAAAATCATAGGACTCTTCTCGATCTGGGTCAGTGGCATCAGGGCGAAGAATCATCAATGCCGAGTCCCTGAGATCTTCGATGGCTGCGCGATCACAATGCTCCGCCACAAAAACGTTAATGGTCGTGAGCGATCGCTATCTCAAGTGTGCGGGCCTCGACTATTGGCCGTACGTCCAGCTCACAACCCATCCTGATTGGTCAGCATTCCAGCAACAGCAGTAGCAACAGGGTGGCCGGCTCATTGCTTTCACCACCAAAGGTGACCTGAATTACCTTGATTTTGAATTTCAGGAAAATGATTGGTTGCTCTATGGACGGGAAACCAGTGGTCTCCCTGATGATGTGATGGCCAGTTGCGATGTTTGGCTTCGAATTCCAATTACGCAGCCCGGTGTGCGCAGTTTGAACCTCTCGGTCAGTGTCGCGATCGGGTTATTTGAAGCACGCCGCCAGGTCTACTTTGCGCCGAGCTAGCTGATATCACGTAACATTCCTGCGATTGTTCTATTCTTCTCGAACTCTGTTGTAAGTACATTGCACTAGCCCACTGGGGAAAGCCTGAGTTTTGATGAGTTGCCAGTGTCGTTCGGGAAAACCACTGGAAAAGAGCGGAATGCCGCTACCCAGCAAGATCGGATGAATCGAGATAATGAGTTGATCGAGGCAATCTGCTGCTAGACATTGCTGCACCAGTTGACCACCCCCCACGAGCCAGAGGTGCCGACCGGGTTGCTGTTGGAGCTGAGTAACGAGATCCCCTGGATTGCCCTGCACGACAGTCACAGCTGGATCGGCCACTGAAGCAAGCGATCGCGAAAACACGTAGGTTTTGCAGCCAGGGTAGGGATCGTTGCTCAAGCGGATCGAGAGGTCGTAAGTCTTGCGACCCATCAGCACCGTATCAACCTGGGCATAGAAGTTGCTGTAGCCATAGTCAGCATCATCAAACAGCCAATCAATGCCCTCATCGAGGCGAGCAATGTAGCCATCTAGGCTGGTTGCAATGAAGAGAATTAAAAGGCGCTCAGTCATGAGGTTCAGGGCAATTCCAGAAGGAGCAATCAGCCTCAATCACTTTAGGGGACAACCGACGGCCATTCTGCATTGACCGGATCGTGCGAGCGGCAAGGTCCCACAAACAGTGTCAGAAGCGATCGCTGAGCCACGCGGGCCAGATCTTGAGTATCGAAGGGTGGCAGTGCTTCAACTGCGATCAAGCCGAGCCGACAGTCATAGCGATCGGCCCACTCTCGTAGAAAGGCTTGAGCTTGCTGGGGAGCAGTATCAGTGTCGGGCAGTGCTAAGCCCAGAACCAGTTGCCGATCGCGGCAGAAACTAACCGTCACTTGATCGATCGTCGGATCCTTGGCTGGCAAATAGAGGCTAAATGCCCAGCTAGGCTGTTCTAAACCGACAGCGATCGCTTGGCTAAGACTGTCAACTGGCAGAAAATCATAGGACTCCTCTCGATCGGGATCAGTGGCATCAGGGCGAAGGATCATTAACGCCGAGTCCTCGAGATCTTCAATGGCTGCGCGATCGCAATGCTCCTCCACAAAAGCGTTAATAGTCGTGAGCGATCGCTGTTGCGTTAATCCATAGACATTCAGTGTGATCGTCATGGAGAGCCTACCGGTTCAATCACTGGGAGATGGGGCAGCTGTCACACCAACAGCGCAAGCCGCTGTCCATCCCTTGACCCAGCAGAAATGCAGGGTAAGATTCATCAGCATTAACAATCTTTTCTCACTCCCACAACAGCTGATTCCCATGTCCTATCCCATTCCGACTAATCGGGAAGAGCTGTTAAATCTCTGTCGGCAACCAGCAGATAGTGAAACGTTGGCAACCGCGATCGTTGGCATTATCCAATTGGCTCGAATCCAAGGGCAAAGTTTGGCAGATTTACAGGCCGAAATTTTGACGGAAGATCCGCTACTCGAGCCTCGCCAACGACAGTGGTTGTCCGATCTCTTGCTCAGTACGTGGCAACAGTTAGAAGCCACACCACCCCAACACTCGGATGACTCTTTCTAACCTTGGGATTGGAGAGTTTGGCAGAATCGGGATAATTGGAACACATAAGATAGCGGTTGCCCCTCCTATCGTTACGAGCTGGGGCGATCGCAGTGGGTGAGAGGAATAGTCATGGCCAAAATTTTGTTGGTTGAAGATAACGAAGATAACTGGGATATGTTGTCGCGACGTCTCACCCGCAAAGGGTTTGAGGTGGTATTGGCCCACGATGGAGCAGCGGGGGTCGCGACGGCACGGCGAGAGCAGCCGGATTTGATCCTGATGGACATGAGCTTGCCTGTGATGGATGGTTGGGAAGCGACCCGTCAACTGAAAGCCGATCCTGAGTTGCAACAAACGCCTGTGATTGCCCTGACGGCTCATGCCATGGCCAGCGATCGCGAGAAGGCAATTGCTGCGGGTTGTGATGACTACGACACCAAACCGATCGAGCTGCCGCGGCTCCTCAGTAAAATTGCCCAACTGCTCGAACGCTAGAGCCTCAACCGCTAGCCTTGGTTGTCCCCTTCACCTCCGACTGCTATGAAGTTGCGCCGTCAGTTCCTGCTATTTGGAGTCGGGACAACCTTTACAGCGATCGCGGCAATCTCGCTGGCAGATGTGATCACCAACACCCGCCTCAGCGAAGCCAGCCGCAATGAGGTGCAAAGCCTGCTCAAGCGCGAGCAAGAGACTATCCTGTCGCGTACCTATACCGTGGTGCGGGCCCAAGGCAGCGCGATCAATCAGCAACTCAGTAGTCAACTGCGGGTTTTAGAAAATACAATTGCGCGCGCGGGTGGTCTGAGTCTTGGGTCGAGACTGGTGTCTTGGCAGGCTCGCAATCAATACACCCAAGTCATCACCCCTGTGCAGCTTCCGGAAATGCAGATCGGCGGCCGCTGGCTGGGGCAAGTGCGCGACTTCGAACAAGTGGTGCCAGCCATTGACGAAGTCGTTCAGCAGATGGGGGGAACTGTCACGATTTTTCAGCGGATCAATGCCCAAGGCGACATGCTGCGGGTGGCGACCACCGTCCCCACAGCCACTCAACAACGGGCGATCGCGACCTATATTCCTGCCACCAATCCCAGCGGGGAGCCCAACCCCGTCATTGCTGCAGTTTTGCAGGGCAAGACGTATCGCGGCCCCGCCTATGTCGTCAACGGTTGGTACATCACCGTCTATCAGCCCCTCAAAGATGCCAGCGGTCAAATTATTGGCATGATCTACGCTGGCCAAAAGCAAGATCAAACGGGTGAACTGGCGCGATCTTTCCAAGATCTACGCTTTGGTGTGACGGGCTCTGCGTTCGTCTTCCTGGGGCAGGGTAGCCAGCGCGGTGAGCCGATTCTCAGCAGTGATTCCACTTTTAGAAAGCAAAATTTCTGGGATGCGAAAGACGCGGCCGGTCGCTTTTTCCTGCGCCCCACAATCGCTGAAGCGGTCCGCCAGCCCGGCACCTTTCACCGGATTCGCTATTCCAGCTCCTACTGGAGTTCAGCGCGAGAGACTGATAATGAGCCCCGCCAGCAACAAATGCTGCTGGTCTACTACCAGCCTTGGGATTGGGTGATTGGTATTAGCCAAGATGAGCAGGAGTTTGCCCAACCCTTTACGCAACTGGCAGCGATTCAGCAGCGATCGCTCTACATCCAGCTGCTGATTGGCGGCATCATTGCTATTCTCGGGGCGATCGCGGCCCACAGTTGGGCGACCCATTTGGGGCAGCGGATTGAACAGCTGGCTCAGGCTGCAGATGCCATGGCAGATGGCAACCTCCAACAGCAAATTCGCACCAGTGGTCGCGATGAGCTGACAGTGGTAGCCCAAGCCTTCAATCGCATGGCAGTGACCCTGCGCGATCTCCTAGTGGGTTTGGAGCAACGGGTTGAAGAACGGACGGCGGCGCTCCAAGAAACGAATGAACATCTGGAACAGGCTCGTGAACAGGCTGAAGCCGCCAACCAAGCCAAGAGTGCGTTTCTCGCCAACATGAGTCATGAGTTGCGCACGCCCCTCAACGCCATCATTGGCTACAGCGAAATGATGATGGAAGAAGCGGAGGAGGGCGTTGATGCAGCGGAACTACTCCCCGACTTCCGCAAGATTAACAATGCTGGCAAACATTTGCTGGAGTTGATCAACAGCATTCTCGATCTCTCCAAAATTGAGGCCGGGCGGATGGAGCTGTACCTGGAAAGCTTCTCCCTGCCGGAGCTGATCAACGGAGTGAAGTCGATTATTAAACCGCTGATTGAGAAAAACCAGAATCAACTCCTAGTGGACTGCCCTGCGGATATTGGCCAGATGACTGCTGATGTCACCAAGCTGCGTCAAACTCTGCTCAATCTGCTCTCCAATGCCAGTAAGTTTACGCAACAGGGCACGGTGCAGCTAATTGTGGCAGCTCAAGCTGATCAGATTTGCTTCAAGGTCGCTGACAGCGGCATTGGCATGACGCCTGAACAAATCGATCGCATTTTTGAGGCGTTTGCTCAGGCGGACGATTCCACCACACGCAAATTTGGGGGCACGGGTCTGGGTCTTTCGATCAGTCGCCACTTTGTCGAGATGATGGGAGGCGAAATTACGGTTGAGAGTGTGCCGGGAAAAGGCAGTACGTTCACAATTACCCTGCCACGCCACGTGCAACCGCTGCGATCGGTACCGGCAGTCGATCCGATGCTGACGGAAGAGGCGATCGCGCCAGCCTCTACCCCGGTGAATCAGAATCAGCCGGTCATTTTAGTCATAGATGATGAGCCTAGCGCCCGCGAGTTGTTGCGCCGCATGCTGGAAAAAGAAGGCTATCGCGTCGTCACGGCGGCGGGTGGTGCCGAAGGCTTACAGCGGGCGAGGGAACTGCGGCCAGCGCTGATCACACTGGATTTGATGATGCCCCAAGTCGATGGCTGGTCAGTACTCACGTCGCTTAAGGCCGACCCCGAACTCGCGGAGATTCCCGTCGTCATGGTCAGCATGGTGGAGGGGCGATCGCTCTCCTATGCGCTGGGTGCTGCTGACTATCTCCACAAACCCATTGATCGCGATCAACTGCGCCGGATCCTAGAACGCTACACCGAAGCCGATCGCCAGCATCAGGCTTTAGTCATCGATGATGACCCCACCAACCGATCGCTGCTGCGGCAGTTGCTCGAACGCGAAGGCTGGCAGGTGGCTGATGCGGAAGAGGGTCAACAAGCGCTGGCGGTTTTAGAAGCGATGGAAGCTTTGCCAGACTTGATCTTGCTGGACTTGATGATGCCGCAGATGGATGGCTTTGCCTTTGTCGAAGCCTTGAGGGCTAGCGATCGCTGGCAAACCCTACCGGTGATTGTCGTGACGGCCAAAGACCTGACCGAACAAGATCGCCAGCGCCTTCAGGGACGGGTCAGTCAGGTGATTGCCAAAGGGAACTTAGCGATCGAGCAACTGCTGGTCGAAATCCGCCAGTTAGGAGCTGTCCGTGTCTGAGTCGCTGGAGTCTTTGGCGCTGCTGGCCCACTGGCGGCACGAACTGCGGACCCCCATCAACGCCATTTTGGGCTACAGCCAGTTGCTCATCGAAGACTGGGCGGGTACTGCGATCGCGGCGGATTTAGAGCGGATTGAAGCGGCGGGGCAGGACCTCCTGCGGCTCGTCAACGAGATTCTCGATCCTCAGAGCAGCGATCGCGCCCTCAGTCTGGACGACTACCAATCCCGTCTGCGCTATGCGCTGCGCACACCGGTCAATACGGTCTGCGGCTATGTAGAACTGCTGCTGGAGGAAGCCCCACCAGAACTGGCCGAGAGTCAGACGGATCTCAATCGGATTCGGGCGGCGGGCGAGCGGTTACTGGCGCAACTTGAAGCAATGGCCGCTTGGGATCAGCCCGCACAGCCGGCAACGGTTGCGCTGTCAGCGGTGGAGGTCGAGATGGCCGAGGCCGTTCTTCGCTATCGCCAAGCAGACTCGCTCCAGCCGGCGATCGCTGGCGGACGCCTGTTGGTAGCTGATGATAATGAGATCAATCGCGATGTCTTACAACGCCGCCTCAGTCGTCTGGGACATGATGTGATCTGTGTCGCTTCTGGCCAAGAAGCCTTGACGCTCTTAGCGCAGGAACCATTTGATCTGTTATTCCTCGATGTGATGATGCCGGGGCTGACCGGCTTCGAGGTTCTCCAAAAGCTCAAGGCCGACCCCACTCTGGCCGAGCTGCCAGTGCTGATGATTTCGGCACTGGATGATCTAGAAAGCGTGATCCGCTGTCTGCGCTTGGGCGCCACCGATTACTTGACCAAGCCCTTTGAACCCACCCTGCTCCAAACTCGTCTAGAGACCTGCCTCGAGCGAAAACGCCTGCGCGATCGCGAGTTGGATTACCTGCGGAATGTGGCCATTGTCACGGATGCCGCAGTGGCAGTCGAGGCCGGCGACTACGATCGCGATCGCCTGCAGACCGTTGCGGAGCGCAATGATGCCTTAGGGCAGCTGGCGCGGATGTTCCGTCAGATGACCCGCTCGGTAGAACAGCGAGAAACCCAGCTCAAACAAACCATTCAGCGCTTGGAGTTGCAAATTGATACGGCAACGGTGAAGACCCAAGTTCAGGAGATCACCGAGTCCGACTATTTCCGGAATCTGGAGAGTCGCGCCCGCCAAATTCGGCGCGATCGCGGTTATCGTTCTACCCCACGCGATCGCCATGATTGATCCTGATCGGCTGGCTGAACTCCAGCAGCTCGAGCTTCTGCAGACCTGCCCGCCGGCTGAACTGGCCCAGCTTGATGACTGTTTGCAACCGCAGGTGCTCCAGTCGCAAGACATCCTCTTCCGCTGTGGCGACCCGGCTGCTGCGCTCTACTGGATTCGCGCCGGACAAGTGGGAGTGTTTGTGGCAGATGGCAGTGATGAGCAGCACGAATCGTTACTACGAGCCTTAGGACCAGGATCCTTGATCGGAGAAATGTCATTGATTGACGGGCAACCGCGATCAGCCACCTGTCGAGCTTTGGAGCCGACGGAACTCTACGCCCTATCCAACCATGACTTTCAACAGCTGTTGCGACAATCGCCTCAGTTTGCCCAAGCGCTTTTGGCGATGCTGAGCCAGCGTCTTCGCTATACCAATCAATTTCTCAGCGAAGTGGGGGCTGGCGTACAACAGCTGGCAAGAGGTCAATATGATCCCTTGCTCCAGTTACAAAGCCCGGATCATTCACTAGCCTCTTTAGCGGCAGCCTTTGCTCAAATGGCGCTGCAAGTTCAGCAGCGGGAGGCCGCTTTGCAAGAACGGATTCGCTGCTTGGAACTAGAGGTGGATGCTTGTCGAGTCCAGCAATCCGTTACAGAAATCACAGAGTCGGAGTTTTTTATTCACCTCCAACAACGAGCCCAAGCCCTGCGCCGCGATCGCCAGAATCCTCGTCAGCCCCCCCAGCACTGAACAGCTACCTTGCGATCGTGACTGTGTGAGTCTGCGGACGGAAATCCGAACTCCTCCCGACCTGCGTTGCTCAAGGCGGCTCTCCTATGATCGAGCCGTCCTGTTAGTGTTTCTGTTTGGGTATGGCGATCCTAGAGCAAGGCAATATCACAATTCATACCGACAATATTTTCCCGATCATCAAAAAATCGCTCTATTCTGAGCATGAAATTTTTCTGCGGGAATTGATTTCTAATGCTGTCGATGCCATCCAAAAGCTGAAGATGGTGTCCTATGCAGGTGAGTTACAGGGTGACATCGGTGAACCCCAAATTACTCTTAGTGTCGATCGCGATCGCAAACAACTCAAAATTGCTGATAACGGCATCGGCATGACAGCTGATGAAATTAAACGCTACATCAATCAAGTTGCTTTCTCCAGCGCAGAAGATTTTATCGAAAAGTATAAAGGTGGCGCTGATCAGCCAATCATTGGCCACTTTGGGCTCGGCTTCTATTCAGCATTTATTGTTGCCGATCGGGTTGAGATTGAAACTCTATCTTACCAACAGGATGCAGTTCCAGTCCATTGGACCTGCGATGGCTCACCGAGTTTTGAGCTGTCGGAAGGGACCCGCACAGAACGAGGCACCACGATTATTCTCAACCTCAGCGAAGATGAGCTGGAATATCTAGAGCCTGCTCGTATCCGCCAACTGGTGAAGACTTACTGTGACTTCATGCCAGTGCCGATTGTCTTAGACGGAGAAGTCTTAAATAAACAAAAAGCAATTTGGCGGGAATCAGCAAGCAATCTGAAAGAAGAAGACTATCAAGAGTTCTATCGCTATCTCTATCCCTTCCAAGATGATCCATTGCTGTGGGTTCACCTGAACACAGACTATCCCTATCAGGTCAACGGCATTCTCTATTTCCCGAAGTTGCGACCGGATATTGATCCCACACAAGGGCAGATAAAACTCTTCTGTAATCAGGTCTTTGTCAGCGATCACTGCGAAGAAGTTGTGCCCCGCTTCCTGTTGCCTATGCGCGGTGTAATCGATAGCCCGGACATTCCCCTCAATGTCTCGCGCAGTGCGCTCCAAGCCGATCGTAAAGTCCGGAGCATTGCAGGTTTTATCGCTAAAAAAGTCGGCGATCGCCTCAAGGAACTCTATCGTTCTCAACGTGATCAGTACTTGAATATTTGGTCAGATCTCAGCACCTTTGTGAAGTTTGGCTGCCTCAACGATCAGAAATTTCGTGAGCAAGTCAAAGAGATCCTCGTCTTCCGGAGTAGTGCAGATCTCAGTGAGGCCAGCAGCAGCGATCGCGGCCAAGATGGACAAGGCAACTGGTACACAACCCTGCAAGCTTATCTAGAGCGGAATAAGGAAAAACATGAAAACCGCGTCTATTACTGCACAGATGCCGCGAGCCAAGCGACTTACATTGAACTGTTCCGCAAGAAAGGGCTAGAGGTTCTCTATCTCGATAGCTTCATCGATAGTCACTTCGTTAGCTTGTTAGAGCAAGAGTATCAAGACGTTCGCTTCTCACGAGTGGATGCTGAACTGGATGACACGTTGCTCGATGCTGAAGAAGCAGAAATTGTCGATCCAAAAACCAATAAAACTCGCAGTCAAACCCTGAAGGAACTGTTTGAAACCGCGATCGCTAATCCGCGTATCAATGTGCGGACTGAATCTTTAAAAGATACAGATGCCAGCGCTCCGCCCGCAATGGTGCTCTTGCCAGAAGCGGCACGACGGATGCGTGAAATGAGTGCCTTTTTGGGTCAGGATACCAGCAACCTGCCTGATGATCACATCTTGCTGGTCAACACGGCACATCCCTTAGTGCAAAACATCCTCAGTCTTCAACAAGGTGCAATCCTAAGCAGTGATGGACAATCACCGAGTCAAGCCTTGGCAGCACAACTCTGTCGCCATGTTTATGACTTGGCTTTGATGACGCAAAAAGGCTTTGATGCTGATGGAATGAAAGCCTTTATTGAGCGATCGAATGCTGTGCTCACTGCATTGACGGCTCGCTAGTCCATCTTGAGGGGAACCCTAGACTTAACAGAACGTCATCCTAACGAGCTCGCCCTCTGAGAGTAGCCTCGCTAAGCTGAGGGCGAGGCTTGCTCAGTCGGTGTGGGGTTATGGGATTGACTCTTTTTTCGCGATCGCGGCGGCGGATCCCGAGCGGCCGCACCTGCATTATTCCGTCTGCTCGAACCTCACGGAGAGCCTATCTTCGAGCCGGATTGACATTACTGCAGCTTACGCTCTTAATCATGGTCTTAGTCTGGCTGCGTGAAGCCCCCCGTAGCTCTTGGCTTGAGGATGACTGTCGCAACTCAGTTCTCTCCAGTTTGTGTCGAGAGCGCTAAGTCCTTGGAGCGATTCTTTGTCGCTTAATCAAGCATTTTCTTCAGAAGTAGACTCAAGCAAAATGACGCGATCGCGGCCTTCATTTTTAGCTTGATAGAGTGCGCGGTCAGCACGATCAAGGAGCTGGTCAAGAGTAAAAACTTCCGGCGTCAAAACGGCAATACCGACGCTAATGGTAATTGCGATCGCTTGCTGGGGTAGGTTAAGCGATTGCTGAATCAGGGTTTGACGAATCCGCTGCATCACTTGATAGGCTTGGCTGCCGTCTGTTTCGGGGAAAAGGACGACAAACTCATCACCCCCTAAACGGGCAAAAATATCAATTTTACGAATATTTTGTTGGCAAATATCAGCCCAAACCATCAACACTTGATCGCCAATTGTATGTCCATAACTATCGTTGATTACTTTGAAGTGATCGATGTCAATTAAGGCTAAGGAAAGCGGCAGCTCATTCTTAAAGCGATGAACGCGATTGAGCTCATTTTGCGCAAGGTTGATAAACTGCCGACGATTGATAATCCCAGTGAGTCCATCAGTTGTGGCTTGCTGTTGCAGTTGTTCTTCGAGCTGTCTACGTTCCGTAAGATCAGTAGCAATCCCAAGTAAGCCAATAATTTTACCGCTGTTGAATGACTCATAAATGGGTGTTTTGAGATCGAGATAAAATCTCATTTCTCCACTCTGAGGATGAATAAGTTGAACTTCTTCTCTCGTTTGTTCTCCTTGGAAGACACGCGAATCGATTGATCGTAGAGATTGAGCAGTCACCTTTGGGAATAAATCAAAATCACTTTTTCCGATGAGGTCCTCCAAGGAGATGTTGAGGAACTCTAAGGTTGCTCGGTTCGCATAAGTATAGTGCGAGTTGAGATCCTTCATATAGACATGGGAACTGACTTCATTTAATGCTGCTCGAAAACGTTCTGCTTCCCCTAGGGCCTGCTGGAGTTGTCTCTCAGCTTCCCGCTGAGCGGTAATATCCCGCATGACAACGACAGCGCCTAGAAAATGATTCTGAGCATCAAAGAATGGTCCCCCCGAACTTAAAACCCAGCGTGGTGAGCAATGCTGAGCGTCAATCATCATCTCAGTATCATGGACTTTCTCTTGATTGAACGCGCGGACGAGAGGAATGGCTTCAGTGGGTAAGAGTGATAATCCGTCAGGCTCGTAGAGGTTGTAGTACTGACTCCATTGATTACTGGGAATTGCTAAAGCATCGAAGCCGTGCCAATCCCGAGCGGCTTGGTTGAAGAGTACTAAGCAACCCTGTGCATCACAGGCGACGACACCATCTGTGAGATTATCCAGGAGTGTGCGAGTAAACTCCTGCTCTCGATATAAGGCAGCTTCAATGGCTTTGAGATCGTGAATATCAAGGCTGTGGATAATAAACCCTAAAAATTTTCCGCGGCTATCATGACGAGGGCTTCCTTCAGTCAGTACCCAGCGGTATTCGCCATCATAACGACGTAAACGGTATTCAATTTTGAAGCTTTCTCGCACTGCGAAGGCTGCATGGTAGGCACTTACACAGGCTTGGACATCATCAGGATGCACACCTTGAATCCAGCCCTCTCCAGACTCTTGTTCTAACGATCGCCCAGTGAAATTTAACCAAGCGGAGTTAAAGTAATAGCAGAGTCCATCACCGCCTGCCAACCAAATTAGTGCTTGTCCAGAATTGACAACCGTACGATAATTTTGCTCACTTTCTCTCAGTGCTTCCTCTGCTTGTTTTCGACTAGTTATATCGATGGTTGACCCAACCATACGGTAGGGCTGACCCTGTGGGTCGCGAACAGCAATGCCAGTGGACTGAAACCAGCGATATTCTCCGGATTGGTGCTGCAGGCGATATTCAACATCATAGGGATATTGCGCAGATGAAAAATGTGCCTCCAAGGCTGCTTGGATTGAGCCGCGATCGTCCGGATGCAAGAAATCGAAAAAGCTCGTCGCCTTAGCAGGCAGGACTGAAGGATCAGACGCCTCATATCCCAGCATAGTTAGATAACGAGAAGAAAAATAGAGATCACCAGTCTCAATATTCCAATCCCAAATAGCCGCAGCTGACCCACGAACTGCTAGTTCAAACCGTTCTTCACTTTCACGTAGGGCAAGCTCAACTTGCTGTTTTTGGGTGATATCTCGAATGGTACTAATAATATGATACTGACCATTGATTTTAATTATTTTGGCGGTCACTAGTCCAATAAAATCACTTTGGTCAGATCGTTGAAGATGAACCTCTAAGTCTTCGCAGTATCCTTTTGCCAGTAAACAATCAATCATCTGACTGCGATCGCGCTGATTACGCCAGAGATCTACATCAAGAATGGATTGACCAATAATCTTGGGACGAGTTTGACCTGTTAGCGCCAGAAAACTATTGTTAGCCCGAATCACAACACCGTCTGATAACCGTGTGATTAAGATTGCATCAGGGCTAGCATTAAAAATCTTCTCTGCAGTTTCTTGTTCTTCTTGACTGACTACGGCCGCCTGTTGATTAATTGCCAGGACTAAGCTGAAAGTCCAAAGTGTGCTAGTGGCCAAGAGTTGAAAGCTGGTTGCAATCTGCAGCACCTCCAGCGAAATGAAACCCTTGCCAAGAAGTCCTAGAAATATAAACGTGGCTAGACCGCTACAAGAAATCATCGTGATGAGAAACAGCGATCCTAAAAAAAGTGATGGAATTAAGACAAGTCGCTGTCGGTAGTAGAACAGTAGGCGAGCAGTTAACCCAGAGAACACAGCGATCGCCGCTGTCAAAATGGCTTGAGCCAAATAGTTCGATTCACTACTGATCTCAATCAGTCCTAGTGATGCAAAGCAGCACAGTACAGCAAGCCTTAGCGGATACCGACCCCAAGAGTGTGCTAGCCCTAAAAACTCTCGCGTTCCCCAATAGATGAGTGCTGAACCCAGAATTAGGGCATAATCAGCGGCAATTTGACCAATCGTAAATGTGCTTGCAAATAGATAAAGAAAAAGACCGAGAATAAAGCAAAAATTGCCTGCACTCCAATAATTCAATCGAGGTGCAAAGTGCATGACTCGCGACTGAACGACGAGCACAATTGTCTGCAGGCTGTTGAGGAAAATGAGCGTTGCAGAAAGGGTTGGAAGGTCAATACTCATAGATCATCAACAACTAGCCGCCGTCAGATAGGTGCATTTCAATAATGACCTTGTTAATCGGAGATTAATTTGTCGAAATAATAGCCAGTCAAAATTGTTTTAATTTTTATTTTGATATTTTTTAATGTTACCAAAGCGAAACTCATTTTCATGAAGAAAATGGATGATCTTTGGCAAACAAGTATTGAAGTGCTTTGATCTGTCATTGACCAGGGTGTTGCCGCCATCTGCAGACTGGTTCACTCCAGCTTGCCTCAGCTCTCAAGTCCTGATGGTCGCGCTCAGTAGAAAGGTAGATTCATGACAGACAAGAGCCATTCCAGAGAATGAGCTCCCTGCTCAGATTGTGGGCTGGAACAGCCGTCAGTAATGACTACCGCTCTTGCGGTGGTGAATGGCAGTGCGGGCTTCAGCATCTTGAACCTGACCGGCCTCAACCACAGCGTAGACCAGCCAGTGATCGCCACATTCCATCCGGTTGGCAACACGGCATTCTAGCCAAGCGGCCGCATCTATCAAAATGGGATGTCCCTGATCACTCAGCTTAAATTCAATACCGTCGAGACGATCGGCTCCTGGACTAAAGGGTCTGAGAAAGTGTTTTTGAATGGCTACATTCTTGTTCTCGCCCAAGATATTGAGCACAAAGCGATCGCCTTGATGCAGGAGAGATTCAACAGCGCGATCGCGGGCAACGGCCACACTAATTCCGGGTGGATTGAAGGTTGCTTGCGAGACCCACGAGGCCAGCATGCCGCTGCGAATCTCTTCCTTCTGCGTCGTCAACACACAGAGCGAGCCAAGGATACGCCCCACGGCCTGAGCCGTAGCCTCTGTTTCACTATCTTGGAGCTTAGAACTCGTTTGTCGACTAGCCTGGCGGCGTTGACGCTGTAAGGCTTGCGCTAAATCAGTGCCCGCTTCTTCACAGGTCTTGAGGGTGCTCGCAGTCGGTTTGAACCGCACTCGAATGGGTTCGAAAGCAAGGCGAAAACCAGCATCTTTGAGCTTGTTTTCCAACAGATCGATTGCTTCTCCACTCCAACCAAAGGAGCCAAAAACACCGGCGGGCTTATCTCGAGAGACGGTTGCCAGAATGGTTCCCAACGCCGTTTGGATTGGAGTTGGCGCATGACCACCCAAAGTTGGTGAGCCGATGACAACTCCATCACAGGCCTCAAGGGTCTGTCGGATGTCATCCATGCTTTCAACTTCGCAATTCAGGGCTTCCACCCGTACTCCTGCTTTGGTGATTCCTTGCGCGATCGCTTCGGCGATTGTGGCGGTACTGCCGTAGGCCGAGGCGTAGAGCAGCGCCACCATTTGCGGTTGCTGAATTTGGCGATCGCTCCAGCTGGTATAAGCAGTTGTCAGGTCGTGCAAGCCATAGCGAATCAGTGGTCCGTGACTCGGCGCATACCCCTGAACTGGCAGACGACTGAATTTTGCCAGCACCGTTTGGACCTGGCGGACCTGCGGCGCCATGACGCAGTCAAAGTAATACCGCTGATCCTCTCGAAAAGAGGTCCATCCCTCGTCGAAGAGAGCATCTTGGCAGAGATGAGCACTGAAAAATTTGTCAGAGAGCAGCCAGCCCGTTTGCTCATCGAAAACGCACAGTCCGTCTGGCCAGCGGGGAGTGGGGGTTGGAATCAGTTGCAGCACTTTCCCCCGCCCCAGATCGAGGGTTTCTTCTGCCCGCACAATCTTGAGATCTAAGGGGGGAATCGGGGCTTCTTGCGCTTCTACCTGCCAGAGCTTATCGAGCGCTTGCGCAGCTGGATTAGAAACAATCACTTGCAGCCCCGGATTGAGGCGCATCAGCTCTTTTAGGGTGCTGACTCGGTTGGGATTGACGTGACTGAGCAGCACTGCATCGAGTTCACCAATCGGACGTTGGGCTTCGAGGCTCGCCAGAAAGATTTCCGTAAATGAGGCACCGGGCGGATTGATCAGCAGCGTGCGATCGCCCTGTATGAGGTAGGCATTACTAGTCGTACCGTGGCCCAACCCATACTCCACTTCAAAGCGGAGGCGTTCCCAACTGCGAGCCCGCAGCACCATTAAGCCCGAAGCGACCCAGCTCGGTTGGATATCGCGGCGACGCCCTTCGCTCATGCCCGTCCTCTTCTCGCTGCTCTGTCGGAAGCTGTGATGGTTTTAGCCATCCTGTCCTCTATCCTCCACGACTTTGACCGCATACTTGGCGCTCAAGAGATGAGGATTTCCAAGCTGGATGATTTAGCTGCTGGCCGTGAGAGGACCGACGCCTTAGGCGATCGCTTCTCTCCATCCCAAGGGAAATGAGAAGAGCCGCGATCGCCCAGGGATTCAGCCTGTTGCCCTAATAGTGGTTACCGACTTTACGGTGGTGAACAGCGGTGCGAACATCCGCTCTCGAAACGCGGCCTTGTTCAACTTGGCAGTAGACCAGCCAGTGATC
Source organism: Synechococcus elongatus PCC 11801 (assembly GCF_003846445.2). Lineage (NCBI taxonomy): Bacteria > Bacillati > Cyanobacteriota > Cyanophyceae > Synechococcales > Synechococcaceae > Synechococcus > Synechococcus elongatus. The sequence continues at coordinate 769,673 of NZ_CP030139.2, read as the reverse complement.
GCTGCAATCCATACGGCTGACGACCTCACACTCAAGGTAGGCCAAAGCCGCTGTCAGTAAGGGACTGCCGTTGCTAGCAGTTTGCGTTTCGACGCCAGCAAAGCGATCGGCCCCCGGCGGGAACCGCTTGAGGAAGTGCTTCATCAGCGGTGCGTAGTTGTCTTCGCCCAAGACATTGAGCACAAAGCGATCGCTGACTTGCATCAGCGACTCGATTGCCCGATCCTTCGCAACAGCAACCGTGAAACCCAGTGGCTTAAAGCTGGCTTGCACCACCCATGAGGCAAGCATGGCGCCGCTAACTTCGCCCTTGCGGGCCGTGATGATGTAGAGCCCACCACTCAGCCGTCCCAGCGCTTTATCGAGGTCACTGTTCAGCGACTTCATCGTCTGGATAGCATCAGCACGAGTCAGCCATTGGCCTAAGTCCGTGCCCGACTCTTCGCACTGCTGATAGATCGCTTCCGTCGGCTGATCCTTGACGCGAATTGGCGGGAAAGCCGTGTGCAGGCCTAGATTGCGGAACTGGGCTAGCAGGGCGTCGATTGGTTCATCATCGCCACCGTAGGAGTCATAGAGACCGATCGCCTGCTTGTTGTGAGCTGCCGCAAAAATCGTGCTGAGGGCTGAGGCGACTGCCTCAGAGGGTTGACTGGGCGGCGTCCCCAAAACAATGCCCCGCGCACTGCTGACGGCTTCGATCAACTCCTGCGGATCGACGGCTCGTAAGTCGACCATTTCGACTACCACACCGGTTTTGACCAGGCCACGCCCGATCGCTTGGGAGAGGCGATCGCTGTAGCCATAGTCCGACAGGTAGCCAATCAAGACGCTGGTTTCAGCAGTCGCTTTTTGCTCGCTCCAATGTTGGTAGCGATCGACCCATTCCCGCAGATTGCGGCGCAGCAAGGGGCCATGGCCCGTGGCGATCGTTGTGATTTCGCCCAGCGCTTTCATCCGCTTCAGCGCTGCCAGCACCGATCGCGCATTCGGTGCCATCAGGCACTCGTAGTAGTACTGAAAGTCCCCTTCGAGCTGGTGGAGGTCTTCATCAAAGGTGCGATCGTCGCAGAAGTGCATGCCAAAGGCATCACAGGTGAAGAGGATTTGGCTGGCGGGATCGTAGGTGAAGATCGTGTCGGGCCAATGCAGATTGGGCGCACTGACAAACTCCAGCTCGTGACCCTGACCGAGGTCGAGGCGATCGCCGTTTTTGACTTGTAGTTTTTGGAAGGGTCGATGGACTTGGTTTTCCAAGAATTGCAGCGCCACCTTGGAACCCACAACCGTCACGTTCGGCGCGATCGCGAGAATATCGCCGACAAGGCCACTGTGATCCGGCTCAGTGTGGCTGATGATCAGATAGTCCAGCGTGCTGAGGTCGGTTAGTTCCTGCACCTGCTGAACATAGGTGTTTTGAAATTTGGCGTGGGAGGTATCGACCAGCGCCTTGCGATCGGCTTCGATCAGGAAAGAGTTGTAGGTCGTGCCATTCTGCAGGCCAAACTCGATATCAAAGCGGCTGCGATCCCAATCGAGGGAGCGGATGGTGGTCGTGTTGGGACCAATGGTTTCGACGGCCAGACTGAGGCGAGGCGCTGGAGCAGTGGCGACCATGAATCCCTCCGAGGCTGTAAATTCGTTGCTTTGTATTGTGACGCGATCGCCAGCGTCTCGGGGGATGAGTCGACTCGCACTTGCCATTGGAAATTCACGCTGGCATTGGGGGTATTTCTCTAGAGATTCAGCGCCTCGGTTTTGGGATGCAATCGCTCCTAGTCAACCTCTGAGCTGTGCAGAACTCGCAGCATTGCTACGGGCACAACATCCAGAGATCTCGGTCGAGACTCCGATCGCGATCGCCAGCGTCGTCCCTCAACAACTGACACTGCTCCCCGCAGGCTGGCCTCAGCGACAGCTACAGCTCAGCGATGTACCGCTGGCCAATTGCTATCCGACACTGGGCTTAGATCGGGCGATCGCTCTTTATGAAGCAGGCTACCAAGCGGGTTGGCCGGTGTTACTGATCGACTGTGGCACGGCGATTACAGTCAATGCGGCCGATGATCTAGGACAGTTTGCCGGTGGCGCAATTTTGCCCGGAGTGGCCTTACAACTGCGATCACTTACCCAAGGAACGGCTGCTCTCCCCAGGGTTGCAATATCGGCTGAAGGCGATCGATGGGCAATGAATACCTCAGACGCGATCGCGAGTGGTGTGATCCACGGATTAGCAGGAGCACTTAGAGGTTTTATCGAGGACTGGCGATCGCACCATCCACAACGTCCGGTCTATTTCACTGGCGGCGATGGGACGTTACTAGCAAGAATCCTCACCGATCTGCCCAACTGCCGAGTTGAGCCGCATCTCTTGCTACAAGGCATCAATCGCTTGGCTCAAGCAATGACCACCGCCCCAGATTGATAGTCCTGCAGTTGGCGCGCGTGATCGTGACTGTAGGGTCCTGATGGGAGGCGATCGGGCGGAAAACTCGCGACCGCGCGCACTTCATGGCGATCGCCAACTTGCAGATCGCCAGCAACCGTCACTGCCAGCGCAATGCAGACAGAATGCAGCCGAGGATCGCGATCGGGCGCACTGTAAATGCCAACACAGCGCTCGATGCTAACTAAGCGCAAACCCGTTTCTTCTCGCAATTCCCGAGCTGCTGCCTGCGCCACTGTCTCACCGCGATCGATCAGGCCACCAGGCAAACTCCAGCCGCCATCATCCTGCCGCTGAATCAAGACCAGTTCGCCATTCGGCAAGGTCGCAATCAACGATACCGCCACCAAAGGTCGCCGCAACAGCGATCGCAACCCTGCCCACAGCCAAGACAGCATTTAGGACGGTCCTGTCGACAGCGAGGTTGTCGTTTGTAGGCCTGCTAGTAGCGTCTCTGGAGCAATATCTTGGCCGTTAGGCCAAGTGACAGCCCCAAATAAAATGCCAACTTGATTGAAGTAACTCAGATCTTGTAAATCTCGAAATTGTCCATGCTCCAAATAAGGAGTGAGATCAAAAATTCCTCTGCGACCATCTTCTAAATCAACCTGAATCTGATAATCAGGTAGTGGTTGAACTTTTTTGACATCCCAATACATCTCAATCCCTCCTAAGGTTAAAGTGGGTCGATTTTATAAGGCAATTGACCATTCATTGCGAGTTCCCAGTTCACTCTAAGCTCATCTGTATGTAATTCAATCCAAGCTTGCACAATGCGAAGCTGTTTCCTTGGCAGCTCACCTGCCAGAACTTCACCATCTAAAATACTGATCGAGGCTTCATATTCGGCATAGCGAGCGTGAATGTGGGGTAGATTATGATGCTGATTGTCTAGCAAATACATCCTAATCAAAATCCCATAGAACATTGAAATAATTGGCATTCTGAGACTCAAGGCTAAATGAGATGAGGTCTAAGATTATCAATGCAGCGGAGATCTGTGAATTAACAACTAACTCTGCTGCATAGACAAAGCTGTTACTCAACACCCAAATCAGTCAGAATTTGCCGCGCATGGGTTTCGGGTTTGACCTTGGTGTAAACCTGCTCAATGTTGCCCTCGGCATCGATCACAAACGTGTGGCGCATCATGCCCATGTACTCCCGCCCCATGAACTTCTTGAGGCCGTAACTGTCGTAGGCGCTAGCGATAGCTGCATCCGCGTCGGTGAGTAGCGTGAAGGGCAGCTCGTACTTGGCAATAAACTTTTGATGTTTGCTGGCGGGGTCTTTACTCACGCCCAGAACCACAATCCCTGCTTGCTCAAACAAGCTGAAATCGTCCCGAAAACCACAAGCTTCCTTGGTGCAACCCGGTGTATCGTCCTTCGGGTAGAAGTAGATCACCACACGCCGACCTCGCAGGTCAGCCAAGCTGACGGGATTACCCTGTTGATCTGGCAACGTAAAATCTGGCGCGCGATCGCCCACTTGTAACGGCATCGGTCCACAGCAGAATGCAACGCCCCAACCCTAGCGATGCGGTTCCAGTGCCGTCAATTCCCAGTTGCGATCGCGGCCCAATTCCCACACCAGTGACTTGGCAGCCTGGTCCATCCCAACCCGAACTCCCGGAGCGAATGGTGCATCTCTGGCGCTGTTGCCTAACGCGATCGCTCAGTGCGGCTGATCAGGCGATCGTGGCTGCGGATTGCGATCGAGCCCAAGCCTATGGCACTCAACGCCGTCAACAGTTTCTAAGGGGGCGCTGGTGGTTGCGGCAGCTTCTCAGCCTCTATCTACCAGAGAAACCAGCAGACTTTTGCTTTCAGCTCAGTCCCACAGGCAAGCCAGAATTACCGCACACCGATCTCTGCTTTAACCTCAGTCACAGCGGATCGACACTGTTGATTGCGATCGCCCGTCAACCTGTGGGGGTGGATGTGGAACAACCGCGATCGCGATCGTGGCTAGCTTTGGCACGTCGCTACTTCCCGACTGCGGAACAGGAGGCAATGCAACAATCTGCCGATTGCGATCGCTGGGGGCTGGCAAGCTGGGTCTGCAAAGAAGCCTGGATCAAAGCTCAAGGCCGGACGTTAGCCAATTCACTGCGCCATCTCGCGTGTAGCTGGACTGCGACAGGGCAACCCTGTCTGCAAGGGCTCGGTAGCGAGAACAGTTCGATCCGGCTGCTGCAAGTCGATCCTCAAGGCCAGCAGTGGGCTGCAATTGCTTCTCCTGACGAGTTGGACTATCAAATGTGGTCCGCGTCAATAATCTTGAGAAATCATTAAGAGATTTAGCAATTTTTTATTTTTTAGAGACTAAGTTTTTAGCTTGAAAATCATCTTCAAACTGAGGCAAGGCCCAGTTGTTTCGTCTGCGCAAGCTATTGACCGCACTGTTCGTGCTCGTGGGGGCGGGTCTGGCAGCCTATTTTGCGGTGGTTACCTATCGCAGTCAGCAGTCCATTGGAACGGCTACTTCGATACCCCTCCCAGAGTTTTTAGAGCGACTCCCTGACAGTCTTCGCTTTCGAGAACTGGATGCTCGACTGGGCAAGGCACGGGACGTCAGCTTGGCTCTTTCCGAAGTTAACTCTGCCCAAATGGTGAATTACATCTGGGGAGGCTTTCAGCCTTCGTTTGCCGCATTGGGAGTGACCCCAACGGTAGTTGGCTACAGCTTTGAGCTGGAAGTTACGCCCCAGCAATCGATCACACGGGCTTTGCCGACCCAAGATTTCTCACCAAGTTTCATTGGGGCCGTGGTGCCCGAGGGCGATCGCGTCTTTGAACTGCGCTGCCAGAGTATCGAACCCCGTCGGATCAAGCTGGCACCACCCGTGCTTGAGCAAAATCAGCTCATCTGTGGTCCTGGCTCCTTCCCACTAGAACCGCCTGCTACTCAGCCCTCGACTCGCTAAACTAAAGTGGTAATGAGTCCAGGGTGTCTCATGAGTTGTTCCCTTCATCCGTAACCCGTTATGTCCGAGACTGCGGCTCAACCTCCAATTCGATCCCTTGAGGATGCCTTGAATCGCTGCCAAGACAAAGGCATGCGAGTCAGCCGGCAGCGCCGCTACATCTTGGAATTACTCTGGGACGCTCAAGAACATCTTTCGGCACGGGAAATTTACGATCGCCTCAGTCGGGCTGGCCGCGATATCGGTCACACGTCGGTCTACCAAAACTTAGAAGCTCTCGCTGCCAATGGTATTGTTGAGTGTCTCGATCGCTCCGAAGGGCGTTTATACGGCAATATCAGCGATCCTCACAGTCATATCAACTGCCTAGATTCCAATCAGATCATTGATGTGCAGGTGCAATTGCCCGCAGAATTGCTGGACCGCCTCGAAGCAGAAACCGGCGTCCGGATTGTGGACTATCGCATCGATTTCTATGGCTATCAGAATCAACCGTAACGACTGAGCCCTAGGTCAGGCTGGTAGGCTGTTGTCGGTCGGAGCGATGGCTCCACGCATCTTTCTCGCGGTTCATGGCCTTGCCGTTATCAGTCAAAGTCGTTGGGGATTCGCCGTTGCTCCGGCTAGGGCTGGAGGCAGGGATCACCGATCGCTCGGATCTGCAGCTGACGCCGCCGGATGGCACAGTTGCTCCTGACGTGGTCTTGTGGGTGGCTGCGCAACCGCTGGATGCTCAAGAAGCCCTGCGCTGGCGATCGCAATATCCCGAGACCCCAATTCTGGCGATTCTGTCGCTCCCACAGCGATCGCAACTGTCAATGCTGCAGACCCTAGGAATCGAGGGGGCTTGGGCAATCAGTAGCGACTTTGACGACCTCGAAGCCACGCTACGTCAAATTGTCGCTGGGCAAACGCGCTGGCCTCTCCCGCAGGATATTCGCTCTACCCCGGTTCCGCCGCTGGGCTTCTTCCAGTGGTTGCACCAATCCAGCCTGGTGCAGATTGATTCGCAGCTGTTGGCGATCGAAGGTCAACTCCGACATCCCGACTGGAGCTGGCTTGACCGCACCTTTATGATGGGTCGCCGCCGCGAACTAAAAGCTGCTCGGGTTCTGATGGATTGGTTGTGGAATGGCGGGCAAGCGACCCCCTTGCTAGCGCTAGCCCAACCGCCTGCACCGGCCGCTGATCCCCTGACGCTGTCCCCCACAGCCCGCCGTATTCGCGATCGCCAACACCTGCAGGTTCTGCTTTGGGATCACCTGACGGAGCGCCTGCAGCAACCGCTGACCAACCTCACGGGGCGCCCCCTCGAGCTAGATATTTTGCGACGCGATCGCCAGCGTGAGTTACTGGCCATCATCCTGCGGCGTCTCAATGACTTGATTGCAGATTTACAGTTCTCTCAGCTCTCGGCTGAGCAAATCGTCGAGAAACTACCGCAGCTACATCAAGACCTGTGGCAACACAGCCTCAGTGACTTTTATGGCCGCTATCGCGATCTCCAGATCGACAGCACCAAAATCGAATTAGCCAGCAGACTCAGGGATGAGTGGCCACGCTTGGCACCTGACTTAGCAGCTCGACTCCATGGCGATCGCCAACTGCTGCTGACCTTGGTGCATGGGCTGCCTGTAATGATTGATGGCACGGCCTATCCCCTGGAAGCCCCAGAAGCGCAGACCCGTCTGCAACTCTTGCTGGAAAATTTATTGCTGCGTCTTGGTAATGCAGTCGTCCAACCCCTGCTCAACTGTTTTGCGGAAGTGACGGCGATCAAGCAGGAGTTCTACGACGCTCAGCATTTGTCGAATCGCGAACTGACCCGCTTTCGTAACCAGCTCAATTGGGCCGATCGCTGGGAACAGCTACTCGACACCCCGCGATCAATCTACGAGAGTCAATGGCCGCTGCTCTATTTCACAGCTGAGGGCATCGATCGCTGCCAGGTCTATGCACCCCGCGAACAGGAGTTACAACAGTTATCGGGTGTTCAGCAGACGATCACGCTTGTCCTCGAAGCCCGCGATGCGATCGCACCGCAAGTCAGCAACTTGATCCGTTGGCTGGGCAGCGGCGTAGTGTTTGTCCTCACGCAACTGATTGGCCGTGGGATTGGTTTGGTGGGGCGCGGTGTGCTGCAGGGTATCGGCAATGCTTGGCAACCCGATCGCCGACTGAAGGGCGATCGCTAACAACACCCTCTTCTCCCCACGGGATAACCCAGCCAGCAGGTACGGTTACTTGGGGCATATCCATTCCCGTACTAACTTGAGCGTCAATGCCGGATGCATCCCTCAAAGCACTGTCAATAGACAATCGGCAACGGCTTGGGGAGCAGAGAGATAGGGATTGTGGCTGGTGTCCAGAGTCAGCAGGCGATCGCAGCCCCCAGCCTCCGCCATTCGCCGCTGGGTGGCGGGACCAATAACTTTGTCCTGAGTACAGAGGATGTAGACCTTGGGGACTCGCCCCGCTCGCTCGGCTGTGATTTGTACCGGCGTGGAGAGGGGAGCCACTGCTTGGGGAGTGATCAGCGATCGCACCAGCGCCAGATCTTCTGCAGAACAGTCAGCGTAGCCCAGCTCTTGCAATGCTTCGGGCTGGCAAGTTGCTGAAAGCTGGTCGTCTGAGAAGACTGCAGTCCCCATCATCAGGGACTCACTGTCCGTCTGCGAAATATCCAAGGGACTTTCACCGTTCCGCAGCAAATAACCCGCCAGATAGACCAAGGTCTGAATTTTTTCAGGACAAGCCTCCGCTGCTTGGCTGATCACGGCCCCACCCAGACTATGCCCGACTAACACCACCGGCTCGGATTGGGCACGCAGGATGTCGCAAACAGAGTCTGCATAGCGAGCCAAAGTAATCTCCGCCATCGGTCGGGGATTGCGGCCGTGCCCCGGCAGGTCCGGAGTAATAACGGTATGTCCTTGATGCTCCAACCGCGGCGCAACCTTATGCCACACCCAAGCGCCCGATCCTGCGCCATGAATTAGAACAAAGGTGCCCATAGTCTTTTTGCCTTGACCCTATGGGTCGACTATATCGAGCTCCTTAAAAAGCTCCAGAAAAACTGGGGATGAAATATGGAGTCTCAGGCGGTCAGCTGCTGCTAATCCTGACCAACAGCAGACTTGTGATCGCTCAGGTTAGATGGCCTCAAGTTTCACAACAAAACCGGCGCGATCGCACCGGCTTTCCTTTGACAGACGGCTGTATCCAAAGCAGTCAAGGTTCAGTTCGGGGACTCTGCTCCGCCACGCTCACGCCACTGTTGGCGGCGTTCCGATCGCTGTTGTTGGAGCTGTTGACGTTGCTCGGGTGTGAGAATGGCTCGGAGTTTCAAGCTCTGTTGAAAACGCAGCTGCTGGGCCTGTTGCTTGAGCGCATTGAGCTGAGCTTGCTGTTGGCTGAGTTGAGACTCACTGGCATTGCTGGCCCACAGCTGTCGCAGTTGGGTTTGAGTAGCTTTGATTTGTTCGCGGAGCTGTTTCAGTTGCGCTTTATCTTGCTCGCGGAGACTGCTGAGCTGTTGGCGCTGTTCAGGCGTGAGATTCAGTTGCTCCCAGCGCTGTGTGCGATTGGGGCGATCGCCATTGGGATTGGCCTGGGCATGGGCGACGGCTGGAATAGTGAGAGCCCCCAACAGGCTTACCAAGGCCAACTTTTGCAGGAGTCGAGACATCGGGAATCGGTGGGAAGGGTCAGGAATCAGCCCAGCCTTTAGCAAATGCGGGGCAACTGTTCGCCACTGAGCATTTCTAAGAGGCGATCGCCCCCAAAAGGCTGGCGCAACCGCACGAGGCCAGGCGTGGTTGATTGGACGCAACCAATCCAGCGAGGTTCCTGATCGGGCCAAATCTGGCGCAAGGTCTCTAGGGCGATCGCCACTTGATCGGCGGGGAGAAAAGCCACAAATCGGCCTTCGTTGGCCACTTGCAGTGGATCCAACCCCAGAATTTCGCAGACGCCGGCAACTACCGGATCGACTGGAATTGCAGCTGCTTCAATATCCATGCCCACGCCCACGGCAGCCAGCTCATTCAGGGCGCTAGCGAGTCCTCCCCGCGTGAGATCGCGCAAACAGTGCAGATCAACTCCAGCGTCGAGCAAACCCAAAACGGGCGATCGCAAACTGGCAGCATCACTGAGCAGCGGCAGCTCCAACGTCAATCCCTCGCGACAAGCAAGAACCGCAACCCCATGCCGTCCCAAGTCTCCATTGATCACAATGGCATCGCCGACCTGAATCTGCTGCGGACCGATCTGTCGATCGGGCAGTAGGCTGCCGATTCCCGTGGTCGTAATGTAGACACCGTCAGCTTTGCCCCGCTCCACGACTTTGGTATCACCCGCACAAATGTGGACTCCATCAGCTTGGGCAGCAGAAGCCATTGACTGGACAAGGCTCGTCAGGGTAGCGATCGGGAAGCCCTCTTCGAGGATGAAGCTGGCCGTCAGGCTATGGGGAGTGGCTCCGCGCATCAGCAAGTCATTAACTGTGCCATGCACAGCCAGCGAGCCGATATCACCACCGGGAAAAAACAACGGTTGGATGACAAAACTATCGGTACTAACTGCAATGCGATCGCTGGGCAGAGTCAAAACTGCAGCGTCAGCCGCAACGGTTGGGGAGTCTTCAAAGGCTGATCGAAATATCGTCTCGATCAGCTGATTCATCTGGCGACCACCACTCCCATGGGCGAGTTGAATGCGATCGCCACCGGTTGACGGTAATGGACAATCCCAGATCATGCAGCACTTGAGAAAGACAGCTGGCAAAGTCTTCTCTCCGTCTGCGATCGCAGATAGATTCAGGACTTCTGCCCATCTAAAGTAGGTTGACTTGGCTGGCTAAAGTGGCACTTGTGATGAATTGCAAGAGCGATCGTGAACGCTCCCTCTCAAGGCTGCGATCGCCTAGTGCTGCAATCAATCCGGATTAGCCGCAGGAGCGATCGGGTTGCTTGGAAACTCCTTCACTCCACTGCAAGACGATAATGGCTTCTTGCGTGGTGGGAGTATGGCTATGAAATTGACGCAAAAAGCGTTTGGCCATTGCAATTTGTCGGTCGCTATATTGCGGCTTCATGGCTTTATCCTTTTTAGGCTCTAATTTCTAATGAAAAGACAGGCGCGATCGCTGGAGAATAAGCTCTGCAACGATGCGTTAATTTTTCAGCAGCAGCTGAGCCTCAGAAGAGACGGACTGAGCTTGATAGAGACTGAGGCTAGCGTGTGAAAAAGAAGCTTTAGACAGCTTCAGGCCTAATTCTCCGCCGATGATGGGGGCGATGAATCTCACGAATACTAATTTTTGTGATCGCTTGCTGAAAGTCTTGATGTAACTGACCCACAAGGCGATCCAGTTCTGTTGGCTCAAATTCTGAGACAACAATTTCGATTCTGTGGTAAATCTGCTGCGGCGTGTTTTGCTTCTTGATTAAGCGCTTACTGTGCCGAATTACCTTGAGTGCTTGTCGGATAGAAAGATTGAGCTCTTGGCAATCTCGGAGTTCAGGCTCAACCGGTTGGAATTGAGGGTTGGCAGCGCTTTTGATGAACACTTGATCATCCAGAATGGGGATATTGAGTGCTTCAAAGAGCTCTTGGCGATGCTCCCAAAGGAAGCGGTACTCATCGGCCATGCTGCGCTTAAAGGTGCAATGTTCTGAGACCCATTGCTCCCAGCTACCAGTGGGTAGGAGGGCTTTTGCTTGGGATAGTAAGTAGCCGATTGCTAGCGATCGCAATAGCTTTTGTGACTCTAGTTTTTGAATTTCGAAGTAGAGAATATTTGCTTGATGACTGATTGTTGAGATATCTAGCATTTCTGGTGAAAGAATCTCAGTTGTTTGGGGAACTATAGTGATATGCATCTTAATTCTTAAGTGCCAACGCACTGAGAAAAACAAGATGACCTTACTTATAGCCGAAAATCCCTGAATTTTCAGGAAGGTCTCTGCAAATTCAAGCAAAAGTTTGATTCATCACGATAAATTACTTTTAGTGGCAATAAAAATTGCCCTAGAGTTCTCAAAAGTTTATTCGTGTTTGGATAGGTAAAAATCTGAATTGAGTCTTGTATTTTAATCTTTTCTGAGATCTGGATATCTGAGAGCTATAGTTCTCGAAACGAGAGTGGTTTTTGTGAAAATAAAAAAATAATTAATATCTCGCTGAAACTGCAATGTAACGAGTTGATTCTGATCATTTCGAATGATGGCTCTGTCCATTGCTTCTAATCTTGATCTTTTGAATTTAGGCTTTTAATTACTCATGCAATTTAATGTAAACCGTTGAGCAGCTGAGAGTCACCTTCAAACTAGTCACGAAATCTGGCTAGATTAAGGACAGTCGATCAAGCCTGTTTAAGGGGGATGGTACTCCTGCCTCAGTCCAGGAAATAGACTGTCAGTAAATATGAGACGATCGCTATCGCTATTAGCTCTGGAGAGGTGTGCAGCGATCGCAGGCTTTCAACGAGACTTTTGATGTCAAACTTTTTCAGCCGAGATAAGCCGCAGAGGTCTGACCGATGTAGTGTCCCAGATGTTGGCCGGTGCGAAGCGTCGCAGCAATCAGGGCAACAGGGGCACCACGTTCAACCGCACTTTGGGCATGGCAATCCCAGAGTTGTTGGGCAGTGCAGGGAAAAGTCAAGCCAACGCGGCGGGCAGCATTGCGAACAATGCCACTGACTCGGGCTGGGCTGAGAGCGCTGCCATGGCGGCTGAGAAAGATCAGGGATTGAGCGTTGGTTTGGGGCGATCGCAAATAGAGGAGGTGGCTCCAGCAGTGACTCGGGAGCAACAGTTCACCCCCCGTGGGTAAAGTCAACAGACCTTGGTTCCCCCCGATCGCGCGGACATCCTGCCAACGGATAGCAGTCAATTCTTCTGGGCGCAAACCTGCATAGTAAATCAGCCGCAGCATTGCGTTATTGCGATGATTCCGCTCAGCCGCAAGTAACTGACGAAACCAATCTTCGGCACGATCAAGGGCTGTCATAGGAGGTCGCGATCGCCATCATCGCCATCACAAGTTGGCGATACTTTAGCGGCCCTGTCCAGAGCAGAACTGTTACCGCCACCACACTCCCCGATAAACTAGTGCCAGTTGCTGGCCTGGTCTATGCCTTGGTTTGTCAAAATTGAGCAGGGACGCGTGGAAAAAGCGGTTTTTGATCGCTATGTCCCAGCTCATTTAGACTACGTCCGTCAGCTGAATGCAGCCGGTCACCAAGCCAGTAGTGGCTACTGGGCTGAGCGCGGAGGGGGCATGTTGCTCTTTCAAGCTGAGTCGCGGTGCCAAGCAGAACAAATTGTTGCAGCCGATCCGCTGGTCCAGTCCGGCTGTGTGACCTACGAACTCCACGAATGGTGTGTGGTCTGCTCTGCGACAGCGCAGAATGGATCTTTGGTGTAACAACAGGCAACCATGGCCGATTCCGGCGGCATCAAAGTTCTGAGTGAAAATCGTCAGGCTCGTTTCCAATACGAAATTCTCGAGACCTTCGAGGCTGGGATTGAACTCCTCGGCACGGAGGTCAAATCGATTCGGGCGGGGCGGGTCAACCTGCGCGATGGCTTTGCTTTGGTGCGCAATGGTGAAGTCTGGTTGCACAACGTCCATATTTCGCCGCACCTCCAAGCAAGCACTTATTACAATCACGACCCCCTGCGGACACGCAAGCTGCTGCTACACCGCGAGGAAATCCGCAAGCTGATCGGCAAGGTTGAACAAAAGGGGCTGACCTTGGTGCCGCTGAAGATGTATCTCAAGCAGGGCTGGGTGAAAGTCACCCTCGGCTTAGGACGCGGTAAGAAATTGCATGACAAGCGCGATACTGAGCGTCGTCGCCAAGATGAGCGAGATATTCAGCGGGCGATCAAACGGACCTAAACCGTTTGGACCCGCTCACCTCACACCAGCCCAGAAACCTCAGCTGACTAAGAACTGGGTAATCCGTCTAGCAGCTTCTTCCAGCCGATCGCGATCGTGCACGAGGGCAAAGCGGACAAAGCCTTCGCCACAGTCGCCAAAACCAATGCCAGGGGAAGCGGCGACGCCGGTTTGAGCGACAAGCTGCTCGCAGAATTCGAGCGATCGCGTTTGCCAAGGTGCAGGCAGCGGTGCCCAAAGGTACATGGTCGAAACCGGCTTAGGAATCGTCCAACCTGTGGCGGCCAGCGCATCAATAAAAATGTCGCGGCGATCACGGAAACGTTGACGGGTCGCTTCCACACAATCCTGTGGTCCCGAAAGAGCGGCGATCGCCCCCGCCAAAATACCTTGGTACTGGTTGAAGTCCACCACAGCTTTCAGTCGGCGCAGCGCTCCAATCAACTCCGCATTGCCGATGGCGAAGCCTACGCGGAAGCCGCCCATGTTGTAGGACTTGGAGAGCGAGAAGAATTCGATCGACTGCTGCTTCTGGCAATCGGCTTGAAAAATTGAGGGCACCTCGACGCCATCAAAACCAAGGTCGGGATAGGGAAAGTCGTGGGCCAGCACCAGTTGATGGTGACGGCAGAAGGCCACGGCCTCTTCAAAAAAGGCCAGCGGCGCGATCGCTGTCGTTGGGTTGTGGGGATAGCTGAGAACGAGCAAGCGCGATCGCGACAAAATATCAGTAGGAATGGCGCTGAAGTCCGGCAAAAAGCCCCGATCGGCGGTTGTAGCCAGACGGTAGATCTCCCCCCCGGCCAAATAAACGCCACCAGCATGGGAGGGATAGCCCGGATCTTGGAGCAGAGCGATCTCGCCAGGCTCCATCACCGCCAGCGGTAGGTGGGCCGTCCCTTCTTGCGAGCCAATTAACAGCAGGACTTCCGTTTCGGGATCGACGCCGAGGCCAAACTTGCGTTCGTACCAAGCCGCCGCTGCCTGCCGAAACAGGAGTGTGCCCTGATGCAGTAGGTAGCCATGGCTGCTAGGGTCTTGCAAGCTCGCGGCGATCGCGGCCACCACATGATCTGGAGCGGGAAGATCTGAGGATCCTAAGGAAAGATCAATCACCTCTTGCCCCGCTGCGATCGCTGCCGCTTTGGCTCGATCCATATCGGCAAAAACGTTGCGTTGTAAGGGCGCGAGCCGCTGCGACAACCGAAAGTTAGGCATGAACTTTAAAGATGGGCGTTAATCAGGGTCTGAATGCGATCGCGTCCGACGGCACCTTCGACGCGCTCCACCAATTCGCCGTTTTGAAACAGCAACAGGGTTGGAATGCCTTGAACTTGGTAGCGAGCCACCGTTTCGGGGTTGGGATCAACCTCGAGTTTGTAAACCTTGAGTTGATCAGCATAGGTCTGGGCAGCCCAGTCCATCAGCGGTGCAATCAGACGGCAAGGCCCACACCACGGCGCCCAAAAATCGACGAGAACCAGTCCCGGGGCTTGCAAAACGGCAGATTCAAACTGCTGATCATTCAGCTCAGCTGCTGCTGACATGACGAACCGAACCTTGAGCGCACAACGATCTTCCAGTGTGCCATTGCGCTCGATGGTCAGCGTGAATTCACGCCGGAATCCTGCCTGACTGTCAATGTTTGGAGATGGGCGATCGGGCGGGCTTAGATCACTGCTCAGGAATCGCAGCCCAACCCTGTCGAATTTGCGTTAGGCGAGCCAGCGAGCGGCATCCTTGGCGTGGTAAGTCAGAATCAGGTCCGCCCCAGCCCGCTTAAAGCTAGTCAGGGTTTCCAGCACTACCCGCTCTTCATCGATCCAGCCATTGAGCGCCGCCGCCTTGACCATCGAATATTCGCCAGAAACGTTATAGGCCGCGACGGGCAAGTCAGTGGTCTCTTTGATCCGGCAAATGATGTCCATGTAGGACAGAGCCGGTTTAACCATGACAATGTCAGCACCTTCGGCGATATCCAGCTCAACTTCCTTGAGTGCTTCGCGGCTATTGCCTGGATCCATTTGGTAGGTACGGCGATCGCCAAATTGCGGAGCTGATTCAGCCGCATCACGGAAGGGGCCATAGTAGGCCGAAGCATATTTGGCTGAGTAGGCCATGATCGGCGTATCGCTAAAGCCCGCTTCATCCAAGGCTTCGCGAATCGTGGCGACAAAGCCATCCATCATGCCGGAAGGCGCAATGATGTCTGCCCCCGCTTTGGCTTGAGAGACCGCGGTTTTGCGCAGCAATTCTAAGGTCGGATCATTGAGGACGCGACCGGAGAGATCGCCGACTTCCAAGTAGCCACAGTGGCCGTGGGGCGTGTATTCACACAGGCAGGTGTCAGCCGCAACAATCAGCCCAGGCACCGCTTCTTTGACGGCGGTTGCTGCCTTCTGGACGATGCCGCAATCGTGCCAAGCGCCGGTTGCATCATTGTCTTTTTCGGTGGGAATGCCGAAGAGAATGATTGAGGGAATGCCGAGGTCATAAACTTCCTTGGCCTCTTCCACGATCTTGTCGATCGACAGTTGATAAACCCCGGGCATGGATTTCACTTCCTTGGCGACGCCACTGCCGGGCACCGCGAACAGGGGATAGATGAAATCGGCCGAAGTCAACGTCGTTTCGCGCACCATCCGGCGCAAAGTTTCGGACGATCGCAGGCGACGGGGACGATGCGTGGGGAACATGGACTCAGCTGTGGCACGTATTTCCTCAGTTTACGGCGGGGATTAAAAGCCGCAGTGTCACAAACTATGAAGCTTTTGCTCAGAGCCGATCCTCCGATCGCAACGACGCTTCAGCTCCCCTATAGAGGGAACCTTTCGTAACATTTGGCAATCTTTGGCCAAGAGGCTACCCAAGCTGGTTGCTGCTGTGATTCTCGAAACGCTGCGATGAAAGTATCCACTGCTGCCACCACCCTGATTGGACTGGCGATCGCGACTGGATTTGCGAGTTGCAGTACTGCCTCCTCTCCACCGACCACCTCCACCCCCGTTGCGGCGCAGACCACCCCAGACCCTGCATCGCTGTTAGTACCCGCGTCGGTACCGGAATTGACCACGGTGGAAGTGACGCCACTCGTCGAAGGGCTAGAGCATCCCTGGAGTTTGGCTTGGCTTCCGAATGGCGATCTGTTGATTACAGAACGACCGGGGCGGCTGCGCTTGGTTCGCCAAGGAAAGCTGGAGCCGACTGCGATCGCAGGACTTCCTGCAGATCTATGGGTACAAGGGCAAGGTGGCCTGCTGGATGTCACGGTTGATCCTCAATTCGCGCAAAATCGCTGGGTCTATTTCAGCTACGCCGCAGGCAGCTCAGCGGCCAATCGGGTTCAAGTCGCGCGGGGTCGCCTGAATGGTCTGCAACTACAAGACGTAGAGGTCATTTTTACGGTGACGCCCGATAAGTCCAGCGCCCAGCACTTTGGCTCACGACTGGCTTGGCTGCCCGATCGAACCCTATTGATTGCGATCGGCGATGGGGGCAATCCGCCGGTGGAACTCAATGGGCGTTTGATTCGCCACCAAGCACAAATGCCCGAGAGCGGTTTGGGCAAAATTCATCGCATCAATGCCGATGGCTCAATTCCGGCTGATAATCCCTTTCGCAATCAACCCAATGCCCAAGCTAGTTTATGGAGCATTGGCCACCGCAACATTCAGGGCTTAGCCGTTGACGCGCAGACCGGGACGGCGTGGTCGACCGAGCATGGATCGCGGGGTGGTGATGAGTTGAATCAAATCAAGGCTGGCGAAAATTACGGCTGGCCTGAAGTTACCTTTAGCCAAGAATATTGGGGCGCAGAAATCAGTTCTCGCCGCACCCAACCCGGCATGATCGATCCGCATCTCGTCTGGACACCTGCGATCGCACCTTCCGGTATGACGGTCTATCGTGGCGCCAAAGTACCCAATTGGCAGGGCAAGATTTTTGCAGGCGGCTTGGTCAGTCGAGACATTCGCATAATTCAAGTCTCGCCCGAGGGTCGCGCAACCAATGTTTCTCGCATTCCAATCGGGGCACGAGTTCGCGATGTACGCCAAGGTCCTAGCGGCGATCTCTATGTGTTGACGGATGAATCCTCGGGCAAGCTGCTCCGTGTGCGATCGACAGCATCCGCTGCCCAACGTTAACTAGTCGAAACTAACTGCTTTGAAAAGCTATTTCCCAGCCTTGATGGACGCCTTTTGTTGCAATCATTTCTAGGGCTGGCTGGCGATCACCATTACAGGAAATTCGCCTTGGGGCCAAGCAGGTCACAACTTGAAATCCCAGCGATTGGTAAAGCTCTAGGATTCTGGGCGTTGCTTGATTAGAAGCAATCACAGGACTATTTGCCGCTGCTAGCCAATGCGCTAGGCGCACTTGATCATCCCAATTGAAGCCTTCTTTGGCATACTGTCGAAACTCCACATCATAGGGAGGATCAGCATAGATCAAGTCTTGAGCCGTTACTGTTAGCTGATCGAAGTCACCCAGACAAAATTGATAATCTTGGAAGAGTTGAAAGTAATCTAAAAAATCATGACGATAGTGAATGGCTTTATAGCGACCAAAGGGAACATTAAATTCACCCTTAGAGTTAAAGCGACAGAGCCCATTAAAGCCCGTACGGTTGAGGTAGTAAAAATATTGTGCTGAGAGTGCTGAAGGCAGATCAGTTTGGTTAAAAGCTTGTCGGTATTGGTAATAGAGATCCGGATCATTCTCTAGGGGGATTGTGACTTCTAATCCTGCTTTGACCTGTTGATAAAAATTGATCAAATGCGGATTGATGTCATTCAAAAGAGCGCGGCGGGGCTTCAGGCTGAGGGTGACAGCTAGCCCACCACAAAACGGCTCGACAAGACGATCGTAGTCAAGTCCCTGCACAAGTCCTTGCAGCTTGGGGACCAGCCAGCGTTTACCCCCAGCCCATTTCAGCGGCGGCTTTAAGGGCGCGATCGCAGGATCAGGCATTGCGCGCTAGAGACTGTACTGCTTGAGGTCCGATCGCAGATCGGCACTGCGCGATCGCTGCAACTGTTCGTAGGCCTGACGTTCTGCATCGGTCAGGGTTTTGGGTACCGCGATCGCTACCTTCACCAAGAGGTCACCGCGACCGGTGCGAGTCGGCCAACCCTTACCGCGCAATCGTAGAGATTGGCCGGTACGAACCCCTGCAGGAATGTTGACGTTGACCAACCCATCCGGTGTGGGAACCGCGATCGTGGCACCCAGTGCGGCTTCGTCGGGAGCGATCGGTACCTCACAGATCAAGTGATCGCCATCCAACTGGAAGAACTCGTGTGGTTTGATGTCCACTTTCAGGTAGAGGTCGCCCCGCTGACCGGTCGTTGGCATAATGTTGCCCTTACCTCGCAAGCGCAGCTTACTGCCAGCTTTAATCCCTGGGGGCACCTTGACCTCGACCATTTCGTTGTTGATCCGCAGCTGTTTTTGCGTGCCTCGAAAGGCATCGCTGAGGCTGAGGCTAATACTGGCTTCGGCATCCAGGCTAACTTTCCGCGCTCCTGCGGTCGCTTGCCCCCCGAAGCCACTCCCAAAGTCCTGAAAGCCAGGGCTGCGATAACCGGCACTGGCGCTAGCCGAAGCACCACCGCCAAACCGCCCCAGCAATTCATTAATGAAATCGTCGAAGCTACCGTAGCGACCAAATTCAAAGTCATCAAAGCCCACCCCAGCAGGCCCCGCCCCTGCCCCAGGTGCTCCGACGCGGCTCCAATACTGGCCAAACTGGTCGTACTTCCGGCGCTTATCAGTATCCGAAAGTACCTCGTACGCTTCGTTGATTTCCTTAAAGCGTGCCTCCGCCACCTTATCGCCCGGATTCATGTCGGGGTGGTACTGGCGAGCCAAACGTCGAAACGCTTTTTTGATCTCGTCGGCACTGGCAGCGCGCCCCACTCCAAGCGTTGCGTAATAGTCTTTGAAGTCCGTCGCTGCCATGGCGAAACTACATCTCCGTTGGAGGCTGATTACATTGCGTCCTTATTCTGCCACTGTGTTCCCAGTCCGCTGTGGCAATGCACCGATCGCATGGAGGAAGAGAACCGATCGCGCCACCGGTTTAAAAGCGTTGGTTGAACTCCAGTACGGCTCGATTGTTGCCAGCGGTATCGGTTGTGCCGCGAATACTGAGGCTGTCGGTGAATTCATAGCGCAGGTTGAACTGCGTCGGCAGCCCCAAGGTCAGCACCTGTAGCACCGAAACTGATAGGTCATCGGTGATATCAAATCCCAATTGTCCACCTAGTCCTAGGACGGTATTGGTATTGCCCGACAGTGCCAAGGACTGAACATCGCGATCGGGCACTTCAGTCACCGTGGGGAAGAGTTGGATGTTGATCCGCTCACCCAAGGCGCTGTTGAAAAAGCCCTGCACATTATTTAAGAGGGCTTGACTAGCCAACCCCAATAAGGCGGTGCCACCGCCCGAATTGGCCAAACTGTTAACCGTGCCACCCCCAATCAAGGTCAGCAACTCGCGCTCACTGCGGGGTGGACTACTGGTGAGCTGAATACTGTTTTGTAGGTTGCTGGCGAGGGTGTTGACCTGAGCACGGACACGCACGAGCTGGAAGCGGCCAAATCCCGTTTGGGATGGATCGTTCTGGAAAGGCAAGACGATGCGATCGCTCCCTGTTTGGAGCGTCGATCCGGTGAACTCTGGAATCGAGGCAACGAGGTTGACATTGACAAAGGGATCGAGCCCGAGGTCTGGGCGAAAAATGACTCGACTGGTTTGACGGCGATCGAGAACAAAGGTTGAGGTGAAGAGATTGACCTGCCCGGAAGTCAACGTCAGGCTACCATCGGGCGACAGAGTTGACCCCAGCGGTCCATCCAACGAGAGATCGCCTTTGACACCAAAACGGAAGAGAGGATCGGACTGAATCGAGACGCCATCTTCGAGGGAAATCTTTAGCTGCTGGAAGCGAACAGGTAGAGTGGGGCCACCTAGATCGCCACTGGCAAGGTTCGTCAAGCGATCGGGGCTGGGCAACAGGATCTCAGCCTGATTGATGCGGATATCTCCAGCGATCGCTGGTTCCAGTGCGGATCCCAGGATCTGCAGATCAGCGGCTGTATGACCGGTAAACAGATTGGGTAAGGCAACCTTGGCGTCGCGCAAGGCAATGGCTAGTGGCTGAGCGCGATCGGGGTCATTGGCTGGCAAGAGTTCAGCAAGGGGCAGCACTCCTTGTGCCGTAATCGTGCCCCCGTTGAAATTACTGCTGAGGGACTCGATGCGCAGACGATCTTGGGCGAAATCAATTTGGCCGTTCACGTTGGTAAACGGTTCTGCCAAGAGCGGAGAAGCAAAACTCGCGTTTTGGAAGCGGGCTTGCCCCGACAGGATGGGAGCCTCAAGGGTGCCCCGCAG
The DNA here is from genome assembly GCF_003846445.2 of Synechococcus elongatus PCC 11801. NCBI lineage: Bacteria > Bacillati > Cyanobacteriota > Cyanophyceae > Synechococcales > Synechococcaceae > Synechococcus > Synechococcus elongatus. The sequence continues at coordinate 748,991 of NZ_CP030139.2, read as the reverse complement.
CCGAAGTTTGACATCCCCTTGGCCGCCTTGCCACTGCACTTTGTCGCGGCTGAGCAGACTCAGGAATTTTAGGCCGTTGTTACTAACGTCGAGGTTGAGCTGAACTTCATCACTGGGTTGACTAGCCAGAAAAGGTAGCTGTAGAGGGAGGCTCCCTGTCACCCGCACGGGCTCTGGATCGTCAGCCACAAGCGCAAAACCAAAGGTCAGGCGCCCCTCGCGCACGTTGAAACCCGTCTGCTCTGCTTGAATCGGAGTGCCGTTAATCACGGCGTTACTGAGCTGGAGATCACCCAGCACTTGAGGGTTTTCGAGACGGCCTGACAGTGTTGCCGAGAGTCCTAAGTTGCCCTGCATCTCGATGGGCAAGCGCAAGAATTGCTGAATGCCCGCCAAGGGTAAGCCTTCAACAAACAGTTCGCCTTGGGTCTGGTTGCTGAAGCTGCCGCTAAAGCTCAGCTTGGTGGCACCGGTCTGAATTTCAAAGGGTTCTAGCTGAATTTGGTTCTGTTTAACCGATCCTTTGAGCAGGACGCGATCAGCACGGTAATCGCCCCAGACCCAGCCTGCCCCTTGAAAGTCAAAGTCTGCGGTCAATCCCTGCTGCCATGAGCCACCGACAGTGGCAATCCCATCAAAGCGCCCAGTGAGCTGGCGAATCGTGGGTAATGTTGGGAGGGGCTGCGTTGCTTCCTGCTGGAGCTGCAGTGCCTGAATCTGGCTCAGTCGCTGGAGCTGTTGGTAAAGCGAAGCGGCAGTATCGTTAATTCCGGTGACAGCCGCGATCGCCTCGGCATCGGCAAATTCGGGCTGCTCGGCCAAAAAGCCCGATCGCTGTAAGCTGCGCAGGAACCAAGCTAGTTCTTGGGGATTTCCCTGTTTGGCTTCAAGACGGGCTGAGACCTTCCCCTCACCCGCTAGCTGGACGCGCCCTTCGAGGCTGTAGAGGCTGTCCTCTCGTGCTAGGACTGCTTCAGAGAGCATCAGCCAGCCATCCCCGAGCTGAAATTGAGCTGTCAAGCGATCGCCGCGCACATACCCAAAGCGGGGACGAATCACGGAGAGGTTGCCACTGCCAGTTCCTTGCTGGAGGTTGAGACGACCATCCCCACTGACACGGCCAGCAGTGACCAAGGGGATGCCGCGATCGCTGGGCAAGTTGAGTCCAGCAATGCTGAAGTTATCGGCCTGCCAGCGGAGATCGGCCCCATTGGCTTGGACTTCGATCACCCCGCCACTCTGCTGCCAGCGGAACGCCTGCAGCTGGAATTGGCGATCGGTTTGGGCGCGGAGCTGGCCATCGGCACTAGTCAACGCTACCTGCAGCCCTTGCTGGTTGTAGCGCAGGCTGCCCTGCCAGTCCCGACGACGGCGCTGGGCACTCCAACCCACGTCTCTGAGCTGGAGATCGCCATCGAGTTGTGGCGTCTGTAAGCTGCCAACTAACGTACCTTGGAAGCCTAAATTGCCTTGAATCGGCAGAGGAATCGGCAGGGTTTGCAGGGGCAACTGCTGGAGATTCAGCGCGATCTGGAGCTGTTGATCGGCAGCTGCGTTGGGGCGAACTTGTCCCTGCGCGACCAATCCCGGTGCTGAAAATTCCCGCAGTGCTAGCTGTTGCCCATCCCAGCCCCAGTCCAAGTTGGCTTGACCATCAGCCCAGCGCTGGCCTTGCCACTCCAAGTTACGCAGTGCGAAGCGACTGTTGGCTTGCAGAGTTGAGAGAGACAGGTTGCGCAGACTGCCGCTGAGTTGCACCTGCCCGTTGGCTTGTCCGCCGAGGTCAGTGGCCAGCAGTTGCAGAGGAAGGTCGCGGACTTGCACATTGCCCTGCCAGCGATCGCCCTGACTACTGAGCTGGGCTTGCACGGCTCCACTGCCGGTCTGCACCAGCGCGATCGCTTGCCAATCGGGCTGGCGTTTGAGAAAGATCTGACCGTCGATGGTTTGCTGTTGCGCTGTGGTTTGCCAGCGAACCTCCGCCTCTGGGCGATCGAGAGTCCCCCCGATTTGACCGCTCGCCACCAATGCTCCCAATTCGAGGTTGGCGGGAACTGCAGCTCCCAAATTTTGCAATAGCTGACGACTCGACAGCCCTCGCAGCTCTGCGGTCAATGCAAGCGGCTTGTCGGCCTGTCGGCCAATACTGCCCTGGAGTGAGAGCTGCCCCTGCTGGGCGATCGCGATCGTCCCTTGCTGAACCCGCAGCTGCTTGGCATCCAGCTGGTACTGCGCCGTTACCTTACCTAGTGCGAGCCCCTGCCAAGTGGTACCTGCCGCTGGTGTTAAAGCGATCGCGCCTCGAAAGGCTTCGCGCTGCTGTTCAATCGTCAACTGTGCCTGTAGGGAACCCCCTAGTTTGAGTCCAGGTAAGGGCGATCGGGCGTTCTGACTTCCCGGCTTGGTCGTCAGCTGAATCGTGCCGCCCCGATCAAGGGTCCAGATCCCCTGCCCTTGCAGTTGCCAGTCTTGCCAGCGTGCCTGACCTTGCTGGACAGTCACTTGCCGATCTTGGAATTGCAGCGCTGCTGTGACGGATTGCAAACGGACTGGTAGCTCAGCAGCCTTCAGCGTTGCGGCCTGCAACTGGGCTGAGCCATTGATCGCTGTGAGCTGTTGGTTGCGCAGCTGCAGCGTCAGATTGCCACTGGCAGTGCCTGCTTCTGCGATCGCGGGAAGCGCAAGGGACTGGGTGAGGAGACGTTGTACTTCGGGCAGGGATACCTGCTCGCTGCGCAGGCGGAGTTCCCCATCTCGCCCCGCTTGGAGGTTTCCTTGAACGATGCCGCGCTGGCCGGTACTCAGTTGGGCACTGGCTTGGAATTGAGCCCGCTGTCCTTGGGAGAGCCGCAGATCGCCCACGATCGCCGTCAGACGCACCGGTGCGAGGAGTTGATCCTGAGCATTGCGTGGTTGGAGGCTGAGCTGTCCTTGCTCAACCACTAGCTTGAGATCGGGATAGTCCCCGGGAGGGACTTGCTCTGGAAAGGGATACCATTGCCCACTGTTGAGCTGTTGCAAGCTGGCATCGACGTTTTGCAGGCGCACCTCTAGCGGTATACGGCCTTGGAACAATCCCACCCAATCCACACCTACCGTGGTGGATTGCCAGCTAACGAAACTAGGCCCTGAGACGCTGCCGAGTTGCGATCGCCCCAGCTGCACGCCATTCCAAGTCCAGCCTTCAATACGCCCCAGTTGCAGCGGCTGTCCTAATACCGCCGTGAGTTGCTGCTCCACTTGCGGAATCAGCCATGTTTCTGCCAAACGCTGGGGGCCACCCACGCCAACCCACACACCACCCGACAGCAACAACCCACCTCCAAGCATCCACCAAGCACGCCGCCGCGAGGAGGGAGTGGAAGGATTGGGCTCGGGCGAAGCAACCATAGAGTCTTCGGGGATGGCGCAGAGTAGAACGCTAGGCCATTATCTGGCCTCACTTTCGGCTGTCAACCGCAGCCAGAACAGTTTCCTAAGAGGGTCAAACGAACTGAAAAAGCGATCGCTCTCAGGTCAGTCCCACCGAGCCAAGTCCTGTCCTTGTCAGAGCATCTCTGGCGTTCGATCTCCCATGACGGTGTCAGGGCCGCTAGGGTGCTGGTGTCGTATCAACAAATTGCAACGATTGCGAAGTCATGCGTAACTGCGATCGCCAGCGCTCAAAGCGATCAATTTGGATAGCCTGCCAAGCAGTCCCTGTCAGGGATCCCTGAGCTGGGATGAGTGTAGGCAAGAAGAACACCTGTCGAGCGAACGTACTCACAGCAGCAGAATGCGGAAGCAGGTTAGGATCGAGCACGACCTTGCGAGACGTATCGCCGCCATGCAGGCAGGCAATCTGCGCGACCTGTACCAGCAGGTCATTCTGGAGCATTACAAAAAGCCCCGCCATCGAGGGACCGCCGACCCGATTGACCGACACCAGCGCGGTCACAATCCCTCCTGTGGCGACACGATTGAGCTGACCCTCAGTTTGAACGAGGCAGGCGATCGCATTACGGCGGTCAAATTTGAGGGAGAAGGCTGCGCGATCGCCATGGCTTCCGCCGACTTAATGGCTGGAGCTCTGGCAGGTCGCACGGTCACCGAAGCACTGGAGATGGTGCAAACTTTCCAAGCCATGATGCGCGGTGATTCTGAATTTCCCCATGAGCTGCGCAAGCTCAATGTGATGAAAGGAGTTGCGCAATTCCCGGTGCGGATCAAGTGTGCCAATTTGGCTTGGCATACCCTGCGCGCCGCTCTCGATTCACCCCGCTTGAGCGATTTTGTCAGTACGGAAACGAGTGAGGAAGCATCTGCATGAACAGTGCCGCCACAGATTTTTTTGCGATCGCTGGCTGGCTGGGTTGGGCGGCTCTCGCTCTGGCTGTTTTGACAGTGCTGGCCTTCATTTTTGGCTGGGGCTTTCGCTTCCGATTGGTGGGGGTCACCGCCTTTACAGTTGTTTTGATCGGTGGCTGTATCGGCTTTGCCTTGGGTTTCAAGCAGCCAGTCAGCATTGAAGGAGCGGTTGCTTTTAATGTGGTCTATGATGCTGGCGGCAGCGAAGCTGTGGTTGCAGTTGAACCCACAATCGCACCTGAAGCCATTGAACCGACCCTCAAGCAAGCAGCGTTTAATCTCTTTTCGCGCGGTCGCTACAGCAGCCAAGGCGAGCAACAGTTGCACATTCGGCTGCGCACCATTGTGCATCCCCAGCCTGGCATCTCTGAGCCACTCTACCTCGGGGAAGTCCGGCGATCGCTGAATCAACTCGATGACGAAGCGATGCAGATCAGTACTAATCTCAAGGCGATCGCTCGCTTAGCTCAAGCGGAGCATGGCTGAGTCTGTACCGGATCAGGGTTGGCCGCTGACGCAGCTCCCCGGTCTCAGTGATCGCGATCGCCAGCAGTTAGCGGCGCTGGGCCTGCACTCCAGTAGAGATTTACTCCAACTGCGATCGGAAGCAGAGCAGATGGAATTGGCTCAAAAACTACGCCAGCCAGTGCAGCGCCTACGAAAATGGCAAGCCCTAGCGCAGCTCTCGCACCTTCCGTCTGTGAACCATCGCTGGTGTGGCGTGCTGTTGCACACAGGTATTGGCAGCCTGCAAATGCTCGCGATCCAAAGTCCGCCGCAACTGCATCAACGCCTGCATCGTCTCCAGCGATCGCTTCTGGGCGATCGCAGTCCAGCTCCGACGCTTGGACAAGTCGATCGCTGGATCCGTGAAGCTCAGCAGTATTTACAACGCCGCTGATCGAGAGTCGTTCTGAGGCTGAATCGAGGACTCGTTGGCCATCCGTTCTAGATGTTCAGCGATTTTTTGAACGCCGCGATTGATCCGGCGCGTGATCGTCATAGGACTAATGCCAAACTGTTGAGCTGCCTCTTTACGGGTCAATCCCCGCAAGTAGACTGACTCAATCGCTGTTCGAGCCTTTTCCTCCAGTTGCCCGATCGCCTCGATTAACTGCTGACGTTCTTCGAGGGCTGCCTGCTGCCACTGCTGACTGTTATCCGGTAGCGTTTCCACTAACGTGACCGAGGAATCCCCCGCTTGATTGAGGGTGGCATCGAGACTCATCGGCAGACGATTGCGGCGGGCGAGATGAATTTCCTGCCACTCCGTCATGGACAGGTTCAATGCCGAGGCCAGCTCTTGTTCAGTGGGGGCACGCCCCCACTCATGGCGCAGGGCTTCGCGCAGATGCTGGCCTTGACGCTGGAGTTCCTGCCAGCGGCGCGGGATGCGGACACTATGGCAGCTATCGCGTAAAAAGTGGAGGATTTCACCGCGAATGTAAGGCACGGCAAAGGAGCTAAAGGCACAGCCCTGATGGGGCTGAAATCGCTCGATCGCTCGAATTAACCCCAGAAAGCCAATCTGCTCAAGGTCTTCATAGGGCTCCGAGCACTGACGGCTCAAGCGGTGGGCAATTTTGCGAACGAGCCCGAGATTCAACTGCACGATTTGATTGCGGAGGGCAATGCTGGGATTCTCAGCGTAGGCGACCAGCAATTCCATCCCTCGGGTCCGTAACGCTGCTGAGTTCACCATCATGGGGCCTCCGAGGATTGTGTGAGGCAAGGAGAACTTGGGCATCCTAGGGGGGGCTTGCCGCCGCTCTCTAAACCCACCGTACGAAGGGGATTCGGGGAGCGCTATGAACTGCAATAATCCTTGATACTCCCGCAAAAACCGTGACTGAAAAGCGTTGCTAAAGCTGAAATTTCGGGCGATTCCTGCCAAGTTCGGCTAAGTCGAACTATTCCGTCCTCAACGGCTGAATAACCCTCCTGCGATCGCAGTTATGCCCGACTACTGGAAATGAGTGGTGGTGCTCTCAAGTTTTTGAAGCTGAGTCTCTTTTGCCTGAGAGTGGGTGATCTTCCCTTAAACTCTGTCAGCCATCAACTGCCAGTGACCGCCGCTCTGGTACGGCAAGGTCGTCAGCACCTGAATTCAGCGATCGCCCACCACTAAGCAACTCACTCCACAGACTGTCAGCGGCCGATGAGGAGTGCAGCTTTGTCCTCTGTTGCCAGTTAGACCTCAAGCAGAGGCTCAGGATTTTCAGGATTATCTGCTGCGATCACGCTTGCGCTTGCTTCAGGAATTTGAATATCTGCTGCGATCCGCTGGCTTTCTGTGAGGAGGTAATCCAAAAAAGTTGCAGCGACAGTCGAGAGTTGCTTACCGGCTGGATAAACGGCATGCCACTGGCGATGGATGGGGAATCCTTCAACCTCAAACATCACTAATTCCGGCGTTGCACCCGCTGAGGTCAGGGTGTGATAAGACAGCACCGCGAGTCCTAAGCCCCCGAGAATGGCTTGCTTAATTGCTTCGTTGCTACCGAGGTCGAGCTTGACATTCAAATTGAGGTTATGGGCAGCAAATAGCTGTTCCGCTGCTTCCCGAGTCCCCGACCCCCGTTCCCGCAGAATAAACGGCTCTTGTGCGATGCGCTCGAGGGAAATGCCTCGCTGCTTCGCGAGGGGATGCGTTGCTGGGCCTACGACAACAAGGGGGTTATCGAGGAAGGGCTGTACAGTGATATCTAGTCCACTGGGGGGACGGCTGAGCACGTAGAGATCGTCAAGGTTGTCATTGATCCGATTGACGAGACCCTCATGGTTGGTCACCTTGAGAGAGACATTGATGCCGGGGTAGCGCTGGCAAAAGGGTCCGATCAAGCGGGGAATAAAGTACTTGGCCGTGGTGATGACTGCGAGACGTAGCTGACCCTGTTTCATGCCTTGCAGGTCAGCGATCGTCATGTCGAGCTGTTCGAGCTGCTCGAACACCTGCCGGGTTGTTTTGTAGAGCTGACGTCCTGCTTCTGTGAGGTAGAGCCGCTTACCAATTTGCTCAAAAAGCGGCAGACCGACTGCTTTGGTCAGTTGTTTGACCTGAATGGAGACTGTGGGCTGGGTCAAATACAGCTCTTCTGCCGCGCGGGTGAAGCTACTATGGCGGGCAGCGGCTTCAAACACTTTGAGCTGGTGCAGCGTCAGATTTTTCACAACCTAATCACCATTCGATAGACTCAAGTCTATCTTTAATTCACGTTTCTAAGAATTTTCTCTATATATCTATGGCATAAGCAGAGTCGATGGTTGGCGATCGCTCGTGGGTTGCAGTGGTGCAATCCCAGCTTGATCGAGAATGGCTGGAATCAAGTCTTCCCGCCGGACTGCCATTAGATGCACGCCTTGGCAAAGTTGCTGAGCCCAACGAACCTGTTCAGCCGCGATCGCAATCCCTTCTGCCAGTGGATCCGCTGCTGCTGCGAGGCGATCGATGATCGTCTGGGGAATCTGCACTCCTGGCACATTGCGATTGATAAACTCCGCGTTTTTGGCGGACTTGAGTAGGAAGATACCGGCCAGTACAGGGCGACCGCTAGGCCGTGCGATCTGCTCCATGAAGCGATCGAGGCGATCGAAATCGCAGATTAGCTGGCTCTGAAAGAACTGCGCGCCCGAGTCCACCTTGCGCCAAAAACGGCGTTCCAGCCCCGACCAGCTCTTGAGTTGTGGATCGACGGCTGCGCCTGCAAACAGATCACTGGCACCATCCGGCAGCGGCTTGTCGTGGATATCTAGTCCACCGTTCAGCTTCTGGATCAACTGCAGCAATCGCACGGATTCCAGCTCAAACACTGGCCGCGCTTCAGGACTATCGCCGGCTTTGACCGGGTCACCCGTCAGCGCCAAGATATTGTCCAGACCGAGGGCTTGCGCCCCGAGGAGATCGGCTTGTAGGGCAATGCGATTGCGATCGCGGCAAGCAACTTGGCAGATTGGCTCAATGCCCCGCTGGCGCAGCAACACCGTCGCAGCGAGGGAGGACATCCGCATCACGGCGCGACTGCCATCGGTGATGTTGATGGCATGGACGCGCGATCGCAGCAGTTCCGCATGGACAAGCATGCCACTGGGATCGGCTCCCTTGGGTGGCGCTACCTCAGCGGTGATTAAAAACTCACCAGCGGCGACCGCTTCGCGAAAACGACGCATGTTCATGCCACGGGCCGACTAAAACCAAGGGCATCTTGGACACGGCGCAAGGTAGCATTCGCCACTTCACTGGCCCGTTCTCGGCCTTGCTTCAGCACACTATCCAAATAGCCTGGCTCCGATCGCACTTCGTCGTATTTGGTCTGGATCGGACGCAGGGCCTCGATCGCCGCTTCTGCCAACAGCGGTTTGAATTGCCCCCAGCCCATGTCGGCACATTCTGCGGCAACAGTCTCGCGACTACGGCCACTCAGGATCGCGTAGAGGCTCAACAGGTTATTACACTCGGGGCGATCGGGGTTATCAAATTCCAGCCCGCGCTGCGGATCGGTCTTACAGCGCTTGATCTTCTTCTCAATCAGCTCGGGCGGATCCAGCAGGTTAATCCGGCTCAGTTCCGTCGGATCTGACTTCGACATTTTCTTGGTGCCATCGGTCAGGCTCATCACCCGTGCCCCTGCCTTAGGAATCAAGGGCTCCGGCAACTTGAAGACTGGCGTTTCGTCGCGCCCAAACAGGTGATTGATGCGAACCGCAATGTCGCGGGTCAACTCTAAGTGTTGCTTTTGGTCTTCGCCCACCGGGACGCGATCGGCATCGTAGAGCAGAATATCCGCTGCCATCAGCACGGGGTAATCCAAGAGCCCCGTCGAGACGTTCTCTCCTTGTTTCAGCGCTTTTTCCTTGAACTGAATCATGCCTTCCAGCCAGTTCAGGGGCGTCACGCAGTTCAGCAGCCAAGTCAGCTCACTGTGCGCTGAGACATGGGACTGCACAAAAATCGTCGAGCAACTGAGATCGATGCCACAGGCCAAATAGAGCGCTGCCGTGCGATAGGTGTTCTCAGCCAGCGTGGTTGGGTCGTGGGGAACCGTGATTGCGTGCAGATCGACCACACAGAAAAAGTTGTCGTACTGCTGCTGACCTTCGACCCAATTCCGAATCGCCCCGAGATAGTTGCCGAGGTGCAAGTTGCCGGTCGGTTGAACACCGGAAAGAACGCGGGGCTTCCCCATGGGGCAGGCAGAGTCCAAATGGCTACAAAGGACTATTGTGCCTGAGGATCTCCCTGCGCCCGCGCCTTAGTCTTGCTGGCTAGCAAACTGCTTGGCACCCAAGGCAGCCAAACTTGTCGCTAACAGCACCAGGATCACCAGGCTGTACCACGGATATTCGGCAGGATTGTAGGCGGCAGCGCGCAATCCCAAATTGGTATAGGTCAGGGGCATCAGATAGACCGCTGCTTTAAGGGCGATCGGCAGTTGTGCCGGATCGAAGAAGGTTGCCCCTAAAAACGACATCGGCACAATCAAGAAGTTGTTGTAGAGGCCGACAGTCTCCAAAGACTTGACCCGCAGGCCAACCAAGACACCAATGCCAGCGAAAGTGGCACAGTTCAGGACCAGTGTCAGCAGAAAGAGCGGATGCAGGAAGCCCCAGCTCCCCGTCGCTAAAATCGCGATCGCCAGCAAGGAGACGGAGGTCAGTAGTCCGCGCACAACGCCCGCGATCATCTTGCCAATGTGCAATGCCAGCGGATGAACCGGCAGCAGCAGCGTTTCCTCAAAGGTTTTGCTGAATAGTCGCTCGCCACAGATCGAAAAAGTGGTGCCGCCAAAGCTAATTGCCATCGATGACAGCGCCACCATCCCCGGCAGGATGAATTCCAAATAGCTGTTGTATCCCTCTGGCAAACCAGAGCCGGGGCGCAAGGAACTACCTAAGCCAAAGCCAAAGGCAACGATATAGATTAGGGGCGAGACTAAACCAGAGGAAACGATCTGGGTGACGCGAACCCGCAGATCGAGCCAGTCTCCCCAGAACACGGTTAGGCTGTCTTGCCAGATCAGAGCCAAGGGCGATCGCGGCGTTGTGATTGAAGCGAGGAGAGGAGCCATGAGGTTCCGGGAACAATCGTGCTAAACCAGTACTCAGATCAGGATACGGTGCGTTTTTGGTCGCACCCTCACCTTCCTGCAGTTGCCAACGAGGCTTTGCATGCGACGCCGTCCTTCTCCTCCTTCCTACCCGAGCCGCTATTCAGAGCCGCCGAGCCGATCGCCCCAGCCGCCACAGGACAAGGGCAAAAATCCGTTTGACTTGATGACGCTGTCGATTCTGGGCGGGGTGTTGATCATCGGAATTGGCATTGGCTCGGTGATCACCTCGAACCTCAGCTTCTCGCCGGAGAACGTCGTCTCGCGGGAAGCACTGGACCAACAAGCCCCCGATCGCGATATCTGTGTCCAGTACGGTGCCAGTGCCGTCGCCATGGATATGCGGGTCTTCATGACGCTCAACCCGTTTAGCGTCTATGTTTCGCAGCCTGTGATGCAACCTGGCTGTGTGATTCGCCGCAATAACTGGGCAGTGCTGGAACAACAGGGGGCAGTCAGCAGCAACGATGTCCGCGACTGCAAAAACCGGATGAATACCTTTGCCTATACAGGCACGCTGCGCAGTAAACCGGCGGTGAACTGCGTCTATCAGAACGATGCAGCGCAGAATCTCTTCCTATCGCCGGGCGGGGCTGAACAGTCACCGAATGAAACCAACCAGTTTTAAGCCTTACAAGCTGAATACTGGTGAGGTCAGGGGCATCCGCCCCTTGCCCAAAGGATGGGGTAAAGACTTGAACTCAGCCTGAAAATGCTCTGCTTGCGATAGCAAAAAGGCCAGGTCCACTCAGGACTTGGCCTTTGCAACTATTAGGAAGTGGTAGAGCCCTAAATGGGCGATCGTAGCCTAGTCGCGACTGCTGCCCGAAATAGCGATCAGGAAGCGCAGGATGAAGATGAACAGGTTGATGTAGGTCAAGTACATCGACAATGCTGCGGCCAAGTATTGGTCATCGCGATAGGTGCGCGGCAGCGTATAAAAGTCGACGAAAGCAGCACCGATAAACAAGACTGTGCCAGCACCGGCGATCAACAGCTCCAGTCCACCCCGCAGTGCCGGGATGAAGATGCCGCCAATTAGCTGCACCAACATCACCAAGAACAGGGCGCCAATGCCCAAGGTGACTGTCTGGGTGAGGGCTTGACCCGTCGACTCGGACATTTTTTGCCCGAAAATGCTGGCCAAGATGAAGGTGATGCCGCAGCCGAGAGCTGCAATCCCAAGGCCACCAATGCCAACGCTGCCGAGGGCGATGCTGATCAGGCCGGTCAACGAAAAACCAGTGACCAGACCATACAAGGCCAGAATCGGTAGGGCTGTGCTGTTGTTCCCACGCGAAGCGATGCCTTGGGCAACGAAGAACAGCACCAGCTGTAGCACGATGGAGCCGATCCAAAGCGGCATAAACAGGCCAGGATTGCTGCCCAGAATGCCTAAACCACCGTAAACACCGACAGAGGTCAGGATGAGACCGCCGCCCACAAAGGGCAGGGAGCGACGCACCACACTGGGGCCTACCAGTGCGCTAGTCTGGGCCTCACGAATTGCGTCTCGAAAGTTGCTCGAGGTGGACATGAAAAATCTCTCCAGAGCTGCTGCAGGCTTTAAGAGGCCCGCAAGAGGCTGATTGCTTACAGCATAGCGACTGTGGCGATCGCACGCAGGACGGTTTTCCGCCTCTCGACATCGCTATCAGACAATCAAAGCTTGGGAAAATTCTCGAACTGAATGGAAGGCTCGACATGGCAGCTAGCGATCGCAAAGGCCGAATTGCAAAACTTCTGCTGGTTTATGTCAGTGGCATTGCCTTTATCGGCACCAGTGCGGTCGGCATTGTGGGCGCGCTGCAATCGAGTTGGCAAGCCAGTCAGGAATCCGAAACTGCAGGGCTGGTCAGCGCTGACCTGCTGAAACAAATTCAGGGTTACCGCAATGTGGTCGAGCGCGAACCCAACAACCGCTTTGCCCTAGAACAGCTCGTGCAACTAGAGCTGCAACTGGGCCGCAAGACCACGGCGCAGGAGTATCTCGATCGCTTGCTGAAACTGGATCCACAAAATTCGGCGTACCAGTCGCTCCAGCAACAGCTCGCCCAAAAGTAGCCTCTGCTGCTAACCAGCGCAGACAAGTTGCGTAATAATCCGTTACATCAGCACGGAGAAATCGCCCATGTTGCCCTTCTTCCTTGGCTGCGAAACGAGTGCAGCGGCAGAACAGGAGTACAAGTCACGAAAGTTACGCTTCCTGCGTTGGATGCGCGACGACCTGAAAACCCGTTTGGCAGGAATCAATGCTGCGATCGCTGAGCTCGAACAGCAGGTCGCTCCTCCAACCCAGGACTAGGCAGATTCGAGTCCTTCACCCCGCGCGGCGGCAGCAACGGCTGCCGCTTTGTCTTGGGAAAGTTCTGCTAAAGCAGCTTGGGCGTCCGGATGGGTGAATCGTTGCAGCGCTTGCGCCAAGCGATGTCGAATCTGCCAGTCGTCATCACTGGTTAAAGGCAGAAGCAAGGGAATGGCGCGCTCATCACCCAATTCGCCTAGGGCTGCTACGGCTGCGGTGCGAATCAAATCCGTTGGCGACTCAAGGGCAGTAGCCAGCAACTCAAAAGCTCGGCGATCGCCCAGCTCTCCGAGAGTTGCAACGATACTGAACTGCAGCACCCAGTCAGACGATCGCTGGTAGGCTGCCTCCAGCGCTGGGTAGACATCGCTAAATTGCAGCGCCCCCAAGGCATCAGCAGCAGCAGCTTGTACGTCAGTCTCGGAATCATTCTCCAAGCGATCGATCAAAATCGTGCGTGTGCGATCGCGATCCTGATGTCCAAGGCTTGCCATCTGACTGACAGCGGCATAGCGAACTCGGGCATTGCTGTCCGCGATTGCCTTACAGATCAGTTCAAAGGCTTCAGCTCGCTCTAGAGCCCGAATCAGATTCAAAGCCTTCAGTCGATCGCCGTAATCTTCCGAGTCGAGCAACGCTGATATTTCTGCCGGGGTCATTCGCAGCTAGGCTCCCTGTGCCATCGCCCGGATGATATCACCGCGGGTTAGCACCCCGACTAACTGTTGATCCCCGGAGAGCACAAATAGACGATGCACTTTGCGATCGTTAAACAAGCGGGCTGCGTCTGGCAGCGGGCGATCGGCGGCGATCGTGAGGGGCTTGGCCGTCATCACCTCAGCGACCGTTTCGCCTAAGGCCTTGTGAAGTTCTTTTTCGTAGCGGGCTGGATTTTCCAGATAGATAAAGCTGTCGAGAACCTGAATGTAGGGCGGTGGGGTTGGCACACCACTTTCGCGCCACATCAGATCGGTTTCAGAAATCACCCCGACCAACTGACCGGCTTCATCGACCACGGGCAGGCCGCTAATGTGCTTGTCCGCCAAGATGCGAATGGCTTCCGTCAGCGGTGTTTGTGGCTTCACAGCGATTGGGTCACGGGTCATGAAATCAGCAACAGTCGCAGTCATGGGCGAAGCCTAAGGTCTGCTCTAATTTTAGGGATCGCGATCGCCGCGATTAATCTACCGGGGTAAAGATTTTCGAATGGCCACGATCACACTGCCTACTTGGGTCACGCTTACTCGCCTGTTGGCAGTGCCAATTTTGCTGGTGGGCATGGAGCGACCGGGTCTGTTCCCCGTCTGGATTCCGCTTGTAGTCTTTTTGCTGGCGGCCGCGACCGATTGGCTGGATGGCTGGCTTGCCCGTCGCCTCAATCAAGTGAGTGACCTCGGTAAAGTCCTTGATCCCCTCGTCGATAAGTTGATGGTGCTGGCGCCGTTGATGGTGTTGGTGGCCCAACAGGTAGTGCCCGCTTGGGCGGTGTTTCTGATTTTGGCGCGGGAACTAACGATCGCCGGTTGGCGGGTCAATCAGCCGAAAATTAGCGGAGCGAGTCTCTGGGGCAAGCTTAAAACGGTTGTCCAGATCGCTGCGATCGCCTTACTCTTACCGCCCCTCAGTCCTCGCTTGCTACCACTCGGACTAGGCTGCTTTTGGGTCGCCGTTGCCTTGACCTTGATCTCTGGCTGGACTTATCTGCGCCCCACCAAAGTTGTCCAAGGATCAGATTGAGACTGCAGCCAAAATCTCGTCATCCAAGCTGAAATCAACTGTTTGCTGATCCAATCCCCGTGCCAGATAGTCGTTCTGGAGTGAATCTTGTAGGCCTTCAATTAGCGAGAAGCGGGGCGACCAGTTGAGGTCTTGCTGAGCTTTTTCGATCGCGGCGATAAAGTGCTGCGCCCGTAGTGGGAAGGCTTTGCGTTTGCCGAGATTGAGGGACTTGGGATCGTAGTGAACCAGTTGCAGCGCTTGCGGATCACGACTGGCTGCGATCGCACAGGCACGGGCCAAGCCATCAAAGCTGACGTAGCGATCGCCGGAGAGGTTGTAGACCTGTCCAATCGCACGGGGATTGCTGACCGCTGCCACCATGGCTGAGGCCAAATCCTCGACATGCCCTAGCTGAGTCAAATGAAGACCTGACCCTGGAATCAGAATGGGGCGATCGCGCAGGATGCGATCGAAGAACCACTGTTCGATTGGGTTGTAGTTACTGGGGCCATAAATATAGACCGGGCGGAAGGCTGTAAAAGGTAGTCCTTGCTGACGGAGCCAATCTTCTGTTTCAAACTTGCCGCGATGGCGACTCTGCGGATCCACTGGATCGCTTTCCCGCAGCGGCAGCTGATCGCTCGCAGCATAGACGCCGGCAGAGCTGACGTAGATCAACTGCTGAAACTGACCATCGAGGCTGGCGACGAGGGATTGAGTTTCAGCGGCTTCACGGCCGGTGTTGTCGAAAACAACGTCGAAGAATCGGCCTTTCAGTTGAGCAAGGGTTAAAGGATCGTGGCGATCGCCCACTAGTTGCTCAACCCCAGTTGGCGCTGGACGACTGCCCCGATTTAAGACCGTGACTTCGTGACCTGCGGCCAACAATTGACGGACGAGGGCAACTCCAATGAAGCGACTGCCGCCGATGACGAGGATCCGCATTTCCCTGGCTCATTCCTTCTCCGATCGCCATTAGAGCAGGTTGGGGGGCACGCTGACAGTCAGGACAAGGGCTGGCAAAATCCTCTGGTTGGCGCAAAATACAGCAAGAGCAGGTGATCGGCATGGCAGGCAAACGGGTTTGGCTGGGGTTAGCGGCAGTGTTGGGCCTTGGCTTTTGGCCCCAGGCTGCGCAAGCGGAGTGTGGTGCAGTGGCTGGACAGCTGGGTCGGGTAATTACGGCCTATAGCGATGAAACGGTGGCTCTGTTTGCGACTCCTTACGGGAGCCTCACGCCGCCCAGTGTGACGGGTGTATCGCAACGTCTAGATAGTGGGGCAGTCGTCTCGGTTCTAAGCCGTGCCCTGAATCAGATTGATGGCTATGAGTATTTCCAAGTCGCCCCTGTTGTCTTCGAAGGTGGGGTAGGCAATGCTGGACTGCGGACTGATTTGGCACGATCGGGCTGGTTGCGGGGCGATCGCCTGCGCCAGCTCGACTGCAAAATTGCCAACGCGGGCTGGGCGTGGGGACCGACTAAAGCACAACAGATTGTGGCGCTTCGCAATCAACTACTAGGCTTGGCCCCTGATGAAGCAGCTACGCTCCTAGAAGCCAGTGGTTATCAACGCCGCCAAGTCGTCGATGGCAACCAAGGCCGTCAAGAAATGTGGCAACGGATCAACCCAGAGGTGACGCCCTTGCTGACGATTCAAGGCAGCCAAGTCATTGAGGTGCAGTTCTACTAAATGGCGCGCAAGCAGCGATTCCCATTTCTGGTGGGCTCTCAGTGGACTGCTCAGCAGAAGACTCTGGGGTGGCGGCATTTTCGCGTTGTCACTCGCAAAAATCAGGGCAAGCTGGTCTTTGCTGAACTGGTGGCTGCCTGTGATGAGCAGGTGAGATTGTGGGTAAATGCGGAATCTCTGCGCGATCGCGACCTCTGGCAACCGGGCTGGCAGCCTTTGCAGGCGATCGCAGCTGCAGAGTCTGCTCAGGCAGACTGATAGCCTAGATCCTGCAGGTTTCAAGTCAGTTCTATGGACGTAATCCCAGCAATTGACCTCCTCGGAGGCCAGTGTGTCCGCCTATTCCAAGGGGATTACGACCAGGCCGAGATCTATGGGCAAGATCCAGTTGGTATGGCACTTCGCTGGGCTGAAGCTGGTGCTCAACGCCTGCATCTTGTGGATTTGGATGGAGCCAAGCAGGGATCGCCAGTGAATGCGGAGGCGATCGCGGCGATCGCCCAACGGTTATCGATCCCGATTCAAGTTGGGGGCGGTCTGCGCGATCGCGACACCGTGGCACGTCTCCTCGATAGTGGAGTCGAACGAGCCATCCTTGGAACAGTTGCCGTTGAAAAGCCGGAGCTGGTCGAAGCTTTAGCCCAGGAATTTCCTGGTCAGATTGCCGTGGGTATTGATGCCCGTGGCGGGAAAGTGGCAACTCGCGGCTGGCTAGAGGACTCCGGCTTGACTGCTGTCGCCCTAGCGCAGCGTATGGCTGAACTTGGGGCTTGTGCGTTGATTTGTACCGATATTGGTCGAGATGGCACCCTGCAAGGGCCGAATCTTGAGGAATTGCGAGCGATCGCGGCGGCTGTTCCGATCCCTGTGATTGCTTCTGGCGGTGTCGGCTCACTGACCGATCTGCTTAGCCTGCTACCGCTGGAAGCTCAGGGCGTAAGCGGGGTCATTGTCGGTAAAGCGCTCTATACCGGTGCTGTCGATCTGCAAGAGGCGATCCACGCGATCGGACCAGGACGCTGGCAAGATATCAGCGCTGATGATTCATCTCGCTGGGTTTGAGCCAAAGGTTAAGAAAATCAAAACTTCTGTGCAGTTATTCCTGAGTGCCTGCAATATTTTTTTCATAACTTGAGCGTTCGTCACAGCAGAAGCACTACGCCCCCAATTTTTGGGGGTTTTTTGTTAGGAAATATTGAGCGAGTAGGGCAAATTATGACAGCGATCGCCTTCACTCAACCATGCAAAAGCGCCCCGAGAAAAACTCAAGGCGCTGACAGGAAGGATCGTTGACCCGATAACCAGTGAAAGACCCTAGAGGTGCTTGTCGAGGGTATTAGCCAAAGTGGTTTTGGGCACAGCACCAACGACTGTATCTACCCGTTGACCATCCTTAAAGATCATCAGCGTAGGGATGCTACGGATGCCATACTGGCTCGCAACACTGGGATTTTCGTCCGTATTGACTTTGACAACTTTGACTTGATCGGAGTACTGCTGAGCGATCTCATCAACAACAGGAGCAACCATCCGACAAGGGCCGCACCAAGGCGCCCAAAAATCAACAAGTACCGGAATATTACTTTCGAGCACTTCTTGCTTAAAAGTGGCGTCTGTCACAGCGGCAGCTACTGACATAGGATTCAGCCCTTGCTTTGATCAGGTCATTAAAATCCTAAGATAGCGGATGTCTTACGGCCCTGTCTGCTAGACAACGAAAGAATTCATAAGTCTGTCGAGTCGGGGATCACCGTACTCGCTGCAATTGCATAAAAAACGCCCGAGCGCTGCCCGGGCGAAGTGTGGTGTGAGGAGTGAACGGAAACATTTGTCTCCGCTAATTTCATTCTAAGTGATGGTTTCCCAGACCGCTGCAAGACTCAGCTGGCAGCGGCGGTTTCTTCATACCGGTACAAGCGATCGCTCGCACCTTCTTCTCTATCTTCTCTATTTGCCCATGCCCAACTGTTGGGCTTTTTGGTAGACCTTCCCTTCTGTCAACAGCGAGGGAGCGATTACAACAGAAACCTGTTGCATTTCCTTCAGGGTTTGTGCCCCAAGTGTTCCCATGCTGGTCTTCAAAGCACCGAGGAAATTGTGGGTGCCATCATCCAGCTGCGCTGGCCCACGTAGGATTTGCTCCAACGTTCCGGTAGTACCCACTTTAATGCGGGTACCCCGCGGCAGGACAGGGCTAGGCGTTGCCATCCCCCAGTGGAAGCCGCGACCTGGAGCCTCAGCTGCTCGGGCAAATGGCGATCCGATCATCACGGCATCCGCACCGCAGGCAATGCACTTACAGATATCGCCACCGGTGATCAAGCCACCGTCAGCAATGATTGGCACATAGCGACCAGTTTCCCGTTCGTAGTCATCGCGAGCTGCCGCACAGTCCGAAACGGCAGTTGCTTGGGGAATGCCGACACCCAGAACCCCACGCGAGGTGCAGGCAGCACCGGGGCCAATGCCGACCAAAATGCCAGCAGCACCAGCTTTCAGCAGCTTCATGGTGACGTCGTAGGTGACGCAGTTACCCAGGATCACGGGGATGGGCATCGACTGACAGAAAGCTGCTAGGTCGAGGGGTTCAATCCCTTCAGGAGCGATGTGATCGGTGGAAACAACCGTTGCCTGAATCAAGAAGAGGTCTGCCCCCGCTTCTGCAACAACAGAGCCAAATTTTGCAGCGCCAGCAGGGGTAGCACTGACTGCAGCAATTCCACCCTGGGATTTGACCTCCGCAATCCGTTTGCGGATCAGGTCCTCCTGAACCGGCACGGCGTAGAGTTCTTGCATCAGCGGCACAAATTCAGTGGGGCCAACCGAGGCAATGCGATCGAGGATCGGTTCGGGATCCTCGTAGCGCGTTTGAATACCTTCGAGGTTGATCACCCCGATCGCCCCAAGCTGCGACAGGCGCACGGCCATCTTGACGTCAACGACCCCGTCCATGGCGCTGGCGAGGATGGGGATTTCCCGCTCGATGCCGCCGATGGTCCAGCGGGTGTCTGTCACGGCAGGATCCACCGTGCGATCGCCTGGTACTAGCGCAATTTCGTCAATACCATAGGCTCTGCGGACGGTCTTGCCGCGTCCCAGTTGGATATCCACTCGTCCCGTTCCCAAAGGTTATTTAGGCTAGCGTATCAAATTGGCTTGAACAGCGCCCAGTCATCCTGTCCGTGACCGACGCTACAAAAAGGGGGCTAAGTCGCCCCCAGACCTCAGACGGTGCTTAGGAGATTAGCGTTCGCCCAGCACTTGTTTCTTGAGGGTATTGAAGCGCACTAGCAGTTCGCTACGGCTTTCTGCTTTCAGCAGGTAGCGATAGATGAACCAAGCGGAGTAGGCCAATCCGATAATTTCGAAGGTCGGTTCCAGAAGAGGAACTTCATTGATGGCGCCCAGAACGGCCAATGCAACTTTCAAAAGAATGACAGTTGCGATCGCCAAACCAACAGCGATGACCGGCTGACGATATTGCTGGAAGAGAGTTGTTAGCTTATCGATCGACAGCCATTCGATGACTTGTTGAAGAATTTCTTGTACGTCACTCGCGGCGGTGCTGGAGCTGCCACTCGGCAGGGTGAGGGGGGCACCACTATCAGGGGTTGGCGAGGCTTCTTGAGAAGGGGCTTCCAGACGCACCGACTGCGCAACAGCAGATTCAGGCAGGTTGGATTCGGAAGTCATGGCGAGTACAGGGGATGACAAAAAACCAGCAACTCAGTGTAGAGCTGACCAGAGCTTTACCCAAGTGGTGATCAGCACTAAGAATAGCGCCTTGCCTGAAGAAAAAAGAAGGGCGGCATTTTAGTTTGCATTCCGGTCTATAATTTCTGCTTCGCTGCGCGAGGTTGTTGATGCTGACGGTCACATGCGCATCGCTCTCAGGCGGACAAGGAAAAACCACCAGCGCGCTGTTCTTGGGAAGATCGCTGGCAGCGCAGGGTCAACGCGTGCTGATGATCGACGCTGATCCGCAATCTAGCTTGAGTTTTTATCTGGGCTGCGAGCTGAGCCCGGATCAACCGACACTTTTAGAAGTCCTGAAAAAAGAGATCGATGTCGTCGATAGTCTTTTGGCTGTAGACGATCGCCTCACATTGATCCCCGCCGATGATGCTTTAGATAGTGCTCAGGATTTCTTGGCAACCAGTGGCATGGGAGCGATTGTTTTGCGTCGCCGGTTGCTGCCGCTCCAAGATCGCTTTGATTTCTGTGTGATCGATGCGCCACCTCAGCGATCGCAGCTCTGTATGACCAGTGTGGGTGCTGCCGATCAGCTGTTGATCCCTGCCGAAGCTTCTTCCAAAGGACTGAACTCGCTCTTGCGCACTCTTGATCTTGTGGCGGAAATGAGCGAGGTCGAAGCTTTTCAGGGACAAATCCTGGGAGTTCTGCCCTTTCGCGATCGCTGGTTGGGCCGAACCCAAGCAAAGCAAAGTCAAAAGAGTTTGGAGTCGATGCAGGAAGTAGCTGCAGGCCATCCGATCTTGCCGTCGATTTTGGAATCGGAGCAATTTAAAAAGGCGATCGACCAAGGGGTGAGTTTGGCAGCCCTCGGCTATGCCGATCTGGAGTATCCTTTCCGGACGATCCTTGAAAAGCTTGGCTGCGAATGACTGACGCCTTTGACCGCCTCAAAAAGCGATCGCGAACACCTATCGCGCGGGAGGGAAGCCTCACGACTGGCTCCGAACCGAGCGATCGGCCACTGCAACTCTTGCCCCGAGAATTTGAAACTTTTTGCGATCGCTATGCCGTCGATGCAGGCGATGTGATCGAAGCCGCATTGGATTTGGTCTTACTCGATCCCGACTTACAGCAACGCCTTTTGCAGCGTCTGCGGCAGGGTAACGCCAGCGATCGCGTTTGGTTGGGCACCGCTTGTCCCCGTAGTTGGCAGCAACAATTGCAGCAACAGGCGCGGGATCAGGGTCTGTCAGAAGCGGACTTACTGCAAGAGGCGATCGCTCAACGCCTTGACTTAGTTCTTGGTCAGACGACCTTGCGCGAAGAAGTGGCCCTGCTCCGTCAAGAACTCGATCAGCTCAAGCGCAAACTGCACGGCTGGTAAACTGGCAGCGATCGCCGCGCATCAGATTCCCTGAGGTTGACGATGACTGCTCCCCTCGATCCCCAACCTCCCAAGTCAGCAGCTCTCGAGCGCTGGGGAACCGGGGTGCAATCGCTACTGATCTTGCTGGGAACCATGTGGGCGATCGCCCTGATCAATGGCCTACTGTTCAGCAACCGTCTGATCTTTTACGGAATTCACCCGCGTACAATCAGCGGACTCTGGGGCATTCTCTTCGCTCCCTTCCTGCACCTCAATCTGGCGCATCTTGTTGCGAATACGGTGCCCTTTGTGGTGCTAGGGGGGCTGATTCTGCTGCGCAGCGTGCGTGACTTTTGGGTCACTACTATCGTCACGATCCTGGTCAGCGGCCTAGGTGTCTGGTTATTCGGCGCGACGCGATCGGTTCACGTCGGGGCAAGCGGCTTAGTGTTTGGCTTCTTTGGTTTTCTGCTCAGCCGTAGTTTGTTTGACCGTAGTCTCTCGACGCTGATTTTTGCAGTTGTCGCTTTCTTCCTTTACGGCAGCCTGATTTGGGGCGTGCTGCCGCTGCAAGATGGCGTCTCTTGGGAAGGCCACCTTTTTGGTTTTGTGGGAGGGGCGATCGCAGCAAAACTGTTGGCAAAGCCTGCTGAGCCCTCCGCGCGAGATGATTGGAGCGATTGGTAATTAAGCGAGCGGCGCTGTTGGAGGCTCTTCGCTGTCGCCGCCTTTGTTTTCCGGAGAAGCTTCATAGAGCGCATCGAGGCGATCGCGCACATCTTCGACACTGATCTGCCGCATCACCAACAGCGGCTCATTGATCAGGCGACCGCGATCGTCGAGCAGCTCTGGATGAAGTGTTGGCTGGCGCGGTTCCTGAGGAGCAGAGCCCCCATCCCAAGCTGGCGCTTGCGTGACTCGCTGACTCGCAATGCCCAAGCTCAGCAGGTTGCGGAACAAATTGGCAAACGCCACGATGGCCAGCACTGCGAACAGCAGGATATAGATTGCTTGCAGCACCACCAAACCTCCTGTCTGTTCAGGCAGCAACGACTGATTTCATTGTGACGCCTCAGGGGGCGATTGCTCTGCCTGTTCTCGACGCCAGCGTGCCCCAATTTGCCAGCACTCGGTCACGAGGGCATGCCATGGTTTCATGGCCGCAACCTCGATCCCCACAGTCCCGTCCATTGCTTTGAAAAGGGCTTGAGTCGATCGCACTTCAGCGGTAGCAGTTGCCAAGCGATCGCAGAGGACAGCTTGCTCCTCAGGCGTCAGAAAGTCGATCGCTTCTTGAGTCAGCAATTGTTCAGCCCGACTGAACCAGAAGAGGAAGTCATCGAGCAGAGGCTCCAAAATTGCTTTCAGCAGTTCAGGCTGGGCAGGCAATTCCGGTAAAGTCACGATCGCGTTGAAGACAACAGTATTCGCATCCTAACAGCCTTGGCGAGAAGGCAGGATCACGCTCCGAGTGCCTCCTTGGCTGCGTAGAGCACTTCAGCAGTAATGGCGGTCAATCCTTGCTCCCTTGCATACTTTTCGGTGTTGCGTTTGACCTTGCCGCGCACAAAGCCAGGAATCCGGTTCAATTCCGTTAATCCATCCGGCTTCCAGTCGAGATCGCTATCTGCCGAAACGGTTTTGGTTAGCACTTCTTTGGTGTCGTGGCCGCCAAAGATCTCCAGCAGGTGATCTTCCATTCCCAAGGTGAAGCTGTTGTAGACCAAGTCGACGATTTGGTTTGCGCCTTCGTAGCCAACAAAGGGACGATAGCCGACCGGAAAGTTTTGGATGTGGACTGGGGCTGCGATCACCCCACAGGGAATATTGAGCCGCTTGCCGACATGGCGTTCCATTTGGGTGCCAAAAATTGCAGCCGGTTCGAGCTCCGCGATCGCATCCGCAATCACCGTGTGGTCGTCACTGATCAGCACGCGATCGCAATGTCCCGCCACTTCCGCTTCAAACCAGTCGGCATCGTGTTTGCAGTAGGTGCCGGCCAGCACGACATGAATGCCCATCTCGCGGCTGAGGATTTTGGTGAAGGCCGCCGCATGGGTGTTGTCACCAAAAACGACTGCTCGTTTCCCCGTCAGGTTCTGACAGTCGATCGAATGGCTAAACCAAGCTGCTTCTGAAGCAAAGCGAGTCTGGCGATCGATAAAGGGTTCAAAATCGACCGCAGTGTCCTGCTGATTCAAGACCTGTTGAATTTGGCGGATGCAGTCTGCTGTTGCAGTAATCCCCATCGGCGCGATCGCCACCATCGGCTGATCAAAGGTTTCCTGCAGGTACTGCGCCGTCAGCAGCCCCACTTCGCGGTAGGGCACGAGGTTGAACCAAGCGCGGGGGAGATGCTGTAGTTCTTCCACGGAAGCACCTGCAGGAATGACCGCATTGACGGTGATCCCTAACTCCGCCATCAACCGCTGCAGTTCGGTGGTGTCGTGGCGGTTGTGGAAGCCAAGGGTGGTCATGCCCAGAATGTTGACGGAGGGCTGCTCCGTTCGCTGGTGCGAAAGTGTGCCCTGCCGCTGGGCGCGATCGAGGTAGAAGCGAACAATCTGCTCCAAGGTGCGATCAGCAGCCTGCAGTTCGTTGATGCGATAGTGGTTGACGTCCGCTAGGAGCACGTCACACTGAGCACTTTCCTTCGCTCGCTCGACGAAGTTCTGCAAATCTTCTTGCAGGATGCTGGAGGTGCAGGTGGGGGTCAGGACAATCAGATCTGGCCGCTCTTCCACATCCTTGCGCAGGATGTTGTCGATCACTTTCTCTTGGGAGCCGCGCGCCAAAACATTGCGGTCGACGATGCTGGTCGTGACGGGCGTGAAGTTACGCTCGCGCTCCAACATCGATCGCATGACGTTGAAGTAGTCATCGCCCAAGGGCGCATGCATGATCGCATGCACGTTGCGGAAGGAACTGGAAATGCGCAGCGTGCCGATATGAGCAGGGCCTGCATACATCCAATAGGCCAGCTTCATGCGCTTGCTCCTGGGGACTGAAAAGCCACGGCCCGCCCCGATCGCGGGTCATTTCCCGATGGTGGCAAAGCCAACCCTGATCCCCGGCGATCGCAGGAGAAACGTTACGTTGCTGGAGTGGTCGCTACGCTGGTCGTTACGCAGCTGTTGTGAGCAGGTGCGATCGCCACTGTTCGGCAATCTGAGGGCTGCCATACCAGAGTCGATTTGGGCGGGGGGAATGATAGACCGCCTCGTAGGTCAGATTCAGGGCGCCTTCTAGGTGCGCTGCCGCGATCGGCGTGATGCCATCACCCCAACTATCGCCTTGGCCAATCGTCAAACTGTAGCTGTTGTAGGCTACCCACTGACCCCAGCGTTGGGCACCCTGCACGGCTTTACCGGCGACACAGACGTAGCGAACGTCGCGGTAAAAAGCCTCAGGATATTGCTCGTTGACGAAATCGATGTTGCGGCGCGTCCAGCGTTCTTGGCTGCGGTGCGGGGTCCCGAGGCAAATCAGCGCGGCCGTGCGATCGCGTCCCTGCCAAATCTGCTGAGTGGGTCCGTAGGGGCGATCGCCCAACCAAATCCTCGATATCCAGCCACCAGCTGAATGGCCGATCAAATTGATTCTCGTTGCGCCCGTTTCTTCCAAAACTTGGGCAACGGTAACTTCCAGCGCTCCTAGGATCGGTGTAACGGGGCGGCCGCCTAAGGTCGGGAACCAGTCACTCCGTTTAAGCGGTACCACCGTGGTTGGGAAGCCACGATCGCTCAGCCATTGCGCCAAGGGTTGATAAGGTTCTGCTCCAGCTAAGTACCCTGGCAGGATGACCGTCGGTAAGCCTTGGATGTCCGTGGCAGGCTGCGCAGAACTGGCACTGATTTGATCCATACAACAGTCTTCAACTTCAACTGGCTGAGGACAATCTGAGCTGAGGGAGAGATCCAAACTTGCTGTCCGTGGGGATGATTGCGCACCCCCACACCCACGCACTGGGGGACTCGACTCCCCCAGCCCCCCCGCAACAAGATTTCGGATCAGACTTATCAGTGGAGCAGCGATCGCAGCCGGTAAAACTAGCCGGTGTTGACCTCAGGTAGGAAGCTGATCAGGTCTGACAAAGCGTTCTAATGGGTCCCGACAATGCTACTGGGGGTCGATTTCGTGGGGAGAGAGTGAGCGATCGCACCTGTCACTCCAGAAGCGATCGCTGAGTTGGGTCTTCA
The DNA here is from genome assembly GCF_003846445.2 of Synechococcus elongatus PCC 11801. Classification (NCBI taxonomy): domain Bacteria; kingdom Bacillati; phylum Cyanobacteriota; class Cyanophyceae; order Synechococcales; family Synechococcaceae; genus Synechococcus; species Synechococcus elongatus. Next base: position 723,564 of record NZ_CP030139.2, on the reverse strand, counting down.
AGTGGGCTTTAGTCGGGGCAGCCCAGCGACTCACGGGTATCCGCACCCGTTTTGGGATTGGTGCCACTGGCGGTTGTGCAGAGCGCCGTAATTTGTTGCTTACTGAGCACCGCAAAGCTGAAATCAGCACCAGTCACATCGGAGCCTTGCAGTTCCGACTGCAACAGCATGGCTGAGGTGAGATTGGCGTTGCGGAAATTGACATTGCGCAGATCACTGACGTAGGCGATGCCATCGGTGAAGTCAGCGCCTTCAAAATCAGCCTCCCGCAGGTCGACACCATTGAAGACTGCACCACGGAGGTCAGCCTCACGGAAACTGACGCCATTGAGTCGCACGCTGGCGAATTCTGCCTGGATCAAGCTCTGACCCGAGTAGTCTTTACGGGTAACCTCAGCATCATCAAAAGCGCGAATCGCCGCAGAACTGGCAGCCCAAGCTGAAGTCGGGACTGCAACAAGAGCAATCGCGATCGCCAGCACCATTCCCTTGAGCAAGCGTTGCCAAACTTTCACCGGCGGCACTCCACATCGTCCAAGGCTGAGGTTAACATTTCTTCATGTCGTTAAGGTGGCGGAGTAGACTGCCACAAAGTCTGCCAGCACGCGATCGAGAGCAACACTCCGTGAGGCCTTGAATAAGAGTCGATCGCCCCTCTCGACGGTTTCTCGTAGCTCGGTTACGAGGTCGTCAGCGCTCGTGAAGATTTGGGTGGCGATCGCGGCAGCTCCGGCTTGCATCGCAGCCGCTTCGGGCGGATCGGCATAGATAAAGAGGCGATCGAGCCCGAGGGCAGCGGCTTTTTCTCCAACTTGACGATGGTAGGTTTCGCTGAAGTCGCCTAACTCTTTCATCGTGCCCAGCACTGCAATGCGGCGCTGGCCTGGCGTGTCCGCTAGTAGTTGTAGGGCTGCCAACATCGATTCCAGACCGGCGTTGTAGGTCTCATCCAGCAGCACGATGTCCGGCGACAGTTCTAGACGCCGCGCCCGACCTTGGGGCAGTGTCACAGTGAGGTTTTGGAAAGCGTCCCAATCCAGCCCCAATTCCTGAGCGATCGCTAGACCGGCAAGGAAATTGAGGGCGTTGTGGGCACCGGGCAATGGCAGATGGAATCGCTGACCTTCGACGATCAAGGTTTCTGGATCGAGGAGCTGGCCCTGCAGATCACCATTCTGCAAGCCATAGGTGCGACAGCGGGGTAGCTGGAGGCGACTGGCGGTGGCGATCAAGCGAGGATTGTCAGCATTCAAAATCGCTAGCCCTGTGCCGGACAGTTGGGCTAGGAGTTCACACTTAGCCTCAGCGATCGCCTGTTCGGATCCGAGTAGACCGATATGGGCTGTGCCGACGTTGGTGATCACCGCAATATTCGGCTGGGCAATGCGGGCTAGCTCGGCAATTTGACCACGGCCGCGCATTCCCATTTCCAGCACTGCTGCCCAATGCTGATCGGGGTCGATTTGCAGCACTGTTTTGGGCACGCCAATTTCGTTGTTGTAGTTAGCCTCTGTTTTCAGCACCGGCCCGCGCACCGCGAGCATGGCCGCGATCAGTTCTTTAGTCGTGGTTTTGCCCACCGAACCTGTGATTCCAATCAGTGGCAGTGGACAGCGCTGTCGCCAGAGGCGAGCAATTTCCTGATAAGCCCAGAGCGTGTTGGGAACTTGCAGCAAATGACCAGCGGGCAAATTACTGGGAGGTTGATAGGCCGCATCGACGATCGCCGCGATCGCGCCAGCTGCCAAAGCTTGAGCCACAAAGTCATGGCCATCAAAGCGATCGCCTCGCAAAGCCAGAAAAATGTCGCCGGCTTGAATCTGGCGGGAATCGGTGGTCAGTGATCGGGCTGGGCGATCGCAAGCCTCCCCGACCTGCAGGGGAACTGCACCCAAACCCAGCTGAATCTGAAACGGCGAGAAGAAAGTGGTCATACCCGCTCCGGCGATCGCTGGATTAGTTTACGCCGAGGGCTTGCCGGAACTGCGCCAAGGTTTGCAGATACTCTGGCTCATCGAACTGGGCTGCACGACAGGCTTGGCGGTCAACGGCAATCGGATCCTCGCCCCAGACCACTTGTCCTAGCCACTGGCCCGCCTTGGCGCGATCGGGTTTCCAGTCGGGACTGATGTAGCGCCAACTGCCATCCACGACTGCACCATCAAAAAGATGGCCAATGCAGCCCCAGACATCGCGCAACACGAGGGGTACCGAAGGACGATGCAGTTGTCCCCGTGAATGACTACTGCGGGCCTTGTAGCGATCGCGAGGCAGCAGTCCGTAAAGATTCTTGAGCGAAGCGGAAATCAGCGGGCTGCTCTGGAGACTGGTCTGCTTGAGCGTTCCCACCGTGATCCGACAGTCCACTTCTGTGAGTAGCTGCGGTGCCCAAAGGCTGGCAAAGCGGGTCGGGCTCGGCAGTCGATTGGGATATTCTGCCTGGGGCAACTGGTCGGCATCCAAAAGCTGCATGCCCTCATCTAGCAGCGATCGCACTCCGAGGCGATCGGCAATTTCAGAGAGGGGAACTGGCGAGCAAACCCCTTCCACAATCAGGATCTCAGCGCTGGGGTTGACCTGCCGCAAGCCTGTCAAAACAGCTTTGAGGACCGGCATTCCCACCGTCACCGGCGGCCCGACAGGATAGCCCAAATTGGGTTTGACCAGAATCCGTCTAGCTGTCGTTGCTGCTGGCGGAGGGGTATAGCAAAAGTCGGCTACCGCTGCCTGCTGAACTGTCTCAGTTGCCGCTGGCATCAGCCGCGACCTCGGTAGGGCGCAACCCCTTGGTCAGGCACCCAAACTCCAGCAGGTGGCTCTCCCGATTGGTAAAAGACATCAATGGGCAAACCACCGCGGGGATACCAGTAGCCGCCTAATCGCAACCAAGTTGGGTTCATCGCCTCTTCGAGGCGTTTCGCAATCGTCAGGGTGCAGTTTTCGTGGAAGGCACCGTGATTCCGAAAGCTCCCGAGAAAAAGTTTGAGTGACTTGCTTTCAACGAGCCGTTGGTCTGGCACGTAGTCGAGCACCAAGTGGGCAAAGTCCGGCTGCCCTGTCAGCGGGCAGAGCGACGTAAATTCCGGCGCGACGAACCGTACGAGGTATTGGCGATCGGGGTGGGGATTCTCAAAGGTTTCCAGAACGGCAACTTCTGGACTAGCTGGTAGGCCAACCTGTTGGCCGAGTTGGGTGAGCGTTTCGGTCATGAACTTCTGCAGCGATCGCTTCTATTCTCGCCTGTCCTATCTGAGCAAACTGCACTCCCTCATGCGATCGCTCAACCCAGTTGCTCCTTAACCAAGAGCATCACTCGCTCGAGATTCCTCGCTAGGTACTCGACTAACGACCGCCAACAGTGATCGCATCAACCTTGAGGTGGGGTTGACCCACAGTCACGTAGACGCTGCCGCTGACAGAACCGCAAAAGCCGGGAGCGAGACCCAGATCATTCGAACACATGGAAATGCGCTGCATAATCTCCGTGGCCTCGCCGATCAGAGTGGCACCTTTGAGGGGCTTGGTAATCCGCCCTTTCTCAATCAAGTAGGCTTCATCCACGGCAAAGTTGAACTGGCCGGTCGCGCCAACACTGCCACCACCCATCTTCTTGCAATAGATGCCGCGATCGATCGAGCCTAAGAGATCGTCGAAGCTGTGCGGTCCCGGTGCAATGTAGGTGTTGCGCATCCGCGAGGCAGCTGCATAGGTGTAGTTGCTGCGACGACCACTACCAGTGCGAGGCTGTCCTGTGCGCAGTTCACCAGCGCGATCGGCGATGAAGTTTTTGAGGATGCCATTTTCAATCAGCAAGGTACGCTGAACTGGCATTCCTTCATCATCCATATCCAAGGTGCCAAAGGCATCGGGCGAGAGTCCTTCATCCCAAGCTGTCACGCTGCTATGGGCGATCGCTTCTCCCTTCTGGTCCTTAAACGGCGTCGTTCCCCGTTCAATCTGGGTGGTCTCTAGCAGGTGGCCACAGGCTTCGTGGAAGATCACACCGCCGAACTGGTTCGCCAAAATGACTGGATAGGTACCGGACTCGACAAAGTCTGCGTAGAGCATTTGACCTGCGGACTCGGCAACCTCAGCTGCATCCGCTTCGGAATCCCACGATCGCAAAAAGTCAGGATTGCTGGTGTCGCCGACTCGTTTGCCGATTGAGGCGCGATAGCTGCCATCGGCACAGAGCAAGTTGTAGCCCACGGATTGGGTGAGGCGAATATCCCGCGCAAAGGTGCCATCGCTGGCAGCAACCAAGACCTCTTGCCAGTCACGGAAATAAGCAGCGCGGCGCGACTGGGCATGCTTGGCCTGCCGTTTGAGGCGATCGCTAGCGGAGAGCAACAGATCTCCCATTTCGGCCATCGAGCTACAGCGGCTTAGCCACTGGTCTTTCTGGCGAAGGTGTCCATAATCGCGCAGCGGCTCCAAATTCACCGGGGGCACAAGGGACTGAGCACTGGGCAATTGCAGACCAAGGATGCCAAGCGCCTGTTCGAGCGATCGCTTCAGCCCTTCATAGGAGAGATCATTGGTGCTGACATAGCAATCCGTGGTGCCGCGAAAGACTCGCACCCCTGCACCACTGGATAAGCGCGGCGACAGACTGGTGACAGCATCCTCTTCCACCAAGCAGCTGATGTACTGAACGCGCTCGAGGAAGAACTCGACAAAGTCTGCACCCGCTGCCCGTCCGAGCCCCAGCAGTTGCGCCAGCGCTGGTGTCCAGCTGCTATCAAAACGTTGGCGATCGCCGGCTGCGAGATCAGCATCCAAGGTGAGGGAGAGGGGCGGTGCAACAACCATGGCAATCGCAAGACTTGAACTTCCGTTCAGTCTAACAACGACTTTTACTTGGCCTAAAAGGACTGTTCGCCTCAGAGATTGCGCCGCTCATTGAGGACGATATCGACTGCGATAATCAAGCGACGTGACTCTGTCCCTGTCGCATCGTGATGGCTCCTCGGCGCTCCCCCATTTTCCCCTTTCAACGCTGGCTTGGAGCACAACGACGCCAACGACTACGACTCTGGCTAACCCTAGTTCGGCGTGAACTGGAAGCACAGTATCAGGGGTCAGTGCTGGGTAATGCTTGGCCTTTGCTCAACCAACTGTCGCAACTGCTGATCTACACCTTTATCTTTTCGATCATTCTCAAGTCTCGTCCGGCTTTGGCCAGCTTGGGGGATAGCACCATGGGCTATGGCCTTTGGCTCTTTTGTGGCCTCTTGCCTTGGATTGCTTTCACGAATGGTTTTAGTCGAGCGGCAACGGCGGTGATCCGGCAGCCTAACTTGGTCAAGAAAGTTGTGTTCCCATTGAACCTCTTGCCGCTGGTCGATCCTGGTGTGGCAATGGTGGAGAGCGCCTTTGGCACCTTGGCACTCTTAGTGGCCACAGCGATCGCAGGGGTAAATCTGCAAGGCGCTCTTTGGCTCCCGTTACTCTGGCTGCCTCAGTTTCTGCTGACTGCGGGGCTGGCTTATTTGTTAGCTGGCTTGACCGTTTATCTGCGAGATATTCCTCAAGTCGTGGGTGTTTCCCTCAACCTCTGGTTTTACCTGACACCGATTGTTTACCCCCTGAGTCTCATCCCAGAGCCTTGGCGAGGGCTACTACTCACCGTTAACCCCATGGCCCAATTAGTTGAGTTGTATCGAGGGGTCTTATTTGAGCAGCAATTTCAAGGAGGACTTTGGCTAAAGTTCACCGCGATCGCAGTGATCCTGTTCTGGCTGGGTCGGCGCTGTTTCCAGCGCCTGCAGCCTGGGTTTGCCGACATCCTCTGATGCTCAAGAAGCTGAGTCGTCGTCACTGAATCAGAAGCGATCGCCCAGTTAGCAATCAGGACTCATGTTCTTCCTGCTGATGCAATCAGCGATCGCCGCTATCTAGCCTTCCCGTAGTACTTGAACGAGTTGTGTGGCAAGTACCAAGAGTTGCGCACGCTCAAAGCTAGCAGCGAGCGCCCGAGCGGCCTCATTCGGCTCAATCGGGATACTGACCACCGTCGCCGTATAAGGATCGGTTGCACCGCCTGCCAAACGGGCTAGAGCCGGTGTGACAGCGACTTGATCCGCCCGTCCCAGTTGCCATTGGTCACTGGCCTGCTTGAGGTTACGAACCACGACAGCTGCGAGCTGCGCAAAACTGTTTTCGGGCTTGGCGATCGCTCGCGCACAGATATCGAGCAGGTACTGCCAAGCGGTCTCGGCCGAGAGATCGCGCAGCTGCTGACAGGTTTGGAGGATCTGTTGCCGCTGTTCTGCTGTTTCCTCTGCACGGAATTGTTCAAGGAGTTGTTGCAGGAGCCCCGTGACTGCATCGTCTGCGGCGGCGGGAGTGGAGGCAATCGGTGTTGCTGCCAGCAAGCTTTCCCAGCGATCGACTTGTGGTGCTTGTGGCGTGGTTTGACTGGCAGCAGACAGTAGAGCCTGTAACTCAGTAAAAGCAGGGTCAGACTGCTCTATGATCTGGCGAGTGTATTCCGCCTCTAGATCGCCATTGTTCTGCAGGTGCTCGAGCAGGTTGCAGAGAAAATCAAAGCCCTGTAAAAACAGGGACTGAGCTTCGGGGCTAGCGACCTCAGGTTGATCGCGCAGCACTTTAAAGCCATCTTCCAACCTGTGGGCGACATGTTGGATGCTCTGCAACCCCAACATGGCCGCGCCCCCTTTGACCGAGTGAGCCGAGCGGAAAAGTTCATTGATGCGTTCGGTATTTTGGCTAGTTGCCACCAAATCCATCAAGCCCTTCTCGATCGTGTCGAGATTTTCGCGGGCTTCTTCAATGAAGTATTCGAGAACCTGTTGCTGTTCTGCATCCACGAGCCCTGTCCCTCTCCGCTGAAGCCAAAATTATGCATGGCCTATTTTGCCTGACGCGGGCAAGCTCTGGGCGGCCTGCATGGAATTGCTACGACTTTTAGGTAACAGACTCCAAGCTTTCAACCACTTCAAATTGAATGCGATCCTGGCGCGGATCTGCATGGGTCACTCGTAAGGCCAAGCGATCGCCCAGCTCCACCGGCTGTTGAAGACGAATCGGTAACTCCAACCCCAGATCTTCGATCAAAATCAGGGCTAACCGCTCATGCTCTCGCAGCCAGCGTAAGACCAGAGAAGACCACAGGCGATTGCCTTGGCGGCGAAGGTACTCCAAGCCCCAGTAGCGATTGGTCTGACGCTCTACAACCACGGCTTCGGAGCTGATGCTGAGGGTGCTTTGCAATAGCGTCTGCAGATCTTCAGCACTAAAGGGCAATTCATCTCCCCGCAGATGCGCCTTGATCTGGAAGTGAGTCACTAAATCGGTATAGCGCCGAATTGGCGAAGTGACCTGGGAATAGCGATCGAGACCCAAACTGGCATGACGCTGGGGACTGAGGCTGGTTTCGCTGCGGGGCATGCAACGCCGGATGGCACAGGCTCGCACAGGCCCCGCTGGCAAAGCTAGCAATTCCTCTTCACTGGGTAACTCGGGTTGGGGCTGCCCACGGAACGGCAGCGGTAGACCATTGGCCTCGCCATAGTGCCCCGCGACTTCACCCGCCAGAATCATCATCTCGGCGACGAGTGTTCGCGCGGCTGAGTCTTCAAGGACCGAGATCTGAATTTCGTCAGAGGCCTCAGAGACTTTGATCACCGCCTCGGGCATGTTGATGGCGATCGCCCCCTGCTGCTGACGCCATTGCTGCCGTCGTCGCGCAAAATCCCAGAGGTCCAGTAACTCTTGCTCAGCAGTCACGCCGAGGTCGAGCATTTCATCGACATCCTCGTAGGTGAGGCGATAGGTGGGCCGAATCTGACTGGGCACAATTTCGTAGCTGGCGATCGCCCCGCTTTCATCAAGACAGATACCAAAGCTAAGCGCACAGCAGGGCTTCCCCTGAACAAGGCTCATCGGGCCTGCCGCCAATTCCAAGGGGAACATGGGCACCATACCCGTCGGGAGGTAAATGGTGGTGCTGCGGCGACGGGCTTCCAGATCGAGGGAATCACCGGGCTCGATCAGGCGCGTGGGATCGGCCACATGTACCCACAGTTGTAGGCGACCATCGCTGAGACGTTGGCAGCTGAGACCGTCATCGATCTCCCGCGTGCTTTCATCGTCAATCGTGTAGACCTTGAGGTGAGTGAGGTCCTGACGGCGATCGCGATCGACGGGCGGAGAAAGTAAGCGAGTTTGAGCCACGTCCATCACCGCGACAGGGAATGTTGTCGGGACTTGGCTGCGGCGCAAAAAGAGGTTTTCGTGCGGTTGCCAGTAACCCAAAGCGACCAAAAGATCGTGGGCAGCTTGAGCAGAGGCTGGGCGACCCAAGGCGGTCAGAACTTCGGTCGCTGCTCGATTTTGATTGTTGCTGTCTTCATTCAAGAGTGCCCATTGTTCGAGGGCCTTCAACCAAGGGCGATCGCTATCAGCCCAAGTCACGGACTGCCCAGCTTGAGCTTGCTGACAGCGATCGAGAAAGTCTTGCCAAAGTCGAGCTTTTTCAGCCGCAATCGCTTGCTGGCGTTGTTGCTCAGCGACCTGTTCACGGCTACGTGCCTCGTAGCGATCGCGGCGCTGCCGAAAATAGAGCCGATCCTCATCGAGGAGTCGAAAAGTGGCATAGAGTGCCGCTGGCTCGGCCTGCGAAAACAGCAGATCACTTAGCAGCGATAGTTCAGCTTCAGTCCCTTCATCGACCAGCATTTCCCAGGCGATTGCCAAGGCCTCGGGGTCGAGCAGGGCTTCGACATCCTTGCGAAATGCAACCAGTTCCTGAGGTTTGTAGGTTTGTCCTACCACCACATAGGTGAAATCGCGGGGGTGCAATGAGCGATTGGCACCACGTTCATCGACGACAATCCAGTTCTTTTTGCCGTCGGGACGATCCAAAACGCCTAAGTGGCGTTGACCACCTAGGCGAAACTCAATCAGCGTTCCTGCTTCCACAAGTGTGTCCTAGGGCAGGAATTAGCCTTCTTGGTTGAGGAACGGCAGCAGAGCCAGAATGCGGGCCCGCTTGATAGCAACAGCCAGATCGCGCTGTTGACGTGCGGTCAAACCGGTAATCCGACGAGGCAGAATTTTGCCCCGCTCGGTGATGAACTTGCGCAGCAGATCGACATCTTTGTAGTCGATTGGATCGCTGGGCTTGATAGGAGAGAGACGACGACGGAAGTAGCTCATAACGAATCCCGAAAAAGACAGACGACAGTAGAGACCCAGTCAGCCGATGGCTTACTTGATTTCTTTGTGTACGGTGTGCTTGTTGCAGTGCGGGCAGAATTTTTTGATTTCCAGCCGTTCCGTCGTGTTGCGACGGTTTTTCTGCGTGGTGTAACGGGATACGCCTGGAGAGCGCTTAGCTGTGTTGGACCGACATTCCGTGCACTCAAGAGTGATCACGATGCGGGCGCCCTTCGCCTTGGCCATGGTTGTTTCGACCTTGATGGTTAAGACACAATCTTGAATCATGCCACGCGATCGCAGACTTCGGCAAGCCATTGCTTAGGCTGCGGCGTCCCCTCCACGCCGGATTGAGGGCTGGACGATCGCGACACCAAGCAGGCGATGCACACAGTACTCTGTAGGCTAGCCAGGCGCTGGACACTATGACTTCCAATCCTTCCTCTTCACCGTTCCCGGCCAGAATGGTGACCGAACTCCAACTTGGGGTGGTGCTAGGCGATCGCTATCGGATCGTACGGGAGCTGGGCCAAGGCGGCTTTGGGCGAACTTATCTGGCGCAGGACTTAAACCGCTTTCAAGAAGAGTGTGTCCTGAAGGAGTTTGCGCCCCAAGTCGAAGGGGAAGAGAGCCTTCAGAAAGCCCAAGACCTCTTTCATCGCGAAGCTGGGGTGCTCTATAAGATTGAGCATCCACAGATACCGCGCTTCCGTGAACTACTGAGGGTGACTCATGCGGGTCATGGGCGGCTGTTCTTGGTGCAAGACTATGTGGCGGGCCTGACCTATCAACAGATCCTCGAAGTCCGCCGAGCCCAAGGTAAGACCTTTAGTCCAGCGGAAGCGCTGGGTCTGCTGCAGGAACTCCTGCCCGTTTTGGATTACCTGCACCAAGCCGGGGTCATTCACCGCGATATTTCGCCGGATAACTTGATCTGTCGCGATCGCGATGGTCTGCCTGTGCTGATTGACTTTGGCGGTGTCAAGGCAGCCGCGGCAGAAGCGGTTTCTCAATTTGCTCAGCGTCGTCCACGTCCAGTGACGGCTACTCGCCTCGGAAAAGTGGGCTATGCTCCCGGTGAGCAGATGCAGCAGGGGGTCGCCTATCCCCACAGCGATCTCTATGCTTTGGCAGTGACGCTGTTAGTTTTGATGACGGGCATCGACCCCCAGGAACTGCAGCATCCACTGACCTTGGAATGGCTGTGGCGCGAGCATCTCAGCCTCGATCCAATCTTTGCGCAGGTTCTCGATCGCATGTTGGCGCTGCGGCCGAGCGATCGCTTTGCCAGCGCAGCGGCAGTTCAGGCTGCTCTCCGAGGGGTGGAGCTGACGCCAGAACCGATTCAGCCTCCGCCACCTGCGCCCAGTCAGCTCGACACGGTAGTTGTTGCCCCCCGTCAAGCCGTAGCTTCACCCATTGCTGTCGTCGCACCTACTCAAGTTCTGTCGTCTACTGCAGGCGAATCGGCGATCGCATCGGTTCCAGAAGAACCCGCTCCTGCTCAACGCTTGATTTGGGTGGTGTTGGCGATCGTGTTTGCTGTTTTTGCAGCAGGAACAGGCTGGTGGGCAGCCCGAACTTGGCTAGGCTGGCAAACCTCGGACTCGGGGCCTGCTAATCCGACATTGCCGCTACCCGATCCGACGCCAGAGAGCGACTTCGGTCAGCAGCGAGCGGATCTCGCCAACCAACTACAAGCCATGCAGGTAGATCCTGCTTTCTTTGAATTGTTGGTCAATGAAAGCTTTTTCCAAGCCGTACCGGAACGACAGGGGCAACCGCCGAGCGATCGCCCTGAGGATCGGGGGCTGCAACAGCGCTGGCTCAGTCTGGCGAAAAACTGGATCGTGCGGCTCAATAATCTGCCAGTCGCTGAGCGATCGCGCTTGGGGCGCTACAGCATCAGTGAGTTGACGGGCTGGTTAGATATTGCCCAGCAGCAGTCTGTTAGCGAAGCCGCTTTCCGGACGGTGGTTGACTCGCAATACGCCTACCTTAGTGATGGTCCAGCCTTGCCCCAGCGAGGCAGCCCACGGGAACAGGTGTGGCTGGCGATCGCGGCGGCTCAAGCCGCTAACTTGCAAGCCGGAGAAGGGGTAACCCTGCTGACTTGGAATGAAGATGGCACGGCCCAAGTCGGCGGCAATTTGGCCCCAGGGCAAGGTCGCATTTTCCTCCTACCGCTCCAAGCAGGGGAGGTTCTCCAGCTCAATTTTTCAGGCGGGGCGGGCAGCGCCTACAGTCTAGTCGCACCTGCCAATGCGGGTGGTGAAGCGATCGTCAATCAAGACAACGCGCCACAACGAGAACAAAACCTGACTGCAGGGGGCATTTATCAAATTGTGGTGACGTCTGCTGCTGGTGGAACGGTCAGTTTTAGCCTGACCGCGCAGCGGGCGATCGCCGCACCGAGCCCAACAGCTCCGCAGCCCTCTCAACCTGGCACGAATCCTGATGCAGATCCGCCTAGTGCTGGCACGCCCACCCAACCCGAAGTGACACCGCCGCCTGAGCCTTCTGCTCCATTACCTGATCCAGAAGCTCCAGCAGCGCCCGAAGCGCCTCAACAACCCTAGGAAGCTTGTTAACCGAGCGTTTGGCTGAACTTTAGGGTATTGGCTGCTTCCCCTGAAGTATCAGGCCCTCTGTAAGCTGCAAAAAATACTGATTAAAGTTGATCGAGGTCAACTAGCAGAAGTCGCGTCGCACGTCTTTGTGTTCATCAATGGTTTACATAAATTTACAAAACGCAATAAATGCGTTACATTAAGGAAGCCGTTAGAGAATTTCACCATGGACGAACAACAAGGTCTTGACCCGAACTACGGCTTCACGAGCGTTCGGGCTGAGCGTTGGAATGGTCGCTTCGCCATGATGGGCTTGATCATTGGCTTGCTAACCGAAGCGCTGACGGGTCAAGGTATCTTGCATCAATTGGGCTTGCTGTAAATCGGTTTTTGTCTTAGCTGAGGCAGTTTCTCCCACCAACTTCTAAACCAATGGCGATCGCCTCTGGATGTAGTGACAGGGCGATCGCTCTTTTTTGGGGATGTCCCTGCCGGGACGTTGAGCGTTGCGACCGTAAGGCGCAAGCTTTTGCAGGACTGCAGTTGCAAAGTGCCAGCAAGCTTGTAGAACCAGTCTCAGGCATCTGTTGATGCAGATCTTCCCGAAAGAGTGATCAATCAAAAGTAGTGACATAGGCTTCCGCGATCGTCCTTCCGCGAAAATCTGTGCCAAGTAGAGAAAGTGGCATAAACTATATCGATGCTCTTTACTCAGCCGTTAGGCTAAAGGGCAAGTGAGGAGTGAACGCTCAGAATGACTCCGAGGTCGAAACACGGCAAGACCTCGGAGTTGTTCTTTGTGGGGCTGCTATTGATTCAGTTCAAACGAGTTAATGAGTGCTGACTGAGCCAATTCTGCCAAAGCACGATCTGTCAATACAGATTGATCGCAAAGACTAGATCAAAGAGCGCAGTAAACTCTCTCAGCTATCGGATATCTAAGTTAGTGAAATTTAGATATCCGATAGCTGCAGCGCTAAAACAGCAATCTAAGCAAACGAATGGCCATAACTGACAATGCCAACAGTGCCTGAGATTTATAGTAAGCCTCGGTAACGAATAAACGTCAGAATAACTGACCAAGCTCCTAGGGCAACTTTAATCGCAACAAGGATATTCAGAATCGGAATCATCCCACCACTCAAGAGTGACCCCAATTGTCCTTGAGACAATTCAAACCCGATCAGCGTCAGGACTGAAAGAACAATGAAGACGAGCACTGCAACTTTTTCCCAAGTTGCGGCTTGCCAACGCTGATAGACCTCTTGCATCCTGGCAGGTGATGATGTCATTGCAATCAACCCAATTGCTGTACCACCAGCCACTCCAGCGGCAAATCCACCACCAGGGCTGAGATGTCCTCGAATTGCTAGCTCAATTCCGACAAGGGCAGAAATCGTTGCTCCCAGTCGTGCTAATAGCTGAGAGGGAGGATCAGTAAATTGATGAATTTTTGAGGGAAGCGGGTCATTGGCTAGCAGGAAGTGAGCCCCCATAATCGCAATCGTAAAGACAATGACTTCAAAAATCGTGTCGTATAAACGATTCCGAAAAATTACCCCTGAGACAGCATTGATCACCCCACTATCTTGAACAATGGCCTCAACGATTGAGAACGATAATTGAGGGGCTGGGTTGGGGAGTAGCAATATTTTGAAAAAAGCAACAATGCCAGCAATTAGATAGACCCACTTCATAAAAGAACTCCTGTTTCACTGAATGAGTTGCCATAGGCGATGTAAGTTAGATCAGACTTGAAATTGGCAATCATAATTTCATGTAGTCGTTGAAGGCGCGTGATTATCTGAAAGCGGTATCCCAAAACAGAGTGTTCTTTGCCTATTTCTTCTGCTTGTAAACAAATTGCATGAACTTCTTTGTTCGATAAGCTTCGCATTAAATCACTTGAGTCATCAAAGGTGACGATTTCCAGACGTAGATTGTACTTGTTGAATATTTTTCGAAAATCAGCGATTAGCTCATTGAGCTGACTATTTGATTGGTCAGAATTATCTTCTGATCTCATCTGGCAAAGAATACCTAGGCGAATAACGAGTGAAGAGCGGATGGCAATGGCATAGAGAGTAACTGCTAATAAAGTTCCGACTAAAGCCTCAGTTAATGCAACATCAGCTGCACCCATAATGGTGTACATCAGTGCAGCGATCGCCCCTAGAATTCCTCGAGTTAATAAGGCTCGATAGGGATTGGTTTGATAGATTAGAACAGCCGAGACTAAGGGTAATAAGGCTGCAATGAAATAGATGTAACTATCCATTCATATTCCTTTGGTGAGAGAGTTGTTCACTTGAGCAGTAGGCAAGGACATAGCCTAGCATTGTGTTCCAAAGGGCTAATGAAAGAATTGCGAGGATAAGTAAAGGAAGTTCGCTCGGCCTTCTTAAGAGCAAACCTAAAATGATACTAATCGATCCCAATGTGTCTGAAACTGAAAGATTATGTAGTTTAAAAAGAACCGATCGCCTACTCAATAAAATGGGTGTTCCCCAAATCCAGAAAAATAGTCCAATGCCAATCAAGCAATAGCTTAAAATGCTGATCATGAGTCACCTAAACGCTTCAAAATATGTGCCAATAACATGAATCCTGAATTGCCCACGCTAAGAATAATCACACCAACCACTCCAATCATCCAGTCATCACGCAGAACAGAAACGAGAAGAATGATAACGGATGCTTTTGTTGCAACGCTTGAAAAAGCTAGCATTGCCTGCCAAATATCCTCGTTTTTTGAGGCTACATAGAGAGGAATGAGAAGCGTTAAGATCATAGCGATCAAAACTAAGTTTAAAATCACTTTTTCTTCCTCCGCACACGATGTACCTCGTACCAGCCCTGCTCGTTGTATTTTAGGACGACAGTTTTAGGTGTAAGAGTAATCAAGAAAATATCCAAGAAAACTAGTCTTGGCGATCGCTCTGATTTGATTCGCTCGATTACGATTTCCTCTTGCCGATGGGGATGGAGAATAAGCTGAAATGCTTCTAAGTAAGCCTGCGGAATTGCGATGGCTATTTGCCATAAGCTCTTCAATAAATCTTGAATCTTATCAGTTGATTTAAAAAGAGGGATATAGGGAAGAGAGAGAGCAACAATAATCCCAATAATAATATTGGGAAGCTCAAAATTAGCCGTTAGTAGAAACCAAATAATAATCCTAAGCAGAAAATGGCCAATCATACTGCGGTCATTCCAAAAATGATGACAAGACTGAGGATCATAATCCCCATCAAGTGCTCAAACTGTTCAAAAACACGTGGTAACTTAACAACTAGTTTCTGGAAAATGAAGAGGTAGGCTAACCACCCACCGGCAATGGTTAGAAGCGGTTTTGCAATGTTCTCGAATGTGTAGGCCTCGTAGTAGGCAACATTGGCTACTACCAACCCTCCTAAGAGCACTATCATGGCTACCCAAAAGCTTGCTTGTTGAGGCGATTGCTCTGAGTCTGCTTGCTGATGGGGGAGAAAGATAAACTTTGCAAATGAGATAGCCGTGCCTAAAGCAGCTAGATTCATGCCAATTACCTGCCAAGGAAGCAAGTTTTTCATCGTCAAGACTTTTGCACCAAATCCTGACAAGAGAGGAAATCCTGAGATTGAAAAACTGGCGATCGCGAGAGCTATCCATATAGAAGTTGACATGCTCTGCTGTTGTAGCTCCTTGATATTGCGACTGGGTAACACGCCTGCAATGAGGAATAGAGCCGCTTTCACCAATCCATGAGAGAGAGCATAGAAACCGCCGACTTCTGGTGCAGCCAGAATGAAACCAATCTGGGAGATGGTGTGAAATGCCAAGATACGCTTTGTATCTTTCTCAAGGACAGCGTAGAAGACACCAAATAGGGCGGTGCTAACACCAAAAAGGCGAACAATCGGATCGACTTCCTCAAATAGCAGTGCGCAGCGAACGAGGGGCAGTACGCCTGCCTTGACAACAACCCCAGACATCAATGCAGAGACAGGGGACTCAGACTCTGAATGGGTCAAAGGAAGCCACAGCCCTAAGATGAAAATGCCTCCTTTGACCAGTAGACCGACGAAGATGAGGGCGATCGCTTCTAAAGGGGCATTCTGCAACCCTTCAAAGGCAAAGGAATGATTGGCTTGATAAACCAGTGCTGTACCGACAAGATAGAACAGCATGGCAACATTGCTAACAAAGAGATAGCGAAGACCAATCCAAATTGAGCGATCGCTACGAGGATAAGAAATGAGGAGAAATGCTGCAATACTCAGAACTTCTAAGGCGACGTACAGACTCATAAAATCTGCACAGGCAAACGCAGCATTCACACTGCCATGCAGCATCAAAAGCTGTGTGTAAAAGAAAGCTGTCTTGCGGCCACTCCAACAGTAGATGACAACTGCTGAAGTAACGAGTGCATTCGTCAGAATGAAGAACGCTGTTAAGGGATCAAGTAGGAGTTGAACCCCAAACTGATCAAGTAATTGGAGTGTTAACGGGGTGTCTCGAATAAAGAGACTGCCTGCAAAAGCTGCAGACGCGATCGCCATCAATAGCGAGAGCGATCTACTGAGCTGTGGGAAAATATAGGCTAAAAATCCTAGTAAAAATGGAGAGAAGATCCAAAGGATAGTTAAGTCTGTCATGGTGTATTGTTACGTTCAATCTCACTGATTTCTAGGGTTGGATTGTCTTTGGATAACTTCATAACTCCTACTAGAATCAGTGCCTGAATCGAAAATCCAATGACGATCGCAGTTAGAATTACTGCCTGTGGCACTGGGTCAGCATAGGCACGAGTCTGTTCGCCAGTCAGAATTGGGGTAAATAGTCCGTCGCGGGCAGCAATGACAACAAAGTAGGCAATGACTCCCGTGGTCATCACATCCATGGCGATGACCTTCATAATCAAATTTTTCTTGAATAAGATGCCGAAGAAGCCTAGCAAAAGAGTTGCTAAAACAAAGCTTTCTAGCATAAAAGAAGCCTTCACAAACTGATTTGAAGTTAGTCAGCTGCAAGCAATACAAGCTGGCTATCGTAAGCGAAGTAGCTCAGTCGACTCAGTTGGTTCAATTGTGTTCATAGAAATCAGTCAAGGCAAAACTGAGCGACTTTTTTCATTATTCTGTATCACCTGATTCTCGCCCAGCGCTCAATGATTGAGATCTAGCTTGGATAATGATTAAGAACCAGGCTCTAAACCTCGGTTGACAGTGGATTTGTCGATTGCTGCCCTTGAAGCGATAGCAATCTATATGAATCGTGGAGTCGCTCAGATTGAGGATTGATCTGACTGTTATCCCAAGGTCAGCACTAAACGATCGCTTATCAGTACGACTGCGATCGCCGCAGGTCAGCGGTCTCAGGAAATTCTGCTGCCATCGCTAAGTGCGGCCAATCCTGCCAAGCAACAGCGGGAAGGGCCTGAAAACGATCACGACACCGTTGAGCGGCTTCGGCAGTGGTAGTCGGTAACTGGTCATAGAGTCCGCCACCAGGAGCTTCGGGCCAATAGCGACAGCCTCCGAGTCCTTGCTGAGCCTCGAAGAGTTGAATCTCCAGCGGGACTTGAGGAGCGATCGCTGCTAGCGGCACGGTCCCGAGGCGAGGACGGGCACGAAAACGCACGATCGCGATCGCCTGATTATGGCTTTGCCAGTGCCAGGGAATTCGCCAACCATTGCAGACGATCTCTAGCGATTGCAGGCGATCGGCGGGGCCTTGCACCCGAATTTGCAGCCGTTCTAAAGAAGCATCAACCCGTCGACTGGTTCCGCTTTCATTGACGTCATCCGCTAGCACCGGCCAGGGTTCGAGCCCCCGCTGGAGATCTAGTGACCAGTCGGGCGTTAGTTCCAGATTGCCTAGGCAGGGAAAGCGCTCAGCAAAGTGGCTGTCAAACCAGGCTGGATTGAAGACAAATCCTGCTTCAGCAAGGTCAGCTAGCACTGCTTGAAAATCAGCTTGGATCGCCTCAGGACTGAGAAAGCGATCGTGTAGCTGAGTGCCCCAACGACGTAGCGGTGCTTGAAAAGGCGATCGCCAGAACCAAGCGACCAAAGCGCGCACCAGGAGCAGTTGCAGGAGGCGTTCCGCTGCATCCGGCGGCATGGCAAAAGCTCGTAATTCCAGCACGCCCCACTGTTGAGTGGGGATTTGGCTAGGCCATAACTTATCCAGACAAAACTCAGCACGATGGGTGTTGCCACTGACATCCGCCAGCAAATGCCCTAGAAGGCCATCAATGGCGGCGGGCTCTGCACTCATTTGGAGTTGCTCAAAGGCCAATTCCAACTCGTAGAGCACTTCTGGGCGACCTTCATCAACTCGTGGCGCTTGGCAGGTAGGGCCAATGAACCAACCTGCAAACCCATAGGACAAGCTGGGGTGATGCTGCCAGTAACTGATTAGGCTCCGTAGCAGATCGGGTCGCCGCAACAGAGGACTGGTTTCGGGCGATCGTCCGCCCAAGGTGATGTGTGCACCCCCGCCCGTATCGGTTGGTAAGCCATTGAATTGATAGCGCCGCGCCGTCAGCCCCAGCGTTTGCGCTTCCTGATAAAGACTCTTGGTTTGGTCAGCCAGCGATCGCCAATCTCCGACTGGATGGATATTGACTTCAAGGACACCGGGATCTGGTGTGACCTGGAAGCCCATCAGCTCAGGATGGCGCGGTGGTGGATAGCCCTCGAGTTGAATCGGTTGCTGCAAGCGTCGGCTAGTCTGCGCGATCGCTTGCAATAGGTGGAGATAGGCGGGGGCTGAAATCAAAGGGGGCAGAAAGACCCGCAATTGCTGCTGAACTTCGCGGACGATCACAGCCAGCTTCAGACTATTGGGAGGCGCGAGAACAGCGGTATCCGGCTGCCAGTCGACTAAGTCAGTGCTGTCATCGGGCTCATAGGGCAAGTCCACTTCTCCCAGTTGTTGAAGAGGGAGTCGCAGTCCTAAAGGAGTTTCACCTTCGAGTGGAACGAGGTCTGCCCCTGACACAGAAGACCACGTGCAGGTGGCCCAAGCGGGCTGATCGGCCTTGCGAATTGGCAGTAGGGGTAAGACAACAGCTGCTTCTTGGCGCACTCGCCACGGTGCAACGTCTGGCAGTTGAAGAATTTGTTGGAGGGTTTGTACAAACTGTTCTGCTGACGCGATCGCCACAGTTCCAGAACGCATCGTCAGGGGGTCGCCCGTCCAGAGCGGCTGACCGTCCCGTCGCCAATAGGCACCTAAAGACCACCGTGGAGCAGCCTCACCGGGATACCACTTGCCAGTTCCTTCAATCAACAAAGGGTGCGGCAGCTGAAACGTTGTGACGAGGCGATCGCGCAGTTGCTGGCCGAGCTGATATTTCTCAGTCCCTAATGCAGCGGTTCGCCATTGCGGATCTTCCAGTTGATCAGCGGCCACAAAGGTAGGTTCACCACCCATCCAGAGATCAACACCTGCTGCTTGCAGGGCTGCTTCCACGCGATCGCCCAAGGCTGCGATCGCTGGCCAATGTTCCGCCGCTGACCCCATCGCTTGCTCTGTAACAGTGCTCTCAGCAAGCCATGTTCGCGCTCGGGCTGCAGTGTCAGTTGTTACGAGCCGGCACTACAAAGTTTCGAGATAGCTGAGGAGGTCTGCCATCGTCTCTGGACTGGGCTGAAACTTGGGCATGGGGGGTGTTTCGCCGGTTGTGACCTGTAAAATCAGGTCTTTGCGTGACTTGCGATTCGAGACGTTGGCGAGGTCTGGCCCCACAAGTCCACGCCCCTCTAGGCCATGACAACCTGCACAATTAATTTGGAAGATGGCTTGACCGCGCTCTGTATCACCCGTCAAGGTCAGCACGGTACTGACGTAGGGGTCAGTGGGGCGAAAAAAGGTTAGCAGCAGGCCGATTGCGATAACAACGACGCCAGCGGCGATCCAGCCCAAGACTTGAGCTGCGCGAGGTTCAATGACTTTGGAGAGAGATTGTTCCACAGCGCTCGCGATCGCGGGACCAAGACCGTTTCTTGCCCTTAAGACGTGTCTCAGAATGATCATACACCTTTACAATCAGAGGGGCAGCAGCAGCGATCGCCGCTTGCCTTGGGCTTTTCGGCGGGTCATCTCAGTCGCTACACTGCTTAAGCACCCTGTATTTCCAAGAGGCAGCAGATCATGATCGAGCCTTTGCTCTGCGGTATCGTTCTCGGCCTAATCCCGATTACCTTGGCAGGCTTGTTTGTGGCGGCCTACCTGCAATATCGTCGCGGCAACCAAATCGGTGCCTAACCACTCCAAGTGATTGACCGTCCCAGTCGCAGACTCTTTCTGAATTCTCATGTCTCTGCGGCTGGGTTTCAGTTTATTAAGCGATCGCACGGCCCCGCCACATCAGCCGCGTGATGTTGGCCGTTATCTATTCTTCTCAAATCAGTTATCCACAACGGGTTTAACCGCACTTAGTCTTCAATGAAATAATCGCGATCAATTCGCTTTAGCTCATAGATTGCTTCTACCGTCACTCCGACGTTGTTATCAATCATGTATTCCGCTAAGGTTTGACCGTCAATCAAAATGATTTTCGAGTCAATCTTACGAACATAATCGGCAGCTTCCTTAGAGAAAGCAGAGGTCGTGATAAAGATACCTTTGCGAGCCCGTTGCCCCTGCAGCGCTCCTGCAAACTTTTGAATCTCCGGCCGGCCAACGACTGCATCCCAGCGCTTCGCTTGGATATAGATAATGTCTAAGCCCAAACGATCCTCTTTGATAATGCCGTCAATGCCTTCATCGTTATTGCGGCCGATCGCTTGACCCGCTTCTCGGCGGGAACCGCCATAACCCATGGCCACCAGCAGCTCAACGACTAAGCGCTCAAAAAAGGCTGGGGAGCAACTCTTGATAGTCTGCAGCAAATCAGACCTAAGATCAGACCTTAGTTGCTGATAGACCGCATCTAAATCTTCTTCAGGCGTATTGGGTGTTTGCGTTAGATCAGCGATCGCTGGCGTTTCGGTAGTCGTACCAGATAGACCTCGAAATTCTCGGAAGCCTTCGAACTGATCAAGATAGCCAACATCAATTTTGGAGGGATTATGTCGGAGTACCTCCTGTCCTGCAGCCGTAATCTGCAAAAAGCCCCGTTGAGGACTGTCAATTAACCCTGCTTTCTTCAGGTATGTGCGTGCCCAACCTACCCGGTTATCAAACGTAAATTTTTTACCGCTGGGTAGTAAGTGCTGTCTCTCAGCAGAAGTCAACTGAAAAGACTCTGCCAAGGCTTCAATGACAGCGCGAGTGCGATGGACTTGCTGATCCGCCAACAACTGTAAGAGCGGCAACATCAGGGCTTGATAATCCGGCAGGGGCATCTTGGCGATTGCTCGGTGACTCGGTGTGGGCGATCGCAAATTGCACTTGACTTTGTGATCAACCCTGTTCTGACTCTAGCCCGCTAGACCGAACGGGGCGCCGCCTGTAATTGCTGAATCAGCTGCAGAAAGGCGTCGTAGTCGATCACCGGTTTGACGATGTAGGCATCAGCTTGGCTGGCCTGCAGAAACTGATCGCGATCGCCGATCATGGCGTGGGCTGTCAGCAACACGATCGGGAGCTGCGCTGTCTGCGGGTTTTGGCGCAACAATTGGGCAATTTCGATGCCATTCAGTTGCCGTCCTTGATAGGTACTGTGGGCGAGGGAGATATCGAGTAAGACCAGAGCGATCGCGCCGCTGGCACAGACCGACAAAATCGTGGCGACATCTTCACAGTGCTGCACGCTGTAGCCGCCCCGTTTTTCCAAGATTTTGGCAAGGACCCGAGCATTGGTTGGGTCATCCTCGACCAAGAGTAAGGTCGCCATCGCCAAACCTCGCAAGCACTGACTTTGGAGTCTGCCACAGCAGGACGAAAGCGTCCGTTATGCTAGGCCACGTTGCTTACTGCGACAACGATCGCCAGTTTGGCTAAGGCATGACCGACTCGATCCAGTTCAACGGCGCTGATCGCATTCTGCCGACAGCACTCCACCAAGAAATGCAACGCTCCTATCTGGAGTACGCCATGAGTGTGATCGTGGGCCGGGCCTTGCCCGATGCTCGCGATGGCCTCAAGCCAGTGCAGCGGCGCATTCTCTATGCCATGCATGAACTGGGTCTGACACCCGATCGCCCCTTCCGCAAAAGTGCGCGGGTGGTGGGTGACGTGTTGGGTAAGTATCATCCCCACGGCGATCAGGCGGTTTACGACGCGCTTGTGCGCTTGGTGCAGGACTTTAGTAGTCGCTATCCCTTGCTGGCGGGGCATGGCAACTTTGGCTCGATCGATAATGATCCGCCAGCGGCGATGCGCTACACCGAAACCCGCCTCGCACCCGTCAGCCACGTGGCGCTGCTGGAAGAAATTGGCGAAGAAACCGTCGATTTTGTTGCTAACTTCGACAACTCGCAGCAAGAACCCTCGGTCCTCCCAGCCCAGTTGCCCTTCCTGTTGCTGAATGGTTGCTCGGGCATCGCCGTCGGCATGGCGACCAACATTCCGCCCCATAATTTGGGCGAAATTGTCGATGCGCTGATCGCTTTAATCGATCGCCCCCAACTCAGCGATCGCGATCTGCTGCGCTATGTGCCAGGCCCCGACTTTCCCACAGGCGGCGAGGTGATTGATGCGCGGGGCATTATCGATGCCTATTCCGAGGGGCGCGGCAGTATTCCGGTGCGCGGGGTGGCACGGGTTGAAGAAATCCAACCAGCCAAAGGTCGCCACCGTCGCCCAGTGATCATCGTCAGTGAGCTGCCCTATCAGGTCAGCAAAGCGGGCTGGATCGAAAAAGTTGCTGACTTAGTCAACGATGGCAAGCTGCAAGGCATTGCCGATATTCGTGACGAGAGCGATCGCGAAGGAATGCGGGTAGTGATTGAACTGCGCCGCGATGCCCAAGCAGACAAAGTGCTAGAGCAGCTCTACAAACGCACGGCTCTGCAGAGCAACTTCGGTGCTATTTTGCTGGCGATTGTCGAAGGTCAGCCCCAGCAGCTCAGCCTCAAGCAATTGCTGGAACAGTTCCTCAGCTTCCGAGAAGCGACGCTGCGCCGTCGCTACGGTCATGAGCTGGAGCAGACCGAGCATCGCTTGATGATTCTGGAAGGTTTGCTGCGCAGCTTGGGTGATTTGGATGGCTTGATTGAGATCCTGCGCCAATCACCAGATGGCAGCACTGCTCGGGCCCGCTTGCAGGTTCACTTTGATCTGAATGAACGCCAAGCCGATGCTGTTCTGTCAATGCCGATGCGGCGGCTCACGGGCTTGGAGCAGGAACAACTGCAACAAGAAGCTACCAACCTGCGGGAGCAACAGGCTCGCCTGCAAACCCTTCTGAACGATCGCCCCACCCTGCTCAAATCGCTGAAAAAAGATTTGCGCGACCTGAAGCGGCGTTTTGGCAGTCTGCGCCGGACGCGTCTGCCCGAAATTCCCCCAGAAGCATTCGCAGCTCCCAAGCCAGTCGCCGCTCCGGTTGTTCCTGCCAGCGAGCCATCGGCTCCAACACCGACAACGGCAGCCCCGATTCAAGGCGAGCTGATTTTCAACTCAGCAACCGACTCCGCAGCCTCAGATTCTGCCCCAGTCACCGCGCCGCGCTTTGCTTTCCAAGAACCGACTTGGCTCTGCCTCAGCGATCGCGGTCAGCTGCAGGCCGCTAATTCGACTGAACTGGAACCCTGGCTGACTGCCAGGTCGGGCGCTCAAGAGCGAACGGATTTTCCGAAAGTGCTGCAGTGGGCTGACCCCAGCCAAGATTTGCTGGTGATTACCGCTGAAGGACGTGCCTACCGGCGATCGCTGCGCGAGGTTCATCTGGGGCCGATCGCCAATCTCTTGCCCACCGGTCGCCAGTCCACTGCGATCGCTGCGACCTTACTCTTGCCTCCTGCGAGCGAGGAGCGATCGCTCCTGCTGCTCAGCAGTCAGGGTCGAGCAAAACGTCTAGCGCTGACTGAGTTAGCGGAGATTTCTAATCGAGGATTGCAACTGCTGAAGCTGGTGGAGGAAGAAACCATCCAAGCGGCTTGCCTCTGTGCGCCCCAACAGGAAGTCCTACTTGGCAGTAGTGGTGGTCGCTTGCTGCGCTTGTCGCTGTCGGAATTACCACTGGCGAGTCGCACTTCCCAAGGTCAACCTCGGCTCTTGCGTCTACGGGAGGGCGAACAACCGTTGGGCTGCTTGAGTGTGCCTTCAGGCCAAGATTTGCTGCTGGTCTCAACGCTAGGTCTAGTCAAACGTCTGCCATTGGGACTGCTGCGCCTCTGTCGCGCCGGTGACTTGGGCAATAATGCCTTCCGGTTCACCGATAAACGCGATCGCCTGATTGCGCTCCTAGCCGCTCCCAGTCACGGGTTGGCACTGTTCGCCAGCGATCAGCGACTCTGGCAGCGATCGATCAGCGCGATCGCAGTCACGGGTACAGATGCCGAAGGTCAAACCTTATTCAACCTGCGATCGGCTGAAACCCTGCAGTCTGCGACAACACTGGAGGGCGAGCGCCCTCCAGTGACCTAAACGGACTCAAACCAGCTCAAACAGCAGGAGATCAGTCCCTGCTTGGCTGCTAGTTAGCCGCTGGATTTGGCCTTGGCTGAAACCGAGGCCATCGCCACGGACTAGGGTCTGCGAGGTGCCCGCATCAGATTCGACCGTGGCAGCCCCATCAATCAGCTGAATCCAGCCGAGGGTTTTCGCAGCGATCGGGATTTCCAAGGTTGTTCCCGGAGCCGGTTGCGCCCGCCAAAGTCGGATAGGCCGATCGATCGCCATGCTTTCTTGGTCTTGCGTGGGACTCAGCAACGGCGTCCAGCCCTCAGCGATCGCAAATGGCTTCTGCTCATAAGCGGGGGGAATGCCCAAACGAACGGGTTCGATCCAGATCTGCAGCAAGTGGCAGGGGCGATCGCTGGCGTTGACTTCGCTGTGAACGACGCCCGTGCCAGCACTCATCCGCTGCACTTCACCAGCCCGCAGCACCTCGCGATTGCCCATGGAATCTTGGTGAGTTAGCTCGCCCTCAACCATGACCGTGACAATTTCCATGTCTCGGTGGGGGTGCATGCCAAAGCCTTTCCCCGCTGCAATCGTGTCATCGTTAATCACGCGCAGTGGCCCAAACCCCATCCAAGCGGGGTCATAGTGGCTTCCAAAACTAAAGCTGTGCCAACTATCCAGCCACTCAATTTGGCTGTGAAAACGGTCCGCCGCAGGGCGAAACAGTGGTGTTGTCAAAGTTGAGCGGAGATTAGTAGTTGAAACCATCACAGTCACCGAGAATGAAGTCAACAACAGTGGGTTGACTTCTGTTGTTCAGGCAGAAGCACCCTGAGAGTCGATGCGCTCCCTACCCCGGTTAGGGCTTGGAGCGATCGCACTGATTAACCACAAGCTAACAAGCCGAGCAGCGATGCTATCCCCAGAACTTCCACCAAGGCTTGCGGCTGGAAGCAGCTGAAGTGGCACTGATGCGGGTATGGCTACCATCACAAAAAGGAGCATTCCCACTGGCACTGCAGCTACAGAGATAAACTGTTTTGGCCTGATCCAGCTTGAGTATCTGCGGACTTTTGCCCGAGCCTTGGTGAGAGCCATCACAAAAGTGACCGGCTTGACTCAAGCCACAGGAGCAGAGAGCGTGGGTGCCCGCTTCTAGGTGAATAGAATGAGGACTGAGTGTAGACATGATGCCAATCCTTCACAGCAATTTGTGGGCGATCGCGACTCTAATCATCAGGATTAAATAGGATTTAGGCCTAATCAATCAGCTAAATGAGCACTTAATTAGCGATCGCATTTCCTTACTCATCAGTCTGAACTATCATCCGATTTCCTGACAAGAACGCACCGTTAAGTACGTTAGTTACCTGTTTGTAACCATGGACTCATCACCCGGCTATTTAGAGAGTCATGATCACGGTAATTGCCCTGCCGAAATAGCGCTGCGGGTGATGCAAGGTCGCTGGAAGTTACTGATCATTCGGGAACTCGCAGACGGTGTACGCCGCTTTTCGGATCTGCAGCGATCGCTGACAGGGGTGAGCCAGAAAGTATTGACCAGCCAACTGCGAGAGTTGGAAGCAGATGGAGTCCTCGCCCGTACTATCTATCCAGAAGTTCCACCTCGGGTCGAATATGCTTTGACCGAGCGAGGACAGGCACTCTTGCCGGTATTGGAGGGATTGCATGCTTGGGGACAAGGCTTACAGGCTCCGTCCTAGAAAGCACTGCCAATCACCGATGAGCATCGGTGCTGAGCGATCGCCGAATTCATCCCAACTGGGCTACGAATGGGTCGTCAGCGGCGCCTGAAGCGGGAACTGCTGATTTAAACGCTGAGTGAGTCGCAAAAAGCGCCGCAAAAAGAGTCCTCCAGCGATCGCAACCCCCAAGGATTGACCGATCCAGAGTCCGGTGCTGCCCCAGCCCAGTTGAAAGCCCAACAGTGCACTACTCCCGACTCCAACGCCCCAGAAAGCAACCAGACTGAGCAGGAGGGGGATGCGGGTATCTTGTAGGCCATGCAAAGCGCCCATGGCAACCCGTTGCACACCATCGAGAACTAGCGCAAAGGCCGCAATCCGCAGCATGGGCAATGCCAGAGCCAACAGTCCAGCGTTGGCTGGATCGCTAAGGTCAACGTAAATGCCTACGATCGCGCGAGGAAAGAAGAGCAAGGCGCTGGAGGGCAGCAGCATCCAAATCGCGATCGCACTGATGCCAACCAGTCCAGACCGCCGTGCCCCCGGTCCATCCTGGCGACCAAACCACCAGCCCACCCGTGCTGTCATCGCAAAGGAGCAGCCCAAAGGCACCATAAAAATCAAAATGATCGTCTGCGAAACCGTTTGATGGGCCGCTAACGCCTCGACCCCAATCGCTCCCATCAGAATCGTAATGATCGTGAACAGGCCAAATTCCACCGCAACCGTGATTGCGATCGCCCAGCCTAATTGCAGGATTTGGCGGCAAATCGTTGGTTGCAGCAAGCGCCAATGCTGCCAAAACGGATAGCGATGCAGCTCTGGCTGCCAGCCGGTGTAGGCCAGCAACCCAAGAAACATCACCCATAAACCCAGGGCACTCGACAGCCCCAAGCCTGTCAGCTCCAGCCGTGGGAACCCGAACTGCCCATAGCCCAGGAGATAGTTGCCAATGCCATTGACCAGCGTGCCCAGCAAGACCAGCGGCAAAATAATGCGCGTTTGACCCAGCGCTGCCACGTAGCCCCGCAACATGGCAAAGCCCAGTCCCGGAATGATGCCCCAAAGCACGGCATCCCAATAGTTGCGGGCAAGGGCGATCGTGGTTGCCGACTGCCCCAAAGCTGGCATCACGTTGGCTAATTGGCCGATGATGACCATGACCGGTAGTCCCAGCAGGACCGAGAGCCACAGGCCTTGCCGAGCGATCGCAGCAATTTTGTAGTCTTTGCCTGCACCCTGCGCTTCGGCGACTAGCGGACTCACAGCCATGACAGCTCCGCTGGCCGTGGCCAAGATGAATTGAAACAGCGCCGAGGCTAAACCGCCTGCTGCTAAGGGTTCTGGCCCCAGGCGCCCCATCATCACCGTATCGACAAAGCCGACCGCTGCTTGAGCTACTTGGGCGGCAGCCAAAGGAATTGCCAGCTGCAAGAACTGTCGCAGCTCAGCCCGAATGGTTTGCAAATTCACTCCAAAGAAACAGGGACAGTTGCGATCGCTTCGCTCAGAGTCGAGCCTCTTGCAGACGGTGCGCCAAGAACCAATCCACCGTTTGTCGCAATCCCTGTTCTAGCGAAGTTTGAGCAGTCCAGCCCAACTCGGTCAACCGCCGCACATCCACCAACTTACGAGGCGTTCCATCTGGCTTGCTGGTATCCCAAGCGATCGCGCCGCTGTAGCCCACGGTTTGAGCGACTAGTTCCGCCAGCTCACGAATCGAAATATCACTGCCCACGCCAACGTTGACGATCTCGGGCTCGTTGTAGGTCTGCATCAAGAAGAGACTGGCATCAGCCAAGTCATCAACGTAAAGAAATTCACGGCGGGGGCTGCCCGTTCCCCAGCACACTACTTCCGCGTGATTCGCTTCCTTCGCTTCTAGGAAGCGCCGAATTAAGGCTGGCAACACATGGCTATTTTCCGGATGGAAGTTGTCGCTTGGGCCGTAGAGATTGGTGGGCATCAAGCTGATGGCATTGAAGCCATACTGCTTGCGGTAGGCCTGACAGAGTTTAATGCCGGCGATTTTCGCGATCGCGTACCACTCATTCGTCGGTTCCAATTCCCCCGTCAGCAGACAACTTTCCGGCATCGGCTGGGGTGCAAATTTGGGATAGATGCAAGTCGAGCCTAAGAACAGCAGCTTCTGGCAACCGTTGCGGTAGGCTGCATCGATCACGTTGGTCTGAATCTGCAGATTGTCACGCAGGAAATCTGCCGGATAGATGTCGTTGGCATAAATCCCGCCGACCTTCGCTGCTGCAAGAAAGACATAGTCTGGTCGATGCTCGGCAAAGAATCGGTCGACCGCGATCGCGTCGCGCAAATCCAATTGCGATCGTGAGGCCGTCAGGAGATTTGGGTAGCCTGCTGCTTGCAGCCGTCGCGCGATCGCCGCTCCCACCAAACCCCGATGGCCTGCGACAAAGATTGAAGAAGAGAGTTCCATAGAGCTGACAGAGCAGAAAAGCCGCGATCGCAGTCAGCATCGCATGTTCCTCGCCATCTCCCAATCAGCCCGCATACTGAAGGCAGGAGAACCGAGGACGAACGGTGAGTGTTTTTGATGACGTCAGCCGCTTTTTGGAGGATCGGCTCGAAGAGTATCTACGCAACAATCCCCACCTCGAACTACAGGCTTTAGCAGAACAGCTCGACGAGCAGGCCAACGATACACTCCGGCTGATTGCGCAGCTCCAGCGCCAAGAACAAACGCTGCAAGAGAAAATCCTAGCGACAGCCCGCGATGTACAACTCTGGCACGAACGCATTGCCAAGGCGCAATCCAAGGGGCGGTTGGATTTAGTTGAACCCGCGCAGGCCCGTGAAGCTGCCCTGCTACGACAAGGCAATCAGCTTTGGGGTCAAATGACGGCAGTGAAACAGCAGATTGAGCAGAGTCAGCAGCTTTATCGCCAGATTCAAACGCGGCAGCAGGAAGTAAAGCAACGACTTGCAACCGTTCAAGCTAGCCCCGCTACTTGGGGGACTCCGCCTGCAGCCGATCCCAACGATCCGCTAGAAGCCGCTTTCCATGCTTGGGATATTGAGGATGAGCTGGATTCTCTCAAGCGAAATCTCTCTCGCTGATTCACCCCAGCACTCCGAAATGCTGTTGACCAGTTGTGAGCGATCGCTGAGCCAGAGACTTTCACTGGTGGAGGCAGGCGCTTGAGGTGAACCCTCGTTCTTTAGCCTGCTGCGATGCCTGTAACCCTTCTCGCTAGACTGAGACGAGACGGGTCGCTGTCGTTCTGGCTCTTCGCTTGCTAAGCGAGAAGTGGGGTCGTCAGCATGCGATGGAGGGTCAGGAATGTCTGCCTCGCTCAATCTGCCCGCTGACAGTCTGGGTCTTTGTTTGCTGCAAGGGATGCAGCGACAGGTCGATCGCTATCTGCACTATCGTCGTGCGGTGCTGCGCGATCGCGATCCTGAAGATTTACACCAGTTGCGCGTCAGCTTGCGGCGGCTGCGCAGCCTGCTGGAGCACTATGGCTTTGCCCTGAGTTTGCCAAAGGCCGTTCGCCAGCGATCGCTGGCGAGTTTGGGACGCCGTTGTGGTCAAGTCCGCGATCTCGATGTTTTGCTGGAAGCCTTGCAATCCTTACCGAAGCCGGAGCAACACCAAGAAGCGCGCCGGTTCCAGCAGCTTCAAAAACAGTTAAAAGCCCGCTGTCGCCAAGCGCGCTGCCAGCTCCGCCGAGAACTCCAGCGATCGCGCTATCAACGCTGCATCACGGCCCTGCGCAATTGGCTAGCGAAGCCCTCTTTTGAAGCCTGCGCCTATCTCCCTAGTCCAGATCTACTTCCAGAACTGGTGTTGGCCAGCTATGCCCGCTTGCATGTCCATCCGGGCTGGTGGATACGGGTGACGGATCAGCAGCAACTGCGTTCGGCAGATAATCATCAGCTCCACGACCTGCGCAAGACGGTCAAACGCTTTCGCTATGGCGTGGAAGTGCTGGCGACTGTCGCCCCAACCCTCGAACCGCTGTTGCAGCGCCTCAAACCCCTGCAAACAGCTTTGGGCACTTGGCAGGATCGAGCAACTTGGACGGTGTTACTGGACACTCAACAAGCCCACTGGCAGCGGCGGGTCCCGAGCTTGGCCGATCGCTGGCAGCAGGATAGCCGACTGGCGTGGCAGCAATGGTTGGAACAGCAACAAGCGCTGCGAGATCCCAGTACAGGCTTGCAAGCCACGGTCTACGACTGTTTGGGTTGGCGATCGCCTCAGTCAGGCCGGATCAACGCCACTCCTTCGTGACCATCAACGGACTGGAAGTAGACTTCCACGCGTTCACTGCGCCGCGTTGGAACGACTTTGCCAACAAAATCGGGTTGGATGGGCAACTCCCGATTGCCGCGATCGATCAGAACTGCGAGGCGGACGATCGCCGGGCGTCCATAGTCATTCAAAGCATCCATGGCGGCGCGAATCGTGCGGCCCGTGAAGATCACATCATCGACCAGAACAACGGTGCAGCCGGTCAAATCTTGAGGAATGCGGCTGCGCTCGGGTTGGCGGGCCCCAATGCGATCGAGGTCATCGCGATAGAAAGTGATGTCTAAACTGCCAGAGGCGATCGGCTGGCCTTCGAGCTGGGCGATCGCTTGCGCCAGTCCTTCGGCGAGGTAGACCCCTCGGGTGTGGATGCCAATCAACACGAGGCGATCAACCTCTCGGGCGCTCTCGACAATCTGCGAGGCCAAACGATTGAGGGTGCGCCGCTGTTCATCGGCAGACAGCAATTCAATTTGAGAGGGGCTCATAGCGATCGCCAACCAGACAAGCTCATTATTGATGCAGGATTGGCCACCACGTCGGTCAAGCAGATCTCAGCGCAGTTTTGATTTAGCGCGCGATCGCATCCAGAGGCCCCGACTGGGACTGAACAAGAAAGCAGCCAGAAAGGCCAAAAAGCTGATTAGGGCGATCGCCGGCCCCGAGGGCAGGTTGAGGTAGTAGCTGCCGTAGAGTCCCAGACAAGCAGAAGCGACACCAATCACCCCGCTGACCACCAGCATCCAGTGCAACTCCCGCACCAAGAGATAGGCCGCGAGGGCGGGGCAGGAAATGAGGGCAATGATCAAAATGACGCCCACGGCTTGCATCCCCGCGATGATCGTCAGGCTCATCGCTGTCACCATGCCAAACTCTAGCCAGCGCACCGGCAGTCCGATCGCCGCCGCACCGACTGGATCGAAGGAGTAATAGAGCAGGGGACGATAGCAAAGCACGATCGCCAGCAACACACCGACCGCAATACTGCCACTTCGCCACAGATCGGTTGGACTGACGCTAAGAATGTCGCCAAACAGAAAGCCCTCAAGATTCAAGCGACTGCCCAGCACGGGAATCAACAGCATCCCCAGCGCAAAGAAGCTTGCCAAAATCGCATTCATGGCGGCATCGGGTTTGACAACGGCCTGACTTTGAATCCAAGTCAGTAAGCCCGAGCTGAGCAGTCCCGACAAGAAGGCACCGATGCTGATGTCAATGCCGATCGCCTGGGCAATCACCAAGCCCGGTAGCACCGCATGGGAGATGACATTCGCCAAAAAGCCAAGGCGCTGCACGATCAAATAGCTGCCGACCACCGGCCCAATCACGCCCGCGATCAAGCCCATCAGTAATGCCCGCCGGAAGAAGTCGTAGGCCAGCGGCGCAGTCAGACTGTCAACAATCACGATCGCCTAGCAAGCAAAGCCCCATTGTCGATCGGGAGGGTGATCCGCTCGCCGCATGCCAAAGGTTTGTTGCAGGTTCTGGGGCGTGAGCGCCCGCTCGGGAATGTCGTGGCAGATGATCCGGCGGTTGAGCAGAATCAGGCGATCGTAGCGCTGCAGGGCATCGCCCCATTCGTGGCTGCAGACAATCAGGGTTTTTCCCTGCTGGGCAAACTGCTGGAACAAGTCCTGCATCAGCCGCTCAGTGGGGTGATCAATGCCGGTGAAGGGCTCATCCAGCAGCAGCAAATCTGCGCCTTGGGCGATCGCTCGTGCTAAAAACACCCGTTGCTGCTGTCCACCCGAGAGTTCTGCTAGGGGACGGTGACGCAGTGCTGTCAGTTGGACTTGTTCTAGAGCAGCGGCAATCCGTGGCTCGGTCTGAGGCGATCGCCCCCACCAGGAACGGACTTCTGCACCCAATCGCACGACGGTTTCTACGGTGATCGGGTACTGCCAATCGATCTGCGATCGCTGCGGTACGTAGGCAATCGATCGCTGGCCACGCCGCAAGGGCCGTCCTCGCCAATGCACCATGCCCGCATAGGGAGTCAACAACCCCAAGATGGCGCGCATCAAGGTGCTCTTACCCGCACCATTGGGGCCGATCAGGGCCAACTGCTCACCGGCTTGCACCTGCAAACAAATATCTTCTAAGACCCTTTGCTGGCGATAGCAGACGCTGAGGTGCCGGATCTCGAGCATAAGGAATGATAACGATTCTCAAATTAATCTATCATCGAGCAGGGGATATTTTCGGCAAGCCACGATGAAGATTGCGTTGGGTTCTGCTAAAGCACTGGGATTCGTCTGTGTCACTGCGCTGCTCTGGGGCTGTCAGCAAAACACCATCAGCAGCGATCGCAACCGGCCCAAAGTCGTGGCAACAACGGCTGTTCTCTGCGACTTAGCCAAGCAAATTGGTCAGGACAGCATCGATCTGACTTGCTTGCTGAAGCCCGATCAGGATCCCCACGTCTACACCCCCACCCCTGAAGACCGGCGGGCTGTGGAAGAAGCTCAATTAGTGCTTTACGGCGGCTATGACTACGAACCGTCCCTGATTCGCATGGTGCAAGCGACCCAGTCGACGACACCTAAACTCGCAGTGTTTGAGGCGGCAGTCCCCAAGCCGTTGCTGGGTGAGGCGCATGATCACGACCATGGTCACGATCACGGAGAGGATCACGATCATGACCATGCCGAGGAGAAAACAGCGGAGAACACCAAAGTCGCTGAACCAACTCCCGATCCGCACGTCTGGCATGATGCCCGCAATGGAGTGGCGATCGCGCAGGTGGTGACCCAGGCACTGAGTGATCTGCAGCCTGCTGAAGCCGCTACCTACCAACAACGAGAGCAGGCGATCGCGGCGGAATTAGAGCAGATTCAAGCTTGGATCCCTCAGCAAATTGCCTCGATTCCCGCAGCCCAACGTCGGCTGATTACCACCCACGATTCGTTTGGCTACTACGCCCAAGCCTACGGTCTGACAGAGTCGGGGGCGATCGCGGGCCTCAGTACCCAAGAGCAACCCACACCGACGCGGCTGACAGAATTGGTTGATAGTTTGCGAGCGGCGCAAGTCCCAACTGTTTTCCGTGAGACCACTAGCAATCCCCAGTTAATTGGCACCGTTGCCCAGGAAGCAGGCGTGCAGGTCTTTGCTCAACCGCTCTACGTGGAAGGCCCTGGTGGTCCTGAATCTCCCGCCCCCAACTATCAGCAGATGTTGATCCACAACACCTGCGCGATCGCCACCGGACTGGGCGGACGTTGCCAGCCGCTCCAATTACCGTCCTAGAGACTCAACGGCCAGCCACTTCTGCCTTCATTCCCATTCGCTGGGAAGCCACCCGCATGCTGTGAACCCCTGAGAGCGCAGCTCCTGATGCTGACCTTCACGGCGGGTCAGCGCGGGGGGACAGTGACCATTCGCTAGGATGAAGATTGCATTTTTCCGGTTGGCATGGCAGCAACAACGCAACCCGTAATCGTGATTGGAGCAGGGTTGGCGGGAACCGAGGCTGCTTGGCAGATTGCCCAGGCGGGCGTGCCGGTTATCCTCTACGAGATGCGGCCCCAGCGCCAGAGTCCAGCGCACCACAGTGAATCCTTTGCGGAGCTGGTCTGTAGCAACTCCTTTGGCGCGATGGCTAGCGATCGTGCAGCAGGACTGTTGCACGAGGAACTGCGGCGGTTAGGGTCGCTGATTTTCAGCAAAGTCCGTGAGCATCAGGTTCCCGCTGGTGGAGCTTTGGCGGTCGATCGCGCCTTGTTCAGCGAAGATCTGACCCGCACTCTTGCCGATCATCCCTTGATTGAGATTCGGCGCGAGGAACTGCGATCGCTGCCGACGGATGGCATTGTTGTGCTCTGCACTGGCCCACTGACCAGTCCCGACCTCGCGGAAGATTTGCAGCAATTTACTGGACAGGACTATTGCAGCTTCTTCGATGCAGCTAGCCCGATCGTCACGGGTGAATCCATCGATCAAGCGATCGCGTTTCGGGCCTCCCGCTATGACAAAGGCGAAGCAGCTTATCTCAACTGCCCTCTCGATCGCGAGCAATATCTGGCCTTCCGCGAAGCCCTGATCACGGCAGAACAGGCGGAACTCAAGGATTTTGAGCAAGAGTCAGCCAAATTCTTTGAAGGCTGCTTGCCAATTGAAGAATTGGCGCGGCGCGGCGAAGATACGATGCGCTACGGGCCGCTCAAGCCAGTGGGACTGTTCGATGCTCGCTTGGGAGACTGGCGCGACCCCGAAAATCGGAGTCGCCGTCCCTATGCGGTTGTCCAGCTTCGGCAGGAAGATCGGGCCGGTAATCTGTGGAATTTGGTCGGCTTCCAGACCAATTTGCGCTGGGGCGAACAAAAGCGGATTTTCCAAATGATTCCAGGGCTGACTCAAGCTGAGTTTGTCCGATTTGGGGTTATGCACCGCAATACCTTTATCAATGCGCCCCAACTGCTTGACCCCAGTCTGCAATTCCGGCAGCGACCGACACTTTTGGCTGCAGGTCAGTTGATTGGCACAGAAGGCTATAGCGCAGCGGTGGCTGGGGGCTGGTTGGCCGGAACCAATGCGGCACGTCTGGCCTTGGGGCGATCGCCGCTTGTTCTACCCGACACTTTGGTCAGCGGTTCGCTCTTCCGTTTCATCAGCAGCGCAGAGCCTAAATATTTCCAACCCATGCCCCCCAACTTTGGCATCCTGCCCAATCTGGAACAGCCGCCTCGCAGTAAGAAAGATCGCTATGCGGCCTATCGCGATCGCGCCCTCCAAGACTTGAATGGCTGGCAACAGGTTCATTCAGTTGGCAATCCACCCTCAGTCCCGAGTTTGGCGACGGCGATCGCTCACTAAGTTCTAAGTGCTCTGGCAACTACCTTCTGACCTGTTTAGAGGGCTTGCTTGCAGCAGTCAAGGAACTCCAATGCCTTCAGCACCAATCACAATTCGAGCCGAATGCTGATTGAGCTCACGGATGAAACGCTGAGTCAAACGGACTGAACAAGCATCATCGGTGCGGGTTTAGCAAGAGCGATCGCGTCAAACTTAAAATTATTTTGTGATTGTAGGGAAAAAGACAAATTTCCGGTGATTAATTGCTTTGAATAGAGCAACCGCAATCAGTCTGCGGCTATTCCACGTCTCTACCCAAGCTTTTCCCCGCTCAGCGATGGCGGGGTTTTTCTTGGCGATTGGATGCAATGACGAAACTCCTAAATGATGCTGGAATAACTCGATTCATTGGCCCACGAGTCCGTGCGATCGCAGGCTTAGGTGAGGTCATCCGGTAAGGATTCCGCGATCGCCTTAAGCCGTTTCAGTTGGGCTTGCATGTCTCGCTGGGTCACTCCTGCAGCAACGCGATCAAATCCCCAAGCAATCCAGGGCTTTGCAATCTGGAAGCGAAAGCAATTATCGAGACGTGTGTGGTCAGCTTCGGGCCACCACTGCCATGTATCAGTTCCCTGAAAAAATCCCTCAAACTGCCAGACAATCTTCCCTTCGCTGCGATCGCAAACGATACAGTCCAAGCAAGGGTAGAGCAACGGAATTTGAATCTGAAACTGAGTGCGACTGCCGCGATTGAGGCTCCACTCGCCGACGGGACGACAGCGAAGCAGAGGGTTCAACCAGCGATGCATCAGGCTCAGATCACGAAAACAGGCTTCTACCGCTGCACAACTCGCTTGGATTGCGATCGCCTGCTGGAAACAACGCTCAGCCATGCCCGCACCTCTGTCTAGATCGATTGATGAAGAGGAGCGGGTTAGGACGGCTCCACGCCCGCAACTCTCCTTCAATTGAACTGATCTAGACTGCCGCCAAGGATGCTAAGGGATCGGCGATCGCCGCTGTTGGTGCCTCAAAACTGCCTTTGAGAACAAACTCAAGCCGCAGCTTTAGCCAAGTAATGAACTGTGGATTGGTCGAAATGATGGCAGCAGCAGGCTGAGGGCACTGAGCCTTGATGCTGGCCAACTCAGGCGCTTCGAGAAAAGCAGGCTGGCGCACGAGCCAAAAATCGATGGTCTGATTACGCTCTGCATAGTGACGCTGGCGTTCCTGCAATACTTCTGCGAGGGGTTCTTCCTCAATCAAAAACTTTTCGCTAGCCAAAATGTAGTGATAAGTCGCCATTGTCAGCTCGGTCTCAGAACACAAACGCTTTTTCCCTATTGTTGATCAGTCTGGCATACCTGATTGCCTTTAAGAACAAGTGTTTAAACGACGGATCGATTTGCCCTCTTGCACTCATTAACAGTTCCGAACGCCTAGACAACAGGATTGTTATCGCCTGTCTTGAGTTCTGCTGTTGTTTTAACGAAAAGTAGGCTGAGGATAGAGGAGCCGTCAAGACAGACTTGAATGCGCGATCGCGACTGCTGGAGATAGCCATTAAAAAAGCCCACAATCTGCTGTGAGCTTCTCAGAACAAAAGGTTGGCTTTTCGGCTCAATACACTCTAGGCAGCACCGCGAATTTCGACGACAACGCCATCACGCAGTACAATTTCGACTTGCATTTTTTCAATCAAGTTATCGCCCGGATGGAGCTCAAAGAAGCTCTCGATTTGACCCTGATTAACTTCTTCTTCGAGGTTGACTACTTGTACTTGCTGGAGTTGCTGGAGAATTTGGTTCTTTTGCTCTAGTAGCTGGGTTTTTTGTTGATTGACTTGAATCTGAATGTTGTCAATCTGTTGCAGCACATTGGGATGTACTGGATTGGCACTTTGGCTGCGAATTTCATTGATAGCAGCCTGCCCCTGCAAGTCTAGCTGTTGGATCTGGGCATCTACCTGACCGAGCTGGCCCTGCAGTGCATTTTGGGCTTCTTGCTTCCAAGTCGGCGTCACGATCGCCTTGACATTGATCGTCCGCTTGAGCTGCAAAGGAGTACCGATAGCCATAGGGTCAAAGAAAAGGATGAAGGGTCAGGGGTCTGAGTCGACGCCTAACTCGCCGATTCAAACATCCCGTCGATCATAGCCGCGTAGCGCTCCGCCACAACATTGCGGCGGATTTTCAGGGTTTGAGTCAGCAGGCCGTTTTCCATGCTGAAGGGTTCTTCGAGGAGTCGGAAGGGACCAATGCGGTCATCAATGCGATAGCCTGGGCGGTCGCGCACTTCGCGGTTGAGTTCCTCGCGAATCAATTTTTGCACTGCCCCCTGCAAATCGGTTTGGCTGATGCTCTGTTCAGCGGCCCAAAGGGCGATCGCCTCTTGGTTGGGAACAATCAGTGCCCCCAAACTCTTGCGATCTTGCCCCACCAGCATGATCTGGCTGATGTAGGAACTGCGCAGGCAAGCATCCTCGATCGGCTGTGGCTCAATATTCTCGCCATTGGTCAGCACGATCGTGTCCTTGGCCCGACCGGTTAGCACAAGGTTGCCTTCGCCCACGACGTAACCCAGATCGCCAGTGTTG
Source organism: Synechococcus elongatus PCC 11801 (assembly GCF_003846445.2). Taxonomy (NCBI): domain Bacteria; kingdom Bacillati; phylum Cyanobacteriota; class Cyanophyceae; order Synechococcales; family Synechococcaceae; genus Synechococcus; species Synechococcus elongatus. The sequence goes on along the minus strand of NZ_CP030139.2, from coordinate 685,923 downwards.
AACCACCCTTCGGCATCGAGCACCTGAGCCGTGGCCTCCGGTTTCCCAAAGTAGCCCTGCATAATCTGTGGCCCTTTGGCGAGCACCAGCCCGCGATCGCCACTGGGTCGATTTTCCTGGGTTTCGGGGTCGACGATGCGGATTGCTGTGCCCGGAATCGGCTGACCTGCAGAACCGCGTAGGTTGTGCCAAGGGCGGCGACCGGTCAGCACGGGCGACGTTTCCGTCAGACCATAGCCAACGAGGAGATCAACGCCGACGATTTCAAAGAAGGTGTCGAGGTGAAGCGCTAGTGAGCCGCCACCACTGATTACTTGGCGGATGCGGCCACCGGTTGCTTCACGCACCTTGCCATAGACGAGACGATCGCCCAAACGATGCAGGGGCGCTAAAGCCAACATCCAAGCGCCCTCAGTCAACCGTTGCAGGGGCGAGAGATCGAGGGCCAGCAAATCCAAGCCTTGCCAGCGGCGACGCGCCAAAACAAAGCGCTGACTGATCGCGAAGAATGTATCGATCAGGCGACGTTTTTTCGGCGGTTGCTCTCGAAATTGCTTTTGGACTCCCTCGTAGATCGACTCCCACAGACGCGGCACACTGACCATGAACTGGGGCCGATAGTGGCGCAGATCTTGTTTGACATGGCGCAGGGTAGTGTAGACCTGCGTGCAGCCTTGGGAGAGCAAGAAGTACTCGCAGGCCCGCTCGTAGGAATGCCAAGTCGGCAGAATGCTCAGAACGGTGTCGCCGGGTTGGGGCTGAACGACAACCCCTAAAGTCGTAACTTGGTGGAGCAGGTTGCCATGGGAGAGCATGACGCCCTTCGGCTGGCCTGTGGTGCCTGAGGTGTAGATCAAAGTTGCGAGGCGATCGAGTTGGAGAGTCGGTTCCGGTACCGTCTGCGATCGCCCTAGTTCCAACACCTCGCTAAAGCTGACAACGCGCAGTCCGCCCAGGTCAACCACTTCATCGCTCAACACGATCACAAATTGCAGCGATTGCTCTTCTAATCCGGGCTGTAGCTTATGAAGGAGGGCAGCATCTTCAACGATCAGGCCGATCGCGCCGCTGTCTTCCAAGATGTAGAGCAGTTCTGGAATATCTGCCTGAGCACCGCGGACGGCATTGGCAGCACCGGCTCGCAGTGTGCCCTGATCCGCAATCAGCCAGCGGGGGCTGTTGTCTGCAAACAGGGCTAATCGTGGGGGCAAATCCGTAGCTGTTGCGGCCGGTAATCCCAGCGCGAGCAAACCACCCGCGAACGCCTCAATCTGGATAGCGAGTTCCTGATAGCTGATCGTGACGGGTGGGTCAGCATGGGGAGCAATGAGGGCTGGTGCAGCACCGAATTGACTGGCTGTTCGTCCCCAAATCTGGGGCAGGCTTTGGACATCGCGATAGCTTTGCAATTGAGCCAGGAGTCGCTGTTCATGAGGCGTGATGGCGCGAGGTTGCGCGAGGGCGGTTCCAGTCACTCGAGTGGCTCTCCTCTACCGGCGTCCTCATTATTAAGGATCGTTCGCCTTTTCCCCGCATCCTTTGTGCGACTTTTGCCAATGGGCGATCGCTGCAGGGTTTGGGTGCCGAGAGCCTTCAGTCTGCAGGGAAGGCAGCCATAGGTTTTGGTTAAGCAAAATCTGGCATCGGTTGAACTGCGAGGACCCCTCAGCGCGATCGCGCCTGAAACAAAGCGTATTAAAGGAGCAATTCCCAGGAACGGCCGAATCCCCCTAGAGTGAGATCAACGCCTTTGTGTGGCCCTCGGGAGGAGCGCTAGCCATGAGTTCTGATACTGCAACAACGGAGCTGCGGATCCGCCTCTGCATTCCTGAGCCCCGTCGCAATGAACCCATCATCTACACGCTGATCACGGAATACCAACTGCAGGTCAACATCGCAGCTGCAACGATGGGAGCGAACGGCATTGGTGAGGGGTGGTTTGACCTCAGCCTGGCTGGCCCCTCGGATCGGATTGAAGAGGCGATCGCATTCCTGCGAACGAATGGCCTGGAAGTTTGGACGGAGTCTGAACCGACAGACTGGTAAGCGCCCTCAGCCTTGGTGAATTCTGCTTGCTGATCGGAGTCGTCCTGACCAAACGAGAGCTTTCTAGGACTCCGATCGCTGCTCCCAATTGTGACTTGCGGGATGATGAGCGCGTTTTATTTCATGACGCGCGACAGGTTGGGTGAGCGATCGCGGTTCACCTGACAGTCCCCCAAACGTTAAAAAAATCGCGACGATTCCTGAAAAGCAGGTTGTTCTCAACACTGTGAAGTTTGCTAGTGATCGCCATTGCCAATGGCCGGCCTGCAACCTTCCACCCATTTCATCGGTTTCGGCTGATGCTGCCTCTTGTCGAAGTTGGGCTGACGCTTGCGCCACTACTCCTGACAACACCGATTCTGGGGAGATACCTATGGCGCGTTTTTACTGAGCAATCCAGCCTGCTCGATCGCCTCTGCCGTCCTTGGGAACAGCGTCTCTGGGCGTGGATCGGCGTAGATCCCCAGCAGTCGATGACGGCGGGGGCCTACCTGCGATCGCTGCTTGCCGTCAATGCCATCACCGCCATCTTGAGTGCCGGTCTGCTGTCGCTCCAGGGTTGGCTGCCGCTTAACCCCACTCAGCGATCGCCCCTGCGCTGGGATTTGGCCCTGCATACGATCGTTTCCTTTGTCACCAATACTGACCAGCAGCACTACAGCGGTGAGCTAAGTCTTAGCGATGCCAGTCAGATTGGGGTGATCGGATTTCTGATGTTCACGTCTGCCGCGACAGGACTGGCAGTGGGGATTGCCTTCGTGCGGGGCTTGGCGGGTCAAGGACTCGGTAACTTCTACCGCGATTGGCTGCTGAGTTTGACGCGGGTGCTGCTGCCGCTCTCGCTCGTTTTGGCAGTGATCTTGCTGGCGCTCGGTGTCCCAGAAAGCTTGGCTGAGGTGGCGATCGCTCAGACCTTAGACGGGGCAACCCAAGCGATCGCTCGTGGGCCGATCGCCCATCTCGAAGCGATCAAGCTCTTGGGAGAAAACGGTGGAGGGATCTTGGCGGCGAACTCTGCCCATCCGTTTGAAAATCCCAGTGCCCTCAGCAATTGGCTGGAAGCGATCGCCATGTTGGTCATCCCGACAGCCCTGCTGGATACCTATGGTCGCTTTCTCGGCAATCGGCGACAGGCTTGGCTGCTGTTGGGTCTGGCGACAGGTCTACTGCTGGTGCTGGTGGGTTTGGCCGTCAGCAGTGAAGGCCAGGGCAATCCTGGGCTCCAGACTTGGGTGCAAGGCCCCAATTGGGAAGGCAAAGAAATTCGCTTCGACTGGGTGCAGTCCGCTCTCTGGTCGGTGATCACCACCAGCACCATGACCGGAGCGGTCAATGCTGACTTAGATTCCCTGATGCCCTTGAGTAACCTTGCGACCTTGTTTGCGCTGTTTCTGCAGGTCATCTTTGGTGGGCAAGGGTTGGGGGCAGCCTATCTCGTTGTCTTTGTGCTGCTCAGCATTTTTGTGACCGGTCTGATGGTGGGGCGTACCCCCGATTTTCAGGGCCGCAAGATTGAAAAGCCTCAGGTGGTCTTAGCCAGTCTGATTTTGCTCGTTCACCCGCTGTTTGTCCTAATTCCCAGTGCGATCGCCCTCTCCCAGCCTGTAGTGACGCAAACCCTCAGCCAAGCGGGTTTCCACGGCCTGAGCCAAGCCATCTACGAATATGCCTCTGCCAGTGCCAACAACGGCTCGGGTCTGGAAGGACTCCAGGATGACACCCTTTGGTGGAACCTCAGCACCACGGTCAGTTTGCTGGGCGGTCGGTTTCTGCCGATCGCGGCACTCTTGGCTTTGGCCGAAGGCATGGGGCACAAGCCCCAACTGCCACCCACCGCTGGCAGCCTCCGCAGCGATACTCCCCTGTTCACCGGTGTCACGGCGATCGTCATCGCCATTCTGGGCGCTTTGACCTTTTTCCCCGTTTTGGCGCTTGGCCCGATTGCTGAAGCCTTGCAGCTTTACCGCTAATTGCGACCCTTCGCGGCGATGCCCATGCCTCTACTCCCCCGTCATCACCGAGCTCCAGGCGGCCCGCGATCGCAGCGTCGTCACCTCGCTCAGCCCCAACGTCAGGGGTTATACCGGCGCGCCCTCATTGAAGCGTTCCGCAAACTCGACCCACGCCAGATGGTCCGCAATCCCGTGATGTTTGTGGTCTGGTTGGGCACGATTCTGACCTTCCTCTTGGTGCTGAATCCGAGTTTGTTTGGCGGCAGTCACGAGCCGGGGGCGCGATCGTTTAATGCCCTGATTGGTCTGACCCTGTTTTTGACGGTTTGGTTTGCCAACGTTGCAGAGGCGATCGCTGAAGGTCGCGGCAAAGCCCAGGCCGATGCCCTGCGGGCGACCCAAACCCAGACCCTTGCGCAGCGGCTCACGACAGCAGGGACGATCGAGTCGATCCCCTCACCAGAACTGCGGAAAGGCGATCGCGTGGTGGTGGTGGCAGGAGCGCTGATTCCCGCCGATGGAGAGGTGATTGCCGGAGTTGCTTCGGTCGATGAATCGGCGATTACCGGTGAGTCTGCCCCAGTGCTGAAGGAAGCTGGCTCGGATGTGGCGAGTTCGGTAACTGGCGGCACGCGGGTGATCTCCGATCAACTGACGATTCAGATCACCTCAGAGCCGGGTAAAGGCTTCATCGATCGCATGATTCAGTTGGTCGAAGGGGCTAAACGCAGTAAAACGCCGAATGAGATTGCTTTGACGGTTCTGCTAGCCGTCCTGACCCAAATTTTTCTGATCGCGATCGCGACGCTCTCGCCCATTGCGAACTATCTGGGTAGCCCCACTGCGATCGCCACCTTGATCGCTCTCTTGGTGGCTTTAATTCCCACCACGATCGGGGGGCTATTGAGTGCGATTGGCATCGCCGGCATGGATCGGGTTGCGCAATTTAATGTCATTGCAACCTCCGGCCGTGCGGTTGAAGCCTGTGGCGATATCAACACGCTAGTCCTCGACAAGACAGGCACCATCACCCTTGGCAATCGCTTGGCAGATTCCTTCATTCCCTTATCGGGGCGATCGCCTGAAGCCGTGGCAAGAGCAGCTTGGATCGCCAGCTATTTCGACAACACCCCAGAAGGGAAATCGATTGTCCGACTGGCCGAAAGCCAGTTGACTCAGGTGGATTTTGACTGGCAGTCCGCCACGGGAATTGACTTCTCAGCGCGAACTCGGATGAGTGGCACGGATGCTGCGGATGGGCAGGAGTTTCGCAAAGGGGCTGTCGATGCGATTAAGGGCTTTGCGCGATCGCGGGGAGGAACGATTCCCCCCGATTTAGAGGCTGCCTTTGAACAGGTTTCGCGTTTAGGCGGAACGCCACTGGCCGTCTGTATTGGTGCTGAAATCTACGGCGTCATCTATCTCAAGGACATCATCAAAACCGGTATCCGCGAACGCTTTGACCAGCTGCGGCGTATGGGGATTCGCACGGTGATGCTGACTGGGGATAATCATTTAACTGCTTCTGTGATTGCTGCCGAGGCTGGAGTGGATGACTTCATTGCGGAAGCCACGCCTGAAGACAAAATTGCGGTGATTCAAGCGGAGCAGCGCCAAGGCAAGCTGGTGGCGATGACCGGTGATGGCACCAATGATGCGCCAGCTTTAGCTCAGGCGAATGTCGGGTTGGCGATGAATTCAGGCACCCAAGCCGCTAAAGAAGCTGCCAATATGGTCGATTTGGATTCCGATCCAACCAAGCTGATCGATGTGGTGACGATTGGCAAGCAGTTGTTGATCACCCGCGGGGCACTGACTACCTTTTCGATCGCCAATGATGTCGCCAAATACTTTGCGATCTTGCCGGCATTATTCATCGATGCCGGCCTCGCCCCCTTGAATGTGATGAGACTAGCGACGCCGCGATCAGCTCTGCTGGCCGCGATGCTCTACAACGCGTTGATTATTCCAGCCCTCATTCCCTTGGCATTGAAAGGGGTGAAGTTTCGGCCGCTGACCGCGAATGAACTGTTGCAGCGCAATCTTCTGCTCTATGGCGTGGGGGGATTGATCGCGCCCTTTTTAGCGATTAAGGCGATCGACTGGGTCATTTTTCACTTAGGCATTCTCTGAGATGACGATTCCGCTTGATCCGCCAGCAACAGTTTGGATGGCCGCGATCGCGACAGCACCGACCGGCTTGCAAGTCGCCTTGCTTACGGGCGTGATTGCCCTCTCGGTCTATCTGTTTTACGTGATGATCTCTCCCGAGAAGTTTTGACCATGCTCCTGCGTCGGATTCAGCCCGCTCTGCGGATCACGCTCGTAGTCTGGCTACTGACTGCGGTGATCTATCCGCTGATGCTCTGGGGCATGGGTCAGCTGATTTTTCCTGCTCAAGCCAATGGCAGTCTGCTCACTGATGCCCAGGGAACGGTGATTGGGTCATCTCTCATTGGCCAGCCCTTCCAGAGCGATCGCTATTTCTGGGGACGCCCTAGCGCCATTGCCTATGCCACCGATCCCGCCGATCGCCAAACGGGGCGTTCAGGCAATCAACATCTCGGACCGACCAATCCTTTGCTGCGCGATCGCATTGCCGCAGCAGCCCAACAATGGCAGGCGACGGGGTTGTCTGAGATCCCCAGCGACTTGCTCTACAGCTCGGCTTCGGGGCTGGATCCGCACATTTCCCTTGCTGCTGCCCAAGCGCAGATTCCACGAGTGGCTGCGGCTCGTCAGCGATCGCCTGAAGCCATTGCCACCTTGCTCGACTGCTATCGCGATCGCCCTGTCTTGGGGATCATCGGTGGGACTGGCATTAACGTCTTGCAACTCAATCGCGCCTTAGATCGCAATGACCCGGCTGAAGGTCAGACCTGCCCTAACCGCTAACGCATCCCGGACCGTAGCCAGAACACAGTCCATCCCCAAATTCTCCGATATCCTGTCTGCTATGGGCTTTCAGTACGACGATGACGTACCCGTTGCGATCCGCAGCGAGGTGCCAGCTCCCAAAGCACGGACCAACCGCTTGCTGCCTTGGGCCGTGGGTGGTGCGATCGCGGTTTTCGCGATCGGGGCTTGGGCAGTTAGCCAACGTCCGCCTGCCGAGACGGACACGGTCACAGCACCGTCCGACCCCCTGACTGCCCCCTCTGACTCTCTCTTGGGGCATCGCCCCTATGCCGACGCTCCTGCGGCAGTCCTAACGCCACTGGCCAGTAACCCAGACATCCGTCTGCGAACGACTGCGGCCAGAGCGTTTAACGATCTTCAAACTGCCGCCGCTCGGGATGGCGTGCAACTGCTGCCGTTGTCAGGCTTCCGGTCTAAGCAAGAGCAGCGATCGCTCTTTTTTGATGTCAAGGCCGAGCGCAATCAAAGTGTGACTGAGCGGGCGAGTGTCAGCGCGCCACCGGGCTACAGCGAACACCACACAGGCTACGCGATCGACATTGGCGATGCCCAAGCGCCAAATACTCACCTTGAAACCACATTTGAGCAAACGGCAGCTTTCCGCTGGCTACAAGCCAATGCCAAGCGCTTTAATTTCGAGCTATCGTTTCCCCGCAATAATCCCCAGCAGGTCAGCTATGAACCCTGGCACTGGCGGTTTGTCGGAGATGTGGAAAGCCTACGCTTGTTCTACGGCGATCGCGGTACGCCAGCGGCTCAGTGATTGATCGAATTTCGCGGCAATGCCCGCAATCCAACGTTCATCCTGCTGGGTATAGCTGCGCGGAGCACGGGCGGCTAGCAGCAACACGCCGCGATCGCCGATGGGCTGACAGATCAAACCCTGACTGTTAGCGGGTAAATAGTTGAACTCGATCCGACCTGGATAGAGTTTGAGATCGACCAGATAGACGGCTTTGCCCGTTTTCATGGCCCGTTCGACGATTGGCCCCGGTTGCACGGGAACTGGGGGGGCCAAAATACCGCGCCGCATCAGCACCTGCCCGTCGTACCAGAGCAGCAGCGAGCCCGTAATTGTATTGGTCAGCAGCAGCTTGGAGGCCCAAGCTAATTCCTGGCGGATCTCTTCCGGGAGCTGGTCATCGAGATCAAAGCCCTCTTCCCCATCCAGGACGACTATCTCAGGTGGCACGGGCTGAACCCGTTGCCAAAGCAATCCACTCAGAATTAACAGAGCACTGAGCAGAATCCCCAAGGCATCCGATCGCGATTGGGTTGGCAGCAATTCAGGCGTGAGGGCACGGTTGACCATCAGCAACGTCCCCCCGATCGCACCAGCAATCAGGGGGAGCCGCCGTAACCAAACCCCGGAATCCGTGGCCATTTAGTCGAGGTAGCCCATCAAGCTCGCTGCATCTTCCGGCTCATTCGAAGCGATCGGACGATTGAACAGCTTCGGTGCTTGACGCAGATTGCGGTTGTCGGGTGCTTCCCAACGAGCAACAGGACGGCGACCTGCTATTGCCACAGTCTTGGCGACTTCGATCGACGAGGGAGAAATCGGTCGATTTTGGGGCAGTTGCAGGCTGGCTTTGGGTTCCAGATCTACAGGCTGCGCCGCAATAGTCAGGGCTTCTTCAGCGTTGGCTGCCGTGCGGCTGCGTCGGGGCGTGCGGGGCGTCGTCTCTTCGGACATAGCAACCTCTGGCAGGAATACGTCTCTACGGTCTACGTGAATTATAGAATCCGCTCTATCCATTCCACTGATAGGAGTCGTTGGAAATGGTGATGATCCCTATCGGCTGCGGTTATCGATTAAGCGATCGCGCCGGTGGGAGCCAGCGATCGATCCAACGTCCTAGCGATTGACGCAGTTGGCGTTGGCGTCGCCAGGACTGGAACTCCTTCTCGTAGACTTCGGGTGTGGGCTTCCAGGTTTGCCAAAAGCTCAGCACCAACCCGATTGTCCAAGGCACCAAAACGTACAAGCTCCAGCCCAGCCCTTGGCTGGTGATCCAGTTGAGCGCCATCAGGCCCGCATTGACGACGAGAAAGCGAATCGCTTGATCCTGCCAACGCTGCCAGCGCCGCTGATCAAACTCGGTTTGGTCTTGACGTTGCAGTTGCAGCGTACGCCAATCCGTTTCAGCCGCCTGGAGCTGCTCGGTTGTGATTCCCAGTTCAGCCGCCATTTCTTGGAGCTGCTGAGCACTAAATTCATCTTGGGTTGTCGATCGTGCGATCGCCCGCTGCAGAATTTCCTGCACATCTTCGAGGTTGTAGCGATCGGCCATGGTTCTGTCCTCTCTGCCCCTAGTCTGCCACTCGACTAGGACTCTGATAATCAGCCGTCGATCACCTCGACCGTTACCATCTGCAGGCTGGCATAATCACTGAGAAAATTGCGGATGTTGCGGCCGCTGGCCAGCATCAAGGCAGCACTAACGCCGCCACTGGCGATCGCACCGGCGACAGGAATCAAACTGCTGACTGAGGTCGCTGCTGCCCGCGCCAATAGACGACTGCCCAAGGTGGTCAAAGTCCGTTCCATGGCGGCTTTGGAGAGTTGACCCAAGACTTGGTGAATGGCATTGCGCATCAACTGACTGCCAATCAGGGCGGCTAGTTCTGCAACTCCAATACCTGCAGCGGCAGCCATCAACAGCGGCAGATGACGGCGATCGTCCAGTTCAACCCCGTGAACGCGGAACAGGGCCGCTGCAAGTTTGACCTGAGCATAGAGGGTTTGACCGGCATCGAACGAGAGACCCGCCAGCAAAGTTAGGGGGCCGGCGAGACCAGCGACCGTGCTCCAGCCTGCTGTTCGAATTGCGCTGTCGGTAATCATGCGATCGCAGAGCTGTTGGCGATCGGCTAAACCATCAGTCTCGGCCAAGAGGCGATCGGCCCAGCGAATGCCATCACTGACTGCCCGACGCAGTAGCGCACCCATCACAGGCAGCTGAATCAATTGCTGAGGATCGAGGGCAGCAGCCATCGCAACAACTTGGGAGGGGATAGCTGTCAGGTTAGATCATGGCGGCGGTGGACGGGGGCACCGCAGCAGCAAGCAGTTCCTGAACGATCGCAGCAGTAACCGGCGCTAGCAACAGTCCATTGCGGTAGTGAGCCGTCGCCACAATCACATTGGGCCAGTCCGTCAGGCATTCAATCACCGGTGCAGGTCGCCCCAGCGGTCGGGGACGGTAGCCTTGCCAAGCTTGGAGAACTTCTGCCTGTTGGAGATCGGGCCAGAACTGCACAGCGCGCGATCGCAAAGTCTCTAAATACTCCGCTTGTGGCGCGATCGCAGTTTGATCGGGGGGCATCTCCACTGTTGCCCCCAGCCACAATTCGCGATCAGTTAGCGGCACGAGGTGAATATCCTCAGCTGTCATCACTTGCTGAGGCAGACGATTATTCGGCCAGCGCAACCGCAAGGCTTGTCCCAGTACCGGTTGCATTGGTAAATCCAGCCCTAGTTGCTGAGCGATCGCCGTTGACCCCAGCCCAGCACTGAGAATCAGCCAATCACAAGGTCGACCTTCCACAGACAGACCGCGATCGCCGTTTCGCTGCAGCGTTTGTACCGGCGTGTTGAAGCAAAACTCTACGCCCCGTTGCTGAGCTGCTTTTACTAAAGCCAGCGTCAAAGCAGTGGGATTGATTTGGCGATCGTAGGGTGACCAGACCGCCAGGGCAAACTGCTCGGCGGCGATGCTCGGGACGCGATCGCGCAGTTCTGAGGGATCCCAGAGTTCCAGTTCGTAGCCCTGCTGGCGGCGAATCGCCTGCAACTGTTCCCAACCCTCCCGCTCAGTCGGATCGGTAACCAGCTTTAGCAAACCTTCATGGCCTGGAATGGGCTGGCCGATCGCTGCCTCAAGCTCCGGAATCAAGCTTTGGTAGCGGGCTAGGGTGCGTTGACGCAGCTGCCAAAAACGGCCCTTGGTGCGCTGACAAAGGACACCGATCAAGACGCCCAAGGCAGCACCTGTGGCACCCGTAGCTGGGCCAGCAGCTTGATCAAACACGGTGATTTGATAGCGCGAATCGGCGCTCAGCTCGTAGGCCAAGCAAGCTCCGATCGCACCGGCACCAATGATGATCAGCCGCTGTTTGGACATCAGCTGCGATCGCCTAGAGGGTCGGAATCGCGTTTAGGAAAGCGTCGAAATCAACGATCGCTTCTTGGAACTGTTGACGCGCCCGACGGCTATCCCCATCTTTGGCGGCATCATCCAAAGCAATCAGGTGATTAAACAGGTCTTGGGCCGTCTCAGTGGTTTCCGCTTTCAGGGCTGGATCGAGCAAGGTGCGACTGACGGTTGCCGTCTCTCGGCGCACATCGCCCAAAGGACCACGGATGAAGTTTTGGACGAAGGTCCAGTCTTCAGCATTGATCAATTGATCTAACTCGGGGAAGCGATCGCGCGCTGCTTGGAGATTGGCCTGTGATTTTTCGATCTGTAGAATCTGGCTCTCGCTATAGGTCGGCACAGTTGCTGCTGTTGGACCTGCGCAAGCAACCAAAACCGTTGAAAGCAAGGGAATGAGGACGAGCGCAACGGCTCGACGGCAACGAGACCACAATGTCATGGGTTCACGGAGAAATGTTGAGCAGAAGCGTGCTGAAGTGGCACTGCTTCTAGTCTAGGCAGGCTTGCGAGGAAGGGGGCTGATTCGTGTTGTGGCGCACCAATCACCAGCCAAAGTTCACGACTGGGAACCCAGGAGTGGAGCGAAGTCAATCCATGAGCTCAAGGCTGCCGCCGCCAGTATTCCAGCTGACGACGAACGCGATCATCGAGACGACTGCCGAGGGTTTTGGGTTGGTGTTTGCGGCGTTGCTCGACCTGCCACTGTTTTACTTTCTGAATCGAAGTCTCCACATCTTGGGCAAGGCGATGTGTCGACATCCACTCGGCTCCAAAGCCAATTACCGTCAATTGCTGGGCGCGATCGCTGGTGGCGACAATGACTCGCCGTCGAGAAGCTCGTAGTTCATCTCGATGGTTGGCGCAGGTCATTTCAATATAGGTATCGGCTGTCTGCTCAGGATCGGTGTAGCTCACAACAAGCTGCTCGGTCACTTGCTCCTGTTGTCCGGGTGTGGCTCGATACTGTGCATCGAAAACCAGATTGGTGGCATAGCCCTGATAGGCGCTGTAGTTGCTTAATAACTCAATCAATTCAGTCCGGGCTGCTTCTAAACCATGGCGATCGCGGAGTCGCTGCAAGCGTTGCCAAGCGCCAATGACGTTGTAGCCATCAACAAGCAGCAGAGCAGACATGATCTGAGGAGTGGCACTTACTTTGTAAGTGTGACACTTTCTTCACAATCTCCTGCAGCCGGATAGCCTGCCTTGGTTGCTTCTCTTGAGTCCTGAACGTTCAAAGCTGTTCAAGTTTGGCTTTCACGGTAGCCACCGATCCCGTAACGACCACTCGCCCCTGCTGCAACAGACAGGCGCCATCAGCTGCCTCCAGTTCCTCCAATCGGTGTGTCACCCAAAGAGCCGTCAACCCGCGATCGCGCACCAATTGTTTGACTTGCTGAACTAAATCTCGTTGACTGTCGCCATCCAACAGGGCTGTCGGCTCATCAAACAGTAGTAATTCACAGTGGCGAGCGATCGCGCCGGCGATCGCAACCCGTTGCTTTTGACCACCACTGAGGGCATAGACTGGCCGCCGCTCATAGTGCTCCAGTCGCACGGCTGCGAGAGCTTCAGCGACCCGCTCCTTTGCTTGTGCAACTGAGAGCCCTTCTTCAACCAGTCCAAACGCAACATCAGCCCCGACTGTGGGCATCACCAATTGATGATCGGGATTCTGAAAGACAAATCCCAGCGGGCGATCGCCAGTGATGGCGCCTGACTGTAACGGCAACAGGCCAGCAATCAGCCGCAAGAGAGTGGATTTGCCACTGCCGTTATCCCCCAGCAGCATCCAAAATTCACCACGGGGAATCTGGAGGTTGCAATCTTGCAGGATGGGTGACTCAGGCGACCAGCCAAAGCTGAGCGATCGCACGTCTAGCGCAAAAGGAGAAGGGGTTGATGACTGTTCCAAGGATGCTTGAGGAGGCTGCAGCCCCTTGAGAAGCTTTAAGAAAAAGTGAAGCAGCCCCAGTCATGTTGCCAAACCGAGACTGCTCATCAGACTGAAGAAACACTCAGCGATTGCCTATTGAGCGACAGCGATTACTCACCGATGACGGCAAAACCCGGGCGCTTGACTGTTGCGCTGCCGCCCGACTTTTCATACAGCTGCACCGAGGCAATCTCGCTGGTCAGCACTGCTAATTTTTTCTCAGCTTGGAACTCACAATTCAGCTCCAGCACCGATGGTTGGCCGCTCCGCAGCGCTTCAACCACCTGCTGATAGGTTGCCTGGGCAGCCTCTGCTTCTTTGCGCTGCACCGAGACCGGCATGGGCGTGAATTTCAGCGAAATCTCAAGGATGTACATGTGAGCCTTGCAAGACACAACAGCAGCGATCGCCTCCAGTATCTCAGATCCGCCTCCTACCCGTTCGGGGATCGCCTGCCTATAATGAGACGACAGTAACGAAACGTTAAGTTGTGGCCCATCGTTGCAACAAGCAGCTACGTCCGTCACCAGCTACGTTTCTTTGAACTGATATTGCAAATACCTGGAGATTCCGAAGCAATGACGATTGCAGTGGGGCGAGCGCCAGCGGAGCGGGGATGGTTTGACGTCCTCGACGACTGGCTGAAGCGCGACCGATTCGTATTTGTGGGTTGGTCTGGTTTGCTGCTGTTTCCCTGTGCGTACATGGCACTGGGCGGCTGGCTAACTGGGACGACCTTTGTGACGTCGTGGTACACCCACGGCATTGCGTCTTCGTACTTGGAAGGCGGCAACTTTTTGACCGTGGCGGTCAGCACACCAGCGGATGCGTTTGGTCATTCGTTGATGCTGCTGTGGGGCCCCGAGGCACAAGGGAACTTCGTGCGTTGGTGCCAACTGGGCGGTTTGTGGAACTTCGTAGCACTGCACGGCGCCTTCGGTTTGATTGGCTTCATGCTGCGTCAATTTGAGATTGCGCGCTTGGTGGGCGTCCGTCCGTACAACGCGATCGCCTTCTCGGGTCCGATCGCGGTGTTCGTGTCCGTGTTTTTGATGTACCCATTGGGGCAATCGAGCTGGTTCTTCGCACCGAGCTTCGGCGTGGCAGCGATTTTCCGGTTCTTGTTGTTCCTGCAAGGGTTCCACAACTGGACCTTGAACCCATTCCACATGATGGGCGTGGCGGGCATTTTGGGTGGAGCACTGCTGTGTGCCATTCACGGTGCGACGGTGGAAAACACTTTGTTCGAAGACTCCGAGCAATCGAACACCTTCCGAGCGTTTGAGCCGACGCAGGCTGAAGAGACGTACTCGATGGTGACGGCGAACCGTTTTTGGAGCCAGATTTTCGGGATTGCGTTTTCGAACAAGCGCTGGCTGCACTTCTTCATGTTGTTCGTGCCAGTGACGGGCTTGTGGATGAGCTCGATTGGGATTGTTGGTTTGGCATTGAACCTGCGGGCATATGATTTTGTGTCGCAGGAGCTGCGTGCAGCCGAGGATCCGGAGTTTGAGACGTTCTACACGAAGAACATCTTGTTGAACGAAGGGATTCGGGCCTGGATGGCACCGCAAGACCAACCGCACGAAAAATTCGTCTTCCCCGAAGAGGTTCTGCCCCGCGGTAACGCTCTCTAGGCATTTTTCTCTAATCTGGAAGATTTCCATGCTGCGACCTCCCCAAAGGAGGTCGTTGTCGTTAGAATCAAACCGTTAACCCTTGTAGTTGCGCGGAGGTGGTGCCCTCATGGTGGAATGTAGTAAAACCTTGGGTCTGATCGTTGGAGAAAGCCGGCTGTGAGCCGGAACCGTCCTCTGAGCACGATTCCCAGTAATCTTTAAGGTCTGGAACCAGACTTTAGTCGGAGTGTTCTTCCGGCAGCCAGGTTCTGACGTCATAGACCCGACTAGACCGCTCCTTGTCAGCTGACAGGGAGCGGATAGTTTTTTAGGAGCTGCGATCGCCTCATTTCGTAGCAAAAGACACGGGTTGTGAGTGAGCAACTCGCTAGGTTTGAAGGCAATGGTGATTCAAAATCTCTCAATATCAGTGTTCAGCTGGACGTCTTACTGCAAAGTGTTAGCCATTACCCTGATTGCGGGCACCCTACCCCCAGTTGTTGCGAGCCCGCCGGCTTCGGTTGCTCGCGCCTCGATGGCTCGAAACGTGGAGATGAACTCAGTGTTGAGTGCTGCCGAGATTCAAACTCGCTTACTGCGCTTACCGGCGTGGCGTCTGGATGGACAAGCGATTGTCTGCGATCGCCGTTTTGCCGGGTTTCCAGAAGCGATCGCCTTCTTGGATCGATTGGTGGAACCTGCAGAAGCGGCAGGACACCACCCCGACCTAGAGGTTTCCTATAACCGAGTCACCATCCGTTTGACGACGCACGATGCAGGAGGATTGACCGAGAAAGACTTCGCCTTGGCTGAAACCATCAGCCAGTTGTAGACGAGGACCAGTTTGCGAACTAGCACGATCTTGCCCCTTCCCATTGTTGACTAGGCAACATATAATCAACCGTGAAGTTCTGCGATTTCCTTGTCAGTAATCCCAAGCTTCTAACTCCTGGTGTGAGGATTGAGTTCATGAAAAATCTGTTCAAGGTTATGCTGGCTGGCCCATTGGCCGCTGGCGTTGCTTTTGCAGGTGCAGCCCAAGCGACCGACCTGAGCCGCGAAACGATCAATCAGGTCAATGCGATCGCTAACGAAGAGCTGCCTGCTGCGCAAGTCACTTCGATTACCCAGCTGAGCGACGTCAAACCCACCGACTGGGCTTACCAAGCACTCCAATCCTTGGTTGAGCGCTACGGCTGTATCGTTGGTTATCCCGATCGCACCTACCGCGGTAGCCGAGCACTGACTCGTTATGAGTTTGCTGCTGGCTTGAATGCCTGCTTGGACAAAGTTATTGAGTTCGCAGCTTCGAAAGAGGATCTCGACACCCTCAAGAAGCTGATGGAAGAGTTCCAAGCTGAGCTGGCAACCCTCCGTGGTCGTGTTGATGCTCTCGAAGCTCGTGTTACCGAACTCGAAGCAACTCAATTCTCCACGACGACCAAGCTGCAAGGCGAAGTCATCCTGAGCTTGGATCGCGCCTTTGGTCCTAGCGGTCTCGACACCGGCACCTCCTTCTCGCAACGGGTCAGCCTGAACCTCAACACCAGCTTTACCGGTAAAGACTTGCTGAAAACGCGCCTGCGTTCCAACAGCATCACCTCACCGGGTCTGCGTGACTTCAACGGCGGTGTCCCTGGCTCGGGTATCATCAGCCCTGCTGCTGCGCTGGACTACGACAACGCAACCAACGCTCCCAACGCGAACTTCTTCCTCGATACGTTGCTCTACACCTTCCCGGTGGGTGACCTCAAATTCACCGTCGGGACCTCGAACCTGCAAGTTGAAGACATCCTGTCGACGACTGGTTCTTTCTATGCTCCCTACATCAGCTACTTCTTCAGCAACCCGATTCCGGGCATCTACGGTGATGCTGACACTACCAACTCGGCTGGTGCTGGCTTCAACTGGCAGCTGAGCAAGAACTTTAACTTTGGTCTGGCCTACATCAACCAGAACGGCCCGACCACCGGTGGCAACCTGGAAAGCGACCCCACCTCAGGTGTCTTCGGTGCTGACTCCCAAACTACGGCTCAGCTAGCGTTCAAAAACGACAGCGGTACCTTCATCGGTGCATTGGCTTACGCCTACCGCAAAGGCCCAGACCTTGCAACTGACCTCAGCTTCCTGCCCAGCCAGTTTGGTGGTGTGAACTTCGGTACGCCGCGTGCCTTGGCAGGTCTTGGTGTTGGTAACTCGGGCACTGACCTCGTCAGCACCAACAACATTGGTCTGTCCTTGGGTTGGGCAGTCTCCGATGGCTTCACCATCAGCGGCTCCTACGGTATCAGCTTCGGCAACGGCTTCAACGCCAGCAACACGGTTCAGTCCTGGACGGTGGGCTTCACCTTCCCGAACCTGTTTGCTGATGGCAACGAGTTTGGCTTCGCTGTAGGCCAAGCTCCCTACGTGATCAGCGATAGCCGTGGTGCTGCTTTCCAAGACAGTGGCAACTTTGCCTTTGAGATCTACTACAAGCTGCAAGTGACCGACAATATCTCGATCACTCCTGCTCTGTACGCGATCACCAACGCTGGCGGCGGTTTGGAATTCCCCGACACGGCTAACGGCGACTTCTGGGTTCCTGTGATCAAGACTGTCTTCACTTTCTAGAGCTAAGCGCCTAGTTAGTTAAGTCAAATCGGTGGGTGGAGCAGTATCGCTGTTCCACCCATCTCTTTTGAGTGGGTCCGCTGGGGGTTTGTGGGTTTGTATTGAAGATGACTGTTGCAGATTTTGCAGAACCCCTATGCAGGATGTGTTCTAGAAGACTAGTTTTTTAAAAAAGGATTTGATAATTTACAAGCCGAGAATGATGGTCTAGCCATTTCTCTCTACATGGTGTGAGGTTATCAATGAAACGCCTTTTCTCGGCGCTGTTGCTCGCTCCGGCATTGGCCGGTGTAGCTGCAAGCGCAGCATCAGCGAATGGTCTGAACAACGACCAACTCCAAAAAATTGACGCTGTTACCCCCAACGGCATTACGGCAGGCCAAATCACCTCAATCGGTGAACTGAGCGATGTTAAGCCGACCGACTGGGCTTATCAAGCACTGCAATCTTTGGTTGAGCGCTACGGTTGCATCGTCGGTTATCCCGATCGCACTTACCGTGGCAGCCGTGCCCTGACTCGTTATGAGTTTGCTGCTGGCTTGAACGCCTGCTTGGACAAAGTCATTGAATTCGCAGCTTCGAAAGAGGATCTCGATACCCTCAAGCGACTGACTGAAGAATTCCAAGCTGAACTCGCAACCCTCCGCGGCCGTGTCGATAGCCTCGAAGCTCGCGTTAAAGAGCTTGAAGCTACTCGCTTCTCGACCACTACGAAACTTCAAGGTGAAGTGATCTTCAGCTTGGATGCCGTTGCTAACTCGGCTGGGAATGAGCGGAACCAAGATGGGGCTGTTTCCTTCGGTAACCGTGTCACCCTCAACCTGAACACGAGCTTTACCGGTAAAGACTTGTTGCTGACCCGCCTACGGGCTCGCAACATTGAAACCATCCAACAGCGCTTGTCGCCTGGCTTCAACCCCTCGGGTTCACGGCTTGACTACGATGGTACTGGTTCTCCTGGTGTTCCTAACTCCGCTAATACCTTCTTCCTCGATAAATTGCTCTACCGGTTCCCAGTTGGTGACGTTTCCTTCACCGTTGGTACGGCAGGCATTCAGCCTCAAGACTATGGTCTGAGCGACGCAACCTTCTTCAGCAGCCCTGCGAATACAAAGGCGTTCAAATACGTTGGCGCAGGTGTCTATGCTGATACCCGTGACGCCGATACTGCAGGTGTTGGCTTCAACTGGAAAGTCAGCAAGAACTTCAGCTTCCAAGCAGGCTATATCAACCGCAACTCGGCTGATGTTTCAGCTGCAAACAGCGGTGGCTTCTTCGCTTTCACTCCAGCAGGTACCGGCACCAATTCTTGGGACGTTAATGCCCAAGTCAAGTTCAACACGGACAACAACAAGTTCCGTGCAGCTCTAGCCTACGCTCTGCGTAACGGTCGCTACGCCACTGACTTCGGTACCACCAACGCCTTCCAGCCGTTTGGTGCGACCAACTACAACAGCAACAACTTGGCTCTGACCTTGGGCTGGGCAATTTCTGATGCTGTCACTCTGTCGGCTGGCTATGGCATCGGCTTTGTCAACGAGCAAGGCACGAACCAAAATGCAACCGTTCAGAACTATGCAATTGGTTTGACCTTCCCGAATCTCTTTGCTGATGGCAACGAGTTTGGGGTCGCTGCCGGTCAACAACCGTGGGTCAGCAGTGCATCGACTCGCTCAGCTGAAGATACGGGCTCCTTTGGCGTTGAAACCTACTACAAATTCCAAGTGACGGATAATATTTCCATCACCCCTGGGATCTATGTGTTTAACAACACCAACGGTCAGCAAGATGGTGGAACGACCTATGTTCCATTCCTGAAAACGGTCTTCCGTTTCTAGGACTTAATTCCCGCACAAGGATTGAGCGATCGCTTAATCCTTGTGTAACTCTTTCCTCACCCTTTCGGCTCTCGTTTTGCGGGAGCCTTTTTTGATCGCCACAATGAGCAACCCAGAAATCCTCAATCTCCAGTGGAGAATGGGTGTATAATCAGCTACGGCTGTATGGATCAATCGCGTGGAGCTGTCTGGAAAGTGTGAGTATGCTCTCCTAGCCTTGATTGAGCTAGCCAGAGGTCACAACAATGGTGAGCCACAACAAATTAAGCAGCTTGCAGAAAAGCAAAATATCCCCGATCGCTATCTTGAGCAGCTGTTAGCAACACTCCGACGGGGCGGTATTGTCCGCAGCGTCCGTGGAGCGCGAGGGGGGTATTTACTGGCTCGCGAGCCTTGGCAAATTTCCATGCAAGATGTCGTCTACTGTATTGATGGTGCCGAACCACAACGAATAGAAAGCACAGATCAACAGTCAGTAACTATTGAACGCCAGATTCTAGTTGATATTAATCATGAGCTTTGCAAAGCGGCTGAGGATGTTTTAGCAGGCTATAGCCTGCAGGATCTACTCGAAATTCGTGAAAATCGAGCAAGTACTGACTTGATGTATTACATCTAAAATTAGCGAGAGTTAGATAACTTCTATCTATTTGATTAACCCTAGCTAAAGCTCAGTGAGTCGTGGGTGCTTAAATTTAAGCCATGGCTGGCATGACGGACACAAACTGATGCGATCGCGATTGCACTCATCTGTCATCAATTTTGCTGACTCAACTTGGGATTACAGTTACTTTGACATGCGAACTTAAAGAATCGCAGCTGATGGGCCTACTGCCAACGATGTAGGTCATGATTGTAGGGATGCCATCTTCACGCGCCAACTGCTCAGCCATGCGAATTGCTCAAAACATCACGGAACTGATTGGTCGGACTCCTCTGGTACAGCTCAACCGCATTCCTGCTGCTGACGATTGCTTGGCCAGAATTGTCGTGAAGCTGGAGAGCTTCAATCCTTCGGCTTCAGTCAAAGACCGGATTGGCATCAGCATGATTCTGGAAGCAGAGCGGCAGGGGCTGATTTCGCCTGATCGCACCATTCTGGTTGAGCCGACGTCGGGGAATACTGGCATTGCCTTGGCGATGGCTGCTGCTGCTCGGGGCTACCGACTAATTTTAACGATGCCGGACACGATGAGTTCTGAGCGGCGAGCAATGCTGCGGGCCTATGGTGCCACGCTGGAGCTGACACCTGGCATTGAAGGAATGGCTGGTTGTATCCAGCGGGCGCAGGAAATTGTTGCCTCGCATCCTGAGGCTTACATGCTGCAGCAATTCAAGAATCCGGCCAATCCCAAGATTCACCGCGAAACCACCGCAGAAGAGATTTGGACCGATACCGATGGCACTGTCGATATTTTGATTGCTGGTGTGGGTACGGGTGGAACGATCACTGGTGTTGCTGAGGTCTTGAAACAGCGCAAGCCGTCTTTTCAAGCGATCGCGGTTGAACCGGTCAATAGTCCAGTCCTGTCGGGTGGGCGTCCTGGCCCGCACAAAATTCAGGGCATTGGGGCCGGTTTTGTGCCCGAAGTACTGGCCACGAAGCTGATTGATGAAGTGGTGACTGTCAGTGATGATGACGCGATCGCCTATGGTCGTCGCTTAGCTCGGGAAGAAGGGTTGTTGTCAGGGATTTCGAGTGGGGCTGCCGTTGCAGCAGCTGTCCAAGTTGCCCGTCGACCAGAGAATGCCGACAAGCTGATCGTGGTGATTCTGCCCAGCTTTGGCGAGCGTTACCTGAGTACGCCGCTGTTCCAAGAACCGGAATTGGTGGCAGCAAGCAGTAACGGATAGGGCAGTTGTCAGACCACTACGCAACGTTGGGCGTGTCGCCTAGCGCTAGCCAGCAAGAGATTAAGCTGGCCTATCGACAGTTGGCGAAGCAGTACCATCCCGATCGCAATGCCAAGGCAGGCCATGAGCGCATCATTGCGATCAATGCGGCCTACGAAGTGCTGGGTAATGCTGAGGAACGGCGTCGCTACGATGCGTTACGGGGTAGTAGCCGTCAGTCTGCTACTGAACGCACCGTGGCAGCCCAAGATCACTATCGGCAACAGCGGCGGCGCCAGGGCGATCGGGATGAGGCCGTTGAACGCTGGCTGAAGCGGGTTTATGAACCAGCTCAGGCTGCGATCGGAAAAATTCTGCGTCCCTTCCGAGCTGAGCTCACTGCCTTAGCTGCCGATCCCTACGACGATGCGTTAATGGCGGCCTTTGAAGCCTACATTGAGCGATCGCGTCAATACCAAGCGCAGGCAGAACGTTATTTGCAATCGGAACCTGCACCAGCTATGGCTGGGGCAATCGCGCGCCTCCTCTTTCAATGCCTGAATCAGACAAGTGATGCGCTGGATGAGTTAGAACGTTACTGTCTGGGTTACAACGATGACTGCTTACGGGATGGACGCGAAATGATGCGAATCGCCCAACGTCTCCGCCAAGAGTTACAGGCGATCGTGCGTCAGCAACCGGGTCGGAGTCACTAGTTACAAAAGCTGGAAGTTTAGAGAGTCGTTCTGAGTCATTCGTTTCCTAGCTGTTTCTGGCTTCTATTGACTGCAGTCAGGCTGTGAACTTTTGCTATTTACATCAAGGGTAAACGCAGCAGAAAGAGTCCCCAAGCAGCAGTCAAGCCATAGTAACAATAGCCAGCGACTCTGACCGCCCCAGAAAAGTAGCGGTTCTTTTTGATCAGGAAAAAGGTAGGGATCAGGAGTAGCGTAGAAGGTAAATAAACCCCGATGAGAATGAGCGTTCCAAAACCCATGTAGCCTCCTCCTTCAACAAAAAAGAGCCGGTACACTCCCCAGAGAATTGCAATCACGATTAAGGTGATTTGCAACGCTGAAATCATCTCAAATAGGTTATAAGGTTTCGATGATTGCTCAGGATTCGGCGGTTGAGGGAAACTCATGGTCAGCCTCTGAGTAAAATGCGATCGTCCTTATTGTTCGTGGTTCATCGAATCCTGCAACCTGGAAAATAGACCCGCCACACTCACAGTCAAGTCTCGTTAGACAATCAATTGCCAGAGCAGGCTGGTGAAGCCTACGGCTAAACCATGTTGTGGCAAGAGCGATCGCCAGGGCTGACGGGCAATTTTTTGCGTGACCAACAGGGTGGCAACTAGACCCAAGATCAGGCTGCTCGCTTGCAGAAAGGCAATGACCGCAGGATCAACGCTGTATTGCAGTAGCCCCGTGCTGGGCCAGCCAAAGCTGAGTGCTGTCCGAGGCAGAATTTGTCCCAATTCCGTCAAACCCATCCAGAGGTAATGAGCCACGCTTGCTGCCAACACCAAGGGCAAGTAGCCATAAGCCAGTTCTGTCAAAGATTTCAGACGGGGTTGCCACAGGTGGAGCAAGCGATCGCTGAAAAAGGCCAGTAGTCCTGGGGCACCCAGCACAGCCGTTGCCAAAATGGCATGCAACCCTAAGGATGTCAGCCAGCGATCGCCTAACCCAAAGACCTGGGCAATTTGGGGCAGATGGTGCAGAAATACAGCACCTAGCAAGAGGAATAGAAGCGATGCTTCCGATCGCGTTGCCACATGAGTTGTCCAGAGTTCGATCGCTGGCGGTCGTAGATTCAGTTCCACAGAGCGATGGGGACAGGCCTTGAGACAGGTCATGCAGAGGACGCAGTTTCGGTTATCCACCAGCTGAGCTGGATGGGAATAGACCGGGCAACCCATCGTTTCTTGGCCTTCCCCTTTTTCAGGGCCACCTTTGTAGCACTGGTAGGTATTGCAGGTGGCCGAGCAGACGCCGCGTTTGGCACGCAGTTCAATCACCGCTAATTTGGCAAACAGCCCATTCATCCCTCCAATGGGGCAGAGATAGCGACACCAAAACCGCCGCTCAAACAGCAGTGAAAACGTGATCGCTCCAGCGGTAATCAGCAGCAGCAGACAGGCCGACAACCAAGCGACATCTTCGAGGTGCCAGAGCTCTTCCCAGAGCAGAATTAGGGCAAAGAGGCCAAAGAGAAACCAGCCGCCCCAGCGTTCTGCCGCTGCTCGGGGCCAAGGTAAAAGCGATCGCGGCCAAAGCTTCAGTGATATCCACTGCACTAACTCGCCGTAGATCATGAAGGGGCAATAGGCACACCAAAGCCGCCCCACGAAGGGGAACGCCAGCAGAATCAGCGGCCACCAGCCCGCCCAAAACAGCGTCAGCCCCACATTCTCGGCGCGTGTCTGCGGTCCTAAAAACAGCAGGGCCACGACGGCGGTGTAAACCCCTAGAATCAGACCGTAGTTGATGCGCGTTGGCCACCAATCGCTGCGCAGTAGTTGCCGCAGGCGAGGATAGGCGTTGAGTAGATTCCAGCGGAAGCGATCACCTTTGGTCGAGGCAAACCAAAAGACATCTTCGGTCAGCACGGCTGCTTGCCCGCTTTGTACCAAAGCCCGCTCCACCAGGCTTTCCAGCTCGGTGATGTTGCCGGGATAGTCGTAGTTCTGGAGCTGGCGCTCGGCTTCTGGCGTGAGCTTGGGGCGAGGCTGCCGCCGCGTTTGGCAAAAGCGACTGAGGAAGTATTTGACGCTAGCGACAATATCAGCCTTACGGATCCGCAGGGGCGGCACTTTGATGGTTTGAGCACAGTGCCGCGCCAAATCAGTGGGATTAGTTTCTGCCACCAAAATCAGGCGTGCCAGACAGGGATGAGGTTCCGGTTCTGGGACTTGCAGCGTCGACAGCGGTCGATAGTAGCCTGTGGCGAGGAGCTCAATCACCCGCGATCGCAGATCAGCCGGCAGTTCTTGGACGTTGTTGAGCAACACTGTGCCCTTGCCAACCCAATCCAGCAGCCCTCGCCGTTCGTTGGCACGGCCAAAGAGCTCGACACCGTTGGGTTGCAGCGTATTGCAGTTGATTTTGATCAGGGGCTCACGGCGATCGCGCGATCCGAAATGGATCAGCGCGGCAATGTTGTCCTTACCCAGACCTGGCTCGCCAAAAATTAACACTGGCTGGCGATCGCGGCGCGCTGCTGCCTGGCGAATGTCTTGCCGCAGCCGCTGGGCATAGCGACTACTCCCGACAATCCCACGCCGCATTTTGGGGACAACGTAGGGTTGCAACTCCCGCAGCCGTGCCTGCTCAAACTGTAGCTGAGCAGTGACAGCATCTAGAGCTGCCGCCAATTGGACAGAGAGGTGGCGATCGAGTTCACTGAAGTCTGCTGCGATTGCCCTTAGTTGATCTGCGGACAATTGCCAGATCAAGGCAGCGGAAGCAGTCGTCACGCGCTGGTTGATTGGTTGACGGAGCAGGATCTCTTGCAAATTGAGCACGCTACCTGGCAGGAGGCGATCGCAAGTCCCTGTTTGAGGATTCTGGCGATCGAGTTCGCCGCTCACCAGAATGAACAAAGCGGTTGGTACCGTACCGTGATCAATCAACAGTTGACCGCTTTCGATGGGGACTTCAGTCAGTTCAGTGGCGATCGCCGTGATTGCCCGCTCTGATAAGCCCGAAAATAAAGTGTTCTCTGCTAGCCAACGCTGTTTCTCGATTGTTTCCATCCGTCAACCCACAAGCGCTGTGCTCCCATTCTCGCTGCTGATCTCTCAGGAGCAGGTTTCGTCAGCCTAGTGTTTCCTTAGCGATGGGATTGACTGCCGAAACAGGTATTAGAACAACTTGAGGAGTGCTGCGATCGCACTGATAGCTGCGACACCGGCACTGGCGATCCCACCAACCGTCACCCACTGAATCGTCTGTTTGACCTCTTGCAACACGGCATTCTCAGGTTTGAGAGCAATGAAAAACTGCTGGCGCGCTTCCGTACTGGGGCCGAGCGTCAATTCACCCGTTTCATCACTGGCAGCCCCGACGACGAGGATCGAGCGATCGCAGGGCAAAATTTCCTCGCGGTAGCGATAGCCCAGGGTCTTACCAGTACCGCCATTGACCGACAAACTGAGCGAAAAGCCGCCAAAACTCAAACTGTTTGTGGAGCTTGCAGGCCGAAATTCATCTAGGACAGGAATCGTCGCAATCGAAGCAGCCTCAGGTTCCACGCGAATCCGGCCATGCTGATCCCGCAGATAAAAAGGGGTACTACGACGGTTCTGGCTGATTGTTTCCGAGCGGCGTTCCGTCGTCCAAGTCACCTTGCCTTCGCTGTCTTCTTGGCGGACACGCTCTTCGTATTCGCGGCTGACTGTAAAGCTGTAGTAGACGCAGGGCTCTTCTTTTAATTCCGAAATCAACGGCTGGTCGACCTCGATCGCGCCCCACATTTTGACGTATTGACGCAAACTGCCCGCGCCAATCTCACCAGCTACATGATCCGCGATTTCCTTGAGCTGCCGGCTATTGGCAGGTTGTGCCAACAGCAAGCTCTGGAGCTTGATCCGATAATGACGGCGCACAAAATAGAGCACGATCGCAGCGATCGCCGTAACTGCCGCGAGAATGGCCGCCATAAATTGCCAACAAAAAGGAGCTAGCTCCGACAATAGTCGGCTGCTCGCTCCCTTTCAAGTCAATTTAGAGGGGATGAGGCCCTAACGCTTAGCGAGTTTCTTCGCCGGTAGCTTCCGCAGACGGATCGACTCTGGCGTCACTTCCAACAGCTCATCAGAACCGATGTATTCCAGTGCCCGTTCCAGGGTCATTTGGATCGGCGTTTGCAGCTGTACTAGTTCATCGCCCGTTGCTGAGCGGTGGTTAGTCAGTGCTTTGGTTTTACAAACGTTCAGCTCCAGATCTTGGGGCCGGTTGTGCTCGCCAACAATCATGCCTTTGTAGACCTTGGTGCCCGGCTCGATGAAGAAAGCACCGCGATCCTCAGCGTTCTTGAGGGCGTAGAAGGTAGCCGTGCCTTCTTCAAAGGCAATCAGCACCCCATTACGGCGCATTTCCAGGTCACCACAGAAGGGACGGTACTCCAAGAAGGAGTGGTTCATGATCCCTTCGCCACGGGTGAGGCGGATGAAGTCGCCCCGGAAGCCAATCAGACCCCGCGCCGGAATCACAAACTCCAGAATCGTACGGCCATTGCCGACGGCTTCCATGTTCTGCATTTCGGCTTTACGGGTACCCAAGCGCTCGATCACGCTACCGACCGCGTCGTCGGGCACGTCCATCACGAGCGTTTCAAACGGTTCGCCCGGCTGACCGTTGACTTCCCGGAAGATTACCTGCGGCTGCGACACTTGGAACTCGTAGCCTTCGCGACGCATCGTTTCGATCAAGATGCCGAGGTGCAGTTCACCCCGACCCGAGACCATGAAGCGATCGGGAGAATCCGTTTCTTCTACCCGCAGCGCCACGTTGGTTTCCAGCTCACGCAGCAGGCGATCGCGGACTTGGCGGCTGGTGACAAACTTACCTTCTTTGCCAGCAAAGGGTGAGTCGTTGACGCAGAAGGTCATCTGCAAGGTCGGCTCGTCAACCTTGATTAGCGGCAGCGCCAAAGGTTCGTTCGGACAAGCCAGGGTTTCACCAATGTTGGCATCGGCAAAGCCTGCCACGGCCACAATCATGCCAGCGGTGGCTTGCTCAATTTCAATCCGCTTCAGACCCTCAAAGCCCAGAAGCTTGGTCACTTTGCCCCGCACCACGCTGCCATCTTCCTTGAGCAAAGCGGTCGGCTGACCCATGTTGATCGTGCCGTTGTGGATCTTGCCGATCACAATCCGACCCAAGAAGTCTGAATAGTCGAGGGTCGTCACCTGCAGTTGCAGCGGCTTGCTGACGTCACCGATTGGCGGTGGAACATGGCGCAAAATCGCATCGAACAGCGGCTGCATGTCCTTGTTTTCATCTTCCAAAGACTCTTTCGCAAAACCGCTCAGACCGGAAGCAAAGAGGTAGGGGAACTCGCACTGATCGTCGTCAGCACCCAGTTCGATGAAGAGATCCAGAACCTTATCGACAGCAACCATCGGCTCAGCACGAGGGCGATCGATTTTGTTGACGACGACAATCGGTCGCAGCCCTTTTTCGAGTGCTTTTTTCAGCACAAATCGGGTCTGGGGCATGGGACCTTCGTTAGCATCCACAATCAGGATGCAGCCATCCACCATGCCCAAAACACGCTCGACTTCACCCCCGAAGTCCGCGTGACCGGGCGTATCGACAATATTGATTAGTGTGTCTTTGTATTTGACAGCTGTATTTTTGGAAAGAATGGTGATGCCCCGTTCCCGCTCCAGATCGTTGGAGTCCATGACGCAATCCGGAACGTCTTCGCCCTCACGGAAAATGCCAGATTGTTTGAGCAGAGCGTCAACCAAGGTTGTTTTGCCGTGGTCAACGTGGGCAATGATCGCAACGTTGCGAATGGGGAGCGACATAGAATTCCGCGAGCGTAGGAACCCTCAAGCTGAGCAGGGCTAAAAGAGCAACGAAAGCTTGAGTTGTGTATTTTTCTAACTATTTTACTGGCGATTGGATCCCTTTGGGATATCGATCGCCCAAGTTGTCAACTGATTCAAAAAAAGAGGAGGCGATCGCCCCCTCTTGTCACTTCAAGTTGCGCGATGGTGACTAGTCTTCGTCAACATCCACAAAGTTGCGACGGCTGGCACTGCTGTCATCAATCAGCTCATCACCGTCGTCGAGAATCATCGACTCCCCTTCTGCAAAGGTCATGGAGCGACTAAAGTCGCGGCCTTCGTTTAGGGTGTAGCTGCGAGCAGCCCGATCATCGATCACCACGTCGGCTAGGTCGTCATCGTAGACGCGATCGTCGTAGCCACTGTCCACATCGGTCAGTAGCGACTCTTCGTAGGCTTTGAAGCCCGTGCCAGCCGGAATTAGACGCCCGATGATCACGTTCTCTTTGAGACCGCGCAGCCAGTCGGACTTGCCTTCGATCGCCGCTTCCGTAAGTACCCGTGTGGTCTCTTGGAAACTAGCCGCCGAAATGAAGCTGTTGGTGTTGAGCGAGGCTTTGGTGATCCCCAACAGAACCGGTGTGAACTGAGCCGGAGCCATACCCGTCAGGGCCATGGTGTTGTTGGAGTTGTAGACCTCGCGCAGCTCGTGCAGCTCGCCCGGCAGCATGATGGTGTCGCCGCCATCGTCGATCCGCACTTTAGAGGTCATCTGCCGCACGATGACTTCAATGTGTTTGTCCGAAATATCAATCCCTTGCGATTGATAAACCGACTGCACTTCGTTCACCAGCAGCGCTTGCACCCGACGCAGACTCTCGAGAGCAGCTTCGTAATCGTTACCAAACTGCTCGCGGAAATAGTCGTAGTAGATTTCCAGCAAATCATGGGGATTTGCAGGACCATCAGTCAGGGCTTGACCTGCATCCACGGTTTCCCCATCACTGATGATCAGTGGCTGACCGGGGCCAACCGGATAATCGGCTTGGGTTCCATCTGCCTCAATGACTTGGATGTCGATCGCGTCGTCATCGCTGTAGTTGATGTGGGCAACACCCGGACGGCGGGCCAGAATGCAGGCTTCCTTCGGCTTCCGAGCTTCCAGCAACTCCTCAATCCGCGGTAGACCTTGGATGATGTCACCGGTTTTGGCCCGCTCAAACACAAGCAGCACCAAGTTATCGCCCCGTTGCACCAAACCCTTGTCTTCGACGTGGAGCACGGCACCCTGCGAGACACGGTAAGGACGCGCAATCCGCAGTTGCAGTTGACCCGGAGCGATCGAGCGCACCTCACCTGATTCAGGGGCAATGATGCCATCTGCTAGCTGGGTGCCAGCCACAATCAAAGAGCCCGGCTGCAGCTGCGTAGCAGCACTAACATCGAGATCGAGTGTGATGCAATCCCGCTCCCGCTCAACCAAGAGGCGACGAACTGCTTCGCTACCTTCTTGGATGCCTCGGACAATCCCGGATTCCTTGCACTGAATTTGGGTGCAGGCAATGACAGCACCCGGCTTCACCTTCTGACCATCTTTGACCCGTAGCTCCGTATGGGTGCTGCCATGGGTCGTGTCAGAAGCGACATCGCGACGGATCACAACCGGCTCAATAATCACCAGTTGCAGCCGCAGGGTTTCCGGATCTTTGTTATCTGGCAGCAGCTCAATGTCTGCTGAGAGTTGCGAAGATCCCTCTTCAGATTCCAGCACCAACTGAGTTCGCAGAAGGTCAACACCTTCGACTGACTTAATCCGCTCACCATCTTGGAACTGCAGACGCTGAACCGCGCGTAAGCGAATTGAGCGACTGTTCGACTCTTGGGACGAGTCTTGGCTAGGCACCGGCGGTTCATCGGGAATCACCAGCTCTTGCACGGGTCGCAGGAGGAGCAAGGGGCCATCAGTTCCATCGACGGCCTCGGCCCAGACCAACTGCTCCGCAGTTAAGCCCGGAAATACCTCCTCACCCGCATTGACCAAGCGACCTTCGTCGTACTTCGCCGCGGTGTCCGGGTCATCCAGCACATGAACATCCCCGGGCTTGATCACAATTTCCCGCAAGATGTCGTTGTTTTGGGTCACTGAGACGATCCCTGTCGTCTGACAGAAGATGTCCTTGACGACTTCGGTCCCGGCTTCGACTAGCTGACCGTCCTCAACGTTCAGCAGCGAAATATCTTTATTGACTTCGTGGGTCTCTTCCGGAATCCAGAGCAGGGTGCCACCTTTGGTGACTTCGTAGCCCTGCTTGGCCTTGGCCCGACCTTTTTTGGAGATCTCCACGCCGGAGTACTTGAGGATGCCACCGGTTTGCGTCCGATAGCGGCTGTCAATTAACTCCGCCACGACATGGCCGGTAGTCACTTTCGTGCCCGGAGCAGCCAACAGGTTAAATCGCTGTCCAGCCTTGGTTTCGATCACATAGTGTTCACGTCCTTGGCTAGCTTCAGCTTTGACTGTGGCAGTATCCAACACCACCGATGCGGTGATGATTTCGACTTCTCGGTGGGTGCTGGTGCTGTTGTCCTCACCCATCCGTACGGTGCCACCACGCTCGGTGACTAGCTTGGTCTCCGCGAGAACGTCACCAACATCGACGCGATCGCCGTTCTTGACGGTCGGTTCTGCCCCAGGCAGTAGGTTGTAGACATCCCCTGCCAAGACCCAGAGCAGGCCGCCGCGCTGGGCAATTCGGGTGGTGTTGCCTTGGCGATCGGTTTTCTCCTCCGGAACAATGTCTTGGAAGCGAATTTCACCAGCCAAATCTGTTGCCACGTCCTTGGTGGCTTTCTCCACGGTCCGTTTGGTTCGACCGCTGACCGGTACTTCCGCCAAGATCGTCTCTGCTGTGACTTTATCGCCATCGTTCACAAACAGCGTTGAGCCTTGCAGAATCGCAAAAGTCTCCTTACGGCCTTTGCCTTCTAGGACGAGGTCAAAGTTGGCCTCAGCAAGCAGGGCTTCTTCGCCGTGCCGCGTCCGATAGGGACGAGTCCGAGCTTTTTTGCCGAGCTTGATCGTGCCTGCAGAGGGTGCCCGTAACAAACGCGCCGTCTCACCGGTGAACACCCCACCCGTGTGGAAAGTCCGCATGGTCAGCTGGGTACCGGGCTCACCAATTGACTGAGCCGCAATAATCCCAACCGCTTCGCCCATGTCCACCATTTGGGCGTGGGCAAGGCTCCAGCCGTAGCACTTCCGGCAAACCGATCGCGCTGCTTCACAGGTCAGAGGCGATCGCACTTTGACCTTTTTAATTCCGGCCTTTTCAATGCGATTGGCTAGCCCTTCATCGATGTCCTGACCAGCTTCGGCAAGTACTTCACCCGTCGTCGGATTCACCACGGACTCCGCAGCCACACGACCATGCAGACGCTGAGCGATCGGAATCAAGATGCGATCGCCATCGGTCATTGCTTCCACGAGCAAACCACGACTGGTTCCGCAGTCTTCCTCGTGAATGATCACGTCCTGCGAGACGTCAACCAAGCGGCGGGTCAAGTAGCCCGAGTCAGCCGTCCGTAGCGCCGTATCCACCAGACCTTTCCGGGCACCGTAGGAGGAGATGATGTACTCCGTAACGGTCAATCCCTCACGGAAGTTAGTTTTGATCGGCAAGTCAATGATCTCGCCTTGGGGGTTCGCCATCAAACCCCGCATCCCCACCAACTGCCGCACCTGGGAAATGTTCCCCCGGGCGCCCGAGAACGCCATCATGTAGACGGAGTTGAGCGGATCGGATTCGCGGAAGTTTTTAACAACACGTTCGGTCAGCTCATCGTTAGTAATCGCCCAAGTGTCGATTACTTTCTGGAAGCGTTCCACCTCGGTAATTTCACCGCGGGTGTAGCGATCTTCGGTCTCTTGAATGCGCTGCTCTGCAGATTCCAACAGCTCGGCTTTCGAGCCTGGCACCTTGAGGTCATCAATACTAATCGAGACACCGGCGCGGGTGGCGTAGCGGAATCCCAAAGCCTTGAGGTCATCGGCAACCACAGCCGTCTTGGCGGTCCCGTAGTGAGCAAAGGTCCAGCCGATTAGCTTTTTCAGCTGTTTCTTATCGATGACCCGGTTGCGGAAAATCGGCGTGCTTTTCGCTTCTGCCATGGTTCTTGCGTAATGCTCGGGGACAAGACAACTTGAAACGGGTGAGGCCTGTCGGCAGGCCTCTTAGACACTAGTGAACCAATGCGGTCTGGACCGTGTTGTTGAACAGAATGCGACCTGGCGTGGTTTTCACGTACTGCGATAGACGCTGTCCGTCAGCAGTCTCGCGAACGCGTCGATAGCGGTAAGTTCTCGTGACGGTGCCATCATCCGCCGTGACCACTGACTCGGGTTCATCGCTTTCGCCGTCACTGTCCACTTCACCGTCGAAGCGGACCCAGACCCAGGCATGGAGATCGACTGTGCCCTGTTCAAAGGCTCGAATCGCATCTTCAAGATTGGCAAAGTAGCGACCGGCTCCCTTCTGGGCATTGGGATTCTCGGCTGTCAGGTAGTAGCAGCCCAAGACCATATCCTGCGAGGGCGTGACGATCGGCTGCCCCGTTGCTGGCGACAGGATGTTGCCAGAAGCCAGCATCAGCATGCGTGCTTCGGCCTGCGCTTCGATCGACAGCGGCACGTGAACCGCCATTTGGTCGCCGTCGAAGTCAGCGTTAAACGCAGGGCAGACGAGGGGATGCAGCTGAATCGCACGACCCTCTACCAAGATCGGCTCAAAGGCTTGGATACCCAGACGGTGCAGCGTCGGTGCCCGGTTGAGCATCACGGGGTGTCCTTCGATCACCTCCTCCAACACATCCCAGACCAAGGGATCGTTTTTCTGAATTAGTTTCTTGGCCTGTTTGATGTTGTTAATGCTGTGGTTTTTGATCAGGCGATGGATCACAAACGGCTGGAACAGCTCGATCGCCATCTCCCGCGGCAGACCACACTGGTGAATCTTCAGGTTGGGGCCGACGACGATTACAGAACGACCAGAGTAGTCAACCCGTTTACCGAGAAGGTTTTGCCGGAAGCGACCCTGTTTCCCTTCGATGATGTCGGAGAGGGATTTAAGCGGACGATTGTTCGCACCCACCACGGTACGGCCACGTCGCCCGTTATCGATCAGAGCGTCGACAGCTTCCTGCAGCATCCGCTTTTCATTGCGGACGATGATTTCAGGAGCCAGAATTTCCTGCAGACGAGCCAACCGGTTGTTGCGGTTGATCACCCGGCGATAGAGGTCGTTGAGGTCACTCGTCGCAAAACGGCCACCATCGAGTTGCACCATTGGGCGCAAGTCCGGCGGAATAACCGGGATGACATTGAGCACCATCCATTCCGGCCGAGATTCCGTGCCGATGAAGTTGTCAATCACCCGTAGGCGCTTGATCAGCTTGGCGCGTTTTTGACCCTTCGACTCCGCAATTTCCTGCCGGAGCTTCTCTGACTCCTCGTTGAGGTTCAAATCTTGCAGCAGGCGTTGTAGGGCTTCTGCACCGATGCCGACCTCAATTCCTTCGAGTTGAGAGTCCTCAGCGTAGATTTGATCCTCAATCTCCATCCACTGGTCTTCATTCAGCAGTTGCTTGTATTGCAACTCGCTGTGATTACCAGGTTCGAGAACAACGTAGGAGTTGAAGTAGACAATCTGCTCCACATCCCGCAGAGGCATATCGAGCAGAATGGCAATGTAACTGGGAATGCCTTTCAGGTACCAAACGTGGGCGACCGGAGCAGCCAGTTTGATAAAGCCCATCCGGTGTCGGCGCACCCGCGACTCCGTGACTTCTACCCCGCAGCGTTCACAGACAATGCCACGGTGCCGAACCCGTTTGTACTTACCGCAGTGACATTCCCAATCCTTGGCTGGACCAAAGATTCTTTCGCAAAACAGCCCGTCCATCTCCGGCTTCAGCGTCCGGTAGTTGATGGTTTCCGGCTTGGTCACTTCACCGACTACCTGACCGTTGGGCAGCGTGCGCTCGCCCCACTGCCGGATGCGCTCCGGTGAGGCAAGTGCGATCTTGACGTAGTCAAACCGCTGTTCCTGCTTCGCCATCTTGACCCTCTTCGCGAAATTACTGGCAGACTGCTTTGGCTCAATCTTGGCTAGCGACCGATCGCCGCTAGCAAGGGGATGGCCCCGACTTCAAGACCATCCCCGATCGCTCACGACTTAGTCGTCATCATCATCAATGTCACCAACCGACATTGACTCGTAGGTCGGGCGCGAGGGAGTCCGACGTTGATTGACATCGGCCATCAGATCCACTTCTTTGTCTTCTTCATAGTCCTCGGTCGAGGTCTTATAGACCGCAATGTCGAGGCAGAGCGATTGCAACTCTCGCATCAACACCTTGAAGGACTCTGGCGTACCCGGGCGTGGAATCGCTTTGCCCTTCACGATCGCATTGAGGGCTTCATTCCGCCCTTGCATATCGTCTGACTTGACCGTCAACAACTCTTGCAGGATGTAGGCTGCGCCATAGGCTTCCAAGGCCCACACTTCCATCTCCCCGAAGCGTTGACCACCTTGTTGGGCTTTACCACCAAGGGGCTGCTGGGTAACCAAGGAGTAGGGACCCGTTGAACGGGCGTGGATCTTGTCGTCGACCAAGTGCACCAGTTTGAGCATGTAAGCTCGACCCACCGTCACCGGGCGATCGAAGGGCTCACCAGTTCGACCGTCATAAACCTGGATCTTGCCGGGTTCATCATCGCTGAAGACCCACGGCTGTCGTGTTTGCTCCCGAGCCTCAGACAGCTTGGCGTTGACCGTCAAGCGCGAGGCTTCTGCCCCATACATCTCGTCAAAGGGAGTGACTTTGAAGCGGGCATCGAGTAGCTGACCTGCCCAGCCGAGCATGCACTCGAACACCTGGCCGACGTTCATCCGCGAGGGCACACCCAGGGGATTGAGAACGATGTCCAGCGGGGTGCCATCCGGCAGGTAGGGCATATCCTCGCAGGGCAGAATCCGCGAGATGATCCCCTTGTTCCCGTGGCGGCCGGCCATCTTGTCGCCGACTTGGATCTTGCGTTTTTGAGCCACATAGACCCGGACGACCATATTGGCGCCCGGTGGTAACTCATCACCCTGCTCGCGGGTAAAGAGACGCACATCAACGACGCGGCCTTTCTCACCGTTGGGGACTCGCAGCGAGTTGTCGCGGACATCCCGCGCTTTCTCACCAAAGATTGCCCGCAACAGTTTCTCTTCCGGCGGCTGATCCGATTCGCCTTTGGGGGTTACCTTGCCGACCAAGATGTCGCCGGACTCAACCCAAGCGCCGACGCGGATGATCCCGTTTTCGTCGAGTTGACGCAGGGCATCTTCGCCAACGTTGGGAATTTCGCGGGTAATCTCCTCAGGGCCTAACTTGGTCTGACGAGCCTCAATCTCGAATTTTTCGATGTGGATCGAGGTATAGACGTCGTCATAGACCAGCCGCTCGCTGATCAGAATCGCGTCCTCGTAGTTGTAGCCTTCCCAAGGCATGTAGGCGACGAGGATGTTTTGCCCCAGGGCCAGCTCACCTTTTTCAGTGGCAGAACCGTCAGCAATCACCTGACCCCGTTGAACGCGATCGCCTTCAAACACGATCGGGCGCTGGTTCAGACAGGTGTCTTGGTTCGAGCGCTGGTACTTCTGTAGGGAGTAGCCATACTTCTCACCCGTGTCAGCCGTCACTTCAATGTGAGTGGCATCGACGTAGGAGATCGTGCCGTCGACCGGGCTGGTGATCACCATCCCTGAGTCACGGGCCGCTTGGGGCTCCAGACCTGTCCCGACCAAAGGCCGCTCTGGCCGCAACAGCGGCACCGCCTGCCGTTGCATGTTCGAGCCCATTAGGGCACGGTTGGCGTCATCGTGTTCCAAGAAAGGAATCAGTGACGTTGCAACCGAGATGATTTGCACCGGCGACAGCGCAACGTAGTCCACCCGCTCCGATGTCGTGGTGGTGAAGTCCTGGCGATAACGCACCGGAATTGTGGTTCCCAGGATGTAGCCTGCATCATCCGTGGCCACGTCTCCCGGAGCCACCCGCAGGTCATCTTCTTGGTCAGCAGTCATGTAGACCGGCGCCAAGTCCTTGCGCACCCGTCCTTCTTCGACGCGCCAGAACGGCGTTTCAATAAAGCCGTAGTCGTTGACACGGGCGTGGGTCGCCAAGGAACCAATCAGACCCGCGTTCGGGCCTTCCGGCGTTTCAATCGGGCAAATCCGGCCGTAGTGACTGGGGTGAATGTCCCGCACCGCAAAGCCAGCCCGCTCCCGTGTCAAGCCACCGGGACCGAGGGCACTCAGACGCCGTTTGTGGGTCAACTCCGCCAAGGGGTTGGTTTGGTCCATGAACTGCGAGAGTTGTGAGGAACCAAAGAACTCTTTGATCGCAGCCACCAGCGGTTTGGGGTTGACCAACGAGGCCGGCGAGAGGCTGTCGGAATCCGACACCGTCATCCGTTCCCGAATGATCCGCTCCAAGCGATTCAGACCAACCCGCACTTGGTTTTGCAGCAGTTCTCCAACCGATCGCACGCGACGGTTGCCGAGGTGGTCAATGTCATCCACCTCACAGCCGCCTAAATCCAGCTCGAGGTTAATCAGGTAGTCGATCGCCGCCAGGATATCTTCGGAAGTCAGCGTCCGAACCGTATCAGCAACGTTGAGACCGAGCTTCTTGTTGAGCTTGTAGCGACCCACGCGACCCAAGTCGTAGCGTTTGGGGTCAAAGAAGCGCGACTCCAGCAATTGCTGACCGCCCGAAACGGTCGGAGGCTCACCCGGGCGCAGCTTCCGGTACAGCTCCATCAGCGCTTCGTCTTCGCTAAACTGGCCTTCCTTCTCAACCGTTTTTTGGTAGTACTCGGGGTGACGCAGCTTGTCGTAGATCTCGTTGTCGCTGAGGCCGAGGGCTTTCAGCAACACCTGAGCCGAGAGTTTGCGGGTCTTGTCAATCCGAACCCAAACCAGCCCGTTTTTATCGGTTTCAAACTTCAGCCATGCCCCACGGTTGGGGATCAGGCTGGCATTGTGGGTGAGACGACCGTTTTTATCGCGCTCTGATTTGTAGTAAACCCCAGGGCTACGGACGATTTGGTTGACGATCACCCGCTCAGCACCGTTGATGATGAAGGTGCCGCGGTCGGTCATCAGAGGCAGATCGCCAATAAAGACTTCCTGCTCCTTAATTTCGCCCGTCTCTTTGTTGATCAGGCGCGTCGGTACATACATCTGCACCGAGTAGGTGCCATCGCGCCGTTTTGCTTCATCAACGTCGTACTTCGGGCGCTTGAGCTTATACTGCTTACCGAGGAAGTGCAGCTCAAGCTTACCGGTGTAATCTGTGATCGGTGAAAAGCTTTCTAGCTCTTCAATTAGTCCTTCTTCTAGGAACCAACGGAAGCTATTCCGTTGAATGGCAACAAGATCAGGTAAATGGAAGGCAGCGGGAGCGAGTTGCGTTTGCTCAGCCATGCGTCTCCTCGGTCGTTTAGCGCCGAAGCGCGAATCTACAATTGTAACGGTCTTTGACAACCCTTGCTGATTGCTTAAGGATTAAGCAACTTGCGGTAGAGCAGTCGGTAAACGGAACAGTTCGAAAGCGTTGCGGGTGGTAGTTGCCGCGATCGCTTCCAGAGTTTCGGAACGGACTTCAGCCATCCGAGCCGCCACATGCTGCACGAAAGCCGGTTCATTGCGCTTGCCCCGCTTGGGAACTGGCGCTAGAAACGGACAATCGGTTTCAATCAGCAGGCGATCGCCGGGCACGAGCCGAGCCGAGTCGCGAATCGTCTCGGCTTTGCCAAACGTCAGGGTGCCACTGAAGCTGATGTAAAACCCGAGATCCAAAAACCAGCGGGTTTCTTCCGGCGTGCCGCCCCAGCAGTGCATCACCCCTCTCAGGGGCCCGGGCTGGGACTGCTGCGATCGCAGGACTTGGGCCATGGCTGTCGCTGCCTCACGGCAGTGCAGAATCACTGGCAGATCCAGCGATCGCGCGATTGCTAACTGGGCTTCCACCGCAGCGTACTGATGCTCGTGGTCTTCGGACTTGAAAAAGTCCAAGCCCGTCTCACCAATCGCCACAACCCGCCGATCAGCCCGCGCCAAAGCCTCAATTTCTGTAGCCGTGTCATCCTGCCAAAGCTCTACATCAAGGGGATGCAGGCCCACTGCCAACGACACTTCTGGAAAGCGATCAGCGATCGCTTGCAGTTGTGGAAATTCCGCCGGCGTAACACAGGAATGCACCAAGCGAGTCACACCCGCTTGGCGCCATTGATCAGCCACGGCATCTAGTTCTGCCGCGAAGCAGTCGAAATTGAGGTGAACGTGAGTATCGACGAGCTGCATTGAGTGAGGTCGACAATCCCAGCAACAGTGAACAGCAATAGCCCTACAGTGAGGGGCGATCGCGGTCTAGGCTTGGGGGTCAACCTTCAGGTGGAAGGCTTTGGCAAGACGAGCTTTTTTGCGCGCACCGGTGTTGGCATGCAGAACGCCGCGTTTCACCGCTTTGTCGATTTTGCTGTAGGCCGCCGAGAGGCGTTCGTTCACTGCTTGGCGGGCGGTTTCGTTGGGGTCTGCCGCATAGGCGTCGAAGGCCGTGAAGCAGTGCTTGACCAGCGTTTTGACTGCTGACTTGTAGGCCTTATTGCGGAGGCGGTTGCGCTCCGCGATCTGGACACGTTTGATGGCAGACTTGATATTAGCCACAGCTCAGAAAATCCGTCTGTTGTAGATCGCACAGTCAACGATCATATCAGGTTTTTGGAGATTGTGCTGACAGGGTAATCGCAATCGCTGAGAGTCGCCCAATTGGGACTCGCGATAAGCTGAAAGGACTTTCGGGCTCAAGATTGAGAAGTTTTCATCCTTCGAGAGTCCTTGCCACTCTGGGTTCCGCTGCTGGATGGGGTCATGCTGCGAATTGTTTCTCACCTCGCTGAAGCTCAGGCTGAAATTGAGCGAATTTGCGATCGCACCCATGATGATGCCGTCGTCCACCGTGAAGCCAGCGTTCGGGAGATTGTCCAAGCGGTGCAGCGTCGCGGCGATGCCGCTCTGATCGAATTCACCCAAGAATTTGATGGTTTTGCGTTGCAAGCCGAGAACCTGCGGGTCAGTGGCGCCGAGCTAGATGCGGCCTATCAGCAAATTCCTAAAGACCTCCTTGATGCGATCCGGTTAGCCCATCGTCAAATTGAGGCATTTCACCGTCAGCGCGTACCCAAAAGCTGGGTCCAGTTTGGGGCCGATGGTGAAGTGTTGGGCAAGCGTTATACCCCTGTCGACCGTGCTGGTCTCTATGTACCGGGTGGGCGAGCAGCTTATCCCAGCACGGTGCTGATGAATGCTGTTCCTGCCAAGGTCGCTGGAGTGGAACGGGTGGTGATCACCACGCCACCAGGGCCGGATGGCAGCTTGAACCCGGCTGTTCTTGTCGCGGCACAAGAGGCTGGGATTGAAGAGATTTACCGTGTGGGTGGAGCACAGGCGATCGCAGCTTTGGCCTACGGCACGGCGACCATTCCCAAGGTTGATGTGATCAGCGGCCCCGGCAATATCTATGTGACGCTGGCTAAGAAATTGGTCTATGGCACCGTCGGCATTGACTCCTTGGCAGGGCCTTCTGAGGTGCTGATCATTGCCGATCGCAGTGCCAACCCGCGTTGGGTTGCTGCGGATTTGCTCGCTCAGGCAGAACATGATCCGCTGGCAGCGGCGATTTTGATCACGCCCGATCTAGAGATGGCAACGCAGGTCAGCCTCGAAGTCGAACGGCAGCTGCAGGATCATCCGCGCCGGTTGGTCACCGAAAAAGCGATCGCTCACTACGGCCTTGCGATCGTGGTGGACTCGCTGGAGACAGCCGTGAAGCTCTCGAATCAGTTTGCGCCCGAACACTTGGAACTGGAAGTCGAAGATCCTTGGGCACTCGTTGAAAAGATTCGCCATGCGGGGGCGATCTTCCTCGGCTCTCTGACGCCAGAAGCGATCGGTGACTATGTCGCTGGCCCCAATCACACCCTGCCAACCTCGGGAGCAGCTCGCTATGCCTCAGCCCTGAGTGTGGAAACCTTCCTCAAGTCCTCTAGCCTGATTGAATACACCGCCGCCTCGTTGCAACGGGTGGCGCGAGCAGTCGATGTTCTGGCGACCGCTGAAGGCTTGGAATCGCATGCAGAATCGGTGCGGTTACGCCAGCAGTCGTTGGATCGCTAAGGGCAGTTGAAAACAGCTGCTTCAGACTGTTGCCACTGCAGCCGGGTTAAGACTGCTGCGGCATCAACTCGGCGGTAATCTCGGCCCAAAACTGCTGGATGAGTTCCGATCGCAGGGGTGGGCGATCGCTTTCGATAGCATCCTGAATCCACTGCTGAACCATGTGACAGTGCTGGGCGATCGCTTGAGGAGGGAGTTGGCGCAGGCTGGTCACCAATACTTCATGCAGGCGTTGCTGGGCACAGAACGCAAGATCGATGTGAATCAGTTGACTGCGTTGGCGATCGTTGAGTTGTTGGAGTTGGCCGGTCGCAAGGGCTCGCAATCGTGGCAGGCGTGTTTGGATCTTGCTGATCTGCGCTTCTTGCAAAAAGGGCGATCGCTGCGTGGTGGCGGAGGAAAGGTGCAAATTGTTGATCGATCGCGTTAGAGCCACGTACAAAATGCGGCGCTCCTCTTCCTGCAAGCTGCGATCGAGGACAACTTCTGCGAGTGGATCAAAGCTGTTGCGCCCGGCACCTGATTCACTCTCTCGGCTAGCCCCAAAGGGATAAATGCCTGCATCCAGATCAGGAATAAAAACGGTGTCCCATTCCAGTCCCTTCGCTTTAAACACTGTCAGGAGATTGACGCCACTGCCTTCATCAGACAGGGGCGACTGTTCTTGCAGAGTGGCCATTTCCTGCAGCCAACTTTGGAGATCACGATCGCCCGCAAAAGCTTGCAGCGCATCAATAATCAGGGCTTTTTGAGCCCCACTTTCCGGCGAGATATCGCTATCAATAATCCAGCGGCGCAGATCGAGAAGCTGCTCCAGTTTGGCGATTGCGGCGGCGGCAGAACTGGGTTGAGCCACCAACACCCAGCCAAGGTAATCCAACCAGCGTTGCAGCGATCGGTTGCGGCCCAGGCGATCGCGACAGCGTTGACTGACAATCGTCGCCAAGGGCAAATGAGGATTGTCCAAGGCTTCTTGAAGCATTGAAAGCAGCTCTGGTCGCTTGAGATAGCGGCTGGGGCGACTCGATGTTTCGCGGAAT
Source organism: Synechococcus elongatus PCC 11801 (assembly GCF_003846445.2). Lineage (NCBI taxonomy): Bacteria > Bacillati > Cyanobacteriota > Cyanophyceae > Synechococcales > Synechococcaceae > Synechococcus > Synechococcus elongatus. The sequence continues at coordinate 645,160 of NZ_CP030139.2, read as the reverse complement.
AACTGGTCGTAGCGATCGCGGTTCGTGGGCGTCAGACCGTTCCGGACACGGTTGCGCTCCGCCTCTGCAAACTCCAAGTAGGCCAGCAGTAGTTTGACTTCCCGCCGTAGATAAAACGGCTGGCTACCGGGGATCACGTAGGGCAGTTGTGCTGCCATTAGCTGTTGTTCAATCAGCGGCGTTTGGGCATAGGTGCGAATCAAAATCACTAGATCAGACAAGGGCTTGCCGCGATCGCGATACTCAAGAATTTGCTTGGCGATCGCCGCCGCTTGGGCAGAACCGGACGGGAACGATCGCCACTCACAGTGATGTTGCCAAGCCTTGGTGCCCTGGAGTTGCTTGGGCGATCGCAGGCGATTGTGGCGAATCAGGGCATTGGCCAGCAGGAGCTGGGGCGCACGCGATCGGAAGTTGCGATCAAGGGTGTATTGCACCCACTGGCGATCGCGCAATTTATCCAAAATCAACTGGGGCCGCGCACCACGCCATTCATAAATCGTTTGGTCATCATCCCCAACCACCATCAGGTTCTGCTGGGCTTCATCCAAGACAGAAATGATAAGGTTTTGGGCGCGATTGATGTCTTGATATTCATCAACAATCAGGAAGTCAAAGCGCGATCGCACTCGCTCACGAATGCCGAGATCGGCACAGAGCAAGCGACAGGCATCGACCAACAGATCGTCAAAACTGCGTAACCGTGCGTCTTGGCGGCATTGCTCAAAAGCATCAACACAGATGTTCAGCCAACGCTGTGACTCCGGCCAAACTTCCAGTGTGGCGACGGCCTGCAAGGCTGGAGGCAGCTGTTCAAATTGCCAAGCACTGAAGCGCAGATCACCTTTCAGATAGCCCAGATAGTTAAGGAAGCTGTCTTCAGTCAAGTCCGCAATCTGGCGTTGCTCCGTACTGCTGAGATCCGTCGGTAGATCGAGACGGCCTTGCCGAATCGCAGACTGCATGTCGTAGAACAGCCGTCGCATTTCCCCGTCTGCCGCCAAGGGCCAAGGATCAGCTTCGAGCTTGAGAATTTGCTGCGCCAGGGCATGAAGGGTTCGCACTGCTACCCCTGCCGGCACAGTCAGATGGTCCAGCTTCTCGCGGATCTGACTGCGGGCATAGCGGTTAAAGGTTGTGGCTAGAATCCGCTCTGGTGGGACTTCGACTTGGTGCACCAAGCGCCCAATGCGCCTCGCGATCGTCGTGGTTTTGCCAGCCCCCGCCACGGCAACGACGACTGCCCGTCCCTGCTCATGATCGATGACAGCTTGTTGTTGTGGAGTAGGCCGTAGCAAGCGGATATCAAGACCTGATGGGGACCGAAATTGCAGCCCGAGACCCAACCAGCAACTCTGCAACTGGTTGAGGGTTTCTTGGACAGCCTTTCCATTGTCGAGGGTTGGGCGTCCACCATGCCGCTGTCGTTCTTGGCGCTCTGGTCAAATTTGCTCAGGACAGCTTTGGCAATCGCCCAGCTATCGATAGCGTTTACTGACCGTCGATTCAAAACAAGATTAAAACTCAGTCAATCTCGACAGGTATCACTTCGAGCTGAATCATTAAAGTTTTCAGAGCCCTTAACGAGACTTGAACTCGTGACCTCTCCCTTACCAAGGGAGTGCTCTACCGCTGAGCTATAAGGGCAGTGGAAAGGTGGGCCGAGCTGGATTCGAACCAGCGTAGGCATAGCCAGTGGATTTACAGTCCACCCCCATTAACCACTCGGGCATCGACCCAAGCTTTCCACAAGAAGACATTTAAGCACAGGCCACAGAGGATTGCCAGTTTTTCTGGAAATTTTCTGGGGCAAATCGCTGACTTGAAGCGGGCGAGATCGATTCGCTATCATCAGTAGCAACGCCTGCTGTTGCAGGGTCTGTTCTTGAAAACCTGTATGGGGCAAGCACAGCATGGGATTAGTGGATCAAATTCTGGATCGCCTGCAAGATTTGGCACGGCGGTTGATCGAAGCGCTGTTTGGTCCCCAAGCCCAGCCTGAGCCCGAGCCTATTCCTGTTCCTGTGCGCGATCGCCGCTAATTTTTGAGCTTTGCTGAAAATTCTTGTCTTGCATGGCCCTAACCTCAACCTTTTGGGGCTGAGAGAGCCAACGATTTACGGTCAAACATCACTGGCTGAAATCAATACCGATCTGGTTCAGCTTGGACAGAGTCTTGGGGCAGCAGTCTCTATCCTGCAAAGTAACCATGAAGGCGCTTTGGTTGACGCGATTCATGCGGCGCGGGGTGAGCAAGATGGGCTGGTGATCAATGCCGGTGCCTACACCCATACCAGCGTGGCGATTCGTGATGCGATCGCCGGTACTCAAATCCCAACGGTTGAGGTGCACCTCAGCAACATCCATCAGCGCGAGTCTTTCCGCCACCATTCCTACTTGGCAGCGGTCGTCCTCGGCCAGATTTGTGGTTTTGGCCCAGACAGCTATCAGCTGGGACTGCGGGCGATCATCAACCACCTACAGGCTGTCAAAGCCGTATGACCACAACTGTTCTGCCCGATGCTCCAGCGACGATTCGCTTTTTGCAGCAGCCGACTTCTCAAGCTTGGATTGAGCAGGCACTGGCCTATTTCCCAACGGTTCTGCTCGATCACGCCCACTGTGAGCGGAAGGCGGCTGGCGTTGCCCTGAGTTTGATCAGTCGCTATCCCAGTGATGCCAAGCTGGTACGCACTTTAACTGCGATCGCCCGCGAAGAACTCGAGCATTTCGAGCAGGTCAATGCTCTGTTGGAAGCCCAGGGGATTCCTCTGCAAGCGTTGCCAGCCCCGCCCTATGCTGCTGGTCTGCATGCGGCTATTCGGCGGACGGAACCCGATCGCCTATTGGATCAGCTGTTGATTGCAGCCTTGATCGAAGCGCGGAGCCATGAGCGCTTGGGATTACTCGCGGCGCATTTGCCCGATGCGGCGATCGCGAGTTTCTATCGGGCCTTGATGGCCTCAGAGGCACGACATTTCGGTGCCTATTGGCTGCTGGCCGTAGACCGTTTTCCGCGATCGCAGGTCGATGAGCGGCTGCAAGAATTAGCAGCACTGGAAAGCCAGCTCTTGAGAACCCTTCACCCTGAGCCACGGGTTCATAGCTGACGATGGCTGATGCGATCGCGGCAGGCTTAGTGACGTTACGACCTTGGCAGCCAAGCGATCGCGAGGTTGCCGCCCAACTGATTGCGCAAGTGTTGGCAGAGTACGGGTTGGGCTGGGAGCCGGAGGGTGCCGATCGCGATGTTCTGGAAGTTGAGCAGTCCTACTGGCAGACCGGCGGTGCTTTTTGGGTGCTGGAGCAGGGCGATCGCTTGGTGGGGACTGGGGCCTTTTATCCGCTGCCAGTGCGAGGAATAAGCGCAGCCGAGATTCGCAAGATGTATCTCTTGCCAGAGGTGCGCGGGCAGGGTCTGGGTCGGGCTTTGCTCAAACGGCTAGAGCAGGCTGTTGCCACGGCCGGGTATCAGCAGGTTTGGATCGAAACCAGTTCGCTACTGAAGGAAGCGGTGAGTCTCTACGAGTCAGCGGGCTATCAACCCGCGACGGATGTACACACCCTGCGCTGCGATCGCGTTTACTACAAATCCCTGTAGCCAGTTCTGATTACGGGAGAATAGTGCTGCTCTTCTGATTTTCGATTGGCGATCGGCAATCAGTCCCAAATTGGTTAGGTCAGGCGAGCAGTACATTCCAAAATCAAGCGCTGGTTAATCAGGGCGTAGGGTTGAATCTCGAGGGCAGCACGAAAGGCAGCGATCGCCTCGCGATACTGTCCGAGTGCCGCTAGGTTCAGTCCCTTACCGTGTAAGGCACCAAAGTGAACTGAGTTGAGATCAATAACGCGATCGCAATCTGACAAAGACTCAGAGTAGCGACCCTGTAAGTAATGCAAAACAGCACGGCGGTTCCACGCTTCGGCAAAATCTGGGAGTTGCAGAATCAAATCACTCAGAAGTTGCTCTGCGGCTACCATCTCGCCAGCGGTCATCAGCACCTCAGCGCGTTGGAGTTCATTGAAGCCGTAGGTGCCTTTTTGGCGATACCAGCGCTGCCAGAGTTGTTGGGTGGCGCGATCGCGCACCTGGGGTTCAGTGTCTTTCAGATCCGACAGCAGCGCTGCCAAGCTAGGGTCTTCCATCCTTGTCCTGGTGGGGTGCCATCTGCCCGGAGCTCAGCCGGCGTCCACAGCTTATCAACAAGATGGGCGATGATCAGAGCGATCGCCTCCGCTGCGCAGGTTTACCCTTGAAACTTCCTGTCTCGTTGCAACTGGCGATCGCGACTGCGCTCTGGGGCGGTACCTTCACCGCTGGGCGAATTGCAGTCCAACAACTCTCTCCCTTGGCTGTCGCCTGTGGTCGCTACTTACTGGCGACAGCAGTGTTGCTGCTGATCATGCTGCAGCGAGAGCGCTGGCCCCGTCTCAATCGCCGCCAGCAGGGGTTGCTGTTCGGCCTAGGCGTCAGTGGCATCGCCCTCTATAACTGGCTGTTTTTCATTGGCCTGAGTCTGATTCCGGCCAGTCGTGCCGCCTTGATCATTGCCTTGAATCCGACCGCGATCGCGCTGGGTGCGGCGCTCTGGACTGGCGATCGCCTGCGATCGTGGCAGTGGGCTGGCGTGGGACTGTCGCTAATTGGGGCAGTCCTCCTCTTGGGCAGTCGGCAAGCTGGGGCATTGACGCTTCCGGGCTGGGGGGATCTCGCCTTAATCGGCTGTGTTCTCTGTTGGACGGTCTACAGTTTGCTGGCTCGGCAGGCACTGCGATCGCTCAGTCCCCTGACAGTGACGACTGGTGCTTGTTGCTGGGGTAGTCTCTTGCTGGTCGGACTTTGGGCTTGGCAGGGAGTCCTGCTGCCAATCGACCTATCACTGACGACGACTGCGGCGATCGCCTACCTCGGCTTGGGCGGCACAGCCCTGGCGTTTTGCTTATATGCCAATGGAATCGAGCGGCTGGGAGCTGCCCGGGCGGGTCTGTTTATCAATCTCGTGCCGGTGTTTGGCAGTGCGATCGGAGCGCTGTTGTTGCAGGAACCGCTCTCGGTGTTGACCCTAGTCGGCGGTCTGCTGGTCTTAGCGGGTGTGGGTTTAGGGACCATCCAGCCCTCGGGACTGTCGCTTGCTGCCGTTGATCCATCCCAGCCGTCTCCGGTTGCTCAACGCGATCGCTAAGATCGGAAAAAACGCTGCCGTGATTGATGCGTTTAGTGCCGAGCAACCGCCGTGGGTCAAAACTGCCCGTCACTCCCTAACCTTTACCTGTCCAGTCTGTGAGGCTTCGCCACGGGCAGCGGTAAGGGTCTGGATCAATCGCCGATCGCCTGTCTATGGCTCCGATGGCCGCCGCAAATGGCAGGAGTTTTACCATTGCAGCTGTGGTTGCAGTTGGTGGAGCTGGAGTAGCGATCGCCCTGCTCCGTCCACTGAGGAGTCCTGACCGATGGCAACACCGCTCTGGCAAACGATCTACGACAACGCTGTGCTCTTGCCTGAGTCGCCCAAGGCGATCGTTCACTTTCTGGGCGGTGCCTTCATTGCGGCTGCGCCCCAAGTCACCTATCGACGCTTGCTGGAAGGGCTAGGCGATCGCGGCTTTGCGGTGATCGCGACGCCATTTATCAATACCTTTGACCACACCACCCTCGCGGATGAGGTCGATCGCAGCTATCGGTTAGCCTACCAACGGCTCTTGGCCTTGAACTTGCTGTCGTCGGATCTGCCCGTTTTTGGGGTCGGACACAGTATGGGCAGCAAGCTACACCTCTTGATGGGCTGTGCACAAACGAGTGATCGCCGCGGCAATGTCTTGCTGGCCTTCAATAACTATTCAGCCCGCCGTTCGATTCCCCTATTGGGTCAGTTGGCGCCTGCCTTGGATGTCACGGTCGAGTTTTCGCCCTCACCCGCCCGCACCCTGCGTCTGATCCGCGATCGCTACAGCGTCGCCCATAATCTGCTGGTCAAGTTCCGCAACGACGAGATTGACCAGACCCGCGATCTAATTGGGGCACTGCGCGATCGCTTTCCAGAAACCAGTGAATGGCTGCGGCTGTCGGGGAACCACCTCACTCCTGTTGGTCAGACGCTGCCGCAGCAAACGGGCTTAACCTGGTTGGACAATGTTTCGCAGTTTGCCAGCCGCGAGCTCGGTCGTGATTTAGAAGTTGTGACAACGGCAATCGCTGATTGGTGCGATCGTCGGCTGACCCAAGCTGCAACGCTGGCTTAAGCACTTCAGCCTTGCGTAATTGCCTGGGCACAGCGGCGGAAGTGATCACCCCGCGCTTCGAAATTCGGATACTGATCGAAGCTGGCGCAGGCAGGCGAGAGTAACACTTGCTGCGCCCCTAGGGATTGGGCGAGTTCCACCGCCCGGGGTACGGCGCGATCGAGAGTCTCCACATCTGCTACCAAGCCGGTGTAGCCCACTTCCGCTAAGCGACGCGCAAAGAGAGGCGCTGCCGAACCGATCAGCAGCACTGCACTGGCCTTGGCTTGAATTAACGCCAACCATGCTTGGTCGTCACCTTGCTTCGCTTCGCCGCCCGCAATCAAGATCGTTCGTCCCGGTACCGCTTGCAGTCCCACCCAAGCGGCATCGTAGTTGGTGGCCTTGCTGTCGTTGATCAGGTCAATGCCCTGCCAAGTTGCTACGCGTTCCAGTCGGTGGGGAATACCCGGAAATTCAGCCATTGCCTCAGCGATCGCTGGGGCTTCAATCCCTGCCAGCCGAGCAGCTGCCACCGCCATCAGCAAGTTTTGCTGGTTGTGGTTGCCCACCATACTGAAGCGTTCGACCGGAAAGAGGCGATCGCCGCGATCGATCACCCAGCCGTCTTCAATCCAAAAGCCGCGATCGCGCCCTGTGGGTAATGCTGCTGCCCCTTGGGTGCTGGTCCAAAATGCGCCTGGCCAGCGGCTGGTGGCATTCGCACGCTCCCGCAAGTAAGGGTCATCGCCATTCAGCACCTGTTGCTGAGCGCGATCGAGCAGACTGGCCTTGATCGCGAAATAGTTTTCGAGGGTGTAGTGGCGATTGAGGTGGTCGGGTGTGAACGTTGTCCAGACGCCGATCGTGGCGGCTAAAGTCGCTGCCGCCTCAATTTGATAGCTACTGGCCTCAGCCACGACCCAGTCCAGGGGCTTGGCCTCAGGTGATTGCTGTTGCAACGCTACTTCACAGGCGGCTAGCCCAATGTTGCCGCAGGCTGGAGCGTTTAATCCGGCTTGAGTAAAGATCGCAGCGATCAACGCCGTTGTTGTTGTCTTGCCATTGGTGCCCGTGACTGCGACCCAAGGGACAGTGGAGAGGGTGCGCCAAGCCAGCTCGAGTTCACCCAAGGTGCTGATTCCCAAGCTTCGGGACTGGTCTAGACCTGGTAAATCCCAAGGTACGCCTGGACTCACAATCAAATAATCAGGGCGCTGTTCCGGTTGCTCCCAACCCAAGGCAATCGGATCGAGACTTTGTCCGAGGCGCAGCTGAACGCCAGCCTCAACTAAGGTTTGGGGAGCAGTGGCTTGGTGATTGCGATCGCTCAGTTCGACTTGCCAACCCTGCTGCCGCAGCAGCAACGCCGCCGCACAGCCAGACTTCCCGAGACCGATCACATGGGCACGCTGCATAGCCACTGGCACTCAAACGATTTCTGATCGTACCGCCAGTGTTGCGATCGCTCGCCTAGGCTAGTAGTAGCAGCTCATCCGCTGCGATCGCGCGTGAGAACGTCCATGTTAGGGAGAAAGTGGATTGCCCTTGGTGGCCTGATCTGGGTCCTCGGATCAGCCCTGCCTGCGATCGCGGAATGGACGCCAGCTGCGAAGAATACCGTCGAAACGAAGCTGGTTCTTCTCTGGCGATCGGTGTTTCGGCGGCTTGATCGCGAGTTTAAAGTCCCTGCTTTTATTGACGCGAGTGGTAACTGGGTTGCCCAGAAAAGTGCGCGGCGGTATTCCCCCTGCGGTGATGTCTTTCTTGCCCACTACTGTGTCCGCGATGGCAATATCTACTTCAATGAAAATGAGTTGAGTGGGATTGCCCTAGAACTGGGCGACAGTGCGGCTTTCTTGGCGTTGATTCATGAATATGGCCATGCCATTCAGCATCGCCTGGGTCTGTTAAAGGCTGAGCGCCCCCTCAAAGCGATTGAGTTGGAGGCCGACTGTTTTGCAGGCGTACAGATGGCCTACCTCAACGATCTCGATCTCTTGGAACCCAACGACCTCGATGAAGTGGTCACAGCCTACGGGCTCTACGGCGACTACGACATTACATCCAGTAGCCATCACGGTACCCCCGAAGAACGCATCCAGTCGTTTTTCAAGGGCTTTCATAAGGGCATGGCAGCCTGTCTTGCACCTTCCGCAGCCCCTGCCAACCCTCAGCAGCAAACCGTCAGCCGCCGTGACTGTCGCTTGAGCTTGAGCGTATTGTGAAAACTCTGGCTATCGTAGTTGCTACTTCAGCGAGTGCAGTCTGCTGTTGGAGAGTGGCTGAACCTGTTTGAGGTTCATTGGGTGCAGCAGGAAAGACTTTTGAGATCAGGTTCCAAACAGGCGATCGCCTGCATCCCCCAGCCCCGGCACAATGAACCCGCGATCATTAAGTTGCTCATCGATAATGGCGCTGTAAATGGTTAGGGCAGGATAGCGCTGACTCAGTTTTTGCAGGGCGGGTGGGGCAGCTACGATCGAGAGCACGCGAATTTGGTCGGCGGGGATACCGCGATCGCTGAGCTGATCCAAGACGTAGAGCAGTGAACCCCCGGTTGCCAGCATTGGTTCTAGGACGAGAACGCGAGTATTGGCGTCGAATTGCTCAGGTAGGCGATTGAGGTAGCAACGGGGGTCAAGGGTCGCCTCATCTCGCTCCAGCCCGAGGTGAAAAATCCGGGCTGTGGGCAACACCTGCTGCACAGAGTCCACCAGACCAAGGCCAGCTCGTAGAACCGGCACGATCGCGAGGGGCTGCGAAAAATCGACAAATTCCGCTGGAGTCTCTGCCAACGGGGTCAGCACGGTTGCTGAGACAGTGGGCAGCCATTCCCGAACTGCCTCATAGGCCAACCAACGACCGAGTTCAGCGATCGCGGTGCGAAAGAGAGGAGTGGGTGTTTGGTGATCGCGGGCAATCCCCAGCCAGTGCCGAATGAGCGGATGAGGCGGCACAAAAATACGCAGTTGAGGAGCCATGCCAATCAGCGGAAGACAGCCTCTCATCTTACCGCTCTGACTGAGCGGCGATCGCACCGACTGTGCCCTGCTGCTCAGGACTGGGTTGTGTTGAGGCGATGGAGAAAGGCGATCGCTTCGGCCTCTGGGAGCGGCGGGCTGTAGAAGAAACCTTGGACGGCATCGCAGCCAATCGCTTCTAAAAAGGCTGCTTGTTCTAGTGTCTCTACACCCTCCGCAACCGTCTGAAGATTCAGAACCTTGGCCATGGCAACAATCGCCTGCACGATGGCTTGATCATCACTATCGTGTGAGAGGTCACGAATGAAGCTGCGATCGATTTTTAAGGTATTAATCGGCAAGCGCTTGAGATAGCCCAAGCTGGAATAGCCGGTTCCAAAATCATCTAGGGAAATCTTGAAGCCCATGGAACGTGCTTCCTGCAGCCACTGTACAAAGCGTTCTGGCGACTCAATCAAGCTACTTTCGGTGAGTTCAATTTCCAGCTGTTGAGGAGGGATTTGAAACTCTTGTAAAACCTCAAAGAGCTTTAAGAAAAAGTTTTGACGCAGAAACTGTCGAGCAGAAATATTACAGGAGAAACTGCCGGTAAAGCTCTCTTGATCAATCCAACGACGCAAGGTTTGCCCTGCAGCTCGCATCACCCACAAACCGATCGCATCAATCAGATCAGACTCTTCGGCAATCGCTATGAATTCTCCCGGTGAGACTAGACCACGCTCGGGATGATTCCAGCGGATGAGGGTCTCGAAACCCAAAAGCCGGCGGCGACTCAAGCAAATTTGGGGCTGAAAATATAGCTCAAAGGAGTTATCGACCAGTGCTTGACGTAAGTCCTTTTCAATATCGATTCGGCTCAATAGCTGCTCGCGCATCGCCATCGAGAAAGAGCACCAAAGATTTTTGCCTTGCTGCTTGGCAGCGCAGACCGCTAGGTCAGCAGCTTGTAGGAGATCGCGCCCGAGCTGACCATCGTTGGGAAAGATCGCAACCCCAATGCTGGCGGTTAACTCGATTGGCTTACCCATGACCTCAAAGGGCTTCGCAATTAAGCTTTGAATTGCCGTGGCTTTGGTCTTCGATCGGCTCTGAACATCAGGTCCAATCAAAAGAATGGCAAATTCATCGCTACTCAGACGAGCAACGGTTTCATGTTCTTGGATACATTGTTGGAGTCGGCCAGCGGTCAGCTGTAAAACAACATCGCCTTCACTGTGGCCAAAGCCATCGTTAATTGCTTTGAAATTATCAAGATCAATAAATAAAACAGCGACGGGTGAACCACCACTGCGAGCTCGGGCAGCAGCTTGTTCGAGGCGATCGAGAAAGAGCAAACGATTGGGCAACCCTGTCAGGGCATCGTGAGTGGCTTGCTGAAGCAGCATAGACTCAAACTCTTTGCTCTCACTGACATCCATCTGAGAGGCAACAATATGCGTCAATTGACCTTGCTGGTCTCGGACAGGCGCGATCGAAATTTGATTCCAAAAGAGAGACCCATCTTTGCGATAGTTCCGTAGGGTGACTTCGCAAGCTACCCCCTCACTGAGGGCACGGCGAATCTCTTCTAGCTCAGGTTGTTGCGTGTCAATTCCTTGTAAAAAGCGACAGTTGCGGCCAATGACTTCTTCCGCGGTGAATCCAGTGATTTTTTCAAAGGCTGGGTTGACATAGACAATGGGCAGATCCGGCTGCTTGGCATCAGCAATGATGATGCTGTTGCCAGTGGATTCGATCGCCCTGAGCCAGAGTCTCAGTTGTTCATTCACAGCAACGATCGCAGAGATATCCTGCATGGCGCCCGTGAAGCGAATCGCCTGGCCACTGTCGTTGCGAACGATGTAACCCCGATCGAGAACATCTGCGTAGGTGCCATCCTGTCGTAGAAAGCGATACTGCTCACTCCAAGTATTCGAACCATCAGCGATCGCTGCTGAAAAACTGGCATAGACGCGATCGCGCTGATCGGGGTGGACGCGATCAATCCAATGGAGGTCAATCGATTGCGTCAGTGCGTGGGTAATCTCTTGCTCTCCTCCCCCAAAAAGACGACTGTAATTGGCGCTATACCAAGCTTCGTTGGTGAGTAAGTTGTAGTCCCAAACTGCATCATTGGTGGCACGAGTCACCAATTGGAAGCGATCGGCCATCTCTTCCAAAAGACGACGACTCAGAACGCGATCGCTGATGTCACGGAAATAGAGCGAAATCTCAGTTCCAGAAAAGTGAGCGTTGACTTCCCAACAAGTTTCTAAAGTGTCAATGAAGATTTCAAAGGTGCGGGTTGGTGACTGACTTTGGATCTGTTGCAATTCACTTTGAAAAGTGACGCTGACTTCCGTGGGAAATAGTTCCCAGATGATTCGACCAATCACCTGCTTAGGGTCTTGTTGGAGCTGGTGAGCGGCCTGAGGATTGAGAGCACGAATTTCAAAATTTTGATCGAGGACAATGACGCCGTCACTGACCGCTGCGAGAGTCTGCTCTAGTTGGTCAGACAGGGCATTGCGAGCCTGTTCAGCTCGACGCCAGCGCGTGACATTGCGGCGAATCCCGAGCAAACCCAGAATTTGCCCCATTTCATTGCGTAGGGGGACTTTACTAATCAGAAAGTATTGACTGGGCCAGTTCTCAGCACTAATAGCCCACTCTTCATTAATCACTGGCAGCCCAGAGGCGATCGTTGCCAGATCGCTGATCTCTTCTTGTCGATTGACTTCCGGCGAAACAAAGGGGGTGAGGTCTAGACAAGCTCGATTTTGGAGAATAATTTCGCCTTTATAGTTTTTGATATAAACGGGGTCGGGGATGGCTTCTAGAATCCGCCGCAAAACGGCTGGTTGATCGAGCGAGAGAGGCAAAGGGTCAAGGGGGTTCGTCGGCGCTTGATGCTGCGGTTCCAGCGCCCCTCGCAGCGATCGCACGGTTCCTGAGAGGTCTTTGATCGGCAGAGCACGCAGTTCAATGAACTCAACTTCAGTGTTTTGGCTTGCCAAGCGATAGGTTGCTTGCAGCGATCGCCCTGTTTGGAGTGCGGTGGTGAGATCCTGCTGAAGCCGATCGCGATCGCCAGCGTCAAAGCAATCGAGCCATCGCTGCCAAGTCCAGATCCCCTGATCCTCAGGTCGGCCCAAGATTTGATTAACCAAAGGCGAAGTCTGCAGCCGTTGGCATTGGGCATCTAGCTCCCAGTAGCCGACCTGAGTCAGCTGTTGCCAGATCTTCAATTCACTATTATCTATAGCCGTGACCAGCCACGCAGCGGGATCCGGATAAGCGCAACGCCGTAGCTCCATGGTCCGCACTTGGCCACTGGGTGTCTGGAGATCCAGCACAAGCGAGAGAACGTCTGGATGCTCTGACCACTGTTTAAAGGGTTGCGATCGCGGCGCTAGTTCCTGCAGGTAGGTCACCCCTCCCCAGGCCGCCGCCGCCGCATTGCGATCGAGAATCCGCAGGGATTGGGCTTCAACCAGCCAGAGGGGAGCGGGATTGCCATCAAACAAGCCGACTAACTGCTGCAGTCGCCGCTCCTGATGACTGAGACGTAAGGACTGGATGGCTTGCCAATGGCGCAGGAGGACGTAGAGGACAAGGGCTGAAAAGGAGAAGTAGAGCAAGTCCTTGACTGTGGACCAGTGCCAGAAGCGTTCCTCAGCACCAAACCAAGTGTGTAGGAGAAGGTCAGTCCCCAGAATCCAAATTAGACCTGCCACGCCATAGCAGGCTGCAATCATCAGAGCGCGCTGAGGTGTTTGCCATGAAAAGCGCGATCGCATCCAGCGCATGCAGCAATCAGTCCAATGTTTGCTTGTGGCTTTAGAGTAGCCAACAACATGCGATCGCTAACAACAGAATCTACAATTGTTAGGTCGATTCTTTGTGACTGCTTGGTCTGGATCCACCTCTGGCCACCGAGCCACAGGCTTCCAACTCAAGACGTTTGCGTCAATAAAGTAATTAGCGCTACTGGGGCGCGAGCACTGATCAATTCCGCCTCCTTTTTGATCGTGCTATCCACCCAGCCCAACCCCTGAGAGTTCAGGGCACTCGATGGTGACCTTCTCCCCAGCCTGCTGATGCCGTTTAATTCACTTATTGCATGTGGTCAACTGCGAAGGTGAGGATGCAAGACGGATCGAGGACATTTCTCCTCTGCCCTAGTTGTCTAAGTCAGTAGGTGTGGAGCACCAGAAAGTGGAAGCAGCCATTCTGCTTTCCGGATGGCATCAGTTGCAAACTGGACGACCCAGAATCTGATAGCAGAAGGAAATGGCCACGTTTTCTACGAGCTGGGATTATGAGCACCCATTCCCCAACTATCAATTGATTCCCTAGCAGTCTGGGAGCCAAAAGGCAGGGCGCCTTGTAACTGATGACCGTCAGCAGATACAGAAAAACAGCAACTGGTTACTCCAAAACAGTCACTGGGTTACAACTTTAGACTCACTAGCTGTACCCAGAGAGGAAATAGATATAGATATAGTCTCGGCATACTGAAAGATGTTCAAAGAGTCGTGAGGTGTTGTCAAACATGAGTGTGGTAAGGGTTAGGAACAGCTGATGGCTTTCAAAAATGGGTCAGTTGTGGATGCAGAAGAGCTATGTACCAATGAGAAGCACTGCTGGTCCATCTAGGTTGGACTGGGTGGATGCCAGCCACCCTGATCGCTGTGGCGGATTGGTCAGAGAGTTGTAAACTTGTTGAGGGTGTGCTGCTGCTCTTGAAAACGCTCTCTCATTCAACGCTAGCCCCACAACGGGTCAGGAAAACCAAAAAGCAGTCTCAGTTCTTCTCCTTGCACGTCGTCAGTAGGCCAAAAGTCTTTCAAGATAGCGTCTGAGGGATGAAAGAGTGAGTTGCATTTCAGCTCCTCTACGGGACTCGACGAGGAGTAGGGGCTGAATGTAAAAAAAAGCTGGAACTCGCATTCATTTTGTAGCCGTGCGAGCTAGGCGAGCAGGCAAGAAAGTGAGCTAAGGTTCTTTGTCATCTCAGAGAAGCACGTGCCATAATCCCAGTGCGCTAGATGCTTGCCCACCAAAGAATAAGCGGTACAGTAGATGCGTGTGTGGGAGTGGATGTGTTATCCGGGGCCAGATCGGGTAGTTTATTATCCGGTGTAGGCCTTCCCGTCTTTTGTCTCCAGTGAGGACTTTTCTCCAAAATGGCAACCCTCAAGATTTCTTCGGCTCAGCAGCTCTACATTGCTTACTATGGTCGCCCAGCCGATCCTTTCGGTGAAGCTTTTTGGGATAGTAAGGTCGGCGAAAACACTGACTATGGTGCAATCGCCGATGCCTTCGGCAATTCTCCTGAAGCGTTAGCGCTGTTCGGTGGCCTATCCGATGCACAAGCGATCAATCTGCTCTATCAGCAAATCTTTGGGCGTAACGCAGACAATGCCGGGCTAGCTTTTTACACGGGACTGCTAGCTAGCGGTGAGGCGACACTAGCCAACATTGCAATTCGCATTGTTGAAGGGATCCAAGAGGGCAGCCCAGACGCAGCTATTTTCGCCAATAAAGTCGAAGCGGCAAACGCCTTCACCGATCTGGTTGTTGAGCTTGAGCTGATCCCTGCTTACACGGGGCCAGACTCAATCGAAGCAGCGCGTGCTTTCTTGTTTGGGGTGACCACCACGCCTGCCACCCCAGAAGCAATTGCAGCAGCAGTCCAAGCATCCATAGGCAACCCTGCTCCTTCGGGTGAAGCGCAGTTTGTTTTGACCGACAGTCAAAACATTGTCAGCGGTACTGCCGTTGAGCTGTTTAAGTTCATTGGTAATGAAGAAACGCTGGGCCAAGGCGACATTCTCAGCCGCGGTGCTGCGATCGCAGCACAACTTGATCTCAGCACTTCGGGTAGCTTTGACATCAGCAACTTTGAGCTGAATGGTGTTCAAACCCTGAACCTGCGGGTGGGTAATGACGCCCTAGGTGGCACTGGGTTCTTGGATCTGGGTGCTGCCAATGGCCTAGAAACCATTTTTGTCAACCAGAGTGATCTCGACACCATCACCCTTTCGGATCTCCAAACTGGCAATGGCCTCTTCTTGGATATCCTCGATTCCGCTACAACGTTCAACGTCAATATCGATGCTTCGGCACTGCTAGGTGACGACACGATCGACATCCGCCTTGCAGAATCGCCGATCGATGCTGACGGTGACTTCGTTGCCTTCGACTTCACCCAAGGTCCTGGCGGGGCAGGTGCTGCGATCGAAGTGATCAACATTGAGTCGCTTGAGGCTGGTGGCGTTGACAACAACCTCGTTGGCTTCCTACGGGTTAGCAACTCACTGGAAACCCTGAACATCACCGGCGATGCCAACCTAGAGATCATTGAAGATCTGGGCAATCGCAACGGTCAAATTTCAACGATCGATGCTTCAGGTCTTACAGCTGACCTCGACATCGAGTACACCTCAGATTTCCGCGGTCGGGTACTAGTTCTAGGCGCAACTGGCGACGGCGATACCGTTGATAACGGCCTCAATGGCAACAGATTGGACCTTGACTCCGATCCGACTAGCCGTCCGAACTCAATTGCAGCAACTGCTTTCGACGTCATCCTGCAAGATGGCAGCGACAGCGTGATTACCGGTGACGGCAGCGACAGCATTGTTGGTGCTGGCGGTAGCGACACGATTGTTGCAGGTGCTTTTGCATTACCCAATCCAGCCAACACCGTTACCTTTGACCGCGACACGGTTGATGGTGGTGCAGGCAACAACTCCATCGTTACCGGCGATGGCGAGGACTCAGTAATTGCGGCTGATGGTAACAACACTATTAATACAGCCGGCGCGGGTTCTGTTTCCTTTGCCTTTGACACCGTTGATGGCGGAGTTATTAATAACCCTCCGAATGCCCCTATCGTGGTGCAAGACACCATTACGATCACTGCAGATAACGTTGGTGAAGATGACGTTGTCGCCACTGGTAACGGCAACAACAGTGTCGTGACTGGCAACGGCAGCGATTCTGTAGTTACGGGTTCAGGCAATGACACTATCAACACAGCCGGCACAGCTGTTACTGATGCTGCCTTCATTGCAGCTTTGAATGCGTTCGTAGCAGCTAATCCTGGGCTATTCGGACCCGGCAACCCTCTCGCTATCCCCGTTCCCCCCTTCGGCGATCTCAGCCCCACCTTGGTAGATTTTGTCGACAACAACGACAACGACATTGTTAATGCCGGTGATGGTGACAACTTTGTGACCACGGGCACTGGCAATGACTCTGTGCTTACTGGCTCCGGTGATGACCAGATCGATGTCGGTGATGGCAACAACATTGTTGTTGCAGGAGCTGGTAGCGATCGCATCATTGCTCAGGACGGCAATGACAGCATCTTGGCTGGTGCTGGCAATGATGAAGTGCTGGCTGGTGCTGGCGACAACATCATTGATGCTGGTGATGGTGCCGACGTTGTTGTTGCACTAGGTGGCGACGACAGTATCCTTGGTGGTGACGGTAACGACAGCATCCTAGCTGGCAATGGCAATAACACCATTGATGGTGGTACTGGTAACGACGTCATTGTCGTTGGTGACGGCGACAATAGCATTCTTGGTGGCAGTGGCAATGATGTCATCACTGCTGATGACGGCAACAACACCATCCTTGGTGGTGCTGGCAACGATGTCATCACTGTTGATGACGGCAACAACAGCATCCTCGGTGGTGACGGCGATGACATCATCACTGCTGATGACGGCAACAACACCATTGACGGTGGAGCCGGCGATGACGTCATCACTGTTGATAACGGCAGCAACAGCATTCTTGGTGGCGAAGGAAACGACTTTATTACCTTCAGTCCGATCAATGAGCTGGATAGCGCAGATACGGTTAGAGGTGGTGCTGGCACCGATACGCTGAGCTTCACCATCGATACAGATACTGACCTTGCACCTCGTGTTGGCAATCCGTTGCTACCTGGCTTCTTGCCACTTGGCCCCAACGACATCAACCCTGTGATCTCGGGCATCGAGCAGTTGGTTGTTGGCATTGACGATTCAGACGTTACCCTGCGTTTGGCACGGACGGTGGCTGCTCAGTCGGATGGAGCCAACGGCATCAGTGTTGTCGCAAATGCTAGCTCCGACTCCGCAAACTCCATTGTCACAGCAGGGTTGATCTCACCCAATGCCAACGATGGTGGTTTTGTGGTTGGCCAGAGTCTGAACATTATCAGCAATGGCTTCTTCAGCGGCTCTACTGCATTGCCCACTCCTCAGTTTGGAGCAGCTCCTAGCATTGCCCCAGCTGGCTCTATCCAAGCGGGACTCACTGGACTGCTAGTCCCCGAAACCGTCACTCGTATCACCAATGAAGATTCTCCTTTCACTGCGGGTGTGGGCGGCAGTGTTGTTAACCCGGGAACCGCAACGACAGCTATTGAAAAGCTTGCTCTGATTAATGGCTTCCTGTTCTCCGATAACCTCGGTGGTACTGCAGACGTTAATGTGGGTGCCGGCGTTGTGGGCGGTAGTGGTGCTGATAGCATTACGGCCGGTACCAAGCCGGTCATTGGCCTTAACGATCCACTGGTGATCGAGAAGACTCGTGGCTTTGTCAGCTACCAAGGGAACGGCGGTGCCGACACCATTACCCTGACTGCTGCCCCCGCAGTCGCAAACCCAGCTACAACAGATGCCTTCAGCGAATTCGTTCGCTACGTCACTGCCAACGACGGCTCTGCACAAGGTGTTGCCTCGGGCTTTGATGTCATCCGTAACTTTGATAACGGTGGCATCACGCTTTATGGCACTGCTGCTGGACAGCCAATCAACCTTGGTCCGGTTCGCGACTTCAACGACGTCGTGACAATTGATGCAAATGGTTTATCAAACCAGATTGATGTCGATCGCGCTGGTGGGGCCAATGATGGTGTCAACATTGACAACATCACTGGCGACAAGATTGTGATTGGTGGCAACCTGCTAGCCGGTATCACTGGAAGCAACGGCAACTACCTCCTTGACGACTTCGGGATTGACCGTGGCATTGACTTTGGCACTCGGGAAGCACTCTTCCTGACCAATGCTCAGGGCCTCGAAGATGCGGATCTCACCAACTTTGGCACGATCGCTACCAAGGTCAACGGCCTCACTGGTGGTATCACAGCAGATAGCGGCCAAGGTGGTCTGATCATTGCTCAGGGTCAAACCCAAAGCGCAATCTACTTCTTCGTTAATGAGACTGGTGCTTCTGGCGCTGGTGCTCAAGTTGAAGCTAATGAATTGCGTTTGCTGGCATTGGTCGATACGGCAAATCTTGCTGCTGACGACTTCCTGTTCCAAGCAACCCAAGCCCCAGTCATCAACCTCTAAACTCTTTCCAGTTAGGGGTAAGCTACTTTGCTTACCCTAGTAACTCGTTCAAGAGGGGCAATAGCCCCTCTTTTTTGTTAGACATCTCTTTGATAACTATGATCCGCTGGCAATATCGCTTGGTTTATCTCTCCACCAGCCCTTCCAAACCTCAAGCCTCTGGCTCAACCTCCCAGGCAGACACTCCCGCCACCTCACCCGAAAAACTGTTCTCCAAACCCTTCCTCGAACAACAATTTCCCGAATACTACAGCGATAAAGCCCAGCGCCCCCTGCCCAGCTCCGGTGGCCTCCAACAACTGATCGATCTCTTCAATCGCCTCGGCTCCGAAGGCTGGGAATACTACAGCCGCGAAGAAATTAGCGGCGTTAATCTCCTTATCTTTCGGCGTCCCTTACAAGACGATACCCCCAGCACTTAGTGCAACACACCCCTCTCCCAAAACAGGAGAGAGGAACCGGATCTTAATTTTGGCTTGGCTTCCCTTCTCCCCTGAGTGAAAGAAGGGATTAAGGGAAGAGGGGGCATAGGACATTGATTAAGCAATAAAAAAGCCCGAAACTTCAACAAAGTCTCAGGCAATATAGATAGCAATCAAAACAATCAAGCAAAAACCTAATCAGGCGTTTTCACTTACAGTTTTGAGAGAACTAAGCATTGCGCTGTGCTGCCTGTTGCTCCTGTTGCACCTGCTCCGACAACTTCCGCAACGCCGCTTCCAGACCCTTCACAAACTGCTCCGCCTTCACCGCCGGAATCAACAGCTCACCCACTTCATTGCTTTGGTTGTCGGCACCGTTTTGCACCAGCGTCAATCTTACCACCCCACCCGACAGCGACACTCGGGTAAAACCATCCGCAAAAATATGCATCGTTGAACTTTCTTATGCAACAGCCTTCGACTGTATCATCCATGCCCTTGCTTTATGTAGCTGGCAGAATCGTCTCTACGCCGCGCTCCAGCCTTTCCGATAGACACCTAGCTCACTAGGAAAGAAGGAGACGACAGTCTCTCGAGTCACTCTCCACGAAAACTACTGCTGAAGAAAAGTAAAAGCGATAGGTTTGGGAAGAAGAGACTTGGCTGAGAGACAGGAGGAAACAGAACCTAATCAATGGCTAATCTCTGTCATCTCAATGATTTGACCGATACAAACTGGGAACGACTTGGGTACTACTAGAGCCTGTCTAATTTTCAGCTGAACTCAAGGATTTCCCCCGCAACTGACCAACTGTGTGCCCAAATGGCGGTGATTACTCTCATTAGAGCCGTGAAAAATTGTTGAAGTAGGTGAATTTAATACTTAATAGATACGCCTGTTGAGTAGCAAGAAAAAAGCTTCTTAATTTGGGCTTGGTAGATACAATCACCAGATCTTCATCAACCTCCCCACAAGCCGGCGACTCCCAAAAAGCGTCGCTGGTCACTATGACTTACACCCATTCCCTCAAGTTCATTAGGAACAGATCCTTAAGAAAAGCTAGTCAGCCCAGACATTGAACATTCAATGCATCCAATTTGGTTTGAGGATCGTAATCTAGACAGAGCCGACTCATTCTCAAGAACTTTAGCAAGAATCTTAAAAAGATAGTGTTTTCTGCGGTACATAATTGTTGACACCGAGTATTCTAGTGTCTAAACAGCAGATTAATTGAGTCTGTTCTGCACTAACTATCATCAAGGTTGTGTCTCATGTCGTCATTTCTTTCCTCGTTAGCACTTTCAGTCAGAAGATTGATCAATACTCCTCCAACGGTCACAGGACTTTCCATAGGCGAGGATGGAGTGAGATTTACTGCGACAGACATTACCCGAGTCCGCCTTTTTGGCACGAGTTTTGCTTTGTTTAGAGATCCGCTGTCCTATGTCTCGCCATTTAACGGTCTAGGGAGCGTTCGAAATGGTTCTGAGACTACTCTCAGTGCGTTTGAACAGCTGAGTGCACGCAGTGGAGTTCTACAAATTGCAGATGGTTTGAGGACAGTCGATGTCGGTGTCTATCTAGGCTTAGGGACTAACGGTGCTGACACTTTTGATGCATCAGCAACCAATAACCCCAGTAACTATCCAGCAGCCTTGTATGGGTTTGGTGGCGATGACAACCTTGTTGGTGGCATCGGCAATGATGGGCTGTTTGGGGGTGATGGCAATGACACACTCCTTGGCAGAGAAGGTAACGACACCATCAACGGTAATGACGGCGATGACGTCATCAATGGGAATCAAGGCACTGACTTGATTAATGGCGGCATTGGTAATGACATTATCAATGGCGGCAGAGACAACGACACGATTGATGGCGGCGAAGGAAACGACACGATCAGTGGTGACCTTGGTGATGACATCATCTTGGGTGGATCTGGTGATGATGTCATCAACTACAACCTCGACACAGGCGGTGCTGATAGTATCAATGGTGGCGAGGGCCAAGATATCATTCAGTTTGCTACTGTGGCCACTCAAATCCGACTAACCTTTACTAGTTCGGAAGTTGGGAATGACAATCCTAATGATGGATCCACAAACTCCCCTCAAGATGGTGGCTTAGCTGTTCGTGCTCAAGCCGAAGACAACAGTGATGGGCTTATAGGGAGTGCTGGCCGTATTGACGATGAAGGTGTGACCTTTATCGCTGATGGAGTCACAACATTCGATGTTCGTGATATTTCAGGAATCCAGCGCGGTGATCAGTTCAAGGTCGCTGTCTTAGGAACTCAGGCAGCTGATACATTTGACTTTAGTTCAGCGACTGTCAATTACTACGTTAATGCAGGTCAAGGTAATGACTCAATTAATGGTGGTAGCGGTAATGATTTCTTGGTCGGCAGCGAAGGTGACGATACGATTCGTGGCCTGAATGGTAATGACAGTATTCTTGGTGGGATTGGCAATGACTCTATCAACGGTAATGTGGGCGATGATCTTGTTGATGGCGGAGTTGGAAACGATATCCTGAATGGTGGCCAAAACAATGACACCATCCTCGGTGGTGAAGGAAATGACACTATTAGTGGCGATCTAGGAAATGACAGTCTCAATGGTGGAGCGGGTGCCGATCGCCTAACAGGTGGTGCTGACTCTGATGTCTTTGTTCAGGGTGCTACTAGCAGTGTTGCACCAACCCAAATTCAAAATCTGACTGCTGGAAACATCAGGTTTGATTCCGCGACGATACCCTTTGTGGGGAATGTGCCAGCTACTGTTATCACTTTTGATGGCGGAGTTGATGTTATTACTGATTTTCAAGTAGGGATTGATAGGCTTGATATCGATGCAGTCAGCAGTGTTACTACTGCTGCAAATCTAGTAGTTAATGCTTCCAACCTCCCTAATAATACGCTGTTCTTAGCGCGTGGGGATTTTGATAGTGTGACCAATAAGTTTACTTTTAACGCCTTTGGTGGCAGCGACACGTTAGTTGCTCAAAGCGGAGGTAATAGTGGACAGAATGACAGCTTATTCACGAATGCCAGTATCTTCATTCTTGAAGACGTTGGTCCTGCAGCGCTGCTTGTTAATGAGGTGTTTGCCAGTACATTCATCTAGATTGATGGCTGTCATCTAACTAGCACCAAAATAGGTAAATCGCTGACTGTTCTGTTCCCCTTCGCATTGCGGAGGGGAATTTTGATCTGTGTCAGAAATAATTTTTCTTGCTTGGCTGCTTAAAAGCTATTGCAGAGAAAAGATAGTAAAGGGAATAAAAAGTCAAGAACTACAAATGATATCAAAGCCTAATCTACCTCGCTATAAATTGATTTTTTCTCAAAAGTCTCACGAGTTGACAACACTCTTATTCATCACCTCAAACGTTCTAGAAAGCTATTTCTAGAACGTTTGAGGTGAGCTGACATGTACTATGAGCTTCACAGCACATGGGTACCTAACGCCAAAATCAACGCCTGTTGCCGCTTCAGCGAATAGCGCAAGTCATAGCCCTCCACGATCGTTTGCCGAGCTGCCTGCCGCAAACTCTCACCGCGATCGGGATGCTGGAAAATTTCCTTCACCGCCTCCACCAGCTCTGAGGTTTGGAAGTAATCAACTAGCAAGCCATTCTTGCCATGCTGAATCACCTCCTCAAGTGGCGGCGTCTTTGAGCCAATGATCAACGCTCCACAAGCCATCGCCTCCATCAGCGACCACGACAACACAAACGGAATCGTGAAATAGACATGAATCGTCGTGAGCTGTAGCAACTTAATCAGCTGGCCATAGGGCAATGGCCCTAAGAAATGCAGCCGCTGCAAATCGAGTTGCCCCTCTAGCTCCTCCAACATCACCTGCTTATAGCTCTTGCCACTCGGGTGAGGGGCACCATAGCCATTCCCTTCGCTACCCACAATAAAAATATGGGCCTTGGGATGATTTGCCTGAATTTTCGGTAAGGCTCGCATGAAGCGATGGAAGCCTCTCGTTGGCTCCAAATGACGACTAATAAACGTGATTACCTCACTCTCCCGGCTGACCGTCAGGTCTCGGCTTTGGATCAGCAGCTTCGACTGTGGGTTGGGTTTGACATGTTCAATATCGATGCCGTCGTGAATCACACTGGTGCGCTCTTTCACCCTTGTTGGTAGTGTCTCCCACTGAAAGCGCGTCGGCGAAATCCCCCAGTCAATATCTTCGTAGCCCAGCAAAAAAGAAGCATTTTTAGTTCGCAAACGACAAGCATCCTGCCAGGAAGGAGGTGCCACGAACTCACGATCGAAACTCGAGGCATCCTTGTGGTAGTGAAACTCGTGATAGCCCAGAATCTTGACCTTAGGCCATACATCTTTGAGGAATAGCGCTTCACCCCAGCCTGGGTGTGCACAAATCACATCCGGGATAAAGCCCTCATTGCGTAACTGAATGCAAGCATCAGCACAGGATTCACCCCGAATCATCTGGCTTTCGAAGTCAACACTCCAAGGATGAATGTTGGGTGTGCTGCTTCGCTTCGCTTTGTAGCGCCGGACCTCTACCCCCGGTGCATGGATGGGGCGATCGTGCATCGCCAAGGCTACTGCTCGGTAGTTGGGTAAGGCAGCCATCGCTGGAGCAAGGTGCTTCCACTGGCCAGGAAAATTTTGGTGAATGAACAGCAGATTCATGCCGATGCGTGACGAAAGGAAAAGTCCGAAGAGAGCCGCCAACAAGTGCCCAAGGGCCTTGCGGCATGATACTGCGAGTTGGCGCTACATCTGCTTGGCTCAACTCTTACCCGACTAAAAAGCGAAAGTGGCTGAAAAGTTGAGAGTCACAACGCAGCCTAGGATGGGATAAATGTGCGGAGATGCTGCGCTAACCAAGGGAAGCGATCGTATTGATGAATGACTGGAATGATGCTGCGATCGCGATTGATCAGCCGTCCCTCTGCATTGATCAAAAATGACTGTTCATGGAAGAGTGTTAGTGCAAAGCCTTGGTAGTTTCTAGAAGTTTTATAAGTTGGATTTGAGTGGGTGTTCCACACCATACTGTTGAGGCAGGCTTGGTCAACACCCCAAGCTAAGTCAGTTTGCCGCGATCGTAAGCTGGACATTTTTTGTGTAAAGTGCTCAAGAAAGCTAATGAGCTCTAGTCTCTCACCCAAAATTGTGCCAGCACAGAGAACAGGATTTGAAGAGATTATTTGATACTCATCTTCTCCTAAGTATTTCTTGACCCAACTGCTATTCACTTGGCAGCTTGCAATGAGTTGAGGCTCTTCTGCAAAAACAATTCCCTCTATACCAAATGGATCAGATTGAAAATAGACATCACGTGCATCGCTAAGTAGCACCTCATCTGCTTCAATTTTTGCCAAAATCTCTTTGGCAATAAAGAAGCGTCGAAATACCATCTCAGTTAGTTCGCCCTGGAAATCAATAGTCACTAATTTCACTCGTGGCGAACTCAGTAATTGGTGGCGAAGCTGAGGTGAAGTTTTTGATGCTATCAAAATAACATCTGCAGATGTGTTACGTAATGCAGAGGATAGGAACAGATCTACTTTGTCGTAAGAATAGCCTACAACTGCTGAAAGAATTACATTTTTGCCCATTTAGCTATCAAACAACCATCACTGAAATTGGGCTTGATTGTAAAACAGAATCATCTTCTTTGCCTGCTGCGTGGCTATCTTGTATGGTCTGTTTCAGCGATCGCACCGCCCTAGCGCTGAGCTGGCTGCCTTACAACAAATCGGAAGCTTGATTGTGAGTGATCGAAAGCTCCATGTGTTGGTGGCTCTCTTGCAAGTTGATGGTGATATTGCAACCCTCTCCTTGGAATGGTCTGGATGCAAGTGCTCTGTCCTCAATAGGTTGCTGTTGGCATTGATTTAGTATGTCAACCGAAGACAAGATCAGGAAACTGACCAATTTAACCCAGCAATTGCAGTAGAAAAACTAAAATTGACGCGATCTTCTCCAAAAACAGCATCACTGCGACCCCGACCCAACCAACCGAGCAGCTCTCGGAGTTTTTGGGGTGCTGGAAGGAGATCAGTAGGCACGATCGCGCCTCAGTTTGTCTTCGTTCCCAGTTGTGCAGCCTCAGCCGGTTGATTGGCTCAAATGCTGCGCTATTGAAAATTGAGTAGAAGTCCCCGCCGAGGCGTTTGCGGGGACTGAGTGGTGGTGCCTAGGCAGGGATGGGAGACTCCAAGGCTGCGAGCAAGGCATCCCCCATGGCCTTACAGCCCACCAGCGTCATGCCCTCGGCATACAAATCGCCAGTGCGGTAGCCCTGATCAAGCACTTGATTGACCGCAGCCTCAATGCGAGTAGCGGCTTCGGGCTCATCCAAGCCATAGCGCAGCATCATGGCCGCACTCAAGACCTGAGCCAAGGGATTGGCCTTATCTTGACCGGCAATATCCGGTGCGGAACCATGCACTGGCTCGAAGACACCTGGCCCTTCTGCTCCCAAGCTGGCAGAGGGCAACATGCCAATGCTGCCCGTCAGCATGGCGGCAATGTCCGAGAGGATGTCGCCAAACAGATTGCTCGTGACGATGGTGTCGAACTGCTTGGGCCAGCGCACCAGCTGCATCGCCGCGTTATCGACGTAGAGGTGACTCAGTTCGACATCGGCATACTCACTGCTCAGCAGCGTCATCCGATCGCGCCAGAGTTGAGAGACCTCCAACACATTTGCCTTATCCACTGAGCAGAGCCGCTTACCCCGTTTGCGAGCAATGTCAAAGGCTACCCGACCAATGCGATCGATTTCGTCCTCGCGATAGACCATGGTGTTGAAAGCACGCTGACGTCCTTGCTCATCGGCAAAGCATCCCTTGGGCTCCCCAAAGTAGATGCCGCCGGTCAGTTCCCGCACCACCATCAGATCGACGCCCTCAATCACCTCGCGTTTGAGAGAGGAAGCATCGACCAACTGCGGCAGAATTGCTGCGGGTCGAAGATTGGCAAATAAGCCGAGGCCAGCCCGCAGTCCCAGCAGACCGGTTTCTGGACGCTGCGATCGCGGGAGCGAATCCCACTTGTAGCCACCGATCGCCGCCAAGAGCACCGCATCGCTGTTGCGACAGGTTGCCAGAGTTGCCTCTGGCAAGGGTTCTCCGGTGGCATCGATCGCTGAGCCACCAATCAGAGCTTCTTGAAACTCAAATGCCAGATCAAACTGGCGACCGATCGCCCGCAGAATCTCGACAGTCACCGCCATGATTTCGGGGCCAATGCCATCGCCAGGAAGCAAGGTGATGCGGTAGGTGCGGGTCATGAGCGATCGCCTGAAGTCAGCGATTTTCACTGTACTAGAAGGCTTTCCCTCTCACTCAAAATCAGGGTCAGAGCGATCGGAGAGCTAGGCGGTGTTCCCCAACACCCTAGAGGGGACGACTGTGGTCAATCAAACAGCCGGAAATGGGGATAGCGCATCAAGGTTCCGTCTTTTGACTCCAGTTGAAAATTGATCACTGCCCAGCAAGGATCTTCCTCGGGTGCAGGGCTGAACTGTACGGGGAGACCATAGATACGGTGCTCGCCGGCGACCGAAGCACTGCCAAAGCTGCCCGATCGCTGCCAGTAGCTGCGCAGCAACTCGCGATAGCGCACGGCGATCGTAATTCGTACAGCATGTTGCCCTTGGCTAAACAGGCGATCGAGGGCTTCGTGAATTTCAAACCGCAAACCATCGGGATGGGTATGCTGGCGATGCCATTGCTCATCCCAGCGCCGCCAGATCCGTCCAGACTGCAAGTGAGTCAGTTCGCCCGTTTGGGGATTGGCCTCGAAAGCACCGTGCCGATTGCAAAGATAGGAATCGGTGAGCGTTAGAGCAGGAATAGTCTGCCGACAGTGCGGGCAGCTGATCTCGGCACCAAAGAGAGGATACTGGGCGGCCGAGTAGACCATTCGAGATCCTTGCGGGCAGTTCTAGGCCGACATTTTAGCGAGCGATCGCGGGCGGCAGTGGGCTCTTCAGCAAGGCTTTCAATTTGTAGGGTTCTATCAAGGCTGCACACCTCACAGCTGACAATGGCAACGACCTACACAGACTCCAGAGGAGAGTGAGACCATGACTGCATTTGGCGATCGGGCTTGGGGCGAACCCGACTGTCAGCGAGCAACTTACATTGCCGGGAGTGCTGTGATCTGCGGAGATGTCGTTCTCGAGGAAGGCGTCAGCATTTGGCCAACTGCCGTTCTGCGGGGCGATGTCGAGCGCATTGTCATCGGCCGCGACAGCAACGTCCAAGATGGAGCTGTTCTTCACGGCGACCCCGGACAGCCCACGATCCTGGAAGCGGAGGTCACTGTTGGCCACCGTGCAGTCATTCACTCGGCTCAGATTGGCGCTGGCAGCTTGATTGGGATCGGAGCCATCATTCTCAATGGTGTCCAGATTGGGGCTGGCAGCATTGTTGGGGCGGGTGCTGTCGTCACCAAATCAATTCCGGCTGGCAGCCTCGCGATGGGAGTCCCGGCCAAGGTTGTGCGTTCCCTGAGTGAAACGGAGATCGCTGATCTGCGTCAGCACGCCCAGCACTATGTTGCTTTGGCTGAAGCCCACGCCCAACGACAGGGCGTCAAGACTAGCGAAAAAGGATCGGAATCCGCACAATGATTAAGGAAAGTCTGCGCGATCGCGCAAATACCTTAGGAGAGTTGAGATGGACTGGCGTTTAATTGTTGTCCTAGCTCCGATTCTATTGGCAGCTGGCTGGGCAGTGTTCAACATCGGCAAAGCAGCGTTGGATCAGCTCAACCGCGCTCTGAAAGGCGACCAAGCTTAATCCCTCCGCGACGGAAGCTCATGATCCCCGCCAATAACAGCGGGGATTTTTGTCGGCGTTGATTCTGCCCAGGTATTCCGTCTCTCACCAGCGGCTCAACCCTTGGCCTCACCCTCCTCATTTGTCTGCAACTCAAAACTGGCGATTTGCCAAGGCTGAATCTTCGTGGAAGCGTGGGATAGCGGTTGCTCCAGTCCATCCAAACGCGTTCCCAACTGCCAAGCGCGATCGCCCGTCAGTTCCAGCTGTGCTGTCTGACCAGTTGCCTCGTAGCAGCGCAGCAGCCAACGATCGCCATCCTCTGAACGTTTAATGGCAAGGGGCAAGAGCTGATCAGTCTTCCAGCTCAACAGTTTCTGGTTAGGGTGCAAGGAGCCTTGCCCCGATCGCACGGGCTGAACTCGTAAAGGCTGATTGAAGTCACGTGCCAAGGATGCAACGCCCGCTGTTTGCCAAGATTCTGGGTGCGGATAAAGCGCATAGGCAAATTGATGCTGCCCTAAATCGGCTTGGGGATCCGGCCAAGTGCTCCCCCGCAGCAGGGTTAGCCGCAGCTGGCGATCGCGACAGTCATAGCCATATTTACAGTCATTCAGAACGGCGAGGCCACCTTGCTCATCACTCAAATCAGCCCAACGTAAGGCCGGAACTTCCCATTGGGCTGCCTCTTCAGGCGTTTTTGGTTGTGTCGATCGGGCGATCGCGCCAGCTGCCATTTCGTAGGTCGCCGCAGAAGCTGTAACCGTGGTCGGAAAAGCAACTTTTAACAGTTCATGGCGTTGCTGCCAGTCAATCGTGGTTTCCAGCTTCAGCCAAGGATCCGATGTCGTCAGCACATAATCCTGTGTAATCGTCGAGCGATCGCAGCGCAAAACTCGTCTTAGCCGCCAGCGCAGTGGGCCCTGCTCTAGCCAAGTTAGGGACTGTAACTCTGGTGCTTCAAGAGGATGCTGCTCGTAGGCCGGATCGATGTTCCAAGCATCCCAATACTGACCTTGGTCTTGAAAGCGCTGGAATTGATTGCCTTGGCCGTCTAACAGCGATTGTTCTTGGCGATCGCGTAGCTGCTGGAGATCCCCTGTCCGTGGGTCGATTGTGGCTTGCAGCCAATCATTGGCAAGCGCTAACGGCACAGATGGATCGATCGTTGGAAGGGTCGCGATCGCGGGTTCCCGCCACAAACCCAACCAGCCAATTCCCGTGACAGTCACCGCCACAAGAGTCTGGGTTGGTGTGAACTGACTTAGAAGTTCTTGTCCTGCCAGATCAAAAAGGCGCCAATGTCCGTCGATCGCCAGCACGGCAGTGCGATCGTGTGGGAGATCGTTGAAGACCAGTAGCGGCTCAGCGGTAGGACTCGGAGCGGATGGCCAGCTAATTTGTGCCGCGATCGCCTGCATGGCTGTTGCCGTGACTTGTGCTGCTGTAGCGATCGCCTGTTGCCATTCAGGGTCGGCGTCAGCGTAGACCTCGGGAATAGCCGAGCCAGGCAAAATGTCGTGGAACTGGTTAAACAGCGTTGCCTTCCAAGCTGCTTCTAAATCGGCTTGGGGATAGTCCGTGCCCGTTAGCAGACTGGCAAAACTGGCCCAGACTTCGGCGCTATATAAAGCCGTTTCCGCTTGGCGGTTGTAGGCTTTCTGGTCGGCATGGCTGGTGTAACAGCCACGGTGAAATTCCAAATAGAGTTCGTTATCCCAAACCGGTAGGCGATCTCGATCGCCCAATCGATCGAGGTAGGCCGTTAGTGTGTCGAATTGCAGTTCGGGGAAGCAAGGCGACTGTTGCCAGCGGCGGGCTTGCTCCAACATGTCGCGAGTAGGGCCGCCGCCATGATCGCCAACCCCCGGTAGCCAGAGCGCTTCTGAGAGGCCGGTTTGCTGCTCCCACTCCCAGCTGTAATTAGCGATCGCCTCGGGATCAATCCCAGTCCCGATTGATGCCGACATCAGCGCAAGTACTTCACTGCCATCGGGCGATCGCCAGCGGAACAGTCCATGGGGGAATTGGGTGCTGTCATTCCAGCGCAACTTTTGAGTGACGAAGGTATCGATCCCTGCCTGTTGCAGCAGCTGCGGCAGTTGCCAGCAAAAGCCAAAACTATCCGGCAGCCAAGCAACGCGGTTCTGCACGCCCAAAGTCTTGGCACTGTAACGCTGCCCGTAAAGCAGTTGCCGCACCAGCGATTCTGCGCTGACTAGATTCAGTTCTGGCTCGACCCACGGCCCCGCATTGACCTCCCAACGTCCTGCGGCAATTTGGTCTTGAATAGCAGCGAACAGATCGGGCCGATGCTCTTCAATCCACTGATAAAGCGCCGGCGTCGAGTGACCAAAGGTCAGCTCAGGGAACTCTGCCTGCAGCTTCAGCACGGATTCAAAGGTGCGTTGTGCTGCCTCCCAAGTCTCAGCAACCGGCCAGAGCCAAGCCAAATCGAGGTGGGCGTGACCGAGCAGCGTCACTCGGCGATCGGGGATGGGTGCAGCGATCGCAGCCAGTTGATCCCGCAGTGCCGCCAATTGATTTGGTGCATCGGCTTGGCTGCAATCCAAGTTCGTAAAAGACTGCGCGATCGCCTCTAGCTTCGGCAGGAGATCCGGTTGCAGCTGTTCGGTAAAACTGGCAACTACCGCCAGCTCTTGCCCCAAGAAACTCGGTTCCGGCAAGGCTGACGAGGACTCGAAGATGAGCTGCGATCGCACCAAAGCCCCATCATCGTGACCGGGGCTGACAAGGCGTAGTAACAGCTGAATGCGATCGCTTGGTTGAGCTGCTTCCCGCAACAGCACTCGACTGCTGCAATCAAAGAGATCACCGGTTTGAACTAACTGTCCATCGACATAGACTTCAGCAGCTTCTGCCCACCAGGTCAGCGCTAGCCGCAAGGCCATGCCAGCAATGGGCCAGCGATCGCAGCGATCAGGAATCGTCCAACAGCAAGCAAGCCAATACGTTTGCTGACCTCGCGCCCAAGCAATGTGCTGCTTTTCGTTGCGCTCCGCGATCGGCCAAGTCTCGAATCCTTGGGCGATTAGACAATCTTCAGATTGAACAGTGGTAGGAGCAATTCGCCACTGAGGTTGTAAGTCAACTTCTGTTTGCCGACGCAGCAGCGTCACAAGGGCAGCGATCGCAGCAGAGTCAGCCTTCACAAGCGGGATAGAATCGGGTCGGCTCCGCAATCCGGCATGACTTCCGCAGGTCCCTACCAGAGTCGGCTGTTCAATCTTATCCTCCGCCAAGGACGGCAGTGGCGCGATCGCGTGCGTCAAAAACTGCGCGGCCTCAAGCTTTTTTCACGCTGGACACTGGAACTGCTCGCGGTACCGCTCCTAGCCTTCTGGCGATCGCGCGATCAAATTCCGACGATGGCTGGTCAACCTGCTGCCGAGCCTACAGCTTTGCCCAGTGATCATCCGGTTCAAGACGTCCTCGCGATCGCCCAGCGCTGGACCTTTGAGCTAGCCAAGTCCCCGCGATCGTGGCTCCAACGACGCCCTCCTAGCGCGATCGTGCGCGGCGTCGCCACAGATTTAAGTGATCGCAGCTTGGTCCTGGTCGATCACCACAATCAACTCCTCTCTCTCAGCTCCGAGCAGCGTTTATTGCTGCAACAACGGCTGGTCTGGTGGTTAGCTCAACGCCGCCAACTGCTCAGTTCCCGCAGGCGATTCAGCTTGCGCGGCCTGCGATCGCTCTTGCTCCTGCCCTTCCGACCGTTCACTCAACTCTTCCAACTTCCTGCTTTGGCTATTCCTGAACCGTTGGAGCTACCAGCGGCAGCAACTACTCACGTCCAACCGCTTGCCGGAACCCCGCTGCGTGTTGGTCTACCCCCTACGATCGCGGATACCACTCTTGATGCTCAGGTCACCAGTGTTCGCTACATCCAGCATCCGCTCCAGTTTTTGGTTGACTGGTTGGATCGTGCGATTGCCTGGTGTGAACAAGGATTCCTGCGGCTTTGGCAATGGTTGCGATCGATTTGGGATCGCTAACTTCCGTTACAGCCTCGGGATGGGGGATCGGCTCAGGTATGATGGGAAGGCTGTTGGGCGCTTGTGGCGCTCGCCCCTGGACGGCTCTGACGCTCGCGGAGAACCCTAATAATGCTGGCTTTGAAGGTTACGGTCTACGTTGTCGTACTCTTCTTCGTTGCTCTGTTTGTCTTCGGCTTCCTGTCGAGTGACCCGGCCCGAACCCCGAGCCGCAAAGACCTCGAAGACTAAGATCCGGTCTTAAATCGTAATTTCCTCAGAGGCCACTAGCACATCGCTGGTGGCCTTGTTGTGTAGGCGATCGGGTCAGTCGGAGTGGTGGCTGCTGAAGTGCCGGCGTCGCTTGGCAGGAACGGTAGTATTGTTGGGCTGAAATCGACTGGCTGCGATGCTCGACAGTTTGCCCCCCACTTCGGTTGTTGCCGAGATTGTGGCCCCCACTGAGCGGGTAGAACAGGCGATCGCCCAATCCCCAGCCAGTGCCCGTCCTGCAGCACCGGGTTCTGTCCTACCGCCATCCCAAGATGCCAGTCCCCCTCCAGCTCGACCGAGCCTGCGGCTACCTGCCCCCACACCAGCTGCTAGTCCAACAGACCCTGTAACAACGCCAACAACTGCCCCGCAGCCACAGGCCGAAACGGCTCCTGCTCTACCCAACTTGGAGTCCTTGGGCATCGTGCGATTACAGGCCGATCGCCAGAGCTTCGACGGCGAACGCCAATTAGTGATTGCTCAAGGGCGTGCTTCATTACGCTTTCGCGGCGGTGTTCTCTTTGCCGACGAGATTCAAGTCAATCTTCAGGCCAATACCCTCAAGGCCGAAGGGCGGGTTTGGTTGCTTCGCGGCCAGCAAGTAGCACGGGGCAGTCAGCTGACCTACAACCTGCTCCAAGAAAACGGCACCCTGCTCAATGCCCAAGGCCGTTTCAATACAGGTCCCACTGGAGCACGGGATCTCGATCCCTCCATTCCACCGAGTACGGATATTGCCGATCGCATTCAGTCGGTTGAAGAACTCGAACAACCGGTCACCAATGTTCGTCGCATTGGTCAACTGCTGGTCACCTCTGCCTTCGGGGGCGAGTATACCGACCCCAGTGACCTCCAAAGCCTGACTAATCCCGGCGCCGTTCTCCCTACTCAAATCAGTGGTTTTGACATTCGCGGCGGTGTTCAAAATGTTCGTTTTCAGGCCGATCGCCTCGATCTCGGTCCCGACGGCTGGACTGCGAAAGATATTGCCCTCACGAATGACCCCTTTGCACCTCCCCAAGCAGAGATTCGCTCTGCGCAAGCAACCTATCAAGCCCCACCGGGTAGCTTGGGCAGCCTAGGGATTTTTGGCTCCGGTTTGGTGCTCGAGAACAGTCTCCGCATTCCACTCCCCGACAACAACAGCGTGGTGCAGGAGCGAGAAGGCGGTATTCTGACTGTTGGCTTTGATGGAGTGGATCGCAACGGGGCATTTTTGGAGCGTGAGTTTTCGGTTATCAACGAAAACAATATCCAGCTATCCTTGACGCCTCAGTTTTTGCTACAGCGGGCGATTAACTTGGCCGGAGGGGGCCGCGAGCTGGGCAACGATGTCGAAGTCAATTCCGTCAATCCGCTCGATGCTTTTGGCTTGGTGGGACGACTGAACGCCAATATTGCTCCCAATACCCAGTTCAGCCTGATTACCAATTTGGCCAGTCTCAACCCTGAGAACTTGGGGACCCAAAGCCGGATTAGCTCAGACCTCCGGCAGGATTTTGGTTTCTTTGACCTCTTGCTCAACTATCGCTACCGAGAGCGCCGTTTCAATGGCTCGCTCGGTGTGCAAACTGTGCAGCAAAGCTATGGGGTGACGCTAGAGACCCGGCGGTTAAACTTACTGGCGCTTGCTGGTGTGAATCCGAGTGACACCTTTCCACGCATTGATGGGCTAAATTTTCGGTTTCAAGCTAGTTACCAAAATCTGTTAGCCCTGACTGATCAGCCCAATCTACTGGGCGCTCAACCCTCACCGGCCCTTGCCAATCTCAATCGCTTTCAGCTAGAAACCGGTCTAACTCTACCGATTACGCTCTGGCGCGAAGATCCGTTACCGGCCACGCCGGATGCTGGCTTGCGTTATACCTCAGCACCAGTGACCCCAGGACTTCGGATCATTCCTGAAATCACGGGTGTGATCACGAACTATAGCGACGGCACCAGCCAAAACTCGCTCGCCTATCGCTTTGGAGCTGATTTAACCCTTGGTAAGTTTGCCGGAGATTTTTTCGACTACACCAACCTCCGGGCTGACTATCTGCGATCGACGGGCCAAGGCTTTTCTCCGTTCCTGTTCGATCGCTTGGTCGATCGCAATGTCTTGGTGTTGGGGGCAACTCAGCAGTTGCTCGGTCCTTTCCTCGTCGGGGTCACCAGCGCGATTAACCTCGACACCAATGAAGCTTTTAACACCACTTATCGCTTGGAATATAGCCGCCGTGCCTTTGGGGTGTCTTTGAGCTACAACCCCAACCAGCAAGTCGGGATTCTAGCGATTCAACTCAATGACTTTGACTGGCAAGGGCTCGGTGGACAAAACTAGCGCTGGACTTGCCAGAAGGTCGTAGCCGGTCGGTAGCCTAGGTGACAATGGCTGGTGACCAATTTGCTAAACTTTTTACCAAACTTTGAGTTTAATCATCATCAAAACTGCTGTGTTGAGTTAAATCCTCATCATAAAAATTGCGTCGGTTAAAACAATCGAAAAAGTTTTTAATTCAGCTACTGGGAGGCTGTCGCATTGGAGCCCACTGTGACCACAACGAAAGCGGCTGTCATCTACTTGCTGGAACGCTACTTTGAACTATCAGCGGTCCGTGCTGCCGAGGTGCTCCAAAATCTACGAGCCCGTCACCCCGAAGCTTGGATTTATCCCGCCACAGTTGAAGCGATTTACCAAGGGCGCTATCGCTGGGTATCGATCGCTCAAATCCTTTCCTTATGGCAGCGACGGGGTCAACCCAACTGCCACTACAGCCCAGATTACGAACGTCTCTTGCTAGGAGAAGTTCCTGAACAATCCGAGCATCTTTCGCTTGAAATATCAGTGCCTGCGATCGCTATGACTCAGCCTTGGTTGCCGGAGCAGCCTGGCGAAGCGTTTATGCCTGTTCAAGATCAGTCAGGACTGACTGAACGGCTCTATCGCAACCTCGTGAGGGCAGGCGATCGCCCCGAATCCTTTGGCCCAGCTACGCGCGAGGCAATTTGAAGCACTTGGTTGAGTTACGGGCGATCGCGGTCACTCGACCAGAATTTAGAGCCCCCCGAGATCAGCAGTAGAATGCCGAACCCCACAGGCACGCTGGCCCAAAGTCGTGAGGTTCCTTCTACGAATCCAGTCGACGGTCCCACTAAATACGCATTAGTCGGGGACTGGCGGTCATACATCACCTCGAATACCGTCCCCACACTGGCGTTTTGGGAACAGTCCCGCAGCTGCAGCGGTTGGTTGACCCCGATGGCTTGATACTGCACGACCGGGCATTGTTCTTTCTCCCGGCGGCTGCATTTGAAGGGATTACCGCGTTGGATTTGGCGACAGGTCTGGGTGATTTCTAGCGCTACCACAGTTCCCATTGTCTGTTGTTGACGGATTGCCCGCTGCCAGGTTTCCCAAAAGGGTGTCCAGGTAACAGCGATGGTGACGCCCCCAGCAGCTATGGCTAGGATCCCTGTTGCGATCGCGTCCAATCGTTGAAAGGTCATATCGTTTTGGGTGAGATCAACCCATTGAAGCGGTTGTGCGATCGCGCTGCTGTGATGCTAACCGAGCAGCCCTGCGGCGCTATCTGGAAGTCTGGGGATATGGAGCCAGAATTTCCCTACAGTTGCAAGTCATCATCGTGACTGGATTTGAGTCACTGCATCGAGAGAGGCGATCGCTAACTCCAGACAGAGTGAGAGGCTGGTACGGCAGCCTACCGCTGGCATCCGCCACAATCAAAAGCAGTTGCATTCTATTCGGCTTGTATGCCCAGCACCGTCGCAAACCCGCTCTTGCGTGGAGAAGGTCTGCCGCCCTTCGATCAGATTCAGCCGCAGGATGTCGCCGCGATCGCTGACCTGCTGCAGGACCTAGAAGCAGAACTCAGCCAGTTGGAACAGAGCCTAGAACCGACTTGGGAAGGGTTGGTGGTGCCGCTCGATCAGATTGGAGAACGCCTGCGCTGGAGCTGGGGTATCGTCGGGCACCTGATGGGCGTGCGCAATAGTGATGAACTGCGCGAAGCCTACCAAGCGATGCAACCGGCGATCGTGGCGTTCTATAGCCGTTTCGGTCAGAGCCGTCCGATCTACGAAGGATTTAAGGCACTGCGTGACGGCGATCAGTGGTCGCAACTGGATGCCGGACAAAAACGGATTGTTGAAAGTGCGATTCGTGAAGCAGAACTGGCAGGGGTTGGATTGCCGCCCAAACAACAAGAGCGCTTCAACGCCATCCAAATGGAACTAGCGCGGCTCTCCACGGAATTCAGTAACCACGTGCTGGATGCAACCAAAGCGTTTAGCCTGACGCTGACCACACCGGAAGAAATTGTCGGGCTACCCGAGAGTTTGCTGGCCTTGGCGGCTCAAGCTGCCCAAGCCGCTGGTGAAACCAATGCAACGCCCGAAGCAGGCCCTTGGCGAATCACCCTGGATTTTCCCAGCTTTGGCCCCTTCCTGAAGTACAGCGAGCGCCGCGATCTGCGGGAACAGGTTTATCGGGCTTACATCCGTCGCGCCACTGAAGGCGAATTGGACAACCGGCCGCTGATTCAGCAGATTTTGGAGCTGCGTCGCCAAAAAGCACAACTGCTGGGCTTTAACACCTATGCCGAGTTGAGTTTGGCCAGCAAGATGGCCCCTTCTGTCGAAGCTGTCGAAGGACTGCTAGAAGAACTGCGAGTCGCTAGCTGGGATGCCGCGATCGCGGATTTGGAAGCACTCAAAGCCTTTGCCCAAGAGCAAGGGGCACCGGAAGCTGACGACTTGAAACAGTGGGACATTAGCTTCTGGTCGGAGCGGCTACGGGAAGCCAAGTTTGCTTTCAACGCTGAAGAGCTGCGCCCCTACTTCCCACTGCCGCGGGTGCTGGAAGGATTGTTTGGTCTCTGCCAGCGTCTATTCGGCATCCAAATTGAAGCTGCGGATGGCCAAGCCCCGATTTGGCAGAGTGATGTGCGCTACTTCCAAGTCAAGAACGAACAGGGTGAAGCGATCGCGGCCTTCTATCTCGATCCCTACAGCCGTCCGGCTGAAAAACGGAGTGGAGCTTGGATGGATGACTGTTTAGGACGGGCGCGTTTCCAGTTGGGCGATCGCACCATCAGTCGTAATCCGGTTGCCTATTTGATTTGCAACCAAACGCCGCCGGTGGGTGATCAGCCCAGCCTGATGACCTTTGCGGAAGTGGAAACGCTCTTCCATGAGTTCGGTCACGGTCTGCAGCACATGCTGACGACCGTCGATCATCCGGGTTGCTCTGGCATCAATAACGTTGAATGGGATGCCGTTGAGCTGCCCAGTCAATTCATGGAGAACTGGTGCTACGACCGTGCCACGCTCTTCGGTATGGCTCGTCATTGGCAAACTGGCGAACCCCTGCCAGAGGCCTACTACGAAAAACTGCTGGCTGCCCGTACCTTCATGGCAGGGTCTGGAATGCTGCGCCAGATCAACTTCAGCTTGCTAGATCTGGAACTCCATCACCGCTTCGATCCACAAGGAACCGAGACAGTGGAGGCAGTTCGCGATCGCATTGCGGCTAAAACCTCGGTGCTGCAACCCCTGCCGGATGATGCTTTCCTCTGCTCCTTCGG
This sequence comes from Synechococcus elongatus PCC 11801, assembly GCF_003846445.2. Lineage (NCBI taxonomy): Bacteria > Bacillati > Cyanobacteriota > Cyanophyceae > Synechococcales > Synechococcaceae > Synechococcus > Synechococcus elongatus. The sequence continues at coordinate 607,556 of NZ_CP030139.2, read as the reverse complement.
GCACATCTTCGCGGGGGGCTATGCGGCGGGCTACTACAGCTACAAATGGGCGGAAGTGCTCAGTGCCGATGCCTTCTCTGCCTTTGAAGAAGTCGATCTCAGCAATGAAACGGCGGTGCAAACGCTCGGTCGCCGCTTCCGCGATACGGTGCTCGCCCAAGGCGGTAGCCAACATCCGCTGACGGTGTTTGTCGACTTCCGGGGCCGCGAACCGGCTACGGAACCATTGCTACGTCACAGTGGCCTGCAAGCCGCCTAGGTTCTGCTCAAACATCCAATTTCATCAATGTAAGTTCCTCTCTCAACTGCTCGGGGGAGGACTTTCAGTTTGAAGGCGATCGCGGACACTAGAGAAAAGCGTGAGAACAACCCCAATGTCCCCTCTCAGTCGTTTTACTCCCAGCTGGATTCGTGCTGGTGTTGCAGCCCAAGAATATGCAGCACTGATCAACGCAGTCTCAACTGGGGATGAGGAAGCCCTTAAGAAATGGCAGAGCGGTCAAGGTCTTCGGTTACTTACTGAGTTGGTCACGGCAGAGCGATCGCGAGCATTAGGTGCTTATCAAGCAGAAGTCGAAGGCTTTCTCAATAGCATTTTGGTTCTGCTTGGAGAAGCCGAACGGAAGTCCTGAGTTGCAAGTTTATACAGATAGTTCAACTGCGATTACCAGCTTATTCCTTGCACTAATTTCAGTGGTTAAAAGGCTGAGTGGTCGCAGTGTCTCTCTCAATCTATTACAGCTAAAATTTCGATGCGTAACACCAGTTTAAATCTCCAAGAGATTCAGTTAATTTCATCGGGCTTTAGCTGGAAATTTGCCAATGAAAGCGAACTCGAACGCTTTTTATGGGAATTTCTACCTGACTATTTAGACTGTCAGCCTCTACAGCGTCAGTTCCGCATCAACAATCAGTGTTGCGATATTTTAGCGATCGGTTACGAAAACGAGCTGATCGTGATTGAACTAAAAGTTGTAGAAGACCGATATTTAGTGCCACAACTAACTCGTTATTTTGATGCGATCGCTCAAGAGCAGCCTTGTGCTGATCAGGTTAACTATCTACGCCCGATTCGACTGATTGCGATCGCGCCTAGCTATCATCCCGATAACTTGACTGATGTTCGCTACAGTCAACTGTCCTTTGAGTTGTATCAGCACCAAATCGAGCAACAGGCTCAAAATCACTATCTGATAGTACTCAATCTCCACACTCAAGAGCAGCGCCAGCAACAGATCCCAGTCTTCCAACTTCCAAACACGCCAGCTGCTTTACCTGACCCGCCACCTCTGATGCTGACTTGGCTTAAACGTTGTACGCCAAAGCAACGTGATCACCTCCTGAAATTACGGATCAAAATCCTCAACTTCGATCCACGCATTCAAGAAGTTGTTCAAGGTCAAAGTATTTTTTATGGAAAAGGCAAAAAGCATGTAGCAGAATTGTGCATTGATCCTGCGCGTGAGTTCTGTATTTTCTTCTGGTTTCCTAATGATGAAAACTTCTTCCGTGGGCGAGTCAGAAGATTTCGCTACTGGACTAATTGGATTACGGCCAGCTACTGGGGAACCTGCCATGCTGGATTTCAGCTTGACCTCAGACGGCGAGTTACTTATAAAGAAGTCAAACAGCCATTTAATCAGAGATCTTTGGAAAATCTTTTAGAAAAGGCATTGAAAATCTGGAAAAGGCGAATGGAGTGGCGCCAAAATAATAGTGATTCCTAAATCATTAGAACAGATGATTTGATCTGGAGAAGGTTAGCGCGATCGATCGCCTGGAGGTAATAGCCGCCCTTCCAACTTGGCAGTTAGGGGTTCTACAACCCGAACCAAAGCATCTTGAATAAAGCTACGAATAAATTCATCGCGACGATTGAGCTGGAATTGTTGCTGAACGACCTCTGTGATGCCGCCATCACCCCAGCTTTGGTTTTGGCGGAAATATTCAATGAAGCTTCTGCCTGCAATTCGCGTTAGGTAAGCGGCACTCACGCCCTGAATCGCGCGACCTAAAATGGCAGTCGCCACGTTAGTTTGCAAGGCTGCTGCCACAATCTGAGTGGCCCCTTTGATCAGGCCTAAACTTGTCAGTGTTCGAGCGAGAGACAAGGCCAAATCTCGCCCGCGATCGCGATCGAGATCACAGTCATAGAGGCGGCCAATTTCGATCACCATCTGGGCATTGACTGCGGCGGTCCCTAGTAGATCTAGGCCAGGTAAAGGCGTCACAGCAATTACGCCAGCGCTAATCCACTGAAAGCGATCGACGATTTGCTCAGCTTGCCGTTGCCGCTGCTGATCGAGTAGTTGTCGCGTCTCTTCACCCAAGCGCTGCGACTGCAGCAGGATGTTGTCAGCAATCAAATCCTCGCCTTCACTGCGGAGAACTGCTGCCATTCGCTTGAGCAGCGTTGTCACCTCTGGCTCTGGCTGCAAAAAGCTGCCATCCGGTAGGCGCACCGGCTGCGGACATGCGCTAGCCGTCAGAATGTCTGCGGGTGGAATCAGCCCCTTAAGGCGCTCCCGAAGACGCGCCAGAATCACCTCGCGATCGCGCTCTTCGTAAAGATCCGCCTTGTTGAAGATCAGGAGCGATCGCTTGCCAATCCGAGCCAGATCGAGACAAGGCTCCAGTTCTGAGCGGCGCAAATCGTTATCGACCACAAACAGCAGGAGATCTGCTTCGACTGCTAACTGGCGCGCCAGCTTTTCCCGTAATCGACCCGCCACGCCTGCTTCCAAAATTCCCGGCGTATCCGTGATTAAAATGTCACGCCCTACCCCACGCAGCCCCAAACGATAGGTCTCACCCTCTTCCGTAGAACCCATCGTTGCTTCGACCTTGCCGACAATGCGACCGAGCAGCGCATTGATCAGAGAGGTTTTGCCCGCTGAGCCTGTGCCAAAAATCACCACCCGCAGCTCACCGCGTTCCAGTTCGGTAGCAATCTGTCGCGATCGCTCGAGCAGTGCCTCCCGGGCAATTTCATCGGCGATTTGGTTGACCTGTTGCTGTACCGCCTTGAGGTTTTCTTCGGCAGCTTCGGCCTTGACCTCAGGGAGCTGGATGGGCTGCGATCGCTTAGGCGAACGGCCAAAGCGACTAAAGGAATAGATCAGGCTGCCGATGACCGCCACGATCATCAGCACTAAGACAAAGATCAGAAATCCTGCCAGCAGGGGCGAGCTGTAGGACAACTGCCAGTAGAGGCGCTGCAGGGCATCGATCACCCAGATCACCAGCCCCAGCGCAACCAAGACTAAGACTCCCAAGACCAAGAGCCGCGTATTGCGCAGCATCGACCCTCTGCCTCCAGCGCTTCGCCCTTGTAGCGTATCTGGCGATCGCCTCAGCTAGCTGCTCAGCAGCTTGCCAATTGTCCCCACGCAGCCACCAGCACTAGCCGCCCGTATTAAACTGAAAGTCTTGTCGCCTTTGCTGAATCATCATGCTCCAGCGCTTCGATCTGGATTCTCAAGATCTGCTCTTCAAAGCTGAGAGCCTGATTGTAGCTTCCCCCAATCGCTACCACGTCACCCTGCAGATCGCGCGTCGTGCCAAGCAAGCGCGCTACGAGGAGATGGAAAATCTGAGCGAGGAAACTGGCATTAAGCCTGTGCTGCGCGCCATTTTGGAAATGTCAGACGAGTTGAACCAGCCGGAGATCATTGGCGGGTGAAGCGGCAACGCACCCTAAGACTGTGGAGCGGTGTGCTGGCTCTCCTGCTCTGCTACGCATCCGTAGCTGAGGCGCAGCGGCCTCCCAGACCTGAAGAGATTGGGCAGCTCGTTTATGAAAAGCTGCCTAATCTCGAGCGTGCCAATACCTACCGTGGCGTGCGCAGTGGCGAGCTGCGTCCGACCGATACGCTGGTGTCGCGTCTAATTCGCTTCCATCAGCAGAACCGTAACCGTCGTTTGGCCTCGCGCTTGGATTGGAAGATCACGATGGCGGATCTGCTGGGTGTGAATGGGGTCCTGCGCCCCGAGGACTATCCCGGCTTCGAAACGCTTTCCCCTAATCCGCTTCAAAGTGATTTGCAAGCGATCGCGAAACTCACTCGCGCTGAACGCGATCGCCTGATCGATGCGATTTTGGCCGTAGTGCCGCGTCCACAAACAGCAGCGGTGCCGCCAGAAGAGACACTTGCACCGCCCGAAGTGCGGCCGACCCCACCAGTGCCAACACCAGCCGTGCCGCCACTGCCTGCTTTGCCCGGTCGGGGATCGGCTGATCTGTTGCGCTAGGGAAGATGGGGCGAATTCTGCGCGAAGGGTCAGGTTGGCGGCTGGGCTGGGATGAGGCAGCAGAACGCTATCCCGGCTTAGTGGGTACCACGGATTGGGCAGTCGAGCTGACTGCGGACGAGATGGCCGACTTCTGTCGGCTGGTTCAGCAACTTGCGGAAACGATCGCGGCGATCGCCAGTGAATTGATGCCCGAGGAACGCCTGCAGATCGAAGCGGAGTCAGCTCTGCTCTGGCTCGAGGCTGAGGGTTTTCCTGATGCCTATGACCTGCGTTTGATCCTCGCCAGCGATCGCCGCGTCGAAGCCTGCTGGCCCGCTGCTGCCGTACCGGATTTAGTGGCAGCGACCCACACGCTCAAGGCTTTTTAGCAGTCTGGGTGTTATTGGATGACCCAGACTGCCTTGTGGGCATCGCTGAGCCTCGACCATCTGTTTGCTTCAGCGCATCGATCAGCCGCTTGCTCCCGCTTGATCAGCAGGGAGCTGAGGTCGAGATCGCTCAAACCAATTGCGCGCCGTAATAGTCCGGTTCTTGGCCTGGGTGCCACTTGATGTTGCAGCCAATGCTGGGTTTTTGGTCGGCACTAGGTGCCTCTCCTGCAAGCACAGCGGTAATGGCAGCCCGTAGATCTGCTCCCGTCACCGGGCGATCGTTGCTGGGGCGACTGTCATCCAGTTGACCGCGGTAGACCAAGCGGCGATCGCGATCGAACAGGAAAAAGTCTGGTGTGCAGGCTGCCGTGTAAGCCTTGGCGACAGCTTGACTTTCATCGAGGCAATAGGGGAAGGCAAAGCCCAAACGCTCAGCCTGCGCCTTCAGCTGTTCAGGACCATCCTGGGGATGAGTCTGGAGGCTGTTGGGGCTGATCGCCACGATGCCCAAGTCGGGATAGTCATGACCGATCGCGGCCAGCTCCACTTCGATGTGCTTGACGAATGGGCAGTGCTGACAGATGAACATCACCAGCAGGCCAGGGCGATCGCGAAAGTCCGCCAGTTGAACCGTGCGACCAGAGACAACATCCGGCAGGGCAAAATCAGGTGCAACAGTCCCCAGAGCCAACATGGTCGAAGCGGTTTTTGCCATCGTCTTTCCGCAGAATCCATCCACTCTTGATGCTGGCGGATTCTGGTCTAGCCATCAAGTTCTGCAGTGGGGTGCTCACCGGGGAAGCTGATGATATGCAAGTCAACTCCCTGGCCTCGTAACCGTTGGAGCAGGCGATCGGTCAGGGGACGTCGCAGCCACCACAGCCACTTGCGACTGGGGCTTTCGCCAATGACGACTTGGGTGATGCGTTGCTCGGTGGCTGCCTTGGCGATCGCCGCAACGACATCGGTGCTTTCAACGCGGAGAAAGGTGCCCTCAAACATCTCGCAGAGCCGATCGCAAGTCTCGAGTTGCAGCACTTCGGCTTTGGTCAAAAACCGCTGCGGATCCGCCACAAACAGCACATACAGGCGCGCATCCATGGCACTCGTCAGGCGGGCTGCCCGCCGCAACAACCGAATCGACTGGGGATGAGTGGACAGACAGACCAAGACTCGCTCGCGGACGCTGACGGTTCCGGCTCCTTGGCGATCGCCCGCAGCTTGCTCTTCGATGCTGTCGGCCACAGCGCGCAGGGCCAGTTCTCTCAGGGCCACCAGATGGTGCCGTTGGAAGAAATTGGTCAGGGCTTGGGGAACCTTCTCGAGGGCATAGATCCGGCCTTCGCGCAAACGCTCCTCTAGGGTTTCGGGCGTCACATCAACCACGACGACCTCATCGGCTTCCTCCAAGAGGCGATCGGGAATGCGCTCGCGCACAATCACGCCGGTAATGCGAGCCACGAGATCATTCAGGCTTTCGAGGTGCTGAATGTTGACGGTGGAATAGACATCCAAGCCTGCCCTCAGCAGTAGTTCCACATCCTGATAGCGCTTTTCATTGACCGACCCCGGAGCGTTGGTGTGAGCCAGTTCATCGATCAGGACCAGTTGCGGCTGACGCTGCAAGATCGCCTCGATATCAACTTCACTGAGGACCACGCCGTTATAGGTCAGCTGGCGCGCAGGAATCGTCTCCAATCCTTGGGCTTGCTGTCGGGTTTCAAGCCGTCCGTGGGTTTCCAGCAACCCAATCACGACATCCAACCCCTCGCTGCGCAGTTGATGCCCTTCCTGCAGCATGCGATAGGTTTTGCCAACGCCGGGAGCCATGCCAATAAAGACTTTGTGGCGGCCGCGTCGAGCTTTCAACAGCGGCATCATGGGTGGAAGTGAGCGGGAGGCGCGATCGCGCTAGCCAAAGAGACGATCATGGGCGTCTGGCCAACATTCGGGGACTCCAGAAACTCACAGTAGTTACGACTGCAGTAACGCGCCCAACTGAGAGTCAGGGCGATCGTCATCACCCCATAGCCAACGATCACAACCCAAGCCAGCCAACGTCGAATTTGGGGTGGGCTACAGCGTAGAAAAATCAGAATGCCAAGCGTTGCGCCCACGGCCAAGCCAAGTGGCAACAAAATCACAGCAAAGGCGAGAACGTAGACTCCCGCATAAGGGCCTCCACCGATCAGTCCCGGAATCACGCTGATCGGCAGAATGGCCAGCAGCAAGACACCCCAAAAACTACCCAGCAGGCTGCCAGCCAGGGTCCGTCGCCAGCGCCGATTGACGGCTCCCGCGATCGCCCCGATCAGCCCCCCTCCCACCAGGGCGATCGCCAAGGCAGCGACCGTACCTCGCAGCAGATCGAGCAGAACCGGGTACAGCAACAAAGCACTCATGCCGTCAGTCCACGGGTGGCAGCGTTGCTAGCGTACACGGCAGAACTGGCAATGGACTGGTCATTCGGCGGATCAGCGCAGACGGGATGCGATCGCCGCGTTATGCTGCTCTGCGAGGTGGAGGCTGACCCTCGCAGGGGAAAAACTTGTCGCTAACGGGATTGCTTTGGGCGGGAATTGGATTGCTGCTGACGATCGCAGGCACGTTTATTGAACCGGCGATCGTGGTGCCAACCTGGCAAGATGGCAGTCTACGGTGGCTCACCTATTCATTGACCAGTTCAGCCCAAGTGGCGGCGATGCTGTTCACCAGTTGTATGGGCGGTGCCGAAGCCAGCTTTCTCGCCCAAGTGGCCTATCTGGCTCTAGGGCTCAGTCGCTATCCCGTCTTTAGCCAAGGCGGAGGCCCAGGCTATTGGCAAGAGCCGGGCTTTGGCTTCCTGCTTGGCTTTTTGCCAGCAGCTTGGCTCTGCGGTCGCTGGGCCTTTCGTCAGCCAGTCACACCTGAACATCTGAGCCTGGGTTGTCTGTTGGGACTGGCAACCGTCCAGTTTTTTGGGGCGATCTATCTGGCCCTGCTGACTCTAGGAGGTGGTTTACATGGCGGGGCAGCAGCCTTACCCAGCCTGCTCTGGCAATACAATATCGGACCGCTCTCGGGGCAACTAGCGCTCGTCTGCTGTGTCACCTTGATCGCCTTCCTGTTGCGGCGGCTTCTGCTCTACTAGAAAAGTTGATCTGCACACTGCACCCGAATGATGCGCTTTCGCTATCCCGCCTTTTGGATCCCAGCCCTGGGCGGCTTGATCTGCGATCGCCTCAGTAAGCTTTGGGTAGTCACTGAATTTCAGCTCTATCAAAGCTGGCCGATCTGGCCCCAGGTCTTCCATTTCACCTACGTGCGCAACTCAGGTGCTGCCTTCAGTCTGTTCAGTGGCGGAAGTGGCTGGCTGCGCTGGCTTTCCTTTCTGGTCTGTTTGGGGCTGGCGGTGTGGGCTTGGTTTGGCCCACGGATGACGCGTAGTGAGCAGTGGGGCTACGGCCTGATTTTTGCGGGTGCTTTTGGCAATGGCCTTGATCGCTTCTACGATGGCGCCGTCATTGATTTTCTCGACTTTCGGCTGATTCGTTTTCCCGTTTTCAATATTGCCGATGTCTTGATCAATCTTGGGGTTGCCTGTCTCCTGCTGTCCTTTGTCCGTCCACTCTGGACGCGTCGGCGATCGGGACAACCTCCCCAGACTTTGTAATTGACGAGCGATCAGCGAGGACGATTCATTCTGAAGCGGGTTGGTTTGGAGATGATAGCCGTCGGTTCGTGGGGGGATTGTGCACCCCCACCGCACGCACTCAGGGGGACTCGACTCCCTCAGCCCCCCTGCAACAAGATTTCGGATGAGGCACACTGGGGAGCCGCGATCGCAGCGGGTAAAACAATCCGGTATTACCCCTGAGTCTGAGGCTCATCAGACCTTGACACCAAGGCTGGCGGGCTCTTTTAGAGAATGCCGATCTCCTTGAGCATTTTCTTCTGTTGGCTGGCGGGAACGAGGGCATGGGCTGCCAGCGCTCCACTGGTAGCGACGGGTGGAACCCCAATGCCCGGGAAAACGCTGGCTCCACAGAGCAATAGATTGGCAATTGGGGTCTGGCAACCGGGGAACAGTCCCTGATCCGCACCGATCGCAGGCCCATAGCTGCCCTGAAAGGTGTTGAGATAGTGGGCTTGGGTGCGCGGCGTACCCTCCAAGGAAATCACAGCGCGATCGCGGACGTCGGGGATCAATTGCTCCAGCACATCCCAGAAGATTTGACAGCGATCGCGTTTTTGTGCCTCGTAGACCGCACTGCCTGGCTCTAAATCTCGCCACAATTCCCACGGTTCATTGGCTGGGGTGTAACCGTGCAAGACCTGATGGCCGGCTGGTGCAAGGTCAGGTTGCAGCAGAGATGGCATTGAGAGCACCACCATGTTGCGTTCTGCAGTGATCCCTCGCTGCCAATCACCCACCCAAACGTGATGCAGCGGTAAGTGCTGCAAATCATCGCCGCGCAGCCCAAGGTGAAGATGTAAAAAGCCATGACAAGCGGGGGTTTGCTGCCGCTGTTCTCGCCAGCGAGTCGGCAGGCTATCGCTAGGCAGCAGGTTCAATGTGTCCCAAATGCTGGCGTTGCTGACCACGGCGCGACGGGCGTGAATTATCTGACCATCGGCACAGCGAACGCCACAGGCGCGATCGCCTTCCACCAGAATTTCGGTGACTCGGCTGCGGACTTGCAAGGTGCCACCCTGTTTTTGGAGTCCTCGAACCAGTGCCTCTGCGATCGCAGCACTACCGCCAACCGGATATTCCAAACAGGCGTCCGGCTCAAACCATTCTCCAAACAAGGTCGCCATTGCTGCTGCACTGGTTTGATCCGCAGGCAATCCACTGATCAAAAAGCAGAGCAGTTCCACCCAGTTGAGCAGAAACGGATCGCTGAGATGACGTCGAGCGATCGGGCCAAATGCGCCACCCAAAGCAGCCATCCGCCCCAGATGCGGTAGCAGTTTGCCAGCACTTCCCGCCAAGGTGTTGAACAGACTGAGCCCAGGCCGTAACGCCAACAAGGGCAGCGCATTAGCAGCAGCACTATAGGGAGCCAGCCAAGTCATGAAGTCTTGCCACTCTTGAGCAGCAGCTGGTCCACGCAGGGCGGTGACTGTTTTGAGAAAGTCGGTGTTGCCCACCCCAATCTGTAACTGGCCTTCGGGCAGCAACACGCCCCATTCGCGATAGGTCAGGACCGGCACTTCTTCTCCGATCGCTCGTAAGACTTGAGCCAGCGGATTGGTACTCGGCCAGCGCCCTAAGCCTGACCAGAGCGACGGGCCAGATTCAAAGTGAAAACCACGCCGCTCAAAGCCATGAGCAGCACCTCCGGGGCGATCGTGAGCTTCCAAAACCAGCACGTCGAGGCCATAGCGAGCGGCTAAAGCACCACAGCACAGCCCGCCCAAGCCACTGCCAATGACAATCAGGTCAACGGATTCATGGGACTGCGGCATAGTGGCGTCTCGACACAAGCGGAGCGATCGCCGGAAGAACCCCGATCCAGATCCAAGCGATCGCGGCTCTCCTGTTGACCACTGCTTAATCTAGGCCATCCCTTGCGATCGCCGCAGAATTAGGACAGTCTGAATCCCCCAGCGAAGTCTCAGATGAAATCGTCAATCATTCGAATCCGTTTGCACGGTCAAAATACTGAGCAAAAGAATTGAGACTCTGGCTAATGATTGGATGAGGTGCTCTTAATTGAGCTGCCAGTGTTTCTGCAGGGATTGCAGGCTCCAATCCAAAGCACAGCCAATCAGGCCGATCGCCAATAGAACGGCGGTGAGTTCGTTGTAGGCAATGCGATCGCGGGTATCGAGGATGAAGTAGCCCAGTCCCGAGCTAACCCCTAGCATTTCAGCAGGAACCAGGACAATCCAAATCGTGCCGATCGCCAGCCGAAGACCCACGAGAATTTGCGGCACGATCGCAGGAATCACCACACGCCGAATCGTCTCACTGCGAGTCGCACAGAGGCTACGAGCTAGAAGCAAGAGTTTCTGGTTGACGGCGGCAGTACCGCTGCTGGTACTGAGCAGAATTGGCCAGACGGCAGCGATCGCTAGCAAGAAATAGACCGGTAGATCACCAATACCAAAGGCCATGACGGCAATCGGCATCCAGGACAGGGGCGAGATCATGCGGATGAACTGCAATGCTCCGGTTGCCGATCGCTCGATTGTTGGCACCAGCCCAAACAGCAAACCAATCGGAACCCCAACCGTGATCGCTGCCAATAAGCCCACGGCCACTCGTTGCAGGCTTGCACCGATGTGTGGCCAGAGCGTGCCGTTGAACAGCAATTTCCCTAAAGCCGCGATCGCTGATTCAGGGGCAAAGGCCTGCCACACCGGATCAGGGTTGATCCAAGCGGAGGTCAAAGCACTCCAGATCAACAGTCCTAACAGCAGCCCTCGCAAGGGATAAGGAATCCACTGGATAATTCGCTGCCAACCAGAGAACCAGGGGCGGCGCGATCGCAGGCTAATCGTCATCTCAACTGACCTGGAAGACTTCTTGACGACGGAAGTCGGGAGTCAAGCCAAATTGAGCGGGGCCACCCTTTGCCGCGATCGCTTTTCGGACAAAAGAGTCATCCACTAAATCGGTGGCGACCTGCTGGGGCGAGAGTTGATCGAGGAAGGTTCGCTCGCCTTCAACTTGAGTTTGTTGCAGCAGCGTGACTAACTTCTCGGTGTAGGACGGGAAGGGATAGGGCTGGAAGTCAATGCGATCGCTGCCCCAATCGGCATGGCGAATAGCTCCGATGGGGCCATAGACTTCGGGGCTGTAGGCAGTCAGCGCCTGCTGCAGGATGGGTAGTGGGTGGGGCGTATACTTGCCGACTCCATCCTTGGAAAGAATTTCGGCAACTTCTTGGCGGCGATCGCGCATCCACGCTTGGGAAGCCACCAAGCCATTGACGACTCGCTGCGCCCATTCTGGCCGTTCTTTAAGGTCGTCTTCGTGCATGAAAATCACACAGCAGGCGTGATCTTTCCAGACATCACCGGTGAAGCGGAGAATCTTGCCAACCTTGCGTTTTTCAGCGGCGGCATTAAATGGATCGGCCACGATGTAGCCGCCAATGCTGTCGTTGGCTAAGGCTGAAATCATGTCTGGCGGGGGTAGCACCACCAAGTTGACTTCATCGTCTGCGATCGCTGCTTCCCGAGGACGACGCACTACTTTTAGCCCTGTGTCTTGCAGCACTTGTTGCAGCACAACGTTATGGACGGAGTACCAAAAGGGCACTGCGATCGTGCGACCGGCTAAGTCTTCAACCTTGTTGACACTCGGCCCCACCGTTAGGGCTGAGCCATTGGTGTGGTTCCAAGCAACCACCTTGGCAGGGAAGTTCCGGCCATAGCGCAGCGAAATAGTGGCGGGCATCAGGATGTGAATGGCGTTCACCTTCCGGGCGATAAATGCCTCGATAATCTGGGGCCAAGAGCGGAACAGGGTTGGGGCTTCAACCTGTAACCCTTCCTGTTCAAAGAACTTTTGAGAATGACCGATCAGGAGGGGTGCCGCATCGGTAATCGGCAGATAGCCAATTTTGAGGGGCTGGTCATTGGCAGGGCTACTGGGTGCGGTTGAGGTTTCATTGCCCGGACGGCAGCCTGCAGCAAGAGCGAGAGACCCTGTAAACAAGCCTGAAAGCTTGAGGAATTGGCGGCGGGACAGGCCGCAGCATTGGCAGAACGGCGGATGAATCATGGTCGTTAACTCAGCGAGTAAGAATTACGGAGTCAGGGAATCGGAGAGGGCTTGCAGGATTTCGGCACGCAAGCCACTGAGGTCAGTCAGGCAATGAAACCGCGGACGCGGCTGGGGAATGATCCACTGCTGACCGAAGCGACCGGGGTTGCGATGCATCAGGATGACGCGATCGCCCAGTAGCAAGGCTTCATCGAGGTCGTGGGTGACCATCAACACGGCTTCGGTTTGTCCTGCGATCGCCTCCAGCAGCAGCTTCTGCATTTCCAAGCGATGGATCGCATCCAGAGCCGCGAAGGGCTCATCTAGCAACAGCAGATGGGGATGGCGAGCCAAAGCACGGGCAAGAGCCACCCGCTGGGCCATGCCGCCTGAGAGCTGCCGAGGATAGGCGCGTTCAGAGCCAGCTAGCCCAACTCGTTCTAGGGCTTCACTAATTCGCGATCGCCGCTGACTGTCACTTAGCTGTGGCCCCTGTTTCAGTTCCAAGCCAAAGGAGACGTTTTGCCAGACGGTCTGCCAAGGCAGCAGCGCCGGTTCTTGGAAGACAAAGCCAATGCGCGGATGTGGCTGACGCAGCGGCTGACCCAGAAACTGAATTTCGCCGGCATCAATGCTTTGGAGGCAGGCGATCGCTTGCAGCAAGGAGGATTTGCCACAGCCACTGGGCCCTAACAGACAGACGATCTCGCCCGGGTGCAAGCTGAGGGTGAGATCTTGAAAGGCGGTGACGTTGTGGTTGCCGCTGCGATAGTGCTTGGTCAGCGATCGCGCCTGCAGGATGATGTCAGTGGGCGATCGCGGGTTGACAACCGGATCGGCGATTGTGGTGGTCATGCCACTGCCTCAGCAGCGGTGCGCTGCAGTTCGCGCTCCAGTTGCACCAAGCTCGGCGTCAGCACGGGTAAAAAGGCAACTTCTCGCAGCCGTTTCGCGGTGCTGCCAGCGTGGTAGCCCTTGCCCCCACGAGCTTCTAGCTCTAGCCAAGTCACCTCGGTCGCCAAGCGGGTGAGGGCAATCCGCAATTCAAACAACTGACGGAGTTGTGGCAACGAGAACTCGCTGAGCTGCGCCAAGGCATGCAGATCGGCGGTCAGCCCCTCAAGTTGAATTTGAACTTGAGAGTAACGGCTCTTGAGAACTGCACTGGGCCCACTCAGGGTTGGGGCGATCGCTTTGAGTGCCGCTCGAATGGTTCCGAGAGGTAATCCGCACTGAAAGAGCAGAAAACTCGGGCGCACTTTGGGCAAGAAGGCCCGTCCTGCCTCAGCGATGATCCAGCGATCGGGTAGCCAGACCTGATCGAAATTGAGGGCACCCGTCGAGGCGGCAACCATCCCCAGTAAGTCAAAGTCAGGACTGCGTTCAACCCCCAAGGCATGGGAGGGAATCGCCACAATCAAGACCTCTCCGTCGCGAGTTTCCGTGGCCACAGCCACAAAAAATTGCTTAGGGACCAGATTGGAAGCCCAAGGTAGGGAGCCTTGCAACTGAATTCCGCCAGTTTGACGTTCAGCGTTGAGCCGCAAGGGTTCCAAGCCCGAGAGATGCTTCATGGCATTGGACATTCCCGTCGCTCCGGCCTTTTCAGCCCGCAGAACGATGGGCAGAACCTCAGATTTCAGCCAGTCATTCTCGCTAGCAGTAAGGTACTGAATAAACGTCCGTTGGCACCAAAAAGCAAAGCCACTGGTCAAACAGACTTCGGAAACAGCGGCGATCGCTTCGACTGCATCCAGAATGGAGCCACCGTTACCACCCTGCTGGCGATCGACCCCGAGCCCTAACCAACCGGCTTGGGCAATGAGCTGGAGAATATCGAGGCTTTGGGAGCGGTGCTCAGGATCAGCGGCGGAGAGCGCTTGAATCTCGTTTAGCAGAGTGGTGGTTGGCATCCCAGCATCCCTCAACCGATGGTTTCGATGGCAGCGAGGCGATCGATGGGAGCCCCAACGACTTCACGGGCACGGCGAACCGCTGCTTCGTCAGGACCGTCGTAGAAGCAAAGACATTTGGATAGGTCTTCGCAGACGTAGGTGCGCTCGAACTGCACTTCGGGCACTTGGGCATAGAGCGGGGTCTTCTCGGCTTTGCGTTGGAGATAGGTCTCCATCGTTAGGCCAGCGGGTAAATCCCACTCCACGAGGTAATTGGCTTCTGTTTTGCGATCGGGATTGGTGCGCGGGTCTTGGCCAATCAATCGAACTTGCTTAATCGCGGCGATCGCCCAAGGACTCGGTTTAACGGCGGCCTGAGCAACCGTTTCAGAATCCGCTTCAACAATCACAAAAATCTTGCGATCGCTGCGGGCAACTTGCGCTTCGATCAAAACGGCTTGCTGTTGGCTAGCGGCTGCCGCCAACTCACTCAGCTGGGTTTGCACAATCTCGGGAGTGACTTCTGGCAGGCTTGCCTCAACGAGATACAGCGGCATAAACACTCCTAGGGTCAGCTCAATCACTACCGATGTCGTGACCTGTTCTCTTTGAAACGAGGAACAGCTGTAATCACCGATAAATCGATTGAGATTTTGATGTTTACGCTAGTTGGGCGAGGAGACCAAACACAAGTACTGCAAGCTACAAGTTTTTCAAGCGTCTGACTGGAGTTTTAAAGGGGCGATCGCCTGATCGGTCATCGCGATGCGGGTTGATAGACCTCGTAGTTCAGCCAGGTGGTATAGAGCAGCTGGGCATGACTTCGCCAGCGGACGCGGGGCAGTTGGCTGGGGTCATTGTTGGGGTCGTAGTTCAGCGGCAGATTGATCAGCAACCTTTCTCGCGATCGCTAAACCGGCGATCGAGGTCTGTTCGGTAGCATCTCGGCTAGCCGGATGATTTCAAGGTTTCCGTGGTGACAATTGACAAGCGATCGCTGTTTTTTTTGCGACAGCTTGCTTGCTGGCGATCGCCCCATCCCTAGAACACGGCAGAGAAGAGAAGATCAAAACATCTAGCCCCATCCGCTGGTCAAAGCTCAGATGGAAGCCCATCGTCAAATCGTGCAAGTGAGCGGCACCCATCTCAGCTTGGATTTGCCCCCATCCCTGCGCGATCGCCGTCTGGAAGTGATCGTCTTGCCTGCTGCCGATGACGCACTATCTGCTGAAGGTGAGTCCGTTATTGATGAGCAAGCGATCGCCCGTATTTTCGCTGAAACCCAAGGTGCCTGGGGACAGACCGACTCAACTGCGCCAGTAGCAACGAATCAAGCTACCTGATGTGATCATTGCCGCCACTGCTCTCACAGAAAACTTGCCTTTGGTGACACGCAACGCCAAGGACTTTCAAAACATTGTAGGTCTGTAGCTGATCAATCCCTTTGAGCTGGATTAAAGCTGAGCGCTCTACATTAAGCCTCTCCCAAACTGACCTAGAGAGGCAGCTCTATTCATTCCGTATGAATAAATCTAAAACAGTCTACCTACCATTAAGCACTAGACATTTTCGAAACTCGTCGTACCAAGCAGAACTTGAGAGAACTATTTCCAGAATGGGTTCTGAGAAATCGAGTCTTACCGATGCTCCCTCGGTTAGTCAGGCAGGCTTGGATCTCAGCTGTGCGTACGATTTTTCCCTTGTCTCTGGTCTCCCCAAGACCTACAAAAATCCCAGCTTCTTTGCCCCTACTATCCCAGGACGACTGGATAGCGAGTTTAGAAACCGGGATTTTTGTTGAGACTACTAGTAGTCTGCCAAACGTAAAGGTGTAGCTTGGGTCACGCCAGCGCTGTATCCATCCAACCGATTAGGACTCATACAACCAATGCTGATAGACCACCGGCTAGCCTCTAGGACACCCAAGTAGATTTGGGCATGAGGCAGTGGATATGGTAAGCCCCCGCTTCCATACGGCCAATACGGGCATCCAGCGCCAAGCTCGCTAGGGAGTAGGCGTCCAGCGCCGTTAGCCTCTTTTCATCTTTGATGCGATTAACGAGCGTTAGCGCCGCCTGGTTCATGGCTTCCATAGCGTCGGCGTTGACCGCATGGGTAACGAAATCCGTGCGGGTATCCTTCATCGGCAGCGCAGCCATGGCGGGACCGTCGGTTTTAGACAGCATGCAATACACACCCTTGAGCTGATTAACGACTTCGGCTACCCGAATATCGCCATAGGTGGCCATGTAGCGGCGGGCATCGCTGCTGTTCAGGCCCTTCCATTCCGCCAGAAACTTGATCGTTTCCTCTTCCATAATGCGGATGGCCTTGTTCATGTCGCGGTCGTAGCCCACAGTCATCCAGTGGGTGTCGGATTCAATTCGGGGCCAAGACAGGGGCTTCTTCTTGATGACCTCTACCGTGAGGTTGAGTTCGTTGAAGGCCGACTCTACCGCCGTCAGGTTGATTTCGCCGTTGCCCTGCACCGCGTGGGAGTCACCCGACCATAGCAGTGCCCCTTCCACAAATACAGGCAGATAAACCGTTGTGCCTTCTACCATTTCCCGGCAGTCCATGTTGCCGCCAAAGGGGCCAGGAGGAACGGTGCTGTACTGGCCGCTCTCGGCGCGGGCTACGCCCAAAATGCCGGGGAAGGGCCGCACCGGTAGCTCGATACCGGGTAGGAATTCGGTCTTGCCGCGAGCCATATCCAAGTAAAAATACTTGGCCTGAGGTTCGGGGAAAAGCTTGGGAAATTGACCCAAACCCAACTCACCCGGCAGGTTCCAGTTGCAGCCGTAGGTGCGGGGAACAATCCGGTTAATTTTTACCTTTAGAACGTCGCCCGGCTCGGCCCCTTCAATAAATACAGGCCCAGTAATGGTGTGAGGGCCACGGCCAGGATTATCGACCCGCAGGCGAGTGATTTCCTCAATGGAAACGCCAGGAAGCACTTGGTTTTGGGAGGCCATCATCGTTTCGAGGATGATGGTATCCCCCGACTTAATACGGGCGCGGGGCGTTTCGGCATTGTTGAACCAGCCCCACTGCACAGTTTCATCCGTAGCAGGCAGGAGATAGACGCCCCCCTGATACTGGCCCACAAAGCCCTCCTTCAGCGCGATCATTTCCTCACGCTTCGTCTGGGCCTTGCCCTTAGAGGGACGCAGCACAGCCGCGGCAGCCGCCGTCGCAGCAGCACCCAACAAAAAATCACGACGTTTTGCCACAGATGAAAACCAATAAACAAACCGAAAACATGGGGAATTATTTGTTAAGGGTTCTTGCGAATGTGTAGCCTTTATTACGTTCGCGTTTTGGTTCTGACAATCAGAGCCTGTTGGCTGTCCGCCTAGGTTGCCTCATGCGGCCGATCGCACCCCTAAAACTCGATCGCCTTTGCTTCTAACTCCGCAGACAAATAAGCATTGCGATCGCATCCGATTAGATACTGCCGGTACACCACCGCCTGACCTTCTCTGACCATCTGAAGGCTCACATTCTTTCCTTGGTAAAACACCTCCGCGATCAACCGCCCGAAGCGATCGCGGTTGAACGTCCTCAACCTCATCGATGAACCCACTGGCATGAGTTGCTTAAGGCGATCGCCCCATCCCAAAAACACCGCAGAGCCAAGAAGATAGGCTCAAGCCTCAGCATCACTCTTGATGGGCTGCAATTAACCTTGCATCAATGAGTCAGTTGAAGGGCGGGAATGTGCGCGTAAGCTTCTGGATTCTCTACTTGAGCCTGACGTAAATCGTATTGGGCTTGCAAGTTCATCCAAAATTGAGGGCTATTGCCGAAGTACTTGGATAAGCGCAGGGCTGTGTCTGCAGTGATGCTGCGCTTCTCAGCCAGAATTTCACTAATGCGGGTCTGCGGAACCCCAATAGCCTTACTGAGGCGATAGGGCGTGATTTCCAAAGGCTCGAGAAAGTCTAGCCTCAGAATTTCTCCGGGATGAATGTTAGGCAGTCGATTTTCGTCCATGACCAGTTAGCTCAGTGGTAGTCTACGATTTCAACTTGGTCGGCATTATTCTCAGCGGTCCAAACAAAGCAGATTCGCCATTGATCGTTGATCCGAATGCTGTATTGCCCCTTGCGATCGCCTGCGAGTTTTTCTAGCCGGTGGCCAGGGGGGACCCGTAAATCATTGACGGATGTTGCTGCGTCGATCAGTAGCAGCTTACGCAAGGCAGCTCTTTGAATATCTGGCGGGTAATCGCGAGACTTAAAACCCTCAAAGATGAGCTTAGTTTCGTTGGAGCTGAAGCCGATGATCACGATACTACTGCGCTACGTTACTACCGTCAAGCAGTAGTATTATGCTGTGCCTTGGTCACATTTCGCTCCTCTGCGATCGCGCAAATCTTGGAATCACTGTGCGTCCTTGGGTGTGCACAAAGACCTGCAGGCGATCGCAACTTCTATCTCGCCATACAAGTCCCTGTTCTAGAAGCCTGAGGCCTGGCCATCCTTACGCGGATCGGAAGCGGCGACATAGCCTCGGGGCTGTCGCCAAATGATTTGTCCACCACCCAGTCTGGGTTCTGGCTGCCGCTCTAGGCGATGACCGCGACGAGTCAAGCTGGCATAGGTTGCTGACGGGAACCCGGGTTCAATCCGCACGGTGCCGTTGGTTTGGGCTTCCCAGCGAGGGGCTTCGATCGCCGCTTGGACATTCTCGCCGCGATCTAAAAGGCGATGCAGGAGCTGCACCTGTGCCTGAGCTTGGAGCGGCCCGCCCATAACGCCAAAGGCGGCGAGGGCTTGACCATTCCGCGTCAAAAAACCCGGCGTCAAGGTATGAAAGGGTCGTTTCTGGGGCCCCACCTGATTGGGATGTCCGGGGGTGAGAACAAAGCAAGCCCCACGATTATTGAAAGTCAGCCCTGTGCCCGGGACCTCGACCCGCGCCCCAAATCCCTGATAGTTGGACTGAATCAAGGACACCATTCGCCCCTGAGCATCGGCAGTGCAGAGGTAGACAGTGCCGCCCGTCGGAGTGCTTTGAGTCGCATAGGTTGCTGCCACTTTGGGACTGAGGGTGGCGGCGAGGCGATCGAGTCGTCGGGGATGGAGCAGTTCAGCTGGCGTCAGAGGCATCCAATCTAGATCCCCGAGTTCGCGATAGCCCAGATCGAGGGCAGCTCGCACCACTTCCAGCAGCCGATGTTGATTCGTGCCGCTTTCACTCGCGGCTTCTGGTCCGCGCCAACGCTTGAGCAGTTCCAAGGCAATCGGCGTAATTATGCCTTGGCTGTTGGGTGGCAAGGCCCAGACCTCTGCCCCGCTGTAGCTGACCGAAAGAGGTTCCACCCATTCCACTTGATGCTCGGCCCAATCTGCGAGGGTTTGTCCGCCACCGGCTGCCTGAGCCGCTGCGATTATTTTCCGAGCCAGATCCCCGCGATAAAACGCCTCGCCATGACTCTCAGCAATTTGGCGGAGACTCTGGGCAAGTTCTGGATTGCGCTGCCATTCTCCGACGGTTGGGGCGGTCTCTGGGGCATAGAAACGCCACCAGTAGGCCACTTGAGGGGCGATCGCAAACCCTTCTTCTGCGTGGCGAATGGCTTCTTGGAACAGTTGGGCGAACGGGAGCTGTCCCCAGCGATCGGAGAGTGCGACCCACGCAGAAACGGCTCCGGGCACCGTGACGCTCTCCCATCCCTGCTGGGGCATCTGCGGTAAGTGTGCAAACCGTTCCGGGGTCCAAGCCTTGGGCGATCGCCCGGACGCATTCAAGCCATAGAGGCGATCGCCCGTCCAGATTTGGGCAAAGGTGTCGCCACCAACACCGTTTCCTGTCGGTTCGACAACCGTGAGGGTAATGGCCGCTGCGATCGCGGCATCAATGGCATTACCACCAGCACGCAGCGCTTCAATGCCTGCAGCAGTCGCGAGTGGATGCGAGGTGGCAACCACATTCTGGGCATAGATAGGGCTGCGCCCCAGCCGCCTCGCAACAGAAGTCATGCCTGACTTTGGGCGATCGCG
Source organism: Synechococcus elongatus PCC 11801 (assembly GCF_003846445.2). NCBI lineage: Bacteria > Bacillati > Cyanobacteriota > Cyanophyceae > Synechococcales > Synechococcaceae > Synechococcus > Synechococcus elongatus. The sequence continues at coordinate 587,329 of NZ_CP030139.2, read as the reverse complement.
ACCCAATCAGAAATGTCATCGCTCTCAAGGTTGATGTCGGCAAGCAATGTGCTGGAGAGATAGCGTTCACTGCCGGAAGGACAGACCGCTACGATGCGCTTCCCCGCATTTTCTGGGCGTTTGGCAACCTGTAATGCAGCCCAAACAATGGCTCCACTGGAGATGCCGAGGGGAATGCCTTCGCGGGCAGCACAGGTGCGAATCACTGCGATCGCATCCTCTTCGTAGGCCGAGAGGACTTCATCAATGAGACTGTGGTCGACTAAGGGGGAAACAAAATTAGGGCCCATTCCAGTCAGCTGATGCGATCCGGCCACCCCACCAGAGAGAACGGGCGATCGCGCCGGTTGAACGGCAATGCTTTGCAAGCTGGGTCTCAAGGGCTTGAGGTAGCGGGAAATGCCCATTAGGGTTCCACCCGTCCCGACACCTGCCACGACAATATCGACCTCACCTTCGGTATCGCGCCAAATTTCTGGCCCTGTGGTTGCTTGATGAATGCTGGGATTCGCCGGATTTTGAAACTGTTGCAGAATCACACTGTCTGGAATTTCCTGTTGCAAGGCTTGCGCTTTGGCAATACAGCCGAGCATCGCTTCCGCCGCAGGGGTGAGAACGACTTTTGCCCCAAGCAGTTTGGCCAAGCGGATCCGCTCAGCACTGACGCGATCGGGCATGACGAGAATCAGCCGCAACTGTTCAGCCGCCGCTGCAAAAGCCAAACCAATTCCGGTGTTGCCGGTGGTGGGTTCGATCAGGGTAGTTCCAGCGGTAATCAGTCCCTGCGATCGCGCCGACTGGATCAAGTTAAAAGCTGTGCGATCTTTGACACTTCCCAGCGGATTCAAATATTCCAACTTGAGCAGCACTTCCGCGATCGCCCCATATTGCTGAGCTGTCTCTTGGAGGCGTACCAGCGGGGTATTGCCGATCCATTCCGTTAGTCGATTGAGAATTTGCGGCATTACTCTTGGCTTAAAACCTACTGACAGTAATGGTTTTGGCTTGGATTAGCCTGCCCTCTGGGTTACAAAACGGTGCATTTGGGATGATTCATATAGGGTAGCCAACCGAAGTTAGTTGGCTGACTACTGCTTGGGCCAGAAAATGACTCCTGCGATCGCTGCAATCACGATGATTAAAGGCTCTGGCAACTTTTTACCCAGTTTCCATGAGCTAATTAAAGCAATGAGCCCAATCAAAAATGTAGGGAGATCGTGAAGAGATTGTCGTCCTAGAACAACAACAGCTCCTGCGATTGCCCCAGTAGCTGCGACAGTAACACCATTCACAAACGTAGAAATCTTAGGGTTCTTCCCATGCTTTTTAAAATAGGGTGCGGGAATTACTGTCAGAAGATAACAAGGAATAAACATTGCGATCGCTGCAACGCAAGCCCCCGGAAATCCAGCCACTAGAAAGCCAATAAAGCCCGTTGTAATGACAACCGGTCCTGGTGTAATCATTGCAACAGCAACAGCATCTAAAAATTGCTGGGAGTTGAGCCAACCAAAGTCTTTAACTACACCGCCATACAAGAAGGGAACAATCGCGAGTCCACTGCCAAATACAAATGCACCTGCTTGGGTAAAAAAGAGTGCAATCTGACCGAGCAAACTTGTAGTCGCAGTGGGTACTGCTGCCAAGAGAGGAATCAGAGGCAACCCGATGAAACTATTCAAGCGGTTCTGCTTAATCCAGTGCTTAGGTGGGAACTTGATGAGTAAAACAAGAGCCCCAGAACCCAAGATCAGCTCAACTCGTTCTGATTCTGTCACAATTGTCGTAACAGCATTAACCAAATAAATGCTCCACAATAACCAGCTTGTTCCAACTGTTTTTCGCGTTAATTTATATGCACTGATAGCAATGATGCCAATGACAGCAGCTCCGACGCCATAAAACACTGCCTGCATCCAATTTAAGCCACCATAAAGGGTGTAAGCCCATCCCAGTGCAACAACGATTAGGAAAGAAGGCAGGACAAAGGCAAATCCAACTAATGCTGACCCTAGAAATCCATAGTGGACATAACCCAAATAAAACGATAGTTGCGCTGCTAGTGGACCAGGGGCGACTTGAGCCAGGGTCAGTCCTTCTTGATACTCTGCATCAGAGACCCATTGGCGTTCTTCCACGAGATCCCGATGCATATAGCCAACTAAGGCGATCGGGCCGCCAAAGCCAAGTGTTCCCAGCTTCAGAAAATACTGGGTCAGCTGCTTGAGCGAATATACTGGCTGGACATGAGTGAAAGATTCAGAATCTGTCATTTATAGAACAAGAGAATGAAGACTAGGTCAGAGAACTAATTAAATGATGATTTTTGGTTATTTCATTGATTCCAAGGAAACCGCAACAATCATTTCTTGATGCAATCATGCTTGAAATCAACAGACCTTAATTAATGTGATCGTTGAGCACCTTAATCATCGTCCTCTTCTTCTGTATCGGCGGGTAAAGTCTTTGCGTCCCAAGCGATCAATCGTTCCCAGCTTTGTCGTAGCCACGCGATTCGTTGTAAGCGCTTGAAGCCACTCAGGGTCAGCAAGGTAAAAAAGGCTCCGATCAGGCCAAGTTGCCAAAGGCCACAGCCAATCACAGCACCCAAAGCAGCTGTAATCCAAATGGTGGCGGCGGTGGTTAGGCCACTAACGCGAGGCCGACCCGATCGCTTGGTTTTGGGAGCGCGTTGCAGAATTAGTCCAGCTCCAAGAAAGCCCACGCCTGCAGCAACCCCCTGCACGGTTCGGCTAAGGGCATTGATCGCAGCAAAGCTGCTGTCACCTTCTGCTTGCAATGGCACCATCACAAACAGTGCAGACCCCATCGCCACAAGAGTGAAGGTTCGCATTCCCGCCGGTCGTCCTCCTCTCTGACGATTGAGCCCAATCACGGCACCTACCAACATCGCTAACAGCAGCCGATAGGAGAGACCGAGCCAGTCGCCTTGAGGAAGAAAGATCACATTCATAGTTAGGTGCTCATGGCTCTCTTGTCTGAGCGCTATTCACTCCGGGGTGCTAGCGCGATCGGCCGGTTCTGAAGCGCCTTGAAATCAAGCCAGAGTTGTGGTTAAAGGCCACGGCTGCGCTTGCTATAGGAGAGTGCATAAACGCCTGAACGGAACTGCAAGACCGGATCGTTGGTCGGTTCAATTCCATCACTTAAGACCAGCGGATCATAGTTGATTCCTTCGCAGGCGGCTCCTGGCTGTGGAGAAGCAGCCGTCAAAGTCAGGGTTCCAACTTTTACCTGCTGGCGATCGCTCGGCCAGGCGATCGTTGGATTATCTTCCGCATCGCCGGGCTGACCCAGCGTGATCCAGAAGTCCCATTTCACTGGACTTTGTTGCGTTCTTTCAATCAGTTTCTGTTCCAAAAAATTGGCAGGTGCCGCTTGGAGTTCCGCATCCGTCAGTCGCTTTTCACCATCTTGGGGGACAAACTGCCAACGCACGAGACGGGTTTGATTGGTTTGATTAATGAACTTAAAGGCGTGTAGACCAAAGTAGCTTGTGTTGGCATAACTAGTTGGAGGATTGTTACTAGCGAGAAAGGCAGCCTGAGCTTTATTCTCTGGATACTTTTCACGGAATGCCTTCACCTTTTCGGGATCGGGTTTTCCTGTTGTAGGGTCTGGTCGAATTGCCAGTATGTTTTCATAAAACCCCTCTGGACTGGCGACCCCGAAGACAGGGGTATTGATCAGTGCCATGTTCAAGAAGCGATTATTCGGCAACTGGAACTGAAGCCCGAGGCCACGTGGATTTTTGGCAGTGTCAGGGGCTTTCGGATTGCCTCCTGCGAGGGAGAAACGAGCCACAACGGGAATAGATTTGCCTGAGAAGAGGGGCGATCGCGAGTAGGTCTTGGCTTCAGCCGTCGCGACAAAATTGCCAACAGCACAAGTCCCTTTGATGTGGTTGCGCCGTTGCCCTACGTTGACTCCAAATGTCCCTTCAATGGCACTCAAGACTTGATCAGGTGTGACCCCTGTCGCAGCAAAGCTAACCGTTGCAATACCAATGCTGGCAACAAGGGTAGCAAGAGCGATCGCTAGCCAACGGAACCAACGGTTTCGAATACGGATCATGGTGTTTTCAACAGCGGAGGAATAAAAAACAAGCAGGGAATGAGCAGATTTCAGCAGTGTTTCTGCTAGCGAGCGGCACCAGCAGTCGTTGCTTCAGGCACTTCAATCAAACGACCCGATCGCACATCGTAGAGATAGCCATAGATCGGGATATTGGCAGGGACTAAAGGATGCTTCCGAATACGCTGCACATCCTCAACCACACTCTGAATAGGGTCATCAATGGTTAGCCAGTGAATGTATTTCCCTTCCTCTGAACCTGGCCCTTGTCCGACATTGGTGAATCCATCGGGGCCTAAAACAGCGGTTTCTAAGCTGTTCGCTAGCAGATTGCCAATCACCGAATTCGTGAAGAACTCCATACCGCAATCGGTGTGATGAATCACAAACCACTCTTTGGTGCCGAGCAGCTTGTAGGAGATGACGAGCGAGCGAATCGCATCATCACTGGCACGGCCTCCAGCATTGCGAATGACGTGGGCATCACCCTCTTTCAATCCGGCATACTGCGCGGGATCAAGCCGGGCATCCATGCAGGTCAAGATGGCGAACTGCCGAGCTGGTGGCAGTGCCAAGGATCCCTTGGTTCCAAACGATTCCGCATAGTTTCGGTTCGCCTGCAAGACTTCTTCTAAAACCGCCATCGCAACGCTCGCCTGTGGCACAGCACAAAAACATCGGTATGTCGGTCAAGTTTTAGGTCATTTTCGAGCGACAACAAGTGCTCTAGGGATCTAGCCAAGCAAGGCGATCGGTGTAAGGCAAAGCAACACAGCCCGCTGATCCTGCGCTTGGAGCAACCTCAGGCTATGTAAATTTCCCTGAGACACCCATTAATCCGTGAGTTTTGTCAAGTCTCAGGGGGGACATTTTTTCGAGAGAGTCCCCCTCTAAACTAATTTGCCTAATCTCTATCGGTTTAGAGTAGTTTTCATGGGCTTCCGTTCTTTCCTCCCGCTTCGGCCTGGTATCAAACGATCGCTGGCAGGTGGTTTAGCCGCCGCGATCGCAGCAGGCAGCTTTGCCACAACCGCCGGAGCGCGCAACGCTCAAACCAGCGCAGCAGGGTCCACCCCGCAGCAGGTCGCACAAGCAAAACAAGAGCTGGTGCTGGTGTCCTATGCAGTCACCAAGGCTGCCTACGATCGCATCATTCCAAAATTCACTGCTAAGTGGAAACGCGAGAAGGGACAAGATGTCACCATTCGCGGTAGCTATGGCGGTTCCGGTTCGCAAACCCGTGCGATCCTCGACGGTCTGGAAGCGGATATCGCAGCTTTGGCCTTGGAATCGGATACCGCTCGCCTAGAACGAGCTGGTTTGATTGGCAAAGGCTGGCAAAAACGCCTGCCCAACAACTCCAACCTCTCTAGCTCTGTGGTGGTGATTTGCACCCGCAAAGGCAATCCCAAGAAAATCAAAGGCTGGTCTGATTTGGCTCGGCCTGGAGTTCGCATTGTGACCGCCAACCCCAAAACCTCGGGTGGGGCTCGTTGGAACTTCCTCGCGCTCTACGGTTCTGTGGCCAAGAATGGCGGTACCGAGAAACAAGCCTTCGACTTCGTGAAGAAGGTCTATGACAACGTCCCCGTATTGGCTAAGGACGCTCGCGAATCCACCGATATCTTCTACAAGAAGAATCAGGGTGATGTACTTCTGAACTACGAGAACGAAGTCATCTTGGCGCGCCTCAACGGTGAAGATGTGGGGAACTGCATCACGCCGCAGGTCAACATTGCGATCGAAACACCGATCGCTGTCGTCGATAAGATCGCGAATAAGCGCAAGACCAAAGCGATCGCAGATGCCTTTACCCGCTTTGTCTTTACCCCTGAAGCCCAAGAGGAACTGGCCAAAGTCGGCTTCCGGCCTGCTAATGCAGCCGTCGCTCAGAAATATCGCAAGAATTTCCCGCCGATTCAAAAGCTATTCAACATTAGAAGCTTTGGCGGCTGGGCTGCAGCAGATAAGAAGTTCTTCTCTGACGGCGGCATCTTCGACCAAATCCAAGGCCGCTAATCTCCCCTAACTCGTCCTCATCGCCCCCCATCGACAGCCCCGAGTGTGCAAGCTCGGGGTTTTTTTGTGTAGCAGGTACTTCACCGTGGACTATGGGCGATCGCCCCATGCTGAGCAGAGACGGATTGGGATCGCCCACCGCATCCTTCAACATCCCCTAACAATAAAGAGAGTGATCCCGAGGGGTAGCGAATGAGCGCGATGGACCTTGCCCAGCTCGCGAGGCAACTGGAGAGTGAGCAATCGCGCGATCGCCTGATTGCGCTGGCTTCTCTGCGGGACGTTGAGGCTGAGGATGCCGTCCCTTTGATTAAAAAAGTGCTGGCTGATGAAAGTATCCAAGTGCGATCGATGGCGGTTTTTGCCCTTGGGATCAAGCAGACCCCTGAGTGTTTGCCCTTGCTCCTAGAGGTGCTGGAAACGGAGGACGATTACGGCATTCGAGCCAGTGCAGCCGGAGCGCTCGGTTATCTCCAGGATGAACAAGCCCTAGAGCCCCTGCTGCGCGTGTTCTACGAAGACACGTCTTGGCTGGTGCGTTTTAGTGCAGCGGTAGCGCTGGGGAATCTGCAAAATGCACGGGCTCGGGATGCTCTGATTCAAGCCCTGGATAGTGAGGAAGTGTTGCTCCATCAAGCTGCGATCGCAGCCTTGGGTGAAATTGGGGCGATCGATGCGGTCGATCAGATTTTGCGCTTTGTAGCCGCTGAAGACTGGCTGGTTCGTCAGCGCTTAGCAGAGGCACTCGGAAAGCTTCCCTGCGATAAGGCCTTATCAGCGCTGCGTTACCTCGTTAAAGATAGCCATCCTCAAGTCTCTGCTGCTGCAGAACATGCCTTACAACAACTGGAACTAGGAACAACTGCTCAGTCTGAGAGTGATGACTTCCTGGTATGAAACAAATGGTGAAGAAAGCGATCCCCACACGTATCCTCGACTACAGTAATAGATGAAGCCACTGGGCTTCAGACAACAGAAAAGAATCCACTCCGTAGTGGATCAGCTGTTAGTTGAGAGGTAACCAAACACTGTCTCACACTGCCTTCTCTCAGGATTTGGAACGATACTTGATCGCTCATCGACTCGTCCTCCTCTAAGGTTTTGGGAGCAACTTCCGATTGAATCGGGTCTGCCTCTAAATAAACTTCAGACAGTTGAGGATAACCACCGATTTGTAGCTTGATAGAATGTTCCAATCTTCATCAGAAAGACGTCTTTCCTGTATCAAGTCGAATATCCATTTCAGCGGATTCGGTTCCGTCATTACGACAGGTTATCTGCCTGGTTACGCAACAAGATCTTGTTCGGTTTCACAGTTCAACAGACAAATCAAAAAGCGCACCCTAGGGATTGCTCGCCCAACGAGCCGAACTAGAACTGGGTGCGCTTTTTGTTGTAAATACTGGGAAAACCCTAGGTTGAGACCTAGTTCAGACCTTCAATCTTTGATGAGTTGCGTCCTTTCAAACTGTGGATTTGACAGAGGAGCGTTTCAACTTCAGCTTGCAAGACCAAGAGTTCAGCTTGATGATCAGTGCTGTACAACGATTTAAGTCGATCAAGGCTGGTCGTTGAGGCAGCCGGAGCGGGACGATCGAGAACTGCGTTGCTCATTGTGCCGTTTAATGAAACTTAATGACTGAAGCTTTGCGCATAGTACGCACCCCTTGAGGAATCCGCAAGGGCTGAATCGGGATTTAAGATTTGCTTAAGACTAGGCCGAGAGCTGAGAGTCGCTGGCATTGAAGAGATCGAAAGTCTGGCGGCAGAACTGTTTCAGACGATCGCAGACATCAGAAGCTGGTGTTTTGGGGCCGCGAATCTGCCAATCTGCGATCGTGGACAGCCGCCACTGTTCCCCGACATGACTCAGTCCAACCGCATCAATCCCCAGTAAGCGGCGATCGCCTGTTTCGGAGGTCGGTAACAACCGGACTTGCACCAAAATGCTGCGGCTCTGAAAGCGGGGGCTCCAACCTGGCAAATGGAAACCGATATCGATCGAGTCGGGATCAAGCCATTGTTCTGTCTCAGGGTCATTGCGCCACGGTTTGAGATCGGCGCGAGCATCGGGGAACTGCTGCTTGAACAAGTTGACGAGCGTGGCTATCTTGCTGGCCAGTTGCACGTTAGTAGCTTGTTCGGCTGCATTCACGACCCGAAGACCCCGTCGCATGGGCGCAGAAGCGCGTTCGTTGTTGGGTAGACTAGCGCAATCTTTCGGGGGAATGGCATCAGCGCCTACAGGATAGGCGATCGCTCTCCCGTAGGCTTGAAATGACGTGGATGTTTCGGAGGCTGGTAGCCGTCGATGTACGAGAAGATTCAACCCCCCAGCGAAGGCAGCAAAATTCGCTTTGAAGCCGGCAAGCCGATTGTTCCCGACAACCCGATCATCCCTTTCATCCGTGGCGACGGTACCGGCGTTGATATCTGGCCGGCAACTGAGCGTGTTCTTGATGCAGCCGTTGCCAAAGCCTATGGCGGTCAGCGCAAAATCACTTGGTTCAAGGTCTACGCTGGCGACGAAGCCTGCGACCTCTACGGCACCTATCAATACCTGCCGGAAGATACGCTGACGGCGATTCGGGAATATGGCGTTGCCATCAAAGGTCCGCTGACCACGCCGATCGGTGGCGGTATTCGATCGCTGAACGTGGCGCTGCGGCAAATCTTTGACCTCTATGCCTGTGTGCGTCCCTGTCGCTACTACACCGGTACACCTTCACCGCACCGGACGCCGGAACAACTCGATGTGGTGGTCTACCGCGAGAACACTGAGGACATCTACCTCGGCATCGAATGGAAGCAGGGTGACCCCACCGGCGATCGCCTGATCAAGCTGCTGAATGAGGACTTTATTCCCAACAGCCCCAGCTTGGGTAAGAAGCAAATCCGTCTCGATTCCGGCATTGGCATCAAGCCGATCAGCAAAACCGGTAGCCAGCGCTTGATTCGTCGTGCGATCGAGCATGCGCTGCGCCTCGAAGGCCGTAAGCGTCACGTCACCCTTGTCCACAAGGGCAACATTATGAAGTTCACGGAAGGAGCCTTCCGGGACTGGGGTTATGAGCTAGCGACGACGGAGTTCCGCACCGACTGTGTCACCGAGCGGGAAAGCTGGATTCTCTCGAATCAAGAGAAGCAGCCTGATATCAGCCTGGAAGAAAACGCCCGCATGATTGAGCCGGGCTACGACTCCATGACGCCTGAGAAACAGGCAGCGGTCGTGGCTGAAGTCAAAGAGGTACTCGACAGCATCGGCGCGACCCACGGCAATGGTCAGTGGAAGTCCAAAGTGCTGGTGGACGATCGCATTGCCGACAGCATCTTCCAACAGATTCAGACTCGCCCGGGCGAATACTCGGTGCTGGCGACGATGAACCTGAACGGCGACTATATCTCCGATGCGGCAGCAGCGGTCGTCGGCGGTCTGGGCATGGCGCCTGGGGCGAACATCGGCGATGAAGCGGCGATCTTTGAAGCGACCCATGGCACGGCACCCAAGCATGCTGGCCTCGATCGCATCAACCCCGGCTCTGTCATCCTTTCTGGCGTGATGATGCTGGAGTATCTGGGCTGGCAAGAGGCCGCCGACCTGATTACCAAGGGCATCAGCCAAGCGATCGCCAACCGCGAAGTCACCTACGACTTGGCACGCTTAATGGAACCAGCAGTCGATCAGCCGCTCAAGTGCTCGGAATTTGCCGAAGCAATCGTCAAGCATTTCGACGATTAGGCGATCGCGACAAAGCAAACTGGTAAGTTGGTGCTCAGACGTCTTGTCCGGAGCACCTTTTTTGATGGCTGCGGCTGCCAGCTTGGCCGATTGGAAGGCCGCATCTGCACCGTTTCCACTGTCGGAGCGCAGTGGGGGTGAACTGGCACGTCTGGGTGATCCCGACTGGTGGGTGCCGCCCGATCTCGATGCTTTAGCGGAGCTGATGCAGAAAGCCGCAGCTGAGGGCTGGCGAGTCCTACCAGCGGGACGCGGCACGCGACTGGATTGGGGCGGACTCGGAAACCCTGTCAATGCGGTGATTAGTACGGCTGGCTGCGATCGCCTGATTGAACATGCGGCGGCTGACCTGACAGTGACCGTGGAAGCGGGCATGACCCTTGGGCAACTGCAAGCCATTCTCGCGGAGGCTGGTCAGTGGCTGCCCTTTGACCCGATCGCCGGTGACTCCTCGAGTTTGGGTGCCTTGGTCGCCACAGGTATGTCGGGATCACTGCGCCATCGCTACGGTAGTTTGCGCGACTTTTTAATTGGCATTGCTTTCCTACGCCACGACGGACAGTGGGCGAAGGGCGGTGGCCGCGTCGTTAAGAATGTCGCTGGCTACGACATGATGAAGCTGCTACATGGCTCTTGGGGCAGCTTGGGGCTGATTGGCAAGCTGACCTTCCGCACCTATCCGCTTCCCAGTGCTTGGAGCACGATCGCTTGCCAAGGCGATCGCGAGGCGATTTTGCAACTGCGATCGCAACTGATTCGTAGCGACCTCACCCCCGTTGCTTTTGATTTGCTCGCTCCCGCGACGGCTGAACGCTTGGGGCTGCGATCGCAGTGGACGCTGCTTCTACGCTTTGGCTCGGTGGCTATCAGCGTGCAGGAACAACAACAGGCTGTTGAGGCACAGGCAACCCGCTTGGGTCTGGCAGCAATGACTGTCGAGGAAACGGTTTGGAGCCAACTGAATCACGCCTGTGAGCCACAAACCAACGCCGCAACGCTGTTGAAGCTAGCGCTTTTGCCCAGTCAGTTACCGCAGTTCCTCACAGAATTAGAGGCGATCGCGCCGGAAGCCTTGGGGCGAATCCATGCGGCGAGTGGAGCAGGTTGGTTGATGTGGCCGGAAACAACGCCGACCGTTGAGACGATCTTGCGGCTGCGGCGCAGTTGTGAGGTCGCTGAAGGATTCCTATCGGTCTTGGCAGCGCCGATCAGCTTGAAGCAACAGCTGGATATTTGGGGCTATCCCGGTCAAGGGCTAGCGGTGATGCGATCGATCAAACGACAATTTGATCCGCAATTCCGATTAGCCCCCGGACGCTTTTTGGCTGGTTTAGAGGAGTAAGTGTGGCTGAAACGACAAGCGCGATCGCAGCGGCGACACCGCACCTCACCGACGCCTGTGTTCACTGCGGCTTTTGCCTCTCGGATTGCCCTAGCTATCGCGTTCTAGGACGCGAGACGGATTCCCCGCGCGGTCGTGTCTACTTAATGGACAGTCTCAAGCAGGGACGCATTGAGCTGACCGATACGGTCGTTGAGCATTTCGATAGCTGCTTGGGTTGTTTGGCTTGTACTAGTGCTTGCCCATCAGGGGTGCAGTACGACCAACTGATCGACCAGATGCGGCAGCGCATCGCCCAAGAACACCAGCGACCTTGGCCAGAAGCGCTGTGGCGGAAGTTGCTGTTTACCTTCTTGCCCTATCCCCAACGATTGCGCCCAATTCTGCGACTAGGGCAGATCTACCAATCATCTGGACTGCAAGCCTGGGTCAACCGCCAGCCACTCTTGCAAAAGTTTCCACAACTGGCAGCAGCCTCTGCCCTCTTGCCACCGCTGAGTGAATCGAGCTTCCGAGACGATTGGCCAACCGTGCTACCCGCCCAAGGCGATCGCCGCTTCCGTGTAGGTCTGCTGCTGGGCTGCGTGCAACGGCTGTTTAATCCCGAGGTCAATGCGGCGGCAGTGCGGGTGCTGCAAGCTAACGGCTGCGAAGTTGTGATCCCACCCCAGCAGGGATGTTGCGGCGCGGTTGCCCATCATCAAGGGGAGATGCAGCAGGCACAAGATCTGGCGCGCGCCGTGATCACCAGCTTTGAGGCAGAAAATCTCGATGCCATTTTGGTGACGGCTTCTGGTTGTGGTCACACCCTCAAGCATTACGGCGACATTTTGGCCAATGATCCCGAGTGGAGCGATCGCGCTCAGAAACTAGCCGATCGCGTCCAAGATGTTCAAGAATTTCTGGCCAATGTTGGTCTGACGACTGAACTACAACCGCTGCAAGATGCACCGTTGGCGATCGTCTACCAAGACGCTTGCCATATGTTGCACGGCCAGAAAATTTGCAATCAACCACGGCAACTGTTGCAGCAAATTCCTGGCGTGGAATTGCGAGAGCCCGTCGATGCCCAACTTTGTTGCGGTAGTGCAGGCATTTATAACCTTGTTCAACCTGAAATAGCCGCTGAACTCGGCCAGCAAAAGGCGCGATCGCTAGCAGCAACGGGTGCCCAAGTCATTGCATCAGCCAACATTGGTTGCTATGTGCAAATTCAACGCCACTTGCGAGAACAAGGACTGAACTTGCCAATCTTGCATCCTCTACAGTTGCTTGACCAAGCGATCGCATCTTCTAGCAGTAGTCAGATTTAATGTTCAATTGATTGAAAATCAGCTTTAATTTAGCCATAAAAGTTATCTTTAATTGCAGGCTTAATTATTGAATTTTGCGTACATGTAGATTGCATCTCAGTAGCCTTTATGAGCTCATTAACATCCCTACAGGTCGAGTGCTTCGTTTCGAGGGTTCATTTTAGGTAAAGAGATGCCAGCATCGGTCAATCGCCGCTCGAGCAGCACTGTATAGATTGGCCGGTTGCCCAGGCCATGCGCGACAAGAGTTGCGGCTAAGCAGCTGACCATAATGGGCAAAATCAACCAGTAATTACTTGTAATTTCAGTCGTTAAAAGAATGGCTGTCAGCGGCGCTTGAACAGTCGCAGCGACAAGTGCCCCCATCCCCGCGATCGCCAGCACTTCAGGCTGAGGCAATAATTCTGGCAACCAGTTGACGGTTAACTGCCCCAGTCCCAGAGAAAACAAAGTAGCGATCGAGAGTAGCGGGGCAAAGATTCCGCCAGGTGCCCCTGAGCCATAGCAGAGGAGCGTTAGAGCAAATCGTACGCTGCACAGCAATAGCAATGTGCGGACTGGCTCGACCGTATCAAACGCCCAAAGCACCAGATTTTCGCCACTGTTGGTTGCGGGGGGATAGAGCCAGCTAACTAAGCCAATGAAGCCACCAACGCCCAGCCCTGTTAGCCGCAAAGGCAACCCTTGGAGGGTGGCGAAGCGGTCAAGACTCCAGACCAGCAACCGGTTAAAGCTATAGCCGACCGCCCCACAAGCCAGCCCCAGCAGCACAAACACCCAGAGGGAAGAGAGGGGCGGTGCTCCAAACTGCGTCAGCTCGATCGTGGGTCCCTTGCCCAGCAGGAGTTGGGTGCTAATCGTCGCGGTGATGCAAGCGATCGTCACGGCCTGATATGCCCCTAGCCGGTTCTGAAAGGTGGGCCGCATCTCTTCGAAGACGAAGACAATTCCCGCCAGGGGCGCATTAAAGGCGGTCGCCAAGCCAGCACCGGCACAGGCTGCTACCAACACCCGTGCCTGCTCAGTCGAGGCTCGACACCAGCTCGACACCATCTGACCGATCGCCCCACCCATTTGAATCGTTGGGCCTTCGCGACCCATCACCATGCCGCTCCCCAGCGTCAAAATGCCGGCGAGGAACTTCACTGTTAGGACTCGCCGCCACAACATTGGGAAAAAACCAGCTAGCCAGCCTTCAATCTGGGGAATGCCGCTGCCCGAGGTATCTGGGGCATAGCGACGCATCAGATAAAACCCCAGTGCCACCATGCCACCAGACAGCAGCACCGAGGCCACCAGTTCTGGCCCCAAGGACAAGGACGCCAGCCACTGCACCCGACCGTTTAAGGTGGCTGAGGTCAGCCACCGAAAAGCTCCGCCCACCAGCCCCACCATCAACCCCGCGATCGCTGCCCAGAGCAGCACGAGGTTGAGGCCCTCGGAGGCTTCGAGAAAGCGTCTAAACCGCATCCGCGAAGCAAGGAGCGAGGAGACAAAGCTGTGGGAGTCTGGGGTCATGGGCAGGTTCAGGTTAGAGCGATCGCAGCAGGATCTGGGGAGACGGCCGTCTGGTGAATCACCGTCCAAGCCCGCAGAATTTCACCCACGGACCAAGCTTGGGCAATACAACCGCGCGGTTGAAAGGGCGGGTCGCCGTCAAAGATTTCGCTAACAGTTCCCAGCCCCGCAGTTTGCAAGTGATGGGCGATCGGCTGTAAGACCTGATCTGCCGAGGCGCGATCGCGAAAGACAGCATAGTGAGCGATCGCATAGACCCCCAGCAACCAAGCCCAAACGGTGCCCTGATGGTAGGCACTATCACGCTGGGTTTGGTCGCCGCCGTAATGTCCCTGATATTGGGGCTGATGGGGAGCCAAACTGCGCAGTCCAAAGGAAGTCAACAACTGCTGCCCGCAAATCGTCACCACCTGCTTTTGTTGGTCAGGCGTGAGTAGGGCGGGTTGATCGCGATCGCAACCGAGGGAAATTGCCAGTAGTTGATTGGTGCGCAAGCTGGGGTCAGCGCCCGTCGGGCTATCGAGCACATCGAAGCAGTAGCCTTTGTCCGGCTGCCAATACCGCTGAAATCCCTTGAGGGTTGCCTCTGCCAGCTGGTCGTAATCCGCGCTGGGCTGGCCTAAACACCGGGCAAAGTGAGCCAGCGATCGCAGGGCAGCGTACCAGAGAGCATTGATCTCGATCGGCTTACCCATGCGGGGCGTCACCACCCAGTCGCCGACCTTGGCATCCATCCAAGTCAGCTGTACGCCCGCTGTTCCAGCAGCAAGCAGACCATCTTGGCGATCGAGATGAATATTGAAGCGGGTGCCTTGCTGATGCCAATGAATAATGTTCTGCAGCACTGGAAAAATCTCAGTGAGCAAGGTTTTGTCCCCACTGAAATCAAGGTATTGACGGACAGCTTCTACGTACCAAAGGGTGGCATCCACCGTGTTGTAGTCCGCATCGGTGAGGGGATTGCCATCGTCAGGGAAGCGGTTGGGCAACATTCCCTGACTAACAAACTGGGCAAACGTGAGCAGAATTTCTCGGGCAAGGTTGGGCCGACCAGTCGCTAGCGTCAGCCCCGGCAAGCTGATCATCGTGTCTCGGCCCCAATCAGCAAACCAGTGGTATCCCGCCAGCAGGCTTTTCCCCTCGGGGTGCTTGGGGAGTGGGCGATCGACAACAAATTGATCCGCTGCTAGCACCAGTTGTCGAATCCAATCAGGTGCTTTCGCTGCAAGGTCCGGCTGCGCGTTGTGCCACTGCTGCAGCCTCGTTTGGGTTTGCGATTGGGTGCGCTGGAGGGAGGCTGCGGCATCGAAATCCGGCTTGGCCTCCGTGCTGGCGATCAGGCAAACGGTTTCTCCAAGCATGAGTCTGAGATGGCAAGACCCGACCAGCAGATTGTCGTCGCGATCGCTGAGTCCCCGCTCGGCTTCGATTGCCAGTTCAAAGCCCCGATACCATTCTTGGGCGATCGCCCAGTCGCCCTGCGGTGCCAGTAGATAGAAGGGGCTGGCTTGCGGCCAAGCTAATACTTTGAGGCCGTTCTCCACCGGCTGCACATCCATGCGCCAGTCACCGGCTTGGGTGCGGCTGTGGTAACTGCGGTAATTGACCAAGGTTTTGACAGTGAGCTGGAGCGGCAGACTGCCGCGCAGCAGCCGATAGGAGACATAGGTCGTGTTGGCTTTCGGCTCCATCCAAATCCGCTTTTCTAAAAGCGCATCAGCGATCGCAAATTGCCAAACCGGTATCGTGCCATCCAACCAAAACTGCTCCAGCTGCTCGTAGCCTCGAGGAGCAACGGTGCCATCGGCCCAGCGGGTCGTACTCAACGGCAATGACAGTTCGCCATAGTCGACTTGCTCATCGAGATGTGTGACTAGCAAGGTGCGATCGAGGGGTGGCTTCAGGGCTGCTACTAAAAGCCCGTGGTAGCCGCGAGTTGGCAGTCCAGCAACCGTGCCCGAGGCGTAGCCACCAATCTCGTTGGTGACCAGCCATTCGCGCTGCTGGGCGATCGCGAGATCACCACAGATCTCTCGGCCGAAAGTAATGGTCATCGTCGCAGGCCCCTAAAACGATGGCATCAAGCCCAGAGAGTCGTAGAAAGTCTCATCGTTTAGTTCTTGAATCAACTGCGCGACCAAGGCCGTCCAGCCAGTTTGCTGACTTGCCCCCAGCCCTTTGCCGGTATCGCCATGGAAATATTCATGGAACAGCAGCAGATCACGCCAGTGGGGATCGGTCTGGAAGCGTTCGATGTCGCCGTAGGTGGGTCGAGAGCCATCAGGCTGAGTGCGGAAGACATTGACCAGCCGTTGCGATAGTTCTTGGGCGACTTGCTTGAGTGTCATCAGTTGGCCTGAGCCAGTGGGACATTCAACCTGGAACTCGTCGCCGAGGTAATGGTAGTAGCGCTGGAGCGATTCGATCAGGAGATAGTTCATTGGGAACCAGATCGGGCCGCGCCAGTTGGAATTACCGCCAAAGGTCGCGCTGGTGGATTCTCCCGGTTCGTAGTCCACCCCAAAGCTGTTGCCTCGATAGTGAAGAACGAAGGGGTCTTGAGCATGGGCCTTGGAGATCGAGCGAATGCCGTAGGGCGACAAAAACTCGTCCTCATTGAGTAGTCGCTGCAGTAACCGCCGCAGCTGCTCGGGACTGGCGATCGCGAGTAGATGGCGTTGTTCGCTGCACTCCGTCGTCGTACAAACGACGTTGTTGATCAGTTCCGGGTGATGCTTGGCAGCCCAGTCCATCACCTCTTGGATGTCGGACAAGTCATGGACAAATTTGGGCTCCAGCGTCAGCACGGCCAGCATCGGCGCTAATCCCACCAAGGAGTAGACCTGCAGCTGCTCTTCGCTGTCATCGGGGAACCGGAGGGCACTGAAGTAGAAGCCGTGCGTCTCGTCCCACAGCGCCAAATTGTCATCGCCCATTTGATTCATCGCTTGGGCAATGTTGAGGAACTGCCGCACAAAGCTGCTGATTGCGTGGTCGTAAATCGTGCCTTGCTGATTCAGCTCCAGGGCGATCGCCAGCATGTTGAGCGAAAACAGTCCCATCCAAGCAGTGCCATCGGACTGTTCTAGGTAGCCACCCGTTGGGAGGGGAGCGCTGCGATTGAAGATCGTGATGTTATCCAGCCCTAGAAAACCGCCTTGGAAGAGGCTCTTATCGTCGCGGTCTTCGCGGTTCAGCCACCAGTAGTAATTTGGCAAGAGCCGCTGGAAGATCTGCTGTAGAAACTCGCGATCGCCCTCTCCAGTTCTGACCTTTTCCGATTGGTAAATCTTCCAAGCCGCCCAAGCCTGTACAGGCGGATTGACATCGCCAAAGGCCCATTCATAGGCCGGAATCTGACCCTTGGGACTGACGTAGTTGTCGCTCAGCAACAGGCGCAGCTGCTGTTTGGCAAACTCAGGGTCAATCAGCGCCATCACGACGCAGTGGAAAGCCCAGTCCCAAGCCGCAAACCAAGGGTATTCCCAAGTGTCCGGCATGAGGATGACGTCATTGGCGGAGAACATGCGCCAACTGGCATTACGTCCCTTCTGTCGCGGACTAGGTGGCGGTGGTTGTCCTGCATCGCCCTGTAGCCAAGTCTGCACTTCGTAGAGATAGACCTGCTTGCTCCAGAGCAAAGCAGCTAAGGCTTGACGCTGAATCAGGCGATCGCCGTCGCTCAGTTTGGGAAAGAGCGTTTGGTAAAAGTCGTCGGCTTCCTGCTGCCGTTGGCTGAAGCTGTCAGCAAAATCGGTGTCAAAAGCAGCAGTCTGGGGGCGATCGCAAAAGCGAAGTTGGAGCGTGATCGTCTCGCCTGCTGGCACTTCTAAGCGATAACAAGCAGCGGCCTTCGTGCCAGTCTGAGCCGGATTGACCGCCTCGCGATCGCCTTGAATCAGATACTGGTGAAACGCATCCTTGACGTAGGGCGACGGATTAGTGCTGTCAAACAGTCGCGCAAAGTTTGTTTCATTGTCGGTAAACAGCAGCTCAAGCTCAGCACCATCCACCCGATCGCAGTAAAGCCAGCGATCGCCGTAATCGCGATGACTGAGTTGAATCGTCTGGTCATCAACTTGCGTGAGTCTGCCAGCGGCTACTTCCCCTGTCCAAGTCCAGGTATTGCGCAGCCACAGGGTCGGTAGCACTGCGATCGGGGCGGTTTGCGATCCATGATTCGTGATCTGGAGGCGAATGCCAAGATCAGATGGAGTTGCTTTTGCGTATTCCGCTTCGATATCGAAATAGCCGCCGTCAAAAATGCCGGTATCGAGCAGCTCATACTCCGGATCAAATTTCGATCGCTGGCCATTTACAGCGACTAGTTCCTCGTAGGGATAGGCTGCTTGAGGATATTTGTACCGCCAGCGCATGTAGCTGTGGGTGGGCGTGTTGTCGACGTAGAAGTAGTATTCTTTGACGTCTTCTCCGTGGTTGCCCTCAGAATTTGTGAGGCCAAATAGGCGCTCTTTCAGAATTGGATCGTTGCCATTCCAAAAAGCCAGCGCAAAGCAGATATTGGCTTGGCGATCGCAAAAACCACCTAGCCCATCTTCTCCCCAGCGATAGGCTCGCGATCGCGCATGGTCATGGGGGAAATAATCCCAAGCATCGCCACCCGCACTGTAGTCTTCGCGCACCGTGCCCCACTGTCGTTCGCTCAGATAGGGTCCCCATTGTCGCCAAGGCGAATTGGGGGCCACGCTCTGCTGAATTCGCTGTTGTTCAGGATTCATGAGGCTGTTCCAAGCTGAGACAAATGGGGCGATCGCGATGATGGCAGTGGCTGAAAATGATGATTCGAAATCTATTGATTGTTGTGCTGACTAAGGAAGAATTGAGCGATCGCTTGATTCAGAGCTGACAGACAAGTTCTCTGGAATCGACCAATGCGATCGCGACTCTCAAGTTCGGCGATTCAGCTATTCGTCACTGACGAACATTTACTGCTCGTGGTAATTCCAGAGCAATCCGCCATCTGCAAAGATCGTTGTACCCGTGATGTAATCTGCATCCGGTGATGCGAGGAATAGGACTAAGGAAGCAATATCTTTCGGCTTGCCAAGACGCTTTAAGGGGATGTTCCCGAGGAGTGCATTGAGCTCGGTTGGATTGTTCAACAGATTTGTATTGATTGGCGTCTCGATCGCGCCCGGAGCGACGTTGTTGATCGTAATCCCGTACTCGCCCAGCTCGACTGCCAGATCGCGAGTCATCATTTTGATGCCACCTTTGCTGAGGCAATAGGAAGCAAAATTGGGGAATGGTAACTCTTCGTGGACTGAGCTGATATTGATAATCTTGCCAGGCCGTTTTGTTTCTAAAAGATGTTGCACTAAAGCTTGAGTGGCAAAAAAAGCACCCTTGAGATTGACATTGAGGACCATGTCATAATCCGCCTCAGTCACCTCCCAGAAAGGAGCCCGCCGTTCCATGCCGGCGTTGTTGACTAAGATATCGAGCTTGCCAAAGTGCTTGATGCTTTCGGCAACGAGATTACGAACCTGAGTGACATCGCCCAGATCAGCCTGCACCACGTAGCCTTCTGGCGCATGATCTTTGGCTAAATGACATTGAGCGCCCGCTGCTTCTACCTGTTTGCGAGTCTCTTCCGCGCCTTCTGGGTGAGAGCGATAGTCAATGACAACGCTGGCTCCTTCCGAGGCAAGCCGAATGGCAATTTCTTGGCCGATGCCTTGGCTGCTGCCAGTGACGAGAGCGATTTGATTATCGAGTTTTCCCATGGGTAGTCATCCTTGAGTTGGTTTGTGAGAGCTGGCTACGGATCAAAATCGTGAAAACGCAGATTCACCTAGCCCAGCCGCTCGAGCAGGTGATCACCCACCCGTAGAGCGTTGGCAATGATCGTCAAGGTCGGGTTGACCGCAGCACTGGAGCAGAAAAAGCTGCTGTCGACCACATAGAGGTTGTCGACATCGTGCGTCCGACAGTTGAGATCGAGCACCGATGTCGTCGGGTCTTCCCCAAAGCGACAGGTACCGCACTGGTGTCCCAACACCTGAATGGGCGAACTGCTGCGAGGATAGAGGTTAAAGGGAATGACGTGATCGGCGCGATCGACCGCTTTCAGAATGTCGATCCAACGGTGAATCAGTCGTTGAGTCGACTCAGTGTTGTTAGGGGTGTAGTCCAAATGAATTTGATCGTTGACGACCCGCACCCGATTACTGGGATCGGGCAGGTCCTCGGTCTGGAACCACCAGCCCACTGAATGCTGAGCTGCAGTCTGGTACTGAGGCCCTAAATCAACATCCAGCTTGGGAGCAATCTTGAGGAGCGAGGCCAGCAGCCCTGGTGCTTCAGCTGGCATCATATCGGGCAGTACGTTTCCCGTATTTTGGATGAAGCCCATCGGGTAGTCGTAACCGTCTTCGCCCCAATAGAAATCACTGACTGCGATCGTTTTTTGATAGACCGACTCGTTTTTCTTGGCGTTGAGCGCCACCATCGCCGTTGTCAGGTGCTTCATGAAGTTGCGCCCGACCTGATCAGAGCTGTTGGCTAGGCCATTGGGATGGCGATCGCTCGCTGAGCGAAGCAACAATGCGGCGGAGTTTGCAGCCCCGCAACTGACCACTACGACATCGCCACTAAACAAGACAGTCTCACTGCCAATTTGGGTTTCAACGGCTGTGACCTCACTGCCTGACTCATTAGTCAGTAACCGCAACACCTTGGCCTCAGTCTTGAGGGTGACATTCGGGTAAGTCAGTACCGGCCTGACTGTGTTGACTTCACTATCGGCTTTGCCCCGAACCAAACAGGGAAAGCCATCACAGCTATCGCACCGAATACAGTCCCAGAGGGCGCGTTCCGTCTCGTTGAGCTTGAGCCCCACTGGCAAATGAAAAGGTTTTAGCCCCTGCCCCTGCAGCCCGTCATAAATCTCCTGCATGCGGGGTTCATGACTGACTGCTGGATAGGGGTAAGGAGTTTGGCGGGGTGGCGCAGTCGGATCATTGCCATCCTCGCCGTGAACATCAAATAGAGCTTCAGCTTGGCTGTAGTAGGGCTCAAAGTCCGCGTATTTCAGCGGCCACTCGGGCGAGATTCCATCCCGATGTTGGACGGCTTCAAAGTCGCGCTCCCGCAGACGCAGCAGGGCAGCGCCATAAACTTTGGTATTGCCTCCAACCCAGTAGCTCATCTGGGGACGAAACGCCTTGCCTTCCTTATCGATCCACTGATCGTGGGTGTGATAGCGTTCCTTGCCGTAGACCTCGGTTGCGCTCCAGTTTTCCTTTTCGCGGGGAAGATAAGTCCCTTGCTCAAGAATTAGAATCTTCTTGCCGCTTGGAGCGAGGCGATGGAGTAGCGTTCCTCCTCCGGCACCCGTGCCAATGATGACGATGTCGTAGTGTGTTTGATTAATAGCCATTGGAAAAAAGTCTTAGGCGTTAGCAGCAAACCCGGATAGTCAATGAGCTGTTAGCGATCAAGGCAAGGCACACCGTTCGATCGCACGGAGGTACACGCCAGCCAAAGCCACAATTCAGAAGAGAGTGGCTTTAACTGAGCAAGCCACGCGGGGTGTGTCAGAAAATCTAAGCCGGGTTTCTGCTGGGGTCGGGAGTCCACCGTGGTCAATATCCGGGCCACACATTTACTCCACTCGGCAGATGTTATACGAGACCAATCAGCAGGCTTAGCAACGCATCACCTCAGAGGCAACTGCATCTTTCGGTTGGTTTAGAACTAAAGCCTACGGGATTCACCATAACGCTCGTTTATGAGGGCGCTAGAACCTTTTACTTTTTATAAATGTCCCTAGGCTTGCTATCGCTTAGGACTGGCCTCGAGATAACTAAAGATAAAGTTTCTTGTCACTTAAGGGATAAGAAAAATTTCACAACTCTTGATCTAAACGGGCGATCTCGGTCTCTTGTTCCGCTGTGATCGCATTCAGTCTTTGTGGCAGCAATATTTTTGACCTATCTCAAATGAGGGCGACGCCAATGGATGAGATGACCACAGTGTATACAGCGATACAAAGGGTCGTGATAAAGCTTGGCGCAGAAGATATTGCGATGCCCGATCATCCGTATATAGAGTTCTGCTGCAGTTAACATGCCTGCAATCGGTGCAACAAAATAAAGCCAAATGGCCGTCCAAATCCCGGAGGGTAAAGCTGAGGCAACGGTCCGCGCAGGGTTCATGCCAAAACCTGAGAGCGGTGACTCAAAAATGACGTAGCTGACAATTAGACAGCCTGCAAAAAATGGCGTCAACCGTTCTAGCTTTGGCTGATTGCTGGTGTACAGGACCATGCCCATCATGATTACGGCAATCAAATATTCACCCAGTAGCGCTGCCAATACTCCAAGCCTTCCAGGTACAGTCACGACATAATCAACGGGTGCTTGGGTAAAGGGATCTCTCAATAGCAGTGCGACGATCACAACACCCAAGAAACCACCAATAAACTGAAAAATAATATAAAAAAAGGCATCCCAGCCTGCAATTTTATTCAAACGATAAAAGGTCAGGGTAACAGCTGGATTAATGTGTGCCCCTGAGCGCTTTCCCCAAGGGGAATACATAATTATTATTGCGGTTAAGCCCATGCCTAACCCCATGACAACTCGCTGCATCCAAGGGTTAGTAATAGTCTGATGGATGGGAGATTGAGGATAAAATAATAAGGTTCCAACAACACCAGCAGCCACCATAAATACTCCAAGCCCCCAAGCTTCGATTAAGTACTCTGGCCAGTGACGCTTAAGCGCAAGAATCATCTTGTTCATGGAAGTTGGGTTGGGGAACTAGTCAATGAACGCAACCTATGAATCCAGAAAAGATCTGAGAATATTTCGAGTCAGCGTTTACGTGTCAGCAACCGAATGCTTGAGGTCTAGGCGCGATCGCAGTGCTGTGTCATGGTTGGGCAAGGCAAGCATCCCTATCGTGTTTCCTCGAAATTGGTGAAGTAGCGGCGATCGCTCCACATGGGGTTATGCCACTCGGTGGGTCAGGCAGCAACTTAGGATTACCCACGTGTGAGAACTGACTGACTAAGCTGCAAGTGGTTAGTCATGAATAGTTGACAGAACTGCACCGGATCCGGCAGCTCACGGCCCTAAATTGGTCTGGCTACAAATTCCTCCACGACTCGGGCTTATCAGTGGAGTGCTCACAAAACAGCAGAACTGCTGGAAGGTATCGATCGAAATAAAGTTTTAGCGATAAGTTGATTCTTTAAGTGCATTGCGCTTAGTTGAGAATCCTGTTCCAGACAGTGATGAAGCCTCCTCGCCGGTAAAATAAGGCGTCGGCAACTGCAGGGATGATCAACATGTCAGGGTCGTGGACAACAGGGCGCATGCTTTTGATTGGGGGTGCCCTGCTTTTCGGAACCCTGTGGCTGAGCGATCGCCTGTTAGCTATGGTCAGTGCTGGTGGATCGTGGCTCGGGCTGGCGATCGCCGGTCTCCTGCTGTTGCGCTGGCTGCGAAGTCAACCACCCGCGATCGCGGCAACGACAGCGAAGACTCCAGTTTTGACGCGGGCGATCGTGGAATCACGGTTGGATGCCCTGACTCAGCAGGTCACTGAGCTGACGGAAGAGTACGGACAAGCCTGCGCAGATCCGCTACCGACATTGCGCTCGGGTTTGCAAGCGCGAGACCTAAAACTGGCGGTTGTGGGTGCGCCAGGCGTAGGCAAAACCAGTCTCGTTCAAGCTCTGGCTCGCTTTTGGCAGCCTCGCTTCAGCCTAGAGTTGCTGGATACCTTCTGTCTGTTCCGGAGCATTGCCACGGCAGAAGAGGCATTCACCCTACCACCCGATCTATTGACTGCGGATCTGATCTTGTTTGTGATCAACGGGGAACTCAGCGCTTCAGAACTGCGTTGCCTGCAGAGTCTGTTGCCTCAAGCCGAAGTCCTCGTGATCTGCAACAGTCCGGCCCAGCCCTTAGTGGCTGAGCAACAGCGACGGGCTGTCCTCGCGCATTTAGCAGGTTTGGTGGCAGCTGAGGATGTACTGGCGGTGTCTGCAGTGGCGAGTGATCGCTCTGAAATGGCTGCCCTGCTGCAGCGCTTGGATCAATGGTTGAGCAGTCGCAGTTTGGAACAGCATTTATTACAAGCCGTAGATCGTGCTATCAATCGTCAGCAGGCTTGGTTGACCGCCCAACTGTTTGAACAGCGTCGTCAACGGGCGATCGCTGCGATTGATCGCACCCAGTGGATTGTGGCGGGAACTGTTTTCCTTAGCCCTGTGCCCAGCCTCGACCTGATTGCTACTGCCGCTGCCAATGGTCAAATGTTGGTGGAGATCGGTGGCATCTTCCACCAGCGCTTCACTCTCGAGCAGGCAAAAGCGATCGCCTTGAGTGTGGGGGATCTTTTGCTCAAACTGGGTCTTGTGGAATGGTCTACCCAAACCTTGGCTGGGTTGCTGAAGAGTAGTGGTTTGGCCTATGTGGCGGGCGGAGCCGTGCAGGCGCTGAGCGCCGCCTACCTGACCCGCGTGGTTGGCGTCACCTTGGTGGAGTTCCATCGGCGCCATCCTCACCTCAGCCTAGAGACTGCGGAAGCAAAGCTCGAACTGAGTCGTCTCCTGCCCGAAATTCTGACGCAGGAGCAGCGCAGTACAGTCCTGACGGGCTTCTATCGGCAGGCACGGCAATGGCTCAGTCAGCAGCCAGCACTGCCGGCTAGTGCTTCCTGAATTGGGAGTGAGGATTGCGAGTCTGGGGATCACGTCCGCTATCATTCTCAATATGCCGAGCTAGTTGACTCGCAATGACCTACACAGCTGCCTCTCTCAAAGCGGAACTGAATGAGCGAGGCTGGCGATTGACGCCTCAACGCGAAGAAATCCTGCGAGTCTTCCAAAATCTACCGGCGGGCGAGCATCTCAGCGCAGAGGATCTCTACAATCACCTGCTCAGCCGCAATTCCCCGATCAGCCTGTCGACGATCTACCGCACCCTCAAGCTCATGGCTCGCATGGGTCTGCTGCGGGAGCTGGATTTAGCGGAAGATCACAAGCACTATGAACTAAACCAGCCGCTCAAGCACCACCATCACTTGATCTGCGTCAGTTGCAACAAGACGATCGAGTTTAAGAGCGATTCAGTCCTCAAAATTGGTGCTAGAACCGCTGAGAAAGAGGGGTACCACCTACTCGATTGCCAACTGACTATTCATGGCGTCTGCCCCACCTGCCAGCGATCGCTGGTCTAAGATCGCCAGTCTGATTGAACTCTCAAGGAGTGACACCGGCCGAGAGGGTTGGAGTCGGCAGCAAATCTTGGTAGAGCTGTTCTAAGCGATCGAGGTTGCCCTCAAGGGTATAGCGATCGAGAACTCGCTGGCGCGCCTTACAGCCAAGAATGGCGGTGAGTTCGGGCTGGTCGCGAAGGACAGGCAGCAGAGTTTGCAGTTGTGCGGAGGTGCGCTGCGGATTAAGGACAATGCCGGCTCCCCCTTCGAGTACCTCGCCATCAGCACCAGCATCCGTTGCAAGGCAAGCGGCACCGCAGGCCATCGCTTCCAGCAGGGAAAGGGATAGCCCTTCTACAAACGACGGCAGGATGAAGGCATCAGCCGCACGCAGCATCTCAATACGGCGTTGCTCACTGGGCTCAAAGCCCCACCATTGCACACCCTGCTCAGGGCCGTAGCTGACTTCCAACAGCGATCGCAGAGTGCCATCCCCCACAATCAAGAGTCGATTCTCGGGGCCGAGGTTGGCGAGCTTCCAGCCGCGCAGCAGCGCCTCTACATTTTTCTCAGCTGCAATCCGCCCCATGTAGACAAACAGGCGATCGACCCCAAGTTCCTGCTTGAAGTCAGAAGGGCCAGGACTATAGCGATCGATATCGACCCCGTTAGGGATCACGGCGATGCGATCGCTCGGAACCCCTAGGCGGATCAACAAATCCCGCTGCAGGTACGAGAAAACAATCGTGCGATCGTAGCGGGCGAGGCAGGGTGCGTAGAGCTGATAGGTGAGGTGTTGCGTGCCTGACGAAATGTTACGCAGCTTATGGTCAAAGGCCGGGTGGAAGGTGGCAACCAGCGGTAACCCGAGTTCCTCACAGATTTCAGGCAAGAGGAAATCAAGGGGGGAGAGTGTCAGTGAAGCATGGACGAGATCCGGTCGAATGTCTTCCAGAGAAGACTTGAGAACCTTGCTCGAGCGGAAAGAGGGAATCGTGTAAATCTGCGATTTGTAGAGGCAGGGCAGCGAAACTTCAAGGCCCTCTCCCATCTCGCCATTGGCTTCAGCTTCACTTTGTGCAAAGTGAAAGAAGCTGACATCATGCCCGCGATCGCGGAGCGCGTTTGTGATTTCTCGACTGTAGGTAACGTTGCCGCAGAAAGGAGACTTTTTACCGAGCCAAGCAATCCGCATATCGTCGCCACATCAATCTTAATGGGCAGGATAGCACTCAGTTTTGCTAGGCGCGGCCTGGGCTCAGCCAGCTCCCCAACAGGACGATCGCTGCTAATCCCAGCAACGTCGCACTCAAACCCAGCCAACTTTCTGCAAGACCCGCCAGGGCGAGCGGCAGGCTCAGTGCAATGTTAATCGCGTTATTTTGCAGCCCAAAGACCTTGCCACGCATGTCCGTTGGCGTTTTTTCTTGAATGACCGTCTGCATGGGAATCCCCAGCGCTGCCGCAAAAATGCCCAGTGTCGTAATGCAGATGACGCTGCCCGTCATGCTGGGTTCTAGGCAGCCCAACACAGCTAGCGTGATCGCCATGCCAATAGAACCGCCAAGGGCAAGCCGCTGGCGGGAAAACCGTTGGCCAAACTGGCCGACGAGTAAGGCACCAATGCCCATCCCTAAACCAGCCACCGAGAGCAGAATTCCAAACTGATCAGCACCCAGATTTGGAATCAGCTCTGCGAGCCGAACCGCGAGAACAGCCAGTGCCGCAAAGACGGAAAACAGGATCACTAGCTGCACCATCGCTGAGCGCACCAAGGGCTGTTGCTGGAGATAGTGCAGGCCGTCCATCACATCGACCCAAAGGTGGCGATCGCTCATGCGACTGCGATCGCGGGGACGCAAGCGCAGACCGATAAATACCAGCCCTGAGAGAACGTAAAAGAGACCCACAAGAACCTCTTTGCCCTCACCAATCCCGACCTGAAGCAACAGGTGATCGGCCAGGCGCAACAGAGGTTCACCGACTGCAAAGCCAATGATCGTCGCCCCCATTGTGGTGGTGGTGTAAATCGAGTTGGCTGCGAGGAGATGCGATCGCCGCACAATCAAGGGAATGACAACCTGTTCAGCGGGCGAAAAGAACTGGTTGAGCGTCGAGACTAGAAAGGTAATCGTCAGCAGAATTTGAAAACCGACCGGCTGTCCAAACAGCCAAGTTTGCCCCTCTGTCACGTAGAGCAACAAGGGAATGGCTAACACCATCACGCCTCGGATGACGTTGCTCCAGATCAAGACCTGCTTGAGGGGACCGCGATCGACCCAGACACCGGCGAGAGAGCCAAACAGCACTGCAGGGATGGTGTAGGCAATCATAATGGCCGAAACCCAGCCGCTGATTGGTTGACCCTCAACCTGGAAGCGGCTGCTGATCAAGGCAATCATCAAGACCAAATAGATCTTGTCCGCCATCTGCGAAAAGATTTCTGCCAGCCACAACGCCAAAAAATTGGGATTGCGGAGTACGGGCCAAAATCCAGTTCGACCCACAGGTGACGGCTGAGCCTTCATCTCGTCCTTAGCAACATCAAGCGGGGCCGTTGGGTCACAAGCATGCTCTGGCGTTGGTGGCTGTTCTAGAACAGACTCAGACAGAGGCGACATGGGATCCTGTCAGCAAGGTTTCTAGTAACAGCGCTGATTGTAAGGGCCGTTCCAGATGATACTCGGCGGAGTGGCGAAGCGCTCGCTCTAATATTTGCCAGCCGTCGCAGGACAAGCGATCCAGCGCTAGCACGGTTTCACTCGTAGGAATTTGTTGCAAAGCAGCCAACTCCGTGGCGGTTAATAACAATTCTCGCTGATTGGGGCGACGCTGATAGGCTGCCGACTCGGACAACACACCGCCCAAGCTTGGGCTGTAGCGCACGCGCCAGCGCGGTTGATTCAAGCGCGGTTGCACGGCTTGCTGGGTCAGGCAGCAGTAGTGCGTTTGCGGCGCCCAGCCTGCCCAGGCCAACAGTTGCCAAGTGCTGTGCAGCAGATAGGGTAGGACTTCGAGGCCAGACTGAGTTTCGAGTCGTGCCAAATCGCGGCAGAGTAATGCGAAGAGTTCGGGTTGTGGGTGTCGCTCGAGGGCTTGGGCCAGTACTAGCTCAGTTAAGTATTGCGCTGCTGCTAGACGGGCTAAGTCGCCACTGAGGGCAGTGTGGCTGCTCAGGGTTTCGACTTGTTGGAGACGATCGAGGCTTTTGCCACAGGCAATCAGGCACTCCCCCACGACAAATAGGGCGGTGCGGCCCCCCAACTTTGATCGCGGTTTACGAGCACCCGCTGCCACGACACGCAGCAGTCCTTGATCGGGTGAGAGCAGGGTTAGCAGGCGATCGGCCTCACCCAAGGGCGTGGCTTTAAGCACGATCGCAGTCGTGGTGTAGGTCCGACTCACACTGATGCCGCCACAGCAGCATCAGCCAGCCGTTGCTGAAGGATTAAGGGGCCATAGGATGTCCCCAGCCGCACGGCACCCGCTTCGATCAGATCTGCTGCTTGGTCCCAGGTGCGAATGCCCCCCGCCGCGTGAATACCAACACGATTGCGGGTCAGCTGCCGTAGTTGTTGAACCAAAGCAGGCGTTGCACCACCAAACCAACCTGTACTGATTTGCAGCATCGTAATGCCTGCATCCAAACAGAGGTCAGTCAGTTGCTCCAGTTCGCTGGGGTTGAGTCGCGTGGCTTCGAGAATGGCCTTGATCGGAACGCCAGTGGCCTCGACTATTTCAGCCAGTTCTTGGTGAACCAGATCAGCGCGGTCGCTACGCAACCAGCCAAGGTTGACGACGACATTGAGTTCTTGCGCCCCATTTTCGACCGCTTCCTGAGCGGCGAAGCACTTGCTGGCAGCCGTGCTCGCGCCATTCGGAAAGTCAATTACCGTGCAGAGTCGAGGCGATCGCCCGTTCAACCACTCCCGCGCTTGGCGCACCACCCAAGGAAAGACACAGACTGCAGCGAAGTGATAGCGATCGGCTTCTTGGCAAAGCTGCTCAATCTGCTGAAGGGTGGCTGCGGGGTCGAGCAGGGAGTGCTCAATGTAGGGGGCAAGGTCAAAATCAGACGGTAAATCAGCCACGGGACAACCCTCTTTTAGGCGCGATCGCTTGCAAAACGGCGAATGGCCTCAGCCCGAATTGCCAGCAAGTTAGCGGCCAGATTTTGGTCGAGTTGCGTCTCGATCAATTGAATCGGCATCGGCAGCTTGGGGGCGAGGGTAACGTCATAGGTCAGCTGGGTTCGATCTGCATCTACAGATTGAAACCGCCAGCTGCCGTCAAACTGCTCGAAGTCGCCCTCCAGCATCCGAAATTCCAGGCGATCGTAGGGAACTTCTTGCATCGCGAGAACCACGCGCGCACAGAAGCGAAAGCGCAGGAAACATTGACTACCGATCTGTTCAAGCCGAATTGAGCCATCATGAGTCGGCAGTTGCTGACTAATTGAGAGATTCGGAATGAACTCAGCGAGTCGGTTGTAGTCGGTCAACAAGGTCCAGAGATCAGCGATCGCTACAGGGACTTCGATTTGGACTTGGATCCGCCGCTGTCGAGGACCAAGGGATTGGGCATCGATCTGCACATCTTGCTGCGGAGAACGCTGCAGGGCGGGAAAACTCAGCGACAGAGGACTCACGTCGTCGTCTCTCGAACAGAATCGCTCTTTCAGCCTAGCGGAGGTCGTGGATCTTCGTGAGGGGCCTAGCATTGAAGCCCTTCGAGAACTGCTGTAGGCTGCAGGCAATCCTGGCATCCCTTGGTTTGTGATGGCGTCGTCTGTAGCTGCAGCCTCCTTGCCCCCCACGGCTTCCATTGGCACGGTCAAAGGCCCGGGAGAACAGGCGAACCAATACGTGTTCATCACGGCAGAAAACCACCATGTGCGGGTGGGGGAGTTTGTCTACTACCAGCTCCGCAGCCCGCTGGATGACTCGCTCCAAGCCATCCTTGGCAAAATCAGCGGCCGTCGCCTGATTGAGCACCTGCCCGATCGCATCTTTGCGGATGTGGAAACCAGTCCAGAAGCGATCGCCGCCCTGATTGGCTTCACCTACGACCATCCTGAGCTCTACGAAGTCACGGTTGAGGTGATCGGCTACTTTCAACCTGGCCTCGGCTTTATCAACCCACGACGAGCGCCGGATCCGGGGGCGCGGGTCTACCTTGCAGAGGATCAGCGGCTGCAACAGGTGCTGAATCGCCGCCATAGCGATGATGTGGGAGCTGCCCACGTCGGTTCACTCTTGCTGCGCGATCGCAACGCAGTGCCGATCATCCTCGACGTTAAAGAGTTGGTCAGTACCCACATGGCAATCTTGGCGGGCACAGGCTCCGGCAAGTCCTACACCGCGGGCGTGCTGATCGAAGAGCTACTACGACCTCAAAATCGTGCCGCCGTCTTGATCTTTGATCCGCACGGGGAATACGGCACCTTGGAGGGACTGCGCGGCAATCCCATTTTTGAAGCGGATGGCTATCGTCCGACAGTCAAAGTGCTGACCCCCGAGGATATTCGGATCCGAATTTCTTCGCTGAACTTCTACGATCTGCTGACGCTACTACCCCAGACGACAGAACGTCAGCAGGCGGTCTTGGAGAAGGCAGTCAACAGTCTCCGCAAGAATA
Source organism: Synechococcus elongatus PCC 11801 (assembly GCF_003846445.2). Taxonomy (NCBI): domain Bacteria; kingdom Bacillati; phylum Cyanobacteriota; class Cyanophyceae; order Synechococcales; family Synechococcaceae; genus Synechococcus; species Synechococcus elongatus. The sequence continues at coordinate 556,473 of NZ_CP030139.2, read as the reverse complement.
AGACCCTGCGCGATCGCTGGGATTTTGGCCATCTGATCGAAGCGGTTAAAGCAGCGGACACCAGCGAAGACGATGAGGGGAACGAAACCATGGGGCCTTCGGCTCAGTCACTGAGCTGGCGCTTAGAACGGTTGCAATCCTCGCCCTACTTCCACAGCTGGGAACATTTGATTCCCCGTGACTTGTTTGAGCCCGGCCAGGCCACGATCCTGCAGATGAATGAAATTCCCCAGGAGCAGCAGCAAGTCATTTGCACGGTGATCCTCAACCAGAGCTATACCGCCCGCATCAACACTGTCCGTGGCGGCTCGACCGAAGGTGCAGAAGACCATCTTCCCTACCCGATCTTTGCGCTGGTTGAAGAAGCCCACCGCTTTGCCCCCGCCCATGAGCCATCGCGCTGCAAGCAAATTCTGCGGACAGTCCTCAGCGAAGGCCGGAAGTTTGGCTTTGGCATGGGACTGATCACCCAGCGCCCCGGCAAAATTGACTCGGATATTCTCTCGCAGTGCATGAGCCAATTCCTGATGCGGATTGTCAATCCGGTCGATCAGGAGAGCCTTAAGCATGGGGTTGAGGCGGCAGGGCGAGATCTCCTGCAGGAACTACCTTCGCTCAGTCGCGGCCAGGTGATCATCTCAGGAGCCTGCGTCAATACGCCCGTACTCTGCCAAGTCCGCACTCGCTACACCCAGCACGGCGGCGAGACAATGAATGCTCCCGAGGAATGGCAAAAGCATTTTCAAGGAACACGAGCCAAGGAGCGAGAGCTGACGATCGCCCCGATCGCTAGCCGACCTGCGGCTGTGCGGCGGCGTAATGTCACGATCGAGTAGATTCGGTTATCTCGACTACAGCGCGATCGCTCACAACGCGAAGGAGTTTCCTATAATGAGGGAACACAAGGGGCTGTAATGGTTTCGACGTGTTGGTGAATCCTTCACCGTGATTCAGGCCGAGAGGGAGTCCACTCTCGTAAATCCAGGCTCAAACAAAAGTAACTGCGAACAACATCGTTCCTTTCGCTCGTAAGGCTGCTCCTGTAGCTGCTTAAACGCCACAAACTTTCTGGCTCGAGCGTCTAGTCGTAGACTCCGTTAATACGCCTAGACTTAAACCCCCAACGGATGCTCGAGTGGCGGCCTCAGGTCCGTCCCCTCGCTAAGCAAAAACCTGAGCATCCCGCCAACGGGGATAATCGTTGGCTCCCGCACAGTGGGTTAACCGTGCTAAGCCTGTGAACGAGCGGAAAGTTACTAGTCAATGCGGACAGCGGTTCGATTCCGCTCAGCTCCATTTCTATTCGTTAGATGGCTTGTTGCGATTGCAGCAAGCTTTTCGTTTTTTCTGCGAAGCAGGATGATGACGATTCAGCAGTGGCTGGCCCTGGGATTTGCCATGCTCTTGCTAGCTGCACTACCCAGCTTGAGTGTGCTCACGGTGGTCACTCGATCTGCCAGTCTTGGGCTAGGACATGGTGCACTCACGACCGCAGGAATTGTCCTAGGCGATTGTCTCTGGATCCTGTTAGCCCTCGTTGGCCTCGAACAAGTTTCACAATTCGAAAGCTGGCTGCCGCTCCTTCGAGCTTTGAGTGGTAGCTATCTGATTGTTTTAGGGATAGAACTATGGCGATCGCGCGATCGCGTGCGTGCGGAATTACCCCTGAAGCAAACGTCACAACCGGCAAGTTTTCTAGCAGGGTTGCTGTTGACCTTAGCGGATCAAAAAGCACTACTTTTCTATCTCGGCTTTTTCCCAACCTTTCTGAATCTGGAGCGAATTACTCTCCAAGAAATTGCTGGGGTGATGGCGATCGCAGTGGGAACCATTGGTGGCGTCAAACTTACCTATGTTTGGCTGACAGTACAAGGACAACAACGATTGATCAGTCGGCACCAGCGCTGGCTGCAGGCGATCGCATCTGGATTGCTGATCACTATTGGCCTGTTGTTATGGCTGCAGTTGATCGGGGGGCGATAGCCTCTCTGGCGCTGACGGCTCCTGGGTTGGTATCAGGATGAGAAAAAGGATAAACACTGCATGATCAGTCCGTCCTACTGTCAGCAAATGGCTGCTTATAATCAGCGCCTCAATCAACAGATCATCGCTGTCTGTCGCACATTGCCCCAATCAGAGCTCGATCGCGATCGTGGGGCTTTTTTCGGTTCGATTCAAGCCACACTCAACCATCTCTACTACGGCGATCGCGTCTGGCTCGGACGATTTCAACGTCAGCCATACCAAGCTCCCAACCTAGGCCGCGATTTATTCACAGAATTTGCGGAGTATTGTCAGGCGCGCCAAGACTTTGATGAACACATTCTCAGTTGGGCCAATCACCTATCAGAAGTATGGCTGGTGCAAGAGTTCGAGTATTACAGCCCGCTCTATCAACAAACGATCGTTCGTCCCCATTGGTTTTTGGTGACTCACTTGTTTAACCACCAAACCCATCACCGTGGACAGGTCACGACTTTACTGAGTCAACTTGGGCTAGATGTAGGCGTCACCGATCTGCCTTGGGTAGTGTCACCGCTGCTGTAATTCCTTGGCTAGGACAGCGATCGCATTGCTCACAAATCAACCGATGATTCGTGATGAGAGCTAGCGACTAAGCGATCGCCGACATAGATTTCAAGCACTTGGCATCCGAGCCCCGCACAGAGTTGCTGACGACGTTGCCAAAAACAACGGGCCATCTGGAGATCCTGTGCCATTACGGACAGCGTTTGTCCATGGCGCTCAATTTCTGCGGTTTGCACCGCGCGTAAAAAGAGGTTGGATTGCACCCGCGATCGCTCGAATGATTTTGCTTAGACTTACGAGATTGCTCTCGCGACTGTGGGTTTCTTAAGCAGATCTTTATGATTGGGCACTGCGATCGCTCCCATCCTGCTGCAATCCCACAAAAAAAGTGGACGCTGTTAGAAGCATCCACTTGTTAAGACTCTGTACTGAACTCAGGAAAAGACCAAGTTCTAGTTAGTAGGTTTCAACATGCCAACGGCCAGCTTTCTTGAGGCTGCGCTGGTAGTCGGACCAGACGATGTCTTCCTTGGCTGCCGCTGTAGCCATGGCTTGGTCAATGCCATCTTCCATGCCACGCAGACCGCAGATGTAGACGTGGGTTTTTTCGTCTTTCAGTAAATTCCAGATCTCATCGGCATGCTCTGCCACACGATCTTGAATATACATGCGGCCGCCCGAGGTATTCTTCTGCTCGCGGCTGATCGCGTAGGTCAGGCGGAAGTTATCCGGGTATTTAGACTGAAGCTCTTCCAGTTCCTCTTTGTAGAGAATGTTCGCCGAGGTCGGAATCCCGAAAATCAACCAAGCCTTGCCGTTGAATTGATACTCAGTGTTGACGGCCCGCTCGTTGTCCTTGAACATCCGCCATAGGTAGGCCCGGAAAGGTGCAATCCCGGTACCGGTGCCCATCATGATGACGTTGGCATCCGTGTCAGCCGGCAGGAGCATCTCTTTGCCCACAGGACCGGTGATCTTGACGTCATCGCCCGGTTTCAAGCCACAGAGGAAGGTCGAGCAAACGCCGTTGATCGTTTCGCCAGCATCATTTTGATATTGCAGCTGGCGCACGCACAGTGAGACTGTTTTGTCATCGACATTGTCGCCGTGGCGAGTCGAGGCAATCGAATAAAGACGCAGTTTGTGCGGCTTGCCTTTATCATCGGTGCCATCAGGAATAATCCCGATACTTTGACCTTCGATGTAGCGCAAATCGCCTTCGGAAATATCGAAGGTGATGTGCTGAACTACCCCAATGCCCCCGTCTTTCACCAAGGGCTCATTCGAGATCACTTTGCCAACAAAAGGCTTATTCGGCCGATAGATGTTGACAGGTACGTCTTCAGCTGAATGCTTTTTGGTCACGGGCGCTGGTGCTGCCGCGGGCTCTTCTGCCGCAGCTTGTAAGGGTGCAGCACTCTCACCGGCAACAGCTTCTGCTGGCCGGATGTTGACGATTTTGCCGCCGAGACGCAGAATCCGCTGCATTTCTTGATTCATGCGGCTGTAAGGCACTTTGAAAAATGTGCTGCCGCTGCGGCGGATTGAGCTGTCGGACGGCTCGCCGTCAGTTTGGCGCAGACCGATCACTTCATAGATAAAGAGCCGGTTGCCATAGGTGGTGGTAGCTGCTCCGCCAGCCACACTCGCGTTCAACATTCAACTTCTCCGAACCTGTTCTTCAGAAGAGCTCCTGCAACCGGGGCGCACCCCGTCAGTGACTTAACTAGTTATCGCAATGCTAAAAAAGCACAGCGTAGGCTGAAGTCACTGTTCTCAGTGTAAGGGTGCAGGCTGCATAAGCTTACCCTGTGCCGTGCTTCTAGGGTGTAGCGATTTCAGCGTTTCTTGTTGAGTCCTCAACCTGTCTGGTAAGATTCCGCATAAACGGATACAGTCCGCTTCGACTCGCCGGTATCGATCTCAACCGATAGTGACTACTGACTTGGAAGGTCAATGTCGGTCCGCCGTAGCGATGCTGTTCTAGAACAGCAAGCGGGCGTCCAGGCGTGGCCTTGTGCCGGATGCTGACCCCATAATCTCGTCACTGTCTTGAGGGATCCTATGAGCAAGCCAGATCGTGTCGTTTTGATCGGCGTTGCCGGTGACTCCGGTTGCGGCAAGTCAACTTTCTTGAATCGCCTTGCTGACTTGTTTGGCACCGAGTTGATGACGGTCATTTGTCTGGATGACTATCACAGTCTTGATCGCAAAGGCCGCAAAGAAGCTGGCGTGACGGCTTTGGATCCCCGCGCTAATAACTTTGACTTGATGTATGAACAGGTCAAAGCGTTGAAGAACGGCGAAACGATCATGAAGCCGATCTACAACCATGAAACTGGCCTGATCGACCCGCCTGAAAAAATTGAGCCCAATCGCATTATCGTGATCGAGGGCCTACACCCCCTCTACGATGAACGCGTGCGCGAACTGCTCGACTTCAGCGTCTACCTCGATATCGACGACGAAGTCAAAATCGCTTGGAAAATCCAACGCGATATGGCCGAGCGTGGCCACTCCTACGAGGATGTTCTGGCCTCGATCGAAGCGCGTCGCCCTGACTTCAAGGCCTACATTGAGCCCCAGCGTGGTCATGCGGATATCGTCATTCGTGTGATGCCGACCCAGCTGATTCCCAACGACACCGAACGTAAAGTGCTCCGGGTTCAGTTGATCCAACGGGAAGGCCGCGATGGCTTCGAACCGGCTTATCTGTTCGACGAAGGGTCGACTATCCAGTGGACGCCCTGCGGTCGTAAGTTGACCTGCTCGTATCCGGGCATTCGCTTGGCCTATGGTCCCGACACCTACTACGGTCACGAAGTTTCTGTCCTTGAGGTCGACGGTCAGTTCGAAAACCTCGAAGAGATGATCTACGTGGAGGGCCACCTCAGCAAGACCGATACACAGTACTACGGTGAGCTAACTCACTTGCTGCTGCAGCACAAGGACTACCCCGGTTCGAATAATGGCACGGGTCTGTTCCAAGTGTTGACGGGTCTGAAGATGCGGGCCGCTTATGAGCGCCTGACTTCGCAGAAAGCACCGGTCGCCGCTAGCGTTTAGGTTGCGATCGCCTCACGGAAGATTGCTTTCAACTCCAGCTGCTCTCTCGTGGGAGCAGCTTTTTCATTGCTTGGTAATCAAAGCGGTGAACTGTGATCGCACCTGCCAAACTACTGCTGGAGGTGGGTAGAGAAATCCGTAGCCACAGAAAACAGTGCTGTTTCAGAGATCCTCACCACTGCGCAGAATTGTTTTCAGCAGCTTGAGGCCTTTCTTGACTTGGCGCGAGACAGTCACAGCACTCAAACCTAGCTGCTCGGCAACCTCGCGCTGGGTGAGGTCATAGAAAAAGACAAATTCCAGAATCTCGCGGGTTTTTTGTTCTAGGAGCTGCATCGCTTGCTGGAGGCGAATTCGGTCCTCTTCAGCCAGTTGAAAACTGCGATATTTCGGATCGGCGATCGCATCGCCAAGGTTGGTGACGTGTTCGTCATCGGCATACAAGGGCTGATCGAGGCTGATCATGGTGCGATTGATGCCAATCATCCGCACTTCTTGCCACTCCTCTGGTTCCAGCCCCAAGGATCGCCGCACCTCCTCTTCCGTTGGCGATCGCCCTAGCTCCCGCTGGAGTTTTTGACGCAGGGGCTCAATTTGCTGATGGAGTTCAGCCCAGCGCCGAGGCACCCGCACGGTATGACTGCGATCGCGCAGGTAGTGTTGAATTTCGCCGCGAATGTAGGGCACAGCAAACGAGCTAAAAGCCTTGCCCCGTTCTAGTTCAAAGCGATCGATCGCAGCAATGAGCCCCAACGATCCAATTTGCACCAGTTCCTCAAAGCTTTCGGGACACCGGTGGACCCATCGATAGGCTTCTTGACGAACTAATCCTAAGTTCAGTTCAACGAGTTGATTTCGAATTCGATGATCTTGGGTTTGTTGATACTGCTTTAGCAATAAAAAGGTACGGCTACGAGTGTCTGAGGGAAGCGGCTCATCGACATTGTCAGCCATATAGGAAAGACAGCATCAAGTATTCTCAGCCTCTCACAGGAGTTGAGGATCTGTAGCTTAACACCCAGTGTGTTTATCAATTATTCAAAGTTCTTGACTCAAGCCAGCAGTTGAATTTCATAGACTGACGACAGGATTTTCAGGATTTACTATAGATTAGTCAAGTGCTTAGACTGTAGGTTTTATTGACAACCTTATTTTTTGTTGAATAGATTTCTTCTCAAGAGTTCTTTTGTATCTCCTGAAGCAACAGATTGAATTCTGATTGGCAATAATTACCTACTGACTAGCCTTCGGCGTAGTGGCGAAAGCGTTCTAGATCCGCTTTGAGCGTGCCTTCTACAATTCGCCCCAAGAACAATTTGTCCATTAGGGGACCGAGACCGCCAGGAATTGAGTAGGAAATACTGAGTCGGACAATGCTGTGATCTTGGCGATCGTAGAACCGAATGGCACCACGATTAGGTAAGCCATCCACTGACTCCCACTGGATGAGTTGATTCGGCACGAGTCGCGTGATGCGTGAAAGCCAAGTGAATTCGAAGCCCTGGGATGCCAGTTTCCAGCGAGAAAGATCCGGATTGTCTTTCTGGACCTGCACCGAGTCAATCCACTTCATCCAGCGGGGCATTTGCTCTAGATCCGACCAGAGTTCCCAAGCACGGGCGACAGGAACGGCGACCTCCACTTGCACACTATGTTCAAGCCAATCGCTCATCCGACGCCCTACTGCTTAGAATCGATCGCCCCACTCGTCATTAAGCCGCTATCGCCTGTGCTTCTAGCATGGCTTTAGCAGCACGACGACCCGAGATGGTGGCTCCTTCCATGCTATCGATGTAGTCCTGCTGCGTATAGCTGCCGGCAAGGAAGAAGTTAGCGATCGGGGTCTTTTGATCGGGGCGGTAAGGATCCATGCCCGGCGCTTCCCGATAGAGCGACTGGGCTAGTTTTACGACGTTCGACCAGAGCAGGTTGAGATCGCGACTGCTGGGGAACAGCTCATGTACTTGCTTGAGCACGTGCTGGGCAATGTCTTCGTTCTTCATGGCGATGAAGGGATCGCCCGGCGTCAGCACACATTGCAGCAGCGAGCCTTGGCCTTCACGGTAGTAATCCTTAGGACTGCTCAGAGCTAAGTCGGCAAAGCAGGAGAAGTCTGCATCAGCGGTGTAAAGCAGGTTATCCAAGCCCGCTGCTTGTCCAAGTTGGTGGCGTTTTTCACGATCGTTCAGCTCGGTGACCCAACCATCGAAGCGGAGTTGTACCGTTGCCACTGGCACGGCATCAAGCTTGTAGATGTTGTCGAACTCCGACCATTTTCGCCAAGCTTCGGGCAGGAGGCGCTGGATGCCCGGTACATCACAGGCTGCTAGGTAAGCATCGGCTTCCACCCGTTCGACCGCATCACCATCTGCGATCTGCAGGCCAGTCACAAGGGTTTGGCCATTGGTTTCGCTGTACTCGATCTCGCGAACCCGTCGCCGCAGGTGGAGCGTGGCGCCTCGCGCTTGGATGTAGTCCAAGATCGGCTTGTGCAAATATTCCGCTGGGGACCCCGCCAGCAGGTTGAGTTTCGAAGCCTCAGTCTTCGCCGCGAACATTTGGAAAACAGTCAGCATGCAGCGGGCTGAGATGTTTTCGGTGTCGATGAAACCCAGTGCATAGGCGATCGGGTTCCACATCCGCTTGAGGCTGCCATTACTGCCGCCATGGCTACGAAACCAGTCCGCAAAGCTCACGCGATCGAGGGCGCGAATTGTTTTCATCGCACCTTCGTAGTCCACAAGACCACGTACCAGCGGGCTCGTGCCCAGCGCCAAGGCGTTTTGGAGCTTATCGAGCCAAGTCAGTTGGCTCGTGGTGAAGAAGGCTTTGAGGCCATTGAAGGGCGCCCCGATGGGGAAGCGAAAGTCTAGTTCCCCAACTTCACCGCCTTTGTTGATGAAGGTATGAGTGTGGGATTTCGGCAGGAGATTCTCAAACGCCCCAACCTTGCGCATCAGGGCGAAGAGGTTGGCGTAGTTGAAGAAGAAAACGTGCAGACCCATCTCGATGTGGTTGCCGTCGGCATCGATCCAGCTCCCGACTTTGCCACCTACAAAAGGCCGCGAATCGTAGATTGCAACTTCGTGTCCAGCATCCACAAGGTCAATGGCAGCCGTAAGACCGGCCAAACCAGCACCAACAATGGCAACGCGCATAGAGCTTTGGAATGCAGAACTATCTACAACGAATTGTAAAGGACTCCGATCGCCTCCCTCGCTTCAGCAATGCATCTCAACGGTCGATCTCGGACCGATCCCCATTGCTCGGTATAGTTGAGAAAAATTTCTGAGGGCATCCCGTGAAAGCAGTGACACTGCTCGGTTCAACCGGCTCGATCGGGACACAAACTCTAGATATTTTTGAGCAATATCCCGATCGCTTTCGACTCGTCGGGCTGGCTGCTGGTCGCAACATTGCGCTGCTAGCCGAACAAATTCGGCGTCATCGTCCTGAAATTGTGGCGATTCAAGACGCGGCCCAGCTGCCGGAGCTGCAAGCCGCGATCGCGGATCTCGACAATCCCCCGCTGATTCTGACGGGCGAAGCTGGCGTCACCGAGGTCGCTCGTTACGGCGATGCGGAAATTGTTGTCACCGGCATCGTGGGATGTGCCGGTCTGCTCCCGACAATCGCGGCGATCGAAGCAGGGAAAAATATTGCCCTTGCCAACAAAGAGACGCTGATTGCCGCAGGTCCTGTTGTCCTTCCCTTGCTACAGAAGTACGGTGTCACGATCACCCCTGCGGACTCTGAGCACTCGGCTATTTTTCAGTGTATCCAGGGGCTCTCAACTCATGCGGACTTTCGACCGGGTCAACCGGCTGCTGGACTACGCCGCATTTTGCTGACCGCCAGTGGCGGTGCTTTCCGTGATTGGCCAGTGGAGCGCTTGCCCCACGTTAAAGTGGCTGACGCACTCAAGCATCCCAACTGGTCGATGGGGCGCAAGATCACCGTCGATTCCGCCACCTTGATGAACAAGGGATTGGAGGTGATCGAAGCTCACTACCTGTTTGGGCTGGACTACGATCGCATCGACATCGTCATCCACCCCCAGAGCATCATTCACTCGCTGATTGAGCTGGAAGACACCTCAGTCCTCGCGCAGCTGGGTTGGCCGGATATGCGTTTGCCCCTGCTCTACGCCCTCTCTTGGCCCGATCGTCTCTCAACTCAGTGGTCCGCCCTGGATCTCGTCAAAGCCGGTAGTCTCGACTTCCGTGATCCGGATCACGCCAAGTATCCCTGCATGGATCTGGCCTATGCAGCAGGTCGCAAGGGCGGCACGATGCCTGCAGTCTTGAATGCGGCTAATGAACAAGCTGTTGCGCTGTTCTTGGATGAGCGGATTGGCTTCCTCGACATTCCGGCACTCATTGAACAGGCCTGCGATCGCCACCAGAGCGACTGGCAACAGCAACCAAGCTTGGATGACATTTTGGCCTGTGATGCCTGGGCACGGCAGTTTGTGCAAGCCGCCAGCCAAACCTTGGAACCCGTCGCCTAGGGCAACGGTGTGGCCTATCGCTATCTGCTCTTTCATAAGCCCTACGATGTGCTCTGCCAGTTCAGCCCGGGCGATTGCCCCGAGCAGCAGACTCTGAAGGACTACATCGATGTGCCAGAGGTCTATCCGGTCGGTAGGCTCGATCGTGACAGTGAAGGCTTGCTGTTGCTGACCAACAACGGGGCATTGCAGCATCGCCTCTGCCATCCTCGTTTTGGGCACGATCGCACCTACTGGGTGCAGGTCGAGCGGGAACCCAGCGAGGAAGCACTGACCACACTGCGCAAAGGCGTACAAATTCAGGACTATCGCACCCGGCCAGCCAAAGTGCAGCGCCTCGTCGACCCCCATATCCTCGATCGCGATCCGCCAATTCGCTTCCGCAAGACAGTTCCAACGGCTTGGCTCGCCATCACCTTACAGGAAGGCCGCAATCGTCAGGTGCGGCGCATGACGGCTGCAGTGGGGCATCCAACGCTACGCTTAATACGGGTGGCGATCGCCACTCACCCAGATCAGCCGCCGCTCCAGCTCCAAGGGCTGGCACCGGGTTGCTGGCGAGATCTAACGGCAGTGGAACGCCGTCGTCTAGAATCCCTTCTACGACAGGCCTAGTTTCTTCTAGGCTCTTTGCGAGGACAGTAGCAGTAGGCATGAGTGAGTCAATTCCCGAATCTGAGGCGTCCTTTGCGGCTGCTGCCGATGAGCGGACGGCCATGCTTTCGCTGTCACTCGCCCAGATGGAGGTGGCAGCCAGCACTGATGTCGGAATGCGGCGCAGTCAAAACGAAGATTTTTACCTCTATCACTATCGGCTCGAACACCTTGAAACCCCGCTGGGAACGTCAGTTCAAGCGAAGGGACTGTTTGTCCTTTGTGACGGCATGGGCGGCCATGCACGGGGCGAAATCGCCAGCTTAGAAGCTGCTCGGGTGTTCAAACAGCAGGTCGAAGCAGAGTGGACGACAGAACTTCCCAGCCGCGAAGTATTACGAGCCGCTGCGCTAACGGCGAATCAAGCCCTGTTTGATCTCAACCAAGCGGCGGCAGTGTCCGGCAGCGATCGCATGGGAACGACGCTGGTGGCGATCCTGCTACAAGGAACGAAAGTTGCGATTATCCATGTTGGTGATAGTCGTGCTTACCGCTATTCGCGGCTGACAGGTCTCGATCAGCTCACCCGCGATCATGAAGTTGGGCAACTCGCGATCGCCCAAGGGGTCGATCCGGATGTGGCCTATGCACGTCCAGAAGCCCATCAGCTTACCCAAGCGCTGGGACCGCGCAACAATGACTGGCTCGATCCCGAAGTGCGCTTCTTGGAAGTCCGAGAAGACACGGTCTTCCTGCTCTGCTCCGACGGCCTCTCAGACTTTGATCTTGTCGAGGAAATTGCCGATACGCACGTTGCTCCCCTCCTGCAAACCCGCACCAGTCTGCAGTTTGGTATCCAACAACTGATCGAAGCAGCGAACGAAGCGGGCGGCCACGACAACATCACAGTGGTTGCGGTGCGGCTGCGGCTCCGTCCTCAACTCGGGCCGGTGATTTAAACAGCGCGTAGACCTTGCCCCAAAGCTCAGTCCGTCGGGCGGCTGGGCCAATGTACGATCTGCCAACGCCAGAGCGCAGTGTTCCAGCGATCGCAGCCGCGATCGCGCCAATCTTCGGTCGAGAGGCTGAGATCGATGGCACCGAGGAGTGGCCAGTCCAGTCCCCAACTGCGGTCGCAGCCTAAGAGGGTGGCGAAGAGATGCTGGAGAAAGCCACCATGGCTGACGATCCAAAGGTCAATGTTGGCTTGAAGTAGCTGGGTGCAGATTTGCTCCGCTCGCATTCGACAGTCGGACAGTGTCTCAGCTTCAGGAATCGGTTGCCAGTGGCGATCGCGGAGTAGTAGCTGGCAGAGATCGGGATAGCGCTGCTCGGCTTCTGGCCAAGTTAAGCCTGTCAAGCAGCCTAAATCGATTTCGGTCAGTGCGGGCTGCAGCACGAGTGGCATTGCTTGCAATTGGGCTTGGCTGAGGGCGATTGCTGTTTGCTGTGCCCGCTGCAGTGGACTACTCCAAATTGCCTGGGGGTGCCAAGACTGTTGTCTCCACTGCACGCCCAATTGCTCTGCTTGAGTCAAGCCAGCGACCGTCAAAGGGGCATCTTGCCGCCCAACCATCCGTGCTTCGGCATTGCCGATCGCTTCAGCGTGGCGAATCAGTCGCAGTCGCATCATCCGAGGGCTCCACGGGAAGAAAAACCGTGATCACCTCACTGGCCTGGGGCGATCGCCGTCGCACCGTCAGTTTTCCCCCAAGCGCTTGGAACAGGTTTTTGCTGACTTCCAGCTTGAGGCTAAGGCTGCCTGTTTCGGGTTGCACAGTCAACAGTTGTCCTAGCGATCGCGGGGCAGTCCGAGGTTGGTCACTGGGGTCGGTCACCAATTCAGTGGCTGTCAACCGGAGCTTAAGCTGGGCTCCCGCCAAACTGACCACAATTTCAATCCGGCTACCGGCGGGCAAATTACGGGTGAAACGCTCCACCAAACTGGTTAGAGCCTGATCGAGCATGGTGGGGTCGCTGACAACTGCTGGCATCCGCTCCGGCAGTTGCAGATCAAGGGCAAGACTGCGGCGTTCGGCTTGCTTGCGCCAGCGCGGTACGGTTTCTGCAAACACATCCGTCAGCGAGGTGCGAGCCAACAACAGTGAATGAGAGTCGCGGTTTTCGAGCTCGACTGCACGGAAAAACAGACCAAAGCGATCGATTTGCTCAGAACACTCCAAATCGATTGCCTCCAGCCGTTTGCGGGCTTGGGCAGGCAAATCAGCACGGCGCAGGAGCGATCGCGTCAGGGTGCGGATCGTTGCAAGGGGAGTCTTCACCTCATGAGCAATAGCCTGTAGCAGTTCTAAATCTGCGCCCAGGGTTGCGCGATCAGGGTGATCGCTCCTCTCCTCTGGTGGGGGGCGATCGCTAGCCAAGACAGTGGGCCATTGCTGGAGAACAGTGGCCCAGAAGGGTGCCCAAGTCTCAGCAGCATTGGCCAGCGGACGAAAGCGATGCAGCGCCAGTACCAGTTCTGCTTGTAGGGCAGGAAATTGACGAGCTGTGTGCTGCGCCAATAAGCGCACCGCTTCTGCCAGCACTTCGGGTGTTTGACTAAAGCAACAAAGCGGCGTCGTCTCGTGCGGGACAAGGATCACCAAGAAACTGAGGCGATCGCTCAGCACGAGGCAAAAGGGTTCTTGCAACAGTGGATCGCCTAGTGCCAAGGGCAACACGCGCGGAAGCGTTAGGTCGACGGCTTCACTGGGATTGCTTTGGGGCAGTCCGAGGCTACCCTGCAAGCCCTCGGGGACCCAAAGCCAATGATCGAGACGATGTAGATCGCTGAGAAAAGGGAGCGGCGCTGTCAGGACGAGCCCAGTTTCCGCCTCAGTTAACTGCGATCGCAGAGCCTGCAGCATCGCCCACCAGGTTGGCTCAGCGGCAGCTCCAGTAATCGTTTGCAATTCCGCCGGAATCAGCTGACTTAGCCCCGGAATTGTCGTTTCAATCAGTGGCGAGGATGGCACACCCAAGGCTTTGCAATTGCGCTTTGACTGAGTCCGAACGGGAGATCAGTCCTGTTCTTCTTGAGCTTATCCTTTGCGGCTCGCTTCCACAGGCATTCCTCCCAGCACACAGGTACCCGGGACAGCTGGCGTGATTCAGTGGAATCGATCGCGGATCACGTCGATCAGCGGAACTGGGTCAGCATGAATGGCTAGCTCAAATCGGCGATCGCTGCTTCGGGGCCGACCAAGGAAAGGCAGCCTTGCTGAAGCCACGTTTGTGCAACGCGCTGCAAGTCAGTTGATTGCACTGCGGCGATCGCTTCAGGGAACTGCTGATCAAATTCAATGCCCAAGCCGAGGGTTTCGTACCAACCGTAGAGCTGAGCAATCTGGGCATTGCTCTGCTTACTCAGGGCATACTGTCCCAAGACTTTGCGTTGCGTTACGGCCACTTCTTCGGGGTTGAGGGATTCCTCAGAGAGGCGATCGAGTTCAGATCGAAGGGATGCCAAGGCGCGCGGTCCATTTTCGAGGGCGGTCCCCAGATAGGCAATAAACGGTGCTGGCCCGAGACGTGTCGGAAATACAGCAGAAACCTCGTAGGCAAGGCTTTGCTTTTCGCGCAACTCCACAAACAGGCGACTGGACATGCCATTACCCAGATAAGCAGCGAGTAACTTGAGCGCTGTGTAGTCGGGCGATTGCACATCAACGGTGGCATAGCCCAGCATTAGAATGAGCTGCTGCATCTGCCGACCTTGGCTGACACGATCGATCGGTTGACTCCGCTCGGGCAGTAAGGCAACTGGAGCCGGATCTAGAGGGTTTTGCCAATCGCCAAACACCGCTTCCACCCAAGCCAAAGCTTCGTCCGGTGTGATCTGACCCGCCACACTGATCACTAGTTGATCGGGGCGGAAATAGTGCTGATGCGCCTCTTGCAGGCGATCGCGACTGAGAGCACTGAGGGTAGCTTCGGTGCCCAAGCTATCGAGGGCGTAGGGATGCTGACCGTAGAGACTCTGCCGCAGTTGGTCGTAGGCCAGATTAAAAGGTTGCTCCCGCTGACTACGGAGAGCTTCGAGAGCGAGGCGTTGTTCTAGGGCGAATTCTGCTTCCGGCAGGCTGGGATAACGCAGCAGTTCTGCCGCTAGGGTCAGCAATGCAGGAAAATCGGCAGTCACACTCTTGAGACTAACCAAGAAGTAGTCGTTGGCGACATCCGTGCCGAGGCTCGCACCGCTGGATTCAACAAAATCGGCAATGTCATGGGCACTGCGATCGCGGCTGCCCTTCGTCAGCAGTGCTGAGAGTAATGCCAGCAAACCCGCTTGTTCTGGTGGCTCGCTGCTACTGCCTTGCCGGAGAAATAGCCGCCCCGCCACAATATTGGCTGCAGGATTTTCGTAGACCAACAGCACGATGCCATTGGCTAACTGACTGCGATGGCACTGGGAGGTCAGTAGAGCAGGCAAGAGAATTATCCTGAGCGAGTCGCCACCATGGCAGCGAAAGGAACAGACTCTACAGGAGAGCCAAGCAGGGTGTGGGAGTACCAAACCCTTTTGTTACGATAACCTGCACGCTTGCCAGCCACGGACAGCCAAGAATTTAGAGTAGGCAACAGGCGTTTTTCAGCGTTGGCGATGTCCTCCAGCACGCAAGTCGGCCTTAAAGATCAACTGCATCCTCTGATTCGGGATCTGGCCACGGGCATCGAAGCAACTTGGCAACAGTGGCTGGACTTAGAACCCTACGAGGCGATGCCTGCTGACCTGGGCTACATCGAAGGCAAGCTGGAGGGAGAACGACTCCAGATTGAAAATCGCTGTTACCAAAGTCGAGAATTTCGCAAGCTGCACCTAGAACTCGCACGGGTTGGCAATAACCTCGATATCCTCCACTGCGTTCTGTTTCCTCGCACAACCTTTGATCTACCGATGTTTGGTGCAGATCTCGTCGGCGGGCGGGGTCAAATCAGTGCCGCGATCGTCGATCTCTCACCGACCACGATCACCCAAGAACTTGCCGATGATTACGTCACAGGTTTGACGGCACTACCGAACCCAACCTTCCAAGGCGTGCGCGAGTTGCCCACTTGGGGAGACATCTTTTCGTCCTTCTGCCTATTTATCCGACCGGGAACTGTCGAGGAAGAAGCCGCCTTCCGCGATCGCGCCTTGGGTTTCTTGCAGGTTCATTGTCAGCAGGCAGCAGCAGCTCCAGCCTTGACCGATCCAGAGGCGATCGCCACGGTGCTTGAGCGGCAACGCTACTACTGCGAACAGCAGCGTCGCAATGACAAAACCCGTCGTGTCCTTGAAAAAGCCTTTGGCGAAGACTGGGCCGAGCGCTACATGACCACCATGCTCTTTGATTTACCAACCGTTTGAGGCGATCGCGCTGGCATCTGAGCTGGTCAGAATCACTGCCGTTACGCTGCGTAATAATTCTTGGCAAAATAAGAGCATCTTTTTGTGACTGCTGCCATGGTTGAAACGCGCAGTCCGGCAACTTTGAAGCCGGTCATCCCAGGCAACCGCCAACGCTGGCTGATCTACGGTGGGATAGGGATTCTCGTGATCGGCAGCGTGGTCTTTTTGCGCAGTCGCAGTGCTGCACCGCCAGAACCTGCTCCAGTCGTTCAGACGCAAACCGATCGCTATGTAGGTGCTTTGGGCCGTTTAGAGCCCGAGGGCCGAGTGGCAAAACTGACAGCTCCTCAGTCGGGCTTTAGTCAGGCTCGAATTGCTGAACTACGAGTCGAAGAGGGCGATCGCGTCGAGGCGGGTCAAATTTTGGCAGTTCTCGATAACCAACCAGAACTGGCAGCAGCCGCTGCTGCGGCTAACAGTGCTGTGGCAGTTGCTCAAGCGGATCTCAACCGGATTTTGGCCGGTGCCAAGTCCACCGAACGCCAAACTCAGCAACAGCAAATCAATCGGATTCAGGCGGAACTGGCGATCGCGCAGCGGGAATATGACCGCAACCAGGCCCTCTTCCAGAGTGGGGCGATCGCGGCCACTGCTCTCGATAGCAAGCGCCTTGAGGTCGAACGCTTGCGCGGTGAACTCGCCGTAGCTCGCAGCACCCTCGATAGTCTGGCTGAAGCGCAGCCCGAGCAAGTGCAACTGGCTCAGGCTCGACTTGCTCAAGCCCAAGCCCAGGCCCAAGAAGCGGCAGCCAAACTGGCCAATACAGTCATTCGTGCACCGTTTGCAGGTCAAGTGCTGCGGGTCAATAGCCGTCCTGGCGAAAGTGGCAGCGATGATGGGGTCATTGAACTGGCCCGCACCGATCGCATGCAAGTGATTGCTGAGGTGTACGAGACGGATGTGGGGCGGATCCAAGTTGGGCAGCCCGTCACGATTACGAGTGAGCATGGCGGTTTCAGTGGCAGCCTCAAGGGTCGGGTTGCCTTGATCGGCGGCAAGATCGACAAGAAAGGCGTGTTTAGCACCGACCCAGCCTCCGATATTGACTCGCGGGTGGTGGAGGTGCGGATTGATCTCGACCCGAGCGATCGCCAACGCGTCTCGCAACTAACCAACCTTCAAGTACTGGTGCGAATCGATGCAGGTCGGTCTTAAATGGCCTTGGCCACGCCGGATTCCCCTGGCGTGGCGGCAGCTCGCTCGCCAGCGTGTGCGGCTACTGGTTGCTTTAGCAGGCATCAGCTTCGCCGGTTTGCTGATGTTCATGCAGATGGGGTTTCGCGACGGGCTGTTCGACAGCATTGTCACGCTGCATGAGGCGATCGCGGCGGATGTCGTGTTGATCAGCCCGCAATCAACCGCACTGACTTCGATGCGGCCCTTCCCGCAGCGCCGCCTTTACCAAGCCTTGAGCTTGCCCGATGTCCAGTCGGTCAGTCCGCTCTACATCGGCCTCGTCAACTGGAAGAACCCTGAGACGCGGCAGCCGCGATCGATCCTGACCTTGGGCATTAGCCCCGACGAGAACGCTTTTGATCTCAAAGGACTATCTGAAAATCTCAATGAGATCCGCATCCCGGATGTGGTGCTGTTTGACCAGACCTCACGAGCGGAATTTGGACCGGTAGCCCAGCAGTTTCGAGCTGGTCAGCCCGTCGTGACCGAGGTGGGTGAACGGCGGATTCGGGTTGGCGGGCTCTTCACGATGGGAGCCACCTTCGGGGCCGATGGCAACATCATCACCAGCGATCTCAACTTCCTGCAGATCTTTCCGCAGCGGCGGCGCGATGAAATTGACGTGGGCTTAATTCGAGCTGAGCCCGGTACCAACATTCCCCAGCTTGTTCAAGAACTACAGCGATCGCTGCCACCGGATGTGCGGGTGCTGAGTAAGCCGGAATTTGTCGAATTTGAGCGCAACTACTGGGCGACGAGCACCGCGATCGGCTTTATCTTCACCTTCGGAACAGTGATTGGCTTCATCGTCGGTGGCGTGATCGTCTATCAGATTCTCTACAGCGACGTTTCGGATCACTTGGCGGAGTATGCCACGCTTAAGGCGATGGGTTACAGCGATCGCTATCTGCTGTGGGTTGTTTTCCAAGAAGCCCTAATCTTGGCAGCCCTCGGCTACATTCCTGGGGTCATTCTGTCGACAGGGCTTTACGCAATCACGCGCAGCGCCACGATGATCCCGATCGGCATGACCTTCGATCGCGCTTCGATTGTTTTTATCCTGACCTTGGTGATGTGCTTAGGTTCAGGCTTGATTGCAGTCCGCCGTTTAGAAGCCGCCGATCCTGCCGACATTTTCTAGGTAGTTTTCAGGTAACTGCTGCAGCCCTCAATGAGTGCAGCCATGACTGATTAAAACAACAGTCTCCATGCACAATGCGAGCAAGTTTCGTTCTGGAAAGTTCACATCAACAAAGCCTAGGAGTTGAGGTGCCGTCCTAACCGCTCCTAGGCTTTGGAAATCAATTATTTGGGCTGGGGGCTTAGAGGTTGCCGATGTTGGCCAAGCCGAGGATGACGCCAATGCCCAGAATGTGGCCGAAGCTAGCGGTCGCGAGGACTGCAGGCAGACCAAAACCACCAAAGAGTTGGGGCGAGGGCAGCGCCGGACCGGCATTCTGAATCTTGATGGTGGCTTTGCCAATGGCGATCGCCACGATGTTGCTCAGAATCATCACCAGAGCCACTTTCGGGCTCCAAGCAACAGTTTGGGGAATTGCAGCTAAAACCGGCAGCATTGGGCCACTCCTAAAAAATAATTTGCTATGACAGCTGCCGCTTCTCCGCGTTGAAAACGACAACCGCTACTCATCTTTTCCGATTGTTGCCAGCTTGCTGAGGAGCCTTCAAAAGACTTTACAGATTGCGATCGCGCTCAGCTTGCATGGTCTGTAGCCGTTGCCGAAAGCCTAACGCCACCAAGATATTGCTGAGGGTGAGAAAGACTTCCGCACTGCCATGCAGCCAGTCCACATTGGCCAAACTTTCGCCGTAGTGGACTTGGGCATAGATGCCTGCCGGAATTGTCACTGCGACGAACACCAAGGTGCCATAGAAGCCCCAAAGCGCTAGCTTTGGGAATTGTCCTGATCGCGTTGCAAACCAGAGAAAGCCCAGATATGGAAAGAGGGAAAGAGCAAAGAGGGTCTCTTTATTCATGAGCGCAAATCAGGCTGCTTGCTTAGTCTAGGCGCTGGAAAGTGGGCGATCGCCCAGTCCAGTTGCTCTCTGACGGGCGCAGATTGCAGCTCTGACGGTAGTTTCAGCCCCAGATGAGCGATCGCTTGGGAGAGCAACGCCGGTGCTTGGCGCAAATCCAGTGCCGGTGCCTTGGTTTGTTTACTGAGCTTGTCACCATTCGGCCAGACTACTAAAGGCAGATGACCGTAGTGGGGCGTCGGTAAATTCAGGAGCTGTTGCAGGGCAATTTGGCGGGGTGTGGAGGCCAGCAAATCAAGGCCGCGAATCACTTCCGTAATCCCCTGCCTTGCATCGTCCACCACCGTGGCAAGGTGGTAGCTAAACAGGCGATCGCGCCGCCGCAGAATAAAGTCCCCGACAGCCTGCGCCAGATGTTGCTGATAGGAACCCTGCCAGGCATCTTCGAGGGCGATCGCCGCTAGACCTTGAACATTGAGGCGATCGCTCCCTTCAACATCGCTGGAGAGCTGGCGATCGCGACAGAAGCCCGGATAGCGCAGCGATCCATCCACGGAGATCGAGTCAGCGGACTGAGACAACTGCTTACGGCTGCACTGACAGCGATAGACTCGCCCCGTCGCTACCAGCTGCTCCAAGGCTGCTTGGTAATGCTCCTGCTGGGGTTGCTGGAAATAGACCGTCTCATCCCAGTGCAGTCCAAAGGCTTCGAGACAGTGCTGAATGCGATCGCTGGCACCAGGCACAACACGAGGTGCATCGAGATCATCGATGCGGAGCAGCCAAGTCCCGCCTTGACTGCGGACATGGAGATAACTACCAACCGCTGCAACCAAGGATCCCAGATGCAGATCGCCGCTGGGGGTTGGGGCAAACCGACCTCGCGGAGCGATCGCCACTAGCCCCAGTATTTAGCCAAGAGGGGAGCCAAGCGCTGGCGCGTTTCGGCCGGTACATGCTCCTGCTGGGTCAGCAGCGCATAGCGGAGCGCGTCATGGGCAGCGGATTCTGGCCAGCGATCGCTGAGCAGCCCCACAGCGGTTCGCACCACTTTCTGAGCATTGGCAGCATTTTTGTGCAGATTGGCCACCACCATTTCAACCGTGACGCTGTCGTGATCGGGGTGCCAGCAGTCGTAATCGGTGACCAGCGCCAGCGTTGCGTAGGCAATTTCGGCTTCCCGTGCCAGCTTCGCTTCCGTCAAATTGGTCATACCAATAATCTGGGCACCCCAACTGCGGTAGAGCTGCGATTCCGCCTTGGTCGAAAAGGCCGGCCCTTCCATACAGACGTAGGTGCCGCCTTGGTGCAGTTTGACCTCAGGCAGCTCGGCCAGGCTGACAGCTTCCGCTAGCAGTTGGCTGAGGGCAGTGCAAAAGGGATCGCCGAAGGTGACATGACCGACGAGGCCATCGCCAAAGAAAGTGGAGGGACGGGCAAAAGTGCGATCGATAAATTGATCGGGAATGACCAAATCGAGCGGTGCGATCTCCGCTTGCAGGGAACCAACGGCTGAGGCCGAAAGAATGTATTCCACGCCCAACTGCTTCATCGCCAAAATGTTGGCGCGGTAGGGCACTTCGGTGGGTAGCAGGTGGTGGTGACGGCCGTGGCGTGCCAGAAAAGCGACAGGAACGCCATCTAGATTGCCGACAATCAGTGCATCAGAAGGATCGCCAAATGCAGTCTCAACCCGGACCTCTTCCACGTCTTTGAGGGCTTCCATGCGGTAGAGGCCGCTTCCCCCAATGATGCCGATCCGTACTTGAGTCATGCCTGTCGCGTCCCTGAATGGCCTCTCCCATTATTGGCTGAAGCCGGTCAGCTAGCCGGTGCTGACGCTGACTTCGGTTTCTGGCGTTGCTGCTATCGCATTCAGGTCAGGCGTCACGGCGATCGCTTCCTCGGGTTGATAAATCGGTAGATCAAACCAGAAGGTAGTGCCAATCCCGACTTCACTAATTAAATGGATGCGGCTCTGATGTTTCTCAACAATGTTGCGGACGATCGAGAGTCCCAGCCCAGTTCCTTCGAGAGTGTGGACACGGTTCTCCACGCGGAAAAAGCGATCGAAAATCGCCTCTTGATCTTCAGCATCAATGCCGATGCCGGTGTCGTTGATCTCAATCCGCACGTTCGGCAGCGAGCTAACAATTTCGAGATGCCCGGTTGCTTCTGTACGCAGTGGCTGCCCCACCAAATAGGCGCGCATCGCCACACAACCACCGGAAGCGGTGAATTTCAGGGCATTACCCACCAGGTTGGCAAACACCTGCAGCAGCAAATCATAGTTGGCGCGAACGGCGGGCAAGTCTGACGCAATTTCCGATCGCAGTTCAATCCCTTTCTCACGGGCATTGAGCTGATAAGTCCGCAGCGTTTGCTCGATTGGCTGCACCAGATCGATACCTTCGAAGCTGTAGCGACGATTCGATTCCAACCGCGATAGATCAAGAACATCGTTGACCAGACGGGTGAGGCGATCGGTTTCATGATTCGCCGTTGATAGAAACTCTCGCCGCTCTTCCTCACTCAGATCATCGCCATAATCATGCAGCGTTTCGATGAAGGATTTGATATTGAAAAGGGGCGTCCGCAGCTCGTGGGAGACATTGCTAATGAACTGACTTTTAGCTTCATTCAGTTCAACCTCGCGGGTGATGTCTTGAACCGTTACTGCGATGCCTTTGACGTTGGCTCGGGCAGTATCTAAGACATTACTGACCAAAATCCGTACGGTCCGATTGCTGCGTTCCGGCAAGGTCAGTCGCAACTCAACGGCTTCACGATCGCCATTCGCGATCGCCTTGAGGGGATCATGCAATTCTTGGGCGAGAGGTGACGGCAAATGATCGATCACGTCATCGCCTTTGAGCGATCGCCCTTCCCAACCAAAGATGCGAATCGCCGCCGGATTGACAAGGACTAAGTTGAGATCCGCATCCAACAGCAAAGCACCATCAGCGATCGTTGAAACTAACGTCTCTAGCTTGGCTTTTTCGGAGGTTAATTCATCAATATTCTGAGCGGCATAGCCTTCCAGCTGCTCTGCCATGTCGTTGAAGCTAGCAATTAACTCGCCGAGTTCCCCGCTGGGCGGCAGGTCGATGCGTTGCTTGAAGTTTCCGGAGGCAATGCTGCGAACGCCTTCCACCAACTCCCGAATCGGGCGGGTGATGATCAAGGCATTAAAGACGGCACCCACAATCACCATCACCCAAATGGTGATGAAAACCGCAATCGTCACATCACGGGTCAAGCCCGATGAAGCAACGACGGCTGGACTGGGGTTCGTACCGATTGCCAGCACTCCCAGATAGCGATCGTTCTGGAACAGCGGCACAAACACATCAGTGACGAGCCCTGCTGGGGTCAAATGCTGCCGAACGTAGGGGCGATCGCCTTGACGCAGATAGTCGGGTGGCAGCTGGATGCGGCGCTGAATCGTTAGGGAGTTACGAACTTCTGATTGCGAAAAAGGAATGCCGAGATAAATTTCGCCTTCCGTATCGGCATAGAGCAAATAGCGAATGCTGCTGGTGCTGCGATAGAAGCGATAGGAGAAGCGCGTCAGCCCGGCGATATCCTCGTCAGCAATGAGAGGCGTCGCGTTGGCAGCCAGCAACAGACCTAAATCGCGCCCAAAGCGCGTGTCATTGAGCCGTGCATCCTCTTGAATGCTGTTGACAGCCCAAAAAGTCAGCCCGCTCATAATCAGCGAGACGACCAAAGTGGCGATCGCCATCAGCTTGGTTTGCAGGGTGAAATCTGCCCACCAGCGGGTCAGCGTATCGCGCAGTTGTTGCCAAAAGGCCAGCATAGGCAGCTGCTCTAAGCCGAACAAACAGGACTGACCCTATCGTATCCGGCTGGCCGAAACCGCTTACGACTCGTGGGTTGCTGCCGCCGCCCCGCCCGATCGCACTTGCCAACCAATGTCACGCCGGTAGTAGCGATCGCGGAACTGGATCGATTCCAACGCCTGATAGACCTTGGCAAAAGCTGCATCAAAGTCAGCAGCCGTAGCCACGACGTTGAGCACCCGTCCGCCTGCTGTTTGGATCGCGTCATCCACAGCAGTAGTGCCGGCATGGAAGACGACAGCGCCCGCCGCTTCCGCTGCGGCCAATCCTTCAATGCGATCGCCCTTGGCATAGTCACTTGGATAGCCCCCTGCAGCCAGCACGACACAGGCCGAAACCGCCTCGTGCCATTCCAGTTCCGGCAAATCTGCCAAGCGACCTTCTGCACAAGCAAGCAGGACATCCACCAGAGGTGTGGCCAGCAACGGCAGCACGGATTGGGTTTCAGGATCACCAAAGCGGCAGTTGAACTCAATCACCTTGGGACCAGCTGTCGTCAGCATCAAACCGGCGTAGAGGATGCCGCGATAGTCAATGCCGCGATCGCGCAGGGTCGCCAGCGCTGGTTCGAGAATCTGGGCTTGCACCTCTGCCAGCAGTTCGGGCGTTGCGAGGGGAGCGGGGGCATAGGCGCCCATGCCACCTGTATTTAGACCAGTGTCGCCTTCGCCAATTCGCTTGTGATCTTGCGCGACTTTCAGCGGGCGAATGGTTTGACCATCGGTGAAGGCCAGCACGGAAATCTCCGGCCCTGTCAGGCATTCTTCAATTACGACCGTCTGACCGGCTGCCCCAAAGGCTCCCTCAAACGAGGCAGTGATGGCGGCTTCTGCCTCGGCCAGTGTTTGGGCGACAATCACGCCCTTGCCGGCAGCCAAACCGTCGGCTTTGACCACAATCGGCGCACCCTGCTGGCGCACATAGTCCAGTGCTGAGGCCGCGTTGGTGAAAACGGCCGCTGTGGCAGTGGGGATATTTGCCTCAGCCATCAACGCTTTTGCCCAGGCTTTGCTGGCTTCAATCTGCGCACCGGCTTGCCCCGGTCCAAAGACCGCAATACCGCGATCGCGCAGGAAATCTGCCACACCTGCTGCCAGCGGGGCTTCCGGCCCGATCACCGCTAAGCTAATCCCTTCCTGGGTGCAGAGGTCAGCCAACGCTTTGCCATCCAAGGGATTGAGCGCGTGGTTGCGGCATTTGGCAGCACCAGCCGTGCCGCCATTACCGGGCACACAAACGATCGCCTCAACAGTCGGCGATTGAGCCAGTTTCCAGACGAGGGCATGCTCGCGGCCCCCGTTACCGACAACAAGAATTTTCACGCTAGTCTGAGGCGAAAGTGGGTCTGGTCAGGTCGAAAGCCTGTCCAATGCAGCTTTCATCGTACCTGTCTGTCTGCCCATCTCCAGCATGGTGTTGGCAGCGACCCCGCCACCGATACAGTGATGCAGAGAGAGTCCAGTGGGGAGCGTGAGCATGAGTGGGCAGCGATGGATGATGGG
This sequence comes from Synechococcus elongatus PCC 11801, assembly GCF_003846445.2. Classification (NCBI taxonomy): domain Bacteria; kingdom Bacillati; phylum Cyanobacteriota; class Cyanophyceae; order Synechococcales; family Synechococcaceae; genus Synechococcus; species Synechococcus elongatus. The sequence goes on along the minus strand of NZ_CP030139.2, from coordinate 531,843 downwards.
CGGCGCGATCGCCCTCTGGCTCCTCGGTGCAACAGCGGCGATCGCTCAGACTCCCGCCGATCCAGAAACTGAGGCTCTAATTCCCCGCGCAGTCTTGCTGGATCTCACGACAGGCCCCAGCGATCCGCTCCTGCCGTCCAAACTGTCGACACGGGGCTACACACCCCTAGAAAAACGGGCCATTCGAGCAGCGATCGCCCAATTATTGGATGCAGCCGATGGGGCAGCCAACCTCCAGCAGGATGACTTGGCCTTTGAGCTGCGTTTTCGGGCAATCCGGCTGCAACAAGCCCTTGGGCTAGCGGAAGAGTTGCCGTTGCTCAAACTGACGGGTCAGCAAGCCAGAGAGAAAAATCGCGCGGTCGAAAGTCAGGCGATCACCAAGCGACTGCAGCAGATTGAAGCAACGACCCCCGATCTCAGCCCTGCTCAGCAACTAGATTTAGCGATCGCCTATCAGGAGGTGCGGGATTTTGACAATGCCATTCGCCTCTATCGGCAACTGTTGGCGCAGCCGCAAGCACCCGGCGATCGCCGCGATCTGCTCGATGCCCTCGCGACGAGTGAGTTTGAGAGTTTTCGCCACGCTGCTGCTGCCGAGACCTACGGGGCACTGGTCGCGTTGCTAACCGACAACCCCCTGCTTGACATCGGCCTGAACTCGCAAGTGCAAGAAGCACGACTGGGCCCCCGCCAAGAACCGAACTATAGTCAGCGCGAATGGGCCGTGCGGCAACAAATTTTTAGCTTGGAGCAGCTCCGGCGCTATGAAGAGGCGATTGCGTTACAGCAAGCCGAGCTCGCTCTGATTCGTCCCGATCTACAACCCGCTTGGCTCCTTGCGATCGCTGACAATCAACGGCGGCAAAAACTATTGGCGATCGCGGTCGAAACCTACCAGTCGGTCTATCGACAAGCACTGCCTCTTGGTCAGCTAGCCCTTGCCCGAGATGCTCTCGAAGCGCTGCGTGATCTCTACCAAGAGCAGAACCAAATGGCGGATGCGATCGCGGTTTATGACTTGCTGCTGTCCCAAGCACGAAACGAGGGCGACCTCTACGGCTTGATGGAAAACTACGCGCGGCTAGGGCGCTATCAGCTACGTCAGGGCGATCGTCCCGCTGCTGAACAAGCCCTGACTGAGGGGCAAAACATTGCAGGGCAGCTGGGTTATGGCGGTCCCGAACTGACGGCGCTACAAGCCCAGTTGTCCCCTTGACTTAGCAGGTCAATCTAGCCTTGGCCTATCGCGGTGGGGACTGCAGCTACAGTGGTTTTTCATTCATCTGACTGTTGCGGCGGTTACAGAGGCGAGAATGCCACTGTTGGCTGCCAAATGCTTGGCGATGATTGAGTGCTCAGACTTCGCTTGCTCAAGGGTTAAGGCTCCATGACCGGAAAAGAACTGCATCAGCTCTTGCTCGATCGCTGGGGCTATTCCTATGACGTTCAGCTGCGGCGGACTCAGGGCAAAATCTTTCTGCAAATCATGTGGAAGTATCTTGAGCAGGCCTCCTTTCCGATGGATGAGGCGGAGTACATTGCCCATCTGGATGAGGTTGCCAACTACTTGGTCGCGCTAGGAGCAACAGAAGCGATCGCCCAAACCATTCGTGAAACCCGCGAGAAGCCCCGACTGGGGAAAGCTGTCAGCATCCCCATTGAACTCGGGGCACGGGCCAGTGAGTGGTTTCCCGATTGAGCCTAGCGATTGCGTAGTGATGCCGGTGCATTGCGGATCTCCGCCAGTCGCTATTCTGGAGGGAGAGTCAGCTTTGTCTAGAGTGGCTGGCGCGATCGCCTTAGGAGTCAGACCGTGGTTTCCCTTGAGGAATCCCAATCAATACTCAGTCAGCAAGTTGAGAAGCTGGCGCAACAGTTCAGCGCTGTCTATAGCAACTACCTTGCGGCATTGGCGGCCACGGTTCAAGAGCAGTTGATCCAAGCGGGTTATCAGCTCTGTACCCAGATTTACCCAGAACAGTTTGTGGCACTGGAGGAAGAGCAACAGCGATCGCTGCAGCAGCATCTTCGTCAGCTCGGACAGAAAACGGTTGCTAACCTGACGGTTGATCAGCTCCTTGAAGCAGCGAAGAAGCGAGCGATCGCCGAAGCGGAAGTGGCCGAACAACTGGCTCAAACTGCCAGTGAAGCCAGTGAAGCCGAGTCAGATAAAAGTGCTGAGTCGCCTGAATCTGAACCTGTAACAGCGCCCACCGCCCCCGCCGAAGCGACAGCAGAACAAGCAGAACAACCAGAGTCAGCCGTTGCCGAGCTGGACCTCAGCTACCTGAACCCAGTACCTCCCGCCCATCCTGCTGCGATCTACGCCTGGCTGCAGTCGCTCAACCGGTCTCTGGTGCGACAGTTGCGCCACACCTCTCGCCAAGCCAATCGCCTCCTCGAGAAAATGGGGATTATCCGCAGTGGCGTTCCGCCCCAGATGCTAGAGGCGGCGATCAAAAATGATGGCGCTGAGCAGCAGTCTGGCCCTCCCAATCTCTTGATGCTGACTATCACTACCGCTCCCAGCGAAGAGCGTGAGGAGGAAGAGAGCACAACAATTCAGTTGGCGGCAATCTACCTGCGCCTTGCCGATCTAGAGTTTTCTGTACCCGAATTGCGGCTGGCACGGCAGCAATTGCGAGACTGCCAGCGTCAGCTGAAACAGCTGGGTCGCTTGGTGGCAGCCGAAGAACAACGCCAGGCGATCGCCCAGGCCGAAGCGGCTTGGCGCTTTGCTTGGAATCAGGACCGTTGACCTGCAGCCATGACAGCGGCTAGCCCAGCTCCTGATTGGCGTCGCCTCCAACAAGCCTTGGCGATCGAGGCAGAGCAGGGGTTTGGTGATCTTGTCGGGCGACAGTCCCGCTTCAGTGAATTTCTTAGTCAAGCCCTGCAAGAGGCTGCAACTGCGATCGCCGATGAACGCTGGCAGCAATTAGCCCAAGCCTATCAGCGCTACGGCGAACTGAGCGCCAGCCAGCGTCAGCACCTCGTGGCTAACACGCGGCGTCAAATTCATGAACAACAGCGGCGCAGCCAAGCCCGCGTCAGTGAAAACTCGCCCCCAGCCCGGCGCTTACCGCGTAGTCAATCACCTGTGGCGACCACCACGGCTCAGACGGCATTAGACCAAGCGCTGACTTATCTCAAGGGGGTTGGGCCTCGGGTAGCGGCGCAACTGGAACGGCTAGAGCTACGCACCGTTCGCGATCTGCTGCATCACTACCCGCGCAACTATGTCGATTACGCTCGCCATGTCAACATTCGCGCCCTTGAACCCGGTGAAACTGCGACCCTGATCGGCGCGGTTCAACGCTGCACCTGCTTCACTAGCCCGCGCAATGCCAAGCTGACAATTTTGGAGCTGGTAGTGCGCGATGGCAGCGGTCAAATCCGGCTCAGCCGCTTCTTTATGGGGACGCGCTACAGCGGTCGTGGCTGGCAGGAACAACAGCGACGGCTCTATCCACCGGGCACGATGATCGCTGCCTCAGGCTTGGTCAAACGCAGTAAGTACGGCGTCACCCTCGATAACCCAGAAATTGAAGTTCTCGATAGCCCCGACAGCCCGATCGCCTCTCTCAAAGTCGGTCGAATTGTTCCGATCTACCCGCTGACCGAAGGTGTGGCTGCCGACACCCTCCGCCGGGCGATCGTGCAAGCTCTACCAGCGGCAGAGCAACTGCGCGATCCGTTGCCCACAGCGCTGCGCGAACAACATCAGTTGCTGGTGCTCAATCAAGCGATCGCGGCCATTCACTTCCCAGAGACTCCAGAACTTCTGCAGCAGGCACGCCGGCGACTGGTCTTTGATGAATTTCTCTACCTCCAGTTGGGCTTGTTGCAGCGACGAGCTCGACAACGAGCAGAGTCAGCAGCAGCGGTTTTAGCCCCAACCGGAGAGTTGATCGATCGCTTCTATCAACTGCTGCCCTTCCAACTGACAGGTGCCCAGCAGCGGGTGGTCAACGACATTCTGACCGACCTACAGCAACCTTGGCCGATGAATCGATTGGTGCAAGGCGATGTTGGTTCTGGCAAAACGGTGGTCGCGATCGTCAGTCTCTTGGCGGCGATTCAAGCAGGCTATCAAGGTGCCCTGATGGCTCCAACGGAAGTGTTGGCCGAGCAGCACTATCGCAAGCTAGTAGACTGGTGCACCCAACTGCATCTGCCTGTGGAGTTACTGACGGGTTCCACGCGCGCGGCGAAACGACGGGAAATTCAGCGATCGCTGGCAACGGGGGAACTGCCCCTGCTAGTCGGCACCCATGCACTGATTCAGGATCCAGTTGATTTTCAAAATCTCGGCCTAGTGGTGATTGATGAGCAGCATCGCTTTGGCGTGGCGCAGCGAGCCAAACTACAGCAAAAAGGTGTCAATCCTCATGTCCTGACCATGACGGCGACGCCGATTCCGCGGACCTTGGCACTGACCCTGCATGGTGATTTAGAAGTCAGTCAAATCGATGAATTACCACCGGGTCGGCAACCGATTCAAACCACGGCCCTAGGCCCTAGCGATCGCCAACATGCCCATGATTTGATGCGACGCGAAATCGCTCAAGGGCGTCAAGTTTATGTTGTCCTGCCGCTGGTTGAGGAGTCAGAAAAACTCGATCTGCGATCCGCAATCGAAGAATATCAGCGTCTTTCTCAAGTCTTTCCCGAGTTTCAGATCGGCTTGCTGCACGGACGAATGAGTTCTGCCGAAAAAGACGCCGCGATCGCTGCTTTTCGCGATCGCCAGACCGACATTCTGGTGTCGACAACAGTCGTTGAAGTTGGTGTCGATGTCCCGAATGCGACGGTGATGCTGATTGAACATGCCGAACGATTTGGCTTGTCGCAATTGCACCAATTACGGGGTCGGGTCGGTCGCGGCGCAGCACGTTCCTATTGCCTCTTGATGAGTGCCTCACGCAGTGAAACTGCTCAACAGCGCCTCAAGGTGATGGAACAGTCGCAGGATGGTTTCTTCATTGCCGAAATGGATTTGCGACTGCGCGGCCCCGGCCAAGTGCTCGGCACACGTCAATCGGGCTTACCTGATTTTGCCCTTGCCAGTTTGGTTGAAGATCAAGATGTTCTCGACTTAGCTCGCACAACCGCCGAAACATTAATTGAGCAAGATCCAGAGCTGTCGCGATCGCCTTTGCTCAAACAAGAACTCGAAGCTCGTTATCGACGGCTGATGGGTGGCATGATTTTAACTTAATGTCTCTCTTAATCAAAAAATCCTTACTGTTGACAGTAAACGTAGCAGCTTTCTAGATGGTTAAGCCTCATCCAATTGTCGATTGTGGAGCAGGTTTGACCAATCTTGTGCGTAATTCAAGCCTACAAATCTGGTGAGTGCTGTGAAAGTAGTGAGCCATCACAGAGTGCTCTCTCAGAGGACAGCAGGTGATTGGAGCACCGGTTTGCTAGCTGCAGGTGATTGCGAAAACTGATCAACAATTCTGCGGAACTCATCTCCTTCGATTAACTCTTGATCAATGAGGCGATCGACAAGACGATCCATTAGGTTGCGATTGTCCGATAGGAGCTGGCGCGCTTCAGCATGACAGGCCTTGATCAGTGCCCGAATCTTGTGATCAATTTGAGCGGCAACTGCTTCTGAGTAATCTGCTCGACGTGACATCCAATCGCGACCGAGGAAGACCTCTCCTTGATCACTTTCCAGGGCTAAAGGCCCCAGATCGGACATGCCGTAGCGTGTGATCATTTCACGCGCCAAGTTAGTGATCATCTCAATATCGGAGGCGGCACCTTGGGTGACTTCTGCATCGCCAAAGACCACTTCTTCAGCCGCACGCCCTCCGAGGGCAACAACAATGCGATCGCGTAACCAAGCTCGGCTATAGAGGCCACTATCAATCAATTCTTCGTTGGGAATCGGTTTGGCGAAGCCACCAATGCCGCCCGATCGCGGAATAATCGTGACCTTATCCAAGCGATCGGAATGCTTGAGCAATGTCATCAACAAGGCATGGCCGATTTCGTGATAAGCAATCAGGCGTTTCTTTTGGCTATCGAGTAATGGCGATAGCGTCATGCCGATAGTGATCCGATCGATCGCATCATCGATATCTGATTCATCGACTGCTGTTTTGTTGCGGCGCGCCGTTAGGATTGCTGCCTCATTCAGCAGGTTGGCTAAGTCAGCTCCTGAGAAGCCGGGCGTGCGACGTGCGATCGCTTCTAACGACACATCCTCTGCGAGCTTTTTATTACGGGCATGAACTTGCAAAATCCCGAGACGACCTGCGTAACTGGGCAAATCAACCACGATTTGGCGGTCAAAACGCCCCGGTCGGAGCAAGGCTGAGTCGAGAACGTCAGGACGGTTCGTCGCCGCAATAATGATCACGCCCGAATTCTCTTCGAAGCCGTCCATTTCGGTCAGCAACTGATTGAGTGTTTGCTCCCGCTCGTCATTGCCACCGCCAATGCCCGCACCGCGCTGCCGACCAACCGCATCGATCTCATCGATGAAGACGATGCAGGGAGAATTTTCCTTGGCTTTGCGAAACAGATCGCGCACGCGGCTCGCGCCGACGCCGACAAACATCTCCACAAATTCGGAGCCGGACATGCTGAAGAACGGAACGCCAGCTTCACCAGCGATTGCCTTGGCCAACAGCGTTTTACCCGTGCCTGGCGGGCCAACTAACAGCACCCCCCGAGGAATTCGTGCGCCCACTGCCGTAAAGCGATCGGAACTGCGCAGGAACGAAACTACTTCCTGGAGCTCTTCCTTGGCTTCTTCGATGCCCGCCACATCCTCAAACATCACGCCGGTTTTGGCTTCCATCTGAAAGCGAGCGCGGGATTTGCCAAAGTTCAGGGCTTGGTTCGCCGCACCCGCCGATCGCCGTAGCAGGAAAATCAGACCAACAAGCAGAATGAGAATCAAGCCCAAATTGACGAGCGTGCCTGCAAGGGCACTGTTGTCTTGTGTGGGGGTGACTTCAAAAGGAACGTTGTAGCGGCGTGCCGTTTCGATCAGTTCTGGATTCTGGTTAAACAGCGGAACTTCTGCAGCTCGCCGCCCTTGTAACTGAACCCGCGCCACCCGTTGCACAGGGTCATAGTCAATGCTTTGGACTTGACCGTTCGCAATATCCTTCAGCAGGCCGGAATAGTCGAGGGAAACGGTTGTAGGTTCACTGCGATTCTGCGCAAGGGCAGGTGGAATACTGCCAGTACCGACACCTAATCCAAGCAGCAGCACCCAGATAAAGCGCCAAGAGTGACGGGTGCGGGACTGTGGCAAAAGCTTGGGCATAGTCGGTGGTACGAACCCCAAGGGCATGAAAATAGCACCTCCAGTCTAACGGCGGGCTCTGATCCTGCGTTATTGGGTCGCGATCGCTGCTCGATAGGGCGATCGCAGTGACTCAGCAGTTGACCAGCGTCGCCTTGCGAATCTATGATCGTCTTTCTGTGAATCTTCCAATCATCTAGTAATCTGCCATGGCCGTCCCAAAGAAGAAAACCTCCAAGAGCAAACGCGACAAGCGCAAGGCCACTTGGAAGCGTAAGGCTGCACTGCAGGCTCAACGGGCACTGTCCTTGGGTAAATCCGTCCTGACCGGTCGGGCGAAAGGATTTGTCTACCCGACTCAAGACGAAGACGACACCGAAGAATAGAAGCTGCTGCGATTCAAGTCAGCACTTGGGTGACAGCGTGATCCGCTCCGATCGCTGCCACCCATTTTTTGCTGTCAATTGATGCTTGGCAAAGCGGTTCGATAAATAACTGGGGATGTAATGCTTTCCAGAAGTACTGCACAAACGTGGCGATCGCCTCAGCAGACATGCCCTGCCCTCGTTGGTGCTGCAGTTCTTGCTCGGCTTGCAAACGCCAGTCATAGCTCCAGCGAAAATCTTGAGGCCTCAGGATTAGCAGCTGATCAAAAGACGTCCACAACGGTTCGTAGTCCTTTAAACGCTGATTGCAGTCTGTTGCAAACTCTTGATCTGCCAGTGTCTCAATCGGCCAAGGCCAAGATGTTGGTGGCCAATGGCGATCGCTACGACAGCCCACAAACCAGCCTTCAAAAATCACCAGATCGACAGGCTCCATTGCAATCGGTGCGATGCGATCGCCCGCTCCGGCATGGAGTGATTTATCGAAGCGGGGCAAGAGGGTCGGCTGCCCGGATTGAAGATGAGTCAACGCCTGCTGCAAGACAGCCAGATCGTGGGTACCTGGTGGTCCCCGCCAGATCAGCCGTGGGTCCTGTTGCTGTAACTGACAGCGAGCGCGATAGCTGAGGTAGCCATCGTCGAGGGAGAGACTGCAAACGCGATAGCCTTGCTGTTGCAGGAGGAGGGTCAGTACCTGTCCCAACGTTGTTTTTCCACAGCCCTGACTCCCGAGAACGCCGAGCATGACCGGCTGAGTCTGCTGCTGGATCTGCTCAGCAAGCACTTGGGCAAGGGGCAGCCACAGTCGCCATAGCGTTTTCCAGAAGGCCACTGATCCGGTTCGCAAGGCCGGATAGTGGGCACTGAGGGACGTCCAAGCAGCACGGAGCCACTCGGCTTGAATGTGCCAGTTGGCTTCTGACCGATCGCTGACCGTCAGTGCAGTCTCTGCGAGTCGCCACTGCTGGGCAATCGCTTGCAACTCCTCCTCAGACAAGCGGCTTGCTTGCTCCAAGCTGGCGATGCTGCTGGCGAGCTTCACTACCTCAAGATCCAATCTTGAGGGTTTCCATCGCAAGGGCATAGACCGCGCCCAGCTTGAGATTTTGCAGCAGGAGAAACGGCAGACTGCGATCGCGTTGCCCTGCCCCTGGCCCGCGATAGTACAGCCAGCTACAGACTTCTACCGACAGGGTGATGATTGCGGCCAAGCTCGGATCCCAGACGCCGGACTGCCCTGCGGCAAGAGACAGCGCGTTGATCAGCCAAAAACCAAACAGCAGGCAGATGATCTGCAACGATAGCCGTCGCCACGGTTGCTGGAACCACTGCAGGAGCGCACCGCCTGCGGCACTCACCAGTTGGTTGAGGCGCGTATTCTGCATATCGGCAAAAAACTGGGGCAAAGAACCGCAGCGATCGCGACTCTGGCACGATTGCTACTGCTGAGCATATTAGTCTTGCTGTGTAGAGGTGGGGAACGGTCGTTGCAAAAGGAATCCGAGGCGGGCTGTCGTGTCTTGCGATGGCTGAGTGGGGGTTTGCTACTCACTGTCCTGCTGGGAGGCTGTGGACTGCTCAGCGGATTCTGGGGGGTTGAGGCTCCTTTGGGAGAGACGGCTCCCCCAGTGGCAACGCCACCACTCCCGCCGGTACCGTCGCGCTTTCAAGATAGGGTCTCGCCGCGCGAGAACCCCGAGCTGAGCAATCGCATTGCGGCGAACCCTGCGGCCTATCGGGCTCCGATTCGGGTGGCCAACCGTTCCGATCACCCCGTGCGGGTCGTCTTACAGCAGACGGCTATCGCCCAAAATACTGAGCCTGTCCATTGGGATTTTGCTCCTCAAGAAGTGGGCTCCCAAGGACTGCTCCTCTCTCTGCCCCAAGGCAAGTTGCAGCTGCAACCCCAAGATGTGCTGGTCGCGTTTGCCCTCGATGGGTCGCGGCTCTATTGGGGACCCTATCAGGTGGGTCGCGATCGCCAGCCCCAGTGGAATCCGACCACGCAGGAATGGCAGCTGCTGCTGGAAGATCCAGAACCAGCGCCTGCAACCTCTCCATAACTGGATTCATGGCATGGGCAGGGAGCAAGCACCATAGGGAAGCAGTTGGCTGCGGGAATCCCAGGGGGTGAGAGTACACCCCCATCTTGCAAGACTGCTGAGTATCGTCCTCAACGCTTGGGTTAGCCCGAGATTTAGAGCGATCGCAGAATATTCAGCGATTCCTGAATGTGGGCTTGGGCATTCAGGAGTGAATCAAAGATATGGCGGACTTTGCCTTCTTTATCAATCACGTAGGTGACACGGCCGGGAATCACAAATAGCGTCTTGGGGACGCCGTAGGACTGGCGCAGACGATCGCCCTCGTCGCTGAGGAGTTGAAAGGGCAGGTTGTACTTTTTCGCAAAGCGCTGGTGTGACTCTACCGAGTCGCTACTGACCCCCAGCACCACTGCACCAGCCTCTTGAAAGGCGGTGTAGCTATCGCGGAAGCTGCAGGCTTCGATGGTGCAACCCGGCGTGTCGTCCTTGGGATAGAAGTAGAGGACGACGGGCTTTTGACCTCGGAAGTCACTCAGCGAGACTGTCGAACCATCTTGAGCCGGCAAGGAAAAGTCGGGCGCGACATCACCAACTGCGATCGCCATAGGAAGTTCAGCTTGATCAAAGGGTCGCCCGTATCCTGACACGGATTTCGGCTGAGGGTTTAGTCAGCAGCCATGATGCAATCCCAACGCGATCGCACCTGAGCTCAGTGGATGCACTGAAGCGATCGTCCGTACGTATCAAGGCGAGGTTCAGGCTAAAACGCTGGTGTTACCCTTGTGCGTGTTTGAGTCAAAAATTTTGCGCTTTCATCGGTCCTGAGAGCGGCAACCTAGCGCTGGCAATCACTTCAACACGATTCCGAGCGCGTTGGCAACACAGATTTTGCGACAAGCCTCAAGTGTCACTTAGTGCAGAGAGCGGTTGAGTAATCTCCTGCAATCAGTAACGGAATTTAAATAACGAACGCTGAAACTTTAGGCCTTCAGATATTGAGAAGTTTTACTTTTTTATTGCTTAAGCTGACACTATCAGTGCTGCGAACGGGTTTCGCGAGAACGGCAGTCTCTAACCGCGATCACTGCTGGAACGACTGATGACTCGCCACTGCTGTTCCTTAGGCTGGTAGAGTCTTTGCAGGAACTCAAGCGCCGACTGGCGATCGCAAAATTCTAGGGATTGGCCATTTACTTCGACAAAGAAAGATGCGGGTAACTTGTAGTCAGCCATACAGAAATTTTCAGAGTTCAGCAGAGATGCGCCCATGATGGCAGAACTTCGTTAAGCTGTAGTTATATCAGAGTCATGGATTAGTGAAGAAACTGTAATCCCTCTTACATTTTCGACACATTCCTAATCTGAAGATAACCTTAAGAGCCTTGATTTAAATCATCGTTTTGCTGCATTTTTCTCTTAATGCTTTCGGGGGTGCGTATGGCAAGTGCTTCGGCCCATGCTGTCGCGACGGCTCAGCGACGAACAAGAGATAACGTGAGCTGGTACCTCAGCTCTATTGGTCGAATTCCGCTGCTCACTGCAGATCAGGAAATCGAGTTGGGTCAGAAAGTGCAGGTGATGATGAACCTGCTTGAAGACGCTTCCAGCGATCGCTCTTTTACCGAGGCAGAGACCGCAGCGATTCAGCTCGGGCAACGCGCCAAAGAGCGAATGATCAAGGCAAACCTGCGTCTTGTCGTCTCGGTCGCAAAGAAATACCAGGGTAAGGGTCTCGAGTTTCTCGACCTCATCCAAGAAGGTGCCTTGGGTCTTGAGCGCGCTGTCGAGAAATTCGATCCTTCCAAGGGCTATAAATTCTCGACCTACGCTTTCTGGTGGATTCGCCAGAGCATGACACGGGCGATCGCCTGCCAATCTCGTACGATTCGCCTACCCGTTCACTTAACTGAACGGCTGAGTCAAATTCGCAAGGTCACCCGCGAGCTGGCCCATGAGCTTGGCCGTCTGCCCTCGCGCCAAGAAATTGCCGAAGCAGTGCAGCTGCCGCTCCAAGACCTCGAAACGATTTTGCGCCAGTCGCGCCAGTGCACCAGCTTGGATGCTCCGGTCAGCGGCGACGACGGCAAGAGCTTCTTGGGTGAATTGATTGCCGATCCCAACGGCAGTGAACCCATGGATCTCATGGAAAGTGCGATGCAGCGCGAGCAGCTCGATGCTTGGCTCGAGCATCTGACCCCCCAAGAGCGCCAGGTGCTCTATCTCCGCTTTGGTCTGGGTGATGGCGAGCGGCACACCTTGGCAGAGATCGGTCGAATGATGGAGGTCTCGCGGGAGCGCGTCCGGCAGGTAGAAGTCAAAGCCCTACGAAAACTGCGCAACTTGACCAAGCGATCGCGGATTGCTGTCTGATAGCACCTTCGGGGAATGAGAACGGGATCTGCAAGAAGTTTGGGCGCGGTGCTTGGCGTCCGAACTTTTTTATTGCTGAACCGAGATCTTGCGACTGAGTAGACGATTGCATCTGCGGACTGTTTTTCCCCTGAGATAGCTTCTCAGCACTGAGGAGCAATCGCATACTGGGGTTTTAATTGCAGTCGATCGCTATGGTTCAGGAGCCGCTGCCGACGGGTCTCTATGAGCAGTTGATTTCTCTTGGCCTGCAGCGGCAGTTACAGCAAGTTCCAACAAACAGGATTGATCTCGAGAATCTGGATCCTGCTGAGGCGCCCCAGCAATTAGCGCACTACCTCCGCAGCCTGGTGGTGATCGCCCTGCCCCATCTCAGTGGGAAGGATAAGGTCGCAGCGCAGATTGAGCTGATCAACCGTCTGGTTGAAGTCTTACAAACGGCAGCTCCAAAAGCGATCGTGACGGACGATCAGCTCCTCAATCCCAGTCAACGACTGACGGAGATTCGTAGCCACCGGCTGCTCCCCGGACAAGCCGGTGTCAGTCGGCCCCTGATTCCGCTCAGCGACAGTACGCTACTGGTCAATGCCACGGGCGAACCGAATGTCGGACAGGCGCTACAGCATGAATTACCCTCTGCCGATCGCGTCGATCTCCTCTGTGCCTTTATCAAGTGGTCTGGGCTACGACTGCTGCAAGACCGACTCAAAACCTATTTGGAAAGCGGGCGATCGCTGCGCGTCCTCACCACGGTTTATCTAGGAGCAACTGATCGCCGGGCGTTAGATTGGCTGGTTGGGCAAGGTGCAGAAGTACGGGTGAGCTACGACACCCGCCGCACTCGTCTCCATGCCAAAGCTTGGTTTTTTCATCGTCAGAGTGGCTACGACACAGCCTATATCGGCTCATCCAACCTCTCGACTGCGGCGCTGCAAGATGGGCTGGAGTGGAATGTACGTCTCTCGGGTGTTGATAACCCCAGCATTTTGAGTAAATTTCAAGCCGCCTTTGAGAGCTACTGGGAAGAAGGCGAGTTTGAGCCCTATCGAGCGAGTGAGCAAGAGCAGTACCGCTTCGATCGCGCCTTGGGTCGTGAGCAATCGGATACCTCGGCCACAATCGCTTTCTTCGATATCCATCCCTACGCCTACCAACAGGAAATTCTGGAGCGTTTGCAAGCAGAACGGCTCCTGCACGATCGCTGGCGCAATCTGGTTGTAGCAGCCACTGGCACTGGCAAGACCGTGATGGCAGCGCTGGACTATGCACGCCTGAGCCGCGACTTTCCCAAATTTGCTGGAACAGCCTCGCCACGACTATTGTTTGTTGCCCACCGTAAGGAAATTTTGCAGCAAAGCCTCAGCACGTTTCGGATGGTACTCAAGCAGGGCGATTTCGGTGAACTACTCGTCGATGGTCAGCGGCCTCAGCAGTGGCAGCATGTCTTTGCTTCGGTGCAGTCCCTGGCCAGCCTCGATCCAAATCAACTCGCAGCCGATCGCTTTGCCGTGGTGATTGTCGATGAGTTTCACCATGCCGCTGCCGACAGCTATCGTCACTGGCTGGACTATCTGCAACCACAACTATTGCTTGGGCTGACAGCGACGCCTGAGCGGAGTGATGGCGAGACCATTCTGAATTGGTTTGACAACCGAATTGCGGCTGAACTCCGTCTCTGGACAGCTCTAGATCAAGGCTTGCTCTGTCCTTTTCACTATTTCGGGATTCACGACAGCACTGATCTCTCACGCTTACAGTGGCGTCGGGGTGGCTATGTCAGTGAAGAGCTGAGTGCGCTCTATACCGGCGATGATGCTCGGCTCCGGCTAATTCTCAAAGAGTTGTTCGATAAAGTGCCTGATGTCTCGCGCATGCGAGCCTTGGGCTTTTGCGTCAGTGTGGAACACGCTCACTACATGGCGTATAAGTTTCAAAAAGCTGGCATTGGTGCGATCGCCCTGGATGGTATTTGCGATCGCCACACTCGTCAGGAAGCTATTCAGCAATTACGACGCGGCGAGTTGCAGATTATCTTTGCGGTCGATCTGTTTAACGAGGGTTTAGATATTCCGGAGATCAATACGATTCTGCTGTTGCGCCCCACGGAGTCTGCCACGGTTTTTCTGCAGCAGCTCGGGCGCGGACTCCGGCTCCATCCTGGTAAAGACTGCCTGACTGTTTTGGATTTTATTGGTCAAGCGCATCGGCAGTTTCGCTATGACTGGCGCTATCGAGCTTTGTTGGGGGGCAGTCGCCAACAATTCAAAGAGCAATTAGAGCAGGAATTCCCCTTTCTGCCGGCTGGCTGTAGTCTGCAACTCGATCGCGTTGCCCAGGGGATCATTCTCGATAATCTCAAGCAGAGCCTACCGAGCCGGCGATCGCAACTGTTGCAAGAAGCTGCCCGTCTTGGCCGCTGTTCTTTACCAGAATTCTTAACCGCACTGGGATTAGAGTTAGCAGATTTCTATCGCTTGGCCGGATCGTGGACTCGTCTGCAGCGCGACCTTGGTTGGCGCCGGGATTCCCCGCATCCCGATGAAGATCGCTTGGGGCGTGCGATCGCTAACCTCTCCCACATAGATGATCCGCAGCGACTGCAGTTCTATCAGCAACAGTTGAGTCAGCCAACACCACCGGATCTGCAGCACTGTAGTTCGCGAGAACAGCGTCTCTGGCAAATGCTGATGGTGCAAGTGTGGGGAACGGGGAAGCAGTATGTTGCTTTGTCTGAAGCGCTTTCACGTTTTTGGGCCGCGATCGCGATTCGGGAAGAACTGCAAGCCTTGTTCGAATTCCTGGTGGAATCCACCGATCATCTAGTTCGGCCGCTCAGCTGGACGCAACCCATTCCGCTACAAGTGCACGGTCGCTATAGCCGCGCCGAAATTCTGGCCGCCTTTGGAGCGCTCAATGATCAACAACGCTACCTCAGCCGTGAAGGTGTTTATTTTGAGCCAACGAGTCAAACTGATCTACTCTTCGTCACTCTGAAAAAGTCGGAGAAACTGTTCTCGCCCACGACTCGCTACAACGACTATGCCATCAGTCCTACGGAGTTTCATTGGGAAAGCCAGAGTACAACCCGCGCTACTTCTCCCACTGGACAACGCTATATCCACCACCGCGATCGTGGCAGTCATGTGATTTTGTTTGTCCGTGAAAGCCGCCAACAGAATGGACAAACCCTGCCGTTTCTCTGTCTAGGATTTGCCGATTACGTCAGACATCAAGGCGATCGCCCGATGGCAATTCGCTGGCGACTTCATCACCCAATTCCGGCTGCCCTCTATCCGACGATCGCGATCGCGGTTTGACCGGCATGGATGAAAACCGAGGGAAGTTAGTAGCGGCTGATCTGTCGGAAGCGCCAAACCGACTCCACAATGCCAATCGCGATGAAATTGGCGAGAAGTGCCGATCGCCCATAGCTGAGCCAAGGCAGCGGAATACCCGTGACTGGGCCAAGTCCAATCGTCATCGAAATATTGATGACAATCTGGAAGACCAGCATCGAGAGCACCCCGATCGCCAGCAATGAGCCAAAGTTGTCGCGGGCACTGGTCGCGATCGCAATCAACCGCCAGCACACCAACCAGAACAGCAGGATGACTGCGATCGAGCCAACAAAGCCCAACTCTTCACCCACCGCTGAGAAGATGAAGTCCGTGTGCTGCTCTGGAATGAAGCGCAACTGGGTTTGCGTGCCCTGATGCAGCCCTTGCCCCCAGAGTCCCCCTGCCCCGATCGCAATCCGCGCTTGAATCAGGTTATAGCC
The DNA here is from genome assembly GCF_003846445.2 of Synechococcus elongatus PCC 11801. Classification (NCBI taxonomy): domain Bacteria; kingdom Bacillati; phylum Cyanobacteriota; class Cyanophyceae; order Synechococcales; family Synechococcaceae; genus Synechococcus; species Synechococcus elongatus. The sequence goes on along the minus strand of NZ_CP030139.2, from coordinate 515,988 downwards.
GCCCCCAAGTGGGTCCTTGTTGGGATCGAGAAAGAGGATCAGCCGGTCGCGTTGGTAGTCCTGCAACAGGTTTTCCCAAGCCCAACCGGCAACAACCCCACTGGTAATATTGGTCAGTAATGCTCCGATCGCGCCACGCCAGTGCCACGCGAAACTTTGCCAGCCCACATAGGTCATCCAGCCCAGCCAGATGGGCCAGACCCAAGGCAGCGCCTCAAACAAAATGGCTGAGGGCAATGGCGACAGCATCAATAAGAGCCAACCTGGTTTGGCATTGGCCCAGTAGAGCATGCCAAAGACAATCGCCCCAAAGATCAAGGACGTCCCAAGGTTGGGCTGCAGGAAGATCAACAGCCAAGGGACTGACATGATGGCGATCGCTTTCAGTAGTCCTGGGAGGCGATCGGCGGTCTCGCGGCTCAAAATGCCCGCCAGCACAACAATCATCAGCGGTTTGGCAAACTCTGAGGGCTGGACGTTGAAGCCGCCAATACTGATCCAGCGTTCGGCTCCCAGTGCAGTGGTTCCCACAAAGCGCACCGCAATCAGCGAGAGGCAGGTGGCGCCATAGAGCCACCACTGCAGCTTCAGCCAGTTGTCATAGCGCCAACGGGCGATCGCCAGCGCCAGTCCCACACCCACCGCGCCAGTAATCCAGTGTTGCCACCAGTCTGCAAAGTCCTGATTGGCTTGAGTACTGCGGATCAGGAGACCACCCAGCAGCGTCAGCCCGATCGGAATAAACAGCAGCCAGCGATCTAGATCCTTCCAAGCGTCGAGAAAGGCAAACCGTTGGCGCCACTGTCCAAACCGAAAGCTGCGAGCCAGCATGAATGTCCTCAGAGCAAGTCCTTAAGGCAGGGTAGCTTTCTAGCCTTGCTTATGGCGTCAACGCAGCGACGGAGATGGCAGCTGCCATCTTTTGGGCGATCGCAGTTAAGGCTTGTGCCGAGGCGGATTCGGGCTGACTGACCACGATCGGTACACCGCGGTCGCCGCCTTCCCGCAGCGGAATTTCGAGGGGAATACCCCCTAGCAGGGGCACTTCTAGCTCGCGAGCGGTTTTCTCGCCACCGCCGGAACCAAAAATGTCGTAGCGGCGATCGGGCAGATCCGGCGGAATGAAGAAGCTCATGTTCTCGACAATGCCCAACACCGGCACCTTGAGCTGCTGGAACATCCGTAAGCCCTTGCGCGAATCCAGCAAGGACACCGTTTGCGGCGTTGTGACAATCACCGCTCCAGCCAGAGGCACCGCTTGGGCTAGCGTCAGTTGGGCGTCCCCCGTTCCCGGTGGCATATCAACGATCAGGTAGTCCAGTTCGCCCCATTCTGTCTGATAGAGAAACTGGCGAATGATGCCGTTGAGCATAGGCCCCCGCCACATCACCGGCTGATCGGGGTCAATCAAAAAGGCCATCGATACCAGCTTGATTCCGTGGGTCTCAATCGGAATCAGGATGTCCCCTTGAGGACTGGGCTTGACCTGCGGCTGAGCATCGGCAACCCCGAGCATAGTGGGGGTATTGGGTCCGTAGATATCCGCATCGAGCAGACCCACTCGTGCCCCTGCTTTGGCCAGAGCAACAGCAGTGTTGACCGAGACGGTGCTTTTGCCGACCCCGCCCTTACCGCTGGAGATCGCCAGAATATTGCGCACGCCGCCAATGCCTTGGCGATCGGGCAGGCTGCGTTGCTGGGGAATTTCGGCCCCAACGTCGATATTGACAGTGGCGACACCCGGTAGGGCTTTCACCGCTTTTTCGCAATCTGCCACGATGAACTCACGCAACGGACAAGCCGGCGTCGTCAGAACCAGCCGAAAACTAACCTGATCACCCGCGATCGCCACATCGCGAATCATGTTGAGTTCCACCAAGCTGCGACGGAGCTCAGGATCTTCTACGGGACGCAGAGCATCCAAAACAGCCGCGGTCGTCAAAGTCATAGGTGCGAGGGCGTGACAGCATACCGCCCTCTATCTTATAGACAAGCGTTCTCCAACCCAGCAGGCATGAGCCTGGGATGTATGGCGGGGAACCATAGAGAACCTTAGCGGCCAGCCTCCACTGGGATAATTAAGCAACAGGGACCGAGCTGGTCTCGCCCACATGGACGGTTTTGACCCAGCGCAATTGTTTCGGCCAGAAGGCCATGCGAGCGGTGGTGTAGGCCATCACCGGAACCCAATGCAGCATGTAGATCACGCCGAGCAGGCTCTGTCCGATCGGCCAAGGATTACGCAATTCTGACGATCGCGCTTGGCGGATGCCACGCAGCAAACTGATCACTGTCAGCCCGACTGTCAAACCTGCGAGCGGGCCATAGAGGGGCGATCGCTTGAGGATCAGGGCAAAAACGAGGTCGGGAATCGCGGCGGTGGGCAGGACGTATTGAGTCAGCCAAAAGATCGCGAGATCTAAACTGCGTTGGCTTCCCAGACGGTTGCGGATCAACCAGGGCCAGTAGTCGAGATAGCGCTGGTAGCCTCCTTCGGCCCAACGGCGTCGCTGATGCCAGAGGGCTAGGCTGCGCACCACCCCTTCTTCTTGCACCGCCGGATGAATGCAGCAGTCAATCCACCAGTGATCCAGATGGAGCCGGAACGCTAAATCGAGGTCGTCAGTAATGGTTTCTTCGTTAAAGCCCCCACAGCCTTCTAGGGCAGCTCGCCGGATGAACTGACCATTGCCCCGCAGCTCGCCAATGCCTCCGATCGCCACTCGCTGTTGTTGCAGGTAGGCATCGAGCATCATTTCCACGGTCTGTCCCCGCGTCCAAAAATTGCTGCCACTATTAGTGATCGCCTTTCGCACTTGAACTGCGCCCAATTGGGGCTGTTGGAAACGCGGCAGGACTTGTTGCAGCAAATCGGCTGGTGCTTGGGCATCGGCATCAAAGACTGCAATAAATTCGCCTGTCGTTTGGGGCCAGACTTCATTGAGTGCTCCTGACTTGCCCCCTGTGGCTCCAGCTTCGCGGCGATGCACCCGCAGTTGGGGATAGCGGCTTTGCAGTTGGCGCAGGCGATCGGGTGTGGCGTCGGTGCTGGCATCGTCGATGATCCACACCTCGAGGCGATCGCTGGGATAGTCCAACTGGCAGAGGTTGTTGACGAGGCGATCGATGACCTCGGCTTCATTTTTGGCCGCTACCAGCAAGGAAACTCGAGGCCAGTCTGCACGATCGGCAGGCAAGCTGGCGGGGTCAGTGTGACTGCGGCTGCCCAGGAGTCGCATGCAGTGGATCGCCAAGGCGATCGCGATCGCCCAGACTATCACCCCACCCCCAGCACTCAGATGCAGCGCGAGGGTCAGTCCCCAGACAGCGATTAGGACAAAAGCGGCCTTACGACGACGCCCAGCGGTGTATTGGTAATAGTTCATCTCTGGGGTGGATGGGAGTGCCACAGGTGAGGGAGTCACGGCCACATCCGAGGCTGAATTAAGAGGCATGGACAGGGTCGCCGCAAAAGAAACAAGAACAGGCGTTAAGACTCTCTGTTCTTATCACAGGCTCAGCCGATTCGGCGGGAACACTGATTAGCTGCTCAGTAAAGTTGCGTTCTCCTGGGACTCTGTGCGATCGCACCCGATTCCTGTGAGGCACTACAGAATTGGGTACGCGTTCCAAGATTCTGTTCTGGGAAAAGGATTGCAAACCGCAATGGCTCGGCCTTGATAACCTCAATGCCTTCAAGCCCTACTAGCGGAAAACGGATGACCAGTTCTGGAGCCGGCTTTAAGTGCGCCCCGGCTTATTCCGAGTGGGGTCTAGGACGTCTCCTGCTTCGAGATCGAGGGGCTGATCAGCCTGTCGCTGCGCTTGTTCTTGGCGATCGCGTTCGGACTGCCAGTGCAAAACTCCCCCCGCGACGATCGCCGGCAGTGCAGAGAGCCAGCGATCGCGCCGCGTGGTCGGCAAGAGGAGGCAGAACATTCCAAAGAGTGCAAGCGCAATCCCGGCAAAGCGTTCCATGCGCTAAATCAGCCGTTCGCCGTTTCTCAGGCGTGCTGATGCCTCCAACAGTTGCTCCTCGAGGTAGGGCTTGGAGAAGTAGGCCCGTGCCCCCAAGTGAGCCGCGATCTGTCGATGGCGATCGGCACCTCGCGATGTCAGCATAGCCACTGGTAACCGCCGCAGTTTGGGGTCCGCCTGCAGGCGCTCCAAGAGCTCTAGGCCATTCATCTTCGGCATCTCGATATCGCAGAAGACCAGATCGCAGGGCAGTCCCGAATAGAGTTTTTCAAGGGCCTCTTGACCATTGCGCGCCTGCTCGACGATGTAGCCTGCCTTCTTGAAGGTCATCGACAGCAGTTCGCGGACGGTGATCGAGTCATCGACAATCAGCACCATGGGTTCGGTCGCGGTGTTGAGTTCATCAGAACTGGGTGGCGTTGGAGCTGTCTGGCGCTGCCGCACCCGTCCATAGGCGATGTCAAACAGTTCCAAGACGTCGACAATTGGCATCACCTGACCGTCGGAGCGAACCGTGACCCCCAGAATGCCGAGGGGTTTGGCGATCGGACCTTCGATCTGCTTGATCACAATTTCACGCTCGCCCTCAATCTGATCGGTCTGAACGGCGAGGTACTCGTTGTCATTGCGCAGGATGACAATCGACACCACGCCGTCATCACCCAGATTGTTGTAGTAGCGAGTGCGCCCGAATGGCAGGTAGAAATTCAGCAGTGATGAGAGTGGAAACACTGGCAGCGATTGATTGTGCCAGTCCAACGCTAGTTGGCCTTGCGGCCCCATCGAGAGGCGTTGCTGAGGAATGTCGAGCATCTCCTCGACGCTGTCCATCGGGAAGGCCAGCCGTGCCCGCTCGTGTAGACAGGTCAAGGCTTTGGTAATCGAGAGCGTCAAGGGTAGTCGGAAGGTAAAGGTCGTTCCTTTACCCAGCTCCGAATCGACCACAATCTCGCCTTGAATTTCATGCAGCGCTCGCCGCACTACATCCAAGCCAACCCCGCGTCCAGCGAGCTCATCAGCTTGGTCGCGGGTACTAAAGCCCGGACGGAACAGGAGTTCGTAAATCTCCCGCACGCGCATGCCTGCGGCTTCTTCTGGGGTAATCAGACCCCGTGAGAGAGCTTTGATCTTCACCTGCTCCGCATCAATGCCTGCCCCGTCGTCACTGACGGTAATCAGGGTCCGGTTGCCCTGCAGCGAAGCCCGAACTACCAGCGTTCCCTCCGGGGATTTATTGCGGTATTGCCGCACTTCTGCAGTTTCAATGCCATGACTGAGGGCGTTGTTAATCAAGTGGGTCATGGGCGCCTGCAGTTTTTGCAGGATCATCTTGTCAATCAAGATGTCTTGCCCCTCAATCTCGAGGTGAGCCCCTTTACCGCAGCGGCGCGAAATCTCCCGAACGGCACGCGGGAGCTGGTCGGTGAGGTCCGAGAAGGGGACCATGCGCGTCTGGTTCAGCTCGCTCTGCAGTTGCAGAGTAATTTGCTGGAAGTTGCGGGTCAGTTGGTCAAACGGTTCATTGACCATGAAGTCAATGTCTGAGGCCGCCTCGCGCAACCGCACCAGCAACTCCATCATTTCTTGGGAGATGGAGTGGAAACCACTGAAGCGATCGAGTTCTAGATCGTCGAACTGATCAGTGGGGAAGGTGGAAAGATTACTCGTTGCGACGGCGCTAGGGGCTCCGACCAGTTGCCGGCGAGCCGCCAGTGCGGTTTCCAGCAGCGATCGCTCGTACAGTTCCCGCATCCGCTCACCCAGATCCCCTAGCTGATGCACCTGCAGCATCAGGTTCTCGAGGGTTTCCCGCAGGTGGGATTGGTCGCTTTCGAGGGTATTCCGGCTGACAACGATTTCCCCAACCAGGTTACTGAGGTTATCCAATTGCCGTACGGGGACCCGCAACGTCTGCTCGAAGGCCACAGGGCCTCGATCCTGGCTGCGGGCTTTGGTGACGGGCTCTAGGGTCAACGTTACAGGTAGCCGTGGTGGGGCTTGAATGACAGCACTCAAGACGGCGGGATCGATCCCCAGCGTCAGGGGTTGCTCTTGGGACTGTTGTGTCAGATCGGCGATCGCGGCTTCTAGAACTTTGAGCTGGGCGGCAACGTCTACTTCAGCTGCCTGCGATGCTTCTTCACTGGCCTCAATCCAGTCTTCAAGGTCAAAGTTAAGTTCTTCCAGCGGTGGGCGATCGTCGTCGGAGTCAGCAGGCTTCCCGAGTTCTTCGAGATCGCCGAGCAAGGCATCCAGCGTCTCATCCAAACTGGGATCGGCAGGTGGCAAGACAGGCTCAAAGTCTTGACTGAGTAAATCTTCAAGGGTGTTTTCAACCACTTCCTGCTGATCGACAGGCGTGTGAAGAGCGGTTTCCAGCGTTCCTTGCAGCCGGGTCAACTGTTCGACCAAGTGCTGCCCTTCATCAGGCAGCAAGCCGAGATCATCAGCGTCCGCCTCGATCCGATCAGTGGCGGTCACGAGCAGGGTCGTTGTCTGCTGAAACAGGGGCAGACTGGCAGCGTAGTCCGGTAGCTCTGCCTCGGCGAGAAGCGATAGACAAGATTCCAGACCTGCTGCGAGCTGTCGGAAGGTTTCGAACTTAAGCAAAGCCGCTGCACCCTTGAGCGAGTGAGCCGCCCGAGATGCGTCCGCCAGCGTGGTCGCTTCTGGGAGGCCTGCTTCGAGCTGGCTGAGAGTGCTGCTGAGAAGCTGTAAATTCTCCCGCGTTTCTCGGAGAAACAGCGATCGCAGGACATTATCACTGGTGGGTGACATGCTCAGTTCTCCTTAGAAGCCGATGCTTGCAGACGGAAGCGGTCTACGGACTCTCGCAAGGTTCCGGCGATGGTTACCAAGCCCTGCAGCGAGGTTGCAACCTGCTGCGCCTCCTGTGAGGTATTTTGGGCGGTGGCTTCAACCGATTGCATCACCTCAGCCATGCTGCGAGACATGGCCGTTTGCTGAACCGTGTCAGCCGTAATCGACTGCACCAGTTCATCGATTTTGGTCGAGACCTGAATGATTTCATCGAGCGCGCCACGGGCCTGTTCTGCCAGCCGGGTGCCCTGAATGACCTGCTGGGTTCCTTCCTCCATCGCGGTCATCACCAAGCCGGTTTCACTCTGAATTTTGAGCACGATTTGCTCAATTTCCTTCGAGGATTTGGCCGCGCGATCGGCAAGCTGTCGGACCTCGTCCGCAACGATCGCAAAACCGCGACCGGCTTGACCGGCTCGGGCTGCCTCAATACTGGCGTTGAGTGCCAAGAGGTTGGTGCGCGAGGCGACCTGAGAAATCAGCGCCACAATCTTGGAGATTTCTTGGGACGACTCAGCCAGCTTCTTCACCTTGCGGGTGGTTTCGGCCACCGTCTCTCGAATCCGCAGAATCCCCGACAGGGTCTTGTCAACGGCCTCACCGCCCTTGAGTGCGGTTTGTGAGGCTGCACGGGCAACCGCTTCGGCCTCACTGGCGCTGACTGCAACCCGTTGAATGGACTCCGTCATCACCTGCACTGAATTAAGAGCAGCGGCGAGTTCTTCAGCTTGGTGCAGCGCTTCCGCCGACAGATTTTTGGCTGACTGTTCGTTATCGCTGGCCGCAGCGTTCACCTGTAGTGCAGCGTCTCGCACTTGCGCCACGATTTCGCGCAGGTTCTGAATCGTCAGGTTGAAGGAGTCGGCGACCGCCCCGAGGATGTCTGCAGTCACCTCCGCCTGCACGGTCAAGTCACCGTGGGCAACCCCCTCCACGTCATCCAGCAGCCGAATCACTTGGTTTTGCAGACCTTCCCGCTGTTGCTCGAGGGTGGTCAGGCGCTTATCCTGCCGATTGATGCGATCGCCGAGGACACTGCGCATGCGATCGAAGCGCAGAGCCAACATTCCCACATCGTCGTTGCCTCCGATCTGCAGCGGCGTCTCGAAGTCGCCATTGCTCATCTGCTGACACTGCTCGTTGAGGCGTTCCAACAAGTCTCGGTAACGCTTACCAGTCTGGTTCTGCAGTTGTAAGGCCAGCGCTGCTGAGGCCCCCCCTGCGACCGCGATACCAGCCAGACTGCCCAGCAACACGCGATCGCGGTTTTCAGGAGCTGATGCCTGCCAACCAACAACTCCTACGACACCAGCCGCTAAGGCTGAGATTAGCGCGATCAGGCTAACCTGCGCTTTAGCCGGTGGTTTGGGCGCAGCAGGAAGCGCCTTCGGTGCATTGTTGCTAACTGCTGAGGCGGCCGCTCGGGCTCCTTTCGACTCTTGGGGCCGCAGGGGAGAAGTCACCGGTTGCCGAGCGATCGCAGCAGCCTCAGCCAGGTTTGGTGGTGCTGGTAGGGTGACCTCTGCTGGGTTGGCGATCGCTTCGGGCTGGGTTGCCGGAGCCGTAGGTGCAGCGCCCAAAACCTCCTCGGCGATTTCCTCTGCAATTTCTTCAAAGACTGTTTGATCCGATGTTTCAACGGCCAGACTCAGTGTTTCAGCCGGAATAGCCACTGCTTCTGTTTCCGTCAGTGCAGCAAACTCCGCCGCCAAAGCGACCTCTTCGGTCACCCCATTGCTCTCAGCGGCGATCGGCACTTCTTCAACCGCAGCGGGTTCATCTGAGGCCGGTTCAGGACTGGCTGCAGGCTCAACAGACGCCTCTAGCTCAGACTCCAGCGCTTCTGTAGAGACGGCTGTTTCTGTTGTCAAAGGCTCGGCTTCAACCTCCGCCCAAGGCGCGGGACTGGCTTCTTCTGCGATGGGCTCTTCGGCTGGACTCTCCTCAAGGTCGGCTAACCAGGGAGGTGCTGCCGTCTCCGCTTCTGGTTCAGCGGCCTCTGCAGCCTCTGGTGCGATCGCGAAGGGATTATCCCCGTTCAGCTCAGGGCCGGACTCGGCAGGAATATCGGGTTCAACAATTGGGGGTAAATCCAGAGCCAAAGGAGACGGGTCGAGGCGATCAATCGACGGCAATTCAGCACCGATCGGGACAATGACCGTGCCTTCCGTGTCTTCTGAGGCAGCATCAGCTTGGGGGCGGCTATCACAGCGATCCATGCCCAGCAGGGCCTGTTCGAGCATTTCCGGATCGGGCGTCAGACCGCGAATTAGTTCATATTCCACGCGCGCCTGATCATTGCGCCCCAGACTGTAGAAAATGTGCCCACGCAACAGGCGCAGCCGAGGGTTTTGCGGCTCAGCGCGCACCAGTGCTTCGGCGAGCTCAGCGGCTTCAGTGTAGTGACCACTGAGATACTCCTGCTCAACTTGCTCGTAGGACAGGCTGCGATCTTCGGATGCCATCGGGGTCATAGCGCTTGTAGTAGGGAGACTAGAGGGACCAGTGCTTGGGTTCGAGAATGACGGTTGGGTCTAAGATGCGAATGGCTCGGCCAGTCTCACTGGCAGGGCGTTCCTCACGACAAAACGTCTGGAGTTGGGCATGGCCAGCGATGGGCCGCAAATCCTGCCGATTCAACCAGACCATGCCGCCGAGTTGATCGATCATGAGTGCCATCAGGGCATTGCCGTGCTCGATCGCTAACAGTGGAACCTCAGGACGATCCGATCGAAATTGGCTCGGAATGCCCAAGAGTTGAGCGAGATCACCCACCCAAATCACGCGACCGCGTAAATTGAACATGCCCAAAACGGACTTCGCAACATTGGGCATTGGCGTGATTGTGTCAGCGGGTTGAAGGATGACTTCCCGCACGCTGGTTGCCGCAAACGCAAAAATTTCTCCCTTACTGACTTGGAAGGCAAGGTAAGGGTCCCCCTGCGACTGGGGCTCGTTGGAGGTGGGATCAGCCATAGCGAGGGTGTATGCAGCCCTAGATCTGCACCAAACTGTACCGTACGTCTATTGATCAGACGAGTACATCCGCAAAACCGTGTCGATTGTCACGGTCTCAGGAATGGGGGGGTCAGCACCGTCGTTGAGCGCGATCGCCTCTTCCCAGTCTGCCTCCCAATCGCCTGCACAAGGGGATAAAGGGGGATCTTGAAACTCCTCAGCGTAGTTTTCATCAGCAGTCATGCTGTTAAACAGGGAGTTTGGCCTCACAGAGTGGCCTCCAGTTGGGCGACCAGTTCAGGGGGTAATTCGAGGTTGGCTGTGACGCTACAAACATCTTCTAGGTCTTCAAGACTGTCTAACAAACGCAACAGCGATCGCGCCTGCTCCCAGTCAGTGACCAGTTGGTAGTCGTTAGGAATCCAGCGCAGCTCACTGTCTTCCACCTCAAAACCCGCTTGGCGCAACTGCGTAGATAGAGCTTCGAGATCAGCAACACTCCCGTAAACGACTGCCCCCGTCTCATCGAGGTCATAGGATTCGGCAGGCAGCTCCAGCAAGGCCTCCAAGAGATCAGCCTCTGCGATCGGGCCAGCAAGCTGCACCACCCCGCACTGGCGAAACATCCAGCTGACACAGCCGGTTTCACCGAGATTGCCGCCCTGCTTGCTAAAGGCAGCTCGGAGGTTAGCTGCAGTCCGGTTGCGATTGTCGGTCAGTGCCTCAATCAGGATGGCGATGCCGCCGGGGCCATAGCCTTCATAGCGAACTGACTCGAACTGACGACCATCGCCGCTGAGGGTCCCGGCTCCCTTGGCGATCGCCCGCTCAATATTGTCGTTGGGGATGCCCGCCGCTTTGGCCTTCTCGATTGCGGTGCGCAGCTGAAAGTTGCCAGCCGGATCCGGCAGCCCTTGGCGAGCAGCAACAATCATTGCCCGAGACAACTTGGCAAAAATCTGCGCTTTTTTGGCATCAACCCGCGCTTTCTGGCGCTTGATATTCGCCCATTTGCTGTGACCCGCCATAGACCTCTCGCTGCTGTCCTCACTCAGCCTAAAAGATGCTAGAGCAACTCTATTGAGTCCGGAGCCCGAGGGCGGATCTTGATAGACTGCTGTGCATTCTTGCTGGGCTGATCAGTCCTGATGCTTCCTTCTGCCCATCCCCGCGTCCATGGCTGGCTGCAACAGGAAACGTCAGCCATTCAACAGGCTTTTCAGGCTGATCCGTGGCAGACGGCGGCTCCGTTTGTGGCGCTTTATGAACGCTATGCCGACCCACTTCTAGCCTTGGCGAGCGATCGCATCGCTGCTCCCACGCAAGCAGACTGGGCTGTGGCGCAAGCCTGGCAGCAACTGTGGCGGGCCTTGCAGCAGGCAGAGACGACTTGGGATTGGCCCGACTACCAGTCATTCGCCGAATGCTATTGGAAGGATTTGTGGCTGCCGCCCACTGAAGCGATCGCCTACGACTTAATCTCAATGCCGCCACCGCTTTGGGTTTATACCCAAGTGGCGATCGCCCAACTGCCGGGCATCGATCGGCTGCTGCTGACCTTGACCTACACCTATCGCTGGTCGCGATCGCAGGTGCTGGATCAGTTGCAAATGTTGGGGCACCGGCTCGGTGAACCGCAACTGCAGCAGTTACTGGAGATTGCGGAAGTGCGGCTGTTGGCCGCTCTACCCCCAGATTTACTCGACATCTACGGCGACTGGTCCTATCCGGCCTTACCCCCTACAACGCGATCGCCGCTTTGAGCTTTGGGTCAGCGATCGCCTACGGGTACGCTGAAAACGTCTTGCCCCTTGGAGTTGCGCCGTGTTCACACGAGCCGCCGGCATCTTGCTACATCCCACGTCGTTGCCGGGGCCGTTTGGCAGCGGTGACTTGGGTCCTGCCTCTCGGCAGTTTCTCGACTGGCTGGCATCGGCTGGACAGCAACTCTGGCAAGTCTTGCCCCTAGGACCGACGGGCTATGGCTATTCGCCTTATCTCTGCTATTCCGCACTAGCCGGAAACCCAGCCCTGATCAGCCCTGAACTGTTGGCAGAAGATGGCTGGCTCCAGGAATCGGACTGGGCGGACTGTCCTACTTTTCCGAGCGATCGCGTCGATTTTGCCAGCGTCTTGCCCTATCGCGATCAACTGCTGCGCCGCGCCTACAGTCAGTTTCTGCAAAAAGCAGCCGCCAGCGATCGCCAACTTTTCCAAGCCTTTTGCGAACAGGAAGCTGATTGGCTCGATGACTATGCCCTGTTCATGGCGATTAAACAGGCCAGCCAGGGTCAGCCCTGGACGGAATGGCCAGAGGCCCTGCGTCAGCGGCAGCCTCAAGCCTTAGCCAAAGCCCGCGATCGCTGGGGCGGTGAAATCAGCTTCCAGCAGTTTTTGCAGTGGCAGTTTCGGGAGCAGTGGCTGGCGCTACGGGAAGAAGCTCAAGCCCGCCGCATTTCCCTGATTGGCGATATTCCGATCTACGTCGCTCATGACAGTGCGGACGTTTGGGCCAATCCTCAGTTTTTCGCCCTCGATCCTGAAACGGGCGCAGTTAATCAGCAGGCTGGTGTGCCGCCCGACTACTTCTCCGAGACTGGCCAACTCTGGGGCAATCCGGTCTATAACTGGGCTGCTCTGCAAACCGATGGCTATCGCTGGTGGTTGCAGCGGTTGCAACAGCTCCTCAGCTTGGTGGACTACATTCGCATCGATCATTTCCGAGGGCTGGAAGCTTTTTGGTCGGTCCCGGCGGGTGAAGAAACGGCGATCGAAGGGGAGTGGGTCAAAGCACCGGGTGCTGACCTGCTGAGTACGATTCGCCAGCAACTCGGGGCGTTGCCGATTCTGGCAGAGGATCTGGGTGTGATCACGCCCGAGGTGGAAGACCTGCGCGATCGCTTTGAGCTGCCGGGTATGAAAATTCTGCAATTTGCATTCGACTCTGGCTCGGGCAATGCTTATCTACCGCACAACTACTGGGGTCGCCGCTGGGTGGTTTACACGGGCACTCACGACAACGACACGACCGTCGGCTGGTTCTTGTCCCGTAATGACAGCGATCGGCAGGCAGTGCTGGACTATCTGGGAGCGGAATCGGGCTGGGAAATTGAGTGGAAGCTGCTCCGCTTGGCTTGGAGTTCAACGGCGGATTGGGCGATCGCCCCCCTCCAAGATGTTTTTGGTTTGGATAGCAGCGCTCGCATGAACCGTCCGGGGCAGGCTACTGGCAACTGGGACTGGCGCTTCAGTGCCGACTGGCTGACGGGCGATCGCGCCCAACGCTTGCGGCGACTCTCGCAGTTGTATGGACGCTGTTTTGGATGAGCTTGCGGTTCGCGTTTCGGCTCTATCAGCGCCGCTTGCGGCAACCGCTCCGCACAGCGCGGGATGCCCAGATCACCGTGCGATCGGGGATTTGGTTGCGCCTTGAAACCGAGACGGAACTGCGCTGGGCTGAAATTGCGCCTTGGCCCTCCTTTGGCAGCGAGACCTTCGCGGAAGCGATCGCTTTCTGTGAGGCTTTTCCAGCACAACCTACGTGGGTGGATCTTGCGGCTGTGCCCGCAACCCTGCCGGCCTGTCAGTTTGGCTTTGGCTGCCTGCGCAAGCCGATCAGGACAGGATTGCTGCCAACTAGTGCAGTACTGTTGCCAGCGGGTGCAGCGGCTCTGCGCGCGATCGCATCAGCAGCTCCCGCAACCACCTACAAGTGGAAAATCGGGCTGGATTGGGAGAGCGAACTTGAACTCCTCCTGCAGCTCGATCGCCAATTACCGCGATCGGCAAAACTGCGGTTGGATGCCAATGGCGGCTTGACGACGGCGCAAGCCGATCGCTGGCTGCAAGCGCTGACTGCGATTAACGAACGGCAGCCCGGCCGGATTGAGTGGTTAGAGCAACCGCTGGATCCTAATCAGGTTGATGGTCTGCTCAAGCTGGCCCAGAACTGGCCGCAGGTGCCGCTCGCCTTAGATGAATCAGTCAGTCAGCTGTCATCCTTGCAGTTTTGGCAGACCCAAAGCTGGCCCGGACTCTACATCCTCAAACCGGCGATCGCAGGCTGGCCCCAGACCGTTCTGCAGTTTTGTCAGGAGCATCAATTGCCCGTCGTCGTTTCATCGATGTTTGAAAGTCCGATCGGTTGGCGATCGGTTGCTGCGATTGCCGCGCAACTGGGTCGAGCCGATCAAGCGCAGGGCTTGGGAACCACTGCTTGGTTTGCTGATGATTGGGAGAGCAAGACTGCAGCAGCACTATGGCAACACCCCTCCAACAGCTAGCCCAATGGGGACCGAGCTGGCTGGCCAGTGGTCAGGGCGATCGGCTCTGGCAGTTGGCGGAACAGCGCTGGCTGAGTTTACAGGAACGTCCGGCTCGGCGGGTGCTGATTGTTCACACCGATGCGATCGCCTACCTGGCCGACTGGATTGCAGCGGTTAGTGCTGGCTGGCCGGTCATTCTGGGGAATCCGCGTTGGCGGCGGCAGGAATGGGAGATAGTTGCCACGCAACTGCAGCCGCAGCAGATTTGGGGCGCGGCACCGATCGCAGCCGCGGCGGGCATTGCTGACCCAAGCGAGACAGGCTGGATTGGGATTGCCACCGGTGGTAGCAGTGGTGGTCTGCGCTTTGCGATTCAGACTTGGGATCGACTGATGGCGGCAGCCATCGCTTTTCAGCGATCGCCCCTGATCGATGGTCCAGCGATCGCGGGCATCTGTAGCCTGCCCCTGCATCATGTCAGCGGCTTGATGGTGGCGGTTCGCAGCTTGGTGACGGGTGGCTCGCTCTGGCTTCTACCTTGGTCTGAGCTGCAATTAGCCGAGTCCTTGCCGACTTGCCCTCAAGCGGTGTTGTCGCTGGTGCCGACGCAACTCCAACGCTTACTGCCGCAGCGATCGCTTTGGCTCCAGCAGCGATCGCTGATTTTGCTGGGAGGCGCACCGGCTTGGCCAACCTTGCTCCAGCAGGCGCAGCATGAACAATTGCCGATCGCGCCTTGCTATGGCGCGACCGAAACGGCTGCCTTTATCAGCGTTCTTGCCCCGCAGCAGTTTTTGGCCGGCGATCGCGGCGTTGGCAAACCGCTAGCGGGCGTCACGATCGAACTCAATGCCGATCAGACGGTGGCGATTCAAGCCCCGAGCTTGGCCTTGGGCTACTGGCAGGGTCCAAGCCAATTGCAGCCGATCGTTGATGACCAAGGATTTTGGCAGAGCGGCGATCGCGGTGAATGGTCAGCGGATCACAGTCTAATTTTGCTGGGGCGACAGGGCGATCGCATTCTCAGTGGCGGCGAGAAAATCTGGCCGTTGGAAGTGGAAACAGCGCTCTACAACAGTAGTCTGGTGCGGGAAGTCTGCGTGATTGGGCTTGCTGACTCTGAATGGGGCGAAGTTGTGGCCGCAGCCTATGTCCCTCAGTCGGAAGAGACTACCGCTGAACAGATGAAAGCCGCGATCGCGCTGGAATTGGCCGCCTATAAGCACCCTAAGCGCTGGCTAAGCTGCACGGCTTTACCCCGCACAAGCCAGGGCAAAATCGATCGCGCTGCTGTGCGCCAGTTCTTGCAGTCAACGGGGCACTAAACCCTGCTCTGACCTGAGTCCAGCAGCACCTAGAGCGGGATGCTACCCACCTGAATTCGGTGGATCGCTGCTGCTAGCGTCTCTAACTCCTCAAACGTGTTGTAGAAAGCCAGAGAAGGTCGCACTGTCGTTTCCAGCCCGAAGCGTCGCAGAATCGGCTGAGCGCAGTGATGCCCCGCTCGCACCGCAATTCCTTCTCGATTCAAAGCCTGCCCGATCGCCTCTGGACTGAAGCCTTCCAACACAAACGACAGCACCGCTGCCTTGTGAGGCGCCGTGCCGATCAGCCGTAGCCCCGGAATCTCGCTGAGCAGTGCCGTGCCGTGGAGCAAAAGCTCATGCTCATAAGCCGCGATCGCTTCTAGCCCAATCTTTTGAACGTAATCGAGCGCCGTCCCCAAGCCAACGGCATCGGCAATATTCCCCGTCCCCGCTTCAAAGCGCGCCGGAGCCGGTTGATAGACCGTCTTCTCAAACGTGACATCGGCGATCATGTTGCCGCCACTTTGCCAAGGCAGCGTGGCATTGAGCAGATCTTGTTTGCCATAGAGCACGCCAATGCCGGTCGGGCCAAAAACCTTGTGCCCCGAGAACACGAACCAGTCGCAGTCCAGCGCTTGCACATCGACCGCCAGGTGAGAGACCGACTGAGCACCATCGAGCAGCACCTTTGCTCCATAGCGATGGGCGAGTTCAATGATTTCTCGTGCTGGCGTGATTGTGCCGAGAGCATTCGAGACCTGCGTAAACGAAACAATCTTGGTGCGATCGCTCAGCAGCTTTTGATATTCATCCAGACGGACTTGACCATGATCATCCACAGGGACGACCCGCAGCCGCGCTCCGGTCTCAGCACTGAGCTGTTGCCAAGGCACAATATTGGCATGGTGCTCTAGCCAAGTAATGATAATTTCATCGCCTTCTTTGAGATTCTGAGATCCCCAACTTTTGGCAACTAAATTGATAGCCTCGGTAGTGCCCCGAACAAATACGATTTCTTCAGTGGAAGAGGCATTGAGAAAACGCCGCACTTGCTCGCGAGCCGATTCATAGGCATCGGTCGATCGCGCCGCCAGTTCATGCGCGGCACGGTGAATGTTGGAATTTTCGTGCTGGTAATAGTGCGACAGGCGATCGATTACGACCTGTGGCTTTTGAGTTGTCGCCGCATTATCAAACCAAATCAGCGGTCGACCATTGACCGTCTCCTTCAAGATTGGGAAATCTCGACGGACTTGATGGATATCGAAGCCAACTGCCCCAGCAGAATGGGCACCTGTCAATGCTGGAATCGCAGGGGTCGAGTTGAATTGTGAAAACACGGTCAGACTGGGCTGCAGCGCCGCGATCGCTGTCTCTACCTGCTCATCAATGAAATAAAAACCGCTGCCACCACTGCCCGCAGGCGGTTGCTGTAAACCTGTTGGCGTGGGTTGGCTCGGAACTGGCAGTTGATGATGCGGAATCACGCCCACTTCATCATGAATGGGTGGCGTAGTAGGAACTAAGCTCGGTGCAAAACTTGGCAGAGCAGTTGCTGATGGGGTAACTGAAGCTGCCATCGGAACCGTTGCAGCAGGAAATACAGCCGCGATCGCGTTAGCAAACTGCGGATCTTGCAAAACAGCCTGCGCCAACTGAGCCAGCGATCGCTCATCAAAAGAACTCGGAGGAGTAGGGATATGCGCGATCGCAGCAGCAGCAGCAGATTGGGGCGTTACTGCAGCCGGTGTGTTTGGGAGCGATGCCGTTGGAAGAGAAGGCGGAATTGGAGCCGATTCTGCTTCGCTCACTCCAGCCTGCTGTAGATCCTGCAAGACCGTTTGAGTTAGCTGTTCGAGCGATCGCTCATTGAAAAAGGGATCGGGTTGAGTCGGCAGATTAGGAATCGCCGGCACGGACGGAACAGTATTCGTCATGTCAATCCTCGTGATTTCGACTCCAAACCAACCAGCTAGCGATAGGGGAGCTGGGGTATGTAACCACCCCGAAAAACAGATTGATGCGGTCAAATCTGGCCTGCATTCACCTGAATAGCTCCCCGTCAGTCCTCACACTCAAAGGGAGCAGAATTAGTCGTAGCGATAGGTGTGGTATTGAGTGACGTCGACGTTGTCCAGCACTGCCAACGCGTCATCCGTCAACACTGCCAGCGAGCAGTAGAGCGACACCAAATAGCTCGCTAAGGCTTTGCGGTTAATCCCCATGAACCGGACGGACAGGCCCATTCCCTGTTCCCCTGGCAGATTGGGTTGATAGAGCCCCACGACGCCCTGCCGACTTTCACCAACCCGCAGCAGCAGGATTTTGGTCTTACCGTTTTCCAGTGGCACCTTGTCAGAGGGAATCAGTGGCACCCCTCGCCAAGTGATGAAAGAGGAGCCAAACAGGGAAACCGTTGCGGGCGGTACGCCGCGGCGTGTACATTCCCGACCAAAGGCCGCGATCGCCTGCGGATGGGCGAGGAAGAAGGCCGGTTCTTTCCAGACGCGAATCAATAACTCATCCAGATCGTCAGGTGTCGGTGCACCAGTACGGGTTTGGATCAACTGACCCGGAGCCACATTGTTCAGCAGCCCATACTCACGGCTATTGATTAGCTCGCTTTCCTGCCGCTCCTTCATGATCTCGATCGTCAGCCGCAGCTGCTCGCGGATTTGATCGTGGGGATTGCTGTAAAGGTCGGAGATCCGTGTGTGGACATCTACCACCGTATTAACGGCACTGAGCAAATACTCCCGCGGATTATCGATGTAATCGACAAAGGTTTCTGGCAGCTCCGATTCATCGCGTTCCGAACAGGCCACCGTAATCTGAGAGGCATCTTTGACTTGGTTGACGCGATAGATACCGGCTTCCACCGGCGTCCAGTGCAAGAGCCGCACCAACCAACGGGGTGTAATGGTCCGTAGCTGCGGAACGGTTTTGGTGGCGTTGGCTAACTGGCGCGCAGCAACATCACGCAACGCTAACTGCGGGGCGTTATCAGTCATGGATTTCAATTCCTGGGTAATGAAAAAGAGTCAGCGCAAGGGCAAAAATCCTTGCTTCACCGGCTAGCGTCGGGGTCGCGACAGCCTGCCATCGCTAAATGCCTCCGCCACTTTCAAAGTTTTCCGAACGGATTTGTGCCTGCGAAATAAAGCTGCCGGGGGGAACGTTGCGAGTCAGCCAAACATTGCCGCCAATCGTAGAGCCACGACCCACGGTGATCCGCCCCAGCAACGTGGCTCCGGCGTAGATCACCACATCGTCTTCAATGACGGGGTGGCGAGCCTGTCCCTTGATCAGAGCGCCAGTTTCATCGCGGGGAAAACTCTTGGCCCCCAACGTCACCGCCTGATAAATCCGCACGCGATCGCCGATCACACAGGTCTCACCAATCACCACACCCGTGCCGTGGTCGATGAAGAAGCTCCCCCCAATCGCAGCTCCCGGATGAATATCAATGCCCGTTTCTGAGTGGCTGACCTCCGCCGTAATCCGTGCCAGAAGCGGTAGCCCCAACTGATAGAGCCGATGAGCAAGGCGATGGAAGGTAATTGCTGTGATGCCGGGATAGCAAAACAGAATTTCGCTAATCGACTGCGCCGCAGGATCGCCCAGATAGGCTGCATTGACGTCGCTATCGAGCAAACGCTTAATTTCAGGCAAGGCTTGGGCAAAGGCTTGCGTGAGTTCACTAGCCCGATGACTGAGCACCGCTGGCGCGGATTCAGGCGTTCCTTGGGTGAGGTGCTGCAACCACAACTCCCGCCGAATTTGTTCACTTAGCAGGTTGAGGGTTTTATCGAGCGTGTTGCCAATGAAATAGTGCGTGGTCTCTGCCGAGAGTTCAGGATCGCCAAAATGACGGGGAAACAGCACCGATCGCAGGCCATGCAAGATTGCACCCAAGCTCTCCCGCGATGGCAATGGATAGAACTGGTCGGATAGAAGATGGTGCGGATGCGGATCTGTCGAAGCTTGACTAAGAGCCGAGACAATCGAGTCGAGGCCCCAACCAGTGCGAATCTCAGCGCGATCGCTGCGAGGGGGCAAACTCATACGATCGCCAGCCCCTGCTCGTTGAAAATGCCGTCAAACAAAGCCGTGCTGAGATAGCGTTCACCGGAATCAGGCAGCACCACCACGATCGTTTTGCCCGCATGTTCGGGTTGCTGAGCCAGCCGAACCGCTGCCGCTACAGCGGCACCGCAGGAAATGCCAGAGATCAGCCCCTCTTCTTGGGCAAGGCGACGGGCATAGGCGATCGCCTCTTCATTCGAGACTTGCTCTACCTGATCAACCAGTGACAGATCGAGGTTGTCTGGCAAGAACCCCGCACCAATCCCTTGAATCTTGTGTGGCCCCGGCTTCAGCGGAATTCCCGCCCGCCGTTGACTAATTACCGGACTAGCCTCAGGTTCGACTGCCACTGACAGAATGGGTTTGCCCTGCGTTTCCTTGATGTAGCGCGAAACGCCCGTAATCGTGCCGCCGGTACCCACGCCTGAGACCAAAATATCGATCGCGCCGCCCGTGTCCTCCCAAATTTCCGGCCCTGTTGTTTGCTCATGAATTGCGGGGTTGGCCGGATTGCGAAACTGCTGCAGCAAGACATAGCGATCGGGATCTGAGGCCGCAATGTCTTCGGCTCGCTGCACGGCTCCCGTCATTCCCTTCACCCCTTCGGTCAGCACCAACTTGGCGCCATAGGCTGCCAGTAGCTTGCGCCGCTCCAAACTCATCGTCTCTGGCATCGTCAGCGTCAGCGGAATCCCCCGCGCCGCTGCCACAAATGCCAGTGCAATGCCGGTATTGCCGCTCGTGGGTTCAATCAGTTCCTTGCCAGGACCGAGTAGCCCTCGCTCCTCTGCATCCCAAATCATGGCCGCGCCAATCCGACATTTGACGGAATAGGCTGGATTGCGCCCCTCCACTTTTGCCAATAGCGTCACGGGTGCCCCTTTGAGAATTCGATTGAGGCGAACCAAGGGCGTCTTGCCAATGGTCTGACTGTTATCAGCGAAAAAGTTTCCTGCAGGACTCATTGGCAACCTACGCTTGCTTGTCAGGACTGGGGTTTCGGACTACTGCAAGATTGATCAAGAAAATGAATTCAACTTACAAAACTCAGAATTCTTTAAGCTTGGCGCTAACAAGATTAATCACAAAAACTTTAACCTTGAATACGACAAATAACAAAAACAAAGACCCTATGACCAATAAATTTAATTATCTAAATATCCATCATTAAATAGTTATTAAGGAATCCAAGTCTCTTGAGTTCTGGTTGGTGATTAGTGCGATCGCTGCGTGAGGTTTTAAGCAGCCAATTGAGGATCCAATGCTTTCATAACCTAACTACCTAAAGTTAACAAGACTTGGCCTGCGATCGCCACCTTTCCCTAGCTTAAATATCTATATTTAGACAGAAATTTAGTGTTTTGGTTTGGTGACACTTTCTAGGTTTTGTTATCCGCAATACTTTTTTCAATATCTAGGCCGATTAACTCCTAGTTACTGCCATTGCTTTTCTCATTATTGGAGATTTTGGCCATGATGATGACGATGATGAACCCAGCAATGACCGATGACATGCAAATGTGTATGTCGGCTTGCATGGACTGTATGAAGACCTGCATGGAGACCATGAGCTATTGCCTAAAGATGGGCGGCAGCTACATGGAACCGATGATGATGGGCATGATGCGCGACTGCGCCGAGATGTGCCAAACCTGCATGAACATGATGATGTGTGGTTCGGAATTCATCGGCAGCATGTGTAAGCTCTGCAGCGAAGTTTGCCTGAAATGCGCTGAGTGCTGCAGCGCCATGTCAGACGACGAAATGATGATGAGTTGCGCAGCCGCTTGTCAGGCTTGTGCCGACTCTTGCATGAAGATGTGTGCTGCTTAGGAGGCTTGCTTTTGATCCATGCTTGCTAGATGACGAAATTTACTTAAGTTGATGCATGATATCTGCTCCTATCTACTGACTTTTAACGCATACTGAAAGAGTGATCTCAGGTTTGCTTGAGTTCACTACAATCAGGCTAATTCTGTTGAGGTTCTTCCGGCTTTTAGTCGTTCTAGGTCCTCCACACAACCGGCGACTCTACCCTGCGTAGGTCGCTTTATCTGAAACTATTTATCCACTAATCAATAGAGAAATAGGCTTAGGGGTAGGGTTGGGAAATCTTGCTGCCTTGATGAGAAATCCAGCCATCTTGACTGGTAAAGCAGCGTACTGCTTGCAGTTCAAGTAATGGCCCCAAATTCAAACGATGGGACAAAAAGCTGCCGATCTGTAAGACGTCACCGGGTTCTAACCAGAGTTCTAGGGTTCCATGCTGCGCCACTTCGAGGCTATAGGTGCAGTTGCCTCGTAGAATCATGATGATTTCAGGGCCGGAATGAAAGTGGCTGTGGTGCTGTTGCTCCCAGAAGCTCAGTAGACGGGGTGATCCCGGTTGAATGGTCAGTGGTTCGCACCAAGCTTCCTCACTCCAGAGTGCGAGATCCTGCAACAGGCGTTGTCCCCAGGTTGAGACCTCGAGCCCCGGAGAGTTACGCCAGCGATCGAGCTTAGCGGTGTCACTCAATAGCCCAGCGTGATGGCTCTCCTGCAGGGAGTGGAGGCGCGATCGCCAAATTTGCAGTAGGCCGTTGATGCGATCGCTATCCCGGATTAGCTGGCCGTTGAGGTTTTTCAGTACTGCCATAGCGCGGAGATCAGACGAGAGGTCACAAGCTTAGCTCAAAATTACTTAAATCCGGTCGAGTTATGGGAGTATAGTCGGGCACATTTACAAAAATTCCCTAGCCTTGGCGATCTCCAGTACGTTTCGCTATGCCCTCATTGCTCTGGTCGAAGTTGCCAAAATTCGGGAGAGCGGTGGTGTGTTGCAGATTGAGGAGATTGCCACGCAGCAGCAACTGCCCACGAAATACCTCGGTCAAATCTTGACATTGCTGAGGAAGCAGGGATTCTTGATTAGCCAGCGTGGACGGAATGGCGGTTACCGACTAGCTCGAGACCATTGGCAGATTCGACTCATCGATATCTATCACTCTTTAGAGGAGGCCCCTCAAGCGATCGCCCAAGCTTCTGATCAAGCGACGTCAAGCGCCAAAGTGGTTGATCAGCTGTTAGTCGAAGTGGAGTCTGCCTGGCGACAGCAGCTTGAACAGTACACTCTTCAGGATTTACGTGAGCAGGCGGAAGGACTGAGCGATCGCGGTCGCATGTTTTACATCTGAACCCAGTGAGGCAAGAGAGGTTGCACTGTGTAGGTGTCTTCTATTAAGTAAGCTTCTTCTCTGATTAGGGCTATGGGGGAAATGAATTAAGGTGTGATCAGAGAACTCTCCGGAGCGATTTCTGTAATCTAAAAATTCTAGCTAAAGTATTCAATTGGTATTTGTAGCGGCAGTAATTGCAGCTATTTTAAATTGATTGATCTAATCTTTAATTCATTTTGCATTTAATAGCTAATAGGTCATTTAGACTTTTTTGGGGAGTCTTATTGCTCTCTGTATCCCTCACTAAAGGCATTGAATGAACGTCATAATAAAGGAGGGGATTGACCCTGATCAGTGGTGTGAGGAGTGGTCTAGTCTTGCTGATTCAGTTACATGGGACTGAGTTTAGGAGGAGATAACCATGTTGACCAATCGCCGACTCTGGATTCTTACCGAACGCAAAAGCAGTCATAAAGCTCCGAAAGTCACTCGACGACGTCTGAGGAAGCTACGGCAATTAGCAGCCCATGAGCGGTAAAACGAATTAGCCACCATAGGTTGCGAGGTTGCGGGTATCGCCACTGTTGGCTTCCGCGAGTTGATGTCCTGCGGTTTTGAAGCCGAGGGCTTGCTGGACTTGGGTAATCAGCTGCGATCGCTGATTGGGGTGTTGCAGCCAAGGCCGTAGGTCAAATTCACCGGTGCCGAATAGACAGAGTCGTAGGGCACCGCGACTGGTGATGCGGAGACGATTACAGTTCTGACAAAAGTTGGGACTGTAGGGAGCAATGACGCCCAATTTCCCTTGGTAATTGGGATGGTAGTACTCTTGCGCGGGGCCAGACGTGCGATCGCGTTCAATTGGTTGCCAGCCCTGATCAAGCCACTGTTCCGTGAGGACGGAGGCAGAAAGGAATTGTTGTTGAAAATAGTCGTGATTCTCCAGAGTTTGCATCAGCTCAATGAAGCGGAGACTGATCGGGCGATCGCGCACGAATTCAACAAAGTCTGAGAGTTCTGGATAATTCAGCGTCTTTAGCAGCACTGCATTGACTTTGATGATCGGCAGTTGCAGGGCGATCGCTTGTTCAAGCGCAGCCATCACCGCTTCAAAACGGCTGCTGCCAGTAATCTGCTGAAAACTTGCAGCATTTAAACTATCGAGACTGAGATTGAGCTGCGTCAGTCCGGCGGCTTGTAGATCAGCCAAGCGATCGCGCAAATTCCAGCCATTACTCG
This sequence comes from Synechococcus elongatus PCC 11801, assembly GCF_003846445.2. Classification (NCBI taxonomy): domain Bacteria; kingdom Bacillati; phylum Cyanobacteriota; class Cyanophyceae; order Synechococcales; family Synechococcaceae; genus Synechococcus; species Synechococcus elongatus. The sequence continues at coordinate 492,177 of NZ_CP030139.2, read as the reverse complement.
TCAGAGCAACTCGACGAATGCCGGGTACAGCCGCTACCGTGCGAACGATCTCCACTAGATCCGATCGCAGTGTGGGTTCGCCACCCGTCAGCCGGACTTTTTCGATACCCAGCGCCACAAATCCTTCGATCAGATGACGAATTTCCTGAATCGTCAGCAGGACTGGCCGCTGTGGGTCTAACTGTTGACCATTCGGCAGGCAGTAGCCACAGCGGAAATTGCAAACGTCGGTCAGGGACAGGCGCAGATAGCGAAATTGTCGATCGTGGGAGTCGACTAAAACACTCATTCCCGCCTCGCTTGCAGCCAGCGATCGCGCGATCGGCGCTCTTGGCAAAGACAGTTGCCCGGCACCCAGCCCGAGTCTCCGTCTTCATAATGTTCCAGTTTCCAAATCGGGGCGCGGTGTTTCAGCTCCTCAATCACATAGCGGCAGGCTTCGCAGGCTTCATCACGATGAACCGCACCCACACCGATCAGCACGGTGGGATCGCCGACGCGAGTTTCACCCAAGCGATGTTGAACGTAGATCCGCAGTTCTTGACCAAAGACTTGCTCTGCTTCTTGGCAGATTTCTGTAAGGACGGTGCGACAGAGCGGCTGGAAACTTTGATAGGTAATGCCCGTGACTAAGCGGCCAACATTGACGCGCCGCACCCAGCCCACAAAGCTGGCAAAGGCCCCATAGCGATCGTCGTGGCAAAACTCAGCGGCAGCTGAGAGAGGAATGGGTGCCAAGCTCAACTCAATCTGATGGCGATCGCAAGTCAATTGCTCCAGCATGCTCAACCTCCACTTACCGGCGGTAGCAAAGCCAGTTGCGAGAGGCTGGCGGGAATGGGATCGGTATCAAGATAAATCTGCGTTTCGCTGCCGATCGCGGAATTTTGCAGCAGTTGTGCCAAGGCTGAATCCGCTGCCAGTCCACAGGCTTGGGCGATCGCTGCTTTTACTTGCGTAGCCGTTGCAGGCAGATTGAGCGCCAGCTGCAGCGGTTGACCCTCGGGGCTGAGCGCAGCGAGCCCCCCAAAACAGAGCACCGTGACCATGTACGTCATCCCTTCACCGTTCCATGATCTGCGCCCTTCAAGATTGCCAAACTGTGGGGCAATACGGGCAGCAACGTCGCCAGACCGCTGCTAACTGCACGAGGACTGCCAGGCAAGGCAATCACGAAACTTCCGTCGATAATCCAGCCGCCACTACGGGCAATCCAAGTCATGGCTGTTTCCGCTCGTCCCGCTTGCCGTAGGGCTTCGCCAATGCCAGGAACCGGAATGGCACCCAAGGCGGCGATCGCTTCAGGGGTGCGATCGCGAGGACCAAGCCCGGTGCCCCCCGTCAGCAGGATCAACTGTGATCCTTGGGCGATCGCCTGCTGAATGGCTGTTTGAATCAAGGCGGGTTCATCCGCAATGCAAGTTGTGGCCAAGACCGTTGCAGCTTGCTCTTCTAACCAGTGCTGGATCACAGGGCCAGAGCGATCTTCCGCTTGACCCGCTGCGACGCGATCGCTGACCGTGATCACCGTCGCTGAGATCCCTGCTAAGGGTCCCGTCAGAGCTGCTTCTGGGGCGATCGCTTCTCGTTGCCAATGTCCCGACTTGCCACCCGTTTTTTCCAGCAGCGTGATTCCACCAATTTCTGCTGTGGCATCGAACATCTTGGTCAGGTCGTAGAGGCAGAGCAAAGCAGCGGAAACGGCGGCGAGGGCTTCCATCTCCACACCCGTCTTGCCCGTCGTACGAACCCTTGCTTCAACCCGAATCGTCTCGCCATCTGCCAGCGCTTGGCAGTCAACCTTGACCCCTTCAATCGGCAGGGGGTGGCAGAGCGGCAACAAATCTGCTGTCCGTTTCGCCCCTTGAATGCCAGCGACTTGGGCCAGCAAAAAGGCATCACCCTTGGGGAGTTGGCCCAAAGTCACGCGCTGATAGACCTCGGGCGCGAGGCGAATCCAGCCTTCGGCGCGAGCTGCGCGCTCCGTGATGGCTTTATCGCCCACGTCGATCATGCGGATGCTCATGCCCGCTGCCTTGCCCATCTGCTTCGCTCTTGATTGTGCCAGTGAGTGGGCTGCCAACTGATTTGATGGGAAAGAATGGGCAGGCGATCGCAGAGAGGTGGGGATGATGTTGTCCTATTCGGCAGCGCTCGAATTGCTGTTGGCTGAAGTAGATCAACTGACGCTGTCCACCGAAACAGTACCGCTGCTGGAGGCGGGCGATCGCATCTTGGCCCGGGATATCGCTGCTCCCTGTGACTTGCCCCACTGGGATAACTCCGCAATGGATGGCTTTGCCCTGCGCAGTCAGGATGTTGTGGCAGCCAGCCCCGATCGCCCCGTGCGGTTGCCGATTGTCGGTCGGGTGATGGCCGGTGAGCAGCCACCGTTACTTGAGAGTCCTGTGGGCGTTGCCTGCGCGGTGATGACGGGTGCACCGATGCCAGCAGGCTTTGATGCGATCGTCAAAGTCGAGGATGTGGTGCAACAAGAGAATGCGATCGCGGTCTCAACGCCGATTCCGGCTGGGCAGTTTATTCGGGTGCGGGGCGAAGATCTCCGCCAAGGCTCGCCCTTACTGGCGAAAGGTCAGCACTTAACTCCGATGGCATTGATGCTGGCCGCTGCTGTGGGGCTGAGTGAGCTACCAGTTTGGTCGAAACTGCCGGTGGGCTTGATTTCGACAGGGACTGAGGTGGTGCCTTGGTCGCAACCGACGTTGGCACTCGGGCAGATCCGCAATTCCAGCCAGCCATTTTTGATTCAGCAGCTCCAGCGACTGGGTTGTGAGATCCGTGCGATCGCTCATGTCCCCGATGACCCCGAACAGTTTGCTGCGATCGCCCAGCAATTCTGGTCGCAAGGCGTGCGCCTGCTACTGACGACGGGTGCCGTCTCGATGGGGGTGGCTGATTTTGTACCCGCCGCTTTAGAGCGTTTGGGCTGCCAAGCCATCTTCCACAAAGTTGCGATTCGACCTGGCAAACCCTTGTTGTTTGCGATCGCACCCGAGCAACAGGGCTTGGTCTTGGCCTGTCCAGGAAATCCTGTTTCCACAACGGTCACCGCTGAGTTTTTCCTGAAACCCTTGCTGATGCAGCGCCGTGGTGAATCGCGATCGCCCCTCTGGTTGCCCTTGGCAGAATCAGTTCGCAAACCAGAAGGACTGCAATGCTTTTGGCGATCGCGGCTTACCCCTGATGGCAAAGTCTGGGTGGATCCTCAGCAGTCTTCGGCTGCACTGAAATCGTTAGTTGAATCCAGCCACTGGGCGATTCTGCCGGCTGATACGGGATTTATCGCCGCTGGAACCCCAGTTGAGGTGCAATCGCTAACTTGACCCCATTTTGTGAATTGGGTTACATAGATCTGTCTGCCTTGATAGGGAAACGGAGTTGTAGTTTAGAGGCTCTATTCCTCAAATATAGGAAGTGAGGTTCACAATTATAGAAAAAGCGTGGAGCCTCAGGGTCTCCCTCCCATGAATCTCTATAACAACGTAATCTAGGGGTTGCATTGACTGATGCTGTCCCAAGAGCTGAGTTTTAGCGAATTCTGAAAGGCTGAACAAGCCAACCATTGGATAGCCAAGTCCTAGGTAATTGGTGGAAACCTCAATTGCCGACAGAAATTTAGGTATGCGCTATGATCCAAAGAAATTTGTCTAAAACCCAAATTTTCACGATCTATCTGATTTTGGGTTAAGTCATTCACCATTGAAAGTGGGTTCTAACTCCATGGCATTGTCTAGCATTAGTGCTTTCAGTTTTCTTAGACTCTTCTTGCGTTTATTCAATTTCAACAGCAGGCCAATTGCTGAAAATCAAACGCAAAACTTGGTTGAAGATCAAGGGCTTTTTAATGGTCAGCTAGTTGCGAGAGACCCTAATGACGATCCGATTACTTTTCAGCTAGCTCCCAATCAAGTAGCTCCAGCGGGATTTTCTTTAAATCCTAATGGTAGTTACTCTTTTGACCGTAATGATCCAGCATACGATAGTTTAGGTTCTAATGACACTCTTTCGATTCCGATTAACTATATTGTCAAGGATTCACGAGGTGCAGTATCGCAAGTAAGAACACTGACAATTAAACTCACAGGCATCAATGATGGGCCGACAATCACTGAGGGTCCTACTGTTGTTGATAATACTATTACTTTCACAGCAGTAGGTATTGACCCTTTAATCGCACGGGTTGGGAATACTGATCTTAATCCCAGCACCGTCATGAATGGAATGCCGACTACCCTAACGATCACAGAGTTAGCCACAGTCTTGACAGGCGAACTGAATGTCTTTGATGGAACTAACTCAACTAATGTTGGTTTATTCCTAGGCATTGGAACTACAGCAGATGACACAATCACTGTAACCGGCACCACCAATCCAGCAGCACTTTACGGATTTGCTGGTGCAGATACCCTTAATGGTGGTTCAGGCAACGACACCATTGATGGTGGTGAAGATGCCTACATGACTGATGAAATTGATGTTGTTAATTACACTGAGTTACTGACTGAAGACAACTTTAGCTTTGACAATGGTAGACTCATTATCTCTACGACTATGTCAGGCACGGATACACTCGCAAATATTGAAAAAGTTACTGATGGCGCCAGCACTTTCTTAATTGTTGGGACTGGTGGTTTTACAACTATCCAAGAAGCTATTGATTCAGCAGTTGAGGGTGATACTATCCTGGTAGCGCCTGGAAACTATATAGAAAATGTCTTAATTAATAAGTCAAATATAAAGTTACTGTCAATTCAGGGGTACTCATCGACAAAAATTACTGGAGTTAATGATTCTGGGCTAGGAGCTATCCAGTTGTCTACGGGCTTGACAGGAATACAAATTGGAGATGTTGACAATGGTTTTGAGATAATTGGAATTAATGGTGATGGAGCAATTGAAAAAGCTGCAGTTTACTTACAAGGTAATCAAAATAATATTTTAATTAAAGGGAACAAAATTATCGCTAATGGTGATACTGGACTTCAGTCAGAATTTTCTGGAGTCTTGACTAATATCACGATTGAGGGTAACGAGTTTTCTGGTCAGACTTTTGTAGGTTCTGAACCAGGTGGATTAGGATTTAGCACACAGTTTGATTTAGGCAATAATGTTCCTCGACAGTTAGTTCTCTTAGGAAATGGAGGAACATCACCACAAGCTTCTAGCAATATTATTTTTAATAATAACTTAGTTAGTGGAACTGCAGGAGGCCTAAATTCAAACAGTCAAGAACAAGGAAATACTCTAGTTACTATTGATGCAGTTGATTCATCGATTGAAGGAAATATATTCACTGGATTTACAAATCGTTCTGCAACAGCTTTGAGAGTTCGAGGTGAAGGAACTGACGTTATAAATAATACCTTAGATCAAACTATGGGTGGTTCTAGCCGAGGAATTACTATTCTCAATGCTAATGAAAATTCCTCTTTCTCTGGTAATACATTGATAGTTGGAAGTAGCCCAGCACTTATTTTTGAGTTTACTCCTGGGGCTGATAGCTTGATTGGTGGTTCTGGCAATGACACACTTGCTGGAAGCGGTGGTAATGACACCATATCAGGGAATGGTGGTGACGACTTTATTATTGGAGGAGTGGGTTCTGATGAGCTAACAGGTGGGGATGGAGCTGATCGCTTCGTGTTTGCTGCTGGTAGCTCACAAGCAGTTGCTGGTAAGTTTGATACTATCACTGACTTCGATCGCACTGAAGGTGACAAGATAATCCTGAATGGCATAGTTGTTGATGGTGGTGGTATATTTCCATTTCCTGATGAAAGTAGTCTCTTAGCTAACCTAAATAATGGAGCTCCATTGGGGATCAATGGTAATCAGGTAACTCCGGGTATCCTGTTCCGCTACACAGTCGCTGGAACTGATGGGTACTTCTATTACGATGCAAATAATAATGGCTTGATTGACGGTCTAAATACTGACAGTGGCGACATCTTTGTCAAAGTTAACGATGTTAGTGATCTTGCCTTTGCTGACTTTATGAGCGCTACCCCTTAGACCTGGATATTCACTAATAATCCAAACCGTTTCTCTGTCAGGCACTCCCGTTTATAGCCCTGCTGAAGCAGGGTTTTTTTGTTGCAACTACATTAAAATTGCAACTTCACTCTTGATTTGGGCATGCTAGCTGCTGTTTTCAAGGGGTTTAAGCTGTGGAACTGGCAGATTTTTGGGCAATCATTCAAGCTGTGCACGATCGCAGTGCCGGTGAGATGGAGGCGAAATGCGATCGCTTGCAAGCGGTTCTCGCGGGGCTCAGCGTTGAAGAAGCGATCGCCTTTAGTCAGCACTTTGATGCCTTGATGGATCGCGCCTACCATTGGCCCCTCTGGGGAGCAGCCTATTTGTTGCAAGGGGGGTGCAGTGATGATGCGTTTAGTGACTTTCGCGCCTCGCTGATTTCGCGGGGGCAACAGGCCTACGAAACGGCGCTGGCTGATCCGGATGCGATCGATACCAGCAACTTTGATGAAGAGGTGTGGTTCTACGAAGGATTTCAATATGCCGTGACCGATGGTGTTGAAGCTGCGGTTGGCTTTAATCCACCCCGCGCTCAGCCTCACCCCAGCCAACCGAGCGGGGAAGAATGGCAAGAAGATCAGCTGGATCAACTACTGCCACGGCTTGCAGCTGCTTTCTAGTGATTGATGCTGTCGTTGAGCAAGGTAGAGAGATGACTTTCAGAGCTGTGATGGACTGCCATCGTCTTCCCGAAGTAGGTCACTTTCCGGTTTGGACGATCAGGACATCGCAACTGACGTGGTGCACCACATAGCTGCTAACGCTGCCCATCAGCAGTTCGGAAATACCCTGCAAGCCGCGCCGCCCAAGAACCACCAAATCAACTCCGAGGTCTTTGACGGCATCGCAAATACCCCGATTCGGGTCGATGAAGCGCAGCAGCGGAATGGCCTCAACGTTGACATCCAGCGCCTGTTGTCGCAGTTCCTTGAGATGTTGGCGAGCCAGCTCCGCATCTTGGCGTTGGCTCTCCTCTGCCAAGCTCAAATCCATGGTCCAGTCGGCGGGGGAGTTGAGAAAGTTGATGTAATTGCTGCTGTAGACCGGTGGCAGCGGTGAGCAGTGCAGCAGCACAAGTTGCGCTTGGTTCTGCTGAGCCAATGTCAATGCTTTCGTGAAAATCGGACTTTCACCAGCATAGAGGTCGATCGCTGCCAAGATTTTTTGATAGCTCATCGGGGACCTCATAAGCAGCGCTGTTCTACCCCAATTATCCCGCCAGGCCTCCCGATTCAGGTACAGGTCTTTCCCATTGATTGGAGGATGGCCGAACACGATTTGAGCTGGTTACCGCCCAGACTGACAGCGATCGCAGTGGCCACATCGCCAGGGGGCCGGGCGATCGCTCCCAAACGATTGCAATAGCGATCGCCACCGACAGTCACGACCGTAAAGAAACTGACGCAGGGGTTGCCAATTGAATTGTGGCGCAGGTCGTGGAGTCGGAACAGCTCGCCGCCGATAGCGGAAGGGATCGAGCCACTGCAACTGCCCCAGTTTCTGTAGGTAGGCCAAAGCAAGGTCAAGATCAGAACTACTGGGCAGACTCCGGAGGTCGCCACTGGCAGGCAGCTGCTTGGCCTGTTGTTGCGCCGCTTGCCACTGTTGCTCACTCGCTCGTTGAAATCCCTGCCAGCGATCGCGATCGCTTGGGTCGAGCAATCCACTGGGTTCACTTACTAGAGTCAGTCCCTGCGCTAGCTGCTGATCGCGCCCGCCGCGTCCCACTTCCTGTAAGTACTCACTCAGCAATAAGGGCGGTTGCACATGGGCAACCCAGCACACATCCGGTTTATCGATGCCCATGCCAAAGGCAGAACTACAGACCGCAAAGGGCAGGGTACCCCTCTGCCAATCGCGTTCAATCTGCCGCCGATCGCGATCAGCCACTCCGGCGTGATAAGCGGCGCAGCGGTAGCCGCGCTCGCGCAGGCGATCGGTCCAAGTCTCACAGTCGCGCCGACTGCGCAGGTAGATTAAGCCGCTCTGACCTTGATGTTTGGCTAAAAAGTCTAAGAGCTGATTCTGACGCTGGCGCGGCGTCCACACCGTTTTCACCGCTAGGGCGAGATTGCTGCGATAGGGATCGCGTTGATGTCGTTGGGGGTGCTGCAATTGCAGAATCTGGCTGAGCCTCGCCACCTCTTGGGGGTGAGCGGTTGCTGTAAAAGCGGCGATTGGGAAGGAAGGTTTACCCAATCGAATAAGGGCAGGTCGGATCGCGCCTAGCCGCAGGTAGGTCGGGCGGAAACTTTCACCCCACTGCAGGAGGCAATGGGCTTCATCGAGGATGAGAGCAGCGATCGCGGTGGTTGGTTCTGTCAGGCGCACCCAGAGAGGTGGACTGAGCAAAGTTTCTGGCGCAAGGTAAAGCAGCTTGAGCTGCGGTAATTGCTGGAGCACAGCCTTGCGATCGCGTGGAGCCAGCTGGCTATGGAGGCAGGCTGCCGTAATCCCCCGCTCTTGCAGGTCAGCGACTTGATTTTCCATCAGGGCAATCAGCGGCGTCACCACGATCGTCAACCCCGATCGCAGTAGGGCTGGCACTTGAAAACAAAGCGATTTACCACCCCCCGTTGGCCAAACAATCAGACTATCTTGGCCTTGGGCGATCGCTTCCACAATCTCAGCTTGACCCGGTCGAAAGTCGGGATAGCCCCAGTAGTGCTGGAGTAGGTGCTGAGCGGTTGGGGGTGCAGAGCGAATCATGGCTGGCAGACAATGATTGCCCCCAGCATTCCCCAATTACTGTGAAAACTCCTGTGCTCATGTAGAGTCAATGAGCTGATAGCCTTCCTCAGTGCAGAGAGCTGAAAAGGGGATATCCCAAGGGTCACGCGGCAATTCAGGCACAACTTGAGCTGCGTAGACGACCACGATCGCCGGAATCAATCGCCAAGCCGGATCTGCCCGCAGGCGATCGTAGTAGCCACCGCCATAACCCAACCGATAGCCTTCTTCATCCACGGCCACTGCTGGCACGATGAGTAGATCAATTCCATCCGGAGGAACTGTCGGGGAGTCTGCCGAAGGCGCAAGCACTCCAGCGCAGTCTTTCTCTAGGAGCTGTTCCGACTCGTAGCGATGGGCGTAAAGATGTTGATTTTCACAGCGTGGCAGCGCCCATTGTTTGGGTTGAGATAGGAGCGATCGCAAATCCGGCTCAGCCCCCAGCGGCCAGTAACTCAAAATCGTCGTCGCTTGCTGAAACAGGGGACAGAGCTGCAAATGAGCCGCGATCGCTTGGCTGTATTGCTGACGTTCGGCTGCTGTTAGCGATCGCCGTTGCGCAAGTAGCTGTCGCCGCAGACTGGCTTTATCGAGAAGCAAGCGCGGAGTCATCCAAAACTGAGTGATCCACAGATTACAAGCGATCGGGATTAAAACGCTGTAATCCTGCTTCAGGAGGGATTTTTATGCATTTAACTCGACCATTGAGTCTTAGTTGTGTCAAGTAGTCTTAAAATGAGATTAATTAGACCAATTTTAAGTCTATTGTGAGTCTATAAATAGACTGCTAGATCGATAAAAATTTAAGACTCGCGGTTAGGATCCCAGAGATGAACGGGATGAGTTGGCTATGTCACCGACGGTTGCCTTGCTCCGAGTCGATCACTACGAAGCCCAGCTACTGAACGAGCGACTGGCGACTTTGCTAGCGCCTTGGGGGGGTATGCCAGCCTTTGTGAAACCTGGTCAGAAGGTGCTGCTCAAGCCCAATTTGCTGACGGGTAGCCGTCCAGGCAAAGAATGTGTGACACGGCCAGAATTAGTTGCGGCGATCGCGCGACAAGTTCGGCAGGCAGGCGGCGAGCCTTTTCTGGGTGATAGCCCGGCCTTTGGCAGTGCCAAGGGGGTCGCGATCGCTAGCGGCTATGGCTCAATGCTGGAGGAGCTAGCAATTCCTGTCGTGGAGTTTCGCGGGGTACGTCAGAGTACTGACAGTCCAGCCTTTCAGCACCTTCGGCTCAGCCGCGAAGCCTTAGGTGCAGATGTGGTGATCAACATTCCGAAACTCAAATCCCATGTGCAACTGACGCTTTCAGCCGGCGTAAAAAACCTGTTTGGTTGCGTCCCCGGCAAGATGAAAGCTTGGTGGCACCTTGAAGCCGGAAAAGATCGCGATCGCTTTGGAGAAATGCTGGTGGAAACAGCCCGAGCGATCGCACCAGCACTGACGATTTTGGATGCGATCATCGCCCATGAAGGCAATGGCCCTAGCAATGGTGAGCCGCGATCGCTACAGTTACTGGGCGCTTCAACAAATGTTTTTGCCCTTGATCAGGCGATCGCCTCCCTCTTGGGAATTGATTGGAGGTCAGTACCAACCCTTACGGCTGCGGAACGGCTGCAACTTCGCTACGAAACGCTGCATTACCCGTTACTCGATGTTCAGGATTGCTGCATTACAGATTGGCGACTTCCCGATCGCCTAGTGCCCATTGATTTTGGGGCACCACGGGTTTTGCGATCGACGCTCAAGCATCTCTATATCCGACTCATTAAAGAGCGATTTCAAAACTATGCGCGTTCCTCACCATAGGCGTATCTCTTCTATGGCTTGATCTCTATTGCGATCGCGTCTGTTGCTCATAGTTGGCTAGCACAAACTGTCTGATCACGTCCATTGAGTTTGGCTTTGAGCAAAGCCATATTGGCAGCTTTCAACAGCTCAGAGGGAATCTGTCCAGCCTCAGGAAATGCGGCAACTCCCAAAGAGATCGTAATGCGGCGATCGCCAACAACCCGTTGACTCACTGCGAGGCGGATTCGCTCTGCCCGCTGATAGGCCATCTGCTCATTCATGCCGGGCAAAATCAGCACAAATTCTTCACCGCCATAGCGACAGGCAAGGTCTTCACCACGGCGACAGGACTCCATGAGCGTCTGTCCTAATGTTTGCAACACTTGATCGCCAACTGCGTGGCCGAAGCGAGTGTTAAAGTCTTTGAACCGATCAACATCGAGGAAAATCAGCCCCACGGGATAAGGTGATTGCTCAGTCGACCGACCTTCATTTTTACGAATTGCAGCGAGTAATGTTCGCTCCAATATTTCATCTAAAAAGCGTCGGTTATACAGACCTGTATTGCTATCGCGGTAGCTAAGTTGCTTGAGTTGTTCTTGTAGATGCATCACTGCTAATGGCAGTGCTAACTGTTGACCTAAAGACTCAACGATCTGCTGAGCCTCAGGCTCGATATTAGTAAGGTGTAAAATGCCAATGAGTTGCTCATGTGCCTGCAGAGGAAAGCAGACAACGTTATCAGGAATTGTTTCACCATGTAGGTGGTGGCAAAGACTACAAGGATAAGTAAAATCTGCTTGGCTGGAGTGATAACATTCTCCTCGCCGCATTGCCCAACAGTCAGAGGGCTGCGCCAGGGGTGGTAAATTAATCTCACCAAAACAAGCAATCTCTAATAGTGCATCTCGTGAAGCACTGATCTCCAGCACAGCGCCTTGACCATTGGGAAACCAGCGTCGGAAAAAATCTTCCAGGATGCTTTTAATCTCTTCTGTAGAACGACAGGTTAATAGCAAGCTACTTAGCTGCTGCTCAATTTGTAGAATTTGGAGTTTTTGATTTAACACATCTTTCTTCTCTTCGTAATCGTTATCAATGACAGTGAGCTGTTTCTGCTCTCGTCGTTGTTCTTGATAGAGTGCGATCGCGAGAGCTATCCCTAGAATTGATCCTAGAATCAATAAAAGATTAGTAAGCAGACGATAGTTATCAACAGTTACTTGTCTTCGCGCAAGTATCTGACGTTCATTTTGAACAATTTGATTGATTTGTGCATGAATGTCATAGTAGGAATCGTTTAATAATGGAGATAGATTCTGGCTAGAGCCTAAACTCTGCTTCTGCTCTTGTAATTTGAACTGAACAAGATCAGCGAGAGTCTTTACTTCTTGGACTTGCTCTCGATCTTGGCTCTGTATACTTACAAGCTTATTAGTTGCTGCTAAAAGACGAATTTGACTGAGTTGGTACAGTTTTTGATCAGTCTCTTGTTTTGTTTTAAGATAATGATTGAGCCTAAAAAGGAGTTGGATTTGATAATAGTCAATTGACTGGGCAACCTCAATTGTCTTCAGCGATTGGTCAACTTGCCGACGAGCTTCTTGAATTGCGAAGAGACCAAGAGTGCCAGTGATACCAAAGGCCCCAAGTAGTAGACCTACTCCGCCATAGACCCAAGATCGCCAATTTTTGACCTTCAGAATCGGTTTTGTTTCTGAAGACTGAGATGATTTGCTCTGAATTGGAAAGAGATTTGTAGAATCTGCTTTTTGGGAGTTTTCTGTCATCGATTTTAATTAGGAATCCTCCCAAAGTCATGATTGCTATGACGTTCTTCTAGTATTCCCTACTTCGGTCTCTTGCCGAGCAACGCTCTCTGTAAGTGACTATAGTTTTCAATTCGGCAAGTATAAGTGCTGATAAACATCGCTGACTTGTCTTGTTTTGTGAGCTTGAGATACCAGCGTGCTAGGAGATTAACGCTGGGTCGAAAAATGCTCGTTTGTAGTCCAGAGACTAGTTTTAGCTGCGGTCGCTTCTACTTCTTGAGCGAAGTAGTCACTCGCTTGGAGTAGGGGTGTCTTGGAAATGGTCTGGGCTGAGTAAACCACCTCTGAGTTCATGAGGTAAGACGAGTATGAGACTAAGAAAATCTGTATTTGAGGGTTTGACACCCCCACTGAAGTGGCTTTGGCATTCTGCGGTGAACGCAAGAGAGCAAAGTTCTAGATTGTTTTTCAGAAAAGCTTTTAGAGTGGGTAGTTAGTCCGAATAAATTAGATTTGGACTAATTTAACAGCCTTTTCTTCGGCTTATCTATTGACTCAAGTTTAGCAGCAGTCAGGCACTTTTTCTTATTTTAGTCTCAAGGCTAGCTGTGCGATAGCTCCTCGATTGGGGCATCCTGCACAGGAAATAAGTCGGTCTCAAATATGGCACGAGTGATGGCATTGGGATGGGTTGCCGTGAGCGTTCTAGGGAGTGTGTGGCTCACTCCACCGGCGATTGCGCAAGCAGCGACCAACGCTGCCGCCATCCTGAGTCAGCTGCCTCGGCCGACAGGGTCACCGAAAGCTGTGCAATCCATGTTTGCTGCCAATGCTTACCAGCAGCAATCAATTAACTTTCAAGCCAAACCTCAAAAACCTGCTGCTGTTCTTGCTTTCTATCGGCAGGCCCTCAGCCAAAAAGGTTATCGAGAACGAACAATCAACACTGTTTCAGGAGATTGGGGCTTTAACTTAGTGCTTGATCTACCATCCAGCCTGCAACTGGCAGCCAAAGCTCCTGAAAAAACTGTGGTTCTGGTTGTACAAGGCACGGCACTCGGGCCAGATACGCTCAACGTCAACGCCCGCTTTGAGGAAATTTAGGCTTCAACTAACTTTTAACTGATATTAATCAGCCTCGGGGCGATCGCCCCGAGGCTAAGATTCATTGCAGCTTTGATGCGGCTTAGTGGGTAGTGACGAGGGTTCGTGCCAAGCCATTCGCTTGGGCAGCAGCTACAACGGCAGCAGCGACAGCCGGTGCAACACGAGAGTCAAAAGCACTCGGCACAATGTGCTCCGCCGACAACCGTTCAGCAGGAACCAAATCCGCGATCGCGCGGGCAGCAGCCAAAAACATGCTGCTGGTCAAACTTTTCGCCCGACAATCCAGCGCCCCCCGAAACACGCCGGGAAAGGCAAGGACGTTGTTGATTTGGTTGGGATAATCGCTACGTCCGGTAGCAATTACAGCAGCCCGCCCCTGAATCAACTCCGGTTGAATCTCAGGAATGGGGTTCGCCATCGCAAAAATAATGCGATCGCTTGCCATTGTCTCCACCATTTCCACCGTCAGCACTCCCGGCACACTGACACCGATAAAGACATCGGCACCGACGAGAGCATCGGCTAGGGTGCCGCCTTGCTCCACGGCAAAAGTCTGCTTCTGGGAATTGAGATCTGTGCGATCGCCACTGAGAATCCCACGGGAATCGCAAATGATGATGTCTGTTGCGCCGGCTTCCTTAAGCAAAGAGGCAACGGACAAGCCAGCAGCCCCTGCACCATTCATCACGATTCGTACCTGCGACAGGGATTTTTTGACCAGTTTCAGCGCATTTTCTAGCGCCGCTAGGGTGACGATCGCGGTGCCATGCTGATCATCGTGAAAAACCGGGATATCCAGCTCCTGCTTGAGTCGCGCTTCAATTTCAAAGCAGCGTGGGGCAGCAATATCCTCCAAATTCACGCCGCCAAAGACCGGCGCAATCCGCTTCATCGTCTCGACAATCTCATCCGTGTCTTGAGTATCGAGACAGATTGGGAAGGCATCAACCTCGCCAAATGCCTTGAACAGCATGGCTTTGCCCTCCATCACGGGCAAGGCACCCGCTGGTCCTAGATTCCCCAACCCAAGAACCGCCGAGCCATCCGTGAGGATCGCCACCATGTTTTGCTTGACCGTCAGCTCGTAGACGCGATCGGGATCCGCTGCGATCGCCTTGCAGACCCGCCCTACCCCGGGGGTATAGGCCATGGCTAGCTCCGCTTGACTGGTCAATTCCAGCTTGGGCTCAACGCTGATTTTGCCGCCTTGGTGCAGAGCAAAGGTGCGATCTTCGCTATCGATGATCTCGACATCCGGTACCGCTGCGATCGCTTCGAGTACAGCAGCAGCTTGTTCTTCGCTGGCTGCTTCAATCACCAAATCGCGATCCAGCCATTGATTGGTGCGATGCAGTAACTCAATCTCAACCAGATTCGCTCCCGTCGCCGCGATCGCCTGCACAACATGCAGCATGGCAGCGGTATTGCTGGGCATACGCACCAAAACAGTGACGCTGTGACTGGCATTCGGGGTAAGTGCAGAGGTCATTGAGACAGGGGGATGCAAAGAGTCTTACTGCCATTGTCCCACCCTGTTTGAATCTCCCCCCCAGAGAGCACCCCCACCCATCAGGCGATCGCGTTTACTCCATCCAATACCAGTTAGTCTCTTTAATATTGTTTAAGACTCATATTAGACTCATTTTAAGTCTATTTAGTCTCAAAAATAGACAAAAGGAGCAGTCCAGTTACGTGCGGAAGATGCCAGCCTCTACAACCCTTGTAGAAGCTACAGTTCAGCAGCTCGCTCAGCAATTGATCTGATTTCAGGGATCTCTCAGTTTTGAAGATCGCAGTCAGCGCAGTGGAACTGGACTCCAGCGATCAACTGGGGGAGCTAGATATTCCGGAGCTAAACCGGTTGCCGATCGTGCCGTGATGTAAAGGTCAAAACTGACAGAGAGTCGAGTGAAATCGGTCACATTTTCGGTGACGCCATGCCGAGTGCTCGCAGGAAATAACAGCAGCAGGCCTGTCTGCGGCGGGTAGTCAACCCAAGCTTGATTGAGTGGTGCCTCTTCCTTAATCACTTCGCCATAGCCAACAGCCATGCCAGGCACCAACTCATTACGGGGGCGATCGTCAAAGATTCGTAGGGCACCGAGATCCGGATCCGCTTCGCCGTTGAGGTAATAGATAGCGCTGAGGTGAGCGTTGGGATGGTGGTGGGCGCCGATGCTCTGGCCGGGTTCCGAAACAACTGGCCATGACCGCTGAATCCACAGTTGTAAGGCTTCCGTTTGGAAGCCAAGGGCTTGGCAAAACTGTAGGGCTTGAACTTCCACCTGCGATCGCAGCCACGCAAAATCAGGATGTTCATGCACCAACGCGACGCCGTTCATGTCGCCGGTCCAAGCCGCTTCGCCACTCGGATTAGCCCACAGATCCCCACGCCACTGAAATATCTGCACGATCATGCGCTCCAGCAAGTCTGGATCTGGCATTAGTACAGTGCGAGAGACAGCCAGAGGAAACCAAGTATCGATGGGCATGGAGTGATGAAAGAACGGTTCTTGTGTACCCTACTCCACCGATCGCAACTGGCCGAAGCCAACATGAGCTTCCAGCAATTGCAGGTCACAATATGGGCGATCTTGGCCGTTTCAGGCGATCGCGCGATCGCTACTGCCCATGCCCCATGCCATCGTGCAACAGGCGCAGCCAGCACTGCGCTTTATTCCGCCGGACTATCAGCCTTGGCTGCACCTTGTGGTCAAGACAGTCTTGCCAATGCTGCTGCGATCGCATGGCATCCAGCGCGTCGAAACAACGGGCGTCGAAGAACTGGCGCAACGCCTCGCCCAATTCCAAGCTCGACAATCTCGGCTCATTTTGGCATTCCGGCATCCAAGCACCCAAGACCCTCTCGTTTTGGCGCATTTACTCTGGAAGACGGTGCCGACGGTGGCACGCCGCAACCAAATTCCCTTGCGATCGCCCGTTCATAGTCAATTTCTCTATGATCGCGGCATTCCCATTTGGGCTGGTCAATTGACGGGCTGGGTGCTGTCAAAACTGGGTGGTATTCCCATTCAGCGCGGCAAGCTCGATCGCCTCGCCCTCAAAACCGCGCGGGATTGTCTCGTCAATGGTGACTTTCCGCTGGCGATCGCGCCAGAAGGGGCAACCAATAATCACAGTGAAATCCTCAGCCCTCTTGAGCCTGGTATCGCCCAGCTCGCCTTTTGGTGCTGTGATGATTTGGCTGAAGCAAATCGATCTGAAGCCGTTTTCATCATTCCTATCAGTCTTCAGTACCCCTTTGTTGATCGTCAGAATTGGGTGGTTATTGATCGGCTTTTTAATGACCTCGAACAACAACTAAAACTCCCCAAATCTCTATCTCCAGCCATTGATCATCCCGGTGAGAAACGCTATGCGCAGTTAGCAAGACTGGGACTAGAGATGTTGACAATGTTCGAAACCTTCTATCGTGAGGCTTATGGGCAGAGCCTAGCGGTTGACTCTGCTAAAAATGTGGTTGAGAAGACTGCCTATCCAGACTTTGCAACTCGACTACAACGTCTCCGGGAAATGGCTCTTTCCGTTGCGGAATCCCACTTTAATTTGCCAGCTAAAGGCACCATTAGCGATCGCTGTCGCCGCATTGAGCAAGCGGGCTGGGATCGCATCTACCGTGATGACCTTGAACAGCTCTCTCCAGTGGCACGAGGTCTCGCAGACTGGAATGCTATGGAAGCCAGTATTCGCATGGGGCATATGCGACTGGTAGAGCAGTTTGCTGCCGTTTCGGGCTCCTATGTTCGCGAAAAACCGAGCATTGATCGCTATGCAGAGGTGTTGACCATCATTGCGCGCGCGATCGCCTGGATTCAGGGCCGTAATCCCCAGTCAATTTCAAAGCTGGGGCAACGGATTGCCAAGCTACAAATCGGTCAGCCCATCAATGTCAGCGATCGCTATCTGGACTATCGAAAGAGTCGACGTTCGGCGATCGAGCAGTTGACTGCTGATCTACAAACACAACTTGAAAAATCCATCAAGTAATAGACCGAGAGATTGTTTCAGCTAGGAGTTGAAACAATCTCCAGAAGATGGCAGTCAATACTCGCTAGGGCTGCAAAGAGAAACTAAGTCTTAAAACAGGCGACCATGACGACCATCAGGCATGATCGTCCACCAGTTCGTTTTAGCCATCTTGAGTTGCACGGGGGTCAACTTAGCACCGCGTAGGTTAGCACCACAGAGGTTGGCACCCCGCAGATTGGCATTGCTTAAAGTTGCATCACTCAAGTCTGCTTTTTGCAGGTTGGCAAAACTGAGGTCGGCATTCCCAAAATAGGCTTGATGGAGGTTGGCTCGCCGGAGATTAGCGCGGTGTAGATTGGCCTGGCCAAAATCAGCTCGTTCAAGCTGCGTCGCTGTAAAAATGGACTCTTTGAGCTGCGACCCTTGAAAGTTAATGCCTGGCAACTGAGACTCGCTAAGGTCAATGCGATTCAGGACTTGCTGACTAAAATCGCGCCGGCCGCGCTGGTAGGTTGCCAAGATATCCCGAGCATTGAGGCTGGCTCGACCTAACCCCCCAGTTGTAGGATTCGAGCTTCCTGTCAAAGCGAGCAACTGTTGTGGATCAGCAAGCTGCTCAGGTCGCTGCCCCCCGCGATCGCGCCGACGGGCTCGAATCGCCGCAGCCTGACGCTCTTGGGGAGAGGGATAGCCAGATCCTGTCCGTCCCGAGGAGGGTTTAATGGGCGCAGTGCCGGGCGGTAAGGCACTCAGCCCTTGGATCAAGCTGTCGTGGTAGGGCTGCAGATCCAGTGCTGTCATCACCTGCTCTGCTCGCTGATAGCGGAAGCGCACAGAGGCTGCCAGCATTTTGCCCAGCACCGTCGCAAACGCATCGCTAATTTGCACGGCTTGGCGCCAGAGCAATTCACCGCTGACGGGATTGTAATCCAGTTCCTGAGGTCCTTTACCGGTCATCAGGAACAGACAAGTGATCCCCAGCGAATAGATATCGCTGCTGTAGACCGGCCGCATCGCTAGCTGTTCGGGCGGAGCATAGCCTCGTGTCCCCACCGAGAACGAGGTCAGTGCTGTCAGTCCACTACCTCCCTTGATTTGGCTGACTTGGTCTTTGACTGCGCCAAAGTCGATCAAGACAAGTCGCCCATCAATATCTCGCCGAAGCAAATTCGCGGGTTTGATATCGCGGTGAATCACCTCTTGGTTGTGGAGATATTGCAAAAGCGGCAGAAGTTCACTGAGGAACTGCTTGACGGCAGCTTCGCTGTAGAGTCCTCGCTCGCGCACCTCCTGCTCAAGGGTTTTGCCGCGAATGTATTCCTGAATGAGGTAGAAGCCCTGCGGGGTTTCGAAGTAGTCCAGCAGGGTGGGGACTTGGGGATGGTTGCCAATCCGGCCCAAGGTTTTGGCTTCGCGCCGAAACAGCTCCCGAGCCATCAGCATCATCTCGGGATCTTGCACTTGCGGGAGTAGCTGCTTGATCACGCAGAGTGGTTCGCCGGGCAACTGAAGGTCTTGCCCCAGATAAGTGGCACCAAAGCCCCCTTGCCCCAGGGCTTTGATCACGCGATAGCGATCGCGCAACAACAGGGGCGATCCGCAGCTTGCACAGGAATCGTTCGTGTCTTCGTTATCCGGTTGTTCGCAGGCTGGGTTGAGACAGAGAGCCATGGGCAGTATGTCTTGAAGATCCGGATCGTCTTCAGTTGCCTCCACTTTAGCGGCGATCGCGGCTTCGCAAAGCCCTCCACCCTTTGCCGATAGAATGATTGAGCCGAAACGAGGCGCTCAAGGAAGGCGGTTAGCATGCGGATATCCCTGAACTGGTTGCGCGAGCTGGTCCAGGTTGACCTCGAGCCCGAGGTGCTCGCGGAAAAACTGACCCTAGCGGGCTTTGAAGTTGAAGAAATTGAAGATCGCCGCACTTGGGCCGCAGGTGTGGTTGTTGGGCGCGTCCTTCAGCGGGAGCAACATCCCAATGCCGATCGCCTCAGCGTTTGTCAGGTCGAGATTGGTCAAGAAGAACCAGTCACGATCGTCTGTGGCGCGAGTAACGTCCGGGCAGACATCTGGGTTGCGGTCGCCACTTTGGGGAGTTACTTGCCCTGTATTGACCTCAAGTTAAAACCCACCAAACTGCGGGGTGTGCGATCCGAGGGCATGATCTGCTCACTGTCTGAGCTGGGATTGACCAAAGAATCGGAAGGCATCCATATTTTCTCAGAGGACGCAGATCTCAAAGCCGGGCAGCCCGTAGGACCGCTGCTAGGGCTGGATGATGTTGTCCTTGATTTGACCTCGACGGCGAATCGGGCCGATGCCCTGAGCTTGATCGGGATCGCGCGGGAAGTACGAGCTTTGACTTCTGCCGCCCTGACGCTGCCTGAGGTGGAACTGCAAACATATTCTGAGTCGCCGAGTCTGGCGATCGCCCTGCAAAGCGAAGCCTGCAGCCACTACAGCGGCACGATTATCGAAGGGGTGACGATCGCGCCTTCTCCCGAGTGGTTGCAGAAGCGGCTGCAACTGGCAGGGATTCGGACGATTAATAATGTCGTCGATATCACCAACTACATCCTGTTGGAGTACGGCCAGCCGCTCCATGCCTTCGATCGCCAGAAACTGCAAGCGATCGCGGGCAGTACCAATCTTGCGATCGGGGTGCGATCGGCGCAGGCCGGTGAAACGCTCAAGACCCTCGACGATCAGGAACGGACACTCTCAGAAGCAGCGTTGGTAATTACTGCGGGCAATCGCCCCGTCGCACTCGCTGGGGTGATGGGCGGCGCTGACAGTGAAGTCAGTGATCAGACCACCGATATCTTGCTGGAAGCAGCATGGTTTGAGCCGATTGCAGTCCGACGCTCAGCACGCAGCCAAGGCTTGCGCACCGAAGCTTCAGCTCGTTATGAGCGTGGCGTCAACGTGACCGAACTGCCGATCGCAGCGCAACGAGCGATCGATCTGCTGCTAGAAATTGCGGGCGGCCGTGTGGTCAGTCAGACTGTTGCGACCAGCCAACGCCAGGCTGAACTCGAGCCCAGCATTACCCTGCGTCTCCAGCGCATCAATGAACTGTTAGGTCCCATCCAAGCCGAAGACGATGAACTCAAAGACCTTGGTGCAGACGATATTGAGCGGTTACTAACTGCGATCGGCTGCCATTTGACTTTGGTTGATGATGCAGTCTGGCAAGTGCGCGTCCCCCCCTATCGCCGGCGTGATCTCGAGCGTGAGATTGACCTGATTGAGGAAGTCGCACGGCTCTATGGCTACGACAATTTCGGGGAAACGCTGCCGAACTTGGGCGACACCGAAGGCGCGCTCTCAGTCGATGAGAATTTGCGGCGACAGATTCGGGCGGTCTGCCGCGGAGCAGGACTGACCGAGCTGCAGCACTACTCCTTGGTCAAACCCGGCAGCGATCGCCAAGTTCATCTGGCCAACCCACTGCTGGCGGAATATGCCGCTCTGCGACTCGATTTGCTCAGCGGCCTGATTGATGCCTTCCAATACAACTGGGAGCAAGGAAACGGCCCGCTTTGGGGCTTTGAAATCGGTCGGGTTTTCTGGCGAGAAGAAGATGGCTTCTTCGAGGCCGATCGCATTGGCGGTATTCTCGGAGGTGATCCCAGCCGCGGCCGCTGGCAGCGCGGTGGCAAAGAACAAGCGATTGACTGGTATGCCGCCAAAGGCATCTTGGAAGAGATTTTTGGGCGCTTTGGACTGACGATCGAGTTTCAGCCCGATCGCCAAGACGATCGCTTCCATCCGGGTCGTACTGCTTCGCTTTGGCTGCAGGGCGATCGCCTTGGGCGCTTTGGTCAGCTCCATCCGTCGCTTTGCGAAGAGCGGGGACTACCGGCAGAGGTCTACGCCTTTGAGCTTGAGCTAGATGTCTGGCTCGACCACCTCGATCAGCCCGATCGCCAAGTGCCACGATTCCAGCCCTACAGCAGCTTCCCAGCCAGCGATCGCGACTTGGCATTCTTTGTCGATCAGTCCGTGACTGTGGCGGAGTTGGAGCGGATCATTCGCCGTCAGGGCGGGGCACTGCTCAGTGAAGTCGAGCTGTTCGACCAATATCGGGGTGAGCACGTTCCCGAGAATCAGCGCAGTTTGGCCTTCCGCCTCACCTATCGGGCAGGCGATCGCACTCTGACCGAAGCAGAGGTTGAGCCGGTTCACGATCAGGTACGTCAGTCCCTCGTCGAGCGCTTCCGCGTCACCCTGCGCAGCTAGAACAGTCCTGAAGCGATCGCTGTCAATCTCTCTCTAGTGACGAGGGAGAGTGCTTGCTGGCGATCGCCTTGCCAATTTTTACGACCCCCCTGCGGGGATCAAAAGTCTCCCTCACAATAGGAGCAGGTTGCCCAAGGCGGCCATGGATACTCCTCGGCTTCATCCCGAAACGATCGCAGCAGTCAAAGAACGGGCCGACATCGTCGATGTCGTCTCGGAGCAAGTCGTGCTCAAAAAGCGCGGCAAGGATTTTGTTGGCCTCTGCCCGTTTCACGACGATAAATCGCCGAGCTTCACCGTCAGTCCGGCCAAGCAGTTCTACTACTGCTTTAGCTGTGGCGCGGGCGGCAACCCGATCAAGTTCCTGATGGAGCTAGGCAAGCAGTCCTTTAGCGAAGTTGTCCTCGACCTCGCGAAGCGCTACCAAGTCCCGGTTCGTACCCTCGAAGTTCATCAGCATCAAGAGCTGCAGCGCCAGCTCAGCCGCCGCGAACGCCTCTACGAAGTTCTAGCCGTCGCCACCCAGTTTTATGAACAAGCCCT
Source organism: Synechococcus elongatus PCC 11801 (assembly GCF_003846445.2). Classification (NCBI taxonomy): domain Bacteria; kingdom Bacillati; phylum Cyanobacteriota; class Cyanophyceae; order Synechococcales; family Synechococcaceae; genus Synechococcus; species Synechococcus elongatus. The sequence goes on along the minus strand of NZ_CP030139.2, from coordinate 469,941 downwards.
GCGCCGACCAGAAGGTTCAGCAGCGCTCACCTATCTCAAGCAGAATCGTCGTCTACAAGAGTCCACGATTCAGAAATTTCAGCTGGGCTATGCTCCAGCCCAGTGGGCCAGTCTGGCGACCCATTTAATTGAGCAAAAGCGCTTCCCTGCCGACTTGGTTGAAGAAGCAGGTTTGGTAGTGGCGCGGCGCAATAGCCAAGGCTACTACGACCGCTTCCGCGATCGCCTGATGATTCCGATCCATGACCTGCAAGGGCGGGTTGTTGGTTTTGGCGGCCGTACGCTGACCGGCGAAGAACCGAAGTATCTCAATTCGCCCGAGACAACCCTATTCGAGAAGGGCAAGCTGCTGTTTGGCTTGGATAAAGCCCGTGCCTCGATCGCCAAGCAGGATCAAGCTGTCGTCGTTGAAGGCTACTTCGATGTGATCGCCCTGCATGCAGCGGGCATCGATCACGCAGTGGCTTCCCTCGGGACAGCCCTCAGTCGCCAGCAGGTCAAGCTGCTCTCGCGCTACAGCGAATCCAATCAGATCGTGCTCAACTTCGACGCCGATCGCGCTGGTGCAAAAGCGGCAGAACGAGCGATCGGGGAAGTCAAAGATCTGGCCTATCAAGGGCAGGTACAGTTGCGCGTCCTCAATCTGCCCGGCGGTAAGGATGCTGATGAATACCTCCAGCTGCATAGCGCGGCTGACTATCGGGAACTGCTGGCGCGATCGCCCCTTTGGTTGGACTGGCAGATCGAGCAACTGCTGCGCGATCGCGATCTCGATCAGGCCGACCAGTTTCAGGCAGCGGTTCAAGCGATTGTGCAACTGCTGGGCAAGCTGCCCAACACACCCCTACGGACTCACTACGTCCACCAGGTTGCCGAGCGCCTTAGCCAAGGCGAAGCTCGTACAGCACTGCAATTGGCCTCAGATCTTCGGGCGCAGGTCCGAGGACAACGCTGGCATGGGCAGGCGAGCCGCTGGGAGAAACCCGGCGACATCAGCATTCGCGAGCAGGCCGAAGCACAAATTATCAAGGTTTACCTCCACTGTCCCCGTCTCCGTTTGACCGTGCGACAAACCCTGCACGATCGCGAAATTCAAGGTTTTAGCCTCCAGCCCCATCGCTTGCTCTGGCAGGCGATCGCTGAGATCGAAGAAGCCCATCTCGGTTTGGAGTCCATGTACCAAGTAGAGCGGGGCGAAGGAGATCCAGAAGATTTAGCTGCCATTGATCTCGTGCCAATTCTGCGCGATCGCCTCGATCAGTTGACGGGGGTTCCCCTCGCGAGTTTCTTGGAACTGAGCGAAACTGATCGCGCTGATCTCACCCACCCATTACCCTTGTTGCGAGGTGCTGTCGCCTTGGTTGAGCGGTTACGTTGCGAAAAACGCTGCCGCCATCTGCTCGACTCTTGGGCACGCCAAAGCATTCACACCTTCGAACATTGCATTGAGCGGCTGCTTCAAGTAGGCGTGAGCACTGAAACAGACGCTGAGGCCGAGATTACAGCACTGCACGAGCAGCTCAATCAAGAGGCGCTTCACTTTCAAAAGCTCTACTACAACGAGCGCCGCTACCTACAACAACTGGATGAGGAGCGTTGCCTCAATCCCCAGGCTTTCCGAGCAAACACTACTGAACCAGCCGCGATCGACTCAGCGGATCAGCAACCCATCCCAGCCTAAGGACTGCTCTTATTCCGGACATTCCTGCAAGTGATCGAGGGCGTTTTGATACAGCGCCACAATGTGGTGATCCTGCAAGCGGTAGTAGACGTGTCGTCCTTGTTTGCGATAGCTGACCAGCCGCAGATTGCGCAGCGATCGCAATTGGTGCGACACCGCCGACTCAGACAGGCCAATGGCCTGTGCCAAATCTCCCACGCACAACTCCGACTGCGCCAAGAGCGATAGCAACCGCAGTCGATTGGGGTCTGCGAGCACTGCAAAAAATTCCGCAAGGGATTGGGCAACCTCCGGTGCAACCGCTTGCAGTTCCGAGGCGATCGCAGCATGCGTTCCTTGGCAAACTGCCGCATCTCCATCCTGCAGCGCTGGTTTTGTCATGAGCCTGTAACTGTTTGTCCACCCACCATACCTGAATCAAGATTCAGATGTTAGGGTAAACACATGAACACCTATTCAGATATTCAAGGGAGTTGCGATCATGACCTCGGCCACCCTCGTCAAATGCGCTTGTGAACCCTGTCTGTGTAACGTCGATCCCAGCAAGGCGATCGCTCGTGACGGCAAGTACTACTGCAGCGAAGCCTGTGCTGATGGTCACGCAGGCGGTAGCAAGGGCTGTGGCCACACAGGCTGTAATTGCCACGGCTAGCGGACTGGCGGCGTAATCTCAATAAAAAAACGCTGGCTCTTGGTCTCGGAGCCAGCAATTTTTGGTGGAAAGTTTAATGATGTGAGAACCGTTGAAGCTGGTCTAGAGAGCTGATGCTTCTGTTCGTGGGGGTGATTGCGCACCCCCAACCCACGCATTGGGGAACTAGCCTCCCCCAAGCTCCCCGCAACAAGATTTCGGGTAAGACACATCGGTGGAGCAGCGATCGCAACCGGTAAAACTCGCTGGTGGTAGCCTTGGGCTTGAGGCTCATCAGATCGAGCTACAAAGGGCGATCGCGCTGATCCAGATGGCTTATTCGCCCGTGATCGAAAGCCCTTCAACCCAGACAGCAGGAGCAATCCCACCGGGGGTAACCTGCGCGATCACATCGACTTGGACGATGTTGCGCAACAGCTCGCGGAAATCGCCGGCAACCGTGGCCGACTCAATGCTGCTGCGATCGCCTTGATTGACCAGCCATCCATCGAAGGGTAGTGAGAACGATCCCTGTAGGGCTTGCACCCCAGCGTGCAGCGCCTGCAAATCGTCGATCAAGACCACAGATTCTGCTGTCTCTAAATTCAGCTCCGATCGCGCTTCTGCTGCTTCCACCACACCGAAGTGAGGACTGACCGTCACCTTGGCACCGAGATTGGCGTGACCTGTTGGACTTGCTCCCAGCCGTTTGGCTGTTCCCGCACTATGCAAGAAATTTTTGAGGACACCGCTTTCAATCAACGGGAGGCGGCGAGTGGGTGTGCCTTCGCCATCAAAAGCCGTTGCACCCACATTGGCTGGATGGCGAGCATCGTCGTAGAGATTCAACAGTGGTGAGGCGATCGCCGTGCCCAAGGATTCAGGGGTCGAGAGACTCTGGCGATCGAGTATGCTTTGGGCGTTGAACAGATTGGAAAACGCTCCAAGCAGTTGCAGGAAGGCTTCGGGCGAGAAACAGACCAGGTATTTACCAGACGCGATCGGACGGTAGTCGAGGTGGCTGATGGTCTTGTCAGCCGTCTCTGAGACGCAACCACTGAAGTCAAGATCCGCGAGGCGGTGTGCCATCCGAAACGCCCCAGCACTACGAGGTTTGCGATCGGCCTGCTCTGTTTTGCTGTAGAGGTAGAGCGAGGCATAGCTCCCTTTCTCAGAGCGCAGTGCCCCTGCACTGTTGAGATAGAAGCCCTCACTGCGCCGCCGCGCCAAGCCGTTGTAGGGAACGGCAGCGATCGCAGGATGGCTGGCAAGCAACTGCTGTTCTGCATCAGCCAAAGCCGTGATCAATTCTGGAACCGCTTCGATGTCGTAGTTGGGAATTTCCAGCGGTTCTAGGAGCGCTGTCGCCTCGGGGCTAAAGTCCGGCGCATGTTCCCGAATGCCGAATTGGCTGGCTTCCAAAGCCGTTTGCAAGGCCAACTCCAAACCTGGAAGATCGCTTTCGCTGGTGGACGTGATTCCAACTTGTCCTTGCTCATTCCAGACGCGAACCGTCACGCCCGATCGCTGCGAGGCCTTGACCTGTTTGGGTTCTCCCTTCTCGACCTGCACACTCGTCTCTTCGACGGCAGAGCCAGAGACATCGTATTGGTGGATGCCCAAGCGACGGGCACTGTCACTGACTTGTTCAGCAAGGTGATCGATGGCCAGGGGCATAGTCATGTGGGAGAAACACAGAAAGGAGCCTCTATGGCTCCCTTCCTTAGTGTATGGATTCTTCAGCGGCGACGGGGTAAGTGAGCTGCTGAGGCAGCAGACGATCGCCTCTCATAAATTGGCCCAGCCCGCTCTAAACCTGAGCGGTGATGAGCGACTGGGATCTGAACCTTTATGAGGAACAACAGTTTTGTTGTGGAGGTGATTGCGCACCCCCCAGCTTGCTGCTTAGTAAGATGTTGTCCTAAACCAGACCTGCGTCACGAATCCGCTGCATTGCCGTCACCACGTTTTCGCGGCTATTGAAGGCTGAGATACGGAAGTAACCCTCACCAGCAGCCCCAAAGCCTGAACCCGGTGTGCCGACCACATTGCAAACGTGCAGCAACTTATCGAAGAAGTCCCAGCTTGTCAGACCAGCGGGTGTTTTTACCCAAACGTAGGGTGCGTTGACACCGCCATGGACTTCTAGACCAGCAGCCGTCAGCTCTTCGCGGATGATCCGAGCATTCTCGAGATAGAAGGCAATCAGCTCTTTGATCTGAGCTTGACCTTCTGGGGAGTAGACTGCCTCAGCCCCGCGTTGAACGATGTAGGAAACGCCGTTGAACTTGGTGGATTGACGACGGTTCCACAGTCCCCAAAGCTCCACGTCGCTGCCATCCGCTGCTTTGCCTTTCAAGCCTTTGGGCACCACGGTGAAAGCGCAGCGAGTACCGGTAAAGCCAGCGTTTTTAGAGAAGGAGCGGAACTCGATCGCGCAGTCCCGAGCGCCCGGAATTTCAAAAATGGAGTGGGGAATGGCCGGATCGGTAATGAATGCTTCGTAGGCGGCATCGAAAAGAATGATTGAGCCATTGGCGCGGGCGTAATCGACCCACGCTTGCAGATACTCGCGGCTAGCAACAGCGCCAGTCGGATTATTCGGGAAGCAAAGGTAGATCAGGTCAACTTTTTCGCTGGGAATTTCAGCGGTGAAGTTATTTTCGGCACTGATGGGCAAATAGACTAGGCCGTCATATTCGCCGCGATCGTTGGCGTCACCGGTGTGACCTGCCATCACGTTGGTATCGACATAGACCGGATAGACCGGATCGGTGACGGCGATGCGGTTGTTATCGCCAAAAATGTCGAGGATGTTGCCGCAATCGCACTTGGAACCATCAGAAATAAAGATTTCCGATGCGTCAATCTCACAGCCCCGCGCTTGGAAATCCTGGGCAGCAATTTTTTCGCGCAACCAAGCGTAGCCTTGCTCGGGACCATAGCCCTTGAAATTCTCGCGCTGGCCCATGTCTTCCACGGCCTGAATCATGGCTTGGCGACAGGCAGCGGGCAGCGGCTCGGTCACATCACCAATGCCCAAGCGGATGATCGCGGCGTCAGGGTTGTTCTGGGCAAAGGCATTGACCCGTCGTGCAATTTCGGGGAAAAGATAGCCCGCTTTGAGCTTCAGGTAGTTGTTGTTAATGGTCGCCATAGGACGCTGGAGAATTCGCCAAGCAGCAATCTCGTAGTGTATCGGTTTGCTGCGATCGCCAACGACGGCGCTAGTTATTGCAAGCGCATGCTGAGATCGAGCCAAGGCGATCGCGTGATGGGGGCGCTGCTGGAGATGTAGTCCACGCCGGTCTCTGCGATCGCTCGGATATTGTCGAGGGTTATGTTGCCCGAAACCTCAATTTTGGTGCGGGGAGCGCGATCGCGAATCACTTGAACTGCTGCTTGAATCTGCGACAGATTCATGTTGTCGAGCATGATCACACCAACGCCCGCGGAAATCGCCTCCATCACCTGACCCAGGGTTTCAGTTTCCACTTCAATCACCAAGGGAAAAGGCAACTGCGATCGCAGCTTCTTGACGGCTGCCGCAATGCTGCCACCGGCTGCCGCAATATGGTTGTCCTTCACCATGACAGCATCATCCAAGCCCAAGCGATGGTTGGTGCCGCCGCCCACACGGGTTGCGTACTTTTCCAGCAGCCGCAAACCTGGGGTTGTCTTGCGGGTGTCGACAAACTGGGTGGGTAGATCGGCAATCTGATCGACAAAGCGTCGGGTTGCTGTGGCAACCCCGCTCAGCCGCATCGCCAGATTGAGGGCAACCCGTTCCCCACTCAGCAGTGAGGCCAGCGGTCCCTCCAGTTCCGCAATAATCTGACCACTGTGGCAGGCAAACCCTTCTGCGAGCTTGGCGGTGCATTTCACCTGCGGATCAAGCAACTGAAAAATGCGGAAGGCGATCGGCAAGCCCGCGATGATACCCTCACTTTTCGTGACCCAAGCGGCTTTGCCCTTGGCCTCATCCAAACCCAGTCCTTGAGCAGAGTGATCGCCACGGCCGAGGTCTTCGCGTAACCAGTCGGCCAAGATCGGGTCAAGCAGGATCCAAGGAGGCAGCATGGGTTGGGAAGACTGGCAAACACTTCCTTTGATTGTCGCTGGCTTTGGAGTCCTGTGAGCAGGTCTGTTAAAACGGCAGTGACGGTCTGCTTTGGAGCGTTCCCATGCCGCTCTTGCGTGGTTGGACAATTCGCTGGCGATCGCTGCGGTTAGTCCCTCTGCTGCTCACCCTTATGCTGACCCTAGCGATCGGCTGGATGGGGACGGGAACCCAGCGATCCGCTGCGGCTGATTCGACCATTGTGTTGCGAGCGCTACTACCCGCACCGTTTCGAGAGGCGATGCAACCGGCGATCGCTCGTTTTGCGACTGAACATCCTGAAATTCAGCTGGAACTGGTGGCTGGGCCCAACGACACGAGTCTCGTGTCAGACCTCTACACCACCGCCTTTTTGCTGGGTAATGCGCCCTACGATTTGGTCTTCCTCGATGTCACCTGGCTACCGAAGTTTGTTGCTGCTGGTTGGTTGCTGGATCTGAGCGATCGCATTTCGCCTGAAATCCAAGCTGAATTTTTGCCCTCGGCCCTGAATGGCAGTTTTTACCGCGATCGCCTCTATCGCCTGCCCCTGAATGCCGCCGTTGGCTTGCTCTACTACCGGCAGGACTTGATGCCAGAGCCGCCCCAAACCTTTGCGGAACTGGTGCAGCGATCGCAACAACTCCAATCGCAAGGCCAGGTGCCTTGGGGCTATGTCTGGCAGGGCAAACAATACGAAGGCTTAGTCTGCAACTTTCTAGAAGTGCTGGCGGGTTTTGGGGGCTATTGGATTGATCCGCAATCCGGTGAGGTTGGTTTGGATCGTCCCGAAGCGATCGCGGCGGCCACCTGGCTGCGCAGCACAATTACGGACCAGATCTCGCCAGCGGGGGTCAGCACCTTTCAAGAAAATGAAGCCCTCAAGATCTTTGAAAGTGGCCAGAGTGCCTTTATGCGCAACTGGCCCTATGCCGAAATGCTGCTGGAGCGACCGGAGTCGGCGGTACGCGGCAAAGTGGGGCTGGCTCCGATGGTGCATGCGCCTGGCCAGACCAGTGCTGCCACCCAAGGGACTTGGGGGGTGGCGATCGCTCAACAAACCACGCATCCCGACGCCGCTTTGACAGCATTATTGGCTCTGACCGATGCCGAATCTCAGCGCTTGATCAGTCTCGGTTCCAACTACATTCCGACGCGATCGGCGCTCTACCAAGATCCAGAATTGCTGGCACGCTATCCCTTCTATGGGGAACTGCAGCCCATTTTGGAGTCGACGGTGCTGCGATCGCCCTTGCCTGCCTACGACGCCCTTTCGGATATTTTGCAGCGGCACCTGAGTGCAGCCATCAGCGGCCAAACGCCTGTCGCGATCGCCCTGCAACAGGCTGCGCGGGAGTCCCGTCAGTTGCTTGCTAGTCAGCAAGGAGCGGCGGCATGACGACCCATCCACCTCGCTGGCTCACGGTTCCGGCCCTGCTAACCATAGCGGGTGTGTTTGCCTACCCCCTGCTGCGGGCGGCTTGGCTAAGCTTGCAGGCGCTCAATCTCAACACCCAGTTACAGCCGGTCTTCATTGGATGGGCGAACTATCAGCGCCTTTGGGGTGACAGCCGCTTTTGGGGCGACCTGTTCAATACCAGCGTTTTTACGATCACCTCCGTCAGTTTGGAGTTGGTGCTGGGACTCGCGATCGCGTTGCTTTTGCATCAACCCAGTCGCTGGCGGGGACCCTTGCGGACGATCGCGCTCTTGCCTTGGGTGCTGCCGACAGCGGTGATGGCTTTGGGCTGGGCCTGGATTTTCAACGATCCCTACGGCGTCTGGAACGATTGGCTGCAGCAGCTTGGCTGGATCTCCGCCCCGATCAACTGGCTGGGCAATCCTGGTTGGGCTTGGCTGACCTTGGTAGCGGCCGATGTCTGGAAGACAACGCCGTTTGTGGCGATTCTGCTGCTGGCGGGTCGTCAGGCCATTCCTGAGGATCTCTACGAAGCGCTTCGATTGGAAGGGGCGACAGCCTGGCAAAGTTTCTGGCAGATCACCCTGCCTTTGCTACGACCGCAGTTGGCGATCGCGCTTTTGTTTAGGTCGGCACAGGCCTTTGGTCTCTTCGATCTGGTCAAGGTGATGACAGGGGGTGGACCAGCCAACTCGACGGAAACCTTGGCGCTCTATGCCTACACCACGGCTCTGCGCTACCTCGACTTTGGCTACGGCGCCACACTGGCGATCGTGACGGCTGCTATCTTGGCCGCTGGTCTCGGTCTGATCTGGAGTCTTGGGCGATCGCGATCAACACTGTCCTGACGATTGCTATGAAATCTCGCATTCTCTGGGCGATCGCTGCCCTTGCTCTCAGTCTCTTTTCCCTCGCCCCGATCCTCTGGCAGCTGTTGACCTCGATCAAAATCAACGCGGATATTGCCGCCATTCCCACGGTCTACTGGCCGCGCCAATGGACCGCTGAACATTACCAAGCGCTTTGGCAACAGACCCCAGCCTTTGGTCGTTACCTGCTCAATAGTGCTGTGGTCTCAGCTGTTGCAACTCTCGCAGCCCTGCTGATCGGGACACCCTGCGCCTACGCGATCGCCCGCCGCCGCGATCGCAGCAGTCAGCTGTTGGTGGGCGTGCTGCTACTCGTGACGCTGTTCCCCTACGTTTTGCTGTTTCAGGGCCTGCTAGAAGTAGTGCGTTGGTTGCAGTGGGGCAACAACTATGCGGCGCTGGTGGTGCCCTACACAGCGCTGAATTTACCGCTGGTGATTCTTTTGTTGCGCAGCTTTTTCGAGCAACTGCCATCGGAATTGGAAGAGGCGGCTCAACTGGACGGCTTCTCGCTGGGACAGCGCCTGTGGCTGATTCTCGTGCCGTTGACCGCACCTGCGTTAGCAACCGCTGGCATCCTTGCTTTTATTTTTTCTTGGAATGAATACGTGCTGGCGCTCAGCTTCATCTCGCAGCAAGCCCTGAAAACCGTGCCGATCGCGGTGGCAGAAATTGGCGGTATCTCGATTTTTGATGTGCCCTACGGCGATATCGCTGCCGCTACTGTCGTGGCAACCCTGCCCTTGATTAGTTTGGTCTTAGTGGCGCAGCGGCGCATTCTAGAAGGGTTAACTGCCGGAGCGGTAAAGGGCTAGAGTCATGGCGTCATTTGCCCTCGAACTGCGTCAACTCCGTAAGGCCTACAGTCCGAGTGTGGTGCCGGTGGCGAACCTGTCGCTCCAGCTGCAGCCCGGTGAATTTCTGACACTGCTGGGACCGTCAGGCTGCGGTAAATCCACGACCTTGCGGCTGATTGCCGGCTTGGATCAACCGACCAGCGGCAGCCTCTGGCTGGGCGATCGCGAGATTACCAACCTGCCACCGGGCGATCGCGACATGGCGATGGTTTTCCAGAGCTATGCCCTCTATCCACACCTCAGCGTTCGCCAAAACCTGACGCTGGGGCTGCAAATTCGTCGCATGCCTCTAGCTGAAATTGAGCAGCGCCTCCAGCAGGTTGCCCACAATCTTGAACTGGAGCATCTGCTCGATCGCCGACCTGCTCAGTTAAGTGGTGGTCAGCGGCAACGGGTAGCTTTGGGGCGAGCCCTTGTGCGTCAGCCATCGGTTTTTCTGCTGGATGAACCCCTCAGTAACTTGGATGCGCTGCTGCGCGAACAGGTACGCGCTCAAATGAAGGCCCTGTTTAGCCAGCAAGCCTCGCCAGTGGTCTACGTCACCCATGACCAAACTGAAGCTCTCAGTCTGTCCCATCGGATTGCCATCCTCAACGGTGGTCATCTCCAGCAACTCGACAGCCCCGATCGCATTTACCAAGCGCCCGCTAATGCCTTTGTGGCTGGTTTTATCGGCAGCCCTCGCATGAATCTGCTGCCGCTGCCCGTTCAATCTGGCCAAGCTTGGTTGGGGACCCATGCTCTACCAACGCCCCCTCATCTCGCCTCGCGATCGCAGGTGTTGTGGGGATTACGGCCCGAACATCTCAAGGTCGCAACTGCAGATGCGGACTTGGCCATTCCGGTCCAGCTGCAGCTGACTGAGAATCTGGGCATGCAGCGCTTATTGACCGTGGCGATCGCGGCGACACCCGAATTGCAACTACGCCTACTCGTGCCTACGGATCAGCCGATCCCAACGGATCTGCAGGTGACATTCGATCCGCAAACCCAGCACTGGTTTTGTCCGATAACGGGCGATCGCCTTTAGATTGCAGCGACTAGCTACTTAGGTACAGCGTTGTTCTTGCCGCAGGAACGTATCAGCTTCAGGCTGTGCGTCCGGATCAATTTGTCGTGCAGCTCGAAGTCCCGACTCGATCGCCCCTTCTACCCAGCCAGACTTCATCGTCGTGAAATCACCAGCAAAGTGAATCAAGCCCTCCGGCGTTGTCCACTCGCCAATCATCCAAGCCCCGCCCAGCGGTGGCCCACCGAAGGAACCCCGAATCCAGGGTTGCTCACCCCAAGCGAAATCAGCAAGCGTTACTACCTCATCAAAAAGATCGGGCAAATCTGCCCGGAACTGATCGACGATCGCCTGAGCGCGCTCCGATTTGGGTCGAGCCAGCATGGCATCTTTATTACGACCGTTGAGATAGAAGAACGTATTGCCGTAACCGCCGCCCTCATTACCAGTGATGTCGATCACTCGCTCCCAAGGACGATCGGATCCAGCCATCGGCCAACCATGGACATTTTGGGCTAACCAAACGGGCGATCGCGTCTGAGCAATTACCTTGACAGTCTGCTCCCATTCCATCTCAGCAAACATCCGCCGTTTACCTGCCGACCAGCCCGGCCGAACTGCTACTTCCGGCAAGACTGTAAAGGGGATGGTAGAAATGACTGCATCTCCTTGGAATGTCCGTCCATCTTTGACCGTAACGGTGACTCGGTTCGCCTGTTGCTCGATTGCGACGACGGGGGCTCCGAGGACAAACCGCTCCGAGCCGATCGCTGTGGCCATGGCCTTGGGTAGTCGATCATTACCCCCTTGAATGCGAAATAGGTTTTGATCGCCGAAATGGTAAGCCAGATCGGGAATGACACCCAATGCTGGTGAACTACTGGTGAACGTACCGCCGTGGGCATCAAGCAGCTGAATGAACGCGTCTGAGCCCCCCACTTGGCGGATGAGCTGAGCCAGCGTCAGATTATCAAGTTGCTGAATGGCTTGGGCATCGGGCCAATTGGCATCAAGAACCGTATCCGTGTCTAGTCCATTGAGAATCAGGTAGGTGTTCAAGAGTGAGGCGACACCGACCCGTCGCTCTTGCGGGGTCAAACCCCAGGGCCAGCGACTGAGGTTGGCTGCATCTGCCGTCTTGCCATCGAACAGGTAACGGGGCAAACCGTCGTTGAGTGTGAGCAACGGAAGCTTGAAGTGCCGGATGTAGCTGAGCACGTAGGGCATATTGGCCCGCAAGTGTCCCCCACCCGCTTCGCTAAACTGACCGCCTTTGAGAGGCACTGAGAGGAGGCGCCCACCAATCCGGTCTTGGTATTCGATGACCGTGACTTGATGGCCGCGTCGCAGCAGTGAGAGGGCTGCAGTTAGCCCCGCCATACCAGCGCCCAGCACTAGCACCGATCGCTTTCTGACTGGTGTAGAACGGGTTTGGGCTTGTCCACCTGCTGCCAAGGAGCCCGCCAGACCGGTAGTTGCTGCCGCACCAAGGCTCGACTGCAGAAAACGACGACGGCTAAAGCGCATGATGCTGCCAGTCCTTGCTAAAAAGAAAAATTGAAACTAGGTCAAATAACAGGCTTAGACAATCTGAGTTAATGCTGAAGTCTCAGATGAATAATGCTGTTATCAGGCGCTCTAGGTATAGCACAAGCTCTTGTTAGTTTCTTCGTTTAGAAGCGCTCAGTAACATTCAGCTCAAGAATGAGTTGATGAAAGAATCAGCCAGACAAGTTTAATTGACTCCTGAACTACATTGCCTCTCTTGTTGATTGTTAAGTTAGCGCTACAGTAACAGTAGTTCTCAAGCTCGATCGCAGAATTGTTCTATGCCTGCAACCTCTTCTGTCAGTCCAGTCGCTAGTCCCTTGTTATCTCCCTTTCAAGACAAGCTGCGATCGCCCTTGACGAAGAGCAGCATTCATACACTGCAGATCAATTTAGGAAAGCGCTGTAATTTAGCCTGTAGTCACTGTCACGTTGAAGCAGGACCAAAGCGTACAGAAGAGCTTACGGAAGAAGTTTGCCAGCAACTGATTACTCTCATTCAGCGGTTTCCCCAGATTCAAGTTGTTGACTTGACGGGTGGTGCACCGGAAATGCTGTATGGCTTTCGGCCTTTGGTAGAAGCTGCTCGTCAAGCTGATAAAGCTGTGATTGTGCGATCGAACCTCACGATTTACTTTGAGCCAGGCTTTGAAGACCTACCAGAGTATTGCGCTCAAAAGCAAGTGCGAATCGTAGCCTCACTCCCTTGCTATCTTTCCGACAACGTCGACAAGATGCGAGGCCATGGTGTTTATGACGCCTCGATTCGAGCCTTGCAAAAACTGACCCAGCTCGATTACGGCAGCCATCCTCAGTTGATTTTGGATCTGGTGTATAATCCTCCCCTTCCGACTCAAGAGAGCCAGTTTCGATTAACCCCAAATCAAGAAGGTCTTGAACAAGACTATAAGGCTTTCTTAAAAGAGCAGTTTGGGATTCAATTTAATCATCTCCTGACGATCACCAATTTACCTATTGGTCGTACTGGAGAGTTTCTCAAACGACAAGATCTCTATGAGCCCTATCTACAATTTCTCTCGAATCACTTTAATCCTGATACCGTTGATGGCTTAATGTGTCGTCAGCAGCTTTCGGTTGATTATCAGGGCCAAATTTACGATTGTGATTTCAATCAAATGGCAGAGTTACCTGCATTAACTCCTGAAGGGCAACCGCTCACTATTACTGACTTGCTCGCCAGCGATCGCCTCGATCATATTATTGCGATTCAAACACGAGACTACTGTTATGGATGCACTGCGGGATCAGGATCTAGCTGTGGGGGTGCTCTTCTGTAATCTCATCAGCTCTCTGCATTATTGATGACAGGAGAGGTGCAAATGGCGATATAAGTCCCCTCGGGACTGCGCAAATACGCTACAGTTTGCCCCCAAGGCATGACTTCGGGATAACGCAGCGCTTCACCGCCTATCTGAATTGCTTGATAAAAGACAGATGCAACATCATCTGTATACAATGCAAGCTCTACCGAAGTAGACACCGATGCCTCAGGGAATCCTGGCATGAGCAGTGCTCCCAGAGCAGGCGTACCAAATTGTACTGTGCCTCCCGGAATTTTTAGCTCCCCAAACTGATACTGTCGGCCTGAGATACGACCAGGGAATTGGACATCTGGATCAAGAAAGTTGACCTCAAAGCCAAAAGCCTTTGTATAAAACTGCATGGCTTTTGGGACATCGCTGACATAAATCACTATCGAAGCAAGTCTCATCTACTAACTCTCTCTACTCAATCTTTAGATGATGAAAATTCATTGAATCGTAGGTTGTGAATAATTGAAGTCACTCACTAACCCCAGGCAAAACCCATGCCCTTGGATGATGTTGAAATCCGATTTTTGAGTAATATTCATTTGCCTGTGGCGCTGCAATCAGTACAATCATGCATTCCTTAGCTAACTGTTTTTGAGTTTCCTCAATCAGTTGTTTGCCAATACCACGTTTTTGATAGTCTTGATCAACTGCAAGATCGGCAAGATAAGCGACATAGGTAAAGTCTGTCAGTGCTCTGGAGATACCAACGAGCCGATCGCCATGCCATGCCGAAATAGTGACATCAGCATTTTTTAACATGCCCTCAAAAATATCTAAGCGATCGATGGGACGGCGCTCTCCTAGAGTTGATCTTTGGTAGAGTTCTATGGCCACCTCAATTGCGATTTCTACATTATATTTATAGGTAATCTGCACTTTGCTTACAAGAATCCTAGCGACAACTAGCTTACTAAAATGAGCTGCTAATTTTAATAGCAGTGACTTGAACCTTTAGATTTAAGATGAACTGCTGGATCACAAGGCTATTACCTACCTTGTTTTCTGAATAGGCCATTTAATAGAGACCTGAACCCACGAAAGTTACAAAAGTTTTTAAATTCGAATTTGCTTTGTTTAGAGAGTGTTCACTGCTCAAGTGCGACTGACTATTTAACTATTCCTAGATCCACTGACGAGCCAAAACAAATCCCAAGCTGAGGGAAAGAGCACTCCAAAACTGAAAGTGAATCGCTAAAAATTTTGCACGACTGATAGGTTCTGGCTGTGAATGCCACCGTTGTACATATTGGCAAAGCGATTGCGCAGGCCAGAAGCTGAGCAAGGCGATCGCAGTCCAGACCGGAAAAATACCTGCGATGAGCGGTCCCGCGATCGCGGCTAAGGTCAGTCCACAAGCCCAAGGGAGAAGTTGGGCAGCACGGGCTGTCCCTAATCGGACGATTGGCGACCTCTTACCAGCGGCTAGGTCGTCATCAATTTGATGAAAATGCGAACAGAACAAAACGAGGGTGGTACTCAAGCCAAGGCTGATCGATGCCCAGAGAGCGGTGCTAGAAAAAGTGCCTGACTGACTGAAGTAGACTGCCGAGACTGCCAGAGGCCCAAAGGCAGGAAAGCACAGAAACTCCCCCAGTCCTCGGTAGCCTAATCGGAAAGGGGGACCTTGGTAGAGATAGCCCAACAAACAGCAGACGAGAATGAGCCCCAGAATCAACCAGCCTTGGGTTTGAGCGATCGCCGTAATCAGAGCTAAGCCGGTGACTAAGCAGCCTTGGGCTAGCCAAAACAAGCCCCATCGCTGACCCGTCAGGTTAACGAGCGAGTGATACTTCCGGCGATCGATCCCCGTAGCTGCATCAAAAACGTCGTTGCAGAGGTTTTCCCAAAGCAGGATCAATACAGCAGCAAGGCCAAAACGCAGCGCGGTTGCCCAATTGATTTGGCTAGTTTCCCAGTAGGCGATCGCCGTTCCTAGCACAATCGGCATAATCGCCACGCTGTACATGGGTGGTTTCAGAGCCGCAAGCCAAAGTCGGCTATTTTTTGGCGGAGCAGTCTGCATGGCGATCGCACAAAGTCAGACTCATTCTAGGATTAGCGCTGATCCCTGCCTAGCAATCATGTTGCCTCCTGGCCCTTCGCAACCGGCGCTGATACAAACCCTACGCATCATCACCCAACCTGTCTCCTTTCTGCTGAGCTGCGCCGATCGCTACGGGGACTGGTTCACACTGCGCGTGTTGGGACCGCAATCGCCACCTGTGGTCTTTGTCAGTGATCCCGAGGCGATTCTGGCGATCTTTGGAACGTTGGCCGATCAGCTGGAGCTCGGACGAATTGCCGATGTGTTTCGGCCCTTGGTTGGCAACGAATCCCTGATTATGCAAAACGGCGATCGCCACCGCCAGCAGCGCCAGATTTTGATGCCTGCTCTGCAAGGTGAACGACTATTCGACTACACACCGGCGATGCGAGCAATTACCGAGGCCGCGATCGCCGAGTGGCCGCTGGGGCAGTCCTTAGATCTGCGGCGGCAAATGTCCCACATTTCCCTGGCCGTGATTCTGCAAGTGGTGTTTGGTCTGACGCCCGGACCACGCTACCGCGATCTCTACCACCGCCTCGACCATCTGCTGGAGGCGATTACCGATCCCCTCTATTCCCTGCAATTTTTCTGGCCAGCTCTGCAGCAGGATTGGGGTAACTGGAGCCCCTGGGGGCGCTTCTGTCGGCACCGTGAAGCGATCGATGCCCTCATCACCGCCGAAATTCAGGAGGGTCGCCAGAGTCAGCAGCCCCGTCAGGATGTGCTGGAGCTGCTGCTGGCTGCCCGCGATCGCGAGGGTCAACCGCTCAGTGATCAGGAACTGCGGGATCAGTTGATGACCTTGCTCTTGTTGGGCCACGAAACCACGGCTTCTGCTTTGACCTGGGCGGTCTTTTGGCTGCTGCGTCATCCCGATTGTTTAGCGCGACTCCAAGCAGAACTGGCAGCGATCGGCCCTAATGACCGCGCGATCGCTAAAGCGCCTTATCTGGATGCCGTTTGCCGTGAGGCTCTGCGGCTGCAACCAATCGCGCTGATTGCCCAGCCTCGCCTTGTGGCAACTCCGCTCTCCTTGGGTGGCTATGACTTTGCATCCGGCACGATTTTAGTGCCCTGTGTCATGACTGCCCATCGCCGGGCCGAAACTTATCCCAATCCTGAGCAGTTCCAGCCCGATCGCTTCTTAGAACGCCGTTTTTCCAACGGTGAATTTTTGCCCTTTGGCGGCGGGCAACGCAGCTGCATTGGCATGGCGCTATCGCTGATTGAGATGAAAGTGGTGCTGGCAACGCTGCTCCGCCGCTGTCAACTGGCGGAAGTCAGTCGCCAACCTGTCCGGCCCCTGCGGCGCGGAATTACATTTGTGCCCTCGCACCACTTCCGGATCCAGGTGCAGCAGTGGCACAATCCCTCTGCACAGACTGCGATCGCCTCAGTCTGATCAACTCATCTCGTCACCGAATCCATCATGTTGTCCACCCTTCTCGTCACAACCCTTCTGGCAGCTGTGCCAGAACCCCCCAAAATCGCCTGTGCTCCGCTGGTCAACTATCCGGCGCGGGTCACCACTTACTACAATCGCTCACGGGTGTTCCTGCGATCGACCCCCGATCGCAAGGATTGGCGCAATATCCAAGGCTCAATTCTCAATGGGCGATCGGGCATGGTTCTACAAGAGCAGGAAGTCGACCAAGAGCTTTGGTATCTCGTCGAGTTTTCTCGCGGCGCCAACGATCAATTCCGGGGCTGGATCCGCAGTGACTATCTCGCCGGCCAGCATTGCGGAGTTATTGCGACACCGTGATCCTGCAACCTCCAATTGATGGTGACTTTCCCCCGCGATCGCTGGCAAGCTCGCAAGCGATCGCGGGAAATCTATATAGAAATCAGAGCTGACCGCGCATCGCTAGCTTCATCTCTCGCACAGCTCGCTCGAGTCCGACCAAGACGGCTCGGCTGATGATCGTATGACCAATATTGAGTTCTTCCATACCCGGTAACTGAGCAACGGGATAGACATTCCAGTAAGTCAGCCCATGCCCAGCATTGATACGTAAGCCTGCTGCGATCGCCTGCTCACAGCCTTGACGCAAGGCAGCCAGTTCTTGCGTTTGAGCCGCTTCTCCCTCAGCCTCGGCATAGCGTCCTGTATGCAACTCGATCCACTGTGCTTGGATCGCTGCTGCTGCCGCAATTTGCTCGGGTTCTGCATCAATAAACAAGCTGACAGGAATTCCAGCCGACTGGAGCTGATCGACGATCCCCGTCAGTCGATCGCGTTGCCCCACCACATTCAGGCCGCCTTCTGTGGTCACTTCTTCGCGCCGTTCCGGCACCAAGGTGACGTAGTCGGGGCGAATTTCCAGCGCGATCGCGACCATTTCATCCGTCGCCGCCATCTCTAAGTTGAGGCGGGTGCGCACCGTCTGCCTGAGTAAACGCACATCCCGATCTTGAATGTGTCGCCGGTCCTCTCGGAGATGGGCGGTAATGCCTTCTGCACCCGCTAGCTCAGCCAGTACCGCAGCGGCGATTGGATCCGGTTCAACGGTTCGACGAGCTTGGCGAATCGTGGCAACGTGGTCAATGTTGACGCCTAGGGTTGGCAAGGTAGCAGAGCCTCCAGCACTAAACATGCACATGCGATCGACCTGATCCCCAAGCGATGCTTTGACTGCCCACGCAGTTGGCTGCAGAGCTACCCATCACAGTGATGGCATCGATCCCACAGCTTTGCAAAGAGGGGGTGAACTTGGGGGAGGTCCTTGACTAGTATTGTGCGATCGCCTCAATCCCTTGCATAGAGGCGATCGATAGCAGCAACCGACAGCGACCCCAACAATGGAAGAAGGATTGGCATAGACTCTGGCCAAACTGTCCGATCGCGATCGGTCCTGAGTCACCTCAGTCACTAGCATGGTGAAGGTTTTTGCCCGCCGTCATGCTGCTGTCTCCTGCCTCTGATCTGCTCGAGGATCATCAACCCATGCTGCAGTGTCAGCAGTCTCGCGTCTCTGGCTGGTTGGCCCCGCTGGCCTATCAACTGGTCGGGCGACTTGTTTTGCCCTGTCACTTTGCCGAGATCAACATCGCGGGCACTGAAAATATTCCTCGCAGTGGACCAGTCATCCTTGCCCCTACTCACCGATCGCGCTGGGATGCTCTGATGGTGCCTCATGCCGTGGGGCGGCGAACGTCAGGTCGTGATGTGCGGTTCATGGTTTCAGCCAACGAGATGCGCGGCCTCCAAGGCTGGTTTATCTGGCGACTGGGCGGCTTCCCCGTCGATACCGATCGCCCCGGTATCGCCAGCGTCCGCTACGGCGTCGAGCTGCTACAGCAACAAGAGATGGTGGTTGTCTTCCCAGAAGGCGGCATCTTTCAGGATCGGCAGGTACATCCGCTCAAGCTGGGGCCGGCGCGAATGGCCTTGCAAGCTCAGCACTTGGGTCAGCAGCCCGTTGAGATCGTGCCGATTGGTTTGGTCTACAGCGACCTGCAACCGCGACGGGGCAGCCGTTGCAGCATTCGCATTGGTCAGCCCCTCTCCACCCAAGGCTACCAGCATCTTTCCCCCAAGCAAGGAGCGATCGCGCTCACCCACGAACTAGCCGATCATCTAGGTCGACTGCACCAGCAAGCCCTCCATCACCTAGCCCCTTGTCAGGAACCTTTGATGCCGTTGCCGCCGTCCCAAGAGTTGCTCTAGTTCTGTGGAGCTTCTGTTGTAGACTGCGATGGCAAGTCCGGCGGGGGCGTCCGACGGCTGTCCTACCCCTCCTTGAGTGTGAGAACTCCCAATATGCGTTTAGTCGTTCGTAGTCTCGTCTCACTGGCCGCGATCGCCAGTTTGGCCTCTGGGCTTCCAGCGCGGGCGCAGTCTGGCAGCTCCGTCCCAGCGCCCGAAAGAGTCACCACCCAATCCAACCTCAACTACGATGCAGTGCTACGCATCATGGCTGAGGGGGATGCTGCAGTTGCCGCCCAAAAGTTCCCGGTTGCTCTCGATAAGTATGATTTGGCGCGGAAGTCCTTTGGTGCGTTGGTGCAGTTTCACCAAGGGCTAGCGGGCTCCTTCAGCGGGATTGACGTCAAGATTTCCAATGATCAGCGGCAGCGGGCAGCCCAAGCCGCCCAAGGTCGTGATCAAGCCGCCTACAAGCTCGCCCTGCTCTACCGTCGTCTCAATCAACCCGAGGTTGCCATTCCGCTTCTCGTCCAAGTTGTTCAGTCCCAGAACCCAACCACGGATCTCGGCAAACAAGCCTACGCGCAACTCTATGAGTTGGGCTTCACCTCCCTGCCCTATCCACGCAGTGTTGACGGTACGCAGCCTGCGCCTCAGCAACCGGCTCCCCAGACACCCCCTGCGCAACAACCACCAGCACGCTAGCGATCGCCTTGGGGTCGGTGAGCCGACCCTAGTGTGATTTCAGGGGAGCCTCAAAACGCTAAGCAAAAATAGCGTCCTCGAGTGCTGCGATCGCGCTGTCCAATTGGTCATTGATCACGCAGCGGTCAAACTCCTTGGCCGCGCTGATTTCTGCTTGGGCCCGGTCGAGACGCCGAGCGATCGCGACCTCATCTTCGGTGGCCCGTTCACGAATGCGGCGCTCGAGCTCTTCGATACTGGGCGGTAGCAGCATCACTTGCCGAGCAGTTGGCAGGGTTTGGCGGACTTGGCGGGCACCCTCAAGTTCAATTTCGAGAATGACGGTCCGCCCCTGATTGACCTGCTCAATCACCGGTGATCGCGGGGTGCCATAGAGATTGCCAGCAAATTCTGCCCATTCCAAAAACTCACGCTCGGCAATTTTGGCTTGGAAGTCTGCCCGACTGAGGAAATAGTAGTGCTGACCATCCACTTCGCCAGAACGGGGCGATCGCGTTGTGGCCGAAATTGAGAGAAAGGCCTCGGGATGCTGGGCCAAAATTGCTTTCAACAGGGTGCCCTTCCCCACGCCACTCGGTCCAGTCAAGACCACTACACGACCAATACTCATCAGCACGCTTCCGTTCGCTGGGGTTTATCTTAGTGCTCCGCGAGTCCTATCCCTCAGGAGTGCTGGGCTGATTGCGATCGGAGCGGCTCAAGACCTTCAGTCAGCCTGCAGTCGATTCAAGGCTGTCTGATAGCTGCGTCAGGGCTAGTCGAAAGGTCTTGTGAAGGAAGGTCAAAAATGCTATCCACTCAGCGAAGCTGTCCTGTTAGACAGCGTCTTGTAACGACTCCCTTGATAGAATCGCCCCACGCGATCGCCGGAGTGATGGATGGGTAGCGCTTCTTCTTCTCGCCGCATCTACATTGGCACGGAAGCCAATCAGTATTTGGCAGAGCAGACCCTGATCTATTCGATCCGCAAACACCTTTCGGATCCCAGTATTGAGATCATTCCACTCACCCAAACCCAGCGCCGAGTTGGGGGCACACGTTTTGGCTTCGTCCGCTTCACGCTGCCACAAGCCATGGGCTATCAGGGTAAGGCACTCTACCTCGATGCCGATCAGCTAGCGCTGACGGATCTGGCTCCTCTGTTCGATCTCTTGCCTGAGGATAAGGCGATCGCCTGTGTCTATGAAGCCGAAGGTCTCTACAATGGCAAGCCCCACGTCCATACTTGGCACACCAGCGTGATGCTACTGGACTGTGCGCAACTACCGTGGCAACCTGACGAGCTCTTTGCCTTGGTGGTCCCCAACAAACAGGAACCCTTGCCCGGACAAATTCGCTATCGCAACTTTATGGAGCTGCAGTGGTTTGAACAAGATCGCATCGCCAAGCTACCACCCAGTTGGAATCACTTCAACATCGTGACGCCAGAGACGAACATTGTTCACTTCTCCCATGTCCGCAGCCAGCCTTGGAAAAATCCTCGGCATGAGCTGACAGATTTTTGGCTGGGTTACTTGAGAGAAGCGATCGAAGCTGGTTATCTACGGCGGCGGGATGTAGTCTCAGCAGTGGCATGGGGACACGTTCACCCCTGGACACTCAAAGCGATCGCTTAGGGGTGAGTCTTCGCCTTGTGCGGGATTAGAATCCCAGCCAGCCCCAGTTGAGGATCAAGACGGTTGCCAAGACAAGGGTGACGCCTAACATGGCAAAGCGCCCATTCCAAATCTCGGCTTGAGGCGTAAAGCCGCGCTTCCAAGCATTCAGCTCCTCTTTGGGAACCAGCGGCGTGACGTCAGTCTCCGAGACATCAGTGAGGTTGAGTTCGCGGCTATCAATGGGGGCCATAGGGGGGATCCGAGGACTGCACTCCAACCTGGATTCAGGATCAGGCCTGATCCCTGCCAGATGATTAACTGCTTTACATATTGACATCATTGCAACGATTGTGGGGCAAGTCCCTAGCTGCAGCGCATCATCGTCTAGCAGCGATCGCGTTTTGCTAGATCTCGAGGACAGCTCTCGCATCATGAGTAGTCTCTGTTGAGCCGCCTGCTTCAGCTAGTGGGACGCCCCGAGCGAATCAGCAGCGGCTTCGAGCCAGCTTGTAACAGAGGTTGCGACATTCTTCTCATAAACAGCGGCTGGCGATCGCAGATCCTGATCTGCCAGATTTTTGCCTGAGTCAGTTTGCCCAGCCACCCAATCACATCCAAGATTGATTCGGTTAGAGCGCGTCGAACCCCAAGGTGTTGACCTCCCGCTGAAGCAAGCAGCGTTGGCCTGAAGTCAGGACAAAAAATCAAACAAAAAAGCGGTCTCCCCGCGCGAGGAGGCCGCTAATTCAGGAGGGGTCTTCAATACGCGACTGGTTGAACCGCAGACTACGCCGCGTCATCCAGCGCAGCTACACCGGGCAGGACTTTGCCTTCCAGCAATTCCAAGCTGGCACCGCCACCAGTGGAAATGTGGCTCATTTCTGAGGCGACACCCACTTTCTCAACGGCTGCCACTGAGTCACCACCGCCAATGATCGTAGTTGCGCCCTTGCGGGTCAGTCCTGCCAAGCTGCGAGCGATCGCCTCGGTGCCGACTGCAAATTTGTCGAATTCGAACACACCCATCGGGCCGTTCCAGATCACCGAACGGCAGTCAGCCAAGGCTTCTTCGAATTGTTTGACCGACTCGGGACCAATGTCCAAGCCCATCCAGCCATCGGGAATCGAATCAACGGCCACGGTTTTGGCGTTGGCATCCGGTGCAAATTTATCGGCCACCACGACATCGACGGGGAGCAACAGTTGAACGCCTTTCTCTTGGGCCTTCGCGATCAGCGATCGCGCCAGATCGAGTTTGTCTTCTTCAACCAGCGAGCCACCGACCGACAAACCTTGGGCTTTGTAGAAGGTGAAGATCATGCCGCCGCCAATCAGCAGCTTGTCGCACTTATCCAGCAGTGTTTCAATCACGCCAATTTTGCTGGAGACCTTCGAGCCACCCACGATCGCAGCCAAGGGGCGTTGGGGGTTATCGATTGCTGCTTGCAGGTACTGCAGCTCTTTTTCCAGCA
This sequence comes from Synechococcus elongatus PCC 11801, assembly GCF_003846445.2. NCBI lineage: Bacteria > Bacillati > Cyanobacteriota > Cyanophyceae > Synechococcales > Synechococcaceae > Synechococcus > Synechococcus elongatus. Next base: position 447,022 of record NZ_CP030139.2, on the reverse strand, counting down.
GGTAACCGGCCACGCAAGGCGACAGATATTCCGTCACGCCAGCGGTGGAAGCGTGGGCCCGGTGAGCAGCACCGAAGGCATCGTTGACGTAGAGATCCGCCAAGCTTGCCAGTGCTTTCGCAAATTCAGCGTCGTTGGCTTCTTCTTCAGCGTGGAAACGCACGTTTTCCAGCAACACGACTTGACCATTGTTGGTCGCTGCTACCTGGGCTTCAGCGCCGGCACCAATCGCATCCGTCGTTTTGACCACGGGGCGACCCAGCAATTCCGAAAGGCGCTCAGCCACCGGGGTCAAGCGCATGCTCTCGACGGGCTTGCCTTTGGGACGACCAAAGTGGCTGGCCAGAATGACTTTGGCGCCATTTTCCGACAGGTAGCGAATCGTCGGCAGCGCTGCGCGGATGCGGGTGTCATCCGTAATTTTCCCGTTGCCGTCCAAAGGGACATTGAAGTCGACACGCACGAGGACGCGCTTGCCCTCTAAGTCAGCGGCGGTCAGGCTTGCTAAAGTTCTTTTGGACACGGTTGGATAGTCTCCTTAGGACAGGCTCAGCTCAGCGGGGCAAGATCTTCCAGTCCCACGCGATCGCTGGGGGGAGGGAAGTCCAGATTGCGAGACAATACTCACGAGGCGGCGATCGCAGCCCACAACCCTATGGCCGGGGGCCTGCCGATCACGAAAAATCAGGGCAGTCCCGCTGAATTCGGAGCATCGACGGTAATCATTATTACTGAATAGAGGGGCCTGATCTGGGTTCAGGGAGCCATCATGTTTGAGACCATACTGTTTCCCGTCGATCGCAGCCGTGAAGCTTGGGAGCCATCCCAGTTAGTGCTGGAGTTAGTGCAGCAATACAACAGTCGCCTGGTATTGCTGTCAGTGGTGGCCGATGATGCCGAGTCAGCGGCAGCTGGGGCAGAGCTCCTCGACAAAGGGCGATCGCTGTTTGAATCTCAGGGCATCATCCCCGAGATCGTCGAGCGCCAAGGCAATCCCCCTTTTGCCATCTGTGATGTGGCCGATGAAGTCGGCGCTAGTCTGATTGTGATGGGCTGTCGAGGCATTGGCCTCACGCCGGAAGGGGCAGCCGAAAGTGTCACCAACCGAGTCATCAATTTGGCTCCCTGTCCCGTGCTAGTTGTGCCATGAGTGCTCCGCAAATCCAGTGGTATCCCGGCCATATTGCCAAGGCTGAACGTCAGCTGCAGGAGCAATTAAAACGGGTCGATGTGGTCTTGGAAGTACGGGATGCCCGGATTCCTCTGGCGACCGATCACCCGCGCCTAAAAAGCTGGCTGGGGAGTCGCGAGCGGCTATTAATCCTCAACCGCTTGGACATGATCCCTGCTGCCGCACGGCAGGCCTGGATTGACTGGTTTCGGGGGCAGGGCGATCGCGTCTTGTTAACCGATGCCCAAGCTGGAACCGGAGTGGCGCAGCTCTCGCAAGCAGCACAGGCAGCAGGAGCAGCCATGAATGCTCGCCGCAAGCAGCGGGGGATGCTGCCCCGAGCTGTTCGGGCTGTCGTGATTGGCTTTCCCAATGTCGGCAAGTCGGCCCTGATCAATCGCTTGGTCAAAAAAAAGGTGGTTGAAAGTGCCCGTCGCGCAGGGGTGACGCGATCGCTGCGCTGGGTACGGGTCAGTGAGCATTTGGATTTACTGGATGCCCCTGGCGTTTTACCAAGTCGGCTCGATGATCAGACTGCGGCGCTCAAGCTGGCGCTTTGCGATGACATCGGCGAAGCAGCCTACGACAATCAACGGGTGGCAGCGGCCCTAGTCGATTGCCTGCAAGCCTTGGAAGCGCAGCCCCTCAGTGGCGTGACCCCAACCCTCTTCTTCGATCGCTATGGGCTATCGGTGGAAGATAGCGGAGAGGCTTACCTAGCGGCATTAGCGGACCATCGCTGTCAGGGCGATCGCGAACGAACTGCGCTGATGCTACTCAATGATTTTCGTCGCGGCAGCCTTGGCCCGATCGCCCTTGAACTTCCTCCAACGGCCTGATCTCCTATGAGTGAGAGCGATCGCCGCATTTCCCTGACGACCGACAGCCTACTGCTGATCGTGGGGCTAGCGCTTGCACTGCTCATGCTCTGGCAGTTGCGGGGGCTGATTTTAATCTTGATGAGTGCGATCGTGCTGGCAGCGTCGATTGCGCCGATCGTCAATCAGCTCGAGGCGTGGCGCTTCCCACGCTGGCTGGGGGTACTGGTGGCCTATGGCGGCTTGCTAGCTATTTTGACGGGGGCAAGCTTGCTGGTGGGCCCCCTCGTAATCAGCCAAATTGAAACCCTGTTGCGGCAACTGCCCAACCTAGTCGAGCGGGTGGAACTGCTCTCGATTGACATTGCTGAACAGCTCGACCTGCAGGACTCCCCCCTCTTGCCCCAATTGGTCAATCCCCAAGAGGTCGCAGGCTGGGTGATCAATACCTCCCAACAATTACTCCGCCAGTCCTATGGGATTACGCGCGGCATCGTGGGTGGTTTCTTCAGTGTTGTTCTCGGTCTGCTGCTGTCCAGTTACTTAGTCGCTGACAGCAAAACACTCGGGCGAGGCTTCGTACGGCTCTTTGCCGCCCCTTGGGACGATCGACTAGCTGCGCTACTCGGTCCGGTGGGCCAGCGCATGGGCGCCTATATTCGCGGACGAGTGTTGGTTTCGCTGCTCTTGGGCATCGCGATCGCGCTAGGGTTACGGGCTCTCGGCTTGGGCGATTACGCCATTGGCCTCGGGGCGATCGCCGGTTTTACCAACCTGATTCCCTTCCTCGGACCCTTCTTGGGAGCCATTCCGGCTCTGTTCGTTGCCCTAGCGCAGGGAGATAGCGCTTGGTTATTTCTCTGGGTTTTGCTGTTGTTCGTCATTATTCAAAATCTGGAAAGCTATGTGCTCGATCCACTGCTAGTGGGTGCAGCCGTGGGGATCCACCCGCTGTATCAGCTCTTGGCAGTGTTGGGGGGTGTGCAACTCCTCGGGATCGTTGGGGCTGTCATTGCTCCCCCTTGGATTGCCGGTGCTGCGCTTTTACTCGAGCGGCTCTACCTCCAACCGAAGGACTTGGCCAAACAAGGGCTACCACCCGAGGCGAACCAGCCATGAGCGATCGCCTGCACCTAGAAATTACGGAAGTCCCGGCTGAAAGGCTCGATCGCTGGCTAGCGCAGCAATGGCCGCAGCTATCGCGGGCACGGCTCCAGAAGTTGATTGCCGCCGGTCAATTGCGGGTCAATGGTCAGATTTGCGATGAGCGTCGCTGGCAACCGCGTTTGGGCGATCGCCTCGAACTGGAAATGCCGCCGACAGAAGCGATCGCCCTTGCGCCCGAGGCCATTCCCCTCGACATCCTTTACGAAGACGCTGACTTGTTGATCGTCAATAAGGCAGCTGGCATGGTGGTGCATCCTGCGGCTGGGCACGACAGCGGCACACTGGTCCATGCGCTACTGGCGCACTGCGGTGACTCCCTGACTGGAATTGGTGGCGAGCAGCGCCCTGGCATTGTCCATCGCCTCGACAAGGACACAACTGGGGCGATGGTGGTGGCGAAGACCGAAGCAGCGCTGGTATCCCTACAGGATCAAATTCGAGCGAAAACTGCACAGCGGGAGTATCTCGGCGTTGTCTTTGGTTCGCCCCGACAAGACAGTGGTCAGGTTGAAGCTCCGATTGGCCGGCATCTGCGCGATCGCAAACGGATGGCTATCGTCCCGATCGAGCGTGGCGGGCGCTGGGCACTCACCCACTGGCAGGTCAAGGAACGCCTGGGTAACTACACCTTGATCCACTACCGCCTTGCCACCGGTCGCACACATCAAATCCGGGTTCATAGTCACCACATTGGTCATCCGCTGGTGGGCGATCTGCTCTACGGCAATGGGCGATCGCTGGGGGTTAATCTCCAAGGACAGGCCCTGCATGCCTGGCGGCTGAGCCTCCAGCATCCCCGTACGGGCGAGGCGATCGCGGTCGAAGCACCCCTCCCTGCTGAATTTCAACGTTTGCTACGCGTTTTGCGCGACCGGAGTCCCCACCCATGAGAACCCCAACACTGCTAGCCGGTCGCTATCAGTTGCAATCTGCGTTGTCTTCGGGAGGGTTTGCCGAAACGTGGTTGGCGATCGATACCATGACGCCCTCCCGGCGATCGGTAGTGGTCAAACAGCTAAAAGCCCCAGCCGATGACAGCGTTTTGCCCGTCGTGCTCGCCGCTTTTGAGCGTGAAGCCGCAGTGCTCGAACAGCTTGGCCAGCACTGCGATCGCGTGCCGGTCCTCTATGCCTATTTTGAAGAGGCGGGGCAACTCTACCTCGTTCAGGAGTACATCGCCGGTCAGACCTTGCGGCAGGTTGGACGGCGGTCCCCCGCACAAGCGCGATCGCTTCTAGAACAGCTCTTGGCTATCTTGGCTCCCATCCACCAGGCAGGCGTTATCCATCGGGATATCAAGCCCGACAACATCATCCTGCGCGAGTCCGACGGTCAGCCCGTCCTGATTGACTTTGGTGCGGTACGCCAAGCGATTGAAACTGCCAGCGCAACCCAGCTGCGTACCGCCTCGAAGGTCATTGGCACCCCGGGCTATATGGCACCCGAGCAAGCGATGGGGCGCGTCACCTTTGCAACCGACCTCTACGGCTTGGCCATGACACTTGGCTTTGCGTTGACAGGGCAGGATCCACTCGATTGGCCAACCGATCCTCGCACTGGCTTGATTCTCTGGGAAACACTCCTGCCCGATCTCGATCCCAGCCTGCGAGGGATTCTGGAACAGGCCAGCCAGCCTCAGTTGGCCCAGCGCTATGGATCAGTCGCTGAGGTCCAAGCGGCACTGTACACAGACACAGCGATCGCCACTCAAGTAGTCGCCCCTCGAGATCAGCCAAGAAAGCAGGAACGACGGGCGAAGCCCCCACGCCGCAAGTCTGAACCGCGATCACTGCAACCTGTGCCGCCACCCCTACCCCGCAGCAATCGCCCCCAACCGCGACGAGGTCTGTGGTTCGGGATTGGGATCTTTCTGGTCTTGAGCCTGACGGGAGCAGGCTTGGCAACCGGTCTCTGGTTTTGGCAAGAACAAGAACGCGCTAAGCAACAGGCACTGCAGCAGCAATTCGAGGAATTGCAAGCCAATCTTCAAGAAGCGCGTCGTCGTGCCGAAGCGGCAAGGGCTGAAGCAGAGCGAGCCAAGGCCGAGGCTGAAGCCGCCAAGAATAATCCCATTGGCGCCTTGGCTGAGCAATGGTTTGGAGGCAGCGACGAGCCGGAAGCTCCGACTACGCTGACCGCTGACAATGCGATCGCCACGGTTCAATCGCTCTATGGTGCGATCGCAGCTCGTAATTGGTCTACTGCGCAAACGTATTTTGCTGGCGATCTGGCTGCCCAATTCGATCCGCAGTTCTTTGCACAATTCCGCGAGGTGACGGTTGAAAATTTCAGCATCACTCGTCAATCTCTTGATCGCATTGAACTTGTAGGCGAGAACCGCTACATCTGGCCGGATGGCAGCCAGCAGCGAGAACAGCGAGCGTTCACGATCGTCCCAGAGGGAGAGACCTTGAAAGTCGTCGAGTCTCAGTTTCTGAGCGTAATAGAACCACGACGCTAACTGGATCTAAATCAGGCGATCGCCAGTCATTCACCAGCGATCGCCCAGGGCTCGCTACTGAAGCCGTTGTTTGATGAACGTCACCAGTTGTCCCATCTGCCGCTTCAGCGACGCCAATTCTTCCTCAACAGTCTTGAGGCGCTGCTTCAACTCAGCCACCTCAGCGCTGCTTCCGGCTGCCACAGGTGCAGGCGCAGGTTTAGAGGCTCGCTGGCGTGCTTTAGCCATCGCCGAGCGAATCGCCTCAACTAAGTCGTGGCGTTCAAAGGGCTTGCCCACAAACTCGAAATATTCGAAGGGCTCGGTAACGTGTTCCGTTACCTCTTCCTTGCGGCCTGACATCACCACCAGCGGGATATCCCAGAGTGTGGCATCTTGCTGAAGCTGCTGCAGGACTTCCCAGCCATTCATCCGTGGCATCAAAAAGTCCATCAACACTAGATTGGGATGAACTTGGCGAATCAGTTGCAATCCTTCGGCCCCATCCTGAGCTTCGAGGACTTCAAAGTTTCCCTGAGGCAACATGTCACGGATCCGGGCCCGAATCACTCGGCTGTCGTCAATGATCAGGATCTTCTCTAGGCTCACCAGTTCTCTCCTCTGTGCCGTTTGGCAGGATTCCAGCCCTGTCTATGACTTTGATTGTGGAATGTCGGGATGGTATCGGCAAGCAGTTGACAGCCGTAAGGTCGGAGCAGAGAGATAACGGTGTAACTCAGTGGACAGAGGAGTCAACGGAGCAATCGCCTCCTTACAAGAGAGGCAACGAGTCAGCGATCGCAGTTCGCAGCAGTTAAAACAGGCTGATTCAACAGAAAATGGCTCAAGCCGTCCCCGCTCAAAACCGCTTTGGCTCATGAGATGTAGTGAGTCAGCGATCGCCCGAGAGCCTCAAAATGACTTTTCATAACAAATAGTTTTTCAATTTAAAACAGCTTTTGGTCTATGCTATTTACCTAGATTTTTAAGAAGAGAATCACTGAGAAATACAAGGCCTTAATTTTAGTCTTTTATTTTTGCATGAGTGACCCCGAACAGCTCCAGTCACCAGCTACAGGGAAAAGTCAATTCTTTATTTTTGTTGATGCTGTCTTGCCGATCGCAAATGCGAACTTTATTTTAAGGGGCAGCTTTAAAAGCTTAGAGGGTAAACAATGCCTTTAACAAAGCGGTGCGTTGCAGAGTTTATAGGAACGTTCTGGTTAGTTTTGGGTGGGTGTGGCAGTGCCGTGCTGGCAGCTGCCTTCCCCTACTCAGCACAACCGGATCAGAATGCCAACTTCTTCGGATTGGGATTTCTCGGTGTCTCGATCGCTTTTGGGTTGACACTTCTGACGATGGCATATGCGATTGGTCACATTTCCGGGTGTCACATCAACCCAGCAGTTTCCTTTGGCCTTTGGGCAGGTAAGCGATTCCGGGGCTCAGAGTTATTGCCCTACATCGTGGCCCAGGTGCTGGGGGCTATTGCCGCTGGAGGTGTCATTTATTTGATCGCAAGCGGTCGTCCTGGCTTTGCGCTCAGCGGCAGCAATCCCTTAGCTACCAATGGTTTCGGAGCCCATTCGCCGGGAGGCTATAACCTGCTTGCGGCCTTAATCACGGAAGTGGTGATGACGTTTATATTCCTTTTGGTGATTTTGGGGTCTACCGATCGCCGCGCCCCAAAAGGCTTTGCACCAATTCCTATCGGCTGGAGCCTGACATTGATTCACCTGATTAGTATTCCTGTTACCAATACTTCTGTGAATCCGGCTCGAAGCACAGGCGTTGCACTCTTTGCTGGATCAACAGAAATTATCAGTCAACTCTGGTTGTTCTGGTTGGCACCAATTATTGGCGCGATCGCAGCAGGCTATTTTTACCTTGCTGTGTTTGAGCCTTCGAGTCGCGAATCAGCAGAATAACAAGGGTCGTGAAAGAGGATACTGTGCGATGGGAAGTTGTCTGTGAACTCATGTCTCATCGTACGGATCCTGCTTTGGTAATAGAGACGCTTAGTGAAGCAAAGGCATTGGTAAGAGATCACAAGTCTGCAAGACTCATTCATCAATAGAGACGGACTAGAGCCTCACCCATGATCTTGCTAGAGTAAGATGCTGATCGGTTGGCTTAACTGTTCAATTGAGGCAGTTCACAACTCTGCTCCTGCTTTTATTCATGACGATTCATTCACCTTGCCAGAGAAATACCCGCGATCGCCTCTAGGAATTAACATTCCTCACAGTTGCAAACTGAAACTGCAGCTTCTTGTGGGAGGAGGCTAATGGAGGGCTCTAACCAGCAGCCTTCGACACTCGTGGTCACGGGCGGTATTTTGCAGCTGCTGGGGCAGTTGGCCGCGTTATCGGCAGCTAGCCTTACTGATCCTGTAGACGTTGTGTTGACCGGAGCCTACTCACCTGATCGTCGCCAATGGGTCGAACAGCATCTGCAAGCCTGGTTGGCTTGGCGCGATCGCGGCGATCGCTGGCTCACGGCAGAGGCTGCTGCTGAGTTGCAGTACGGTAGGGTGCTGATCAATGTTGAGTGGCAGGCTAAACAGCGGCAGTTTCTCAGTCAGGGAAGTGAGACTTGGATTTGCGGCGACAGCTTAGGGTTTTACTACCGGCAGCGTGATGAAGTGGTCGCTGTTCTACAGTCCTTGGCAGAAATTGCTCTGCGGTCGCGATCGAGTCGGCAACGCCGCTACGCCCTCAGTCATCAACCCCGTTGGTACAACCATCCGCCCCATCGTTGGCATCGGGTAGCGCCCCAAGACTATCGGCAGCTCTGGCAGGACTATCAACAGTTCTGTTGGCAGTCCACAAGTTTTGCCGAGGCGTGGCAGACCGTTATCCAAAGGCTACCAACTGATCTCGATCCGATTATGTTGCTTTTACCCAACCTCCTGCCCCAGCTGCGGCATCCCGAGGACTTTTGGGCACTTTTAACCGATTGGTGTCGCCCTCTACTGATGACACCACGGCCTGTCCTCCTCAAAGTGCATCCTCGTTTCAAGGCCTTGGATCTGACGACTTGGCTGGCACAGCAAGGGTGGAGCGATCGCTTGCTGCTATTGCCAGAGTCGTTGGGTGGTTATCCAGCCGAGCTTCTGATTGCAGCGCTGCGGCAGTGTGGCTGGCAACCCACGATTTATTCTTTGTCGACGGCCAACTTCAACAGTCGTCTGCTACTGGATTGGCCCTGCCGAAGTTTTTCCCTACGATCGCTACAACCTTATCGCGGCAGTTGGCATCGCTGGTTCCACCTTCGACTACACTGGGCACGCATTCAAGCGGCGGAGCGATCGCTCCTGTCGCTCCGTTAATCACGAGGAAGGAGCATGCTGCGATCGCTGTTACGAGGCCTTTATCGCCGCTGGTCTTGGCATCAACCGGCTTGGAGGGCTCGGTTCTATCGCTGGCTCTACCCTCAAATTCAGGCCATTCGCATTGGCCGCCATCTGCAGATCAGTGGTGAAGACCGAATTTGGATTGGGCCAGGCTGCATTATTCACGACGATGTAGAACTGGTGGCGAAAGCAGGAGCCCGCATCAAAATTGGTCCAGGTTGCACCCTCTATCCCCGCACAAAGTTATTGGCCTATTCCGGTGATCTTGTGCTGGAAGGAGATGTTTCAGTGAACTCCTTTGCGATCGTGTTTGCCAACAGTGGCACGACGATTGGACGCCTGACGCGTATTGCTTCCCATGCAGTGATCAATCCGACAGAACATCGCTACGATGACCCCTCGCGCCCGATTGATGATCAACCTATTTCTAATCAACCCGTTCAAATTGGATCGGACTGCTGGATTTGTACTGCCGCCGTGATTCGGGGCGGTACCCAACTCGGGGCCGGCAGTATTGTCGGTGCTCAAGCGCTAACCCACGGTTCTTATCCAACTGGTTCTGTCCTCGTTGGATCGCCTGCAAGACTGCTCCGACGGCGAGCTATCCAAGAAGATCCCAGCGCGATCGCAGATCACCTTTGATCCCGACTGCCTGCTGCACCTTGCACCTGCGAATTCAACATTTCCTCTCCGTTCCTGTTGCTAATGGGTTCTCGCTGGCACTGTTTTGCACTCCCTAAGTTGGAGTATTATCCTGCGCCGAGCGAGCTTGGGTTTCCATTCGGTGCTCCATCTCCATTTCCCGAGCCAGGAAAAAATTAAGAAAGGTTCGGATCAGAGCTACCACGCCAAGCTGAATGAGGTTAACAGTGTTAGGTGTGGTGGTGGTTGCCACAATATCGGCACCCAGCTGAAACTCGAGAGCTAACGAGAGCCAGGCCCCAAACCCTAAGCGAATTTTGGTGAAGGGCAAGTCGCTACTGTGCCTGAGTTGTCGTCGCATCATACTCGTGCGGCGCAGGGTTGCTAGTAACCCAACCAAAACACAGAGAACCGAGAGGGTTTCTAAGCTGAGGCGAGTCCCTTCGGCTAGGATACGGAGGCCTTTTTCGAAGACTTCTAGCTCGACCATGATTCAGGCTTCTCCCGCTACTCACTTCGCAGCATGGAAGTGATGTTTCTGCTTGGCTGGTCTACGGTTGAGGGCTGAGATCAGCCTGAAGACTCGCAGTCAGCAGCCTACCGCTTCATTTGCAGCAATTGCTCAACAAAGGATCTGCATAAAGCACTAGGCCCGGCCTTAATCTCAACGGACTGCAGCAATCCATGCCTCCCAAGTGTCCCAGCTGATCACTCCTAAGACTGGGAAACGAGGCCTAAGGATCCGTGTTTTTACTGTCCTTTAATCAGGCTGGAGATACAGCTTAGGGAAGCCCGCGTCGCAAAATCCTGCTGTAGCTTTTGATTTTTTTCCAAGCTGATCAAATAAGCATTCCCTTTGGATCGCAGCTCATTGAGCATGCACTGACAGATGGGCCGAGCGAACTGGGAGGGAGCCCCCCGAGTTTTAGCCGTTTCTTGGCAGACCTGTAGGAAGTTGGCCTGTTTTGCTGCTGGGATCTCGTCTTTGGCGTGAACAGGTGTAGCGAATCCAAGGGCGATCGCAACAATGGGCAGCAGTTTCATCGAGTTTCCTAGACGCAAAAGGCCGGACAAGCACCGACCGGACTAACAATCCTAAGCTGGCCGCATGTCCACCGAGAACATCAGACGCTTAAGTCTCTTTTTGGTTTCTGAATTTAGGCGGCGATCGCCAATTCTGACAAGGTGCTTTGCAGGGGGCTGAGCCAAGTGATCAGATTTTCCACCTGCTGCTCAGCACTCTGAAGCCCTAACCCGCGCACAGTAACGCGCCCTGAGGCATAGACAAAACGGCTCTGAAGATTGCTAGCAATTTTTTCGTGCAGGCGTTTCCACGCTGGGGCTTCCATCGGCGTTTCTAGAATGACGTGCTGCTTGGACTCAGTGCGAATGCGGGCAAAGCCCAGTGATTTTGCCACTTGCTTGAGTTCCATTACCCGCAGCAATTGCTGAGCCGCTTTGGGCAACGGGCCATAGCGATCGCTCCAGTCCGCTGCGATTTGCAGCAGATCAGCGGGGGTACGCGCCGAGGCTACAGCCCGATAGGCGCTCATCTTGGCATCGAGGTCGGGAATGTAGTCAGCAGGGATGAAGGCCGTGAGATTGAGGTCGATCTGGGTGTCATCAACCTGGGGAATATCTTGACCGCGAATTTCCTGCAGCGATTCCTGCAGCATTTCCATGTAGAGGTCGAAGCCGATCGCCTCCATCTGACCGGATTGCTCGACTCCCAGCAGGTTGCCAACGCCACGAATCTCTAAGTCCCGCATGGCGAGCTGATAGCCCGATCCCAGCTGTGTGAACTCCTGAATAGCCCGCAAGCGTTGTCGTGCCTGATCGGAGAGCACCGTTTCACCGGGATAGAACAGCCAAGCGTGGGCTTGAATTCCAGCCCGACCGACGCGACCGCGCAACTGGTAGAGCTGCGAAAGGCCAAAGCGCTGGGCGTCTTCGATCAAAATCGTGTTGACGCGGGGAATATCCAAGCCAGACTCGATGATCGTGGTGCAGATCATCGCGTCGGCTTCGCCGTTATTGAAGGCCAGCATCGTTGCCTCCAATTCGCCTTCTGGCATCTGACCATGGGCAACGGCAAGGCGCAAGCTGGGCAACATTTCCTGCAAGCGAGTCGCGATCGCCTCAATTCCTTCGACACGAGGGACGACATAGAAGACTTGTCCACCGCGATCGATCTCCTGGGAAATTGCCGTCCGCACCGCCTCCAAGTCGTAGGGCATTAGGTGGGTTTTAATCGGGCGACGGGAAGGGGGCGGGGTAGTGATCAGGCTCATTTCCCGCACACCTGAGAGCGCCATGTAGAGCGTGCGCGGAATCGGTGTGGCACTCAGGGTCAGAACATCGACCTGGGTTTTGAGGGCTTTGATTTTTTCCTTCTGGTTAACGCCAAAGCGCTGCTCTTCATCGACGACTAGCAGGCCAAGATCGCGAAACTGCGTGTTTTTGCCCAGGAGCTGGTGGGTGCCAACCACGACATCAAGTTCACCAGTCGCGAGGCGCTGCAAAATCTGCTGCCGTTCACTCGCCGTTCGGAAGCGGTTGAGCAAGCCAATTTGAATTGGATAGGGCGCGAAGCGTTCCTTGAGGGTGTGGTAGTGCTGCTGGGTCAGGATCGTTGTCGGAGCAAGTAAAGCCACCTGCTTTCCGGCGGTCACTGCCTTAAAGATGGCGCGAACCGCGACTTCCGTTTTGCCAAAACCCACGTCCCCGCAGACTAAGCGATCCATCGGTTGCGGACTTTCCATATCGCGCTTGACTGCTTCTACCGCCTTGAGCTGATCCGCTGTCGGCTGGTAGGGGAAGGAATCTTCCAGCTCTTGCTGCCAAGGCTGATCCGGTGGGTAGGCATGACCCTCCTGCTGCGATCGCTGGGCGTAGAGCTTGAGCAAATCGACCGCGACTTTCCGAACGGCTTTGCGGGCTTTGGCTTTGGTCTTCTCCCAAGCCTTACTGGTCATGCTGCTCAGTTCAGGGCGCTCACCGCCCATACCGCGATAGCGGCTGAGGCTGCCAAGTTGATCGGCGGCAACTCGCAGCAGACCATCGGCATATTGCAGCACCAGATACTCGCGCATTTCGCCGCCAAGACTGAGGCTTTCCAGCTTGGTAAAGCGACCGATGCCATGGTTTCGGTGGACGACGTAGTCGCCGGGCTTGAGGCGATCGAGGTCAACTTGCTTAGAGGCTGCCCGTCGCCGTTTGCGGACGTAGGTCGGTGAGGCGAGGACGTGCTGACCAAAGCATTCGCGATCGGTGATCAAGGTCAGCCGGAAAGTGGGCAGGCTGAAGCCTTCTAGCTCCGCCAGACTGGAATGCTTGAGTGCGATCGGGAAACGTTTTTCACTAAGGCGATCGATCGCCGGATAGTCGCGGGGGTTGGGGATAAACTGCGCCGGGCAGTCGTGTTCTTGTAGCAGTGCCACCATCCGCGAGGGCTGAGCAGAGACCAACCAAATGCTGTGGCGATCGCGCTCAGTGCGGATGAAGTCCGCCAGCTTGCCGAACTGATGCGGCAGAACAGGAAGCGATCGCGCCGCCAGATCGAGCACGGGCAACTCACTCTCGCCGCCGGTTTGCAGCTGTGACAGCTCGATCCGCTGAAAGCAGCTGATTTCCTCCCAAGCGGCTTGAAAATCGCGATGAATGGCTGGCCAAACTTGCTCCTGTTCCTGCCAGTGATCTTGAACATGCTCCAGCCAGCGATCGCTATGGGCGCGACACTGCAGCGGCTCATCGATCGCAATCACCGTGCCCGCCGGTAGATAGTCCAGCAGGGAAGCAGGCTGTTTGAAGGCCACCCCTAAAAAGCGGCGCATCCCTTCCGGTGGTTGCCCTTCTTGCCAGGCTTCCTGTTCGGCCTCGGTCAGCCAGTCATCCAGCGATCGCCCCTCTAAAGCAGCTGCAATCACCGGCGCATAGCTGGTTGGGGTCAGTCGTAGGATTTCGATCTCATCCAGCGATCGCTGGGTTGCCGGATCGAATTCCCGCAAGCGCTCCAATTCATCGCCAAACAACTCCAGTCGAACCGGTAACTCCGCTGAAACTGGAAACAAGTCGATGATGTCGCCACGACGACTCCACTGGCCTTCTGCTTCAACGGTCTGTACCCGCTCGTAACCAAACTGGGCAAGGCGATCGCCCAATTCCCCAAGATTGATCTCCTGACCCCGCTGCAGCGTTTGGCAAAAGGGACGCAGCACTTCCACGGGCGGCAGATGGGGTTGCAGCGATCGCTCGGTTGCCACGATCGCCACAGGCTGACTCTGTTCCAGCAGATCGGCCAGCACCTGCAACTGCCCCCAAACCATCTCGGACTCGGGGTCAAAGGCTTCGTAGGGTGAGGATTCCGAGGTGGGGTAAAAGTGCAGCGTCGGCCAGCCCATGCCTTCCAGTTGCGCGGCCCAGCGACCGGCTTCTTCGAGGGTGGCGCAAATCACCAGCAGCGATCGCGATTGGGCTTGGACAAGGGCTGAGGTCACCAACCCCTGCGCTAAGCGACCGGCTCCAATCAGACGCAGGCCCGATTGCTTCTCTAACTTCGTCAGCAGATCTTGGCTGAGGGGCGATCGCGCCAAGGTGCGAATCAGTGCTGAAAAAGTCATGGATAGATGACCGGTGCGTCAGAGATAAAGTCAAGGAAGAATTTGTCGATCCATTGTGCCGTTTGGGCGATCGCGCCGCCTCAAACCGCAGGAGCGCTACTGCCCGCCAGGTTGCGGAAACGGGTGAACTGCGGCTCAAACAGGAGCTTGACGGTGCCGACCGGCCCATTCCGATGCTTGGCAACAATAATTTCGGTAATGCCGCGATCGGGAGTGTCAGGATTGTAGTATTCATCCCGATAGATCATCATCACTAAATCAGCATCTTGCTCAATCGAACCGCTTTCCCGCAAATCCGACATCATCGGTCGCTTATTGGTTCGTGATTCCACACCACGACTGAGCTGCGAAAGCGCAATTACCGGAACGTTTAACTCCCGTGCCAAACCTTTCAGCGATCGCGTAATCTTAGAAATTTCTTGAACCCGGTTATCGCTGGAACTACCTTCCATAAGCTGCAGATAGTCAATCAGAATTAGCCCGAGTTGCCCTCCTTGTTCAGACATCAATCGTCGAGCCTTCGATCGCATCTCCGAAACAGTCAATCCGGGCGTATCGTCAATAAAAACGGGAAGTTGGGAAAGTTGCATAATCCCTTTGCCAAGCATTTCCCACTCATGATCGCCAATCCGGCCCGATCGCAAGCGGCTACTCTCGATGCCAATTTCCATCGACAGCAGGCGATAGATCAATTGCTCCTTCGACATCTCCAAACTGAAGACACAAACCGGCAGCTTATGAGCAACGGTAATATTGCGAGCAATGTTGAGGACAATACTGGTTTTTCCCATGGCCGGTCGTCCCGCCACAATAATCAAATCCGATCGCTGGAAGCCCTGAGTCATGGCATCCAGATCGTAGTAATTACAAGAGATGCCCGAGAGCGCCGTTCCCATGGAACGACTCTCGATTTCTGCAAAGGTACTCGTCAGGATTTCGGAGGCCGGTAGCAAGCCCATAGTCGGGCGTTCTTGGGTAATGCCAAAGACCTTTTGCTCCGCCTGATCAAGAACGGCTTCCAGCGGCTTGGTCGTGTCGTAGCCCAGTTGAATGACGGAATTACCGGCTTGAATCAGTTGCCGCCGCAGAAACTTGTCGATTACTAACTGAGCGTATTGCTCGACGTTAGCCGTCGTCACCACGCGATCGACCAGCTTTGCCAGTCGAGATTGACCGCCGACCTTGTCGAGCTGACCCGCATCTTGCAGGCAGGTCGTCAGACTGGTCAGATCCGTTGGCTGACCTTGGCTATGCAGCCGGACTGCCGCCCGATAAATATCGCGGTGGTTGGAGTTGTAGAAGGCTTCCGGTGAGAGTACATCGGCAATCCGCCCGATCGCCTCGGGATCGAGCAGGATGCTACCCAGAATTGCTTCCTCAGCTTCGACATTTTGGGGCGGCTCATGGCGATCGGGAAGGATATCAAAGCGGAGTTCCTGAACCATGACTGCCTCAGCAGACGAGCGTACCGATCGTGACACACTCCCGCCGCTCGCAAAATGGGCGACGGGTGGGTTGATCCATTTTGCTGGAGGCACGACAGGTTTGAGTTGGTCGCAGCCTCCGTGCCACGGTCTGAAGCCCCTCCGCTTGCCACGAACCGGCGACGTCTCTGCGTAGTTGAACTATCCAGCTAGAAGGGCTAAGGGCTGGCCATACCAAGCTGTCAGGGACTGATTTGAGAGCTAGCGCCAGCCTGCCCGATCCATGATTTTCACAGCTTCAGCGTTATTTGCTCCATAGATATCGACATTGACGGGCGCTGCTTCAAAGGTGCCGAAGCTTTGGACAACTGCATCTTCAGCGGTATTGGCCTTGGCTGGATATTCGTAGGTGCCTTGGGTAAAGTAGCGCTGACCTTCAGGGCTCGCTAAGAATTCCAGAAATGCAATTGCATTGTCTTTGTGCGGAGCATTGGTTGCAACCCCAGCACCGCTGACATTGATATGGGTCGGTTGTGGGAAGAAGACACCGACTTTAGCAGCGATTTCGCGATCGCCAGCCTCTTTCGATTCCATGAGACGTGCCAAGTAGTAGTGGTTCACAACGGCCACATCGCACACGCCTTCGGCAACCGCTTTGATTTGGGCGGTGTCGTTCCCTTGGGGAGGACGGGCAAAATTCGCCGTGATTCCCTTGATCCACTCTTCCGTTTTGGCTTCGCCATCAGTCGCGATCGCAGCAGCTACAAGAGACTGGTTATAGATGTTGTCTGAACTGCGCATACACAGCTTCCCTTTCCACTCAGGGTTGGCGAGGGCTTGATAGGTGGAGAGCTGACTGGGTTGCACCTTGGACTTGTTGTAGATAATGACGCGGGCACGGCGGGCAAAGCCAAACCAACGCCCATCCGGATCGCGCAGATCGGCAGGGAGTTCCGTGGTGAGCACTGTCGATTGCACAGGTTGGAATAGCCCTTTGGATTCTGCCTGCCACAGACGTCCCGCATCAACTGTAATCAGGACATCAGCAGGACTGTTGGCTCCTTCGCTTTGGATGCGTTCAATCAGCTCGGCATCCTTGCCTTCAATGACGTTGACCTGTATGCCCGTTTTGTCGGTAAAGGCTTTGTAGAGCTGGTCGTCTTGGTTGTAGTGCCGTGACGAGTAGACATTGACGACTTTATTGTCACTACTGCCGCAGGCTGCTAAACCCGCACTGAGGAACAGGGCTGCAAAACCAGTTGACCAGAGACGTAGGCGAGACAATGACTTGCTTCCTTATTGCAACTATTTCTAAATAAGAGAGTACGGTCTTTATCCCTATTTCGGCAAGGTAGTGCTCATTGCTGAGGACACTAGCGGTCTCAATAAGTCCTGCTTACTGCAACTTAATTGCAGGCAAATTGCAGGACTCCTCATCCCTTGCCAAGACGTGGCATCAGGCTGCTCGAGGCTGTTTGCTGGAGCTTGCTAGCCGCGACAGACAGCTTCTGCTGCGTGCAGCCAAAGAAAAAACGCTGCCCTGAGCAATCAAGACAGCGGTCGGTTTGGCCCTGACGGGATGGTTTATGTCAGCTGCGGTACAAAGCGTTCTTTTTCAGGAACTTGACAGTACTCAGCCACGATCTGGCGGAACTCATCGCCATCGATCGTTTCCTTCTCGATCAGTAGATCAACCAAGCGATCGATCACAACGCGGTTGTTGCGGATGATCTGCAGCGTTTCTTCGTAACACTGGGCAACGATGTTATGCACTTGAGCATCAATGCGAGTTGCAATCCGCTCTGAGTATTCCGATCGCGTCATCAGGTCACGACCCAAGAACACTTCTTGACTTTGACCTTCCAGCGACAGCGGCCCCAGATCCGACATGCCGAAGCGAGTCACCATCTGACGCGCCATGCCCGTCACCTGTTGCAAGTCATTGCCTGCACCCGTGGTCACTTCGTCATGGCCGAAGATCACGTCTTCTGCAGCACGGCCACCCAGTGCACCTTTGATCCGAGCCAGGATTTGCGCCCGCGAGGTCAAGCCTTGCTCTTCATCCGGGGCAAACCAAGTCAGGCCTTGGGCTTGGCCACGGGGAATCAGCGTCACTTTTTGAACTGGGTCGTGGTCTTTGACCAAGGTGCCGACGATCGCGTGACCAACCTCGTGGTAAGCAATCAAGCGCTTGCTCTTGCCATCGACCAGCGGTGTGCCTTCCATACCGGCCACAACGCGATCGACTGCGTCGTCGATTTCCGTGAGCGTGATCGCATCTTTGCGACGACGAGCCGTCAGGATAGCCGCTTCGTTCAGCAGGTTTGCCAAGTCTGCCCCAGCGAAACCAGGCGTACGGCGGGCAATTACATCCAAGGAGACATCTTCAGCCAGCTTCTTGTTGCGGGCATGAACCTTGAGGATTTCTAGACGGCCTTTGATGTCCGGCGCATCGACGATGATCTGGCGATCGAAACGGCCAGGGCGGGTCAGCGCTGCATCCAAGACATCGGGGCGGTTGGTGGCCGCGATGATGATGATGCCGGTGTTGCCCTCAAAGCCGTCCATTTCGGTCAGCAACTGGTTGAGGGTTTGCTCCCGCTCATCGTTGCCACCACCAATGCCAGCGCCACGCTGACGACCGACGGCGTCAATCTCGTCGATGAAGACGATGCAAGGTGCGTTTTCTTTGGCTTTCTTGAACAGGTCGCGGACGCGGCTGGCACCAACACCCACAAACATTTCAACGAATTCAGAACCGGAGATGCTGAAGAAGGGAACACCTGCTTCACCGGCGATCGCTTTCGCCAGCAGGGTTTTACCAGTACCCGGAGGGCCAACCAGCAAGACACCTTTAGGAATTCGGGCACCAACAGCCGTGAAGCGCTCAGAATTTTTCAGGAAGGTAACCACTTCTTGCAGCTCTTCCTTCGCTTCTTCGATGCCAGCGACATCGTCAAACAAGACACCGGTTTTGGCGTCCATTTGGAAGCGGGCTTTCGATTTGCCGAACTGCATCGCTTGACCCGGGCCGCCCGGAACGTTGCCGGAGCGACGGAACAGGAAGAACAGACCGACGATCAGCAGGATTGGGAAAATCAGGTTGCTCAGCAAGCCCCAAATCGCGCCATCGTTGCGCGGTGGGTGCACGTCGAAGTTAATGTTGCTGTCGCGCAGGCGCGTGATCAAATCAGGGGACGTGCCGGGCAAATCGACGCGGAGGCGTTGCAACCGGTTATCTAAATCAGGATCCACAGCTTCAACGATCGCTGTCCGGCCACCTTCATAGAAATCGACGGCAGTAACTCGGCCTGCATCGAGGTACTCCAAGAACCGGCCGTAGGTCATGCGGGTACTAGCCGCATTAATGGTGCTGTTGGTCTGTAGGTTGGTGCCAAAGCCCCCCTGCCATACGAAAAAGCCGATGACCAGGATCGGCAGGGTCCACAGTGCCAAGGTGCGCCAGTTCCATTTCATGGGCGTCGATCCTTAAAGAGTCCGATAGGGCCGGAGAATTCTGAGAAAATCTCTTAACCAAATTTAACGTATTGTTGCAAAGTCTGCGTTGACAACCTCTCCAGCGGTTTCAGCATATCGCTCAGATTTTGCTTTGGCAGGGGAAAACAGCCATGGCTGCTGTGCTGGCGTCTGACAGTCGCCCTGTTCAGCCGAGGACTGCCAAGCCCGAAAATGATGCGGTTCTAGCCAAGGCTTGGCTCGCTTTTCACGACGAGCGATCGCCAGAGACGCTTTCCGGAATGGCACTCTACATCCTCTCGGATGCCGACCTTATAATCAGTGGATCATCCAATCGCTCTGTAAGCCGCTGACAGAGGAGTTAATCGCGTGAGCCCCGAAACCGTCTTGGCGGCAACTGATGCCGCGATCGCATCGCCATCCTTCAGCACTGACGCCTTCGATGCTTGCGTCATGCAGACCTACGGGCGTTTTCCGATCGCCTTGGAACGGGGTGAAGGCTGCCGTGTTTGGGATACAGAGGGGCGCAGCTATCTAGACTTTGTGGCTGGGATTGCCACCTGTACCTTGGGCCATGCCCACCCAGATCTGATCGACGCGATCAGTGATCAGATTCGCAAGCTTCATCACGTCTCTAATCTCTATTACATTCCTGAGCAAGGCCAACTGGCGGCTTGGCTAACGGCTAACTCATGCGCCGATCGCGTCTTCTTCTGTAATTCCGGCGCGGAAGCCAACGAAGCAGCGATCAAGCTGGCGCGCAAGTACGGCAATACGGTGCTGGGGGTCGAAAATCCGATTATTTTGACGGCTCAGGCCAGCTTCCACGGTCGGACACTCGCGGCAGTGACTGCGACGGGTCAGCCGAAATACCACAAAGGCTTCCAGCCGTTGGTGCAAGGCTTCCGCTACGTGCCCTACAACGATTTAGCAGCGCTGGAAGCGACCTTGGCAGAGCTGGATGCAGCAGGCGAAACGCCCGCAGCCATTTTGCTGGAACCGCTGCAAGGTGAAGGCGGGGTGAATCCCGGCGATCGCGCCTACTTCCAGGCGGTGCGCCAGCTTTGCGATCAGCGGCGGATGCTGCTGATTCTGGATGAAGTCCAAGTCGGCATGGGGCGATCGGGCAAGCTCTGGGGTTACGAAAACCTCGGCATTGAACCTGATGCTTTCACGGTTGCTAAAGGCTTGGGTGGCGGCATCCCGATCGGTGCCCTGCTCGTAAAAGAATCTTGCAACATCCTGCAGGCGGGCGAACATGCCAGCACCTTTGGCGGCAATCCGCTGGCTTGTCGAGCTGGGCTGGCGATCGCACAAGTAATGGATCGCGATCAACTGCTGGCGAATGTGCAGGCACGGGGCGAACAGCTCCGGTCTGGATTGCAAGAACTCGTCGATCGCTATCCGAATTTGTTGGCTGGCGTGCGCGGCTGGGGTCTGATCAATGGCTTGGTGCTGCGCAATGATCCAACCGTGACGCCGATCGCATTAGTCAAAGCTGCGATCGAGCAAGGTCTGCTGTTGGTCCCTGCCGGTGCAGAAGTAGTGCGTTTTGTACCGCCGCTGATCGTCAGCGCAGCTGAAATTGACGAAGCGCTGGCGATGACCGAACGGGCTTTGTTGGCGATCGCTGGCGCATGAGTCTCGCGGAACTCGATCGCCTGCTGGGTTCATTTGCTCAGCGGGGTGTTGATCTTGGGCTCGATCGCAGTCTGAACGTGCTGGAGCGGCTGGGGAATCCGCAGAATCAGGTACCGATCGTCCATATCGCTGGCACCAATGGCAAAGGTTCGACCTGCGCTTTTGTTGATGCAGCCTTGCGGGCGAATGGCTATCGAGTCGGGCGCTACACCTCGCCGCACTTGATCAGTTGGTGCGAACGCCTGCAACTCAATGGGCAGCCAGTCAGTAGCGATCGCCTGCTGCAAGCCGTCCAGACCGTATTGACTGCCGCCGATGGCATCGATCTGACACCATTTGAGCTGCTAACAGCTGCCGTCTGGCTGGTGCTCGCTGACAGCGATCTCGAGATCGCTGTCATTGAAGTCGGGCTCGGTGGCCGCCTCGATGCCACGAATGTTGTTGCACAACCTCTCGTCACGGCGATCACCAGCATTGGTCACGACCATCAAGCGGTTTTGGGATCGACGTTGGGTGCGATCGCAGCCGAAAAAGCAGGGATTTTGAAGGCAAATTGTCCGGTTGTTTTGGGCGTCCTGCCATCGGAAGCGGAAACCGTGATCCGTGCTCAAGCCGATCGCCTACAAGCACCCATCACTGCGATCGAACCGGCAACTGTCATCGAATCGGGACTGTGGCAGAGTCAAGGGCTAACCTACCAGTCGGGGCTGATTGGCGACGTGCAGCGCATCAATTCTGCGATCGGGATCGCCATTTTGCGGCAACTTCAGCAACAGGGCTGGATTTTGCAAGATGAAGCGATCGCTCAAGGCTTAGCGAATACGAGCTGGCCCGGTCGCCTGCAATGGCTGGACTATCAAGGCCGAAAACTGCTGATCGATGGAGCGCACAACCTAGAGGCTGCGATCGCATTGCGTCAGGCCGTTGATCAGCTTTTCCCTGATCAGTCTGTGACTTGGTTGCTGGGAATGCTGCGAGCGAAAGATGCGCAAGCGGTTCTAGCAACACTCATTCGGTCGGGCGATCGCTGTATTGCCATTCCTGTGCCAGAACATGATTGCTGGGCCCCCCAAGAACTGCAAACTTGGGCAGAAGGTCTTGGAGCAATTACAGCAACCGCTGCTGATTGGGCCGAGGGACTCGCGATCGCGCAATCCTATCCGCAAGCGATCGTCTTTTGCGGATCCCTCTATTTACTCGGTGATTTTCTCCAAAACTTGCAAGCGACAGGCTATTAATGAGCAGTTTGAGCAAGTAGCTCTTCAGGAGTCAATAGATCTTTTAGTCCGGATCACTCGATCCAAACGGCACACATAAGAGCCTTATTTTTGCAGCTTAGACATCTGACTAGAAAGGCGATCGCCCGATGGTGACTGAGATGATAGACGATAATTCAGTTCAAGCAGAATACGCGCGCTTAGCGCCAACGTATGATCATCGGTGGGCATTTTATATTGGTGCAACAATTCAGGCGACACTTCAGCGACTAGATCTGAGCTCTAATGCAACTGTTCTCGACCTTGGCTGTGGAACTGGTGTCCTACTCCAACAACTCATCAATCAGTATCCAACAGTAACGCTGATTGGCCTCGACACCTCAGCAGCCATGTTGGAGGCTGCTCGTAAAAAACTACCTCCGTCTGTTGAGTTACAGCTGAGTTCAGTTGAGCAATTGCCATTTCCAGCTCATCAGTTTGACTGTATTATCTCCACGAGCGCTTTTCACTATTTCCGTAATCCCTCGCAAGCGATCCGAGAGATGGCTAGAGTCTTAAAACTCAACGGTCGATTACTTTTAACAGACTGGTGCCGTGATTATTGGACGATGGCTGGCTTGGATCTTTGGCTAAAACTAACTGATCGTGCTCACTTCAAAACCTATTCAATTCGTGAACTCAAGGATCTGCTTGATCGTGAAGGATTTCAATCTCTATCCATTGAACAGTATCGAATTAATTGGTTTTGGGGGTTGATGACAGTCCAAGCAGTCAAAGTCGCTGAGAATAATCGCGAGTAACAATTGCTATCTCACTTAGTTCTACCAGCCCTCAGAATCGAGCAAGATGAAAAAAGTTGCAATCTTTGGAAATGCAGGTGGTGGCAAGTCAACTCTAAGTCGCCAATTAGCTGAAATCACAGGATTACCACTCTATACCCTCGACAAAATTAAATATCGACCGGGAGGGGTGGCAGTCTCATTAGAAGAATATCAGCAAGCTCACCAACAGATCCTCGAAGCAGACCAATGGATTATTGATGGGTTTGGTTCGCTCGACACTCTTTGGCCTCGCTTAGATCAGGCAGATACACTCATCTACGTTGATCTGCCGATCGCCCTGCACTTCTGGTGGGTCACCAAACGCTGGATTACTGGCTACTTTTACCCACCGATGGGCTGGCCAGAAGGAAGTCCTCTCTTCAAAAGTTCCATGAGTAGTTATCAAGTCCTCTGGCTTTGCCATCGCCGCTTGACCCCTAAATATCGGGACTATATTCAAGCTGCTCGTGAAACAAGAACGGTCTATCACCTTAGTTCTGCAAAGCAAGTCAACCAGTGTGTGAGGGCGATCGCACAGGAATATAAGACTCAGAAATTGTGATACTTTTGCTCCTGCTGATCAGAAATTTCTTGTTGCTTAACCTGGAAAATTAATCAATTTCTTTGCCAAGATACGGCTCTTGAAAATCAGTTCAATGGCTGAGGCTTTCAGCTCAAAAGGTAAACTAGAAGCGGGGAAAGGAGGCGAGGCAGTTGCGGCTAGGGCTTCGGTCCTAAGCTGAGGAAAGTCCGGGCTCCCGAAAGACCAGACTTGCTGGGTAACGCCCAGTGCGGGTGACCGTGAGGATAGTGCCACAGAAACATACCGCCGATGGCCTGCATGCAGGCACAGGTAAGGGTGCAAGGGTGCGGTAAGAGCGCACCAGCAACATCGAGAGGTGTTGGCTCGGTAAACCCCGGTTGGGAGCAAGGTGGAGGAACAACGGTTGGTCTTTTACCGGTTCCGTCTTTGGACCGCTAGAGGTGACTAGTAATAGTCATCCCAGAGAGATAACTGCCCTCTGTCTCTGGCAGAGAACAGAACCCGGCTTACGTCCTGCTTTTCCCTTTCTTTGTCTGGATCGGTTATGACTGCTTCCTCTGCTCAGCCAGCGATCGCGCTAGAACCTCAGCGCCTTAAGCAACTGCAGCGACTGCTGGCGAAGTTGCCGCTGGCGATCACACCCGATTTGGATTGGCAGCAGATCGATCGCGCCCTGACGCATCCCAGCGCAGCAGAAGACCACTACGATCGCTTGGAGTTTTTGGGCGATGCAGTGCTGCGCCTTGCGGTCGCCGACTTTCTGGATCGTCACTACCCCGATCTCTCGGTTGGGGATTGTTCTGCTCTACGGTCGGAATTAGGGAGCGATCGCACCTTAGCCGCGATCGCCGCTAGCTATGGCTTAGAGCGGGTGCTGCGGGTCGGCAAAACAGCAGTGAATGATCATGCTGGTCAACAGAGTCGCCTCGCCGAAGCTTTTGAAGCCTTACTCGGAGCGCTGTACCTCAGTCAACGTACCCTCGATCCCATCCGTCCTTGGCTGGATCCGCTATTACAGCAACGAGCGACGGCCATGTTGCAGGATCCAACTCGAGGTAATTACAAAGCGGCTCTGCAGGAATGGACCTTGCAACGCTACCAAGAGTTACCGGAATACCGCACCGAGCAGCGCAGTGACGCCTGTGGCGATCCAGAAGCCTTTGCGGCTGAGGTCTGGTTCCGAGGCGAGAAATTGGGCAGTGGGGTTGGGCGATCGATCAAAGCAGCTCAGCAAGCTGCAGCCCAAGTCGCTTGCACGGCTTTAGCCCTGACCAATGCTGAGCGTTGAGCCTCAGCCTCAACCGTCCAGCCCACAACTAGGATGAGGCGATCGCCAGCACAAAAAGAGTGTTTGATTTCTAGCGACTGAATAGGACTAATTCTCATCGTCGAGTTTTTAACAAATCGTTATTTTTGAAGCTCTTTAGCCACTGCAACTCAAGTTAAAGAACTCATAAGAAATGAATGGCTTGGCAGTAAAGAAATTAGAGTGAAATCATCCGGGCTGATCGACCTGATAGGCGATTGCTTGAGCCCGTTACTAGATGAAGCACAGGCAATAGCAATGAAAAAAACTCTAGTCTGGTTTGGCCTTGTGCTAATTGCCAACACGGGGCTAGCACTGCCAGCCTCAGCGCGTCCTGCTGGTTTTGGAAGACCTGATTTTGATCGACCGATTGAACGTCCCGCTGATTTTCCCGATCGCCCCATTGATCAGCAAAACTGGCAACGTGATAATTTCGATCGCCCGGTCATCAATCAGCCGATTAATAACCGACCCATTGACTCGAATAACACGATTATTAACAACCGTCCTGTCAACATTAATAACATCAATACTCGTCCGAACTGGGTTAACCCCAATTGGGGTGGTTCACGACCTTGGGGCGGCTACGGCTGGTATGGCGGCTGGTCTAATCCTCCATGGGGGTGGTGGGGCGCTAATGCTGCTTTATGGGGAATTACATCACTCACGAGTGCAGCTATTATTGGCAACTCTATCAATAATGCGATCAGTAATGATGTGACGTATGTTTCAGTCCCCAATAGTGCCTACAATCTCTACTATGGAACGGTCTTGCCACTGGATAACAGCCAAGTTCAATTTGCCTTTGGCTACCAAGGACAGACCTATCAAGCTCTAGCAGATTGTCAGCAAGGTTGGCTCAATGGTCAGCCGCCCAACACCCCTGCGGATGCTGAGCTGATGAATGCTGCTTGTCAAGTTGCTTTTTCCAACTTTTAAGTTTTAATCCGACGAATATACTAATTGCTTTTGTTGCGATCGCAGACACGTTTTAGTCTCTATAAATCTCTGGATGAATAGGAATCGTGTGCCAATGGTTCAAGCAATCCAGACGCTTGGCCTCAACTTGCATTGCAGCAAATGGGAATGATGGCGATGAATGCGCAGGCTAGTCAAGCTCCCTGTCTCTTATTTGCGCAGCATGGTTGGGACGATCGCGCTTACCAAATTCAGCAGTTAGTTCAGAGCATCGCGCCCCAGCAGGCTCGCATCTATGCGCCGGATTTGGGACGATTCCGAACTTGGATTGCGATTGACCCTCTGATTCAAACTGTGGAGACGATCGCGGCCCAAGCGATCGCGCAGTATCCCGACCGGCCTCTGCGATTGATCGGTCACTCTATGGGGGGACTCCTGTGGCTGGAAGTCCTCGATCGCCATCGCGAGTGGTGGAGTCGCGTTCATAGCCTCGTGCTGATTGGCTCGCCAGTGGGTGGATCGGATGTCTGTCGCTTCCTCGATCCCTTGGGTTATTTGCCAACCATTGCCAAGGACTTAGGACGGAATCGTCGGCCAATCGCGGAAGCGATCGCTGCACAAATTCCGACCGCCTCGATTGTTAGCGACCTTGGCGACTATAGTGATGGCCTTGTGCCCGTGAACAGCTCGGAGTTTGCCCGAGCGACCTTGGTGACACTGCAGGGCATTACCCACGCTCGCCTTAAATCCGATTCGCGAGTGGCTGAGGCGATCGCTCAATTTTGGCAACGGCCTGTTGTAGCTCCCTCTCCTAGCGATCGCGTGGCAGACCTAGTTGCCAAGCTCCGCAGCCTCAATCTCACCGAGTGCAACCATCGTTATTTCAGCAAGGCCAGATTGCTCAAGACCCAACCCGAGGGCCTCAAAATTTGGCAGTGGTTAAGCGGATTACGAGTGCGACATGTCTTTGTCAGCAGCTTCGATCCACTCACAGGGCGCGATCGCTGTCGCTACGCGGCCTATACCGGCTGGCTGGACGATGCAGCACTGGCTGCGTTTCTTCAACAACTGTAATCGTCAGGCTTCAGGCGATCGCGTTTGTTGCTGAACAGGACTCGCATTGACCCCAAATAGTCACCTCATAGCGCTCTGGACGAAAGCCCGGAGGTAAAAGACTCAGATCGATCGGGGCGATCGCGTCCCAGTCGAGGTCTTGAATACTGCCACAGACTTGGCAGCGGCAATGATGGTGTGGCTCTGTGCGGGCATCGTAGCGGGTCACCCCTTCTTCCAAGAGCACCTCACGAATCAGACCCACTTCGCGCAGCACTGAAAGTGCACCATAAACAGCGGCTTTCGACGCCATTGGTAAGGCTTGGTTGATGTCCTGCAGGATGGTCTCGACGGTGGGGTGATCGTGACGACTCAGCAAATTGGCATAGACCGCATAGCGTTGTGGGGTCACCCGCAATCCGGCTTGCTGCAGGCGATCGCGGATATCGGCTGAAAGCACAGGAGTAGCGGTCATGGTGCCTAGGGCAAGAATCACTCAGTTGCCCTTATCCTAGCCTTTTTCCTAAATCGGACTCGGAACTGAAAGAAGATTGCTCTTGAGTTTGACGAATTTTTATCTAAGACTTATTCTTAGATAAGTTGTTTTCTGTCACAGGTATGGATCTCTCTAACCCCGTCACCTTGGCCAACCTCGAAGCAGCATTCGGGGGTGAATCAATGGCCAACCGCAAATACCTCTTCTTTGCAGACGTTTGCAAAAAACTCGGCCTCGCGGATTTAGCGAAACTGTTTCGGGAGACGGCCAATCAAGAGACCGAGCATGCTTTTGCGCATTTCCGATTGCTGCATCCCGAATTAGTCGTCGATGATCCGTCCAGCCTCAGCGAGGAGGAGAAGAAGCAAATCGCTGCTCGCTGCTTAGAACTGGCGATCGAAGGCGAGACTTACGAGTACACGACGATGTACCCCGAGTTCCACGCTCAAGCCGTGGCGGAGAAAGATGCGATCGCTGCCGCTGAGTTCAAAGAACAGGAGGAAGAATCCCGTGAGCATGCCGGCATCTTCAAGACAGCCGCTAAAAACTTTGGTCTCTTGACCCCGATCGAGGAGTACCACGCCAAGCAGTATGGTGTTGCGCTGCAAGCCTTGGCCGGTGGAGCCGCCAGCAAGGCACCTGCGGATACCAATCCAGCAACCCAGAAATGGATTTGTCTGCAGTGCTCGATGATCTATGACCCCGCCGTGGGCGATGCTGATTCAGGGATTGCTCCGGGCACACCTTTCGCTGAGATTCCAGACGATTGGTTCTGTCCCATCTGTGGAGCCACGAAGAAGACCTTCGTTCCTTACCAAGAACCCGCGATCGCCGCGTAATCCTTGCTGATCCCAACAGCGCTTAACCTGTCCCATCTTGCAAGATGTCTCACCAACGAGATGTTCCTGCAGGATGGGATTTTGGGATTCGACAAAGTTTGCTCCTGCCGAGTCTTCAAGCGTTCGGTGAACGTTAGCGTGGCAGCTCAGCGGCAGGAACCGGCTGCTTCTCTTCGCTGAGGAAGCGCACGGCTTCGAGAACAAAGCGACGACATTGCTCCGGCGATCGCTGATAGAACTGCTGCCAAGCAGCGGCCTTATCTTCGTCGTAGCGATCGCGGCGATCGGCGTGATCCGCAAGCCAAGCCAGACGGACTGCGTGGCCCACCAGGACATCCAACACGATGTAATCCTCCAGTCGCAGGCTGGGATTATCTGCGAAGAAGCTGTGCAGGCTCATCAGCGCTTCGATCGTGATCTGCCGATACTCCGGCGCATCGATTTTGTTGAGCAGGTGCTCAATGTAGAGTGCGAAATTCTTTTCGCCCGGCGTCATTTCGGCCAACAACGGATCGCTGTCAAGGCGATTGCGGCGCTCTAATTTATCGCCAATCACCAAGCCCCGACAGTGACACATCACTTCCCAAACACAGGGATAAAAGCGGGTTGGAACGCGGTTGAGAGCTCCTTCCCGCTGCCGTTGCAGATGCCAGTTTTTCTGAGTGGATTCTTCAGATTGACCGTTGGTTTCAGGAATCTGCCAAACGATGTTGGAGACTGCCGTGTTGAGGTGCAAACTCTCTTGCTGACGGAGGAGTTGATTGACGGTGTCAAAACCAAAGATCACCGATCGCAGCCGCTGCTTGACCTCATGGGGGCTGAGCTGCATCAACTGCTCATAGGCTTCATCCTGGGTCAGTTGTCGTTCCTGCGCGAGATCACTGGTCAGCAACAGAATCAAATAGCCTACGCGCAGGGTTAAGAAGCCTCGGAATTGATCAGGATCGCTCTTCACCAAGACATTGAGATGCACCAAGATCTCTTGCGTTAAGACCCGTTCGCGGATGTCTTCCCGACAGTAAAGGTTGATCTTTTCCTGCAGCTCCGGTGTCGTTAGCGGCTCCACAATCAAGGAATCGCGGCTATAGGCTTTGCCCACAGCAATTTGCTTTTGCCGCACCAGCAGATCTGTGACCGCATCCGCCAAGCTGATATCAACTCGACCCAGCAACCCTGCCGCCCGTCGCAACACGCCCCAGAGTCGCAGTTGCGCGCCGCGTTCGTAGACCTCTTCCAGCAAGGTGGTCAGACTAACGGGTGGGCGATCGCCATACAGCTGAATCTCGGCGGCTTCGCCCGCGATCGCCTGTAGATCCTGCAGCAGCTCCACTTGTTCGTAGAGGTTGGCACTGTCGCGCAGTTGCTGAATCAGCACCTCAATATCGGCCTCAACCTCCAAATCAAATTCCTGGCGGCGACTGAGGGGGCGATCGCTGGCTGGATCATGCTTGAGCCAGTATTGCTGTTGCTGTTGGCCGTCTTGAACGGCGGCTTCAACGAAGCGAAAGTCGTGCAGATCATCGATCCGTTCCGTCGAGGCCGTCCGCAACAGCTGTTGAAGCGGCCCCAGCTTAATTGCGACCCCGTAGCATTCTCCTTGCTGGAGTTCCGCCATTAAATCGAGTAGGGCTTCCTGACCGGTTTCCAGCATGGTGTGGGTGATCAATAGCGTCAGGGTCGGCCGACCCAAGGCATCCCAGTTGCGTTGGATGTAGCGCAATTCGCTCTTGAATTGGTCGATCAGCAGGGTGTAGTCCAAGGGCAAATAGGACTGCCGCTGATCGAGAAACGTCGGCAGAAAAACAACCCGTTCACCGGCCAGTCGGTAGACCTTCGCCGTGCTGAGGCTGCGGAGTCGGCGAATCGGACGACCGGTCAACCGCAGCTTGGCATTGCGGCCCACTTGGCCATAGACCTGCGCCAGATCGGCAGCGCTACGAATCTGAATGGGGGCAACCTGACTGGGGGTTTGGCTAGCGATACCCCGGACGGCTAGCTCGGCTTGTAACCGCTCATCCTCCGCAATCAGAGCAATTTGTACGAGCGGTTGCGATTGTGGTCGCTGCGATCGCAGATGACGACCCAGCGGATCGATATCACCCGGCGCAATGAGGTCATCCGCGAGCATTTGCCCGAGGAGATAGAGGCTCTGGGCCCAGACTAAGGGGATGTTGTCGTTCGGGAGGCGGGCCTGACTGCGGGGATTCGCCCGTTCGGCGTCAATGCGTTCGAGGGGCACATAGTACAGCTCTGGCAGCAACCCAAACTCGCCCTGCCGCACTTGCAAAAAGTCCAAGCGATCGCGGTAGTGCTGAGCCCGATCGCGATCGCCGGCAAACAGGCCATCCAGTAGCAGGTAGGTGAAAAACAGCGGCCACTCGCACTCAATGTGCTCAAACTGCTGCAATTCCCACGGCTCGTAGTGAAGGCGGCTAGTGTCTTCGATCGCCGTTTGGTGGCCATCGCGCAGGAAGCGCTTGCAGCCGTAGCGGCCTTCGAGCTTTTCAACGATTTTGTGGCGCGTCCGCTCAATCAACTCCGCATCTTCGACCGCAAAAGCTGGGAAGCCGATCACACTCAAGGTCGCCGCATCGACCTCCTTGGATGCGGATTCTCGGGGCAGCAGCGATCGCAGCGTCAGCCTTGTCCGTGCAATCTCATCCGGCATCACATGGATCACCGAGGACTGATCGCCTTCGATGCCAAAGAGATTGAAGCCGCTCATTGCTTCCAGAGCGGCCTTGGCCATGCCGATCGAGCTGGCATTCAGCTCCGCCTTGCCATGGTTGATTTTGTTGCCGCGCTCCCAGATGCCGTAGTCCGGTGTGCGGTAGGTACGGCCGATGTACCAGACCAGATTTTGAACAAAGTTGACCTCATCCAAGCTGTAGATAATCCGCAGCCCAGAGCTGGTCATCTGTGCCAGCATCAGCAGAAACAGCGAGGTGGCATCCAGTTGCAGATGCCCCCATTCGCTATCGCCGACGATTGTGCTGCCGGTGGGCGTGTCGTACTTGGCGTGGAGGGCGTCGAGGGGATCCTGCGTATTTTTAAAGCGCTCAACTTTGTCGGCCTGCTGCATCATCGAAAACAGCAAACCGCGCATCAGCTTAATGACGCTGTGCTCGAGCTGGTAGGCCCGCGTTGGTTGCAAGCCATGCTTGCGGTAAGCGATCGCCAAGCCCCAAACCGCGAGGATGCTATAGACGTTATCCCGCACCCAAGCATCTTGATAGTTGCCGTGATTATTGACCGCTGTACTCGCTGGCATCAGCCCCGACACGGGATGCTGACGCTCTAGGATGACCGCTTGAATTTGCTGATAGTAGCGGTCGAGTTGGGCTTCAACCGAAAGCGAGGTGGCGGGGGTCATGGCTCTCCAGTGGCAGCGAAGCGATCGCTTCACTCCCTAGAATTAACGTGTAATGGTCTGATCCTCCCAAAATCTGTCCGGAGCGAACAGCCCTTGTCAGGATGGCCTTCATGCCTTTGGTTTCCGTGCCCGATCGCCAGCGTCACAGCGTTCTGAAATTACCCGTCGATCTCTGCGCGGACTATCCAACTTGGTTGGGCGATCGCCTCAGCCAAGGTCAGGGCGCCCATGTGGTGACGATCAACGCTGAAATGGCGATGCAGGCAGAGCAGGATCCCGAACTACGGCGGGCGATTTGCGAAGCCGATCTTGTCATCCCTGACGGGGCTGGGGTGGTTTGGTATCTGCGGCTACGGGGCAAGAAAGTACGGCGTAGTCCCGGCATTGAATTGGCAGCGGATCTCATTCGCCAAGCAGCAGATTTAGGCTGGCAGGTCTTTTTCTTTGGCGGTGCGCCGAGTGTAGCGGCGGCTGCCGCCCAAGTCTGGCAACAGCAATATCCCAACCTGCGTGTGGCGGGTGTGCAGCATGGCTTCCTCAGCGATGAAGAGCGATCGCAGCTGCTGCGCGACCTCGAAACCCAGCAACCGCAACTGATTCTGGTCGGTCTGGGTGTACCCCGCCAAGAGTTTTGGATTCGTGAACATCGCCACCTCTCACCCCAGTCGATTTGGATGGGCATTGGCGGCAGTTTTGATGTTTGGTCGGGGCAAAAGCAACGCGCTCCGCGCCTGTTGCAGCAGCTCAACTTGGAATGGACTTGGCGGCTGATCCAAGAGCCATGGCGCTGGCGGCGAATGCTGGCCTTGCCTCGCTTTGCTTGGCGCGCCGTCACGGATTGGTCATGAGTTCAACTGCGAGCAGCGTCTTTGCTGACGAAACGCTGCTGTTTGAGCCAGCCACACCGATCGCTAATGCGGTGCCGCTAATTTTTGCTTTCCCGAATGAGTACAGCGTCGGGATTACCAGCCTCGGTTTTCAGGTCGTTTGGGCAACTCTGGCCGCGCGATCGGATCTGCAGGTTAGTCGCCTGTTTACGGACATTGCAGAATCCCTACCGCGCCAGCCGGAACTCCTCGGCTTTTCGCTGTCGTGGGAACTGGATTACGTCAATATTCTGGCGATGCTGGAGCAGTTGGGCGTGCCATTGCGATCGCGCGATCGTGGGGATGAGCATCCGCTGGTGTTTGGGGGTGGCCCAACGCTAACTGCCAATCCTGAACCCTTTGCCGATTTCTTTGACGTGATTTTGGTTGGTGACGGTGAGGTCTTGCTCGACGCTTTCATCGACGCCTATCAAACGGTGCGCGATCGCCCGCGATCGCAACAGTTGCGGCAACTCGCACAGGTACCGGGACTGTATATCCCTGCGCTTTACGAGCCAATTTATGAGGCTGAAGATGGGGCGATCGCAGCCATCCAGCCGATCGATAGCGACATTCCTGCCCAGATTGAGAAGCAGACCTATCGCGGCAATGTACTTTCGGCTTCAACGGTCGTAACGCCCCGCGCGGCTTGGGAAAGCATCTACATGGTGGAGGTGGTGCGCAGCTGCCCCGAGATGTGCCGCTTTTGCCTCGCCAGTTATCTGACCCTGCCTTTCCGCACGGCCAGCATTGAGGAATCGCTGCAACCCGCGATCGCCCGAGGATTGACGGCAACGCAACGGATTGGCTTACTCGGTGCTTCCGTGACACAACACCCCGAGTTTCCTGCCTTATTGGATTGGCTCGGGCAACCAGAGTTTGCCGATGTCCGCCTCAGTGTGGCCTCGGTTCGCACGAATACGGTCACTGAAAAATTCGCTAGCATTCTGGCGCAGCGTGGCACCAAGTCACTCACGATCGCAGTCGAAAGCGGCTCAGAACGGCTCCGCCAAGTGATCAACAAGAAGTTGGCGCAGTCTGAGATTGCTGAAGCGGCAGTCAATGCCAAGGCCGGTGGACTGCAAGGACTGAAGCTCTATGGCATGGCAGGAGTCCCAACTGAAACGGAAGACGATCTGCTGGCAACGGCAGACATGCTGAAAGGGCTGAAGAAAGCAGCACCAGGACTCCGGTTGAGCTATGGTTGCAGCACCTTTGTCCCGAAAGCCCAGACACCCTTCCAATGGCAGGGCGTGTCGCCGAAAGCGGAGAAGCGGCTGCAATTTTTGCAGAAGCAGTTACGGCCGCAGGGGATCGAATTTCGCCCAGAAAGCTATAGCTGGTCTGTGATTCAAGCGCTGATCTCCAGAGGCGATCGCCGCATTAGCGGACTGTTGGAGCGCGTTCGACACTATGGCGAATCGCTGGGCAGTTACCGCCGCGCTTTCAAAGAATTGAAGGGAACATTGCCGCCGCTGGATTTCTACGTTTTCCAAGATTGGGATCCTGAAGCAGCGCTGCCTTGGCAACATTTGCGTGGCCCCCTGCCAGTCGAAACCCTGCGCAAACACCGCCAACAAGCCCTGGCGATCGCAACTGCTGGGGTCGGATCCAAATAAGTAAGCGAGCCTCGTTGCAGTCATTCAGGACAACTTCATACGCTTTGCCTAAAACAAACTCAGTATTGAGTGATCCTCACATCACCCTTATCTCATAGGAATTGGGACTCAGCCCTGTAGACGACGATAAGCGCTGTCTCCGACCCGCTCGGATACGCTCAGGCCCAAGTGGTGAGCTTTAAGAATTGCCGATCGCACGAATTCTGTCGTCACTGGCATCGGCATGTTGCTGACAAAGGGGAAGCCCAGCGCAGCTTCACTGACGAGATCGATCGCATCCGTATCGCTGGCAGCAAGCGACAGTTGACCGAGATGAACCGGCAGGCCGACTGTGGCAAAGAACTCGGCGACTCGAATGGCTTCTTCAGGACGCGACTCCATCATCAGTTGGGCAAGAGTCCCCATGGCCACCATCTCGCCGTGTAGGTAGTTGTCGCGCACATGGGAGATAGCCGTATAGCTCTGGGCGACGGCATGGGCCCCCGCCAACCCACCACTCTCAAAGCCCAGCCCACTGAGCAGGGTATTCGCTTCCACCACTGACTCCAGCGCTTCATTGACCGTTTTGGCGGACACGGCGGCAGCGGCAGCACAGCCTTCCTGAAAGAGGGTGTGGGCACAGACTTCTCCGATCGCACAAGAAGCCAAGGTGGGACGAGCACCCACAGCTGTGACGGCGGCTGGATTGAGCAGACAGATACGCGCCTCGTACCAAGTAGCCATGGCGTCACCCATCCCTGCCACGAGGTAGCGCTCGGGTGCTGCGGCAATGATGTCGGTATCGACAACCACTAGGGCAGGGCTGTTCGGATAGAACTCGACTCCCTCTGAAATCCCCTCCGGAGAATAGAGAACAGAGAGTGCAGAGCAGGGGGCATCGTTGGACGCAAGGGTCGGGACAACGACGACAGGAATCCCCAACCGAAAGGCGATCGCCTTACCGGTGTCGATACACTTCCCACCGCCTGCAGCAATCACGCAGTCGATTCGCTCTTCTGAAAAAGCGGTGGTGTGAGTCGTGATTTCATCGCTCGTACATTCGCCCTGAAAGGTGCTGACGACAGCATCAACACCGGCTGATCGCAGTCCTGCCAGTAACGGCTCTCCTTCGTTGCGACTGCTGCGTTGTGACATCAGCACGCCGGCTCGCCTTGCTTGCATGAGGGAGAGGTAGCGGCCAACGCTGTGGATTACGCCGCGACCTTGGATGTAGCGCTGGGGCGAAATGAAGACGCGCGGGGCAGGAAAATCTTGGTCTTGCGGTGCGAAGACGGCTTGCGGGAGATAGGACGAAGAGACTTCCATGACTGGGCTCCGCTTGGCTGACCAAGGGTGAGGGCTCAATTGCGGAGCTTAGTTGCCCTATTCATTTGGCGGGAGTAAACCCTGTAAATCATTTAATTTCAGATGCACATTTCGATACATTCTGTTGAATGAAAACCTATCAATCCCATTCATTATCAGGATCGATTTTGTTGGTTTTATTGAGGCTCAATCGCCACAGTTACAGAAGCCGGTTTTGAGGTCGATTGGGGCTTGATGCTGGGATAGGGTTCGACTTGGGTTAATCGAACGCGATACCGTCCGATGACATGACTCTGAGGTTCTAGTGTTGTGTGAAAGGTGTAATCCTGACCCGCGATCGCTAAAACCACCTGTGCATCACCCTGCCAAACACATCGTGCCCCAGTGGGACAGCGGGAATCGGCCACGAGCGATCGGTATTGAATCGTGAGCTGGCTAGGAGTGGCGGTGATGGTTTTACCTAGCGGGATGGTGTAGCTCGCCGCATTTTGCGCGATCGCCAACATCTGAAAAGAAGCGAAATACACAATGCCTGACAACAGTTTTAAACTCATTAGCTCACGCAAAAAAGCTGGAGCATGTTTGCTAGATTGGTTTTCCGGGGCCAGTTGACCCAGGAAATTGCCAGCTCATTCCAGCAACAGTATTAATGACAGCACATATTAACTCAACTGTATGTTGTTGAATTTGATCGAGATATTGGCAGTCTATTGGAGTGTCAAAAATCATCATCTGACGATTAACAAAGAATGGTATGGAGGCACCATTTGAGTCCGGTGGTCTCCATGAGCCATGACAAAGAACATTTCTCATTTTTGAGGCTTCTCTCAAATTATCTAGAAGCTCTTGAAGATTCTCCATCAAAACATCTGGATGATCTTTTACTGATTTCTCATAGGAATCTATGAGATTTGATAGAGAGTCCTTCAGTGCGTGCTCTAGTTTTGGTAGCCATTCATCATAGGCCTGTTGAACTTCGTGCTCCTCATACACTTTTGTTGCTGTTAGTGCAAAAATTGCCTTTCCTAAGACTTCTTCTAGAAATCCGAAGGTCGCAACAGCCCGCCCTAGACTTTCCCAAAAAGAAGCCTCATGAAGGTGAGTTGGGAATTTTTCATGTAAACAAGTTTGATCAACCTAATATTGAGATAAGTTTTTATCGATTTCATTCATCTATTAGAAAAGTAAACTTCCCCAAAAATCCCCACACCGTAGAGATTAACAGCGTGGGGATGGAGTTAGAGAATTAAGGCTTAGGCCAGATCAAAGCGATCGGCATTCATCACCTTCGTCCAAGCAGCGACAAAGTCCCGCACAAACTTCTCTTTGTTGTCGTTCTGGGCATAGACCTCTGCGTAGGCTCGCAGAATCGAATTTGATCCAAAGACCAAATCGACTCGTGTTGCCGTCCACTTCACCTGATTCGTCTTGCGATCGCAGATTTCATACAGGTTTTTACCGGCTGGCTTCCACAGATAGTTCATGTCGGTCAAATTCACGAAGAAGTCATTGGTTAATACCCCTTCGCGATCGGTGAAGACACCGTGCTTCGTGCCGCCATAGTTTGTCCCCAGCACGCGCATCCCGCCAATCAACACCGTCATCTCTGGCGCAGTTAGGCCCAGCAGTTGCGTGCGATCGAGTAGCAACTCTTCAGGCGTTGCAGCATAGTCCTGCTTGAGCCAGTTGCGGTAGCCATCATGGACCGGCTCCAGCACTGCAAAGGATTCCGCATCCGTCATCTCGTCGGTTGCATCACCTCGGCCTGGCGCAAAGGGAATCGCAATTTCAACACCAGCAGCCCTTGCAGCTTTCTCAACACCGACATTGCCCGCCAAGACAATCACATCGGCAACACTGGCACCTGTTGCGGCAGCAATCCCTTCCAGTACGGAGAGCACCTTCGCCAACCGCGACGGTTCATTGCCGACCCAATCTTTCTGGGGAGCGAGACGAATCCGTGCCCCATTCGCCCCACCGCGCTTATCTGACCCTCGGAAGGTTCTGGCGCTATCCCACGCGGTGCAGACCAGCTCACTGATGCTCAGCCCGCTCGCAGCGATCCGATCTTTCACGGCCTGAACGTCATAGTTGCGGTTGCCTGCTGGAATCGGATCTTGCCAAATCAGGTCTTCCTGCGGCACATCCGGGCCGAGATAGCGAGCCTTTGGCCCCATATCGCGGTGGGTCAGCTTGAACCAAGCCCGTGCAAAGACATCCGCGAAGTAGTCGGGATTTTGATAGAAGCGCTCCGAGATTTTCCGATACTCCGGATCCATCTTCATGGCCATGTCGGCATCGGTCATCACCAAGTTGCGGCGAATCGATGGATCCTCGACATCGACCGGGAGATCTTCCTCTCGGGGGTTAATCGGTTCCCACTGCCATGCGCCTGCGGGACTCTTCTTCAGTTCCCAGTCGTAGTTGAGCAGCATGTGGAAATAGCCGTTGTCCCACTGGGTCGGGTGGGGTGTCCAAGCCCCTTCCAGTCCGCTGGTGACGGCGTTGCGACCAATGCCCCGCTGAGTTTTATTAATCCAGCCCAAGCCCTGATCTTCGACATCTGCGCCTTCTGGTTCTGCACCCAGCAAAGCCACTTCCCCGTTGCCATGGCACTTGCCCACCGTGTGCCCGCCCGCTGTCAGCGCCACTGTCTCCTCATCGTTCATGGCCATGCGGGCAAAGGTGACGCGCACATCATGGGCGGTTCTGAGGGGATCAGGGTTGCCATCCACGCCTTCGGGGTTGACGTAAATGAGCCCCATCGTTACTGCCGCTAGGGGATTTTGCAGTTCGCGATCGCCCGAATAGCGACTGTGGGGGTTATCTGTCGGAGCTAACCATTCCGTTTCGGAACCCCAGTAGATATCCTTCTCGGGATGCCAAATATCTTCCCGACCAAAGGCAAAGCCAAAAGTCTTCAGTCCCATCGATTCGTAGGCGATCGTGCCCGCATAGGCAATCAGATCTGCCCAACTTAACTTGTTGCCGTACTTCTGTTTAATCGGCCAAAGTAGGCGACGTGCCTTGTCCAAATTGGTGTTGTCTGGCCAAGAATTAAGCGGCGCAAAGCGTTGATTCCCAGTGCCTGCACCACCGCGTCCATCGGCAATTCGATAAGTACCTGCCGCGTGCCAAGTCAGACGAATCATCAAACCGCCGTAGTGACCCCAGTCTGCTGGCCACCAGTCTTGGCTGTTGGTCATCAAGGCGAGGAGATCTTGCTTGAGTGCAGCAACATCGAGTTTCTTGACTTCTTCCTGATAGTGGAAGTCCGCCCCCATCGGGTTGGTCTTACGATCGTGCTGACTCAAAATATCGAGATTGAGATTTTTGGGCCACCATGCGGCTGGCGCCATGCTTGGGGTAGTTACGGCACCGTGCATCACTGGGCATTTGCCACCAGTTGTCGTTACGTTGTTACTCATGTCAGATTCCTTTCATGATTGGATGGCTACACACAGCACTCACTCGTACCAAGGAAGAATTGGGGAAGGGAGTTCAGTCACACAGGCT
The DNA here is from genome assembly GCF_003846445.2 of Synechococcus elongatus PCC 11801. Classification (NCBI taxonomy): domain Bacteria; kingdom Bacillati; phylum Cyanobacteriota; class Cyanophyceae; order Synechococcales; family Synechococcaceae; genus Synechococcus; species Synechococcus elongatus. The sequence goes on along the minus strand of NZ_CP030139.2, from coordinate 408,395 downwards.
GGCGCAAGCCTCTACATGCTCTTGTGATTTTTGCCGATAAAAATCGCCAATATCTATTTGTCATAAATAGCAAGATATATTGACTTAAATTTGTAAATTTCCATCAAAGACAGCTACGATTCTTGCAATGTGCAAACCAGTGTGGCCCTATGATCTACGGGATAATTCCTGCAATCCAACAATTTAATTATATAAATCAACAACCTAAATCTTCTAGGATGGAGCCTGGTAAATAGCAGCCTAAAATTTAGCATTTTCAGATTAAAAGGCAATATATTATGCTGTCTATATGAGGATAATTTTATTGTTTTTAACCATAACGACTACCAAGATAATTAATAGAGACAGCAAGCACAAGTAGGGATTAATATTTAACATGAAGACTCAATCGTTTTTCACCCTGTTCTGCCAAGAAAGATTGAAGTAAACGGTAATCAGCCAATGCAGCTTAACTTTGCCTGCGATCGCTTCTATCACTATGCCGAGCTGACTCAACTTCTGCAGGATTGTGCAGCTGCTTATCCTCAGCTCCTGCGATTAGAGTCTTTGGGCAAAAGTCACGAAGGACGTGAGATTTGGTTGCTGCGGATCACGGACTATAGCAGCGGTGATGATACCGAGAAACCGGCACTCTGGATTGATGGCAACATTCATGCCACGGAGTTGGCAGCTTCCAGTGCCTGTCTACGATTTTTGCAGGTGCTGTTGCAGGGATTTGAGCAGGGTGATCCAGTCATTCAACGCTGTCTACAGCGCTGCACCATCTATTTATGTCCGCGTCAAAACCCAGATGGCGCTGAGTTAGCCCTTGCTGATCAGCCTCAGTTTGTGCGATCGAGCACGCGCCCCTATCCCTTACGCGATCGCGATTCGAGTGGTTTGCAAGAAGCCGATATTGATGGTGATGGTCGTATTCTCTTGATGCGAATTCCTGATCCGCACGGCGCTTGGAAAGTTCACCCCCAAGAACCGCGCCTGCTGGTGCGCCGTGACCCCGTTGAAAGCGGTGGCCAGTATTATCGAGTGCTACCAGAAGGATTAATTCAAGACTACGACGGTGATTTGATTCCGCTGCAACCCCGCCAGCAAGGCTTAGATCTCAATCGTAACTATCCCATCGACTGGCGACCGGAGCATGAGCAATTGGGAGCAGGCCCCTTCCCGGCCTCTGAACCAGAAGTACAAGCCATTGTCAAATTTTTAAGCGATCGCACCAATCTGTTTGCAGCCATTTCCTTCCATACGTTTAGTGGCGTCTTGCTGCGTCCCTACAGTCACAAACCGGATGAAACGTTCCCCGTTGCAGACCTGCGGACCTATGAAGTGATTGGAAAAGCGGGTGAGGAGCAAACGGGCTATCCAGCGATCGGGGTTTATCATCACTTTCGCTATGACCCCAAAGAGATTACAACGGGTGTCTTTGATGACTGGGCCTATGACCATCTCGGGCTATTTGCTTGGACCGTTGAAATTTGGAGCCCGCAGAAAGCAGCCGGCATCGAGAAATATGACTGGATTGATTGGTTCCGAGAGCATCCGGTTGAAGATGATTTGAAGTTCCTTGACTGGAACGATCGCGAGTTAGAGGGTAAGGGTTTTATTGATTGGTATCCCTTTGAGCATCCGCAGTTGGGGCCTGTGGAACTGGGCGGCTGGGATGACTTACATACCTGGCGGAATCCACCCCAAAAATTCCTGCAAGCAGAACTCGATCGCTTCCCGCAGTGGCTACTTTGGCAGCTACAAATTGCCCCGCAGCTCGAAGTCATTAGCGCAGAGGTTCAAGCCTTGGGCGATCGCCTCTATAAAGTCAAATTGGTCTTACAAAATAGTGGTTGGTTGCCGACCTACATCAGCCAAAAGGCCCTAGAGCGGCATTTGGTTGATCCACTGGTGGCGGAATTACAGTTGCCGGAGGGTAGTGAACTCTGTCAGGGCAAAGCGCGGCAAGAGTTGGGGCAGTTGGAAGGGCGAGCGCAGAAAGGAGTGATGCCTGAGGCTGATCCCACCAGCGATCGCGCCAAGGCGGAGTGGATTATTCGGGGCGATCGTGGTCAAGGGATCACGCTGGAAGCCCGTCATCCGCGTGCTGGTAAGCTGCAGCGATCGCTGACTTTGCCCTGACCTCCGCTTATTTGCCGATACAAAAGCGGCTGAAGATTAAATCCAACATCGATTCGGCGATCTCTTCGCCTGTGATTGAACCGAGTGCCGCGATCGCTTCTCGGAGATCAATCGTCCAAAAGTCGAGGGGAAGCTGCGCTTGCAGAGTTTCTTCAACACGTCGCAGGGCAGTTTGAGCAGCTGTCAGGGCGGCAACTTGCCGTTGATTCAAGGCCCAATCCCAATTGGCGCTGGTTAAGTCGCCGGTGCCGACTGCTGCCAGAATCGCTGCTTCCAAATCCTCAATGCCTTGTTGCTGAGCAGCTGCCGTCCAAACGATCGCTTTAAACTCCTGCTGTGGCAGGGCGATCGCGTTGCGTTCTGCTTCTGAAAGGCGATCGCGTTTGTTGATCACTAACAGGATGGGGCGATCGCCGACAGCCTCGAGAATGACTTGATCCGCTGCTGTCCAACCGACGCTGGCATCGATCGTCAGCAGTACTAGGTCAGCTGACTGAGCGGCTCGGCGCGATCGCTCGACCCCAATTTGCTCGACCTGATCGCTGGTTTCGCGGATACCAGCGGTATCAAGGACTTGCACCGGAATCCCACCGACAACCAGCTGCGATTCCACCAAATCACGGGTAGTACCCGGCAGATCCGTGACGATGGCGCGATCGCAGCGACTCCAAGCATTAAGCAAGCTGGATTTACCGACATTGGGCCGTCCTACGATCGCGACCTTTAGGCCAGTGCGCAGTAGCTCCCCGCGATCGGCAGTGGCCAGAATTGCTTGGAGTTCAGCCCCTGCTGCCGTTAATTGATCCGCGATCGCCTCCAAGTCCAAGGGTGGTAGATCGTCTTCGAAATCGATGCGGGCTTCGACTTCCGCCAAAATGTCCAAGCAGCGATCGCGGAGCTGGCGAATTGGGTGCCCCAACTTGCCCTGCAAGCTCCCCAGTGCAGCCTGTGCCGCTTGAGGCGACTGGGCAGCGATCAAATCAGCAATGCTCTCGGCCTGACTGAGATCCAAGCGGCCATTCAAAAAGGCTCGCAGGGTAAATTCCCCTGGCTCCGCTAGTCTTGCGCCAGCGCGAATACAGAGTTGCAGCGTCTGCTGAACTGGCATCAAACCGCCGTGGCAGTGCAACTCGACCACGTCTTCCCGCGTGTAGGAGCGGGGTGTCAGCATTGGCAATAACAGCGCTTCATCAATCAGCGCCCCCGACTCGGGATCGCGGATATAACCGTAGAGAATGCGGTGGCTTTCCCAGGGCTGTTGGCCCGCAATCTGGAAAATCTGGCGAGCGATGCTGGTCGCAGCTGCACCCGAAAGCCGCACAATGCCAACGCTTCCCTGTTGGGGAACAATGGCAGTGGCGATCGCGGCTATAGTATCGCCCGAAAAACCGACCATGCGAGCTGAATGAGGAGCAACGGTTCCGGTGTTATTATCCGCCCGCCAGCGTCGATACACTTGGCAGCAACGTTGGCAACGCCGCTGCCGCTATTGGTATTATCGAGCGTTGCGCCTTGAAGCTTGCCCAAAAGCTCTGGCGCGAGGCATTGGCCTTGGCGTGTTTGCAGGCTGTTTCCCGCTGTTTGGACTACAAATTTTGATCGGGGTCAGTCTCGCCACCTTGCTGCGGGGCAACAAAGTTCTGGCTGCCGCCGCCACCTGGATTAGCAATCCCTTCACCTATCTGCCGCTGTTCAGCTTCAATTTCCAGCTGGGACGATTGTTTCTGCCCACGGATAACCGCCTGCTGACTCTGGAAAAACTGAGCTCTTGGCAATCCCTACAGGAATTGGGCAGCGATTTCCTGCACGCCCTCATGCTGGGGAGTGTGCTGGTGGCAATCGCCCTAGGCTTTGCGGCCTACTGGATCAGCTTGAACTTGGCACGCCGGCATCATCATCGGCGACGGTTACGTCGTGCCGCCAGCGATTGAGCAGCGCTTCTAATGGCTCCCAGTTGTCATCGATTGCGATCGGGTCCCAAACGGATTCAACCACCGGCCGGATGGGTGCAATCTCTGGATTGGCTTGGGCGAGCTGCTGCTGAATGAGCGGCAGTTGCGACTCGGGTAGATGCGTTAGTACTTGGTGGTAGCGATCGCGCCAAGCTTGCCACTGGGCTTCTGGCAATGTCTCGCGATTAGTTGCGATCCAGTCGGGCACGATCGCACTGAGATCGCCGCGCCAACCGGGTTGGAAGTGAGTCCGAAGCTGTGCAAAAAACTCGTTGTAACCAATCGGAGCCTGCAGCAGCAGTTGCAGGGTGGCAATGATCAAGTCATCCGCGATCGCTGAATGGAGCTGATCGGCTTCAAAGCCCAGACGCCGCAGTATCAAACGGCTGTAGGTTGCTTGGTAGCGATCGCCAAAACCGGCGATTCCAGCTTCCAGATCGGCCGCCGACATCACCATGCCCAAGGGCACTTGCAGTAACTCCAGGTTGAGCTGGCAGATGCCGGGCTGGTTCTCGTAGCGATAGCGGCCACTGTGATCGAAGTAGGCAGCGGTGAATTTCGGGTCGAAGCGATCGAGAAACGCCCAGGGGCCATAGTCGAAGCTCTCGCCCACAATCGAAAGGTTGTCAGTGTTTAAGACCGCGTGGCAGAAACCTGCGGCCATCCACTGCGCTGCCAAGTCTGCGGTTCGCTCCGTCAGTTCTGCGTAGAACTTGGCATCAGCCTCCGGATCACCGAGCAGGTGGGGATAGTAGGTCGCGATCACATGATCGAGCAGTTGCCGCACCAGGTCCTTGCGCTGGAAGTAGTGCAGGCGCTCGAAGGTGCCAAAGCGGATATGGGTGCGATTGAAGCGCACCATCACCGACGATCGTGTGGGCGAGGGTTCATCGCCGCGCCAGAGTTGCTCTCCCGTCTCGATCAGACTGAAGCAACGCCCCGTCCGCACCCCGAGGCGCTGCAGAAATTCTGAGGCCAAGACCTCGCGCACACCACCTTTCAGGGTCAGACGACCATCGCCCCCCCGCGAGTAGGGCGTCCGTCCAGATCCCTTGGTTCCCAAGTCGTAGAGCCAGCCATCGCGTCCCCGCACTTGGCCATAGAGAAAGCCCCGGCCATCGCCCAAGTCTGGGTTGTAGATCCCGAATTGATAGCCGTGGTAACGCATCGCCAGCAAAGGCGATCGCCCTTCAAAGCGGCCAAATGCCTCAATGAAGTGTTCATCTGTCACCGCTGCGGGGTCTAACCCAAGGGTGGGAAGCAGGCGATCGTTACGGAATCGCAGTTGATGCAGTGGAAAAGTGGCGGCTTCCACGGGATCGGAGAACTCACTGCCCAAGCTGGCAAAAGCGGGTTCGTAGGGCAGGGTCAGGAAGGGATTAGTGCTAGGCATTCCTCTATTAGAGCGTTTCCAGCCAGCTGAATCACGAATGACTCAATCAGGCAGGGGGCACGCTCGCCAGGCGATCGCGCAATTGGCTGAGTTGGGCAAGCAGGCGATCGCGTTCGAAACTACGGGGGTCAATTCGTTCTCCAGATAGATCCACCTCTCGGTGGGTCGTGATCCGCTCAGCGGGCACTTCTGTCTGGGCAATCAACCAAGCGAGGCTACGATACTGCGCTGCGGTGTAGCCGCTGTGAGTCAGTTCGGCATCCTGGCCGTCCAGCGGCGTTTCCAGGGAGATGTGGTAGGCAAAACTGTTCACAGACGGGGGTTCCTGCGGGTCACCATAGAGGGTTTCAATCCCTTCTGCTGTGGGAAAACCCGACTCTGCCGCGCCATAAGCTTTGTCTTGAGCAGGGACGATGGAAATGATCGTGCCATTGCGGCGAATGATGGCGTGGTAACTGGCCGCTTCGGCCCCTAAATCTCCTTGTCGGAACCAGTCGACCGCTGACTCCGCCGAGTAAACCGTTTCATGCAGGACAATCAAAGGCTCGTTATCGACTAGGCTGCCATCAGCGTTGAAGCGGAGGCGATCGCCGTAGTTGTTGGGATGGGCCCAAGCGATTTCAAATTTAGGTGTGAGATCAGCTAATTCGGGAGCTGGGCGTAGGAAAAACTGTTGAAACGCGATCGCTGTTGGCAAGGTCACGATCGATTGCGACTGCTGTCCGTCGTGCAACAGGACGCCCGTTATCAGCACCCCTAAGAACAGCAGTAGACACCCCAGCCGTTGCCAGAATCGGCGCTTGGATAACGCTGCCATGAGCCTGGACACAGGCGATCGCTCCTCAAGGATCGGCACGACTCTGCGAGATCTGCTCAGGACCTGTCTGTCAAATCCAGCACAAGCCTAGCAATTTCAGGTTTTCAGGACTCAGTGGCTGCCCAAGTTCGACTCTGGAGGACGGCGATCCTGCGATCGCTGCCCCGGTCAGCGTGTCCCCATCTCGGTGGCTGCCGACCAGCAGAGAGAGATCACCTGCACGGCAATTCCAGCCAAAAAGGGCAATCAATCATCGGGCATCATGGAACCCCTGGCAGCGCAGCCCCTAGACTAGCGGCTCGGCTGCAACAGTGCTGCCGTTGCTGGCTGAGTGAGCATGCCACGATCAAAGGCGATCGCTCCCTGCTGTTGCGCCATGTTTTCTGCGACGCGCCGCCGCCTTGCACTTTGGTACACCCTCCTGACCGCCATTCTCCTCTTTGCTTTTGCCGTCAGTGCCTATGTCTATGTGCGCGGCACCCTCATCGATCGGGTGGATGACACCTTGAACCATGTCGTCGAGGTGATCGAGCGATCGCTGGTCATTGAACCCACAGGCCCAGATCGAGCCCCTCAGGTCAACCTCGAGATTAGCTTTCGTAGCCGCGAGGCCAGTGCCGAAGCCGATCGCATTGACCTGGAATGGTTCAGTCCAAGCGGCGATCGGCTGTGGAGCACTTTGGATGCCCCCTTGTCTGTGCCCCTCGCTCCCAGTCGTCGGGCTGAAACGGTCAGTTATCCCAGCCCCTACGATGAACCCGCCTTGGTCCGTCAGCTGACCGAACCGGTCATTTTCGATCGCCAATTGTTGGGTTACCTGCGCGTCAGCCATCCTTGGTTTGAGGTCAGCGCCCCCACCCAGCAACTGCTGATCGATCTGAGCTTTGGCAGTGCGCTGATGTTGGTGGCGGTGGCAGCGACAGGCTGGTTTCTCTCGGGTTTGGCAATGCGACCGGTCTACGAATCCTACGGGCAGCTCAAGCAGTTCACGGCTGATGCCTCCCATGAGCTGCGCAATCCAATCGCCACGATTCAGGCCAATGTGCAGGCAGCGCTGACCGAGCCGCAGAGCTTGGCACCCGAGCAACAACAGGTCTTGCAGGTAGTCGAACGCCTGACGCGCCGCCTGGGCAGCCTCGTGGATGACTTACTGTTTCTCGCCCGCCAAGACAGTGGCCTTCAGCAACCAGCGCCGGTTCAGAACTTAGACCTCGATGCGTTGCTGCTCGAAGTTGTGGAAGAGCAAAGCCTCACGGCCCAAGACCAGGGTGTGAGCTTGGATCTGCAACTGCCCGATACGGATCAACCCCTGCAACTGACGGGCATACGGGAACAATTGGCGCGCTTGTTTACTAATTTGATTGCCAATGCCCTGCAATATACCCTCGCTCCTGGGCAGGTAACGGTGCAGGTTCAACCCCAGAATCAGGGTTTACAGGTGGAAGTTCGCGACAGCGGCATTGGCATCAGCCCCGAGACACTACCCCACGTCTTCGAACGGTTCTACCGAGCTGATCCAGCCCGCCGACCCCGCGATCGCGGCGGTTCAGGGCTGGGGCTGGCGATCGCTAAGGCCATCGTTGAGCAACACCACGGCAAAATTCAGTTGCGCAGTCAGCTGGGACAGGGAACGACTGCCATCGTTTGGTTGCCGCTCCAGCAACCGGATTGAATGAGCGGATTGAACCTGCGATCGCCTGATTAGATGATGAATCCTCGGCGATCGCAGTCATGATTTCAGCCAAAGTCTAATCGGTCAAGTCAAGAGTGAAAGCGTTGGCATTTTTAGTATCAATTTCTGCAAATCCTTGGGTGATATAACCGCGACGTTCGCAGTTTTCATCGCCAAGAATTGAGAACTCTTCAGGATCACGAATACAGAATTCGTAGTCACCTTCCCAGAGCAGCGAGGCATCCGTATTTTCTGCGTAGTAGTAGTAATAACGCAGCCTGAGTCGGCCACCGACAACCGTTTCACAGCCTCGGGGTGAGATGGTATACCACCCCCGCGATCGCCAGGAGTCGCCTTCTTTATAACCAACGGCAAGGTTGACAGCCTTACGCGTTTTATTGCAGATCACCAGCTCCGCGCTGGCAGGTTCTGCAAAGCTGGCAAACCCGAGCCAAGCAACGGTCGAGACGGCTGCCAGTGAACAAACCTGACGGATACCCGAAAATAACTGCTTCATTCCAATCAGCCGAACAGTTTGCCTTCAGTGTCGAGGATCAATGCCGGACTGACAACTGCAAGAACATCATTTTTGCCCAGTGTTAACGTCTTTGCACAATCACTGTTTGCGGTGCCTGCGCCAAGAGTTCCTTCCAGAGGGTGGTCGTTGGCAGTTGTTCTAAGGTCAGTGACAACATCACGGCTTCAATGCCTCGACTCCGCATCAAGTCCAGCAGAGCTGAAGTGACCGATCGCGCACAGATTAAATCGGCTTGAATCGGTTGCCGGAGGCGGCTCTCTAAACGTCGCTGCAACTGATGGAGTCGTTTGGCAGAAACGGTTTGCCGAGGAAGGTCAATCTGACAGAGCGAGAGATCGGGATCGGGGATCAACTGCAGGAGCTGTTCCAAGGATTCTGCCAACCCCGTCTGGGGCACTTGAGCACTGAGAGGAATCAACCAATGGCGCAGAGGGAGAGTCGGGTGATCGCCTTGGACTAGTGGGGCGGCCGCCAAGAAGGTCGATCCAGGCTTGATCAATACCACTCGGCAGGGCGCCTGCTGCAAAATCTGGTCGACACCTTCGCGGAACAGGCGCTGGGCCAGTGATGCACCGCCGCCCCAACCCATCACCAATTCGTTGATGTGGCGATCACTAATCGTCTCCAGAATGGCCGCTGACAGGTCGTGACAAACCCGGATTTGCGTATGAACAGGAATATGCCAGCGGCGTCCTAAGCGCTCGGCCTGCTGTAGCATCCGCCGAGCACCGAGTGTGGAAACAGCCGTTTCCGATGGATCTGCTTCCCGAGAGACGGGGATGAGATGCAGACATTCCAACTCGTAGTTGCGCAGACTGGCGAGCCCCGCCGCAAATTGCAAGAGTGCTTGAGCAGTGCGGGGGTTGGCTAAGAGCACCAGCAGTCGTCCCTGACCTGTTGCGGGCGATCGCGTTTCGTAGGCAACATAGGAAGGTGCGATCGGGGCAGCTGCAATATCTTGACCGCTCAACAGCTCCGACTCTGCTCGGATGATGTCAGCCCGCGTGATGATACCCACCAGTTTGCGGCCATCGACCACGGGCACGCGACTGATCTGGTAACGATTCAGCACGTAGAGCACATGGGCCAAGCTGTCCTGCGGCGTTACGGTCAAGGGATGGGGCGTCATGACATCTTGGAGCCGCACTGTGTCGTCCTGACCTTTGAGGGTGTGCTCATCCAAGTCAGAACTGGTGACAATGCCCACCAGAACGCCTTGCTGAGTAACAGGAAAACCTCGATGGTGCGTACGGTTGAAGTGCTGGATTACCTCAGTTAGGAGCTGGTTCGCCTCCAGAGTTTCCACAGGACTGGCCATGACTTGGGCCGCCGTCAGCCCCAAGCTGCTATTGAGCGTCGGTAAGGACTCAGGTGCCGGTGTTTGGCTAGGCGATCGCCCGAGGCTAGCGATTCCATAGGCGGTGATCGAGGCCACCATCAGCGGCAGCACCGCGTTGAAATCGCGGGTCATCTCAAACACAATCACGATCGCGGTGATGGGCCCTTGCGTAACGGCGCTAAACATCGCGCCCATGCCCGCCAGTGCATAGGTTGCTGGCGCATCGATCCGTAGAGGAATCCCAATCTGTAGAAAGATCGCTTGAATGGAGAGCACCACGCCTAGCCCCAGACTGGAGCCGAGCACAAGGGCCGGTGCAAAAATCCCGCCAGAGGCACCAGAACCAGCGGCAACCAGCGTCAGCCCGAAGTTGATCGTCAACATGACGAGGGCGATCGTGCTGCTATCCGGGATCGTCACTGTAAAAGGGTTGCTGAGTCCTTGCCGCATCGCGACAGGTAGAGCCAGCAGCAGCAGCGCTGAAATGCCACTGGCGATCGCGACTCGCCACGGCAGACCCTTGACCGGCAAGCGTTCATAGCAGCGTTGACTGAACACCAAGCCACGATTAAACAAAATGCCAAGGCCACCGGCGAGCAGACCCAACAGCAGCACCACCGGCAGCTCTGGCACGGTCAAAGCAGCCGGAGCTGCCACAATTTCAGAGCTGAAACTCAGGCTTTGGCTACCGAGAATGCCCGAGACGACCGCGCCGATGAAGGCAGCAAGAACTGCGGTTCCGAGGGTAAAGCTAGAGACATCGTGGAGCAGCTGCTCAAGGACCAACATCACGCCAGCCAGAGGTGCGTTAAACCCTGCCGCCAGTCCTGCTGCTGCCCCTGAAGCAATTAACTGTCGTCGGTAGTCGGGTGACGTGGGAAACCACTGGCTCATCTGCCCCGCAAGGGAGGCTCCCACCTGCACAGTTGGTCCTTGGCGCCCTAGAGGGAGCCCCGAGCCCAACACCAGCATCGTGCTGGCAATTTTGACGATCGCGACCCGCAGGTTCAAGGCGATACGGCTGCCTGACAGCGCGGCTTGCACTTGACTGATGCCGCTGCCCTCAGCTTCGGGGGCAAAGCGCTGTACCAACCAACCGGCGATCGCGCCCAGAATGGGTGGCAGGAGTAGCTGCAGACCGAGCGGCAGTCCTGGGCGATCGCGCAGATCTTGAACCCCAGTTGCACCCAGTTTGAGCAGGAAGGCACTCGCCCCTGAGACGAGTCCGATCGCGCAGGCTTCCAGCACAGCCCACTGCTGCGCTTTGGCAAACCGAGGCGGAAAACGCAGAGGAAACACGCATCAGTTGAGCGAAACGCTTGTGTAGCCTAGCGCGGCCAGCTCAGAATCGATCCACTGTGATGTTTTGCCGCGACCCACTGCGATCGCGACTTTCCCTCAGCAGACTAGAGCGCACTGACCACCGAGAGGGCCGGCACCGCGATCGCGGGCGTCCAGCAGTTACCCTGCCAGCTCAGGTCATTAGCCAGTTGACAGTCCTGTAATGCGGTGTAGACATTTCCCGCCAGCATGGTGTCTTTGACTCGGCCAGTAATTTGACCGTTTTGGATGCGATAGCCCAAGTCGACATTGACCGAAAAATCACCAGCTAGATCGGGGCCGCCGCCCAGGGTTTGATCGAGCAGAATGCCATCGTCGATCGCAGCAATCAACTCCGGCAGGGAAGCCATACCGGGTTCCAGACAACAGTTGACCAAGGCGGGTTGCGGATAGCTACCCAATCCGGGGCGGAAGCCATTACCCGTCGTTTCGCTGGGCTGTTGGCCGCAGCGGCGATCGCGGTAGAACTGGCGCAGGACTCCGGCTTCGATCAGCATTAGAGACTGGGTGCGATCGCCCGCGTCATCAAAGGGACAGGCATAGGGTCCAAAGTCAGGCTGTTGCCGCAGCGTCACTGCTGGACTAAGAACGCGATCGCCTAGCCGCTCACTCCACGGTGAACTCCCTTCCTGCACCCGCTGACCATTCAAAGCGGCTTGCACCGTTCCCCAGAGCAGATCCGTCGCCCGAGCAGCAATCACAACTGGGCGTTGACCTTGGGGGGCAGACACACTTTGCTCGGCCCATTGCAGCCGCTGCAGAATCGAGGCCGTCAGTGCGGCTGGGTCGAGGATTGCGTTCTCTAGGGCTTCTTCACCGACTGCTAGAAAGTCTTCACCCCGCGTCCATTCCACCTGCAAGTAGGCGCTAAGGCTGACATCTTGCTGCTGCAAATCCAGCCCCCGACTGTCGATCAGGCGCACGGCTTCCTGACTGCAGCTCCATTCACCGCTACAGAGAACAGCCGGATAGCGATCGCGGATCTGGGCGATCGCCGCTTGACCCGCCGTGATCAAGGCTTCTCGCTCAACGGGCGATCGCTTGTCCAGAAACTGAGCCTGCCATGGCTCAGCCAACAGCGGCTCTTCCGGATCGTTGAGATCGCTGAGAGCACAGGCGCGATCGACTAGTTGCTGTGGATCGACAGGGCCATAGGCGACAGCAAGTCCCGGTTTCCCCTGCCGCCACAACCGCAGGGCTACGCCCTCCGACTGCGTTGATTCCAGCTGTTTGAGGTCATTGGCTTCGAAGTAGACCGGCCGCGATTCACTGCTACTCCAGTAGACCTCGGCCAGCTCCGCACCCGATCGCCGTGCCAAATCCAGCAGTTGTTCCGGCTGCAACTCGTTGCTCATCGGCTACCCAAGCGGCAATTCCCGCAGCAACCAAAAACCAGCAAAGCGATCGCTGTTGGGATCGGCTTGCACCGCCAAGAAGTGCAGTCCCTTCGCCGCCTGCTTCGCCGCCGTAAACTGAGCCGCTTCTTGCTGAAGTGCTGGGACGTTCAGCGCTGCTAGGGTCCAGCGCTCACTGCCGCCTGTTTCCAGCAATAGTTGTTTGGCGGGCGAGGCGTAGGTCAGCCAAGCGGGTTCCAATCCCGAGAGCCAAGCAGCGATCGGCATGGCACGACTGGCAAAAATGATCAGCCCCGGAATCGGCGTCTCGTCGGGCAGATCAAGCCCTGTCAGGGGAAAGGCTTCGCCAAAATCGATCGCCCATTCCCCATGCTCTGCCAAAGCAGCAAAGGGCAAATCGACAAGAGCCCAGCGATCGCCCCGTAGGGCATCAGGCAGGGGCTGGGGCGCTTCGTCAGGCATCTGAACACCAGCAACTGGGCCAGGGTTATAGCCCGGATGACTCGCATAGACCTGCTGCTGCCGTTCTTCCAGCCAGTTGTGGAGACTGACGGTGCGGCGGCTGAGCTGGCAGGGCAGCCCCAAATCGGTACAAGCCTTGCGAATCATGTTGTTCATCGGTCGCCGGAAGTAGCGAATCCGATCGGGGGTTGCCCCCGCTTCCGCGATCGCCGTTTTCAAGGCGTCCTGCAACGTCACTGAGTTGACCTGATCACCCGTGACAAAGCTGGCATAGCGAAAGGTCGAGTCAGGTGCAGCGACCGTAGTGATGGTTTCCGCGATCGCGACTTCCCAGAGTTTTTTGCCCGCCTCATCGAGGATCGGCCGCGAGTAAAAATCGAGTTCCCAAATCCGGGTCATGCCCTACTGCGACTCCAGTTGCTTACGGGCCCGCTCAGCGCGATCGGCAGCAGAAGCTTGCAGTTCAGCAACATTCTCCAGAATTTCGCCCGGATGATTTTCCAGAACTTTGGTCGACAGCGAAATCCGGCCTTTGGTGTTGTCGATCGCGACGACCAAGGCTTGAATCGGGTCACCAACCTTGAAAATTGTGCCGACGTCGGAAACAAATCGCTGACTGATTTGGTTAATCGGCAACAGAGCAGTGGCACCACCCAAGTCAACAAAAACGCCAAAAGGCTTGAGTCCGGTCACCTTGCCGCTGACTAGTTGACCCACTTCGATTTCGCGCACCAGTGCGGTACGAGCAGCTTGCCGTTCCGACAGCACCAGCTTTTTGTCAGCGCGGTTCACTTCCAAGAAAGCAACCGTCAAGATTTTGCCCTTGAGGCCATCCAAATCTTCTTTTTCATTCAAGTGCGATCGCGGAATAAAGGCGCGTAGCCCTTCCAGATCCGCCGTGACGCCGCCTTTATTGCTACCTGTGACTTTGACCTGCACGGTCTGGCCACTTTCCTGTAGCTCAGCCACACGGGTCCAAGCCTGTTGCAACGCCAGCGCCCGCAGCGATACCGTCACCTGACCATCTTCGTTTTGGTCACGAATGACGAGGAACTCCAGCTCTTCGTCCTTGGGCAGATGGGCTTCCAAGTCCAGCACCGCGTGCAGGGCAGCTTCCCGCTTGGGCAAGAAGGCCGGCGCTTTACCGCCAATGTCGATGTAGGCCCCATCGGTGCTGTATTCGTAGACCTTGCCGCGCACCAGTTGGCCTTTTTGGGAATCCAGCGACTGGGCTTCCAAGGCTTGGGCAAAGTCGTCGTAGGAAGGGGTGTTGGCGGCAGAAGGACTCATACTGTTCGGACGATGGACTTTCGCAGAATGCGGTTCTTCTTACTTTGACACTGCATTGCGATCGCTCACTAGCCCCAAAGGAGACAAGTCACGGCAATGTTGCATGGATCCATCCCCGCCGATCGCTTCTTTCCTTACCTGCGCTGGCCAGAAATTGCGGCACTACCCGATCGCGATCGCATTCTGATCATTCAACCGATTGGGGCGATCGAGCAGCATGGCCCACATCTGCCGCTGGTTGTGGATACTGCGATCGCCACTGCTGTTACCGGTGAAGCCCTACGCCGCCTGCCCGCTGAGATTGCTGCCTATGGCCTGCCGCCGCTCTGCTATGGCAAATCGAACGAGCACAACGGCTTCCCTGGCACGATCAGTCTGCGCACAGAGACACTGCTCGCTGTTCTGACCGATAGCGCCGCCAGTCTCTATGCAGCCGGTTTTCGGCGGTTGATCTGGCTAAATGGCCATGGCGGCCAGCCCCAGATTGTGCAATTGGCTGCCCGCGATCTGCGGGAACGCTTTCCCGACTTCGAGATTCTGCCGCTCTTCGTCTGGAACGTGCCGAACCAGATCGGTGAGCTGTTGACACCCCGTGAACAGGATCTCGGCTTCCATGCTGGCGATGCCGAAACGAGTTTGATGCTGCATCTGCTGCCGGAACAGGTGCAGATGGATCAGGCGATCGCAGAATATCCACCGGATCTGGATGCTCAAGGCTTGCTGAGCTGGGAGGGCAACCTACCAATCGCCTGGCTAACCCACGACCTCAGCCAGAGCGGTGTGATTGGCGATCCGACCTCGGCAACTGCCGACAAGGGGGCGGAAATCTTTGAGCAATTAGTGCAGGGTTGGGTTCAAGTGCTGACGGCGATCGCAGGCTGGCAGCGATCGTCCCCGCTGTCACCTAGGTAAATACCGCTAGAGTGTAGATTGGTGCGTACCCACTGGGATCCACCAATCCCAAATTCTCCCTTTCATCCGTGTCAGGAGACCGCAGACTCATGCCGCAGCTTGAAGCCAGCCTTGAACTGGACTTTCAAAGCGAGTCCTACAAAGACGCTTACAGCCGCATCAACGCGATCGTGATTGAAGGCGAACAAGAGGCGTTCGACAACTACAATCGCCTTGCAGAGATGCTGCCCGACCAGCGGGATGAGCTTCACAAGCTAGCCAAAATGGAACAGCGCCACATGAAGGGCTTCATGGCCTGTGGCAAAAATCTCTCCGTCATTCCTGACATGGGTTTTGCCCAAAAGTTCTTTGCCAAGCTGCACGAGAACTTCAAGGTAGCCGCTGCTGAGGGCAAGGTCGTCACCTGCTTGCTGATTCAATCACTGATCATCGAGTGCTTTGCGATCGCGGCCTACAACATCTACATCCCGGTAGCGGATGCTTTCGCTCGCAAAATCACCGAGGGTGTGGTGCGCGATGAATACCTGCATCGCAACTTCGGCGAAGAGTGGCTGAAGGCTAACTTCGAAGCTTCGAAAGCTGAACTCGAGGACGCCAATCGTCAGAACCTACCGCTGGTTTGGCAAATGCTCAACGAAGTGGCTGACGATGCGCGGGAATTGGGCATGGAGCGCGAGTCTCTCGTTGAGGACTTTATGATTGCCTACGGCGAAGCGTTGGAAAATATCGGCTTCACGACGCGCGAAATTATGCGCATGTCCGCCTATGGCCTTGCGGCCGTTTGATCCAGGAAATCTGAATGTTCGGTCTCATCGGTCATCTCACCAGTTTGGAACAGGCCTGCGACGTTGCTCGCAGCATGGGCTACGAAGAATACGCCGATCAGGGTTTGGAATTTTGGAGTAGTGCTCCCCCCCAAATCGTTGATGAAATCACGGTGACCAGTGCTACGGGAAAAGTGATTCACGGGCGCTATATCGAATCGTGTTTTCTGCCAGAAATGCTGGCAGCACGGCGTTTCAAAACAGCAACCCGCAAAGTGCTCAACGCCATGTCCCATGCGCAAAAGCATGGCATTGACATCTCTGCCCTCGGTGGTTTTACCTCGATTATTTTCGAGAATTTCGACCTTGCCAGTCTGCGGCAAGTGCGAGACACCACCCTGGAATTTGAACGGTTCACCACCGGCAACACCCATACGGCCTACATCATCTGTAAGCAGGTTGAAACCTCAGCTCAGCAGCTTGGGCTAGACCTCACTCAAGCCACGATCGCAGTCGTGGGAGCGACAGGGGATATTGGCAGTGCGGTTTGCCGCTGGCTCGATCGCAAACTCGGTGTCGGTGACCTGATTTTGACGGCTCGTAACCAAGAGCGATTGGACAATCTCCAAGCTGAACTGGGGCGGGGCAAAATCCTGCCCCTGGAAGCAGCGCTGCCCGAAGCCGACATCATTGTCTGGGTAGCCAGCATGCCCCAGGGCGTGACGATCGACCCCACCACGCTGAAGCAACCCTGTGTCTTGATCGATGGGGGCTATCCCAAAAATCTCGGCAGCAAAGTGCAGGGTGAGGGCATTTACGTCCTGAATGGCGGCGTTGTTGAACATTGCTTCGACATCGACTGGCAGATCATGTCAGCAGCCGAGATGGCGCGGCCCGAGCGGCAGATGTTTGCCTGCTTTGCCGAGGCGATGCTCTTGGAATTCGAGGGCTGGCACACCAACTTCTCCTGGGGACGCAACCAGATCACGATCGAGAAGATGGAAGCAATCGGTGAAGCCTCGCGCCGCCATGGCTTCCAACCCTTGGCATTGGCAATCTGAGGTTCCTTGCATGGCTGCTCCTGTCGCGAAGAAGCCGATCCTGCTGGAGTTTGAGAAACCCCTCGTTGAGCTGGAAGAGCGGATTACCCAAATTCGCACCCTTGCAGCCGATAACCAGGTCGATGTCAGTGGCCAGATTCAGCAGCTAGAAGCCCGCGCGGCTCAACTACGGCGAGAAATTTTTAGTAATCTCTCGCCAGCTCAGCGGATTCAGGTTGCTCGTCACCCTCGCCGCCCCAGCACCTTGGACTACATCCAAGCGATCAGCGACGAGTGGATCGAGTTGCACGGCGATCGCAACGGTAGCGATGACCTCGCGCTGGTCGGTGGAGTCGGTTCTCTTGATGGCCAACCCGTCGTCTTTTTAGGTCACCAAAAAGGGCGCGATACCAAGGACAACGTTCTGCGTAACTTTGGCATGGCCTCGCCCGGTGGCTATCGCAAAGCCCTGCGGCTGATGGAGCATGCCGATCGCTTTGGCATGCCGATTCTGACCTTCATTGATACGCCTGGTGCCTATGCCGGGGTCAGTGCGGAAGAACTGGGCCAAGGAGAGGCGATCGCGGTCAACCTGCGCGAGATGTTCCGTTTCTCGGTGCCAATTCTCTGCACGGTGATTGGTGAAGGTGGCTCGGGTGGTGCCTTGGGCATTGGCGTGGGCGATCGCCTGCTGATGTTTGAGCATTCCGTGTATACCGTTGCTAGCCCCGAAGCCTGTGCTTCGATCCTCTGGCGAGATGCAGGCAAAGCCGTTCAAGCGGCGGAAGCCCTCAAGATTACGGCGCGGGATCTCAAGCAACTGGGCATTCTCGACGAGATCATCAACGAGCCTTTGGGTGGTGCCCATTCTGCACCCCTGGAAACGGCCCAGAGTTTGCGTCAGGTTTTGTTGCGTCATCTGAAGGACTTAAAAGCCCTCAGCCCGGCTCAACTGCGTGAGCAGCGCTACCAGAAATTCCGCCAGCTTGGCGTGTTCCTGGAAACCCACGCCTGATCCCTGCGACTCGGCCCAAATGGTATAATTGGATGCGTTACATTTCGTCATGTCTTGGCGAATCTTGCATTCCCAGGCCGTCACGTCTTCGGCTAAACATCCACGCTTGACTGCCTGATGGCTGGCATGAGTTTTCTGCCTTCTCCTTTTGTTCTGATTACGGGTGCCAGTAGTGGCATCGGTGCAGCGGCTGCACAAGCCTTCGCACAAGCAGGCTGGTCGTTGCTGCTGTTGGGGCGCGATCGCGATCGCCTCCACTCGGTTGCTGAGACTGCTCGCGCTAACGGTGCGCCGGCTGTCGAAACCTACAGTCTTGATTTGACCGATCTACCCGCTATTGCTCCTGCGATCGCCCAACTGGTAGAGCAATTCGGTGTACCCGACGTCCTGATCAATAACGCAGGCATTGCTCAGACGGGGCCACTGGCGACCCTCCCCCTCGCTGAGTTGGAGCGTATTTTTGCGCTGAACACCTACAGCCCCTTGCTGGTCGCGCAAGCACTTCTTCCGGGTATGCGGCAGCGGCAGCGTGGCTTGATTCTCAATCTCGCTTCGATCGCTGCTCAACAAGCCTTCCCTGACTGGGGAGCTTACTGTGCGAGCAAGTCGGCCTTTGCCGCTTGGTCACGGGTGCTGGCCGCCGAAGAGCGATCACACGGCATCCGCGTGTCGTTAGTCTGCCCCGGCTCGGTTGATACGGCGCTCTGGGACCAACCCAGCGTGGGCGCTAACTTCGATCGTCAGGCAATGTTGCGGCCCGAGACAGTCGCCCAGGTGCTGCTCCAGGTCGCAACCTTGCCGGAGACGGCAGTGGTGGATGAGCTGACCCTGATGCCCAATGCGGGCACGTTCTAGATCGGAATCGCGATCGCCCTCTCAATTACCTCGAGGTTTCTTGTGACGATGACTTCTCCCTCTTTGAATGGCAGTAACAGCTTGATTGACGCCGTCCGTCCCGACGAGAATGGCACCTCGCAAGCGGAGATGGAAGCGGCTGTCCGCACGCTGTTGCTCGGCGTTGGAGAAGATCCAGAGCGGGAAGGACTGCTGAAAACCCCAAAACGGGTGGCTGAGGCTTATCGCTTCCTGACTAGTGGTTACAGCCAATCATTGGATGATCTGGTCAATGGGGCCATCTTCGACGAAGGCCATAACGAAATGGTGTTGGTGCGCGACATCACGGCTTTTAGCCTTTGTGAGCACCACATGCTGCCGTTCATGGGCAAAGTTCACGTCGCCTACATCCCCAACCAAAAGGTGGTGGGTCTGAGCAAACTGGCTCGCATTGTCGAGATGTACAGCCGCCGTCTGCAGGTGCAAGAGCGCTTGACTCGCCAAATTGCCGAGTCAGTGCAGGAAATCCTCGACCCGCAGGGTGTGGCCGTGGTGATGGAAGCCACCCATATGTGCATGGTGATGCGTGGCGTACAGAAGCCCGGATCTTGGACCGTGACCAGTGCCATGGTTGGCGTTTTCCAAGAAGATCAACGCACCCGCGAAGAATTCCTGAGTTTGATTCGCCATCAGCCTGCCGCATTCGCCTAAGCCAGCAATGGCCATTCCCCTCCTGCAAATTGATGCTTTCACGCGGCAGCCCTATCGGGGTAATCCGGCGGCGGTTTGCTGGTTGACGCAGCCGCTGCCCGATGCACAGATGCAGGCGATCGCTGCGGAGATGAATCTATCGGAGACAGCATTTCTGCTGGCCGATGGAAGTGCTTGGCAATTGCGTTGGTTTACGCCCGCTTGCGAGGTCGATCTCTGTGGTCACGCCACCTTAGCTGCCGCCCATGCCCTCCAAGAGTGGGGACAGGCACAGCCCGGAGAAACGCTTCAGTTTCAAACGCGCAGTGGTCTGCTGCAAGCCCAGTTGGGGGAACAGGGCATTGTGCTCGATTTTCCGTTGCAGCAACCTCAGCCCTTGTCAGTCTCGCTTGACTTGGCTGCTGCGATCGGGGTGCCCGTTTTAGACTGCCGAACTAGTGATTTGGGCTATTGGCTTCTCGAGGTGGAGTCGGCAGCACAACTGCAGAAGGTTCAGCCAGACCTAGCCGCGATCGAGCAGTGGCCCTGTCAGGCCGTTGTCGTCACTGCAGCAGGCATGGCAGAGGATGGGTGCGACTTTGTTTCACGCTTTTTTGCACCGCGCTTCGGCCTGGCTGAGGATCCCGTGACTGGATCGGCGCATTGTCTGCTGGCACCGTATTGGCAGGCTAAATTAGGGAGCGATCGCTTACAGGCTCGGCAGCTCTCAGCACGGGGCGGCGAACTGGAAGTGGAAGTTCAAGGCGATCGCGTCATCCTGCGAGGCCAAGCGGTGACAGTATTGCGAGGAGAGTTGGTGTGAGCCGTCAACCGGCAACTGAGAAGCGCATCGCTGAGCGATCGCTTCAACTGACGGGATGGCAACACCCTAAACGATGGCTGATTGGAGGAGCGGTTATTCTCCCCCTGTTGACCCTGTGGGGAGTCAGCAGCCTACGCCAAGCGCAGCCGAATGCTGCTGAGTTACAGGCGATTCAAGACTCTGAACGCGCCTTGGAGCGCTTACTCAGCGTCAATCCGACAAACAACTCACCCACAGCAAGTCCAAATGCTGGTCCAGAGGCAACCCCTACGACTCCAGCTAATGCTTCAGCTGCCAGCAATGCACTGCCCGATCCACGATCGGCACCGGCCCTGACCATTCCTGGCGGGGATGTAACTGCGCCAGCACTGTTGATTCGCGTGGCGATCGCCCGAGACGGATCGCAGGCAACAGTGGGCAGCCAAACCGCTGGCTATCTCACCCGTGAAGACGGACAAATCCTTGGAACTTTAGCAGCAGGACAAACCGCTACTGTCGTGGCCCAAGCAGGTCGACTGCGGCTAGCGAGTTGGACCTCAGGCGGCCCCCTCTGGTTACAACCGGCACAGGGCGGTGCAGTTCTCGTCAATGGCAAACCCTATCGCGGCAAGCTCAAGCTCATTGCGGAAGGCGATCGCCTGATTGCTGTGAACTATGTTGATCTGGAGCAGTATCTCGTCAGTGTTGTTGGCTCAGAAATGCCGGCTAGTTGGCCCTTAGAAGCCCTCAAAGCCCAAGCTGTAGCAGCCCGTTCCTACGCGATCGCCCACATGGCCCGGCCAGCCAGCGCCTATTTTGATTTAGGCTCAACGACACGCTGGCAAGCCTACAGCGGTATGAGCAGTGAAACAGCACGGGTTGAACAGGCCGTCAGCCAAACCGCAGGGCTCTTGCTCAGCTACCGCGGCGGTATCGTCGAAAGTTTGTACGCAGCCACCAACGAAATTGTGGCTGAAGCCCATGGTCATCTCGGCGCCAGCATGAGCCAGCACGGAGCCCGAGAGCTGGCCGAGCAGGGTTTTGATTTCACGCGGATTTTAGGCAACTATTATCGGGGTGCCCAGCTGGCGCGACTTTCCCTGTGAAGCCGATGCAAAATTTACTGCAACTGGCACAGGCGCAAACTACCGCGGCTCTCGCGAGTGGCGCACTGCAACCGATCGCGACAGACTCTTGCTGGCTCGAGGATCAAGACCAACGCTTTTTAGTACGGATGTTGCGAGGTTGGCGCGCTAAGCATCCTTCGCTCAAAGCCCACGGCCCCGTTGCCAATCCCTTTCAACCCTACGACCCGCGCTTATTTGTTGCGGATGCTGGCGATTGCCACCTCTGGCTCCTCAATAAATTTCCGGTGATCGATCAGCACTTATTGCTGATCACCCGGCAGTATGAGCCACAAACCCAGTGGCTGAACTTAGCGGATTTTGAAGCGATCGCCTCCGGTTTACAGGCGATTGACGGCTTTGCCTTTTTCAATGGCGGGCCTTTAGCAGGGGCGAGTCAGCCCCATAAACATCTACAACTCGTTCCGTTGCCCCTCGATCGGGAGTGTTGTCAGCCCCTGCCCCTCAGCGATCGCTGGCAGGCTGCTCTCAGTGGCGATCGCAATGCCTTACCGTTTCAGCATGCGATCGCAGAACTACCGAATTTTCTGGGCCTATCGGCCATACAAGCAGGGGAAATTCTCTTCGAAACCTATCAAAAGCTCTGGGTACAGTTCGATCTTGTTGTGGATGGCGATCGCCCACCCGCCTACAACCTCTTGCTCACCCGTCAGTGGCTGTTAATTGTGCCGCGTAGCCGTGAAAGCCATCTCCACATCAGTGTTAACGCCTTGGGATTTGCCGGTGCATTGCTCGTCCGCGATCAGGCTCAACTCCAGCAGCTCCAAGATCTAGGGCCGCTTCAACTCCTGCAAACTGTCGGCTGTTGACCCTAAACACAAGTGCAGGAAGACGATACTTCCGCTAAGTCCCTGCTCCCGTATGGCGTTCAGCAGATCAGCTTGGGTCATTGACCGGATCTGGTGAGCCTCAAGCACAAGGCCGCCGCCAGCAAGTTTTACCGGTCGCGATCGCCACTCAATCGGTATGCCTCAGCCAGAATCTTGTTGCGGGGGGGCTGGGGGAGTCGAGTCCCCCAGTGCGCGGGTGTGGGGGTGCGCAATCACCCCCACGAACAGCGGGTTTTGATGCTGAGCCCAATGAGCAGGTCTAGATATCCTCAGGCACAGACTGCTATCTACTCCTCACCCAGCTGGCTCACTGAAGACCGACGACGGCGGCAGCGATCGGAGCAATAGCGCACCTCATCCCAGCAATCCTTCCACTTACGGCGCCACTCAAACGGACGCCCACAGACCACACAATCTTTCTGCGGCAGATTCGACTTGGTGTAGCGCTGCGCCATGAGTTGCCAAGGACTGAACAAGCTCTGCCATTGTAGAAACTCTGTCGCTTGGCCCTTCAACCCATGAGTTTGCGCATCGTTCTGGTCGAACCTGCTGGGGCACGGAATGTTGGCGCGATCGCCCGCGTGATGATGAACTTTGGGCTCACTGATTGGGCGATCGTTCGACCGCGATGCGAGGTTCAGGGCGAAGAAGCGCGACAGATGGCCGTGCATGCAGCTGCCCTGCTGGCCCAAGCGCGGATCGTTGAGGATTTACCCAGCGCTCTGCTGGGCTGTGAACGGGTGGTTGCCACCACAGGACAACGGGATCTGAGCGATCTACCGTTGGAGGCTCCGACTCAGGTGATGCCTTGGTTGCGACAAGGGCCAGCCGCGCTGGTCTTTGGACGCGAAGACAGCGGCTTACAGCGATCGGAATTGAGCTTAGCCCAACGCTACCTGACCTTTCCCACCACCGCCGCTTACCCCTCACTCAACTTGTCACAGGCCGTGGGGCTCTGTTGCTACCACTACGCTTGTGTGCCTGACGGTGCCGAAGCGATCGCCTCCGAGTGTTCTCACGAGACGCCACCACTCGCAGCATTTGAACAACTCCATGGCTATACCCGTGATTTAGAAACGCTGCTCCTGCGGGTGGGTTACCTGCATCCCCATACAGCAGCAAGTCGCATGGAAAAAATTCGAGCCATCGCCCAGCGAGCAACCCTGAGTACCGAGGAAGTGGCGCTGCTGCGGGGCATGGTCCGTCAGCTGAATTGGGCACTGGATCAGGACAAAGAGCGCGATCGCCCCTAAAATCCAAGTCCGCGACCCAGCGCTAGCCCCTGCCCAGAACCTCCCGAGGCTGCTAGGCTGTTCGACAGTTTTGGCTGAATGCTGCTCCAAGGAACCGCCATGCCCCCTCGCGATCGCACTGCACGGCGCCCCTCTCGCACGGCACGACCTGCTTCTCAAGCAACGCGGCCCCTGCGAGCGGTGGATAGTCCGCGCAACCAACGGCGATCGCCAGCTCCAGCGAAACCGCTACGGATTCCCCCGCTTTTACAGAATGTTTTGCGCTTACTCGTGCTGGGGGTTGGCTTGGGAGTTCTGGCCGGAAGTCTGATTGCTGCTTGGGAACCCAACCTCAAACTAGCGCCCACACCGCAAGCAGCAACCGCAGCAGCGCCAGAGCCTGCAGTCACAACCCAGCCAATTGCGTTTCAAGTTCCACTCACGCCACTCCAAACTCAGTTAGCGGCGCTGATTCAGCAACAACCCACCCTCAAAGCCGAACTATTTCTGACCGATCTCGATACGGGCAACTACGTCGATATCAACGGCACAACCTCCATTCCTGCCGCCAGCACGATCAAAATTCCAGTGCTTACTGCGCTGATGGAAGCAGTGCAGGAGGGTAAGGTCCAGCTGGATGAACAGCTGACCATGACCAAAGAGCTTGTGGCTTCAGAAGCAGGCGCCATGCAGTATCAGCCGGTGGGCAGCAAGTTCACGGTGCTGGAAAGCGCGATTGAGATGATCCGGATCAGCGACAACACCGCAACTAATTTGCTGATTGCCCGTCTCGGGGGGATTGAAGCCGTTAATCAACGCTTTGCAGCTTGGGGGCTGGAGACCACCCGTTTGCGGAATCTCCTGCCCGATTTAGAAGGCACCAACAGCACAACACCTAAAGAGATGGTGGAATTGCTCGCCAAAATTGAGAACGGTTCATTGCTCAAGCCGCGATCGCGCGATCGCTTTTTTGCAGTTCTGCGCACCACAGAGACCAATACACTGCTGAGCCGCGGGCTGGGAGAGGAAGCAACGATCGCCCACAAAACGGGTGATATTGCCATGGTGGTTGGAGACGTCGGCCTGATCGACATGCCCAACGGCAAACGCTACATCGCGGCCATGCTGGTGCGCCGCCCCGACAATGACCTCAAGGCCAATGAATTGATTCGCCAAGTGTCGCAACGCACCTATCAATTCCTCAACACCTTGCCGGTCTCGACCGCTTCAACTCAACAACCCAGCTAGCTGATTGCTATGTTTTTTGTCGCCCAATCTCCTGCACCACCACCGGTTGAAATTGTCCGTCCCCAAGAGGTGCGCCCATTGCCGGGGTCACTGGACAACATCCCGGTCTTCAATAGCAATAGCCCCGAGCTGGTGTTGCAAGAAGGCATTCTGCTGTCGACGTTTCCGGGCAGCGACAAGCAGCATCCTGACGCGCATCTCAACTATGTCTTCCAAGGGCGGTTTGATCTGTTTGCTCACCACATCGCCCGTGCCGATGAAGGGCGATCGCTACGGACGCTCCACCTGGGGATTTTGGTGGGCAATCCCAGTGATCAACCCGTAACGCTGCGGGTCTTAGATGGCGCTAGCTACGTCAGTCAGCCGGATGCTCCGTTCAAGCCCCTACCCAGTCGTAGTGACAATAACGAAGGCGCAGTCTACGCCGGTCCTGGCGATCGCGTCATGCTCGACCTGATCCAGGGTCGACGCTCGATTGATCTACCACCAACGATTACGATTCCACCCCGCAGTACGCGGCTGCTGGCAGATTTACCGATTCCAGTCGCCAGCCTGACGCCTCCCCTGAATGGCCGTTCCGCCTATCTACGCCTCGAAAGTACAGGGCCGGTCTACGTCGCTAGTTTGGCCCAGTACGCCAAGCTGGATGCCAACAATCAAGAGCGATCGCCCTCACTAAGTGAGTGGCAACGACTGTTGCAAACTAGTCCCGTCGCTGGTCCCCGCGATCGCACGCCCTCGCCCCCTGATGCCCCAGGGCCTGTCATCTACAGCCGTGTTGCGGGTGTTGCGATGGGGAGCCGCTGGCAGGCAACACTGACCGACCCCAACTGGCGAACCCTGAAAATTCCCCAGCCAGGTCAAGCCTTTTCCTATGGCATCAGTACACTCCAAGGCGGTCGCCAAGGCACGGATCAGGTTCAGACTGCCCCCCTCGTGGTTCGCTATCCGGATACGGCCTACTCCGCCCACGGCAACTATGGCTTGGAATATGACCTGACGCTGCCTTTGGTCAACCTCGATCGCCAGGCTCGGGTCGTCGATCTGATTTTAGAAACACCGATTAAAGAAGATCGCCTGAGCAAAGGGGGCCTGCGCTTCTTCCAAACGCTGCCGAATGTCACCTTTTTCCGAGGCAGTGTGCGGCTTCGTTACACCGATGATCAAGGTCAAGCCACCATTCGCGATGTCCATCTCGTCCAGCGGCGCGGCCAGCAAGGAGACCCTCTCTTATCCTTGACGCTGCAACCTGGCGAGCAGCGAACGGTACGGGTGCAGCTGCGCTATCCCCCCGATGCGACACCGCCGCAAGTGCTGACGGTGAAGACTCAAACAACCGACACGGCGAGTTCTCCCTAGCCTGAACCCGTCGCTTCAGGACTCTGGTGGTAGCTCCGCAAAGATAATCGGAGCTTGCTGGAGTCGTTGATAGCTGCGGTAACGATGGTGAATCTCTCGCTTTTTGAAAATGATCAGCGAGACGGCTTCCCAAAGAAAGACCCAGCCACTGACCACTACACCTTCCAGGAGCGTTGAGACGAGGATAGTTTCGCCAAGGCGATCGCGAAAAAGTGTGGCACTGCCAATGAGACTGAAGCCCGCCAACACAAACAGGAATACATAGCGATTAAGTCGTTGTTGCTCCTGATTGAGGAGATACAAGCGAAAGGTCAGACAGTTGTGAAAGCCGTCACAGACTTTTGTCTCTAGCGAGCGATCGCGCAAGCCCTGCGGGAGCTGAAAGCAGATTTCAAGGGGATAACGAAGCGGAATCTCATCTGAGCTTTCTTCGAGATACTGCTGCAAATAAGGGTCGAGATCGCGGCGTTTAAAAGGCGCAGGATCCCACTCATTAAAAACATCACTGTATTGGTCAAGAGAAATTTCGATGACAAAGCGACCATTGTCGAGATTTTGAGAATAGACCTGTTGGAAGCCCTGCTGATTCTGCATTGCGATCGCCCTGTTTTGGATCATGCAGAGGATGTACTGATTTCAAGATTCCCGAGAAATGCGATGAATCTACAAGACAACTCTTCAGCATCAGGTTATTCAAAAATTGTGTCTTAAGTGATGGCTAACATTATTCTTAATAACCACATGACAGTGATCAAACTGTCTTCCACTTTGAGTCAATGAGAAACTCATGATGAACTTCTCCGTCAAAGAGCAGTGTTTGTTGAGTTCATACCAGCCTCAATGCGTTTCTCTTCTCTATTCAAAGGAGCTCTTGCAGCTGCGCTCATTCTGAGTCCATTGCTAGGTGCAATGCCTGCACAGGCAGAAATAAGTAAGCCAGCTGAGTCAACGACTACAACAGAGATTCAAACCTCTCAACCCGCCCAGTCCTCGATTTTAGATATTGCTAAGAGCAATGAAAACTTCAGCACCTTTGTTGCCGCCATTCAAGCTGCCGGCCTGGAAAAGGTTCTATCTAGTGATGGGCAATTTACTGTCTTTGTACCTACAAATGAAGCATTTGCCAAACTCTCTGAAGGCCAGTTAGAAGCATTACTGAAGCCCGAAAACAAGAATCAGTTAATTAGCATCTTGACTTATCATGTCGTGCCAGCAACAGTCACTTCGGCTGAAATTCAGCCCGGCGCTGTCACGACAGTTGAAGGCCGTAGTCTACAGCTAGCAATTGTCGATAGCAAAGTAAAAGTCAATCAAGCCACTGTTATTGCTACTGATATTAAAGCCAGAAATGGTGTCATTCATATTATTGATAGCGTTATCATTCCGTCAGTCCAATAACACTCGCTCGACAATCGTCTACTTCTAGGATATTCAGAAAGGTCCTGTTAGTAGCCTGACAGGACCTTTAATCTTGGTGTGTGGATAAAGAAATGATGGGAACTAGAAGCGGAAGATCGTTCTCAGATAGGGAACGTAACTAGTTCCACCATTCTCGAGACCATTGGTGTTGTTAAACAAATAAATCCCGGGCGTAATCGAGATATTGTCCGTCACTTGGAATTGATAGTTCACCTCTAAACCCAGCGAGCCTGTATCTTCAGCAGACTGTTGGCTGGCACTGGTGACAAAAGGCATTTGACCAACAGTGATCGCGCCCAAATTGCCTTCGGCAAACAAATCTGGGAAAGTCATGCCCACATTCCAAGTCTGAATCGTGGCGCTGTCTGAACCACCCGCTACATTGGCAAAGCCGATACCGTAAGATCCCGAAATGGTGAACCCATCGCTCACTGCCCAGCCCATCGTCAGGGCAAAGTTGTTGGTGCTGTAGCTTGCTGCACCAAAGGGGCGTTCAGCCCGAGTCGTGCCCAAGTCAGTCACGTAGCGATCGTTGCGGAGGCTATAAGCCAGAGCAGCTCGAAACTTGCGATTGTCCGTTTCAAACCGCAACTGTGTTGCTACATCCCAGCCCGATTTGCCGGTGCCTAGGGTGCCTTGGCCAAAGAACCCCCCTTGATCAACGCCAACTTGATCGGCACCCCGATTGAGATAGCCCAGCTGGAAGCTGAAGTTTGGATTGATGCGCCAGTCGAAACCCACCCCTGCCTTGCCGTTACTTTCGTAAATATTGGCGGGGCCTTTGCGGAAGGTTTTACCTTCATTGGCACTGCTCGAGAAGGTGGCGTCGCGCATGCCATATTCCTGAACACCCACTCCTACTGTCCCGACGGTAAAGCGAACGCTGCCAACCGGAAAGGTGTAGTAGAGCTTGTCAATGAAGAAGGTGTTATTGGAGTTACCACCATAGTCCAGCACCGAGCCAGGAGCTCGAAAGCCCGGATCTAGGCGATTCGTGATCGGTTCAATGTTGCGGGCCCGCAGCCGCGTTTTAAGCAGATCACTGCCGGTAAAGCTGGTGTCTAAATCGAGGTCGACTTTGTTACCAAAGGAGACAGCATCATTGCTGTTGACCTCATTGCCATTGCTGTTCGCGAGAGCATCTAGACCGAAGATGACGTTACCGCGCAGTTTAGTCGTAGTCGAAAACTGATTGGCTTCGAGTTCCGTCGTGCGCGCTTCTAAGGCATCTACCCGACCCCGCAGTGTGGCCAACTCAGTCTGAAATTCTTCAGTCAGCCGCTTGAGGGTGTCGAGATCTTCTTTGGAAGCAGCAAACTCAATCACTTTCTCTAGACAAGCGTTGAGACCCGCCGCAAATTCATAACGACTCAGTGGCCGACTACCCCGGAAGGTGCGATCGGGATAGCCCACAATGCATCCATACCGCTCAACGAGGGACTGCAGAGCTTGATAGGCCCAGTCGGTGGGCCGAATATCACTGAGTTCATTCACCGAGGTGATTTGTCCTGCTGTAATGCCCTCGGGAGTGACTGCGTCAATTTTTTGAATCTGGTCAAGACTCAGGGCTTGGCCAGGAGCGATCGCAAGCAGGTTGATGCCGGTGACCATCAGGCCTGCTTTGACGGGAAAATTCATGATTCCGAAACTGAATAATTGGCAAGCAGCGAGGAGTGAAGTGAGCAAAAGGGTGAGGTTGGGGCGACCGTACCACCGGCTTTTTGGCTGCTGGCGTGTGCCAATTCACGTTTGTGATCCGCTATACAAAGCGTGTGCTGGCTGACGACTTCAGCACTGCCTAGGGTTTACAGACAAAGAGGTGTTCGGCTGCGATCGCTGTCCAACTCAGCACCGAGACCAACCCGCCTGCGGTATCTTGGGTCAGCCGACGCATTGCTGTGGAAAGTCCTCTCATGCTGGTTCCGGTCATCCTCTCCGGCGGAAGTGGGAGTCGCCTCTGGCCCCTGTCTCGCGAGAGCTACCCTAAGCAATTTCATACGCTGCTGTCCGACTACTCCTTGCTGCAAGAGACGCTGCTGCGCTTAGAAGGGCTGCCTGGGCTTGCATCACCACTCCTGATTTGCAACGAACAACATCGCTTTCTCGTCGCTGAGCATCTGCGAGCGGTTGGGCAGACGGCGGCTGCGATTGTCCTTGAACCAGAAGGTCGCAACACTGCGCCGGCAGTGGCGATCGCGGCATTGCAAGCCCAAGCCCAAGGCGATGATCCGCTGTTGCTCGTTCTGCCTTCTGACCATTCGATCGCGAGTCCCGAGGCGTTTCGCGCCACTGTTCAAACGGCGATCGCCTTGGCGACCGCTGGACATCTCGTCACTTTTGGCATCGTCCCCGAAGCACCCGAAACGGGTTATGGCTATATCAAAGCGGGGTCTGATTTAGACCTAGGTGGCTACTCAATCGATCGCTTCGTCGAAAAACCCGATTTGCCCACCGCTGAGGATTATGTCGCCTCAGGCTGCTACTACTGGAACAGCGGCATGTTCCTGATTCGGGCCTCAGTTTACCTCAGTGAACTGGCTCGCTATGCCCCCGAAATGTTCACAGCCTGTGAGGCTGCTTGGCAAAAACGACAGACTGACTTGGACTTTATCCGTCTCGATCGCGACGCCTTTGCTCAATGCCCCAGCGATTCCATTGACTATGCCGTGATGGAGCACACCCAACAGGGTGCAGTGCTGCCTCTGCAGGCGGGCTGGACGGACGTTGGATCGTGGAGCAGCCTCTGGCAAGCCCTAGAACAGGATGGTGCTGGCAATGTCACGGTTGGCGACAGCTTGGCCCTCGACTGCCGAAATGTCTATCTGCGGTCAGAAGGTCGCCTTGTCGTCGGCGTTGGCCTAGAAGATGTGGTTGCAGTAGAAACCGATGATGCGCTACTGATTGCTCACCGCGATCGCACCCAAACGGTTAAGCAAGTGGTGGAAGCATTGCAGCGGGAAGCTCGTCGCGAGAGCCGCGCCCATCGCAAAATCTACCGACCTTGGGGTCGTTATGACTCACTGGACTTGGGCGATCGCTTCCAAGTCAAGCGGATCACCGTCAATCCTGGCGCAAGTCTTTCGCTCCAGATGCATCACCACCGAGCTGAGCACTGGATCGTCGTCAAAGGTACGGCTCTCGTCACTCGCGACAACGAAGAAGTTCTGCTGACGGAAAACCAGTCCACTTACATTCCCGTCGGCTGTAAACACCGGCTCAGCAACCCCGGGCGGGTGCCGCTGGAAATGATCGAGGTGCAGTCCGGTAGCTACCTCGAAGAAGACGATATTGTTCGCTTCGAGGACCACTACGGTCGCAGCTAAGGGCTGCTGCTGGGGCTTCACACCAGTTCATGATGGGAGGGGTGAGAAGACCTTATAGTCTTTGCTCTGATATACTCTTTCGCTCTCCGTTCAATCTGCTAAACTCTATCCCTAGTGCTTAAACCGGTTGGCAGGGGCTAAATACAATGGTGCAGGAGCTATCTCGGGTTCTTAGGATTAGTGATTTTCCTGCCACAGCTCCTGCGGCCAATCCTGTTTTTTACCGGACTTACAGCCGTAAGACAGCAACAGGGCGCGAGTCTTGGCAGGAAGTCAGCGATCGCACGATTCAAGGGCTAGCGGAACTTGGCAAGCTGACTCAAGCAGAAGTTGACCTCCTGCAGCGCTACCAAGAGAAACAGCAATCCTTGCCTTCTGGCCGTTGGCTCTGGGTGGGGGGCACCGACTGGATTGCCAAACCCGAGAACTACAACGGCGGCTACAACTGCACTAGCACCAACGTCATTGACTGGCGCGCCTTCGGCCTGATGATGGATCTGGCGATGATGGGCTGTGGGACCGGCGCTATCCTTGAGCCGAAATACATCAATCAACTGCCCGCAATTCGCAACTCGCTGCAGGTTGCGGTGATTGGCGAACTGGGTCAGACTCCCGCCGAGGATCGCCAAGAGCAGACCCGCATTGAAATCGATGGCAACAGCGTCACGATTCGGGTGGGTGACAGCCGTGCGGGTTGGGTCAAGTCCTACCAAACGCTGCTGGAACTGAGTAGCGACGATCGCTTTACTGGTCCTGTTCAAGTGGCGATCGACCTGTCGGATGTTCGACCGGCAGGTGAGCGGCTGAGAGGCTTTGGCGGTGTTGCCAACCCGGTGAAACTGCCGGAACTTTACGATCGCGTTGCCAAAATCCTCAACAAAGCGGTCGGTCGGCAACTGGACTCGATCGAATGCTGTCTGCTGATTGATGAAGCAGCCGTTGTCGTTGTTGCCGGTAATGTGCGGCGATCGGCAGGAATGCGCCAGTTCGACAGCGGGGATACCAAGGCAGCAGGTGCTAAGGAAAACCTCTGGCAACAAGATGAAGCCGGTAACTGGCGGATTGATCCTGAGCGTGACGCGCTGCGGATGGCAAACCACACACGGGTTTATCATCACAAACCGACGCGTGAGGAAGTCCTTGAGGCGGTCACCAAGCAGTTCTATAGCGGTGAGGGGGCAATTCAGTACGCTCCAGAAGCGATTGCCCGTTCCAATGCTGACCTCTTAAAAACACCAGAACTGCGTCAAGAATTCATTCAAATCTATCTGGAACTCGGGTCAGACGAAGCCAAAAACTGGCTCAAAACCAATTGGCCGAATCAAAGCGATCGCGAGTTGAATCATCGCTTACAGCGCTACGGTCTGAACCCAT
This sequence comes from Synechococcus elongatus PCC 11801, assembly GCF_003846445.2. Taxonomy (NCBI): domain Bacteria; kingdom Bacillati; phylum Cyanobacteriota; class Cyanophyceae; order Synechococcales; family Synechococcaceae; genus Synechococcus; species Synechococcus elongatus. The sequence goes on along the minus strand of NZ_CP030139.2, from coordinate 376,125 downwards.
GTGGTGAAATTTTGGGCGCAGATTTTCACTGCAATTTGGCTGAGGTTCACCTCAATCAAATCGATCCTAAGGATACGAAAACGCAAGAAGATGCCTTCCGCGCTGGCGCCATTTCAGTTGCGGCGCTTCTGAATCATCAGTTCTCTGAAGAACGCTATCAATTTAGTCGCGAAGTTGATCCGATTGTTGGCGTTTCTTTCACGGGTTTGTTCGACTTCTTTGTCCATGCCTTTGGTACGCCTTGGTTGGACTGGTGGACGGAAGGACGTCCGGAAACACTGCAAGGGTTGGAATTTAAGCGTCAAGAAGCGGCTTACCTGAACCGTTGGCGGGACGTGGTTCATGAAGCGGTTTGGGACTACTGCGATCGCCATAACCTGCGTCGTCCAAATCGCTGCACGACGGTGCAACCGGCTGGCACAAAATCGCTGCTAACCGGTGCATCGCCGGGCTGGCATCCGCCTAAAGCTCAGCGCTTCCTACGTCGGATTACCTTCCGCAAGAATGATCCGGTTGCTCTGGCTTGCTTGGATTACGGTTACAGCATCGTCCCCTCGCAATCCGACAAGGATGAAAACGGCCACTTGCTGAATGATCCGTTTGATCCGCGCTGTACTGAATGGTTGGTGGAAATTCCCACGGAAGTCAGTTGGGCGAATTTGCCCGGTGCAGATCAAGTCGATATCAGTCAGTTTTCAGCACTGGCGCAATTCGACTTCTACATGCAGGTGCAGACCCACTACACCACCCACAACACCAGCGCCACGATCGAATTCCGTGAGCCGGAAATTCAACCACTGGCTGATCGTATTTATGAAGCGATCGCCAACAATCAAGGGTATATGTCGGCGGCACTCTTGGCTCGCTTTGATGCCAATGCCACCTTCCCGCGCTTGCCTTTCGAGCCAATCGATAAGGCCACCTACGAACGACTAGAAGCGGAAGTGGTACAGCGTCGTCGTACCGATGATTTCTTGGCTTCACTACGGCTCTACGATTCTGGGTTCCAAGTGGAAGCAGGTCCAGCCGGTTGCGACTCCGATAAGTGCATGATGCCGGAGCAAAAGCCAAGCTAGGCATCATTCATTGCTTTCGCAAGTTTTAATCACCCAATCCCCTTCTAGGCGAATGTTTAGGAGGGTTTTTTCTGTTCAGGAGCTTGGGCTGACATGAGCTGATTCGAGAAAAGTGCGGATTAAAGACCATTGATTTTCATAGTGTTCGATGTTATCGATCTGCTTCAGAAAGACTTTACCCCAATGACTATCGATTAGTTGAGCAGACTGAACCACAGCAATCGGGCAAATAAAAAACTGAGGGTCTTTGCGACCAGTATCTTTAGCGGTAACCCTGCGGCGATACCGATAGCCTCGATTTAGGGCAACCAATACAACAAAGTCACAGTCGAAATTACGGATTGGGAAGCCGCCATCAAAATCAGTTGCCCAGCGGCTTTTTACTTGAATTCGGCAAGCAGTCTGATGCTGGGGGCTCGTAGCAATCAAGTCATAGCCAGGGAAATTAGTATAGGCTTTGAAGGTTTGAATTCCTTCAATTAAGAGATTGCCCAAAACAAGGAATTCTGCACCTGAGGATTCTAGTGATGTGTCGAGACGAGGCATTTCAATTGCTCACAAGGCTGCTGATAACAAGAGAGGAATCACTCTAGCCGAGGGCGACACAATTCGTGCAAGCTCACAAATCATCAGTGATTCTTAATTGCGCGATCGCATTGATGAACAAGGCTGACAATTAGGACAGAAATGACTCGATCGCCCTGCTAGTTTGAGCTTCTGAATCGGAGTACCACAGACGCGACAGAGCTGATCTTTACGTCCATAGACCCAAGCCTGACCGCCATAGTTACCGTTCACCCCTGTTAGATTGCGGAAGTCACTAAAAGTGGTGCCACCTGCACCAATGCTGACTGTCAGCACTTCCACGATCGCCTCCCGTAGTTTTTCTACCTGTACCTTGGTCAGGCGATCGCTGGGTATGGTCGGATGGATGCCGCTGAGAAACAAACTTTCATCAGCGTAAATATTGCCAATACCTGCCACCAAAGCTTGATCAAGCAGCGCCGTCTTGATCGGGCGTTGGCTGCGTTGCAACTTGCTGTGCAGATAGCGAGCAGTAAATTCTGGAGCAAACGGTTCTGGCCCCAACTTCGCTAGGCCAGTGATCACGGATTCTACTGGGCGATCGGGCGGCACCCACCACATCTGCCCAAAGCTGCGGATATCGATGAAGCGCAATTCGCGATCGCCCTCAAACTGCAATCGCACTCGCGTATGTTTAGCGATCGGAGTCTCGGGCGTTGTCCAGAAGAATTGCCCCGTCATCCGCAAGTGGACGCCCCACGTTCCGGCAGGGCGATCGCCCTGCTGAAGGCTCGCTAACAGGTACTTACCACGCCGTTGCCATTCCTGAATCTGAGTCTGCTGCAAGGCAGCAAGGAATTGCTCAGAGTTAGGTGCCGCGATCGTGCGATCCAGCAACACTTCCCCGCCCATGCAAGTGCGTTGCAGGGTTTGTTGATCCAGTCCACGGCGGACAGTTTCGACTTCGGGTAACTCAGGCAAGACAGGAAGCGATCGCAACCGAAGCAGTATACGGCGAGAGCTTCAGTCACAAAAAACGGCCACAGTTGCTGTAGCCGTTTCAGGAACCTCTTGTGAAGACAGGCGCAGTCTATTTTTTGGCAGCGGCGGCAACCACTTGCAATTCTGCTTCGGCGAAGTTGTTGGTGTTGACACCGCCATCCGAACCGCTGAAGCCGTTGTAGTTCACTTTTTCAAAGCGGACGACCACGGGATACTTGATGCCGCTTTGGTCGACCGAAGCCACCGTGCCGACTTCGTTGAACCAGTAAGACTCTGGGCGGAGGATCCGAACCTTATCACCACGCGCGATGGCCATAACTGATGCTTCCTCGATGAGCTTCTGCGATGTCTCAAAAGGCTGGAATCAGCTTGCAGACATCGTTTCTAGACTACTACCGGTGTTCCAATTGCCGAGGCTTCTCGCCTTTAAGTTTTGTTTCTCTGGCCGCGACAGCCCAGTGCGATAATGACCGCCTACCTCTGTTGCCCTTGCTCATGACTGTTCTTGCTGCCCCGCCTGACGCTTCGTTAGATTTGGAACTGCCGGATCCAAGTGATGAAGCGCTAACAGAAGGTGACTTTCAGCAGCAGGTCGATCAGGCTTGGCTGGTCTGCGATCGCTTTGACTTACAAACCGAGATTTGGCGCGGGCGAATTTTGCGCGTGGTGCGCGATCGCGAGAAACGGGGCGGTGAAGGTCGCGGCATGGGATTTCTGAACTGGCTTAAGGATCGCGAGATCACCAAAAGTCGCGCCTATGCCTTGATCGAGTTGGCCAACAGTGCCGATGCCTTGGTGGATGAAGGCATTTTGGAAACGGACACCCTCTCGCGCTTCAGCAAACGCGCCTTTGTTGAGACCTCCCAATCGGCACCCGAAGTCCAGCAGTTGATTGGCGATGCAGCGCGCAATGGACAGCGGATCACACGGCAACAGGTGCGCCAACTGACAGATGAATGGACAGCGGTTAGCTCGGATCTGTTGCCTGAACCCGTGCGTCAGAAAGCCGCTGAAAACCGACTCCCTGCCAAAGCGATCGCGCCTTTTGTCCGCGAGCTGGAAAAACTGCCAGAAATCCATCAAGCTCCGCTGCAAGAAGAAGTGGCGCTGCAGCCCGATCTCAACACTCTCAAGGAGATGACAGCGGCAGCCCGCTACTTGTCGCGCTACCTCGAAGCGGCACAGCAGGTGCGCACACTCAACAATACGACGCTGGATTTGGAGCAGGCGCTGAATGAAGCCCAGCGGCTCGATATTCTCAATTTGGTCTCCGACCTGTTGAGCCAGTCAGCGCAGCTAGAGCAGGCGATCGCCAAGCTTTACACCAGTTGGCGGCGCGTCAGCAGCCTCAGCGATCGCCTCTACGTCGAAAGTGGTGCCAGCACGCCCAATCTGCGATCGCTCCTCCAGCACCTGCAAACTCTCTCCGGCACATTAATCAGCCTGCCCCTCGGTGACATTCAAAGTGGACGGGTGATTCAGCTACAAGTCGTCGATGATGGTGAGCCTGCTTAGCAACTGTCTTCACTCAGGAGCATTGGCGAATCTAAGGAATATCAAGCTATCAATGCCTTGCTCTTGGTGGCTGGACAGTCATCTTCGTGGGACTGCTGCCAATTGGAGGGGCGAGCGGGATAGGTCACAATTGGAACATTGCCCTCAATTGTGGATACCCTCGTGAGTCAGACTGAAACAGCTTTTTCGCTGGATGTAGCGACGCTGTTTCCGTTTGAGCTAGATGATTTCCAGAAAGAGGCGATCGCAGCACTCGATCAGGGGCGATCGGTGGTGGTTTGCGCCCCGACTGGCTCAGGCAAAACGCTGATCGGTGAATATGCAATCTATCGGGCGCTGGCACGGGGTAAGCGCGTTTTCTACACCACGCCGCTGAAAGCACTCTCTAACCAAAAGCTGCGGGACTTTCGCGAACAATTCGGCAGCGATCGCGTTGGGCTCCTGACGGGCGACACCTCGATTGCACGGGATGCTCCGATCGTGGTGATGACCACTGAGATTTTCCGCAACATGCTCTATGGCACGCGGATTGGCGAAGTCGGCACCTCGATGATCGATGTTGAAGCAGTGGTGCTGGATGAGTGCCACTACATGAATGACCAGCAGCGGGGCACCGTCTGGGAAGAGTCGATCATCTATTGCCCACCCACTGTTCAATTGGTTGCGCTCTCGGCCACCGTCGCCAATGGCGGGCAGCTCACCGATTGGATTGATCAAGTCCACGGCCCCACCGACTTGATTTATTCGGACTATCGCCCGATTCCCCTTGCTTTCAGTTTCTGCGGCAACAACGGTTTGTTTCCGCTGTTGGATGAGACGGGCAAAGCGATTCACCCATCTTTCAAAGTGCGGCGCAAGGCGAAAGGGGCCAAGCACGATCGCAAGGGGCGAGAAATCCCGGAGATCCCCTCCCTCGGCTTTGTGGTGGGTCAGCTCCAACAGCGGCAGATGCTACCGGCGATTTACTTCATCTTCAGTCGCCGCGGTTGCGATAAAGCCGTGCGCGATCTGGGGCCAATCTCGCTCGTCAATGCGGAGGAAGCGGCACGGCTCAAAGCACGGATTGATGCCTTTCTTGCCCAGAGTCCTGAAGCGGCGCGATCGGGTCATGTGGAACCACTGATGCGCGGTATTGCCTCGCACCATGCTGGGGTGTTGCCAGCGTGGAAAGGCTTGATTGAAGAACTCTTCCAAGAAGGACTGGTCAAAGTTGTTTTCGCCACGGAAACCCTAGCGGCGGGCATCAATATGCCGGCACGGACAACCGTGATTGCCAGCCTCTCGAAGCGGACGGATAGCGGCCATCGGCTGTTGTTGCCCTCCGAGTTTCTGCAGATGTCGGGTCGAGCCGGACGGCGAGGCTTGGATGACCAAGGCTATGTGGTCACGGTTCAGTCTCGCTTTGAGGGCGCGCAGGAAGCCGCTCACCTAGCAACCGTCGGGCCGGACCCGCTCGTTAGCCAGTTCACGCCCAGCTACGGCATGGTCTTGAACCTGTTGCAAAAGCACAGCCTCGAAGAGGCAAAGGAGCTAGTCGAACGTAGCTTTGGGCGCTATTTAGCCAACCTCTCGCTTAAGCCAGAGCAGGAGAAAATTGCCGCGGTCGAAGCTGAGCGCGATCGCCTCCAGGCCGAGCTAGCCGATGTTGATTTTGTCGCCTTGGCTGAGTACGACAAGCTCTACGGTCGCCTTAAGGAAGAAAAGCGCCTGCTCAAAATCCTGCATGAGCAAGCCGAAGAAGTCGTGCATCGCGATTTAGCGATGGCGCTCTCATTTGCAGTAGCTGGTACGATCCTCAGCCTCAAGGGTCGCCATGTGCCGGTGCCCGAGCCACTTCCCGCAGTATTGATCGCTAAAATTCCTGGCTCGGGTCAATTCCCCTGGTTGCTTTGCCTTGGAATGGACAATCGCTGGGTGGTCGCGACCACCTCCGATGTCGTGGGGCTTCATGCCGAACTCGCCCGCATCAGCGCTGTCGATTATCTCCATCCACCCGCGCATCTACAGAAACCCGGTCAGCATGGCAAGGGAGATGAAGCCACGGCTTGGATTGCGGAAAAACTCTGGGAATTGAGCCAGCGGCATCACCTCGCCTTGGCAGGCAGTGATTTGGCTGAGGAAGTGGTGCAACAAGCGGAACAGGTTGAAGCGGTCAACACGCTTTTGATCAACCATCCCGTCCATCGCTGGCAAAACCGTAAGCGGCTCCATAAACGCCAGCAGCAATTGCAAGCGCTGGAGGACGAAATTGGCGATCGCCGGGCTCGGCTTGAGAAATTGGGTCAGCGTCACTGGCAGGAGTTCCTCAGTTTGATGAGCATCTTGGAGAACTTCTCCTGCTTAGAAGACCTGAAACCGACGGAAATGGGCCAGAACGTCGCGGCTCTCCGAGGTGATAACGAACTTTGGCTCGGCCTAGTCCTGATGAGCGGTGAGCTGGATGGCTTGACACCTGCTGAATTTGCCGCAGCGAGCGAAGCCTTGGTCACAGAAGTCTCACGTCCGGATCTCTGGACGCGCTTTGACGTTCCGCCTGCCGTAGAAGATGCCTTGATGGGGGTGCGTGGACTACGGCGTCAGCTCCAACAGCAGCAGAGTCGTCGCAATGTCTTCACCCCAATTTGGCTTGAGCTGGATCTGACCGGACTGGTGAAGGCTTGGGCTGAAGGCATGGACTGGAATGAACTCTGCGCCGCGACCAGCCTCGATGAAGGCGATATTGTGCGCGTGCTGCGCCGCACGATCGATTTCCTCGCGCAAATTCCTCACATGCCTTACTTGCAGGCTGGCATTAAAGACACCGCCCGTGCTGCCTTGGATCTGATTAATCGTTTTCCTGTCAAGGATTTAGAAGACGAGGCGTAAACCGAGGCGGACTTAAAATTTTGTTCTCGTTTTCCATCCCCTGCAGACTGCAGTGCAGAGGCGGTTTACTGCTTACTGCGGCACTGAACCCCCTGCCATCGGAGCAGATAGCCGATCAGGAGAGTCCTTTGCTGCAAAAGGCTGGGGGCGATCGCCTCTGTAATAGATTCCCGCTCGTTGCAGCAGTATGCTTCCATGGGAGGCGATAGAGGACAGAAAGCGATGAGTCTGGAGTTCCCACGGCTTGGTTCAGCCAGCGATCGCAGTGGCCAAGCTAGCCTGCTGCGGGAAGCCCGCAAAATCTACCGTGCCTATTTCGTTGCCCATCCACAGACGGATCAACGACCCGTGGGGGTGGTGCTGAATCGGCGATCAGGACGGGGCGATGTCGTCTTTGGTCAGCGTCCCATCTTGTTGCCCCAAGAGTTTTTTGTGCCCCTCGATCAGCTTCAAGCTGACGCTTAACCACTATGTTTGAAGCCGTTGCGCTGTTGTTTGTCGCGGTTTTAGGCGCTGCAATCGGCAGTTTTCTCAATGTGGTGATCTATCGGCTGCCATTGGGACTATCGCTGCTGCACCCGCCCTCCCGTTGCCCTTACTGCCGGCGATCGCTGCGTCCTCAAGATAATGTGCCGATTATTGGCTGGCTAAAGCTAAAGGGTCGCTGTCATTTTTGTCAGCATCGGATTCCCGCCCGCTACCCAATTATTGAGGCATTTACTGCAGCTCTATTTGTTTTGCTAGCGGTACAGTTTGGCTGGTCGGCAGCCACGGTCGGTGGTTGGATTCTCTTCTCGTGGCTCGTGGCCTTGAGTGTCATTGACCTCGATACGATGACGCTGCCCAATGCCCTGACGGCTTCGGGACTAGCTGTGGGCGTCGCTTTTCAGTTGGCGATCGCGCCAGCAAACTGGCCTGTGACGTTGTTCTGGTCGTTGTTTGTAGCGATCGCGGCACTGTGGCTCAGTGATCTATTCCGCTGGGTTGGTGAATTTGTGCTTCGACAGCCGGTACTCGGCGGTGGCGACAGCAAGTTGCTAGCGCTTTTGGGTGTTTGGCTAGGCGGTCCTAAACTGCTTTTAGCACTGTTCCTCGCTTGTCTGAGTGGTGCGATCGCGGGGGGTATTGGACGCTGGCTTGGCACACTCAAGCCAATGCAGGCGATGCCTTTTGGTCCGTTCCTAGCACTAGGCGGCGCGATCGCCTGGATCTGGGGAGCCGAGTGGATTCAACTGTATCAACAGGTTTTACTTTTTTAGACTGTTTTTAGAAACTCCATTATTTAAGTTAGTGATTCCAACTGAGAAGTCGGGCACTTTACAGATGGCTACCTAGATTTTTAGTCTGGCCGACCTGACTTTGACTAGTGCCGATGTCCACCAAAAAATTGCTGCAGCATATTAAGCTGCGAGCCCATTTGCGAGCATCTCAGAGACAGCTAAGACATGGAGGCTATATTCTCCCTGCAGTGCTTGTTCTTGCACTCATACTAGTCGTGAGTTCAACTGCATTGATGGTGAGAGCGACTAGCGAACGTACAGCAAGTGGGCAAGATAGGCAAATTTTATTAGCGCGAAATAATGCTGAGAATGGGATTTCTGAAATTATCCGACAACTTAATGGTCCCTATAGCTATCTAGTAGGGCTAGATAGGGATGAATGGGAAGAAACTGCAAAAGTTTTCAATCAGCGTAGAGCTGACTACTATGAATCAATTAAGAGTCAACTAGAAAATATCAAAAAAGGAATTCAAGACAATCCCCGCATCAGGGTTGGCTGTGGAAAAGATTCTGATGGCAATCTTCAACTTTATGGAGAAGACGACATTAATTCCTTGCTGCAGCAGCTAACAAAAGCAGTCACAAACTCACGAGAAGGCCGGCTACCTGCTTGGATAACAGGTCAAATAGACAGCGAGCGCGAGATTAAAAGGGACAGCCTCAATATCAGTAATTTACTAGATTACAGAACCAATAGAGATAAAGCGAATAATATCCCACCTACCCAGGCAACACTGGCAGTTGTGGGGCGAATAGGAACGAGGGGAAATACTCAGGCTGTTATCCAACAATCTTTCAATTTACAGGAGTTCTCCGAAAACTCTAGTCCTTCTGGATTCCTGTACGGTGCAGGCTTACTCTTCAAGTCGGCCAAGAGTAATCTTGGTGGTTTGGACATCGAAACTGCAGGAGAAATAATCAAGGATCCTGCAAACGGCCAAGATTCAACAGCCTATGATTTTTGTCTTGCGAATGCGACCTGCATTGACTGCGAAAGCATAGATGCTATCCAAAGTAAGGGAGATCGCGCTGCAATTGCTGGAATCGTAACCGCGCTTAAGGGGGAATATGATTTTCCTTATGACATTATCACAAAATTATTTAATAACAAAAATGTGATTTTTGAAATAATTGATGTTCAATCGGAATCTATTAAGATTAAGACGCTCAACCAAGATAAAGAGCCAAATCTCAATTTTTTTACAGTCAATTTTTTAGGTGATCAAAAAGATAATGCAAATCAAATCGCCAATAACGACCTTATCAATAAACAATTAGAGTCCTTATTCAATAGGGATAGGCTAGATGCCAATAATTCACTCAATGGTAATCAAGTGATCGAAATCACTGTTGATGGTAGGAATCGTGCTGTCATTCGAATTGAGGCTGGAAGTAGCGGTGTAATTCCTCAGTTCGTTATTCGGCGATCTACACCAAACACGCCACTTCCGATCGTGGTGATTGAAGAATCGGGAACCTTAACTATCAATGGCAACGAGTCCCTAGGTGATGCATTTATCATTGCTCCGAATGTCGATTTAATTATTAATGGTGGGGGTGGAGAAGCATCTCGACTCATCACTGGCTCACTATGGATCAACTCAATTCAAAACCCATCGAATGCAGGTGGTAAAAGTAGTAAAACATTTCTCGATGGTGAGGCTGAAATTGTTGTTGATCCAGAGATGAGAACTCTCTTGGCGCAGTTTGGACTAGCACAACTTGGAGTCAATCAAAGCAAAGCAAATCGCCTATATAGTTATCGCTTAGTGCCAGGATCCGCCAGTAGCTGGACTCTAAATTCTCCACTTCGCTAGCTCTGGGTCAACTCATTTGATCAAATAATTCTTGTACTGACATGAAATTCTTTTCTCATCGATTGTATCGACATCAACAATCATATTATCAGCGTTGTAGGTCACATCAAGGGAGTTCAATTGTTGAGGTTCTGGTCAGTGCTATTTTGCTGACAATTGTAGCTACAGGAACAGTTGGTGCCATTCAAATTACGGCGCAAACTAGTAGCTTTAGTCGTGTTAATCAGTTCACAAGTAGTCGTATTGTGTCAGATGTAGAACAAGCGAGAGCGATCGCGAATCAACTATGTCGCGCGAGTGACAACAACTATGATTTAGAAAACTCCTGTGCTGGCTCTGTCACCCTGCAAACATTGTGCAATCCAAGTAGCACTCCCAGCTTTGCTGAAGCGATCGCAGCACAGTTGCCAGCATTTAATGAGAATGGATGGCCCAATAATCGTGGTATTTTGCAAGGCTCTCGGATTGATCAAGACCTCGACACTAGTCAGCAAACAGTATTAGTCCTCAACTATCGCGATCGCGACAACAATAACCGCCTCGTCAAACAAACGGAAGTCATCCCTCCTGCTCTTGCTTATTGTCCTTGTAGTGTTGATAACCCCATCAGCAATTCAGATGGAGGCGTTGCTATCTGTCGCTCGTGATCCCTTTAGCGATCGCAGCGGGAGAGTGGCGCCATAGCATTCACCAAGCGATCGATGCGGCTACCGAGGTTCGTGGCATTGGGTTGATTGGCCAAGATGCTGAAGGCGATCGGGCCGTAGTTCGGTAAATCGGCAAACCCCGAGAGTCCTGCTGCGCCTGTTAGAAAACCAGTTTTTGCTTGAACCCGTCCACGAAGTGGGCTGTTCGTAAAGCGACGGCGCAGCGTACCACCAGAGCCTGCGATCGGCAGGGAGGCGCGTAGGGTCTGATTCGTGGGCTGCTGAGCTTGCCAGAGTAAGGCTTCCAGCAAGGTCTGGGCACTGACTCGATTACGACGCGACAGGCCAGAGCCGTCATCCACCACTAATCCTGCTGTCGAAATTCCGATCGCTTGCAGGGATTGGCGCAGTTCTGCTTGATCCGCTGCACGGCGATCGCGAACCGGATCCGGTTGCCCCTCCCGTCCCAGCCAGCGCAACAACGCTTCCGCATAGAGATTTTGACTGTCCTCATTGGTGGTGCGGATCAACTCACGCAAGGGTGGCGAGTCCACTGTGGTTAAGAGTGTGCGATCGCCACTGGGCCAACTGGTTTGGAGACGAACCGTCTCGACTGAACTACCGGCAGACTGTAGCCGCCGTTGAAAGGCTTCCAGAAAGCGCTGACCCGGTTGGGTAGCCGCGATCGCCACGGGCTCTGATTCCGAGCCAACGCGCAATTGCCCCGCCACAGTCAAGATTGGCCGCAGCGGATCGCGATCTAGATTGATAAATTCAGCGGCTTGACTAGCAACAGTCCGCGATCGGTTGCGGACTTGCCAACGCTGGCTATCCAAGGGGTCTTCCCAGATCACCCCCAGCGGTTGACCCAAGGCACGGGGTTGGAGCGTGAGCTGATGGGCATTTTCCAGCAAAATCAGGCGGTTCAGTGGAGCACCATAGCCCTGTTGTCGGTCAAGCGCAGACCAAGCCGCTGGCCAGTAGCCACTTGGGGGATCATCCAGACCGATCAATTGGCTGTAGCGATCGCGCGGAACAGCCGCCGCTAACGCATCGATGCCCGTGCGATTAAAGCTGGGATCACCGGCGCCTTCCAGAATCAAAACCTGCTGGCTGGACTGGAGCCAGAGTCGGGTTTGCAAACGAGCCTCGGAGCCTAGCTGCTTGAGTGCAGCGATCGTCGTGAGCAGTTTTTGATTCGACGCCGGAATCAGCGCTTCCGTAGCCCGGTAGCGGAACAGCGATCGCCCCTCTAAATCCGCGATCGCAATACTCCAGCGGATCGAGCGGTCTTGTCGGAGTAGGGTTTCCAGTCGTGCTGGCAGAGCTGCCGGACAAAAGCTCCAAGCTGGCGAACTGATCAGCAGGGCAGCAAGACACCCGGACGCTGCAGCGCCGCCCAGTCGGGACTGTCGGTGCAGAAGCGCACGATGCGTAGCTCGGCCAATAACTCGGTAATCCATCGATCCAGTGCCTCTTCCGACTGGTCTGCAGCGACCAAGAAGGGGCGCGCTAAGCCCACGAGGTCCGCTCCGAGGGCGATCGCCTTAGCCGCGTCGAGCCCGTGGCGAATACCGCCGGAGGCAATCAGTGGAACCGAAGCACTGACCTGGCGTACCTGCTGTAAACTCTCCGCTGTGGGAATGCCCCAATCGCCAAAGCGATCGCCTAGACGACGCAACAGAGGATCAGCAGCACGTTGGCCCTCTACCCGCGCCCAGGAGGTGCCACCTGCACCAGCGACATCTAACGCAGCCACCCCGACTGATAACAGTTGCTCTGCCACAGGTGCCGAGAGACCATTGCCCACTTCTTTGACGATGACCGGGACGTTCAAGCCTGCACAGAGTTCCCCAATCCGAGCCAGAAGCCCGCGAAAGTCTGTATCGCCTTCTGCTTGAATACATTCCTGCAACGGATTGAGATGCAGGATCAGCGCATCGGCTCCAAGGCGATCGACAAGTTGCTGGGCATCTGCCAGCGTGACGCCATAGTTGAGCTGCACCGCGCCAAGGTTAGCCAGCAGCAGAATATCCGGTGCCAGATCTCGCACGTCAAAAGTCGAGGTGGTTTCAGGCTGCCGCAGCATCACCCGCTGGGAACCCACCCCCATGGCTAGGCGGTACTTTTGAGCCGCGATCGCGAGGCGACGGTTGATTAGCTGGGCAGCGGCAGTGCCACCCGTCATCGACGAGATCAGCAGCGGTGCCCCCAGCGATCGCCCCAAAAACTGAGTGCTGAGATCTAAGGACTGCAGACTCAAATTCGGGAGGGCGCAATGCTGAAAGCGATAGCGCTCTAGACCCGTTGTGACTTCTGGGCTTTCGACGTCAGGGGCAAGACAAAGCTGCAGATGCTCTGCTTTGCGTTGGGGCAGGGACGAGTCAGCCGCGATCGGAAGGTTCACAGGCTTACTCAGGGTTGAACCGGACGAATATCAATGACACTGCCGCCAAACCGGTAGTTCTTACCTTCCAGCTCAATCGGGGTGCCCACCTTCAGCTTGACGTTGCCAAAGACATAGCCATCGGGCGTCGGTTGTGCCTGCCCCGCCAAGGTAATGATCGTGTCGCTGGTGTAGGACTGTTCAGGGCGCGGATCGGGCAGGGCCTTGACCCCTCCATCTGGCTGGGGAACGAGAACTGTGCGGGGTAGAGGCTGAATGCTCACCAAGTCGATCTGGCCGTAGGGTTGATTGCGGATGATCAAATTGGTTTTGGCTTCTTTCTCAATCCCAGCAAACAGCGCCGTGGGGTTGCGAGCGGTGAGGCCGCGAATCATCACATCCACTTGTAGGGACTGGCGTTGGCCGCTGACTTGCGCCACCGAAGTCGTCAGGGTTGGCGAGAGAAAAATACCGGCGATCGCAGCCACCAAGATGATTCCAGCACCCAGATCGATCAGGCTTATGCGGCCAAAAAGACGACCTTGGGAATCGAGAATAGCCATGCTGGAACCCTGAAGTGTCGGGCGCTATTTTACCGTGCGGTTGCCTAGGCTCGCGGTTGCCGCAGCAGCGATCGCCGAGTCGCCAGTTGTTGAGGCGTCACGGTTTGAACCCGATCTGACAAGTCGTAGATCTGGGTGGCGTCCCCATGGGCATGGACTTGGAAGACCCGCTGATTGTCCCAATCTAGGGCTGTCAGCCAGCCACTGCTGGGATGATAAACGCCGGTGTCGAGTCCCAACCAACCAGCGCCAGCCGCAAGGTAGCCAGGCTGAATGCCATTCATGGTGCAGGTGATGGTGTGGCCAACGAGGATGGTTTTGTTAGTAAAGAAGGGGCGAGTCTGCATCAGAAAGCGATCGCGGATCCAGCAGAACTCATTGGCATTTTGGCGACTCAAGGGCAGGTCTGGATCGACACCCGCATGGACCAGCCAAATCTCGCCTAAATCCAGATAGAGCGGTAGCTGTTGCAGCCACGGCTGCAGTTCTGCCAAGGCTTCCCAGCTACCAAAGCTGGATAGAGTGGCCTGACCGCCTGCTTGAAACCAATGCAAGCGCAACTCGGGTAACTCGGGAAAGGCCAGTACTTGGGAGAGCAAATGCTCGTGGTTGCCCATGAGGCTGACGTAGCCCTGCGACCGCACCAGCGCGATCACCTTGGCACTGTCGGGGCCGCGATCGATCAAATCGCCCAGACAATAGACCTGATCCTCTGCATCGGGCTCAGCTAGCTCCAGCAGGCGGTAAAGACTGCGGTAATGTCCGTGCACATCGCCAATGATTAGCCGCCGCCCTGCCATGTTTGGTTAGCTCCCAAGGGCTCGGAGAAAACGCTGTAACTCGTTCAGGAGCCCCCCGCGATTTGGCCGACTTGCGGTGGCAGCCGGTGCAGCCACGCCAATAGGGGCATCGACATCGACCGCTGCAAGACCCGCAAAGAGGCGATCGAGATCTTCCCCGTTAGGACGCTGGTCATATTCCTGCAGGAGTTCGTAGTCGTTCTCTGTCTCTTGCCAAACTTGCCACCGCTGCGGATAGGCATGAAAGATGGCAGCTCCTTCCAAGGGCGAGAGATAGTAAGCCGACTGCCACTGGTTCAAGAAGCGTTCCCGCAGTTGACGTGCGGCGTAGCCAATCCCAATCGTGGCTACATCTTCCAAGCGCGGATTCAAGAGAATCACAGGGCGATCGCCAATCTCTTGGCAGAGCTGTTCTAATCGCTGAACTTCGACAGACGAGGGCTCAATGAAGATGAAGAGTTCTTCCTCGGGCTGCACTGCCGCCTTCAGCTCTTCCATACCGCGCACAGCAAATGGCAGCTCGCCCCAATCGCGCCGCGCGAGGGCAGCCGCACCGGGATCGGGGAAGAAGACCCGCAGCTTGGCTTCTCGATCCACAAAAGCCTGCAGAAACTGCCAGGCGATCGGCTGAATTTTGAGCTCCGGGATCGCCAGATCGACCTGAATGCGGGTCAATCCAGCAGCAAGGGCTTGCTGTGCAGCGTCCTTCGCCTGTTCAACGGCAGTTTCAAGATCGGCGGGAAAAGCCAGCATAGAGGCACTCATCTCAGGCTGGAGACAACAACGAGGCTTGGGGCAAACTGTGCAGCGCCGATCGCAGGGCGATCGCAGCCGCTTCGATGTCCGCCATTTGAGTCGAGCGACCCAGGCTGAAACGAATGCCTGCCAAGGCTTCTTGGGGACTATACCCCATGGCTAGTAGAACTGGACTGGGTTGACTGCGGCCACTATTGCAAGCAGAGCCAGCACTGATGCCAAAGCCCAGCCGGTTCATGGCTCGCACCAGTTGTTGACCAGTTCCACTGCCGCCTCCGCGCACCACAACACTGACGTGATGGGGCAAGCGCTGCACTGGATCGCCAGTCAGTTTCAAACGAGACTCTGCGGACAGAAGAGCGATGAGGCGATCTCGCAGCTGTTGTAGACGCAACCTTTCCGACGGCAGTTCTGCTGCGGCAAGCTGGGCTGCTTCGCCAAAGGCCGCGATCGCAGGCACAGGTGGAGTACCCGATCGCAGGCCACCTTCCTGATTGCCGCCCTGCAACAACGGCGGAATCGTCAGGCCAGGTCGAATGTAGAGCGCCCCTACACCTTGCGGCCCATACAACTTATGGCTGGAGAGCGAGAGCAGATCGATCGGCAACCGCTGGACATCGATCAGTAGGCGTCCCGCCACCTGCACCGCGTCCGTGTGGAAGAGAATGCCATGCTCATGGGCGATCGCGGCTAATTCAGCGATCGGCTGCAACGTCCCGACTTCACTTTGACCCCAGATCACCGAGATCAGGCGCGTGTTGGGTCGAATGGCACTCGTGAGGTCGGCTGGATGGATCCGACCATGGCAGTCGACGGGTAAGCGCGTGATCTGCCAGCCGCGCTCCTCTAACCAAGCGGCAGGGCGTGCGATCGCGGAATGCTCAATCGCAGAAATAATCAGGTGTCCCGGTTGTGGATCGGCCAGGTAGGGGCTAAGAATCGCCCAGTTATCCGACTCCGTGCCACCCGATGTAAAGGCAATCGCCTCCGGTTCAGCCTGAATCAGAGACGCGACTTGCTGGCGCGATCGCTCTAGCACCAGGGCCGCCCGATTCCCCCACTGGTGCAGACTGGCTGCGTTTCCCCATTGCTCTTGGGCAACGGCCGTGAAGCGCTCCAACACCTCCGGGCGCATCGGTGTCGTGGCGCTGTAGTCCAGATAGGTTGACATAGCAGTCTGTCCTCACCGCCCTTGATTGACGGAACTGGAGCCAATCAGCAGGTTAGAAACCATCCGGCTGAATGCCATCTTCGGGGAACACCCACTGCGGCCCGCTGCTGCCGCCTGCCAAGCGTTCTAGCTGCCGCCGCCGCACTGCTTCTGCCGCAATGTCCAACATCTGATCAAGGGGAGTCTCGCGGATGAAACGCTCGGCCTCTTGCTGGAACGGCCGACCTGGGCATTGCTCGCCCAAGACGCATCCCTCCACACAGTCCACGGCACAATTAACGCGGGCAGGCTCTGACATCGTTGGTAGCAACTAGGCAGCTAGCTCCATGCTACCGCTGAACACCCGTACTGCCGGGCCAGTCATGAACAGATGGTCATCTTCATGCCACTCGATCTGCAGCGGCCCACCGGGTAGCTCTACCGTCGCTTGGCGATCGCTCCGCCCCGTCAGGACAGCAGCAACCAAAGTCGCGCAAGCGCCCGTGCCACAGGCCAAGGTTGCCCCAGCCCCTCGTTCCCAAACCCGCATCTTCAGGTAGTCGGGGCGCACAACTTCCACAAACTCGGTGTTAGTGCGCTGGGGAAAGACAGGATGGTGCTCAAACAGCGGCCCAATCTCAGCGAGTGGAATAGCCGCAACATCGTCTACGAAGGTGATGCAATGGGGATTGCCCATGCTGACCGTCGTGACTTTCCAAACGCGATCGCCCACTTCCAGCTCAGCTTCAACAACGCGATCGCCGTCACCTGCCAGCGTCGTTGGAATTTCAGCGGGTTTCAGGTAAGCCGGTCCCATATCAACGGTGACGAGTCCTGTCTCCGTCAGCTCCGGCACAATTAGCCCCGCGCCCGTGGCAATGCGGTAGCGCGATTGAGCACCGCCATCTAGTTCGCTCAGGAACTTGGCCAGACAGCGAATGCCATTGCCGCACATTTCTGGCTCCGAGCCGTCGGAGTTGAAAATCCGCATCACGTAGTCGCTGCAGCTAGTGCCGGGCAGGGCGAAAATGACGCCATCTGCTCCGACCCCAAAATTGCGATCGCAGATTTGCACGGCCTGTTCAGGCGTTAGTTTCGGTTCCCCAGACTCACGGTTGTCTACCAATATGAAATCGTTGCCAAGACCGTGATACTTCGCGAACTGCAGAGTCATAACCGCTGGGGACAAAGAAGTTCTTTGATCCTACGGCGATCGCGGGCTTGGATTCGCAGGAATGGCTGCAGAGCCCAGGCAGGGGTGTTAAGCTGCGGTCGCTAGCGCTCCATGCAATTTCTGTGGCCTTGCTCGATACCAGCCTGCCCAGTGTTCGACTTCTGCAGCAGTACATCCGCGAACAGGTGTTGCTAGAAGTCAAACTCAGCAGTGGTGATGTCTGGCAAGCGCGTCTGGCTTGGCAGGATCCTGACTGCCTCTGCCTCAATACCCAACAGGGAGAAACGATCATTCTCTGGCGATCGGCGTTGGTTTTCCTGCGACCGCTGAGCTAGGGGCGATCGCTGCCTTCTATGCCCTCACTGCCCTGAGCTTTCGCTGAATCTTTGCTTGCTCACGCAATCGGGAACCCTCTCATGCTGCGTCCTCTGCTCCCCTCGTTTCTCTCCGTGGTGGCGCTCACGCCCGTGATTGTGCAGCCCACCGATGTGCTGACGGCAACGGTGACGCCGATAGCGCCCCGTCAAGGCGACACCCTGCAGGTCAAAATTCAGTCCTCTGCCGAGACACCGCCCCAAGTTCGGTTTGGCCCTCGCGAGGTCCCAGTCTTTGCGATCGGGGCGGGCCAGTATCGCGCCTTGATTCCCACCACCCCCCTACTCAAGCCGGGCGGCTATCTGCTGACCGTGCAAGGCACCACCCAAGAGCGGCGCATTCCCATCGAAGTGGCACGGCGCAGTTTTCCGGTACAGCGCATTTGGCTACCCCCCGGCAAGTCCAATCTGGGGACTGATTTGGAGTTCGATCGCGTAGCTGAGTTCAAAGCACTGGTGACGCCAGAATTGTTTTGGAACGGTCCTCTACGGCGACCAGCGCCCGGTCGCATTTCAACGGTCTATGGTGTGCGGCGCTACTACAACGGCGTTTTTGCAGAAGACTATTTCCACCGTGGCCTAGACTATGCCGATGCCACGGGGACACCTGTCCGAGCGCCTGCGGCTGGCCGAGTGGCTCTCGTCGGTTATGAGCAGCAAGGCTTTGAGGTGCATGGCAACACGGTCGGTATCGATCATGGTCAGGGCATTGCCAGCATCCTGATTCACCTCAATCGCATCAATGTCCGTGAAGGACAGTTCGTGCAGGCCGGCGAAGTGATCGGAACGGTTGGCAATACCGGAGCTTCAACGGGTCCTCACCTGCACTGGGGCTTCTACGTGCTGGGTGAGTCGGTCGATCCCACTCCATGGCTACAGGGAGGGCTGAACTGATGGCGATCGCTTTAGAGCAATGCGTTGATGAAGCCCTACGGTTGGGTTTCCTAACGCCTGCCCTCGAAGCGGGGGTCAACCGCATCTGTGAGCAGGCAACGGCCTTATCTGAATTGCAGCAGCTGGCTCTACGGCGATTGATCGGGGCGCTGCGCAGCGGTGAAGTGATCGTCATGCCCCGGCAGCAGCTCTTCAACTTGATGGAAGAACTCGTCTTTTCGGAGGCGATCGCCCAGGTCAGTGCCTTTGAGTTGCGAGAAGACGTCACCCTCGATTTGCCCGCGATCGTGGTGCATGCGCTGAACCGTCTACCGCCGCTCTACGCCAGCAGTCTCGAGCAGGCCCAATCGGTGCGCCAGTTGGGGTTAGAGCAGTATCAAACCCTGATTGCTGCGCGGGTCAGTGAGGCGATCTCCCTTGGTTTTGGGCTGCGATCGTCTGCCTCCAGCAGCCGTGACAACCTTGAACGCCAACCGCTCTTGCTCCAAGTTGCACCGCTGTTGCAAATGTTGGCCCCCGACGATTGATAACTGGTCATCTTGTCGATCGTGATGAGGCGATCGACCGATGAGCTAAGCCCAGCGATCGCGCTGGATCGGTTAGGGGACTGCCCAAGGACTGGCTCTGGCTCATCGCTCAACCCCTTGGTGACATGGCACGATGACCCCATAGCAGGGAACCTTTGCCAGGCTGAGCCGTCTGAAGCTGCAAATAACAGACGTCTGCGTCCATGACTGCATCTGTTCCCTGTGCTTGGTCTAATTCCGAGGCGACAGGTTCTCGCTTGCCCCGCTCTGTTGATCAGCTTCCGCTCGATGAACTGGTGCTGCGCTGCCAAAAGCAGCCCGGCGATCGCTTGGCGTTTACGGAATTGGTGCGGCGCTATCAGAACCATGTGGAACGTTTGATCTACCATCTCGCTCCTGACTGGGAAGATCGTGCCGATCTCGTGCAAGAAGTTTGGATTCGCGTCTATCGCAATCTCAAAAACTTGCAGGAGCCGCGCAGTTTTAAGGGCTGGCTCAGTCGCATCGTCACCAACCTGTTCTACGACGAACTGCGGCGGCGCAAACGGCGGCAGCCCGCCCTCTCGCTGGATGCACCCCGCCAAATTGGCAACGATCAGATGGATTGGGAACTACCGACCGACCAGGCAGGGCCCAGTGAAGAGCTGGAGAAACAGGAGTTCTACGGGGAACTACGTCGGGCGATCGCTGGTCTGCCAGAAAGTTTCCGCACCACGATTGTGCTGCGGGAAATTGAAGGGCTGGCCTACGAGGAGATTGCGGCGGCGACTGGTGTCTCCCTCGGGACCGTCAAATCGCGGATTGCCCGCGCCCGCCAGCGGCTGCAAGACCAGCTCAGCGGTTATCTAAAACTCTTCTAAGAAGCCCTAAACTTCTCAGTCGTCCTGTCTAGGATGGAATTGAGGCCAAAAGCTGTGAACGCAAACCCAGAGGTTGACGCCCGTGTCTGAGCAACGATCCTTTGAACGGACCTCAGAACAGTGTTTTGAACTGTTGAGTGCTTATCTCGACAATGCGGTCACCGCTGCTGAGCGTCAACAGGTTGAACAGTGGCTAGCAGAAGATCCCGACGCACAAGCAACTTATGCTCAACTGCGACACATCCAGAGGGCTTGGTTGCAGCAGCAATCGACGGTGATCAGTAGCGATCGTAGTGCTGAAGCGATCGCGGCAGCCGTCTTTGCCGACCCACGGGTTCGCCGTCGGCGTTGGCGTCGCTGGCTAATTCCCACCGGCTTGGTGGCCATGGTGGCAGTTGCAGTGGGCAATCCTTTCCTACCTGAAGTCAGCGTTCGCACAGCAACCAATCGTGAACCAGCCAACGCTTCTTACCCCAGTAGTGAGCCGCTGCTGCTCGCGCTGGATGAACCTGTGATCGATCTGCCCCGTCCGCCGCTCAAGGCTGTCAAACCGGCAACCTTTATGCCAGCGAGTCGTCGCTAATGCTCGACCCTTGGTCCCCAGAGTTCTGCTTGCACAGCAGCCGTCCAGTGGCCTGACGGGACTTCAATGCCTCGCTGACGAGTGACCGCAGCGATTGCCATGCGATACAACCAGGCCTCTTCTAACGGCTGTCCCATTTGGTCGTAGATCGTTTCCCAGCAACGCTCATATAGGTTGAGACTGCGATCGCGATCGGGAACATAGCCTTCTAAATCATCGAGCCGAGGCAGTAGCGCAGCAGATCGAAAGCGCAACAAAACGCCACTGACCCAGTCTTTACCCTCCGTGAGCGCAGGATAGCCTGCTGGCAACGCATAGAGCTGGCCTCGTACCTGCGCTGGCGTGGCTGATTCTACCCACGGTGCCAAGTTGAGGACTTGATAATAGTGTTCGCCCGGCTGCAGCGTGCCATAGACGAAGACGGCCAGCGGGGTCTGGGGGGACTGGGAAGGCATTATGCGAAAATGCGAAACGGTGCCAAGTCACGCTTGCAGAATACCAAGGAGTTCCGGTGGACAGCCGCTACGATCCCCAGGCAATTGAAACTAAGTGGCAACAGTCCTGGGCCGCTGCGCAGCTCGATCGCACTCCCGAAGCGGACGATCGCCCCAAATTTTATGCCTTGTCGATGTTCCCCTACCCTTCAGGGAATCTGCACATGGGCCACGTGCGCAACTACACCATTACTGATGCGATCGCGCGGGTCAAGCGTCGTCAAGGCTTCCGAGTGCTGCACCCGATGGGTTGGGATGCCTTTGGCTTGCCTGCGGAAAATGCGGCGATCGATCGCGGGGTTCAACCAGCGGATTGGACCTATCAAAACGTTGCGCAGATGCGCGAACAATTAAAGCAGCTGGGGCTGTCCTACGACTGGGATCGCGAAGTCACCACCTGCTCACCGGATTACTACCGCTGGACGCAGTGGCTGTTCCTACAGTTCTTTGAAGCGGGGCTGGCCTACCAAAAAGAAGCCACGGTCAACTGGGATCCAATCGACCAGACCGTCTTGGCGAATGAGCAGGTTGATAGTGAAGGACGATCGTGGCGATCGGGTGCCAAAGTTGAGCGCCGTCAGCTCAAGCAATGGTTCCTCAAAATCACGGACTACGCCGAAGAACTGCTGCAGGATCTCAACCAACTGACCGGTTGGCCAGAGCGCGTGCGCTTGATGCAGGCTAACTGGATCGGTAAATCCACCGGCGCTTATCTGGAATTTCCGATCGTGGGTTCCAGCGATCGCGTCAAAGTCTTTACAACCCGTCCAGACACAGTCTACGGCGTCAGCTACGTGGTGCTTGCACCGGAGCATCCGCTCGTGGCACAGGTGACGACAACCGAGCAACAGGTGGCCGTTGAAGCCTTTGCAGCGGAAGTCAGCCAGACCAGCGAAATGGATCGGACGGCAGAGGATCGTCCGAAACGTGGCGTTCCGACCGGCGGCTTCGTCACCAATCCGTTTACCGGCCAGCAGGTGCCGATCTGGATTGCTGACTACGTCTTGGTGGAATACGGTACTGGCGCGGTGATGGGGGTTCCGGCTCACGACAGTCGTGACTTTGCTTTTGCCCAGCAGTACGGCTTGCCAGTGCAGCCGGTGATTCAGCCGACAGAAGGCGCGATCGCAGAACCCTGGACGGCGGCCTTCACAGAAACGGGCGTGATCGTTAACTCCGGCCAGTTTGACGGTCTGCCTTCAACTGAAGCGAAAGCCAAGATCATCGCTTTTGCCGAGGAACAAGGCTGGGGACAAGCCCATGTGCAATATCGGCTGCGCGATTGGCTGATCTCCCGTCAGCGCTACTGGGGCTGCCCGATTCCGATCGTTCATTGTCCTGATTGTGGCCTTGTGGCCGCAGCGGATCTGCCAGTACAACTGCCAGATTCCGTGCAATTCAGCGGTCGCGGTCCTTCGCCACTAGCTCAACTGGAAGATTGGGTGACGACAACTTGCCCAAGCTGTGGCAAACCAGCACGACGTGAAACCGACACGATGGACACCTTCATGTGTTCGTCTTGGTATTACCTGCGCTACAGCGACGCCACCAATCCTGAAATTGCCTTCACCAAGGACAAGGTCAACGACTGGCTGCCGGTGGATCAGTATGTTGGCGGTATTGAGCATGCGATTCTGCACCTGCTCTACTCCCGCTTCTTCACCAAAGTGCTGCGCGATCGCGGTCTGCTCAGCTTTGATGAGCCGTTTAAGCGGCTGTTGACTCAGGGCATGGTGCAGGGGCTGACCTACAAAAATCCGAAGACGGGTAAGTATGTGCCCAGCGATCGCATCAGCGATCCCAGCCAGCCCCTCGACCCCGACACCGGCGATCGCCTTGAGGTCTTCTTCGAGAAGATGTCGAAGTCGAAGTACAACGGCGTTGATCCGGCGCGAGTGCTCGATCGCTACGGTGCGGATACCGCACGGATGTTCATCCTCTTCAAAGCGCCGCCCGAGAAGGATCTGGAGTGGGATGACGCCGACGTTGAAGGTCAATTCCGCTTCCTGAATCGGGTCTGGCGGCTGGTGCAAACCGCGAGTCAAATCGAGGTAACCGCTACCGCAGATGCAAAAGCCGAGAAGGATCTGCGCCGCGCCGTGCATACCGCCATCCAAGCCGTCACTGAGGATTTGGAAGAGGACTATCAGCTCAACACGGCGATCGCCGAGCTGATGAAGCTGACCAATGCGCTTAACGATGCGCCTACTGCTGGTAGCCCAGCCTATCTAGAAGGCGTGCGGACGTTGGTGCTACTGCTAGCGCCCTTTGCCCCTCACATTGCCGAAGAACTCTGGCAGCAATTGGGTGGAACGCGATCGGTGCACCTTGAGCCTTGGCCCGAGTTGGATGAATCGGCATTGGTCGTCGATGAAATTCCTTTGGTGATTCAAGTTATGGGGAAAACCCGAGGCACGATTATGGTGCCGGCCGCTGCCGATCGCGATCAGCTGCAACAGTTAGCAGAACAATCCGAGGTGGGTCAACGCTGGTTAACTGGTCAGACAATTCGCAAAGTTATTGTGGTTCCAGGCAAGCTCGTCAACTTTGTCATTGCTCCAGCCTGAATTATCACTAAAGAGACAACTATGAATCCTGCAGTCCTTAATCAGATGACTACCTGTGATGTTTCTAAAACACGATCGCCTGTCGAGAATTAAGATGCCTTGTTCCTGTTAAACCCGTAACATTTTTCAGGGCTGGAAGATGAGCAAAGCAGTCTTTATGGATAAAAGATTGAGTCAATATCCTGCACATTTTGAGGTCAAAATACTGTCCAAATTGCCTAGAGAGAATTATTATTGAACGGTTGTAAACTCTACGTGGCCGGTTGTTGATGCCTTCGAGCAACTTCGAGATTGATAGCCAGCAGCGAGCTTTACGTCTCGCTCGCCTCGTTCAACAAATCCGCGCTAACTTGGCTGGCCGATCCCTGCGTCCTTTCGCAGACATGTTGCCCGCTCCTGAGAATCTCTCGAAGCGCAAGCTATCACGATTATTAGGGGTTTCTCCGACCCTGATCAACAAATACGAATCTGGAGAAATTGATCCCTGGGAAATTCGCTGGGGGTTGATGCGACGATTAGCGCGGCTTGCCGAGCTCTCGCTAGAACAATTGGATGCCACTCTGAGCGGCGATGAGACCTATGCTCAGCAGCCCGGACAAGAGCCGCGATCGCTCCCTCCCCATGAACTAATTGCATCGATTCGAACCGCGATCGATCGTCTCGAAATCAGCCTGGAACAGACCCAAAGTACTGGCGATCGGGAATATTTAGTGCCTTGGTTCGGTCGTTATCTGCGGACACTCTTGGCCGATCAAGCTCGAGAATCGCGGAAAACCCTCAGTGATCTGACGGAGTCGCTCATTGCGGCGCTGCCCAGTGCTGACCCAGAACGCGATGCTTTGCTGCGCAAGGTCCTCGAAGGCCAAGCAGAATTGACCGATCGCCAGATTGAAGCAGAGTGTGTGGGCTTGGCTGCCGCGTTAAGCGCCGTCATTGAGGTACCGGTCACCGCTGGACAGTTACTGGCCCTGCTGCCAGACAGTGGACAGCGATCGCAACTCGAGGCTTCAGCCAGTCGCTAGAGGCAGAAGCCACGCTTCCAAGCGCCGTCCCATCGCCGCCAGCGAGAATTCAGCTTCAGCTCGTTCTCGACAACGCTGGCGATCAATTGCTGACAGTTGCCCGATCGCATCGACTAAAGACTCGATCCGATCGGGCTCGACTAACCAGCCACTCTTACCTTGCTCAATAATTTCCAATGGGCCGCCGCGGGCATAGGCAATGACCGGTACGCCACAGGCAAGAGCTTCGATAGCGACATTTCCAAAGGCTTCGACCCACTTGGGCGTCATCAGGAGCCCTTGGCAGCGCCCCAAGCCTTGCTGAAGTTCGGCTGTGCTGACAAAGCCTTGATAGCTGACGGCGCGATCGCCAAAGCGTTGTTGCAAGGTTTGCCAATAATCTGGTTCGGTCAGCGCGCCCCACACGCGCAGAGGCAAGCCTGCTTGCTGAGCAGCTTGAATTGCATCCTCCAACCCTTTTTCCGGAGCCAGCCGCCCCACCCAGCCCAAGACTGGCTCGGGCTCGGGGTTGAAGTTGTAGGTGCTGAGATCAAGGGCATTGCCGATGCAGAGGCAGCGATCGCCGAAGGGAAAGGTCGCAGCTTGCGCCTGGCTGTGGACAGCGATGCTGCCAGGAACCCGATCCAGCATGGTGGCGATCGCCTGATCCATCACTTCTGAAAGCGATCCCATGCTGACGAGGTGGGCGACCGGCGTTGTCAAAAATGGCGTCAGGTAAAACGGCAGCCAGTCGTAGGCAAAGTTGAGGATCAAATCGAACTGAGCCTGTTGCTGGCGAACCCACTCCCACATCTGTGCCAGCACACTCTCGGCGGGAATCTCAGCGGGAGTGGCCCGTCCATGACTTTGGGCGGTGCTTTGCCAAGTTCCCGGTACCGTTTCCAGCGGTAAATCAGGCAGTACCGATCCGGCAGGTGCAAGGACAGTGACCTGATGTCCCTGTTGAATCAGGGCCTTCGCCAAATTGGGTAGGGTCAGCTCAACGCCTCCCCCCCGACCGGAGCCCAGTGGGCCAACGGGCGTCGAGACAAATAGGAAACGGCGGGCAGTCATAAAACCTCCTCCCAGAGAGGCTGATAGAACCGCGATCGCGGTTGGGGAAAGATTTCGAGGTTGCTATTGGGACGAGCGATCGGGTCCTTCAACCAGTGCCGGATCTGCTGCCGGAGGCTGCAAGCGGGTTTTCAGCCATTGGGCTGTCAGCCAGTCGCGCTGGCTAATCAGCAGGATGCTGATCAAGCTGAGGACAACGCCAACCCACTGGATCATGCCCAACTGTTCGCCCAAAAAGAGGTTGCCAAACAGGAGGGCAAAGACAGGCGTGAGAAACGTCAGCGCACTCAGACTCGTCAAACTACCGCTGGCCGCGAAGTAGAAGAAGAGGCCGTAGGCGATCGCACTGCCAAAGACGGTCGCGTAGCTCAAAGCTAGCCAATCATTCAGACCGAGCTGTTGCCACTGCTGGCTTTCGAGGCTCCAGCTGCCAAAGGCGAGGGGAATGGATCCGACCACCATGTGCCAGCCGGTAGCTGCGATTGGGTCAGCCCAACGCGAGACGTAGCGACTGAGAATTGTGCCTACGGCCATGGATGCGGCGGCAAGCAGCATCAGCCAGCGACCATTGTTGAATAGTGCCCTCAGCCAGTTTTGGTCGGTAGGCCAGAGATCCGCGATCGCTGGTGTGGCCGCATGAAGTGGTAAATGTAGCCATTGCAGCAGGCGATCGCTCACCGCCAAGAGCCAAGCTTCCGGTAGCCCCAACAGGCTGATGCCAAGAATGCCGATCGCCAGCCCGAGCCAGCCCCAAAGTCCGATCCGTTCTCCAAACAGCCAAAAAGCCAGCAACGCCACAATCAGTGGCTGCGAGTCAATCATGACGGAACCAATACCGGCTCCGGTTCTCGCTAATCCTTCCGCCAAAAAGCCTTGGAAAAGGGTGCCATCCACCACGGCAAACAGACTGATCCAAGCCCAAGCCCGCCAGCCCTGAGGATGAGGGCGACCGAGCCAAACGGCGGCGAGAAGAACTAGCAGTCCAGCTGGTAGCAAGCGAACAGTCGCGAGAAACAGTGGGGTGGTGTGATCGGTGGTGCCTTTCATGGCCACCATGGCTGTTCCCCAGAGGAAAAAGGGCGCCAGCAAAAGCGGAGTCTTGGCGAGCGCAGGCGGCCCAGCAGCAGGCATAGCGATGGCGGAAAGGTCGGCGCTCATTCTAACAAGGCTGCGATCGCCGCTTTTGGCTTCAGCTCTAACGGGGATTTCCTACAATCAGAGAACTTCAACATTCTCGGATTCCCTATGGTTTGGCCCTTCCCGCGCCGTGCCCGCAAACAAATTGCTCGCATCGAAGTGTCGGGGGCGATCGCCGGGGGAACCCGTCAACGGCTATTGCGATCGCTAAAGACTGTGGCCGAACGAGGCTATCCCGCACTGCTGCTGCGGATTGATAGCCCGGGCGGGACTGTGGGCGACTCTCAAGAAATCTATGAAGCCCTGAAGCGGCTGCGCAGCCAGCATCAAACTAAAGTCATCGCCAGCTTTGGCAATATCTCGGCGTCAGGCGGTGTCTACATTGGCATGGGAGCCGACAAAATCGTCAGCAACCCCGGTACGATCACGGGCAGCATTGGCGTGATTCTGCGCGGTAATAACATTGAACGCCTGCTGGAACGGGTTGGTGTCTCCTTCAAGGTGATCAAATCCGGTCCCTATAAGGACATCCTTTCCTTCGATCGCGAGCTGACTGAGAACGAAAAGGACATCCTGCAAACCCTGATCGACACCAGCTATCAGCAATTTGTCCAAACGGTCGCCGAGGCGCGGCAATTGAGCGTTGACACCGTGAAAAGCTTTGCCGATGGACGAATTTTCACGGGAGAGCAAGCGCTGAGCTTAGGGTTAGTCGATCGCCTGGGGACTGAAGAAGATGCCCGGAGTTGGGCGGCTGAACTGGTGGGGCTGGATCCTGAGAAAGCAACCCTCGCGCCAATCGAAGAACCCAAGCCCCTCACTCGTCGACTGCTGCCCTTGGGACAGGTCGGTGCCGGCCTTGATTGGCTGGAGTTTGAGCTGACGGCTGCTGGTCAACCACTCTGGCTCTACCGTCCTTGAGGTCTGGCCTGAATCACGGGATACTCTGGAGGGATGATTGCCCAGGAGGATAGGCCGTGTCGTGGCGGGTCAAAGCGATTCGAGGTGCAACGACCGTTCGTGAAAACACGGCGGAAGCAATGCGTGAAGCCGTCAGTGAACTACTGGATGAGCTCGAGCGCCGCAATCCTCTCAACCCGGACGATATTGTTAGCCTGACTTTCTCGGTCACCCGTGACCTTGATGCCATGTTTCCAGCGGCGGTCGCGCGCCAGCGCCCCGGTTGGCAGAACGTGCCGCTGCTGGACGTTCAGCAAATGTATGTGCAGGGCAGCTTAGAGCGCTGCATCCGTCTGCTCCTGCATTTCAACTGCCCCGCAGATCAGCCACCGATCGAGCATCCCTACCTGCGGGGCGCTCAAGTCCTCCGACCTGATTGGGTACTGACCGAGTCTGTAAACCACCGCTAGGGATCGGCCTGCAAGCCCCAGCGTCGACGCCAAGCACTGGTGGACTCCAGCTCACTCTGCTGCTGCTCGCGATCGCGTCGTTGGCGAATGACTTCGGCGGTATCCTGCAACGTCGGATCGCGATAAGGCACGGCAGCGCGGCAGTGTAAGTGCTCCTGCTCAGCTTGAGACAGGGAAGGGAGCGGTTCCCAAGCGGCGATCGTGCCCAAGGACCAACGATGGGCAAAGGCCGAAGCGGGTGCCGGCAGGTTGGTGATCTGCAAGCCAGCTAGCTGTAGAGCAGTGCGGACAGCGGCAGCACGACAGTAGGTGACCAGTCGTCCCTGGGGTGCTAAGCAGCGAGCCACGAGCTGTAAAAACTCCACCGTCCAGAGCTGGGGACAGCGCTTGGGCGAGAAGGGATCGAGAAAAATAGCGTCAGCTTGAAAGTTCTGGGCGATCGCCTCTTGGATTGTCTGGCGGGCATCGCCCCAGAGCAGTTGCCCCTGAAAGCGATCGCTCTGGTGGTTACCGGTCTGGGCCAGATCCCGCAGCATCTGTTGCACCGGCGGTGACCATTCCTGAATCAAATTGCTACTGACCACAGCCTGCGGCACAGTGGGATCCAGTTCTAAGCCCAGCCATTGCAAGTGCCCCTCACCGGCTGCCAGAACCGATTCCAACGCTGCAGCGGTGTTGTAGCCGAGGCCATAGCAGACATCTAAAATCCGCAGGGGCGATCGCTGGGCTGCCCAAGTGCCGATTTGCAACTGCTGCACATACTTTTGCTCAGCTTCCTGACGGGCTCCCTCGCGGCTGTGAAAGGTCTCCTGAAACGTCTCGGAGTAAAACGTGTAGGAGCCATCGTCTGTGGGAACGGGCGTCCAAGTTGGGGGAGCAGCGGACATGATCAGCGCAGCGCAATTTCCTCAGGCTGCCATGTTGGCGGCTGCCTCACAAGTCAGTGCTCAGCTCGTTGCGGTTGCTGAGGGCGTGGTTGGTAAAGCGGGCAAGGCAAGGGCGATCGCGGCGGCCAGCGCCACCATCAAGGCGGATCCCCAAAGGCATCCTGTCAGCCCTAGCAGTTGGAAGATCAGTCCTGACAGGACAGTACCCGCCAGTCGCCCCGCTGAATTCGCCATGTAGTAGAAGCCAACATCTAAGGCGACCTGATCATCGGCGCTGTAAGCCAAAACCAAGTAGGAATGCACGGCGGAATTAACGGCAAACAGCAGGCCAAACAAGGCTAGCCCCACAATCACCACTGGCCCTGCCGCCCAACCCGCTTGCAGTGCGATCGCCATCCCAGCAGGTGCGATCGCTAGGCCACTGCCCCAGCGTTGTACAGTCTGCGGACTGGGGGGACGACCTGTTTCCAGCCAGCGCAATAAAGGCGGCGCGATCGTTTGAATTAAGCCATAGCCAATCACCCACAACGCCAGAAAGGCGCCCGTCTGCGTGAAACTCCAGCCCAATCCCAAGGGTGGCGCGGTGCGGAGGAAGACCGGTAAGGCAACGACGAACCAAATATCCCGTGCGCCAAACAGGAAAAAGCGAGCTGCGGAGAGGATATTGATGCCCTGAGATTTGGAAAAAAGCTGCTTGAACTTTGGCTTGCGCTTCAGTTGGCCAAGGTTGGCGGGCACCCCGATGCTGCTAATCAAAACCAGGCTGAGACCGACAGCGAGAGCCTGTAATGCCCCTTGGTAGCCCAAACTGGCTAGCAACAGACTGCCGACAAAAAAGCCCACGCCTTTCAGAGCATTCTTAGAGCCGGTGAGCACGGCCACCCATTTGAACAGGCGTCCTTCGGCCTGACGCGGCACCACCAAGCGAATCGCACTCTTGGCGCTCATCTTGGTCAGATCTTTGGCGATGCCGGAGAGCGCTTGCGCGGCCATCACCCAAGCGATCGCGCCCCACATTGGCCAGTTGCGATTGAGGCTGGATAGCAGCAACAGCGCCGCAATTTGCAAAGCAACGCCGCCGTAGAGCGTCAGCTTGAGGCCAAAGCGAGCCCCAATCCAGCCACCCAAAAAATTGGTGACGATGCCGAAGATTTCGTAGAGCAGAAAAAGGCTCGCGATCGCCAGCGGACTGTAGCCAATCTGGTTGAAGTAGAGCAGGACGAGCAGTCGCAGCGCCCCATCGGTAATCGTGAAGCCCCAATAGGCCAGTGTCACCAAGGCGTAGCGGCGCAGGGCGATCGCCTCAGAGGAAGCACTCATGCCAACGCCCTCGCAACTTTCCGTGCCAGTTCCGTCAAGCGGTTGCTATAGCCCCATTCGTTGTCGTACCAAGCCAGAACCTTGACCTGCGTACCGTTGATCACGCGTGTGGAAAGGGCATCCACGATCGCTGATCGCGCATCACCGCGATAATCCACCGAAACTAGCGGTCGCTCTTCGTAGCCCAAGATTCCTTGCAGTGAACCGCTGGCAGCTGCTTGAAACAGACCATTAACCTCCTCAACAGACGTCTCATGCTCTAGTTCAAACACCGCATCAGTCAGTGAGGCATTGAGCAGCGGCACCCGCACTGCCAAACCGTCGAGTTTGCCCTGCAGCTCTGGAAAAATTAGCCCGATCGCAGTGGCTGATCCAGTCGAAGTCGGAATCAGCGACTGCCCCGCTGCCCGCGATCGCCGTAGGTCTTTGTGATAGGAATCAACGATTGACTGCGTCGCCGTTTGGTCATGAATGGTCGTCACCAAACCATGGCGAATCCCGATCGCCTCCTGCAAGACTTTGACAACGGGTGCCAGACAGTTGGTCGTACAGGAAGCAGCGGTTAGCAGCCGGTGCTGGCTAGGGTCGTAGCGATTGTCGTTGACCCCCATGACGATATTCAGCGCCTCTTTTACGGGCGCAGAAACAATCACGGTTTGAACGCCCGCCTGAAAATGTGGCTCCAGCTTCTCTGCCGTCCGAAATTGGCCGCTGCACTCCAAAACCAGCTCAACGCCCTGCGCTGCCCAATCGATCGCGGCTGGATTGGTGGCGCGACTGTAGTGTAGCGATCGCCCCTCAATCGTCAGGCTGTCTGCCGTCGCCGTGATCTCGCGCGACCAGCGCCCTTGACTGGAGTCAAACTCTAATAAATGCGCTGCAGCGGCAGCCTCACCGTAGGGTTCATTGATCTGGACAACCTCCAGTTCTGTCCAATCCCACGCGGCTCGCAGAGCCAGTCGGCCGATCCGCCCAAATCCATTGATGCCAACGCGCATGGCGTCATTCCTTGACAGTTGCACTACTCATCAAATTATCTTGATAAGCAGCGCCAGCCTGTTTTCTGCAACACAAGCCCCACTCCTATGACTGCTTCCTGCGATCGCGCCCCCCGCTTGGGTTTCTTTGAACGCTGGCTCAGTCTCTGGGTAGCGATCGCGATCGGGTTGGGTCTACTGCTGGGTCAGCAATTTCCGGCTTTCTTTGCCGGTTTAAGCCGTTGGGAAATTGCTCAGATCAACCTGCCGATCGCGGTGCTGATCTGGTGCATGATTCTGCCGATGCTGGTTGATGTTGATTTAGGGGCTGCTAAGCAACTCGGTCGTCAGCCCAAGGGGTTTATCGTCACGCTGGCAGTCAACTGGGCAATCAAGCCATTCACGATGGCGCTGCTCGGCTGGCTGTTCCTCGGTTGGTTCTTTCGGGACTGGATTGAACCCCAGCTTGCGGAGTCGGCGATCGCCGGTCTGATCCTCTTGGGGGCTGCGCCTTGCACTGCCATGGTTTTCGTCTGGAGCCGTCTGACGCAGGGCGATCCGACCTTCACGCTCATTCAAGTGGCGGTCAATGACTTGGTGACAGTCGTTGCCTATGCCCCGATCACTGCGCTGTTGCTAGGACTCGCTGCGATCACCGTACCTTGGCCAACCCTCTTGGGCTCCGTGCTGCTCTACGTGGCGGTGCCCTTGCTCGTCGGACAAAGCTTGCGCAACCGCTTGTTGAAACGGGGAGCGGCTGCAATCAGTCAGTTCGATCGCGCCTGTAAGCCATTCTCAACCCTCGGACTATTGCTGACGGTGCTGCTACTCTTTGGCTTTCAAGCATCGGCTTTTTTGGCGCAGCCCCAGACGATCGCTCTCATTGCCGTGCCGATTTTGCTGCAAAGTCTGCTGATTTTTGCGATCGCCTACGCCTGGGCTTGGCGCTGGAAGCTACCCCACAGTCAGGCTGCCCCCGCTGCTTTGATCGGGACTTCGAACTTCTTTGAGCTGGCAGTTGCTGTGGCAATCAGTCTGTTTGGCCTGCAGTCCGGCGCGGCGATCGCCACGGTAGTCGGTGTTTTGGTGGAAGTGCCGATGATGCTGGTGCTGGTCGCGATCGCTAATCGCAGTCGATCTTGGTTTGGACCGAGCGAGACGGTCGCCTGAAGCCCTCGGTTGCGCTGCGATCGTTGCGACCCTAGGCAAGGGGAGAGAAATGGCAGAGTGGAGAAGCACATTCCTGCGATCGCACCATGTTTGGACTGTTTGGCAAGAAACCCGGCCTCCCTACTCCTGAACAGGCCTTACCGGGTCGTGCGCAAGCGATGCTGGTGCCGGCAAAACACTTTGTGCTGGGGACTCCGCTTGATGGCCCCTTTCCAGTCGGGATTCAACTCGCCCTCTTTGGTAACGGCTGCTTCTGGGGAACCGAAAAACAGTTTTGGCAGTTGCCCGGCGTCTACTCGACAGCGGTTGGCTATGCTGGCGGCCTGACCCCCAACCCGAACTATCGTGAAGTCTGCAGCGGACTGACAGGCCATAACGAAGTCGTGCGCGTTGCCTACGATCCCGATCGCATTAGCTACGCGGACCTGCTCAAAGCCTTTTGGGAGAGCCACGACCCCACCCAAGGGATGGGTCAAGGACCCGATCGCGGTACGCAATACCGCTCTGGCATCTATTGCTACACGCCCGAGCAAAAGCAGATTGCGCTGGCTTCTCAAGCAGCCTACCAAGCGGTCTTAAAAGCCAAGGGCTACGGCGCCATCACTACTGAAATCATTGATGCGCCGACCTTCTACTTCGCGGAGGAGTACCACCAGCAGTACCTCGATAAACCGGGCAGCCGTCCCTACTGTGGCGCTCAACCCACTGGCGCTGACCTGCCCCATCCCGAACAGTGGAATTTGCCTGCTGAACTCAAGTCGCAACTGACGGTTCACCCTGAGGTTTGGTCGAAAAACTTCGCCGAATGCCCTGTAGTGCCCCACTAACGCGATCGCTGTCAGTTGTAGCTTCTCTTACTCCTGACTGGCAGCGGGCCAATCAATCTGGAGGCGATCGCCTTGAATCTGGGCGATCGCCCAGACCGGCAAGGCAGCATTTTCGCCATCATGCCCGAAGGGCAAGTCCGCGAGCACTGGGATCCCAAGGTCACTGAGGCGATCGCGCAGAACCGCTTCGACACTAAAACTGGGGCGATCGGAGGGCGGATCGCACTGACTGAAGCGCCCGACCGCAATCCCAGCCAGATGCTGGAGTTGACCGCTTAAGCGCCACTGGGTCAACAAGCGATCAAGCCGATAGGGTTGCTCCGAAACATCCTCGATCGCCAGAATGGCACCGCGCAGGTCGGGCAGCCAAGGCGTTCCCAGCAGATGGGTCGCCACTGTTAGGTTGGCGGGGTAGATGGGGCCTTCTGCTGTTCCGGGCACCCAGACGCTACCGGCGAGGGGTTCTAGTGGTTTGCCTTGCAGACAATCCCAAAGGCGCTGCAGCGATCGCGGGGGTTCCGCTGCTAGGGTCGTCAAAACGGGAGCATGAACCGCTCCCCGTTGCTGGCGCGTCAGCGTCCACAACAGCGTGGTGATATCCGAAAAGCCAATCAACCATTTCGGTTCTGGTGGAGTTGGCCAGTCGTCCCATCCTTCGAGAAGTCGAGCAGCACCCCAGCCACCCCGAATGCAGACCAAGCCGCGATAGTGCGGATCGAGCCAACCTGCTTTCAAGTCCGCGAGGCGATCGCGATCGCTGCCGGCTAAATATCCCTGTTGCTCCTGCCAGTGCGGCGCGAGGTCAATCTGAAAGCCCGCCTGCCGCCAAAGCTCAAGCGCTGCTTGCAGAGCGTCAAGTTCACGCAGGCAACCACTAGGCGCGATCGCCAGCAGGCGATCGCCCGGTTGAAGAGGCTCTGGCCAGACGCTCGTCACAGTAGCCCAACCCCTAACCAAAAGCCTGTCAGTACCAACAGACCAATCGAGACGTTCTCCGCAAAAATCTGGCTATAGACTGAGCGCGGCAGCGGCTCTCGCAAGCGCCAGCTTTGATAGACCCACAAGCCTGTCGCCCCGCCCCAGGTCAACCAAAAGAGCGGATGGAGGTTGAGTAAAACCCCCGTCCAAGCCAGGAAGAGGCTAGTCAAGAGGTAGCAAGCCGCGATCGCCTGTGGGGCTAAGTCACCAAAGAAGCGGGCGCTGGACTGGATGCCCACTTGAATGTCGTCTTCGCGATCGGCGAGGGCATAAACCGTATCAAAGCCCAAGGTCCAAAACAGTGTCGCTGCCCAGAGTGCCGCTGTTGCTGGCTGCAGTTCCCCTTGGACGGCTGCCCAGCTGATCAGCACACTGAATCCCCAAGCGATCGCCAGCACCAGTTGCGGGACTGGAAAGACGCGTTTCGCACCAGGATAGAGCACAATCACAGGCACAGCCGCCACGCAGAGCCAGTAGCCAAGGGGAGTGAGGAATTGGGACAGTCCCCAAGCAGCGACTAGCGATACGATCGCCGCGATCGCGCCCACCCGTGTTGAGAGACGACGAGAAGCCAACGGGCGTTGTTTGGTGCGCTCAACCCGCGGATCGAGGTTGCGATCCCAAAGATCATTGATCACGCAACCGGCGGCACTGGCAGCCAATCCGCCACTCACGATCACCAACAGCAAGCCAAAATCAGGCCGCCCAGCGGAAGCCAGTACCACTGCCCAGAGTGCAGGAATCAAGAGAATCAAGCGCCCTGCTGGCTTGTCCCAGCGCAGTAGGCGAATGACTGCTAACCAAGTCGATTCACGGGAGGCAGAGGAACTCATAGCACCGTCAAGAACGGCTTTATTATCCCACTGCCAGTGAGTCCCCCGCTGCATGGCAGACTAGGCCTAGCTTGGAACCCGCGCCCATGAGCACCGAGATTGTGCCCCACACCCAGCCGTCCCTGCCGAGCGAGCTAGGGTCGGAACCGATTTTGGCGGCGATTGATGTGGGCACGAACTCCATTCACATGGTGGTGGTGCGGATTCGGCCCGATCTGCCCGCCTTCGACATCATTGGCACCGAGAAGGCCACAGTTCGCTTGGGCGATCGCGATCCGGCGACGGGGGAATTGACTGAAGCTGCGATGGAGCGCGCATTGCAAGCCCTGCAACGGTGCCAGGCGATCGCGGCGGCTCGGGGAGCCACCCAAATCGTGGCTGTGGCCACCAGTGCGGTGCGGGAAGCCCCCAATGGTCGCCAATTTCTCGATCGCGTCATCCATGAAGTCGGGCTGGAAGTTGATTTAATCTCTGGCCCCGAGGAAGCACGGCGCATTTACCTTGGGGTGCTGTCGGGCATGGATTTCCAGCAACGACACCACGCCATTATCGACATTGGCGGCGGTTCCACCGAGCTAATTCTGGGTGCAGGGCAAGAACCCCTCTGTCTGACCAGTACCAAAGTCGGTGCAGTCCGGCTGACTCAGGAGTTCATTCACACCGACCCGATTAGCCCCAGTGAATACACTGTGCTGCAGGCTTATGTGCGGGGCATGGTCGAGCGGGCGGTCGATGAAGTCAAAGCGGCCCTACCCCCCAGCACGCCCCTGCGCCTAATTGGGACCTCGGGTACGATTCAAGCCCTGGCAGCCCTGCATGCCCATCAAAGTCAGGGGGGCTTGCCCACGACATTTAATGGCTACAGCTTGGCCCTGAGTGATCTGCAACAACTGGTTCAGCAGTTGCGACGGATGCCGTTTGCCGAGCGTCAAACCCTGCCGGAGCTCTCAGAACGACGGGCCGAGATCATTGTGGCTGGGGCGATCGTGCTGCAGGAAACGATGCAGATGTTGGGCTGCGATCAGATCACGATCTGCGAGCGGGCGCTGCGCGAAGGGTTGATTGTCGATTGGATGCTCAGTCATGGGCTGATCGAAGATAAATTGCGCTATCAGGGATCGGTGCGGCAGCGCAGTGTCTACAATCAAGCGCGCAAGTTTCGGGTGGATGTCAGTCACGGCGAGCAGGTTGCCCGGTTAGCCCTCAGTCTCTTCGATCAGCTGCAGGGATACCTGCACCAATGGGGCGAAGGCGAACGACAGCTGCTCTGGGCCGCTGCAATTCTCCACAACTGCGGCCATCACATCGACCACTCCTCGCACCACAAGCATTCCTATTACTTGATTCGCCACGGCGGACTGCTGGGCTACAACGAGACAGAAATTGAGTTGATCGCCAATCTGGCACGCTATCACCGCAAGAGTCTGCCCAAGAAAAAACACGAGAACTTCCGCACCTTACCTACCAAAGAACAGCGCCGCCTCGTGGAACAGCTCAGCGCTATTCTGCGGGCGGCAGTTGCCCTCGATCGCCGACAAGTAGGAGCGATCGCCAGCCTCCACTGTCGTTATCTCGCACCCCAACGACAGCTGCTGCTTCAACTCCATCCCGCTCGGTCTGGTGAGGACTGTGCCCTAGAACTCTGGAGTTTTGACTACAACCGTCATGCGCTGGAGGCCGCTTTTGCCATCAATGTTGCAGCGGAACTCGTTCCCCAGCCGCTCAGCACCGTTTAGGCGTTGACGAATCTCTTCTAGGAGTTTGCTATGGCCAATGCTCTGCTCTATCGCGAAGACGCCTATGTCCTGCTGGAACCCAATCAGCCAGAACGGTTTGTGACGCCAGAGGAAATGCTGGCCTATCTAGAAGCCCTGATCGATCGCTATCCCGACAATTTGCCGATGGGTACGGCGGAGCGCGGCGATCGCAAAGCCCAAGCGCAGGACCTGCTCAACACTGCCTGCGAGTTTGAGACAGAGCCTGGACTGGTGGTGCAGTGGTACGTGGTGCGGCTCGAAAAGTAGCCAGCCGCTCGATTGCCGCGATCGCCACAACGAAAGAGCAACAATCAGTCACAATGCTGAAGTTGTCTCACGCCCGTGATCCGCGGACAGGAAGCGCTCTCCATGCTCATTGCTGTCAGTAGCGCCGATCGCCTCGACCTTTGGCAGGCCATTGTTTTGGGGTTTGTCCAAGGTGCCACTGAATTTTTGCCAATCAGCAGCACAGCTCACCTCAAAGTTGTGCCAGTGGTCTTGGGCTGGGGCGATCCTGGTGTGGCGTTTACTGCGGTGATTCAGCTCGGCAGCATTGTGGCAGTCCTGTCCTACTTCCGTCAGGACTTGACCTACGTTCTGCGGGGGCTGGTCAGCGCCGTCCGGCAAAAGGATTTTCGCAGTGAATCGGCCCAGATGGGCTTGGGCATCCTCTTTGGCACCATTCCAATTCTGATCGGCGGCCTGCTGATCAAGCGCTTCATTCCCGATTACGACAATTCCCCTCTGCGTAGTTTGGGCGCGATCGCGGTGGTCTCCATCGTGATGGGGCTCTTGCTAGGTGCCTCTGAGCAACTGAGCAAACATCAGCGCGATCTCAGTCAACTGCGCCTTGCAGATGGCCTGTGGATGGGCTTGGCCCAAGCCTTGGCCTTGGTGCCTGGTGTCTCGCGATCGGGCTCAACCCTGACTGCAGGTTTATTCCGAGGCTTGAAACGCGATACCGCTGCCCGCTTCTCCTTCCTGCTGGGAATTCCGGCGATCACGATCGCAGGCTTAGTCGAACTCAAGGACTTACTCGAGGCAGGATTGGACGGATCCTCCTTGGGTGTTCTCGCAATCGGTACGCTGTCTTCGCTGATCTTCTCTTGGTTGGCGATCGCTTGGTTGCTGCGTTTTCTGCGCACCCACAACACTTGGAGCTTCGTCATCTATCGGATTATCTTTGGCGGTCTGATTCTGACGGCGATCGCCACGGGAACTTTGCAGAATATTTAATGGAAGGGTGTGCTTTTTTCATTAATCCTGTCCTGCGATCGCCCCCATGAGCCGTTCGAGTCTTCAACCCGCCCGCATTAGCCGAGTTTTACCGGATTCGATTGCGGCTGAAATTGGCTTTGAGCCGGGCGATGCGATCGTTTCGATCAATGGTCAGCAACCCCGCGATCTGATCGATTATCAATTCCTCTGCAGCGATGAGTTTTTAGCGTTAGAGGTGCTGGATGCTGCTGGGCGATCGCACCAAATCGACATTGAGAAAGACACCGACGAAGGGCTAGGGCTGGAATTTGAGACCGCTCTCTTCGATGGGTTGATTCAGTGCAACAATCGCTGTCCCTTTTGCTTTATTGATCAGCAACCCCCCGGGAAACGCGAGAGCCTTTACTACAAAGATGACGACTATCGCCTTAGTTTTCTCTACGGCTCCTACCTGACACTGACGAACCTCAGCGAAGCAGAATGGCGACGCATTGCTCAGCTGCGGTTGTCACCGCTCTATGTTTCCGTCCATGCCACCGATCCCGATCTGCGGCGGCGGTTGCTCAAAAATGAACGGGCGGGCTTGATTGTTGAGCAGTTGCAGTGGTTCCGTGAGCACCACCTGCAAATTCACGCGCAGGTCGTCGTCTGTCCAGACCTTAACGATGGGGCCCAACTGCAGCGAACTCTGACGGATTTAGCCGCTTTTCATACAGGTGATCCTGCAACCGTAGCCTCGGTGGCTGTTGTGCCCGTCGGTCTGACCCGCTTTCGGCCCACGGAGGATGAATTACGCCCCGTGCAGCCTGCCGATGCTGCGGCGACGATCTCACTCGTTGAGGCTCTCCAGTCGCAATTTCAAGCGGAACTCGGCAGCCGCTTTGCTTGGTTGGCCGATGAATGGTATCTCATTGCTGGTCAACCCCTGCCCGCCGCCAGTTGGTACGAACAATATCCCCAACTGGAAAACGGCGTAGGTTCCATTCGGTCGTTTATTAGTGAATTTGAACGCCAAGCCGAGGCTTTACCTCCTCAAATTGCGCCATCCCGTCGGCTGACTTGGGTGGTGGGGAATGTGGTAGAGCAAGCTTTTCAACCCCTCCAAGCTCGATTAAATCGAGTCCAAGGCTTGCAAGTCGATCTAGTCGGTTTAGCCAGTCGCTACTGGGGTCAAGCGCTCACCGTCACCGGCTTGCTCACGGGTCAAGATTTGATTGAATCCCTAGGCGATCGCGATTTGGGCGATGGCTTGTTACTACCTTCCGTGATGTTGCGCCACGGCGATCGTTGCTTCTTGGACGACTTGACGGTAGCGGACGTGGAAACAGCTCTCAATGTGCCGATTTATATTGCTGAGGGCATCACAGGGTTGATGGAGCAGTGTTTACGATCGCCGCTTAAACCGCTGGCCCCCGACCAGCCGGCTACTACAGCACTGCTCTAATCAGAGCACAGTCACTCAATCTAGGCAGTGTGCAAGCCCCCCCTGAAACTAAGCCGACGGGCGATCGCTCAGTAGCTGTTGCAGCGCCAGCCCCGGATCCGGTTGCTTGACTAGCGACTCACCAATCAAGACAGCCCGTGCGCCCGCTTGGCTAACGCGAGCGAGATCCGCTCCTGAGAACAGACCTGATTCACTGACCAGCAGCAGATCGCGATCGCGGCATTGGGCAGCCAAGTGATCGGTCACGGCCAGATCGGTGACAAAGGTCTTGAGATTGCGGTTGTTAATGCCGACCAGCCGCAGGTCATCTAGAGCTAAAACTCGCTCCAGCTCCGGCAGGCTGTGCACTTCCACCAAGGCATTCAAGCCCAGACTATGGGCGATTTTGAGGAAGTAGCGCAGGTCGGCATCCGAGAGAATTGCCGCGATCAACAGGACGGCATCGGCCCCAAGCAGGCGTGCTTTGTAGATCTGGTAGGGGTAGATCACAAAGTCTTTGCAAAGCAGCGGCACATCGACAGCTGCTCGCACTCGTTGCAGATTCTCGAAGCTGCCTTGGAAGAATTTCTCGTCGGTCAGGACTGAAATACAAGCTGCGCCATTAGCGGCATAGGCTTGGGCGATCGCCACGGGATCGAAGTCTTCCCGCAGGACGCCCTTGCTGGGTGAAGCTTTTTTGACCTCAGCAATCACCGCAGGCTGGATAGGAGCTTGACGCAGTGCCGCGAGGAAATCGCGAGGGGCTTGGGTCAGTTGGCGAACTTGAGCCTGGAGCTGTTGCAGCGGCAACTGTTCCCGCCAAGCACTGACCTCGCGCTCCTTGTACCAGACAATTTCCTCGAGGATATTGCTGGGGCTACTCCCCGGCACCTTGACCTGATAGGTGAGGCTGGCAACATGCACAGCCGGATTGGGCGGACGGCGACGGACTTCCATGGGAGTGTGAGCGCAAGGAATAGAGGGGCGATCGCTAGCCGGATTATGACCAGCGATCGCAAGAGAAGAACCGGAATTTAGGCGATCGCAGTAGCAGCTTGTTTGTAGGCCGATTCGATCACCTCACTCAGAGTCGGGTGGGTGTGCACCTCAAAGGCTAGCTCTTTGACCGACTGGCGACGAGCGATCGCGTTGGCGACCTCTTGAATCAGGTCAGCAGCATGCAACCCAAAGATATGAGCGCCCAGCACTTCGCCGGTATCTTTGCGGAACAGGAGCTTGGCGAAGCCATCGGCATCGGCCTCTGCCAGGGCCTTGGAGTTGGCCTTGAAGTAACTGCGGACGCTGGCCACTTCAAACCCTTCTTGTCCACCCAGTGCTTTGGCATCGGCTTCACTGAGGCCGACCGAACTGATTTCGGGGTGGGTGAAGGTCGCCGCTGGAATGCTGCGGTAATCGACACTGCGCGGATGGCCAGTGATGTTTTCGATCGCGACCACGCCTTGAGCCGCAGCAGCGTGCGCCAACATCAGTTTGCCAGTGGCATCACCGACGGCGTAGAGGTGCGGCACTGGATTACCATCCCGCAGGACGCGCATCCCCGCATCGACGGGAATAAAACCGCGGCGATCGGCTTCAACAGCAACGGTTTCCAAACCCAGATTTTTGGTGCTGGGAATCCGACCCGTGGCCACTAGGCAGGCGTCGACTTCCAGCACTTCCACCAGTTCTTTGGTTTCGAAGTCGGCCAATTCAATCACAACCGGCGAGCCCGGCGTAATTTTGCGGGCCAAGACGCCGGTACGAGTTTCGATATCCCGCCCCTCCAGCAGCGATCGCTGGGCAACTTTGGCGACATCGGGGTCAAAGGTCGGCAAGAGGCGATCGAGGGCTTCGATCATCGTCACTTCGCAGCCCAACGCCGTGTAGACATCAGAGAACTCTAGGCCGATGTAGCCACTGCCGATAATCGCAATCCACTGAGGCAGGGTTTCCAGCTTGAGGGCATCGTCGCTGGTGAAAACGGTTTTACCGTCGATTTCAATGCCGGGCGGCACAAAAGGATCAGAGCCCGTCGCCAGAATCACATCCCGGGCGCTATAGGTTTTTTCCACTCCATCAGCAGCAGTGACGGTGACGCGCTGGCTGCCGGCCAACCGACCGCGACCCATCAGAATGTCAGCCCCCAGCCGTTTGAGGGTGTTGCCAAGATTGCCGCGAATCGTCTCGACCAAGTTAGCCGCGTGATCCGCGATCGCTTGGCGATCGAAGCTGACGCCTTGGACTTGAATGCCAAAGTTTTGGAGGTGATCAGTGTCGGTAATTTCCCGCACCCGCCCTGAGGCTGCCAGCAGTGCTTTGGAAGGAACGCAACCGCGATTCACACAGGTGCCGCCAAGGTCACGGGCTTCCACGATCGCCGTCTTTAGGCCTTTTTCACAGGCATGTTTGGCTGCATCGAAACCGCCGTAGCCTGCACCAATGACGATGACGTCGTAGTCAAACTCGCTGCTCACCCTTGTTTCTCCGTGCCAATTGCAGAAGCATTTCGCCATTGTACGGCGGCGATGCGGCTAGCTTTGTCGCTGGCGGCGGGCTTCGTAGAGCAGTAGAGCTGCCGCGATCGCCACATTCAGCGATTCCACGCCCGCAGCTTGGGGAATTGTGACAGCGGTATCCGCGATCGCCGCCAGGTTGGCACTTAGCCCTGCGCCTTCATTTCCCAAGAGCAGCACCGTTGGTTGCCGAAAGTTCGCTTGCCACAGCGTCGTTTCGGTACGCGGCAAGGTCGCAACAATCTGGTGGCCCTGTTGCTGCAACGATCGCAGGGTTTGCCCGAGATCGGGGGCGATCGCCATTGGTAGCCGGAACCATTGACCGGCAGAAGCTCGCAGCACTTTCGGATGGTCAGGGTCGACGCAATCGGCACTAAGCCAGAGGCCTTCTGCCCCTGCTGCTGCTGCCGTGCGAATAATCGTGCCGAGATTGCCTGGGTCTTGCAGAGTTTCGACAGCAACTAGCAACGAAGCGCGTGAATCAGGTTTCCGGAGCGGTTGTCGTGCCGCGATCGCCACCACTCCATCCGGACTAACCGTGGTGCAAAGATACGCCAGCAAATCTGCGCTGACGGTTTGCTCCGGTGCCACTTGCGTTGCCTGCTGCCAGAGCTGCGGATGCTGGTCTTGCCACTCGGGGGTCGCACAGACTTGCAGGAGTGGCCAGCCGGTTGCGATCGCCTCCTGTAAGAGGTGGGTTCCCTCCAGCAAAAAGGCTTGCTGCTGGCGGCGACCTTTAGCCTGATGCAGTTGGCGAATTTGTTTAGCGAGGGGATTTTGGCGACTGGTCAGCATCGGGTTCAGGGAGAGGAGACAACGCGAGAGATTTAAGGGTGCGACTTTGGCGATGCAAGGCAACCCAGCCGATCGCGATCGGGAACCAGAGAGTCAGCAGGCGTATTAGCACGGTCGCGGCGATCGCTTGATCGCGATCGGCCCCGTAGAGGAGTGCCAAGGAGATCGAAGCAGCTTCCGCACCGCCCAAGCCGCCCGGCAGCAACGTCAACACTCCGCCCAAACCCATGGCTGCCCGAATCAGGATGGCCGTCGGCAGATTGATCGTTTCCGCTTGCAACACCTGAAAACAGCCGTAGAGCACTACCCCTTCGAGTGACCAAATGGCGACCGAGACAAGCAGTCCACCGGCTAAGTAACGCGGCTGTAGCAAGCGACGGGCACTGAACAGGAGATGCGCCAAGCGCTCTAAGCCTTTACGCCGCCGCGAACGCCCACCAAAGCGTTCAGCCCACGCTTGCAGACGTTGAGGCTGGCCGAGGATTAGAAATAGGGCGATCGCGAGCCCCAAGCAAGCCCACCAAAAGCCTGCCCCGAGTCGGGCTGAGAGCCCCAGCCCCACAATCAGCAGAGCCGCCAGCAGATCGCAGAGCCGTTCACAGACCAGACCCGCCAGCGATCGCGCCGCTGAAACGCCGAATTGCTGCCGCAACCAGAGCGATTTGATCGATTCCCCTGCTCGCCCCGGTGAGGCAGTCAGCGCCAAACTGCCCAAAAAAATCCGTAGGCTGGGGCGGATGGGTAACCAGTGATCGAGCACCTGCAGGTAGGTATGCCAGCGCCAAAAACCGATGCCATA
Source organism: Synechococcus elongatus PCC 11801 (assembly GCF_003846445.2). Lineage (NCBI taxonomy): Bacteria > Bacillati > Cyanobacteriota > Cyanophyceae > Synechococcales > Synechococcaceae > Synechococcus > Synechococcus elongatus. Next base: position 332,191 of record NZ_CP030139.2, on the reverse strand, counting down.
GCCACAACAGAGGATCAGTGCACTGAGCGGATAAAAGGCGAACGGGATCTGGCGGAGCTGTTGCCAAATCGTCTGCCAACCGCCCCAGAGTATCAGCCCCAGATTGAGCAGCACTGTAACCAACAGCAGCGGTACAATCCAGCGCTGGCTAGTTATCGTCGAGGGCGGTGGGGTCGCAGGAGTCAAGGAGCGTTAGTACGGGAACTTCAGTTTGCCAGCAGCGTAAAGACACATCCGTGCCAGAATCAGCCCTTCGCGGACGTGGGCAATGTTGGAACTGCCGTAGCTGCGTTCCTGATAACGCACTGGCACTTCGACAATTTTGAGGCCGAGTTTGGCGGCACCAAACAGCAGATCAAAGTCGCCAAAGGGATCAAAATCCCCAAAGTATTTCCGTCCTGCCGCCACGCGATCGTAGTCGGTTTTCCAGAGCACCTTAGTGCCGCAAAGGGTGTCCTTGAGCGGTTGTCCTAGCAGGAATGAAAAGATTAGGGCGAAAGTCCGATTAGCAAAAGTATTCAGCCCCGGCATTGCCAGCCGCGATCGCGGATAGACCAGCCGCGAACCGTTGATGAATTCACCCCGTCCACTGGCGATCGCACGGTAGAAGTGCCCCAGATCCTCGGGCTGCACGGTCAAATCCGCATCAAGAATCATCAGAATGTCGCCACTGGCCTTATCAAAGCCCAACCGCACAGCATCGGCTTTACCCTTGCCGGTTTGGCGGCAGGCTAGCAGCTTCAGCGGCCCCTGATACTCAGCCACAGTCTGCTCGATCGTCTCCCAAGTCTGATCACGGGAGTGGCCTTCCACAAAGATCAACTCAGTTTCTGCACCCAGTTCAGGCAAGCGCTCAACAGCTGCGGCAATATTGCCCGCTTCATTGCGAGCCGGAACAATCACCGAGACACTGGGCTGAGCTTGGGGTCGAGCAATCGGACGCGCAATGACATAGTTGGTCAGTGCCAGATGCTCGATCACCGGCAGCGGACTAATCCAACGGTTGATCCAGCCCGTTAGCAAAGGAATCTGTCGTGGCACTAAGAAACGCCGACCCTGTTTGATCGGCTCATAGCCTGCCAGCGTCAGCAGGTTGAGAATATCCTGCATACCCAGCCAGCTCTCGGGCGGTTGGGGCGATCGCTGCCCCGCTTTCTCAGCCAGCGTCAGCAGGGGCTGCCAGAGAAAGTTATGGAAGCCGAGAATCAGCCGCGTACGAGGATGACAAAAAGCTTGCAGTCGCTCCATCACCACTTGAATATCTGTCAGGTAGCTGAGGACGCCCGTCAGGATGATCACGTCGAACGGTTTCGGATCACCGATCGCCTCGGGTGTCAACTCTTCGGCAGCCAAGCAATGAAACTGAAACTGTGGATGGCGTTGCTGGGCGATCGCCACCACCTGCGGCGAGACATCAATCCCGACGCCGAAGGACGGTTCAACGGTCGCGAGGAGATCTCCTAAACCGGAGCCAATCTGCAGCACCCGTGAGCCTGCTGGTATCCAAAAGCGATGCAGCTTTTCCAGATCGCGGTAGTAAGTGCGGTTGCGTCGCCGCCAGCGATCGAGATCCGGTGCCAATTGATCAAAATGAGCAGCGATCGCAGCCGTATGGTCATTCATCACTTAGTTCATCTCTCCCCGTAAACGGGCGATCGCTTCGCCCCACTGTCCAGACTGCACCGCAGCCACCGCTTGCAAAGTCGGCAGAATCGGCACTTCGGGCTGACGCATCGCTGCTTCTTGCAAAGACTGTCGCGCCTTAGCGCCTTGGAACTGATAGAGCTGCACAAACCCGAGGTATGTCCAGTTCCACGCATTGTCAGGGTTGACCGCCACGACTCGTTGCAGCACAGCCTCCGCTTGGGGGGCTTGCCGCTCCAGCACATAGCTGAGGGTGAGGGGATAGAGCCAGTCCAACTGGTTCGGCTCATCCTCTAACCGCGCTTGGAGACTGGCGATCGCCTGATCAAGATAGTGCTGCTCAGGGTCAGCCTGATTGAGAAGACTCACGTCAGCAAAGAGCGGATCAACCTGACCAGTCTCTAGGAGTGTCCCCAACTGATGCAAGCGACTGACCGGATCAAGGGCCGTCGGACTGGTCGGCGCCAGGATCGTCCCCAGTTGAATGACCGTCGAAGCCGTCGGCAGGATTTGGCGATCGCCGGTCTCGCGATCCAGACGTTGAACCTGCAACTGATAGGAACCCTCTGGGAGCGAGTCGGGGGCTTGGGTGGTCAGGCGTTCTTCCAGTTCAATGCAGCCCGCACCGGCTTTAAGGTAGCCCAGGCCCGGTTGGTGATCCTGCACCCAGAGCCGATCGCGATCGTTCTGCCAAGTGATCAATAACAGGCTGTTGCGCAGTTGTGCGATCGACCCGCGCAGCCGATAAGTGATCTGAAACGGCTGACCGGCCTTGGCTTGAGGCGGTGCAATGACTGCTAGTTCCAGTGGCTGCTTGGGGCAGGCGCTCGGTTTGGCCGAGAGGGTCAGGGCTCGCCGTTGCCAGAGTTGCGCTTGACTTCCATCTGGAAGTGGCCACTGTCCCACGGACTGAAATTCAGGCGATCGCGCGATCGCTTCCACCAGCCGTTCTTCCGTCTTGCCCGCCATCACCCCCTGATCGCCGGTTTTGCTGAGGAACCAGTCAAACGCTTGCAAGTCTGCCTGCCAGTTCTCTTCCGGCGCTAGGGTTTGCCGCGCAAAAACGCTGAAGTCCTGCTTTTGCCCCTCGGCGTTGAGGTTGAAGGCATTCAGAGCTTCGGCATCCGTCAAGACGGCTAGGGTTGATTGCAGCTGCGGTTGTGTCTCGCGAATGCGCTCGATGATCCCAGCCAACGGCCAAGCCTGCGTTTGGGGAAAGCGGGTCGGCCAAGCTGCTCGGATCGGCCCTGGGAAAATGGTCTGTAATCCTACTGCGATCGCGATCGCCGCCACCCCCGTCCACAGTGCCTGCTGCCAGCGTCGGGGCAGAACCGTCGGTAGGGCAACTAAGGGCACGATCAAGCTGGGCAGCAACGGCAGGAAGAAACGTGTGACTTTGGTGCTGCCCAGGACACAGATCAGATATGCACCAAAGAGAAAGCCCGCCAGCCAGAGCCAGCGATCGCGCGAGCCGGGTCCCGATTCACCGCGCCGCCAAAGCCAAACAGCAGCAATGGCACTACTGACGACCAACACACCGAACAGCCAGGGCGACAGCATCTCCGGCAGATTTTCGGGGTAGTAGAGCCAGCCTGCGAGAGTATTGGCCTCCAAACCCTCCTGATACTTCACCCCCCAGTCGCGAGCATTGGCGATCGAGGACAGAATCGTCAGCCAGTTGGTGCTAAACCAAGGCCAAGACAACAGCCCTGCAATGCCACCTGCCACCAGCAATTCAGCCAAGGGTTGCCAGCGGCGTTGCTGGAAGAGTTGGCCCACTGCCGCGATCGCCAGCCACAACAGCGGCAACCACAGAAAGATCAGTCCGGTCGGACGGGTCAGAAAGACCGCCGCGATCGCGACCCCACTGGCCGCTGCTGCCCCCAGTCGTCGCTTGGGGCTCCTCGCAAACTTCCAGAGCGATAGGCAGAGCCAAGTCAGCGTCAGCACTGCCGTCAGGCTGTAGTCGATCAGGTAATCGACCCGCTGAATGATCGCCAGCGGTGCCGCCAGACTCAGACCCGCCGCCACCAAACCCGTGGTGCGATTGGCATAGAGTCGCCCCAGGCCGTAGGTGCTGATCAGTAGCAGTCCGCTAAACAGACCGTTGCTAGCGATCGCGCTCTCCCAGTTGGCTCCAAACAGCAGGAAGAGCGGCAGGGTCAGCAGATAGGTCAGTGGCCCCCGATAGGTCGGCGCGAGTTGCCATAGCTGTGTCCACCAACCGCCATTCAAAAGCTGAGGTGATTGCCATGCCTGCCAAAAGGCCAGAGCCCGACTGAAGTGATCGCCTTGATCCCAAGCCGGTGGGGCGAGGTCAACGCTGCGCCAGAGTCCATCGATCGCTAAGGACAGCAACCAGAACCCCAGCAAGATCAGGGCATCGCGGCGATCGCGCAGACGGACTTTGGGACTATCGGGCGGAGAGAGCGTCACGGGCGATCGCAGGGACAAGGCAACAGCAACCTACCATTTTGCTGATGGGGACCGGAGACCCACCCGTCTAAAGTCGCCAGGGAGAGCCAGCAAGCCTGCGACAATAGAAGATGAAGATTTGTGAACCCCTTATGGCTCCTCAGGTCACGGACATTGCAGTCAAGACAATCGATGGTGCAGCGAAAAGCCTCGGTGACTACGCTGGTCAGGTGTTGTTGATCGTTAATGTCGCTTCTTACTGCGGCTACACCTCCCAGTACAGCGGCTTAGAAGCCCTCTATCGGCAATACCGCGATCGCGGGCTGCAGATCTTGGCGTTCCCCTGCAATGATTTCGGGGCGCAGGAGCCGGGCAGCAACGAGGAGATCAAAACCTTCTGCTCAACTCGCTTCGATGTCAGCTTTGAGCTGTTCGACAAAGTCCACGCCAAAGGGGCTGATCAACATCCCCTCTATGCGGCACTGACCCAAACGGAACCTGCTGGAGATGTCGCGTGGAACTTTGAGAAATTCTTGGTCGGCAAGGACGGTACGGTTTTGGCACGCTTCAAGAGCGGTGTTGCCCCTAACGATCCGGCGCTAATTCAAGCGATCGAAGCGGCCTTGGCCGCTTAGCTCCAATGCGATCGCCTCAGATATCGGTGAGGGAGTGGAACTGCAAGCCCTGCAAAATTGGCTGACCGCCGAGGTGCAGCCCCAAGCAGAAGCGATCGATCAAGATCCTGCTGTCCTAGCCACAGTGCTTGGGCAAATGGGCGATCGCGGTTGGCTGGGGCTGTCTCTTCCTACCATTGCGGGGGAAGCGGCACTCTCCCCGCTGCAGGTTTGGCAAGCACAGACTGCAATCGCCAGTGCTTCAGGTGCCTTGGCGTTTCTGCAAACCCAGCACCAAAGTGCCGCGGCGCTTCTCGCCAGATATTGTCCCGGCGATCGTTGCTTGCAAGGTCTGCGTCAGGGTCAACCCAAAGTTGGAATTGGCTTTTCCCATCTGCGGCGATCGCCCGTTCCTTTGCAAGCTCAATGGCAAGGAGATCAGATCTGCCTGAGTGGTCAGCTTCCTTGGCTGACGGGCTGGGGCTTTTTTGAGGAGTTTTTGATTGCCGCCCCTTTACCCGACGGCCAAATTCTCTTTTGCTTGATCCCAGCCAGCGCACCTGAATGGCAAGTCTCGCCCTTGGCGCTGGCTGCGATGGGAACAACTGGCACAGTCGCTGCTCAGCTGAGCATTACGCTGCCCCGCGATCGCTTGGTAACGATTCAGCCTGCCACATGGATCCACGATCGCGATCGCCAAGGCATTCTTAGTCCAACGGCTTTTGCCTGCGGCGTTGCGCGGGCTGCAATCCGAACTCTGGAAAAGCAGTCATTGGACAGTGCGGCTCTCCTCCAGTCCCGATTGGAGCAGATCGAACAGGCGATCGCCGCCACTCTCCTGCAATCCGAGCGATTGCCAGATCGAGCGCTAGATTTGCGGGTGCAAGCCCTTAGCCTGATGCATCGCTGTACCCAAGCTGCTGTCTTTAGCGCAGCTGGTGCCGCCAATTCACTACAACACCCAGCCCAACGGCTCTATCGCGAAGCGCTCGCGTTCTCCGTTCTAGGACTGACGGCTGATCTGCAAGCGTGCTATCTGACGGCGATCGCCACCGCAGACTAGCTTTCCGGCCCCTTTTCTTGAACGCCGCGCACAATCCGCGACAGCTCACTCTTCTCATCCACAGTGATCCGTGTTGGTGAGCCGGAAATAATCCGCTCGAAATTCCGGAAGGAGTCTTTGATATCCGGTCCTTTGTCGCTGATCATGAATTCACGAATCGCTTTGTCGTGCCAAGAACCGCGCATCTTAAAGACGTTAATAGCACGAGACATTTCGCCGCGGATTTCAACGTACTGCAGCAAGATAATCGTGTCAGTAATGGTTGAAATATGGGAGTCTGTAATCGAGTGGGCTCCCATAAACTGATCGCTGGTGTTGGTGAAGAGTCCTGTGATCTCTTCCTGTTTGGCATAGCCAGTCACGCCAATCACAAATTGTCGGAAAGCATTATTACTCACACCACGCGCTAAAGCCGAGAGAGAGTCGATCGCAATTCGAGCCGGTTTAAATTCGCTAATCTCCGACTTAATGATCTGCAAATGGTCTTCCAAACCCGCTGATTCTGGATAGGCACAGACAATTTTAAGAAGGTCCTGACGCTCCATTTCTTCGAAGTCCATGCCCCAAGAATAGGCATTGCGGAGCAGCTGTGCCCGTGACTCTTCATAAGCAAAGAGAATGGCTCGCTCTTTGTTCGCACAGGCATTCTCAACAAACCGACTCACCAGCAGTGTTTTGCCAGTGCCAGTCGCACCCGTCGCAAGAATAATCGAGTCTTTGAAGAAGCCGCCACCGCACATTTCATCGAGTCGCGTAACCCCAGAAGAAACGCGGACGTTCGAAGATCGCTGCGTGAGGCGCATTGCCCCGAGCGGGAAGATATTAATGCCGTTATCCGTAATCGTGAACGGATACTCCCCTTTCATGTGGCTCGTGCCACGCAGCTTCAGAATTTCGAGGGTTCGGCGGCGGCGTTCGCCTTCCAACACGTTGCGTAGGATGACGACGTTATCGGAGACAAATTCTTCAACGCCATAGCGAGCGATCGGGCCGTATTCCTCCAAGCGCTCAGTAGTCATCAAGGTCGTGGCACCAATTTGCTTGAGACGAGCGACGAGTCGGAACAATTCTCGGCGAACGACTGAAGAAGCATCATATTGCTGAAAAACGGATGTAACTGAGTCAATGGAAACCCGACGAGCACGGTACTTTTGAATAGCATAATTAATACGTTCGATCAGGGCTGATAAGTCAAAGCCACCGACTACTTCTTGACCTTCTGGATCTGGGGAAGCATCAAGAATAAACAATTTTCCTTCATCCACAAGCTTGGCGAGATCCCAGCCGAAACTGCGCGCATTTTTAATAATGTCTTGTGGCGTTTCTTCAAAGGTGACGAAGACACCCGGCTCATCAAATTCAATAATGCCGTTGTAGAGAAATTGAATTGAGAAGAGGGTTTTGCCAGTTCCAGAAGTCCCACTGACAAGTGTGGATCGCCCAATCGGAAGACCACCATGACTAATATCGTCAAAGCCTTCAATCATCGTGCGCATTTTGGCAACCGCTTGGTGCGTAGAGCCGTTATTGGAACCAGTCATCTCAGCGGGGGTCATTTTATAAGAGCTTGAACAATCAAGTGGTACTGATGGGAGGATTCAAAATCCCTAAAAATCATCCGTGTCTTGCAAGTCTCCGTAGAGCAAGTCAAGACCAATCAGTACCTTCTCGCGATCGGATAAATCACCGATAATCCGACGCACCGGCAACGGTAAAACCTTAGCAAGCGTTGGCGTCGCTAGAATTTTATCCTCCTCTGCCAACTGAGGATTTTTTAAAACATCGATCACCTTCAGGGCATAGACACCTTGAAACTCGACTTCAAGGATGTTCTTGAGCGTCTTGAGGGCTCGAACCGAGTTCGGAGTATTGCCGGCGACGTAGAGCTTGAGAATGTAGGTTTTACGAGGGCTCATGCACAGATTAAGAACGGGTCAACAGCAATCAGACTATCTAACAGGCTCGAATGAGTAATTGAGCGGGGCTTAAGACCTCCTTTACCTTTTTAGGTTTCCCGTGGGATAGAGCGCCGATACATCTCACAGAGATGAGCGATGACATCAATTAAAGTCAGTCGATAGTCCAGCAAAATATCCTCGGAACGGCCCTCCACGCGCAGCTTTTTGGCAAACTCATCCATGAGTTCCATGTGAATTTCCACCACTTGAGTAACCGGAACATCGGCAAAAAATGCCATGTTGACAAAGTTGTCAAGACTCTGATTGAGATTGCTATTGGGGGAGAAATAGCTCAGCACAATCTCGCGATAGCTGGTCTGCATCGCCTCTAGTAACTTCTGTCCCTCGTAGGCCGGTAAATTGCGCAGAAAGCGATCAGGATCGCGTTTGTAGTAGACACCGAGGTAGCCCAAGCGTTCTTGTAAGCGTTGGGCTAGGTCGCGCTGATGACTAGCGAGTTCGGGATCATGGGTAGCCGCCATCAGCATGACCTGGTCGGCGATGGTCTCGACGGGGGCTTGGCGCAAAAATTCCGCTAGAGCTGCATCCACTTGATAGGGCAGTTGCTCCAGCTGATGGATACCGAGATGCAGCTCGGCGCTGTGGTAGACCCAGTCTTTCTGGGTGTCGGTGACATCGTCAGTATCGCGATCGCCCACCACGATCGCCGGTACCACAATGCCCTGGAAGCAGAGTTGCTGAATGACGGTTTTGCAACCAGGATTGGTAGCGACTAGCAGCAGACAGTCAATCTGGTCGCGATGGGTTTGCGCATAGTCGAGCAGCAGATCGCCAGAGCTACAGATCTGCAATTGGTAGCGATCGCCCGCCAATGCTTGCTGGCAATCCTGCAGAATTGCCGTTGATTCTACCCAAATGCAGATTGCAATTTGCGAGAGCACGCAGTCACTCCTTTAGGACTGGGGCCGCAGACCAATTAATCTCTGACAAAGAAAAAACTAATCTACCCTAGCATTGCGGGTTTCACTGCCGCGATCGCTATGCCCACAGTTTGACAGTTCTCAAATTTTTCTGAGATGATAGAGGGCTGTTGTCTCAAAAGGCGGCTCGGAACAGGTTTTAATTAAGTGCCTTCGCTGCTTCAGGCAGCAGTGGCCACCTCTACGGCTGAACATACATGGCTTACGCAATCATCGAAGCAAGCGGTAAGCAACTCTGGGTTGAACCCGGTCGGTTCTACGATCTCGATCGCCTCGACGCAGAATTGGATCAATCCCTGACGCTCGACAAAGTTCTGCTTGTCCAGGACGAAGGCGCTCCGCAGATCGGCCAGCCCTATGTGGCAGGTGCCAGTGTGCAAGTGACGGTTCTCAGCCACCCTCGCGGTCGCAAGATCACCGTCTACAAGATGAAGCCCAAGAAAAAGACCCGTAAAAAACAAGGCCATCGCCAAGATTTGACTCGGGTTTTGGTCGAGTCGATCACCGTGGGTGGCAAGGTTTTGACGGCTAATGTGGCTGACCTACCCAAATCAGAAGCGGACATCGACGCTGCTGGCTAATTATTGAATCGTTCTCACCAGAGGATCCAACACCATGGCTCATAAGAAGGGAACCGGTAGTACTCGGAACGGGCGCGACTCTAACGCCCAGCGCCTCGGCGTCAAAAAGTTTGGCGGCGAAGTCGTGCGCTCGGGTAGCATCATCGTTCGCCAGCGCGGAACGAAGTTCCACCCCGGCGTCAATGTCGGTCGCGGTGGTGACGACACCCTGTTCGCTCTGATCGACGGCGTGGTCACCTTTGAACGGAAGGGCAAAGGCGGCAAAAAAGTCAGTGTTTATCCAGCCACCTCGGCTGCTTAGGTTTCACTGACCGATTAGGGGGGCCCGAACAAGCAGCGGGTCCCCCTTGTTGTATGGCAGCGAACGGCTCGTTTAGGTAGGGGTTCGGTGAAAACCGATCGCCCAGCCGTAGGTCCATCGCTGAGCACTAACCTGCAGAGCTAATTTGTTCCTGCACCAAAACCAGCAGATCGTTGACCTCATAGGGCTTGGTTAAGTAAGCAGTCGCGCCCTGCTTTAGGCCCCAATACTTATCAAAGTCTTCGCCCTTCGTGGAACAAAGGATGACGGGAATGCTAGCTGTGTCCGGCGATTTCTTGAGTGATCGCAAGACATCGTAGCCATTCATTTCCGGCATCACAATGTCGAGCAAGATCAGGTCTGGCTTTTGCTGGGCAATGGTTTGTAAAGCTTCCTGACCATTGTTGGCAAGAGTCACGTGATGGCCATGTTCAGCTAGCGCTTGACGCGCCAGTTCTAAATAGAGACTGCTGTCGTCAACAACGAGGATATTGGCCATCAGCGTTACTGGAATTCAAAGAAGCTAATTCTACTACCGACGACTGCTCACCGCTGTGGCGTAGTCTACTGTCCTTGCGAGGGATTGCCATGTTGTCTGAAGGGTTTGTCAACCTCGATAAGCCAGCCGGCTGGACTTCCCACGACTGTGTCGCCAAGCTGCGGCGGCTGTTGCGAGAGCGACGCATCGGGCATGGGGGCACTCTCGATCCAGCGGTCACTGGAGTGTTACCGATCGCGGTGGGGCGAGCCACCCGCCTCCTGCCCTATTTACCGAGTGGTAAAACCTACGTCGGGATGATCCGGTTGGGCTTACAAACTAGTACGGATGATCTGAGTGGCGATCGCTTGGCAGAAGCTGATACTAGCCACCTTCCTCTGACCGCAATCGAAGCCGTTCTACCGCAATTCCTCGGACAGATTCAGCAACAGCCTCCCCAAGTCAGTGCAGTGCAAGTCCAAGGGCAGCGCTTATATCAGCTTGCACGTCAAGGGAAAGCACCGGTGGATTTGCCCTGGCGCACGGTTGAGATTCAGGTTATCCGCATTCTTGGCTGGCGGCCTGGCGCCCAAGCAGAATTGGACCTTGAGGTTCAGTGTGGAGCGGGAACTTACATCCGATCGCTGGCGCGGGATTTGGGAGCAGCCCTCGGGGTGGGGGGTACGTTGGCTGAGTTGCGGCGCACGGCCAGTAGTGGCTTTGAGATCAGCACCAGTACACCGCTCACCGATCTCCTCGACGGTGCCCCCGTACCGCTGTTGGCCTTGGATTCACCGTTGCAGCACTTAGCCGTAGTGAGACTAGCAGAAGAAGCCAGCGATCGCTGGCGGCAAGGGCAGGCCATTCCGATCACGGACCTGCCCGCTGTTGAGGGATCGCCGGCGCGAGTCTATTGTCCCCAGAACCGTTTTCTGGGGATCGGCACCATCACGGCGGGACTCTGCAAACCCAAAGTGGTTCTAGCAGCGATCTAGCCACCTTCGAGCAACCTGAATCGATCGCTGCGCTCGATACGGATCAGTCGCGCTCTTTGATCGGTGGCTGCCAAGTCGAAGCGACGTAGAGCTCCTTGAGTTGGCGATCGCTGACATCGGCGGGAGCATCGGTCAGCAGACATCGCGCTTGCTGGGTTTTCGGGAAGGCGATCGCATCACGAATCGAGTCTTCACCCGCCAACAACATCACCAAGCGATCGAGGCCATAGGCGATACCACCGTGGGGCGGGGTGCCAAAGTCAAACGCTTCTAGCAAGAAACCAAATTTAGCCTGCGCTTCCTCATAGGAAAGGCCGATCGTTTCAAATACGCGTTCTTGAATGTCGCGCTGGTAAATCCGCAGGCTACCGCCGCCAATTTCCAAGCCGTTCAGAACAATGTCGTAGGCTTGCGCCCGAGCCGTGGTTAGGTCGTCCAAATCCTCAGGATTGGGCGCTGTGAAGGGGTGGTGCAACGCTTCGTAGCGCTTCTCGTCGGCATTCCACTCCACCATCGGGAAGTCCACGACCCAGAGCAGATTGATCGCGTCAGGATCGATCAATCCCAACTCTTTGCCGAGGAATTGGCGAACGCGATCGAGGGACTTGTTGACGATATCGGTGCTGCCAGCCCCAAACAGCAGCAGCGTTCCGGGCTGGGCTTGGGTGCGGCGGAGAATCTCTGCTTTCTGCTCGTTGCTGAGATTGTCTTTGATTGCGCCGATCGTGTCGATCTCGCCATTTTCACGAACGCGAATGTAGGCCAGACCAGCGGCACCCGCTTCCGTGGCTTCCTTGAAAATATCGCCGCCGGGTTTGATCCGCACGTTGGAAATACGATCGTTGCCATCGGGAATGGGCAGGATTTTGACCTTACCGCCGGATTTGACAGCGCCGCTGAACACCTTGAAGCCCATGTCCGCGACAACATCGGAGACATCAACGAGCTCGAGGCCGAAACGCGTATCAGGGCGATCGCTGCCGTAGCGATCCATCGCCTCGGCGTAGGTCAAACGCGGGAAGGGACGCGGCAGATCAATGCCTTTGACCGTCTTGAAAATGTGGGCAATCAGCCGCTCGTTCAGGTCGATGATTTCTTCCTGCGAGAGGAAGCTCATTTCCATGTCGAGTTGGGTAAATTCTGGCTGGCGATCGGCGCGCAAATCCTCGTCACGGAAGCAACGGGCGATTTGGTAGTAGCGATCGAAGCCTGACACCATTAGCAGCTGTTTAAAGAGCTGGGGTGACTGTGGCAGAGCAAACCATTCGCCGGGATTGACCCGTGAGGGCACCAAGTAATCCCGTGCACCTTCCGGCGTCGACTTGGTCAGGACAGGGGTTTCGATTTCGATGAACTGCTCCTCATCCTCCAAGAAGCGGCGCATCGCCTTAACGACTTGGTGACGCAGTTGCAGGTTGCGGTTCATGCGCTCGCGGCGCAGATCCAAGTAGCGGTAGCGCAGGCGTAGGTCTTCCCGCACTGTTTCTTCGTCAGCGCTGGAGACTTGGAAGGGGAGCTGACGGCGCACCGCATTCAGAATTTCAATGCGATCGGCGTAGATTTCGACTTCGCCAGTCGGTAGCTTCGGGTTCAGCGATTCGGCCGGTCGCGCGCTGACCCGTCCGGTGATTTTCACCACATATTCGTTGCGCAGCCCTTCCGCTTGGTGATAGGACTCCGGCGTCCGCTCCGGATCGCTGACGATTTGCACCGTGCCCGTGCGATCGCGCAGGTCCACAAAAATCACGCCACCATGATCGCGTCGCCGATCGACCCAGCCAAAGAGCGTGACGGTGGTGCCGACTTGTTCGGCACGGAGATCGCCGCAGTAGTGAGTGCGCATGGAGACGGGGGCGAGCTTGAACAACAAACTCTCTATTATCCGTGAAGCGGTTCCGATCGCGTGCGATCGCACCAGAAGTCTTGGTCACTGGCGATCGCAGGCTTAGCTGCGCCCATTGCCAAGCGATCCAGCCCTGGTCTACTGTCTGCAAGAATCGAGGATCTTCTGGTCAGCCCCCCTTTGAACGACCTGTTTCGCCTCTGGTCTCATCTCTCGCCCCGCCGTCGCCGGCAGTTGATTTTGCTGCAACTGCTGATTCTGGGATCTAGCTTGGCGGAGCTGAGTAGCTTGGGGTCAATCTTGCCGTTTTTGACGGCGCTGGCTCAGCCTGCACAGCTATTGCAATACCGTTGGCTGCAACCGATCGCCCAGCAATTGGGGATCGATAGCCCTAGCAAGCTGATTCCTTGGGTGACAGGCGTTTTTGTTGCGACCGTACTGCTCAGTAATGGCCTGCAGCTACTGACCCTGAATGTGCGGGTGCGACTGGCCTATCGCATTGGTTCTGACCTCAGTCGAGCCGTGTTTCGCGGCATTCTCTACCAGCCCTATCCCTTTCATGTCCGCCACAACAGCAGCAGCCTGATTGCGGAGATCACCCACGATGTCAATGGTGTGGTTGCCAGCGTGATTCAACCGCTGCTGCAACTCAATGCCAGCGCGGTCGTGATTGCAGCGCTGCTGACAGGCTTGCTGATTTTGACGCCCGAGCTGACGATCGCAGCGGCTCTAATTCTGGGTTCGACCTACAGCGCCGTCTATTGGCTTAATCGTCAGCGCCTGCTGCGGTTTAGTCGCCTCAAATCTGAAAACTCTCGCCTCGTCCTCAAGATTTTGCAGGAGAGCTTGGGCGGCATTCGTGATGTCTTACTCGATGGCAGCCAAGGTCTGTTTGAAGACCTTTACCGACGCTTCGACTACAACTATCGCCGCAGCCAAGAGGCGCGGATGTTGATCGCTGAATCACCTCGCTTTGTGATCACTGCGATCGCAATTGTCAGCATTGCTTTAATGGCACAGATTTTGGCGAGTCAGGAACGGGGTTTTGCCGAAGCCTTGCCGATTCTGGGTGGCTTTGCCCTCGGTTCCTATCGACTACTCTCGCCCTTGCAGCAGGGGTTTGCCGCGATCGCCACCATCCGTTCCGATGCTGTGGCATTAGGAGCCGTTTTGACAGCACTCGATCGCCCTGTCCAGTCCCCGTCAACGGCGATCGCCCCGCTACCCCTCACGCTGGAGCGATCGCTGCAGTTCGAGTCCGTTCGCTTCCGCTACGGCGAAACAGGACCGTGGATCCTGGATCAGCTCGATCTGATGATTCCAGCTCGTAGCACGGTCGCTTTTGTCGGCAGCACAGGCAGCGGCAAGAGTACAACTGCTGATCTGATTTTGGGTTTACTGCAACCCGTCGAGGGCACGATCTGGATTGACGATCAGCCCTTGCAGTCGCCTGAGACGATTCGGGCTTGGCAGCAGGCGATCGCGCATGTGCCGCAGTCCATTTTTCTGGCTGATGGCACGATCGCAGAAAATATCGCCTTTGGCATTCCACCCAGCCGCATCGATCGCGATCGGGTTCGCCAGGCTGCTCAATGGGCACAGATTGCTGAATTCATTGAGGCACTGCCCAAGGGGTATGACGAAGCGATCGGGGAGCGTGGCGTTCGGCTCAGTGGCGGTCAGCGCCAGCGCATCGGCATTGCCCGCGCGCTCTATCGCCGCGCCTCAATTTTGGTACTCGATGAAGCAACGAGTGCTTTAGACAATGCCACTGAAACTGCGGTGATGGCGGCCTTACAGGAACTCAGTCGCGATCTCACCGTAATTCTGATTGCCCACCGCCTCTCGACGGTAGAGCGATGCGATCGCATTTTTGAGTTTTCCCAAGGCAAAGTGGTTGCCAGCGGCACCTACGCCGAACTGCTCGAGCGATCGCCTTCTTTCCGGCGCCTCGCCCAACAAGAAACTTGTCCCACGGATTGATACAGACTCGCTGCTATTGCGTCTCTGAATTGGGAAGAAGAGGGTACACATATTGTGTTGACAATCCGGTTGAGTCTTGGACTCAGTCTTCTAAAGCTGCAATCAAAGCCCTAGCAAATCATTCATGACTGCCGAAGCTAAATCACCCACTGAAGCAAAGGCAGAACTTTGAACCATCGCAATCAAATCAAGACTTCCAGAAGCGGAGGTTGTGTAGAGATTGACTTGATTGATGTTGGCTGAGTCAGCAGATGCGACTTGCAAGATGACAGGGCTATCAACGCGAAGCGTATCTTCTAGACTAAAGTCTAGGATTTTGGCATATAGGTTCGGGAAAATAGAGCTGTCGCGATAGCTCTCCACATTAATGACAAACTGATCAGCACCCAGTCCGCCAGTGATCAGATCCCGTCCACCCCCGCCATTAAGAACGTCATTGCATGTCCCACCCGTTAAGGTATCGTTTCCCATCGACCCAATCAGTAGATCATTTCCTTCCCCACCATCCAGAAAATTGCCATCGATTTCAAAGGGAAATGTCTCGCCAACAGCAACTTGAGATAGCTGAGGTTTAAATCCGTAGCCGTCTAGTATGTCATCGCCCACTCCACCATAGAGAGAGTCACGACCGAGCCCTCCAAGCAAGAGATCATTACCAGCCTCGCCATAGAGCGTATCGCCAGAGAGATCATTGATGTACTGGCCGCTGGAGTAGCTTGCCATCGAATAGGTCGTGCCACCAGAGAGGAGATCATTGCCATCACCGCCATAGATGATGTCTGCAAAAAAACCGCCTAAAAGATTGTCATTGCCCGTGGAGCCGTAGATGGTGACAACTGCTGTTGGGGCAGAGACCGTCAACGTGTTGATCGGCTGCAGGTTTTTGAGCGGCGTTATGGGGGATTTTACTTGGCTGGTGGAGCCGATCAGAGAGCGGAAGGTCATGGCTGAGTGCTGCAGGGAGAATAGGTTTACTCTCGCTGAGAGCCATGAGCCAAGCTGTGATCTATTGCAGTACAGCTTGTGATTTTGATCACAGGTCTTCAAGCAAGAAAAAACCTCCGGAAGCGATCGCCTCCGGAGGTTATTGCGCAATCAAAAATGGGCTTAGACAGTTGTCAGAATGCGATCGACTTCCTCAGCCGGTTTGACACGACCTTCATCGGCAAAGCCTTCCAGTTGGTCGAAGTTGAGGTACTGATACAGGTCAGCCGCAAAGGGATTGATCTTCTCAGCCGCGATCTTCAGGTATTCCTCCGGTGTGGGAATACGTCCCAAGAGGGCGCAGACTGCCGCCAATTCCGCTGAACCTAAGTAGACCTGAGCACCTTTGCCCATGCGGTTGTTGAAGTTGCGGGTACTGGTCGAGAAGACCGTAGTGTTGTCCGCAACGCGGGCTTGGTTGCCCATACAAAGTGAACAACCGGGCACTTCCAAACGAGCGCCAGCCGCGGCGAAGATGCTGTAGTAGCCTTCTTCCTTGAGCCGGTCTTCATCCATCCGGGTCGGTGGGCAAATCCAGAGGCGACCGCCAACTTGACCTTCGCCTTCCAGCACTTTGGCCGCGGCGCGATAGTGACCAATGTTGGTCATGCAGGAGCCGATGAAGATTTCGTGGATCGGATCGCCGGCGACTTCCGACAGCTTTTTGACATTGTCGGGATCGTTGGGGCAAGCCAGAATCGGCTCGGTCAGCTCATCGAGGTTGATTTCGATGATGGCTGCGTATTCAGCGTCATCATCCGCCGAGAGCAGTTGTGGATTGGCGAGCCAATCTTCCATCTGGCGAATGCGACGCGCCAAGGTGCGGCTGTCTTCGTAGCCACGGGCGATCATGTTTTTCATCAGCGCCACATTCGATCGCAGATATTCGGCGACGGTGTCCTCGCTGAGTTTGATCGTGCTGCCGGCGCAGGAACGCTCCGCTGTGGCATCGGTCAGCTCAAAGGCTTGCTCTAGCTTCAGATCGGGGAGTCCCTCGATCTCCATAATCCGGCCAGAGAAGACGTTGACCTTGTTCTCTTTAGATACAGTCAGCAGTCCTTGCTGAATCGCTTGGTAGGGAATGGCGTTGACCACATCTCGCAGGGTGATGCCCGGTTGCAGTGAACCGGTGAAGCGCACCAGCACGGATTCCGGCATGTCTAGCGGCATGGCTCCGATCGCAGCTGCAAAAGCAACCAGACCGGAACCAGCCGGGAAGGAAATCCCGAGCGGGAAGCGGGTGTGACTGTCGCCACCAGTCCCGACCGTATCGGGCAGCAGCATCCGGTTCAGCCAGCTGTGGATGATGCCGTCACCGGGTTTGAGGGCGACGCCACCGCGCTGGGCAATGAAGTCCGGCAGGGTTTTATGGGTTTTGATGTCAACAGGTTTGGGATAGGCGGCGGTGTGGCAGAAGCTCTGCATCACCAAGTCGGCACTGAAGCCAAGGCAGGCCAGCTCCTTCATTTCATCCCGCGTCATTGGCCCCGTGGTGTCTTGGCTGCCAACGGTGGTCATGATCGGTTCGCAGCTCGTGCCGGGACGAACCCCCGGAAGACCGCAGGCGCGACCGACCATTTTTTGGGCGAGGGTATAGCCTTTGCCGGTATCCGCAGGGGGTTGCGGCCGAACAAAGACATCGCTAACGGGCAAGCCCAACTGCAATCGCACTTTATCCGTGAGCGATCGCCCAATCAGCAGGGGAATCCGGCCACCAGCTCGCACCTCATCGAGGATGGTGTCTGGCTTGAGGCTAAAGGTGGAAAGAACAGTACCCGCCTCATCTTTAATCACCCCTTCGTAGGGATAAATGGTAACGACCATGCCGGTGTCGAGGGCGCTGACATCGCATTCGATCGGCAGTGCACCCGAGTCTTCAGCGGTGTTGAAAAAGATCGGCGCGATTTTGCCGCCGAGGATGATGCCGCCACTGCGCTTATTCGGCACAAAGGGAATGTCTTCGCCGATATGCCAAAGGACAGAGTTGATTGCGGATTTGCGCGAAGAACCGGTGCCAACCACATCGCCGACGTAGGCCAGCGGATAGCCTTTCTCTTTCAGAACGGGAATCGTTTCGAGGGAACCCGGCAGCCGCGTTTCCAGCATTGCTTGGGCATGGAGCGGAATGTCGGGACGGGTGGTGGCGTGGGTTGCGGGTGAAAGGTCATCGGTGTTGGTTTCACCCGGCACTTTGAAGATGGTGACGGTGATCGCTTCCGGCAGGGTGAGTTTGCTGGTGAACCACTCGGCATTCGCCCAAGATTCCAGAACCTGCTTGGCGTAGGCGTTGGTTTCAGCCAGTGCGACCACATCGTTGTAAGCGTCGTAGACCAGCAAGGTTTTGCTCAGAGCAGCAACGGCAGCTGTGGCGATCGCCGCATCTGCACTCTTAAGTAGATCAATCAGCGCGGCAACGTTGTAACCGCCGATCATCGTGCCGAGCAGTTCAACTGCCTCGACCGGCGTGATCAGCGGACTAGTGGTTTCGCCGTGGGCGATCGCACTCAGAAAGGTGGCTTTGACATAGGCAGCTTGATCGACCCCAGGGGGAACGCGATCGCGCAGCAAATGGAGCAGTGTTGCTTCCTCACCGGCGGGCGGTGCTTGCAAGAGCTCACACAGGGCTGCTGTTTGATCCGCATCTAGCGGCAGCGGCGGAACCCCCAAAGCTTCGCGCTCAGCGGCGGCTTGGCGGTAGGCTTCCAACATTGCGATCGTCTCCTGCGTTGTCACTCTCAAAATCCCAAGCTGACTCGGCGATCGTGCCTGCAGCTAGATTTCCGATTTTATTCCCACCCTACCGTTCAGATTGCAGGATTCGTTACCACTCACATCCCCAACAGCTCTCATGCTCGGCCTTGTCGAAACCGGCGGGTCTAGCAGTGTTCTACAAGGTTTCTCGAAGCTCAGAGCTGCACGATCTCAATCGAAAGACAGCCTTATCTCAATTCGCTACGTTGAGTTCACCTTTGTAGAATGGCAAGACAGGCCACTGATGGGTTTGAACGGTTCGACAGGAGCCCTAACGCCATGACGCAAACGACCACTGTCCCCCAAAAAGGCATCTTGATCAGTGAAACGGCCCTTGCACAGCTGCAAGCAATGCAAGCCCAGCAAGGTACCGATCTGCTGCTGCGGGTGGGCGTCCGGCAAGGCGGCTGCTCTGGCATGTCTTACACCATGGACTTCATCACCGCCGATGCAATTCACGAGAAAGATGAAGTCTACGACTACGACGGTTTCCGCGTCGTCTGCGATCCTAAGAGCCTGCTCTACATCTACGGCATGACCTTGGACTACAGCACCGCTTTGATTGGCGGTGGCTTCAAGTTCACCAACCCCAATGCCGCTCAGACCTGCGGTTGCGGTAGCTCCTTCTCGGCTTAGTTGCTGCAACTCTAAGGCTCGAAGAATCCTCCCCAAACACGATAGGCTGATCGAATCGAAAGAATCTTGCGATCGCAGCATGAGCTTCACTGAAACTCCCGAATCTCTGTTCGAAGACGGTATTCGTCGCTATCAAGCCGGTGAACCGCCCGCGGATTTGGTGCCGCTGTTTCAGTCCATCTGCGAACGCCAACCCCGTAGCAGTGCATCTTGGACCTGCTTGTCTTGGCTGTATTTGCTGCTCGATGAACCGCGTCAAGCGATGAAAGCAGCGCAGCGGGCAGTGAAGCTCAATCCTCAGGATCCGCAGGCGCGGGTTAACCTGGCTTTGGCAATGTTGGAAACAGATACCAAGGGCGTGCGTCAGCACATTGATATCGCCCTCCGGGTAATCACGGTGTCCGCAGAACTGCGCCAAGATCTGCGCGAAAGTTTGGCCGATGGCCAGAAGCGCAAACCCAACTGGGCTAGCCTCGATCGCATCCAAAACTGGCTCTTCCCGATCTAACCCCATCCAATGTTGCAACGACTGCTGCAAGGGCTCGATCGCCTGCTCGTCTTCAATGTCTTTTTTGTGATTGCGGCCCTCATTTGGTTTGCGATCGCGCTGTTGGGGCGACGTTTCGATTGGCCCTTGGGTTTTGACCTGTGGATGTCGCTCTGGCAGCCTTTGTTTCAGCCTGCCCTTGGACTCTTGATGGCAGGCGCTATCCTCAGCGGTGTGGGGTCTTGGGTGCGTCGTCGCTTTTTCCCAGAGCAATCCTCCTAGTGCCCAGCAGGAACAGCAGGACGGATGCTGCTCTGCTAGCCTGATCTCCTCTGCTGATTGCACTGCTGGTTGTCGATGGCCTACGAACCGCTGCATCACAAATATCGGCCGCAATGCTTTGCCGATTTGGTGGGGCAAGAGGCGATCGCGCGGACGCTGAGTCAAGCCCTGGCGCAGCAGCGGATTGCCCCCGCTTACCTGTTCACAGGTCCACGCGGGACGGGCAAAACCTCCAGCGCCCGCATTCTGGCCAAGTCCCTCAACTGCCAAGCCAGCCCTGTGCCAACGGCCAGTCCCTGCGGGACTTGCGAAGCTTGTCGGGCGATCGCACAGGGTAACGCCCTCGATGTCATTGAAATTGACGCGGCTTCCAACACGGGCGTCGATAACATCCGTGAGCTGATTGAACGAGCACAGTTTGCCCCCGTTCAATGTCGCTTCAAGGTCTATGTGATCGACGAATGTCACATGCTGAGCACGGCAGCGTTTAATGCCCTGCTCAAAACCTTGGAAGAACCGCCCGATCGCGTCGTTTTTGTGCTGGCGACCACCGATCCGCAGCGGGTTTTGCCGACGATTATTTCCCGTTGCCAGCGTTTCGATTTTCGCCGCATCCCCCTACAGGCGATGACCGATCACCTGCAAGTCATTGCCCAGAAAGAATCCATTGAAATCGAGCCGACAGCGATCGCCCTCGTGGCGCAACTGGCTCAGGGCGGCCTGCGCGATGCCGAGAGCCTGCTCGATCAGTTAGGACTTCTGCCACCACCGGTGACGCCAGAAGCGGTCTGGGATCTGCTCGGTGCTGTGCCGGAACGCCAGCTCCTGCAACTACTGGAAGCGATCGCCGCCAATGATCCTGAGGCATTACTCACCTTCATCCGCCAACTGCTCGATCGCGGTCGGGAACCCCTCACTGTTCTGCAAAATCTGACCGCCTTTAGTCGTGATCTCTTGATCGCTCGTACCGCACCTCAACGCCGCGACTTAACCACAGTTACCGAGGCCACTTGGCAGGCGCTCTGCACCTTTGCCCAAGCCTGGAGTCCTGAGCGGATTCTGCAGCTGCAACAACACCTACGGCAGTCGGAACTGCAGATCAAAAACACAACTCAGCCGCGACTCTGGCTAGAAGTTGCTTTGCTCGGGTTGCTGCCCAGCGCCCAAGCAACGGTTGAACCTGTAGCCACAACCCCCGTTCGTCCTGTCAGTCTGCCGACTCCCGTCAGCCCGACTGTAGCGGCGAGTCCGGCCCCACCCACAGCACCCACTGCTGCCCCTGTTGCTCCGCCAGCAGTTGCCACGCCTGCTCCTGTAAGCCCGGCACCTGAGCCGATCGCAGCGCCGCAACCAGATCCGCTGGATTTAGAAGAGTTGTGGCAGCGCGTCTTGGCCAATATTGCCTCGCGGGGGATGCAAATGTTGTTGCGGCAGCAAGGGCGTTTGCTCCGCTGCCAAGCCGGTCAAGCCGTGATCAGCCTGCCGCCCCAATGGCTCTCGACCGTGCAGAGTAAGCGCAATCTGCTGGCCGAAGCATTTCAAACCGTTCTGGGCCAAGCGATCGCGGTGGAATTAGAATCCAGCAGCGGTGCAGCCCCCAACCCTGTGAGTCTGCCGGCCCCGCCCACGGTTCCAGTCGTCACCGAGTCGGTGCGATCGCCCATTGCACCTTCCCCCAGCCCTCGGCCAGCGCCACCCTCAGAACCGACTGCGATCGCAGAACCCTCGCATCAGCCGGCGATCGCCACGATCGCACCTCCGGCTCCAGCGCCTGGGCCAGTTGCACCGATT
This sequence comes from Synechococcus elongatus PCC 11801, assembly GCF_003846445.2. NCBI lineage: Bacteria > Bacillati > Cyanobacteriota > Cyanophyceae > Synechococcales > Synechococcaceae > Synechococcus > Synechococcus elongatus. The sequence continues at coordinate 310,444 of NZ_CP030139.2, read as the reverse complement.
CAACAATCAAAACCAGTCGCGATCGCACCCCGTTCACCCCAACCAACTGAGATTGCTCCAGCTCCCAAGATTGAAACGCCGCCTGCTGCGCCTCGCCCCCTAGCGGATTGGGAACTTGATCCGGGGTTGAAAGCCGCCAAGAGTCTGGCGCAATTTTTTAATGGCGAAGTCGTCAGCGATCGCGAGTCCGACAGCGAGACTGTTGCTGACCCTGACGTAGACTTCTAGCCACACTGCGACGGGAGAGAGGCTGCTCACTACGGCGGTGCTAGAAGGAAGCAGCTGCAGGGCTCGACGACTCAAGGACTGGGATCTTCACTTCCAGCGATCGCGGTTGGTGCAGACGAATTAACTGCGCTAGGGTTTTCTTCATTTGGGTGCGCGGCACAATCACATCGACAAAGCCGTGTGCCTGCAAATATTCCGCCGTTTGGAAATCGTCAGGCAATTTCTCGCGCAGCGTCTGCTCAATCACCCGCCGCCCAGCAAAGCCAATCAGCGCCTTGGGTTCGGCAATGATCAGATCGCCCAGCATGGCGAAGCTGGCCGTGACGCCGCCAGTCGTGGGGTGAGTCAGAATCGGCAGATAGAGCAAGCCTGCTTCGCGGTGCCGTTCCAGTGCCCCTGAAATTTTGGCCATCTGCATCAGGCTGAGCATGCCTTCCTGCATGCGGGCACCGCCGGAAGCGCAGACGATGATCACGGGCGATCGCTGCTCAGTCCCTTTTTCGATCAGGCGGGTCAGTTTTTCGCCGACGACAGAACCCATGCTGCCGCCCATGAAGCGAAAGTCCATCACGCCCAAGGCCACAGGCTGACCTTCAATCAGTCCTAAGCCAGTCCGGACGGCATCACTCAACCCTGTTTTTGCTTGGGTTTCCCGCAGGCGATCGCTGTAGGACTTGCGATCGCGGAAGCCAAGCGGATCGGTGGGTGAAACTTCTTCATCTAAAAACTGCCAGGTGCCAGGGTCAATCAGCTGGCGAATGCGCTCATCGCTGTAGATGCGCATGTGATGGCCGCACTGCAAACAGACCATCAAATTGGCCTGCAGATCCTTGGTGTAGGTCAGGGCATCGCAGGCTTCACACTTAGTCCACAAACCATCCGCAATTTCCCGTTCCTGATAGTCGTGAACGACGGGTTCGGTCTTACGGCGATTGGCAAACCAGTCCAAGAGCGACATGGTCTGAACCCGACTCAACGGCCTTCTTATGGTAACTCACGCTACCAAGCGGAACGGCGTGTGAGAGGGTTAAGCAATCGCGCCAGCCCAGACTACATCAAGGGTCTCAGCAGGCTGAACGACTCACCCTAGCAGTAGTCCTAAATCCGTGGGGGCAGGCAACATGCCACCGCGACTGTCCAAAATCTGCACAAGGACGAGGTAGGCGATCGCCAGCAACAGCGAAATTGCACCCGTCACAATAGCCACGAGTTTGGAGCGATCCATAGGGGTTCGGCGACAGTTCGCCCCGATTGTACTGCCTGCAACCCGCCCGCCATGTTAGAGTCGATCGCTGTGCCAACAGCGACTGGGACTGAACGCTGGAAGAGTATGACTAAGTTCATCTTTGTGACCGGTGGCGTGGTTTCCAGCATCGGCAAGGGAATTGTGGCCGCCAGTTTGGGCCGACTGTTGAAGTCGCGGGGCTATTCGGTTTCGATTCTCAAGCTCGACCCTTATATCAACGTCGACCCCGGCACGATGAGCCCCTATCAGCATGGGGAAGTGTTCGTCACAGCCGATGGTGCCGAAACGGACCTCGACTTGGGGCACTACGAGCGCTTTACGGACACCCCGATGTCGCGCTTGAACAGTGTCACCACCGGCTCGATCTACCAAGCGGTGATCAACAAAGAGCGTCGGGGTGACTACAACGGCGGCACGGTGCAGGTCATTCCCCACGTCACTGCCGAAATTCGCGATCGCATTCACCGCGTTGCCCAAGATACCCATCCTGATGTAGTAATCACGGAAATTGGCGGCACGGTGGGCGACATTGAATCCCTGCCGTTTCTAGAAGCGATTCGTCAGTTCCGCAAGGATGTGGGCCGTCGCGATATCGCCTACATTCACGTCACCTTGGTGCCTTGGATTCCGTCGGCAGGCGAGATGAAAACCAAGCCGACCCAGCACTCCGTCAAAGAGCTGCGATCGATCGGGATTCAGCCCGACATTTTGGTCTGTCGCTGCGATCGCCCGCTGCAAGCTGGCATGAAAGAAAAAATGTCAGAGTTCTGCAATGTTTCACCCGAAGCGGTGATTACCTCGCAGGATGCCAGCTCGATCTACGAAGTTCCGTTAATGCTGGAACGCGAGGGACTCGCCGAGCAAGTGCTCGATATTCTGCAACTTGAGCAGCGCCAACCCGATCTGACCCAATGGCAACGCTGGGTTCATCAGCTCCAGAACCCCAGCCGCCGCGTCGAAGTGGCGATCGTGGGCAAGTATGTGCGGCTCAATGACGCTTACCTCTCCGTCAGTGAATCCCTGCGCCATGCGGCTGCCAGTGCCGATGCTGATCTCCAGCTGCGCTGGGTCGATGCCGAGGATCTCGAAAACGGCGATCCGGCAGCCTATCTAGACGGGGTTGATGGCATTGTTGTCCCCGGTGGATTCGGGGCTCGCGGCGTGGATGGCAAAGTCGCAGCGATTCAATTCGCCCGCGATCGCCAGATTCCCTTCTTGGGCTTGTGTCTGGGCATGCAAGCGGCGGTGATTGACTGGGCTCGCAATGTGGCGGGTCTAGAGGGTGCCAACAGCGCTGAATTTGACCAAGAAACCCCACATCCCGTTATTGCCCTCTTGCCCGAGCAGCAAGATGTGGTGGACTTAGGCGGCACAATGCGGCTGGGTCTCTGTCCCTGCAAGCTGCAGGCCGGATCCCTAGCCCAGCGACTCTACGGCGAAGACATCATCTACGAACGGCATCGCCATCGCTACGAGTTCAACAATGCCTACCGCAGCCTGTTCTTAGAAAGTGGCTATCGGATCAGTGGCACCTCACCCGATAGTCGCCTTGTCGAGATTGTCGAGCGTTCTGATCACCCCTTCTTTATCGCTTGCCAATTCCACCCCGAATTTGTCTCGCGTCCGAACCATCCCCACCCACTCTTCCAAGGCTTGATCAAAGCGGCTTTAGGAAGTGACGTGATGGCTGTGGACCCTACTCCTCTGCCTGCGGAAACGGTTTAATTCATGCCCCGTTGGACTCTAAGTACCGAATTTAGCTTCAGCAGTGCCCATTTCATTCGGGACTACGATGGTCCCTGTGGACGGATGCATGGCCATACCTATCACGTGCGGATTGAAGCGATCGCTGCGCAGTTAAGTGCTTCGGAATACTGCCCACACCCTGTTATGGTGGCGGATTTTCGGACGCTACGCTGGGCCAAAAAAGATGTCACGAAAGGCGGTCTCGATCACTGTGTTCTCAACGAAGTCATGCCGCCTGAGTATGAGACGACTGCAGAGATGATCGCGAAGTACATTCACGACAAAACAAAAACGATGCTGCCAGCAGGTACCCAGCTCAAGGTTGCCGTCTCTGAAACGCCAAATTCTTGGGCGACCTACGAAGACTGAAGCGATCGCGTAGTGCGTTTCAGGCAGCAAAGCCCGACTGCGGGCTAGGTAATGTCCTAGGGCGATCGCGTAGCCCACGCTGTGATTATTTAGAAATAGAGTTGGGTATGATGACAGCGCATTGATCAGTCATCTGCTCTCAGGTGACAGGGTTGCTGGTGTCTCCGATCACAGGATGAGGACTGTATTTTGCCGATCTCGCTATCCAAGGGCCAAAACCTCTCACTCTCTAAAACAGACCCGAGTCTGAAGAAAATCATTGTCGGTCTTGGCTGGGACCCTCGAAGGACTGAGGGTGAGAAATTTGATTTGGACGCTTCTGCTTTCCTGCTCGCTGACACCGGTAAAGTCCGCTCAGAGAAAGACTTTGTCTTCTATAACCAACTGCAGTCAGGTTGTGGATCGGTGGTCGCTGCCGGTGACAATCGAACCGGTCAGGGTGAGGGCGATGATGAGCAAATCAGAATTAACTTAGAGTTTGTCCCTGCAGCAGTACAGAGGATCGCAATTGTTGTCACCATTCATGAGGCCATAGCCCGAAAGCAATCCTTTGGCCAGGTGTCTAATGCCTTCATTCGGGTTGTGAATGAAGAGACCAACACTGAGATTGTGCGCTACGACCTTTCTGAAGATTATTCCACCGAGACATCACTCATCTTCGGCGAGGTCTATCACTATGGCGGCGAGTGGAAATTTAGAGCCGTTGGCCAGGGTCATTCAGGCGGTTTAGAGATCATGTGCCGACAGTTCGGTGTTGATGTCTAAACACTTTTAGCAATCATGATTGAGTTCAGCAGCAATCGAACTAGCTGCCTGCGTCCTCTGATTCGGTTGCCTCGGCGGAGTAGGTCGAGATCGATCGGAGATTCTCCGGAATCGGCTGATCAGGCGTAAAACTGAGCTGGACTTCTGACAGTCCTAGATAGCCGGACTCCCAAAAAGAGATCAGCATGCGCTGGAGCGCTGGCCAAATCTCTGCTTCAAACTCCCAAGGGCGATCGCGCCGTGCTCGGGCTGCGATCGATTTCAGCGCCCAAAAGTAGGAATTCCGTACCATGCCCCCAGTCTTGCGGTAGGTCGGGGCATCATCCTCATGGATATAGAGCACATTCCCTTGAATCCAAGCGCGCATCGGGATAGCAGCGGTAAGGGGATGGTGAGAAAACGGAGAGGGTGGGATTCGAACCCACGGACCTTTTGGGTCACTCGATTTCAAGTCGAGCGCATTCGACCACTCTGCCACCTCTCCAAGCCTGTGACTACGATCGCGGGCGATCGCTGTCCCGAGAGCTTGCTGTCTGATTGTACTCAATTCCGGCGCGCTGCTCTAGCGCGATCGCCTAGCTCAGCGGGCTGAGCGGCGACTGCTCCCGCTCTAAGGTGCAAAGCTGCGCGTAGGTTGAGACTTTCCGCTCCAGCGGAATATCCATCGGCTTGAGGCGATCGCGCAGCCAGTCCGCAAATTCCGTGCCTTGCAACCGCAGGCGCTCTGCTTGATCGAGCAACTTGAGGGCTTCGCGCCAAAAGGCCAGCTCTTCTTCAGGGGCTTGCATCTCCACCAGCCCTTCCAATCCTTGCCCGCTCTCTGGATGAATCGCCGTCGAGAACTGAATCTCCTGACCACTGCGCAAATGACGCAGCACCATCACTAGCACACTCTCGATCGCGGCGGGTTCACCCTCTAGAGACACCGTCAGTTTCATGGGCCGAGCCTACGCTGCTGACCATTCTAGAGCGGATTGATCCCCCCGCAAAAAGCCCAGACCCTATAGGTACTGGGCAGGCAGTGAAGCAGTCACCGATCCCATTAAGAAGGCGGAGACAGACTAGCCATGCAATAGACAAGTCCCCTCTATCTGCTGAGGCTAGGAAATCATTTTCTCGTGATGAACGGGGATGGAGACTTCCAATCGTCCGCCATTGCGCATATCAAGATTACTCACACTGTAAAAATTCGCTTTAATTCCAAACTGGTCAAGTTCTTTTGCCAACTCTTCAATCAGCACTTTTTCAACTTGGGGCAGTTCATCAGCAACGACATTGATCAACTTGGCTGCTAGCCGTCCGACCCGCTGGCGGATGATGTCTTGGGGATTGGTGATTTCAATCAGAATCATAAGTGTTGAACAGCAATCAGGGCAGGACAGACAGCAGGCAGCGATCGCTCAATATAAAGGGTTCTAGGCCCTGCTCACAGTCGTTTCTGAAACTCTTCAAGAATCTCAATCAGCGCTGTAACGCAGGACATTGGGATCAAATCCAACAGCGCCATTTGTCGCCTGCCACCCCCTACTTTGACGGGGAATTGATTCAGGATGGTCGTCACTGCATGTTCGTCAATCTGACCGTGTTCGAGGGGGGTGATTAGCAGTTCAGCCAGACGGCGACTGAGCTTGGCATCATCCAAGTAGAGGTGCCATTGGGCAATATCCAGATAGATTTGATCACCAATTTCGGCCGCGAGCTGTTCGAGCAACTCAGTGGAGATGGCGTAGCTCATCGCAGTGTCAGAGTCTGGGGCACCCCTACCCTAGCCCCCACCTAGGAGCGATCGCGGATTTCTTCACTGGGCTTCAGATTTACAGGGCGATCGCGCAGCACAAAGACGGCATGCAAACCCAACCCCGCCAGCCAAAGCAGGGTCACCGTTGAAAGATTCTCAAAAGGATGCCGGAGTTGCTGGAAAAACCAAAGCCCTGAGTTCACCGCTGAGAACAGGGCGATGTGGAAGGCAAAGTTAATTCGATTTTCGAGCCGACGATAGGCTGGGTCGTTGGGATCAGGTTTCCGAGGCCAGCGAGGAGGCATAGCAAGACTATCCGCTGTGTTTTTCGTAGCTTAACGAACCTTGGGATTCGTCTTTGAATTGCTAGACGTCAGCCCCTAGCCATGACCCCTCAACTCGTAGTCTGTTCGAGAAGGCGAAACGAGACTGTTAGAGTGGGCTGGTCTGTGCTGCTCTTCTTTCGTTTGCGCGTGTGGTTTCGACTTCCCTTTGAACGGCGGGCGATCGCAGTCTTGCTAGTTTTGGTCTTTTGCAGCATCGTCTTGGTCTCCGTAGGCGATCGCAGCCGACCGACGGTGCGCTGGTTCAACTGGTCTGAGCGATCGGTGGGTGCTGATGCCGCTGCGATGCTGTTCACCTTCAGCCGCCCGATGGATGCCGCCTCCATCGAGTCCTCTTTTCAATTGACCCCCAGCTTTCCCGGGCGTTTTAGTTGGGCAGGACGCCGGTTAGCTTTCACGCCCGAGCTCCCGCTCCCCTACGGCTTGGAATACACGGTACAGCTCTTGGCCGGCAAGGAGAAGCGATCGCCCCAACGCCCGCTTGTCCCTTTCCAATCCACCTTTCGCACCCACGATCGCGCCTTCGCCTACCTCGGTGTAGACGGCGAAGAAGAAGGGCGACTCCTGCTCTACAACCTGACCCGACAGCAGCAGCAGATGCTAACGCCGCCGGACTGGGTCGTGCTGGATTTTCTCCCCTATCCCCATGGCGATCGCATTCTCTTTAGCGCGATTCCTCGCCAAAAGACCGCCACAATCGCTTCAGCGGCACTCTACAGCGTGACCACTGGCCTCAATTACTGCAATCCCGAACCCGCTCCTTGTGAATTGCGATCGCGCGGCGGTGAAGTTCAAGAAATCCTGAGCAGTCAGGATTACCAAAATCTCGCCTTTGATCTCTCGGCTGACGGGCAGACGATCATCGTGCTGCGGAGCAATCAAAAAATTCCCAATGCCGCCCTAGAGCTGTGGAAGGTACCCGCCACAGGCGATCCCACTGTCATTCAACGCGACCCAGGTGGCGAGTTTCGGATTGCTCCCGATAACAACTCCCTCGTCATTGCTCAAGGTCAGGGCTTGGCGGTCTTACCCTTGGAAGCGGGCAGCGATCCCCTCGACTTTCTCCCCCAATTTGGGCGGGTCTTGGGTTTCAGTCGGGATGGCACCCAAGCTGCAACGGTGCGTTTTAATTCCGACTTTCGCCAGTCCCTCTTCTGGGTTGATAGCGCCGGTAAGCGACAGGAGCTCCGCACCGTCGAAGGCGAAATTCTCAGCGCTGATTTTGCACCGAATCGCAAAGCTCTCTACAGCTTGCTGAGCGAAACAGATGATGCAGAGTTCCTTTCCCTCTTTGCCTTTGACCTGAAAACTTCGAAACCACAAGGCAACCTGCTCCTCAAAATCCCCCGCCAAGGCCCCGTCAACTTAGACTTGGCACCGGATGGCCTCGCGGTGATCTTCGATCAACCGATCGCAACGCCAACGACTGCAACCGATGTCGCCACAGCAGCTAGTCCCCGTAGCCAGTTATGGGTTCTCCCGCTGACTCCGCCGAGCAGCACTCTTGCGCAAGCCCAGGAGCAACTGCCGCAACCAGAAGCACTACCGCTGCAAGGAGTTCGTCCTCGCTGGGTGCCCTAACTGGCGATCGGAATTCAATCTGTTCTCTGCAATCGGCCTTAAAGAATCCGGCTTTAGAGATCCTTCGCTCCAGACTGGGATTGGCGATCTAGTGCAGTCATCCCATGTCATCGTGCTGTCTGCCATTGCGTTGGTCTCTATTGTTTCTGCTGATCTCCTTTGCAGGACCGCCGGTCAACGCTGAGACGGCGAATGGCACTGGCAACCTCCGACAGCAGATCCCCGTGCAGCAGCAACGGGGAAACTGCCCAGCTCAAGTTCAGCTCACCACAAGCTGGCGTTGGTATGAGGGGGGTGGCGAACATCTCGTGATTCCAGAAACAACCGCGACGGCTGGCCGAGCTCGCTACATCAAAGGCACCGCAAAAACGGCTGAGTATCAAGCTCCCTTGAAACCGGCCTTCACCTCTTGTGTTGCCGAGGTTCGCCCCAGTGCAGATCTGCCCTATCGGTTGATCTGGAAAGACGGTCGCTTAACCTTTCGGGTTGAGCTGCCAGCCAACACGCCAGCCAATCCTTCTCAGATTAGTCAGCGAGCGATTCTGGGCGGCCGTCCTTATGTTCGCTGGCAGATTGCAGACTAAATTCGGCTCGTTCAGCTCTGAGAAGCTGGACCGCTAGAGTAAAAGGCGGTTAAGGGATTGCCCCATGATCGCTGCAACGCCAACGCCACTGCTGAAGCAACCCGATCGCCTTGAAGCGCGATTGCGGGAATTGCCTGCTGAACCTGGCGTGTACTTTATGCGCGATGCCAGCGATCGCATTCTCTACATCGGCAAAAGCAAAAAGCTGCGATCGCGGGTGCGCTCCTATTTCCGCGATCTCGATCGCCTTAATCCCCGCATCAATTTAATGGTGCGGCAAGTCTGTGAGATCGAGATCATCGTTACGGATACGGAAGCTGAGGCCTTGGCTCTTGAAGCCAACCTGATTAAACAGCATCAACCCCACTTTAATGTCCTACTCAAGGACGACAAGAAATATCCCTATCTCTGCATTACTTGGAGCGATGATTATCCCCGAATTTTTATCACCCGTAAGCGCCGACTCGGAAATAGCCGCGATCGCTACTACGGCCCCTACGTTGATACGCGACTGCTACGTCACACCCTCTTTTTAGTGAAGCGATTATTTCCGCTGCGACAAAGGCCTCAACCCCTTTTCAAAGATCGACCCTGCTTAAACTACGACATCGGTCGTTGCCCCGGCGTTTGCCAGTCTTTAATTCGACCAGATGACTATCGCAAGACGCTCCAGAAAGTCGCAATGATCTTCCAAGGGCGCAGTAGCGAGTTGGTCGAACTGCTTGAGTCGCAAATGCTGCAAGCCGCTGAAAATCTTGAGTTTGAAAGGGCTGCCAAGATCCGCGATCAAATTCGTGGACTCGAAGGGTTAGGGGCTGAGCAAAAAGTCCAGCTCCCCGATGACCGAATCTCACGAGATGCGATCGCGCTGGCCATGGATGAACAGCACGCTTGCGTTCAGCTCTTTCAGATTCGTGCCGGCAAATTGGTGGGTCGTCTAGGGTTTGTCGCCGATGCCCAGTCCGGTACGCCTGCCGCGATCGCACAACGGGTGTTGGAAGAGCACTATGCGGGCGTTGATTCGGTGGAAATTCCGCAGGAAGTCCTTGTCCAGCACGACCTACCTGAAGCAGAACTACTGGAAGCTTGGCTATCAGAACGACGGGGGCGCAAGGTTGAAATCCTATCGCCGCAGCGACAGATCAAAGCTGATTTGATTGCGATGGTTGAGCGCAATGCAGAGTACGAACTCGCCAGAACTCAGCAATCGGCAGAACGCCACGCAGCAGCCTTGATTGATCTTGCTGATCTGTTGGACTTACCCGAGCTGCCGCGCCGCATCGAAGGCTATGACATTTCCCATATCCAAGGCTCGGATGCGGTGGCTTCGCAAGTGGTTTTTATTGATGGCTTGCCCGCCAAGCAACACTATCGCCGCTACAAAATCCGTAACCCCGAAGTTCGGGCGGGTCACTCCGATGACTTTGCCAGCTTGGCGGAGGTTTTGCAGCGTCGTTTCCGCAAGTTTGCTGAAGCAAAAGCCCGCGGGGAGTCTTTAGCACCGAGTGAACAACGGCAGGGTAGTTTATTACGACCAGATGACCTCGCGGATTTCCCTGATCTAGTGATGATTGATGGCGGCAAAGGACAACTCTCAGCCGTTGTTGAAGTCCTGCGCGATTTGAATCTCCTAGAGGATGTCAAGCTCTGCAGCTTGGCTAAGAAGCGCGAGGAAATTTTCTTGCCGGGGGCTTCAGATCCACTGCCAACGGATGCCGAACAACCGGGCGTCCAATTGCTACGGCGGTTGCGCGATGAAGCCCACCGCTTTGCCGTTAGTTTCCATCGCCAAAAGCGGACGGAACGGATGCGGCGATCGCGTTTGGATGACATTCCTGGTTTGGGCCACAAGCGCCAGAAAGAGCTATTGGCACACTTCCGCTCGATCGACTATCTGCGATTGGCAACGCCAGAGCAGATTGCCGAGGTCCCCGGCATTGGCGCAGTTCTGGCCCAGCAAATTTGGGACTACTTTCATCCCAGTGAAACCGTGTGATTGTCCAACAAAAAGCGATCGCTACTCAGTCCCATCGAGGCGTTTGTAGCGATCGCCTATTTTTTGTCAGTCAAGACTGGCTTTAGTCTTCTGCCCAGATATAGCGGGTCAGTTCTTCGGGCTTCGGTTCGGGGCTGGAGATCGCAAATTCCACCGCCTCTGCAACCAAAGCTTCGATCTTCTTGTCGATCGCCTTCAGTTCTTCGTGAGTTGCCAGATTGAACTCCGTCAGGTGAGCCGCAAACCGTTTGATTGGATCGCGAGCCAACCAGAACTCTTTCTCTTCCTTCGAGCGCAGTTCATCCGGATCCGCCAGCGAGTGACCCCGGAAGCGATAGGTTAGTGCCTCAATCAGCGTCGGGCCTTCGCCAGCCCGTGCCCGTGCGATCGCTTCTTGAGCCACAGCGCGGACTGCCAAGACATCCATGCCATCGACTTCCACGCCGGGCATGCCGAAAGCGGGACCCTTCTTGTAGATTTCTGGATCGGAAGTCGCCCGCTCGTGGGACATCCCGATCGCCCATTTGTTGTTCTCGACGACAAACAGGATCGGCAGCTTCCAGAGCGTCGCCATGTTCAGGCATTCGAAGAACTGGCCGTTGTTGGCGGCACCATCCCCGAAGAAGCAAGCCGTCACTTGGTCGGCACTGGTATCGCCCAAGGCATTACGCCGGTAGGCCGTGGTAAATGCAGCACCTGTTGCGATCGGAATGCCCTCAGCCACAAACGCAAAGCCGCCCAGCAGATTATGTTCGGATGAGAACAAGTGCATCGAGCCACCGCGACCGCGGCTGCAGCCGGTCTCTTTACCAAAGAGTTCCGCCATTACCTGACGAGCCGGAACACCAGCACTCAGGGCATGCACGTGGTCGCGATAGGTACTGCAGACGTAATCGTCCGATCGCATCGCCTTGATAATGCCGCTGGCGACGGCTTCCTGTCCGTTGTAGAGGTGGACAAAGCCAAACATTTTGCCGCGGTAGTACATCTCCGCACACTTGTCTTCGAAGGTGCGACCCAGGACCATGTCCTCATACACGCGGAGGCCTTCTTCACGGCTGATTTGCGCCTGAGAAGCCTGAAAACTAGGCAGTGTACGTTCCTGAACCATAGCGGCGGCGTTCCAGTGATTGAGCACGAGCTTGCCAATAGGGGGCTAAGCATCGCCATTCATTAGATTAAAGCAGTCTGTCGGGAGCGCTGTGACCCTTGACACCGTCGCGGGCTAGCGCTCGGTGCCTCTGCCCAACCATCGCGAATGACTGCAGACGGATTGGTGGATACTGGCAATGATCCATTCCAGTGTCTGCTACAGAGACAACGTTGATCGCTCAACAAACTTGGTAAGTTGACGGTCAAGTTGGGATGATGAGGTCGGCTTAAGCCGGCAGTTCGGCTCTGGTGGGTGTTCTGTGCGTATTCCTCTCGATTACTACCGAATTCTCTGCGTTGGGGTACAGGCATCAGCGGATGCGATTGCCGAGAGTTACCGCGATCGCCTCAACCAAGTTCCCTCACACGAGTTTTCGGAACTGGCCCTGCAGGCACGACGACAACTGCTGGAGGCTGCGATTACTGAGCTCAGTGATTCTGAGCAGCGCGATCGCTACGATCGCCGCTTTTTTCAGGGGGGTGCGGAAGCGATTGAACCCACCCTGGAGCTTGAGGACTGGCAGCGCATTGGGGCTTTGCTCATTCTGCTGGAGCTTGGGGAATACGATCGCGTTTCGCAGCTGGCGGAAGACCTGCTGCCAGAGTATGAAGCCAGCACGGAAGTGCGCGACCAGTTTGCCAGCAGCGATGTGGCACTGGCGATCGCCCTTTCCCAGCAAGCGTTGGGACGGGAATGCCGACAACAAAACCTTTACGAGCGAGCGGCGCAGAATTTCAGTCGCAGTCAAGCCGCGATCGCCGATCACCCTCGTTTTCTAGAACTCAGCCGAACCCTAGAGCAAGAGCAAGCCCAGCTGCGCCCCTATCGCATTCTGGACCGCCTCGCCCAGTCTTTGACTGCCGATAGCGATCGCCAGCAGGGACTACTGCTGTTGCAAGCGATGCTGGATGACCGGCAAGGGATTGAAGGCCCCGGGGATGATGGATCGGGACTGACACTCGATAACTTCTTGCTGTTTCTTCAGCAAATTCGTGGCTATTTAACGCTGGCTGAGCAGCAGCTCTTGTTTGAATCCGAAGCCCGCCGACCCTCACCCGCCGCCAGTTTTTTTGCCTGCTATGCATTGATTGCCCGCGGTTTTCGCGACCATCAGCCAGCCCTCATCCATCGCGCCAGTTTGCTGCTGCGGGAACTGCAAAGCCGCATGGACGTGCACCTCGAGCAAGCGATTGTCAGTTTGTTGCTGGGGCAACCGGCGGAGGCAGAGACGCTGCTGGTCCAGAGCAAAGATGAGGAGACCCTGAGTCAAATCCGCACTCTAGCCCAGGGCGAGGCTCTGATCGTCGGCTTGTGTCGCTTTACGGAAAACTGGTTAGCCACCACCGTCTTTCCGGGCTTCCGCGACCTCAAAGGCGCCGCTGCCCCGCTCCAGCCCTACTTCGACAATCCCGATGTCCAGACCTATCTGGATGCGATTGTTGAGCTGCCACCGGATCTCATTCCGGAGCCACTGCCTACAGAGCTGCTGGAAACGCGATCGCCGCTGGTGGCAACCGAATTACCGACCTTAACTACTCCCTCGGCTGCTCCACCTGCTCGTCGTCGCCGTCGCGATCGCTCGGCACGTCCCTCTCAACGGCTGCCCATCCGCTGGCTAGCGATCGGAGGTGTGGCACTCCTTGTGGGTGGCAGTGTTTGGGCTTGGCGATCGCGTTCACAATCCCCTCCTACTCAGCCACCTCAGACGACTCAGACTCCGCCCCAACCGGCCCCCGCACCAGTCCCAACTCCAGCACCGGTTGCCCTCGATCGTGCTCAGGCGCAGACCGTTGTGCAGAACTGGTTAGCCGCCAAAGCAGCAGCATTGGGCCCTCAATACGATCGCGATCGCCTCGCGACGGTGCTGACGGGTGACATCCTACGGCGATGGCAGGGTTTGGCAATCCAGCAAGCCGATACGCAGTCGACATCGCAGTTTGACCACAAAGTCGCGGTTGAATCCGTGGAGCTCAGTGACGGCGATCGCCGGGCGACAGTTCAAGCCAAAGTTGATGAAATTGAGCTGGTTTACCGGGACAACCGACTCATTGACACTCGCCAAGATGTGGGGCTTGTGATTCGATATCAGCTGATTCGCGAAAATGGTGTCTGGAAAATTAGTGCTAGTGAAGTGGTGCCCTAAGAAACGCTACAGCTTGTGAGGGACTGTCATTCGATGAGAGCGATACCTGCAGCAACCCAATCAATCGCTGGGAGGGCGTTGCTGGCTCGGGGGGCATTGTGAGCAGTCATGGCACAACGTCAGGAGTCTTCAGGCTGGTAGCGGCCGAGCATTGACACCGAGGCGTTGTCGGAGCTGCCGCAGTTGTGACCGAGCAATCAAGAGGGGTCGATCGCAAACTCGCCACAGCACCGGCTCAGAGCAAGGTGGGGTCGTTAGGGAACCGGAGTAGCGCCAGACCGTGCGATCGCGGGGCAGGAAGACTGAGGGTTGTAAATCGGTCGTGAGCTGCTGACTGCTCGAGCGCTTGGGCATGGCCAGAATGGCTTGCAGTTCAGGGTGCAGGCGATCGCCTGGCGCTAGAAAGACCGCAATAACCGCTAATTGGCCGCGATCGCTGCGATGAACCAAGTGAATTTCCGCAGGGAAACGCCGACCTTGGCGATAGTGTTCGCTGGGTGTGTGGAAATGAAATTGCAGCAATTCGTAGAAGACACCGTCTTCCCAACAGCCACAACCGCTAGGGCAGTCGATGCGGAGGGAATGCGGTGCCGATTGCAGGATGCCCTTGAAGGGGCGATCGCGATAGTCCAAGGCAACGGTCGAGGGTTGTCCTTGCAGGTTGATCGGCGATTGTTGACGACCTTGCTTACACAGCCCATAAGCCGGATCGAGCTGAGCCCAGCGACGCGGCCCACGGCGACGGCCGTAGTCCCACTCAGCACTCGCCCAGACGGGCTGACTGCTGCCCAGCCAACCAACGCAGCTTCCCCCTAAAGCGGCTAGGAGCGATCGCCGGCGCATGGTGTCGCTAACACACGATTGAGTTTGCCACTGACCAAGCCTTCCAGATCAAGGCTGACGTAGCGGAATCCCAAGGATTGGAAATGGCTGACCAGAGCGGGTAAGTCAGTTTCTACTACAAACCGCTGTAAGTCCTCGTGCGGCAATTCAATACGAGCCGTATCCTGCTGGGATCGCACCCGTAGCGACTGCCAGCCCAGTTGGCGCAGATAGCGCTCTGCGGCCCCGACGCGTGCCAGTTTCTCCGCACTAATCGCTTCACCATAGGGAAAACGCGAGGAGAGACAGGGCATGGCGGGTTTATTCCACCAGGGAATCCCCAGCTCCTGCGCCAGTTGACGAACTTCCAGCTTGCCAATACCCGCTTCTGCTAACGGCGATCGCACACCCCGCTCCCGAGCGGCTTGCAGTCCCGGACGGTGATCGCCGAGATCATCTGCGTTGACACCATCCAAGACCACCGCAAAGCCCCGCGCTTGGGCGAGAGGTTGGAGGCGATCGTGCAGCTCGCTTTTGCAGAAGTAGCAACGATTGCTGGGGTTGCTGGCGTAGTTGGGATTGGCTAGCTCATCAGTATGAATTTGCTCATGGGCAATGCCGATCCAGTCTGCCTGCGATCGCGCAGCGGCAAGGTCTTCCGGCAGAAGAGAAGCCGAGACCGCAGTAACAGCTAGGGCGCGATCGCCTAACTCTTGAAACGCAAGGTAGGCCACCAAGCTGCTGTCGATGCCGCCCGAGTAGGCCACCACTGCTGAAGGCCACGATCGGAGTTGCGATCGCACCTGCTCTAGTTTGGCCTGAAGCATGAATGTCGAACCCAGCAACGCCCTCTAGCCTATCGAACTCGCAGCGATTGCAGCAGATCGATAAGATCAGGGCTGTCGCAGACTCAGATCAGCATGGCGCGCTCAGGCATTGGCATCCGTACCGCTCAGCAGCAGTCGGGGCGCTTAACCGGTCAAATCCATGTCTATGACGGGGCAGGCAAGGGCAAGTCCCAGGCGGCGTTGGGAGTGGTGCTGCGCTCAATTGGCCTAGGCATTCGCGATCAATGGCAGTCCCGCGTCCTGTTGCTGCGCTTTTTGAAAGGGCCGGGTCGCACCTATGACGAAGATGCTGCGATCGAAGCCCTCCAGCAGGGATTTCCTCATCTGATTGACCAAGTCCGCACGGGTCGTGCTGAATTTTTTGGTCCCGACGCTATCAGCCGCTTCGATCGTCAAGAGGCACGCCGGGGCTGGGATATTGCCAAAGGGGCGATCGTTTCGGGTCTCTATTCCGTGATTGTGCTGGATGAGCTCAATCCGATTTTGGACTTGGGCCTCCTGCCCGTGGAAGAGGTAGTGCAAACCCTGCGCCAAAAGCCCCCTGAAGTTGAGATCATTGCTACTGGCCGCGGGGCACCTCCGCAACTGCTGGAAATTGCCGACTTGCACTCGGAGATGATTGCCCATGCCAATCCAGCCATGACACCAGTTGGCATGGAAGGGATTGAGATCTACACCGGCGACGGTAAAGGGAAGTCCACCAGCGCCCTTGGCAAAGCACTACAGGCGATCGGGCGGGGTATTGGGCAGGATCTCTCACATCGCGTCTTGATTCTGCAATGGCTCAAAGGCGGTAGCGGCTATACGGAAGATGCCGCCATTCAAGCGCTCCGCCAAAGCTATCCGCATCTGGTTGACCACCAGCGATCGGGTCGAGATGCGATCGTTTGGCGTGGCCAGCAACAGGAAATTGACTACATCGAAGCAGAGCGGGCATGGGAAATTGCACGAGCCGCGATCGCTTCAGGGCTCTATAAAACGATCATCTTGGATGAACTCAACCCAACAGTTGATTTAGAGTTGTTGCCCGAGGAACCAATTCTGCAAGCCCTGCTACGTAAACCCCGGGACACAGAAGTGATTATCACGGGGCGCTGCAAGCAAACGCCAGCCTACTTCCACCTCGCTAGCGTCCACTCCGAAATGGTTTGCCACAAGCACTATGCAGAGCGTGGCATTGAGCTGAAACGCGGCGTCGATTACTAGGGCATCTCTTCAAAATCAAGGGGAGAGCGGACGGCCTTGGCTTCCAGTAGGCCAATGAATCTGAAGTTGTTAACCCCTCTCGGGAGCAACCGATGGTTTCGAGAGACTATCGCGGGTTAGACCTGAGCGACATACTGTGAAGCCACATCAGTCTATTGGCCATGTCTACTCAAGAGTGAATTCTTGCGGCTGCTCGTCATTGGGTCCCAACCCATGTCCCCCAGGACATTAGCCTGACAGCTGAAGTCCTCCACAACAGTGCGACGAAGGTTGTCCTCCCCATCGATCAGACCGAGGTGCGGACTGTTGCCCGACGCTTTCGGCTCAGTGAAGACCGCCTCGCCAAGCTCCAGCCCCTCGAAGCCCTCTGCCGCTTTGGGGTGCAGCTGCGCCATGTCCAAATCCATCCCTACTGGCAGCGTCAAGGAGCAGAGTCATGATCCAGCAAGCCCTTGTTTTAATCCTGATGATGGTGGCGATCGCCGCCTGCAGCTCCGCCACTGCTGAAGCTCCCAATCCCGCGCAAACCGCGATCGCTCCTGTGGAAACTCCCACAGAACCCGATCCAGCTGCACCCAATCAACCGCGACAACTCAAGCTCAAGTTCGAGGTTGAAAAGCCCGAGGATTTGCAAGTCGTTGAGGGCGATCGCCTCCAAGCGGGACAGATGATCGCTCTCCGGCCCGGTCGAGCCACGCTGCAAGCACGGTTGGCACAGCTCCAATTCGAGCTATCCCAGCCACCCGCTTTGCCCAGCACTCAGCCTCAAGAAGCCGCCGCCGCTCGGGAACAAGCGCAGTTAGTTCTCTTGCAAGCCCAGTCGCGCCTCACAACAGCGCAAGCCGAAGCGGAGCGATCTCAATCCCTCGCAGATCAAGGACTTCGACCCCAGCGGGAAGCAGACCTCGCCGCGATCGCCCGTGATCAACAAGCCCTGCAAGTCCAAGTCGCTCAACAGCAACTCAAAGCTTCAGAGCAACGACTCCTCAATGCGATCGCTCAAGCGCAGCGCCAAGACAAGCTCAATCAGTGGCAAGCCCAGCAACGACAGATGGAACTCAACTCAGTCCAAGCTCAACTCGATGCTCTGGTGGTCAAAGCACCCTACTCAGGACGGGTCAGGCGTGTGCGCTGGCTGGAGCAAGTCGGTGGGCAAGTAAAAGTAGAGATCTCTTTGCAAATCACCAGCAGTCTTTAAGCCATCCATCTCGGTGATGGATTTAGTTTCAAAGAGTTAGAGATCTGCTGCAGAAGACTGCACCAATAGCTGAGTACGAGAAATACCTCTCGGACAATGTTCTGGCTGACGAAACTGGTAATAGCCACACCAAGCATTTTCTTCGTCTAATACCGGCAACGGAGGTATTTCCTGCAATGGACTTAAACGGATAATGTACTCTTGCAAATCAAACTCTTCACTATCGATATAGTCATTTTCTAATAAAAACTTGAACCAATCTGGCTGTTCTGCTTTAGTTTTATCTTGTAGATGAAACCATTGCTGCCACTGCTTTCGAGGAATCTCCTCCAGATGGAAGTTGAAGTTCATACTTCCTAAAAAGGCATAAACTTCAACTAGATAGTCCCCAGGAGGAATAGTAAACTTCTGGAAGTTAAACAGATGCGGATTAGGTGGATCAGCATGATGAATCGCAACCTCCCAATCCTCTTCGCAACCACCACCACCCAACAACATCAACTCACCGCAGGGAATGTGTAAATAACTTTGTATACGACCCAGCCATTCATGTTCCTGCCCAGGGGTTAAGTCACCCAACACAACCACAACCTGATCTAAGGCACAATCACCAGGGAAGAACAAAGGTAAGCAAATCCCCTCTGCAATGAGTTGCTGAATAGCTTCCACGCCACCTTGCAGTTGACCAACAATTTGGCCAGGTTCTAAACCGCTATTCCCTAAGCTGGTAGAGCTTAAAACGTACCAAGCCCCATCATTGAAAAAACGCTGGTCAACTGGCAGTACTCGCTGGTTTGACATTTCCTTCACCTTTTCAAAAGACCAGACTGCAGATAATCGCTAGGTGTGTCTAAGCCCTATCAGGACCTTGCCAAGACCAAGGGCAAATCCTGCCATCGCGTCGTGTACTGCGGCGTTCGATGATTTGATTGCATCGCCCAAGCTTGAGTCGTTCCCACGGCTCCATACTTCAGGGACTGCCGCCCAAACTTCCGATTAATCCGGTCAATGGTCGCCATCAGCACTTCACCTTTGCCGTCGCCGGTTTCCTCAAACAGACTCTGCTGAACTAACTGGTCTGAGCTCAACCCTTGGAGTAGCACTCCTGCTTTCTTGTAAGCTCGCCCAGTTTGATAGATGGACTCCGTACAACGCAGGGCGACTTCCAATAGCTTTCCCGTATGGCTGGTAGATGTGAGTAAGCCTTGACTGGCACTCGGCGCTTCGTAGTTCTCTTGAAACCGATTCGTCCGCGCAAAGACGGTCAGATAACTAGTCGTCAGCTGCCGACTCCGTAGCTTCTCCGCTGCTCGACTCACGTAGGTGGCCACAGCTTGTTTCAGTTCCGGCAAGGTTGTAATCGGCTGCCCGAAGGAACGGGAAACGACTAAGCTCTGCTGCGGATTAACGATGGATTCGAGGGGTAAGCAGGATTCGCCCCGCAGTTCTCGCACAATCCGTTCCAGCACCACGTTGAACTGCTGACGAATTAGAGCAAGGTTGGCCGACTGTAGTTCAGCAGCAGTGTTGATCTTCAATGCTCGTAATCTCTGACCCCAACGACCAGAGATGCCCCAAACATCTTCAACCGGCAGCGTGGCGAGGACTTCGGAAACCTTTGAGGGCGATAGGACAAATACACCGCCGTTCTGCTTGGCCAGTTTGTTTGCCACTTTTGCTAGGACCTTCGTGGCAGCAATCCCAATCGAGACAGGGATGCCTGTCCACTGACCCACGGTCTGACGAATTAATTGACCTTGCTGCAGCGGTTGGGATTGAAACCCAGAAAAGTCTAAGAAGGCTTCGTCAATTGAATAGACTTCCAGCTCTGGACAGAGCGTTGCTAGGGTTTGCATCACCCGCTGGCTCATGTCGCCGTAGAGGGCGTAGTTGCTGGAGAAGACCTGAATCTGATGTTGCGTCACTAGGTCTTTGACTTTGAAGAATGGGATCCCCATAGGAATTCCCAGGGCTTTCACCTCGGCGGAGCGGGCGATCACACAGCCGTCGTTGTTGGAGAGAACAACCACAGGCTGACCGTGGAGTTTGGGATTAAAGACCCGTTCACAGGAGACGTAGAAGTTGTTGCAATCTACAAGAGCAAACATTTCAGAGTCCCAATAATTGAGAACTCAGAGCGTATGAATAACATTGGTCACGACTCCCCAAATTTGGAAGGCACTGGCGTCAGTAATCTCAAGGTCGGGATAGTTCGGGTTCTCGGCTTGTAGGAATAGCCGTTGGCGGTCTTGGCGCAGGCGCTTCACGGTCAGTTCGCCGTTCAAGACTGCAATCACAATTTGTCCGTCACGGGGTTCAAGGGAACGGTCGACGATAATCATGTCCCCGTTGTGAATTCCTACCCCAATCATTGAGTCGCCAGAGACTCGCGCCATGAAGGTAGCGGCCGGATTCTTAATCAAGTGCCGATTGAGGTCTAGTCTCTGCTCGATGTAGTCATCAGCGGGTGAAGGGAACCCTGCTGAAACTGGCATTTGGTAAAGCGGTAGGGCTAAAACAGCTCCGCGCTGCGGGCGATACACCTCGCTCAGGGTTGTCCTGGACTGCTGCTGATCGAGGATCTGGGGCAGTTGCTCAATCACACTCAGTGGTAGACGGACAGACTTGGTGGGTTCGCCATACTTCCCACTCCCTCTCGGTCGGCCGGCTCCAGATCTAGCTCCACCGCGCATGAATACTGTACGGAATTCAATATCTTCATCTTAATCAGCTAGGACAAGTGGGGGGATAAATTGAAATAAAGCTTGTCTTGTAGGTTTCTACCGCGTCCTAAGGCCTGACTGGAGTTGAGTGGGACGTTACGATTACTGCGAATGACTGGAGTCATAGATTAGAGTGGCTTTGTTATTACAATTTATCGCCGGTAATATCCTTGCCTTGATCATTGGGGCAATCGTTGGCAGCATTCTCAACTCAATCGTTAGAGCACTCTTCAGACGTCGAGAAGTGCAATCCCTTCCAGCCATTTTGGGCTCTTTCTTAGGAGTATTCCTCGTTGCTATTTTGCCCATGATTGGCCAACCTGTGCTGAGTGGTGATGCTTACGCTGCTATTATTCTGAACTTTATTCTAGTGATATTGATTCCTCTGGGATCTATCCTCGGGGGCATTATTGGCAGTGTATTTGGTTTGCTCTTTTCGAATCGACTCAGTCTGAAGCAGGGATGGATTTCATTTGTGGGAATTTACCTCTTCTTATTTGCTGGGTTTTATCTCAAGGATTTACGAGCGCCAGAGCCGCCTCTCCTCGCTGAATCATTGCCATTAGTCAGTACAGTTCCCAACGAGTCGCCCTTTGTCTGCTGTATGGCCTTTAGTCCAGATGGTCGGCGCTTAGCAGTCGCTAATTCTGCTGATGTTCGAATCTGGCAGATTGATTCAGGTAAGGTGCTGATCAGTCTGAAAGGGACTCCACATACAAAAATGAATATTGAGCGAGAACAAATTGAGGCGATCGCTTTTTCTCCTGACAATACAACGCTAGCAACTGCAACAGCTCAAATCATTAAAGTGATTGATTCTAAAACTGGACAGCTCCTGCACCAATGGGATGGTGGCGGTGATGTTCAGTTCACACCGAATGGTCGTACCCTTGTTGGTTTTATTAAGCCAGCAGCAGAAAATGCCCAAGCATCACTACGAGCCTGGGACGTTAAAAGTGGCAAAATTCTGCAAACGATTCCACTCAAACGGAGCGATATTGACCGACCCTTTCCAATCTTCGATATTTCTTCTAAAGGAGACAGTCTAATTGTTGCCCCTGACTACGGTAATCGTATTGAAAAGTGGGACCTAAATACTGGGAAAATTCAACAGACGTGGGCTAGTGACCAACAAGGACAAATTACGACTCTCGCTCTAACACCTGACGATCAGACTGTGATCCTTGCTCAGCATAATTCTCTACTGTTTTTAAGTTTATCGAGTGGCAAGATCATCCAAAAGGCTAATGCCTACAGTGTCCTCAATCTGATGGTTGATCAGCGAGAGGATCAACTGCTCAGCGAAAATCGTTCTGAACTAATGCTCTGGCAGCTGAAAACGGGCGATCGCCTCGCGCAGTGGCGACTAAGTGGAACATTGGGAATTGCTTCTAAACCAGTAGTGTTAAGTCCAGATGGTCAACTTCTGGCAACTTATACCCATGAAGGACCCATCAAACTGTGGCAGTTGAAAAGTGAGTCATCATCTCGCGGTCAAAGATAACCGGCGCGACTATGGCGAAAAGCGAGTGCTCTCCGTTAGCTTCCTCGATGACCACATGGTCATGGTTGGCTACACCTCGCGGGCGATCGCGTCACATCTTCTCTATGAGGAAATGCAATGCCCGAGAAATCCGCCGCTACACGCCATACTTCCAGCGAACCTGATGACGATTTGCCCGAGTTGACAGATGAAATGCTCAGTCGAGTGGTGCTCAAGCAAGGCGGCAAGCGCAACAGCAGACCCCGATCGCAATCTCCCAAAGTGGCCATTAGCCTGCGCTTAAAGCCGGATGTCTTGCGCTTGGGTGCCTTTGCCGGAAGGCAGCGCCACGATACTGCTCTGGGGAATCGCATCGAGGGCGATCGCTTTGGATAGGTCTGGTTCTGAAACCTGAAGTGAGGGTTGATAGTGACTGAGCGGAAAGCGCAGCCGTTGCAGCATCGCACCTTCAATCCATCGCCGCTACCAAGCTTCAAAGGATGGGGTGGCATCTAGAATCTGATGCCATTTCTCAGCCTCGTGAGCGGCGATGAGGTCATCGAGGCCTTGGCCTAATTTGGGGTTCCACTGGGCAACATGGACCGAGCACTCAGCCGCCATAATCAGCCCTTTGGCTCGGCAGGGGAGAAGCTGGTGTCTGTATTCCTTTCTGAGGGGGATCGCTTTTCTGATCCGATCAAGGCTTATGTAATGGGAGTCTTGGGCAAGTTTTTAGAGTGCTACCGGATCTCGTTGCAGGTACCAGAGTTGCTAGTGAGCCAAGCGGAGTACTATGCTTTGGGAGATGGCCAAGGAACAGAGCAGCCCCAGCGAAACCCTCTCGACCAAGCTGTTCCGCAGTCGCCTTGCCTTGATTCAAGCCCTCGATCGATCGCTACCCCCTGAGGCAATCGGCCTCCAGGATGATCAGACCGATTTACCCCGTGATGAGGCGGACTATCGGGCCCAACTGGCGGGTCAGCTGCGGCAGACAATTCAGGCGATGAACCCCAATAACTTTTTGGTGAAGCCTTTCCGCGAGGCTGTGCAGCAATGGAGTGACGGCGATCGCTGGCGGAAACTGGATGACACTGCCGGAACCTTGCTGGCAGATCAACTCGCCACGCTGCCCTCGCAACTACCCAGTGATGATAAGGCCGCCCGTGAGTTTGACCTGTTGCTTTACAAGCTGCAAATTGCCCTGCTGAAACAGGCATCTGACTATCCCAAATTGCGATCGCGGGTACAGACCGTTGCGCAGTTACTGGAAGGCCGTTGCGCCATCCCGATGGTGGGGGCAGAACTCAGCTTGATTCAGGACTTGCAAACCCAAGACTGGTGGGAGGATGTGACTCTGCCGTTGCTGGAGAAAGTGCGGCGCACCCTGCGGGGCTTGGTGGGGCTGATTGAAAAGACGGCACGGCAACCGCTCTACACCAATTTTGAGGATCAGCTCGGAGAAGCGCAGGAGCTGGATCCCTTTGCCCTAATTACCAGCGATGACTTTACGCGCTTTCGTTTGCAGGCCAAAAAGTTTTTACTGGAACACGATAGCCATCTGGCGATTCAACGTCTCCGCCGCAATCAACCGCTCACACCTACCGATCTAGAGGAGCTCGAAACTTTTTTGCTGTCGAACAAGATTGGCAGTCAGGCGGCGATCGATCGGGCGAAGCAGGAGAGTCAGGGATTTTGGCGGTTTGTCCGCAGCTTGGTCGGTCTCGATCGCAACGCAGCAAAAGAGGCGTTTAGTGAGTTTTTAAGCGATCGGCTGTATAGCGCTGCGCAGATTCAGTTTGTCAATGAAATCATCAACTATCTGACGACTCATGGCGTAATGGATAAGGCTCTACTCTATGAGCCACCGTTTACGAATTACTGTGCAACGGGGCCAGAGGAGCTGTTTGAGGATGACAGTATCGATCAGCTTTGCGACATCATCGATCTGGTGTCTGCCCGTGCCGAGACTGCTGTTTAACAGATTGTCATGGACAGATTTATCTAGCGGCGATCGACATAGCGCCAGCCAGATTCAGTACAGATATAGCCATTTTCGGGAACAATAGAATTAGGTCGGTATCGAATAATTCCCTCATGATAGTTGGGTCGCGGCAACTTATCTAGCCTGGCATTACAGTACAGTTTGCCAGTTTTTTTATCTTTGTAAATATACTTTTTGACAGGCTGAAAACGTGCAGCAATAGGCTTTCTATTATCATTTGATCCTTGTGTATAAGTAGAACCTTCAAGAGTGAAAAAATCTTGATTATATGCAGGAGAAAAATGCTCATAACCTCCATCATTTTCTGTTGAAGATTGAGCATTAGGAAGCCAAGAGTAATCTAAGCCTAGTTCAGTAGCAGATTTATAAACATATAAAAAACCATCTTTAAATCGATATTCTGCAACGCTTGAACACCACTCATCAGTTATTGCACGTGCATTACACCCAACGAGTTTACTCATTTCTTGTGCATTGTCAAGAATTGCAAAATCAAGATTCTGATCTCGATAGGAGAAGTAATCTCTAAAAACTATACATTTTTCATCTATCTCTGGCCTCAGAGCACCACAATCTTTCAAAAATAAATAGTCTTTCTCTACTGCTATTAAATTTCTTCCATCTGTTTTTAGAATTGTGGAAAACTGAATCAAAGATGGATGCTGAAATAGGAATTCACAACTAGATACATTAAACTGACATTCAGTCAGATATCTAGAGTTAAAATCACGCATTTTTCCATCAGACTCAGGGCTTTTTTTGTAAAAGAAAATATAGCCAAGACTTTGAAGATACTTAATAGCGTTTTGGGCGCTGGAGCCAGGCGTAAGCTTACCACTACTCGTCTGACAAATATAGGCGAAGACCATATCATTATAGTTTGCTCTTTTGGCAGATCTTAGAAAGGCTGAATCCTCTTGCGCTAAATAACGAGGGTCTTGTGTAAATTTTGTATTCTCCTGAAGACAATTATCTTCTCTAATACCTGAGAGTGGGTTAAGTCGATCTAGATATCGAAACTCTGTTCTAAAGATTGGTTTTTCAGGAGAAATCTGCTGTGTTTGTCTGATTTGAGCTCTAGTTCCTTGTGGATCACTACCAATCGTGACCCACCCCGGCTCTACTATCCATTCTTTAACTGAAGCTAGCCGAGTACTCTTTTGTACTGTAGTTCCTTCAGAGTGATTATTATCTTTTTCTTGATTACAACCAGTAAGTGATGAAAGTGAGAGAAGACTAAGAACTGAAATAGAGAACATCTTGTAAAAACTGAATTTCATATTTTGACTTGAATTTCTGTATGAGTATACCGAAAAACAGATAAGACTCATCCCATTACTGTTGAGTAGTGCTGGATCTCTTAAAACCTTGCATCAGTACAGCGATCGCTGCTCCTCACGTTGCCCCTAGAGCGTTTTCCTGCTGAGTGGGATAGACTATAGGTGACCCGAGACAAAATTCGGCTCCACGCCGTGTGATTACCTTCCCTGAGTCGGTAATCCTATATCTCGGGTCTAGCTTTTTGAATCTCAGCTAGGCTAATCGGCTTCTGACGTGAGTAGTAGCGACCAAAGGGCTGGCGAGTCGCATCATCAATATCGACAATCAGACTGAGAGCCGGTAGGACTTGCTGCAGGTACTGATCTTCCTGCTTCTCGAAAAGCCGTTGCACGACCCAGAGAAAGTAATCCGCCAGCTGTAGGCAGGGCTGCTCTCTCGATAGAACGGACTCAACTTCGATCGCCGCTGTAGAACGGATGCCCTTGGCTGATTCCAGATTAGCGATCGCGCCTTGGAGAGCAGCTTTCAAAGCCTTGGTGCGATCGGAATTGCCACGCTTGGCAAAGAAGATGCGATAGGCCTCTTGAGTATGCAGGCGATCGCGGAAGAGCCTGCGCACGAGGTAGTCATAGAGCTCGTTGTCTCGGTAGCGGTAGTCTTCGGATTGGCGCTGGCGCTCGTAAATGTATTGGAGTAGCGCCGTTTTGCAGCGAATCACCGCGAAGAACTTGAGCTGCGACTGGTGCTTCTCAATCAGGTGGAAAACTCGTTCCCTGACTAAAGGATGATCATCCTTGGCATGAAAGGCGATCGCAGTCTTGCGGCGATCGGGTTGGAGAGAGGGAATATGGGCGAGGTTTGGATCTGCGAGGATTTCTTTCCGTAAGTCCTCTAGTTCTTGGCCAATGCGATCGGGGTCTTCGACTTGCAAGAGGCCGAGCATGAAAAAACGAGAACAGCCTTGTGTCCCAATGATGACTTTGCCCTTGGCATTAAAGACCGTGCCATCGCCTGCTTCATCGACGAAATAGCAGGTTGGCGATCGAGGGGCTCCGTCCATACTCACAATGCAAGATTAGTCTTCTACTCTTGCATTAAGCTGGATGGGAATCAGTACAGCGATCGCTAGCGCTGGAGTTCCTGCTCATGACATCAAGGGCGATCGCGCGATCCAGTCCGACTGAGCTTGTTCCATCCTCCTCAGCAGATACTTGGGAACCAGCCTTAGCACTGTGGGTCCATGGGCGATCGCCACATACTCAGCGTTACTACTTGCAAGAGGCACGGGTGTTTCGGCACTGGGTTCAGAAGCCTTTGCCCCAAGTGACGCTGGCGGATTTGCAAATCTATCTCGATCGGCTCGATCAACTACCTCGGGGCGATCGCGCTGTCCTTCTTCGTCATTCGCCTGAGTGTTTGCAGGCTTCGAGTCGGCGGCGGACTGTGGCTGTGCTGAAGTCGCTGTTTAGCTTCTTGTCGAAGCGCTTGGGTGTGGTGCCCGTGAATGTAGCAGCTGCCATTCATGCCCCCAAAGTCAAAGACACGTTGGCTGAACGGATCTTGCCTGAAAGCATCATTCAAAGCCTGATTGCAGCGGCGGGCAATGACCGCGATCGCTTGATTCTGCAAGTGCTCTATGGAGCAGGGGTGAGGGTTTCTGAACTCTGTAGCCTCCGCTGGCAGGATCTAAAAGCGCGATCGCCCTCAGACAGAAACACCGACACCAGCTTCTCCCCTGCCGAGGCAAAGGGCTGATTCAATCCGTCCAGCAGAAGTGCATAGGTGGGACGACTCAGGTATCTTCTCTCTAATTCCTCTGCCGGTAGCTCATGCAGTGCTTGGAAGAGAGCGTCCACTGCAGCTTCAGTGCCAATCCGTTTCAGAGTATTGGCAATCCAGCAGCGTACTTCCATGTCTGGATCCACTAAGCGGGACTTCAACTGAAATAAATAGTTATACAACCCAAAACTTATTCATAAATCCCAGAAGATAGACAGCCTGTAATGCAGAGAAAAAACTGATCAACCATGCATAATGAACCTCTTTTTTAAGAGAAGCTGCAAGCATAAAAAATACAGGAAACAAAACCGAACAAAACCGAACCATAGAATCTGTGCTTCCTGTTGATAAAGGGAAAAGAACACCAATTAAAACCCAAAGTGGAAGTGTTATGTTTTCTTGAGATTTTAAGTTTTTAATAAGCATCCATGCCCCACTCCCTAAAAACAAAAATGCACAAAAAGAATTAACCAGTATTTGCGTATTATTCATATCTCTTGGCAAGGAGAAATTGATTTCTTTTATTGATTGAATGAGTGATAAAAGAGGAAAATTAAAACTGCGCCCCCAATAAACTTGAGAAGTACTAAATATAAATGCATTGCCTGTATAAATATAGAGAAAAGCCATATAAGTAAGTAGTCCCAGTGGTATTAAAAGTAAAAAAGAAATAGATGGTTTGATTGTTTTTTTACCCAGAATTTTCTGAAATGCGCTAGAGATAGCCATAGCGATAATTAGTGAAACTCCAGTAGGACGTGTGAGAGATGCAAGAAATCCAAAGCAGCCAGAGGCTAGATAATTATCTCTAAAATAGTAAAGTAAACTTGCAGAAGTTAGAAAAAAGTAAAGGCCTTCAGTGTAGTATGTGCTGAAGAAAAAAGAACCGGGAAATGACAAAATTAAAATTATTGATCTTTGAACAATCTGTTCCTTATAGAACTTTACTCCAATTCTATAGCAAATACCTAGAGCAAGGAGTAGTGAGACATTAGATATCACTAATCCTGCAATTAGATGAGAGCTAAAAACATGAGACAGCCACCTTGAAAGAAGTGGAAAAAGAGGAAAAAAAGCAGTTGTATTCCCCTTTCTTTCATCCTGACCATTAAAATATCCCTCTCTCGCAATCAAGTCATACCAGTCTGCATCCCAGCGAAAGAAGCCATTAAGAATATAGTTGTTCTCAAAGTACACCCAATGAGAGTTGTGATCATAGGTTCCTGGATACTCTATCGATAAGCTTAACCCTGTAAATGCGACAATAAATAATGCTAGACGCCACAAAAGAAAAGTGGCTATAAGCCATTTAATTGAGTTAATAAAAGAAATTGATTCCTTCGCAGAGACAGACACAGACAACCTCAAAATTGTTCAAAAAAACCCCTAATCTCATCAGAGACTCGGGGTTAAACCATTGCTTCAGCTATATGGCAACACTGCTCTCTGATGCTGAGATCTAAATAGCAGTGAGACTAATGCGGAACTGCAGATCATTAAAATCAGCATCACCGCTACCAAACGTATCCTCAAAGCGGAAAAGGCGATCGCTTTCCGAGACGAGAATATGATCGGCTTTGTCAGGATTAGCACCTAAGAAGGAGAAATAGGTACGAGACAGCTCAGGCGATTCCACAACATTCAGGAAGGGAGCATACAGCTCGCCACCCGACAGCGTAATGCTTTGACTACCACTGCTGTTGTCGATGATGAGACCAGACACTGCATTCTGCTGTGCTAGCGCTGCATAACCAGGATCATTGGGGCTGATCAACTCTCCACTCAGCGGATCACGGATGCGACCCAATCTGTCAGCTACGGCATAGAAGCCAACAGAGTTACTGAAACCAGCATCACTAACAATCTCGCTGAAATCTACGCGGACTTGTTGACCATCAAAGCCAGTGAGATCAATGAACTCATTGAATCTCGAAGGTTGCTCAACTTTAATAATGAAGTCATCAAAGTCACGATCGCCACCATTGAGTTGGTCTTCAAAAGCAAAGGTATTGTCTGCCAAGAGCCGTACATGGTCGATCTTGTCGGGGTTTGCGTTTGCATAGGCAAAGTAGTATTCCACACCATTATCTGATTCACTGATCAGGAATGGGGCATACATCTTGCCAGCATCTACTTCTGCCGCTAATCGTTGACCATCTGAGATCAACTCGATCTGCTGTGCTAGTGCTACCTCTGCATAGTTGGCATCTCCCGGTCGGACAGTCTGGTTAGTGCCTTGAATGCGGATAGTACCGGCTTCGTCAATCACTTCGTAGAAGGCAAAGCGATTGAGGTTAGCGGCCTCGGATTGAATTTGGAAGCCGATTTGAATTTTGCCATCGACGACTGCTGCAAGGTTGGCTGACTCCGAACGGAAATCAATAATCTCAGCCTGCAAAGCCCCTTGAGTCCGTGCTCCTAAAGGAACAGGGTCATTCGTGAGTTCAACGGTGAACTCAAGATCATTGAAATCAAAGTCTTCAATGTTGGCTGTGCCACCGTCTTCCCAACGCAGCAGAATTTTGTTGCTTTGCATCTGATCTAGGACATAAGCGTTGCCACCGTTGGCAGCGTTCTGACCAAAGAAGACTTTGGTGGTGAGATTCCCTGCCCGCAACTCTTCGGCAACAACATCGAGGGTGTTGTTTTGCACCAACAGGAAGCCAAGGGGCTGATCGGGTCTAAAGGTGTCTGAGATGCGGGTGAGAGGTTCGCCAAACAGGAGTGCTCCACCTTCAAGCCGAGTCAGTTCTCCAAGACCGGAGAAGATAACTTCACCTGCCCCACGATTAACTTGGTCCAAAATGGCTTGCAGGTAACCAGGAGTTCCTGGCAAGACACCGTTGATAGCACCCTGGGAATCATCGACTCGGAAAGCTACGACTTCATTATTGAACTCTCCACGAGCTTGATTGAGGGTGAATTTGAGACGAGGTTGTTCAGGCGTTAGAGCAACATTAACCGTTGCAGTTCGAGTCTCTCCATTTACATCTATCACGGTGTAAGTAAAGCTATCAGTTAGCCCCTGTCCTGCAATTTGCAGGAGACCTTGCTGAGGAGACCCAAGCGCAAAGGGAGTGGCATTGGGATTAGCCGTATAGATGAGTTGATCATCACTGAAATCATTTGGAGTGCCATTATCGTCAATCGCTACCGTGCCATTTTGAGGCTGAGTAAAACTGGTGATTCGAATACCAGAGCCTCGATCATTCGCAAGCACATCAATGACGATAGCTTCTCCAGGCGGAACGGAAGCTAAATCATCCTCAGCTGAGAGATTGACAGTAATCGTCAGCTGAGCTGCTCCAACCAGCCCTACATTGCCAGCTTGATCGGTGATTTGAGCCTCAATGTTGTAAACCCCTTCCTGTAGCTCTTGGGTCGTGATCCGAATGGAGGGTTGGCCATTACTGCTGACAATGCCTGTTCCAATCACATTGCCCAGCCCGTCCAAGAGGTTGACAATGTCTCCGGTCTTAGCAGTATTAGGCAGGAAGACATCAAAGGTGGGAGTAGTGTCTTGGGTAATGTTGTCAGTATTGCTGACCCCCGTATCCGAGGAGTCAATAAGATCGAGTCCTGTAGCCGATTCTGGCGCCAGCGTATCAATCTCAAATTGGCCCACTGCTGTACTGCTCCCCACTGCATCAGTCGCCACGATCGTGTAAAGACCGTCGCTGGTGTTGTCGGGATTACCCGTTGCTACGCCGTTAAAGAAATCACCAAAGGGTTGGTTGCCGACAGTGGTTAGATCAGCATCGAGCAGCGTCACCGTATAGAGGGAAGGGTCGCCAGGATTAGCGCCTGGTTTTTCTGTGACGCGGTAGGAACCGCCTAGTAATACGGTTCCGGCTGGTCCTATAAGAGTGATAACCAGCCCCGGCTCGCCAGTAAAGGTAAGGACAGGGTTACTATTGTTGGTCAGCAGGTCATCGGCAGCGCTATCCGTCGGATCCGTAACATCTAGGTCATCCCCAAGTTCTGGTGCGGCAGTATCAGCCCCCAGACTCAGGCTGTCGCCAGTACCGCCATTCCCCGCCGCATCGGTGTAGCTGTTATTAGCGACAGAGATGCTGGGGGTGGCATTACCCGACTGAGTGAAGGTCGCTGTGAAGATCAGCGGATTGGCAGTCGGTGAGAAGTTGGAGAGGGTACCACCCGCCACAACGACATCAGCACTGGTGAAGCCCACAGGGATTTCACTGAAAGTGAAGGTGAGGGTGGTGCTTCCCCCTGCCGATAGGTTTGTATCGGCTGCGGAGATGTTCAGAGTCGGAATGACCGTATCAAGGATGTAGCTTTCTGTATCGGTAGCGGTGGTGCTGTTACCAGCGAGGTCAGTGGTGGTGACGCTGGCCTGAATCGTACGATCAGCGTCAGCGACTAAGGCGCTACCTAAGACGTTAATGCTAAAGCCACCATTGGCGACTGCTCCCGTGAAGGTTTGGTCGTTGATCGTGAGAGTGACGATGTCACCAGCTTTGACATCCCCACCGACGGTTCCGGTGATCGGAATCAACTGTCCCGCTTCGACGGCGTTGATGACATCATCTGCTGTGATGTTGGATGTCAGCGTGATGCTGGCACTGGGTGCCGTGGTGTCGATCGTGACGTTTTGAGTGGCTTGGCTGGTGTTGCTAGCCAAATCGGTGGTGACAGCAGTGATGGTGTAATTCCCTGGAGGGGTGGTGATACTGCTGAGGTTTAGGGTCCAGTTGTTGCCATTGACTGTTAGCTGAGGACTTTGCCCCAAGGTGTAGGTAGTACCGTTGAAGGTCACTGCCAAAGTATTGGTGGGCAGGTTGGTCCAAGTCCCGGCAATAACTAGGGTTTGGTCGTTGGTGATAAAGTCGCTCGGGACACCACTATCAGTACTAATGCCAGTGATGGCAATCCCTGGTGCCGTAGTTTCAACGGTGATGGACTGCGTATCGGTGGTTGTGTTACCAACCAAGTCTGTTGTGCTGGCTGTTAGGGTGTAAGTGCCTCCAGCCAAGGTTTCGTTGGCAGTGCGATCTATTGTCCAGTTGCCATTGCCATCTGCGGTGGTGGTGGTAATGAAGACAGTGTTGCTGTTGCTATCTGTAAGAGTCAGTGTTACCCGTGCATTGGCGTCAGCTGTCCCGACATAGATCAGAGTTTGATCGTTGGTAATGAAGTCACCGGGGGTGCCACTGTCGTTGGTGATAGCAGTGATAGCGATGTTAGGAGCAGTCGTATCAATGACAAACTCATCAACGTTGGTGCTATTACCCGCTTGATCGGTGGCAACGAGGGTGTAGATACCGTCGCCAGTATTGTCTGGATTGTTGGTTGGACTGCCATTCAAGAAATCACCAAAGGGCTGTACTCCATTGGTGCTCGGGTCAGCATCTAATAAGGTGACCCTGTAGGTCGATGGGTCACCAGGATTGGTACCCGGTGTTTCGATAACGGTGTAGGCAGCACTATCCACCATCTGGCCATCCGGCCCTTCGAGGGTGATGGTCAGGTCAGGTTCACCCGTGAAGGTCAGAACAGGATTGCCATTGCCAGTAATCAGATCATCTGCACCCGTGTCTGTCGGTGTCGTGATATCCAGCGCTCCTACCTGGGGAGCATCCAGATTGAGTTGAGCGCTATCAGTTCCATCAGCTCCTTGGTTAGCAGCTGCATCGGTGATGAAAGCTGTGACCGCAATAGTCTCACCATCATTCGGAGTCGGGAAGCTGACAGTGACACTCCCTGCCGTAATGTCATCGGCATCTAGGGTGATGACTTGGTCTGGATTAACCCCATCTCGAACCGTGAGAGTATCGCCAGCAACTGCATCCTTCGGTAGAGCAACTTCAACATCCACGTTGCCTGTGAGTTCAGCCGCACTGATGAACCCATCGTCATTGGCATCTTCGGTGATGCTGACAACAGGAGCACCTGGCGCTGTCGCATCAACGGTATAGGTTTGATTGTCGGAAGCACTGCTTGGATTACCCGCTGCATCGGTCGTGGCAACACTGGCAGCAATGGTCAGGTCAGGGTCATTAACTAAATCACTACCAGGAACATCGATACTGAAGTCACCATTGGCATCGACATTACCCGTGAAGGTCTTGCCGTTGATGGTCAACGTGACGGTATCACCAGTATTGAATTCACCACCAACAGTGCCCGTAATCGCAACAGTGCCACCGGCTTCAGCCGCATTAATCACGTTATCCGCTGTTACCGCATCAACCGTAATCGTGGGAACAGGGACATCAGTATCAACAGTGATAGCTTGCGTCGCGCTGGCACTATTCCCAGCGGGATTGGTTGCCGTCACACTTAGTTGATAGTCACCATCGACTAAGGGAGTGCCGGTGTAATCTAACGTCCACTCGCCAGCGCCATTAGCAGTCACAGTGCCGATTTCGACGCCATCCAAGCTGATGACAACGGTGCTATTCGCTTCTGTAGTGCCGTTGAAGACGAGAGTGTTGTCATTAGTGACAAAGTCTCCCGCAGCACCGCTATCCTCACTAATGCTGTCAATCGTTACAACAGGGACATCGGCATCAACGGTATAGGTTTGATTGTCGGAAGCACTGCCTGGATTACCCGCTGCATCGGTCGTGGCAACACTGGCAGCAATGGTCAGGTCAGGGTCATTAACTAAATCACTACCAGGAACATCGATACTGAAGTCACCATTGGCATCGACATTACCCGTGAAGGTCTTGCCGTTGATGGTCAACGTGACGGTATCACCAGTATTGAATTCACCACCAACAGTGCCCGTAATCGCAACAGTGCCACCGGCTTCAGCCGCATTAATCACGTTATCCGCTGTTACCGCATCAACCGTAATCGTGGGAACAGGGACATCGGCATCAACGGTATAGGTTTGATTGTCGGAAGCACTGCCTGGATTACCCGCTGCATCGGTCGTGGCAACACTGGCAGCAATGGTCAGGTCAGGGTCATCAACTAAATCACTACCAGGAACATCGATACTGAAGTCACCATTGGCATCGACATTACCCGTGAAGGTCTTGCCGTTGATGGTCAACGTGACGGTATCACCAGTATTGAATTCACCGCCAACAGTGCCCGTAATCGCAACAGTGCCACCGGCTTCAGCCGCATTAATCACGTTATCCGCTGTTACCGCATCAACCGTAATCGTGGGAACAGGGACATCGGCATCAACGGTATAGGTTTGATTGTCGGAAGCACTGCCTGGATTACCCGCTGCATCGGTCGTGGCAACACTGGCAGCAATGGTCAGGTCAGGGTCATCAACTAAATCACTACCAGGAACATCGATACTGAAGTCACCATTGGCATCGACATTACCCGTGAAGGTCTTGCCGTTGATGGTCAACGTGACGGTATCACCAGTATTGAATTCACCGCCAACAGTGCCCGTAATCGCAACAGTGCCACCGGCTTCAGCCGCATTAATCACGTTATCCGCTGTTACCGCATCAACCGTAATCGTGGGAACAGGGACATCAGTATCAACAGTGATAGCTTGCGTCGCGCTGGCACTATTCCCAGCGGGATTGGTTGCCGTCACACTTAGTTGATAGTCACCATCGACTAAGGGAGTGCCGGTGTAATCTAACGTCCACTCGCCAGCGCCATTAGCAGTCACAGTGCCGATTTCGACGCCATCCAAGCTGATGACAACGGTGCTATTCGCTTCTGTAGTGCCGTTGAAGACGAGAGTGTTGTCATTAGTGACAAAGTCTCCCGCAGCACCGCTATCCTCACTAATGCTGTCAATCGTTACAACAGGGACATCGGCATCAACGGTATAGGTTTGATTGTCGGAAGCACTGCCTGGATTACCCGCTGCATCGGTCGTGGCAACACTGGCAGCAATGGTCAGGTCAGGGTCATTAACTAAATCACTACCAGGAACATCGATACTGAAGTCACCATTGGCATCGACATTACCCGTGAAGGTCTTGCCGTTGATGGTCAACGTGACGGTATCACCAGTATTGAATTCACCACCAACAGTGCCCGTAATCGCAACAGTGCCACCGGCTTCAGCCGCATTAATCACGTTATCCGCTGTTACCGCATCAACCGTAATCGTGGGAACAGGGACATCGGCATCAACGGTATAGGTTTGATTGTCGGAAGCACTGCCTGGATTACCCGCTGCATCGGTCGTGGCAACACTGGCAGCAATGGTCAGGTCAGGGTCATCAACTAAATCACTACCAGGAACATCGATACTGAAGTCACCATTGGCATCGACATTACCCGTGAAGGTCTTGCCGTTGATGGTCAACGTGACGGTATCACCAGTATTGAATTCACCGCCAACAGTGCCCGTAATCGCAACAGTGCCACCGGCTTCAGCCGCATTAATCACGTTATCCGCTGTTACCGCATCAACCGTAATCGTGGGAACAGGGACATCGGCATCAACGGTATAGGTTTGATTGTCGGAAGCACTGCCTGGATTACCCGCTGCATCGGTCGTGGCAACACTGGCAGCAATGGTCAGGTCAGGGTCATCAACTAAATCACTACCAGGAACATCGATACTGAAGTCACCATTGGCATCGACATTACCCGTGAAGGTCTTGCCGTTGATGGTCAACGTGACGGTATCACCAGTATTGAATTCACCGCCAACAGTGCCCGTAATCGCAACAGTGCCACCGGCTTCAGCCGCATTAATCACGTTATCCGCTGTTACCGCATCAACCGTAATCGTGGGAACAGGGACATCAGTATCAACAGTGATAGCTTGCGTCGCGCTGGCACTATTCCCAGCGGGATTGGTTGCCGTCACACTTAGTTGATAGTCACCATCGACTAAGGGAGTGCCGGTGTAATCTAACGTCCACTCGCCAGCGCCATTAGCAGTCACAGTGCCGATTTCGACGCCATCCAAGCTGATGACAACGGTGCTATTCGCTTCTGTAGTGCCGTTGAAGACGAGAGTGTTGTCATTAGTGACAAAGTCTCCCGCAGCACCGCTATCCTCACTAATGCTGTCAATCGTTACAACAGGGACATCGGCATCAACGGTATAGGTTTGATTGTCGGAAGCACTGCCTGGATTACCCGCTGCATCGGTCGTGGCAACACTGGCAGCAATGGTCAGGTCAGGGTCATTAACTAAATCACTACCAGGAACATCGATACTGAAGTCACCATTGGCATCGACATTACCCGTGAAGGTCTTGCCGTTGATGGTCAACGTGACGGTATCACCAGTATTGAATTCACCGCCAACAGTGCCCGTAATCGCAACAGTGCCACCGGCTTCAGCCGCATTAATCACGTTATCCGCTGTTACCGCATCAACCGTAATCGTGGGAACAGGGACATCGGCATCAACGGTATAGGTTTGATTGTCGGAAGCACTGCCTGGATTACCCGCTGCATCGGTCGTGGCAACACTGGCAGCAATGGTCAGGTCAGGGTCATCAACTAAATCACTACCAGGAACATCGATACTGAAGTCACCATTGGCATCGACATTACCCGTGAAGGTCTTGCCGTTGATGGTCAACGTGACGGTATCACCAGTATTGAATTCACCGCCAACAGTGCCCGTAATCGCAACAGTGCCACCGGCTTCAGCCGCATTAATCACGTTATCCGCTGTTACCGCATCAACCGTAATCGTGGGAACAGGGACATCGGCATCAACGGTATAGGTTTGATTGTCGGAAGCACTGCCTGGATTACCCGCTGCATCGGTCGTGGCAACACTGGCAGCAATGGTCAGGTCAGGGTCATCAACTAAATCACTACCAGGAACATCGATACTGAAGTCACCATTGGCATCGACATTACCCGTGAAGGTCTTGCCGTTGATGGTCAACGTGACGGTATCACCAGTATTGAATTCACCACCAACAGTGCCCGTAATCGCAACAGTGCCACCGGCTTCAGCCGCATTAATCACGTTATCCGCTGTTACCGCATCAACCGTAATCGTGGGAACAGGGACATCAGTATCAACAGTGATAGCTTGCGTCGCGCTGGCACTATTCCCAGCGGGATTGGTTGCCGTCACACTTAGTTGATAGTCACCATCGACTAAGGGAGTGCCGGTGTAATCTAACGTCCACTCGCCAGCGCCATTAGCAGTCACAGTGCCGATTTCGACGCCATCCAAGCTGATGACAACGGTGCTATTCGCTTCTGTAGTGCCGTTGAAGACGAGAGTGTTGTCATTAGTGACAAAGTCTCCCGCAGCACCGCTATCCTCACTAATGCTGTCAATCGTTACAACAGGGACATCGGCATCAACGGTATAGGTTTGATTGTCGGAAGCACTGCCTGGATTACCCGCTGCATCGGTCGTGGCAACACTGGCAGCAATGGTCAGGTCAGGGTCATCAACTAAATCACTACCAGGAACATCGATACTGAAGTCACCATTGGCATCGACATTACCCGTGAAGGTCTTGCCGTTGATGGTCAACGTGACGGTATCACCAGTATTGAATTCACCACCAACAGTGCCCGTAATCGCAACAGTGCCACCGGCTTCAGCCGCATTAATCACGTTATCCGCTGTTACCGCATCAACCGTAATCGTGGGAACAGGGACATCGGTATCAACCGGCTGAACTGATTGAGTTGCGGCAGTATTGGGATTACCTGCAGCATCAATGGCAACACCAGCTGCTACATCGACTGTGATGTTGCCTTCAAAGCCAGCATCAGGAGTAACAACAAGGGTGTATTCTGTTGGGCTGACAGCGGTAAATGTTCCTTTCGTGCCATTGGCTACTGTGATGTCATCAGCAGTGAACCCTGTAACGGCTTCGTTGAAGGTAAAGGTATAGACAATATCCCCGCCAGCAATATTTCCTGTTCCTGGCTCGTCATCCGTAATCGTGACAGTCGGAGCAGTGGTATCAATGATTAATTCGCCGGCAGTTTGATCGACGAGGACGTTATTTCGAGTAACAGTAACGTTGTAAGTGTTTTGGACTAGAGCATTTCCATTGGGAATAGTTAGGCTCCAAGTCAGTCCGTTAATTGTTAAGCTGGCATTATTTCTGTCGTATGTAACACCATTAACAACAACAGTAAAAGGCTCTGATCCACCCAGCACTGTATTGCCAACCGTACCCGTAATTGTTGGGGTAGTGTCGTTAGTGATTTGGGAGTTGACAGTGGGTGTAGTGACAGTCGTGGGAGTACTTGCAAACGGAATAAATGCAAAGACTGAGCCAAACTGTCTATTGGTTGCTGCTCCATTAATACCTAACGTGATGGTAAAAGAACTAGCGCTATCGAAGAGTGTTTGGACTCTTCCTTCATCATTAAGAATTAGTCCTGTAGCACTATTTGAATAAGTTGTTTGAGGTGTATTAACAAACCGAACTTGCCCCCCTGTACCGGCAGCAGCAGCTATTTCAGTGGGAGTTGTTAAGTTTGTATTTGTACCGCTCGATGTACTAGTAGTCCCTGCTGTACGAGTCCTTGGAAGCCCTGTGATATTGGATACTTGGTATTGTGAAAAACCTCCATATTCAACAAACTCACTACCATCTAAGTCGATAGAATTGTTGTATAGGTTTGTTAGGATAATAGGACTATTGTCGGCATTGTTCTGAAACTCAACTCTGAAACTAACGTTTCCGCCTGCTCCTGTTGTTGTAATTGTTGGGCTCCAAAAATTTGTACCGTTGAATGTTTGCGAGCCAACTGTATAATTAACACCTGCGTCTGTATCAATATTTGTTAGTGTTGTACCAGCGCTAATACTGGCAACTGTGATCAAGGCGTTAATCTGAACTCCACCGACAGTGGCAATATTTGTATATTTATAGACTGCGCCAGCTTGCAAAGCAGTACCACTTTGCAACTGAGGACCATTGAAGTTAAGAAAAACGCCACCAACATCAATTGTTGGTGCTGATTGCTCAATAGAAATAGCTTGACCATCAAGATTAATTTGCGCTTGATCAGCACTCTGCTGCAAAGCAGCAAGATTAAATTCATTGCCCTGCACAAGATTTGCGAAGATTTCGCCTTCGTCACCAAGGCTATCAACTCCATTGTTAAGTCGATTGTCAAAGTCATGGCCAATCTCTTCGAGCAAGACTGCTTGAATCTGCGCAGCACTGGCTGAAGCTAACCAATCTCCATTCAAATAAACTGTAGGTTGCCCTGTGGTATCCGTGGCACTATATGCCCCTAATGCCCCATTGAGATCTGCGCCCGATCGCACCTCTAGACGAATTGAATAGCTGCCATCCAAGATCGACTGGCGCAAGACCTCAGCATTAGCTATCCAGCTCTCGGTTCCTGCTGTCGCACTAAAAGGAATTGCAAGCTGTGTTAAGTAGTCCTCTTGATTAAACCAAGTTGATAGTTGCTCTTGAACCAACAATTGGAGAGGCGTCAGAAGTTCTACTTGGGTGCTCGATAACTCCTCATAGGTAAACAACGAAACTGCTGTGCTCAAGATCCCAGTGTTGTTGTTTAAATCAGAGTTGGAAGGAGACAATCCCATCACAAAACTACCTAGCTAATAGTTGACACGACAATTACCCCCCATCAAGAATCTATCCTTGGGAAGGCTGGCCAAATGGACAGAGGCACTTTAATTACCTTACCCAAGTTTTCGGGAAAAATTTCTCAAATTCCTTCATCTTTAGACATGAGTTGCCGGAACAATCATGTTTAACCAGTAGTTGGAAACTAGTGATTAAACCTCACGCTATCCAAGCCCTTAACCCAGTCCCAGTCTGGGATAAAAGGAATTAAAAATATGAAAAATATAGTGACAGACTGCTTGGGAGGAATGATGATTTCGCACTCATCTAAGACTGCTGTCGCCTCATTATGGCTGTCAGCTTAAGAGCTTAAAATTAGAATTAAAGTTAACGATCAAGCCATCACCAGAGAAGCTTCTCCCCTGGCATTAGGACGTCCAGCCTTTCAGAGAGATCCCCTCTAGATTCAGCTCTTGTTCCTCTCCAAGTGGTAGCGAGGTAGGAAAAGATAATATGGAAGAGTTTGGCAGCTCGAGCTGTCAGTACTTCACAGCAATGACCAGAAAAAGAAAGGTCTAGCAGCCGTAAAAGTAGTGGCTGAAAAAGCAACGTCAGCCTTACCTATGGCTTCAGTCGCAAAATTTAGAGCAGTTGCTTAAATTGCTCTGTCAATCACTCTTGTCCAATACGTGTCGTGACTTTCTACAACTACGCCTAGAGGTGATGATGAACTCATCGCACGATGGGAGAAATTCCGCTCAAATTTCGACTGTGCAAGCTCGTTTAAATAAAAACATGATTTAGAAGGTTAAAACTGGATAGTTTTAGGCTTCATCAGTGAGCAAGACATTAGCTATGTATCCCACAATACTATAGTGCTGCCTCGGATCTTGCAATACAGTCTGTCTCGAAAATTCTGAGGCCGCGATCGCTTTACCACTCAACCAAACTAATTCCCTTAAGTACCATCAGCGCAGCCAATTCTCGCACCCTAACTTTCGAGGAAGCGATCGCCTCAACGGATTGCTCCTGCCAGACCAAGCGACAGCACCACTGCCCATTGGCTGGTTCATAGTCAA
Organism: Synechococcus elongatus PCC 11801; assembly: GCF_003846445.2. Taxonomy (NCBI): domain Bacteria; kingdom Bacillati; phylum Cyanobacteriota; class Cyanophyceae; order Synechococcales; family Synechococcaceae; genus Synechococcus; species Synechococcus elongatus. Next base: position 269,681 of record NZ_CP030139.2, on the reverse strand, counting down.
ACTGCGGAGCGGTGCCAATCAACTGCCCCAAGGTATTGAGCACCATCAAGCCATTCAGCAGCGGATCACCCTGACTGAGCTTGGCAATCAGCGCCTGCTTCAAATCGGCTGGAAACTCCTCCGAGAGGATCTGGGCTGCATGTTTGGGCGTCAGACTCCCCTTTTTCAATCGCTCCCGTAGCTGTTGCTCCAACTTAGGCGGAATCGCACCAATCACCGAGACTTGCCGCAACACCGCTGAAAACTGCCCCTCAGTCACCGTTTCCAATTGCTTGACCGAAGACGCCGCCCTCAGCCACTTCTCCTCCGACTTCTGTTTCTGCCGCTCCACCTCAGCTATCGCTCGATCCTGAAGGCGATCGCAAACGCCCAGCAATAACTCCGGCGGATAGAAAGACGGCGACTGATTCAAGACCGCTAGCAACTGTCGCTGATTGACCAAATCCTCATAGCGCCGTAGTGGACTAGATGATCGCGCATAGGCAGGCAGCTGCAACGCCCAGTGAAGACCAGCCTTAACGCGATGCTGTGCCCTCGGTAGACAGTGACTAATCAAGGGAGCCAGCACCACCGGATCGCCGTCATGTTGCTCAAAAAGTGGCGCGATCGCCTCATCCTGTCGGGGGTCTTGCACCCGAAATAGCGCTGGTAGTCCTGCCTGCTTCAGCACTTCTCCTACCAGTTGGTTGTAGAGAATCGCCGTGGAAGCAATCAACTGCTCCGCCTTGCCCGTAACCACAGAGCCCAGGTCATCGCGAAACTCCCCCTGCCGCGATCGCCCCCAGAGACCACGCCGGTTCTTATCCAAGCGAGTTGCCACCACCGCAAGACAGCGCAGCACTTCCTTCAGACCATGATCTTCCTGTCCAGCCAGGATCTGATTGACCTGCTCATAGCTGAGCTTCGCTGCCGACTCCACAACGGTTTCCGAAAACTCAAACGACAGCACCTCCCCCCGCCGCGAGATCGCCGCCTGTAAACAGACCACTGGACGGGGACCCGCAGGCAACAGAGATAAAGCCTCGGTTCGCTCTGGCGAGAGCATGGCGCGAGTCATCTGAGTGCCGTGATAGACCGTCTGCAGCCGAGCCAGCGCCACACATTCCTCAATCCCGAGATGCGGCAAAGCTGTAGCGACTCCCGCGATCGCGATGGTCAGTCGAATGCGATCGCCCTCCGGTTCTGCCCAGACCCCATCATCAAGGTCAAGGCTAGTCGGTCCATCAATCGTCAGAACAGGTTGCATCCCCTGATTCTGCCGGATACCAGTTCAGCAGCGGCAGCTAACATCACCTCGACCGCAGGAGAAGAACCTGATCGCCGCCGTTAGATCAAATCAAGATGTTGTCACCCAAGAGCAAGTCAGAGGAGGAGACCCCCAACAAGGTCACCAGTGGGACAAAGTCCGGCACTCCACCCAGACCCGCATTGACAGATACCGTGGTTCCTAAGAACAGTTGAGTACTGAAGCGCAGGACTTGATCGGCGAGGGGATTAGAGCCTTTGTACCCCAGACTATCCAACAGCACACTCAAATCCAGACTGTCTTGCTTGACATTGAAGTCGACGATCAAGTCTCGAGCGTCAGAAACAGCGGTGTAGACGAAGCGGTCATTGCCAGCACCACCAGACAGGAAGTCTTGACCAGAACCGCCTATCAAGATGTCATTTCCACCCCCCCCAAACAGGAAGTCATTGCCTCCGAGTCCTGTGATAAAGTCATTGCCCTTCGATCCAACGAGGAAGTTCGATCGTTGCGATCCAGTGATTTCATTTAGGTTCGTGACATTGATGGTGAAGGGTTCGCTATAGACCAAGCTGCCATCAGTACTCGTGATGGTGATGGCGTAACTGGGCTTGGTTTCGAAATCAGGACTGGAGCCGACAAAGAAGAGTTCAGTTCCGCGGATTTCGAAGGAAGCAGCATCATCTCCTGCGAGGGACAGGACGTTGTTATTGCCCGTGGTGTCAGGGTCAGTGATGGTGATATCGGCAACTTTAATACCGTCGCCCACGACCGCGTTCTCAGTGATCGCGGTATTGCTCAGCGCCAGATCCGTGGGTGCGCGATTGAAGCTCAGCGTTGTGGAGACCAGTGCACTGGTGTTGGCGAAGTCAGAGCCATCATCAAGCACGAACTCAATCGTGCGGGCACTGCGATCCAGATTCGAGCTATTGGTGTAGGTGACGGTGCGCAGGACTTGTTCATAGTCCGCCACGGAAGCCAGCCCTGAGAGCAACAGCACACCGGTATTACTGTCGTAGCGAGCAGAGATGGAGGTGCCATCGGTGATGGCACTCAGCGACTCTGCCGTGCCATCGGGTCGATTGACCAAGGTCACGGTCGCTGCAGCCAGGGTCGGAGAATTGAGGTCTTCAATAGTGAGGTCTGCTCCTACCACCAAGACGGGTGTGCCAGTGAAGACCGCACCAAAGTCCTGGGATAGCGTGGCAGAGCCATCGAGGTCAAGAATGGGTGCGGCATTACCAAAGACCACATAGCTCTGGCCGGACTGACTGCCATTAGGGTCGGCACCATTCGCTCCAATGATCAGGTCATCGATGCTATCGCCATTGACATCCCCCGCACCGCTCACAGAACGGCCGGAGAGGTCATTTGCCGCAATGCCGTTGATGGCAAAGCCATCACCAGGGGCAAGGGTGGAGAGATTAATATCAGCCCGCGTCGCCCCTTTCTTGCCAAAGACTACATAGCTCTGACCAGAACCATTAATGCCATTGGGATTGGCACCAATGGCTCCAATGATCAGGTCATCGATGCCATCGCCATTGACATCCCCCGCATTACTCACCGAAAAACCGGAGAGGTCATTTGCCGCAATGCCATTGATGCGGAAGCCATCACTAGGGGCAAGGGTGGAGAGATTAATATCAGCCCGCGTCGCCCCTTTCTTGCCAAAGACTACATAGCTCTGACCAGAACCATTAATGCCATTGGGGTCAGCATATGAGGCCCCAATGATCAGGTCATCGAGTCCATCGCCGTTCACATCCCCCGCACTGCTCACTGAACGGCCGAAGTTATCAAATGCCGCAATGCCATTGATGCGGAAGCCATCGCTGGGCGCGAAAGTGGAGAGATCGATATCAGCCCGCGTCGCCCCTTTTTTGCCAAAGACTACATAGCTCTGACCGGAACTCAAGTTCATATTAGGGTCGGCAAATTGAGCCCCAATGATGAGGTCATCGAGTCCATCGCCATTCACATCCCCCGCATTGCTCACTGAAAAGCCGGAGCGGTCATCTGCATTAATGCCATTGATGCGGAAGCCATCGCTAGGGGCGAAAGAGGAGAGATCGATGTCAGCCCGCGTCGCTCCTTCCTTCCCGTACACCACATAGCTCTGACCAGCATCAATATCGCCATTGGGGTCAGCACGATTCGCTCCAATGATCAGGTCATCAATGCCATCGCCATTCACATCCCCCGCATTGCTTACCGCAATACCGGATTGGTCATATGCCGCAATGCCGTTGATACGAAAACCATCGCTAGGGGCGAGGGTAGAGAGATTAATATCAGCCCGCGTCGCCCCTTTCTTGCCAAAGACTACATAGCTCTGGCCAGAATTATTAGTGTTGCCATTGGGGTTAGCGCCAAGAGCCCCAATGATCAGGTCATCGAGTCCATCGCCATTCACATCCCCCGCATTACTCACTGAACGGCCGGACTCATCACCTGCCGCAATGCCATTGATGCGGAAGCCATCGCTGGAAGTGAGAGAGTCTAGATCGATGTCAGCACTAAAGCCCCCTTTCTTGCCAAAGACTACATAGCTCTGACCGGCTCTATCAATGCCGTTGGGATCGGCACCAAAAGCCCCAATGATCAGGTCATCGATGCCATCTCCATTCACATCCCCCGCACCGCTTACGGAATAGCCGGAGAAGTCAGAAGCGACAATGCCATTGACGCGGAAGCCATTGATGCCATCGAGAGCGGAGAGACTAACGCTCGTTTTGCTAGCCAAGGGGAGCTTGAGGACCGTCACGGTTGTCGTGACAACGGCACTGGTGTTGGCAAAGTCAGAGCCATCATCGAGCACGAACTCAATCCGGCGGCGGCTTAAATCTAGGTCTGCGGCACTCGAGCTATTGCTGTAGGTGACAGTGCGCAGGACTTGCTGATAGTCCGCCACAGAAGCAATACCCGAGAGCAACAGCACGCCGGTATTGCTGTCATAGCTCGCAGTGATCGAGGTGCCGGTGGTGATTGCACTCAGCGATTCTGCTGTTCCATCCGGCCGGTTGACCAAGGTCACCGTCGCCGCAGCCAGCGTTGGAGAGTTGAGGTCTTTGATGGTGAGTCCTGAACCCACGACCGAGACTGATGTGCCGGTGAAGACAGTGCTGAAGTTCTGTGATGGCGTCGCAGCACCATCGAGGTCAAGAACGGGTGCGGCATTGCCAAAGACTACGTAGCTCTGGCCAGCAGTGTTGTTGGCAGCATAAGCCCCAATAATGAGGTCATCAACGCCATCCCCATTAACATCCCCAGCACTACTGACAGAGAAGCCGGAGTAGTTAATATCACTAATGCCATTGATGCGGAAGCCATCGCTGCCATCAAGGGTAGCCAGATTGATGTCAGCCCGCGTCGCCCCTAATTTGCCAAAAATCACATAGCTCTGACCAGAAGAGTCGCCGTTTGGGTCAGCAAACGGAGCCCCGATGATCAGGTCATCAATGCCATCCCCGTTCACATCCCCTGCATTACTGACAGAACGGCCGGAGCGGTCATCTGATTTTATTCCATTGATGCGGAAACCATCATCGGGAGCGAAAGTTAAGAGATCGATGTCAGCTCGAGTTGCCCCTAGCTTTCCATACACCACATAGCTCTGACCGGAATATAACTTGCCATCAGGGCTGGCAAACGGAGCCCCAATGATGAGGTCATCAATACCATCCCCGTTCACATCCCCTGTATTACTGACAGAAAAGCCAGAACGATCCCCTGATTTCATGCCAGTGATGCGGAAGCCATCGCTAGCATTGAGGGTGGCAAGATTGATATCAGCCCGAGACTCCTTCTTGCCAAAAATCACATAGCTCTGACCAGATTCAGGTCTGTCATCAACGAGATCACGATAAGCCCCAATAATGAGGTCATCAATGCCATCCCCGTTCACATCCCCTGCATTACTGACGGAGAAGCTGAAGAAGCTATTAGCGAGAGAACTATTAATGCGGAAGCCATCCTCGGGAGCAAAAGTCACGAGATTGATGTCAGCTCGAGTTGCCCCCTTCTTGCCAAAAATCACATAGCTCTGACCAGTGTTGTTGCTGGGAAATGGATCTCCAATGATGAGGTCATCAATGCCATCTCCATTGATGTCCCCGGCATTACTCACAGAAAATCCAGAAGAATAAGAGGGATCAATGCCGTTGCCATTGATACGAAAACCATTGCTACCATTCAAGCTCGACAGTGCTAAAACGGGATCAAAGCTTCCCTGCCGCGCTACATCCTTACCAAAAATCACATAGCTTTGACCAGCACCAGCGTTACCGTTAAGGCCGGCGCGATTAGTTCCGATAATAAGGTCATCAATGCCATCCCCATTGATATCTCCAGCACTACTCACAGACCAGCCAGAGTAGTCAAATGCATTAATGCCATCAATACGGAAACCATTAATGCCATTAAGAGCTGAGAGATTTAGGTTGCTACCAAAGCTATTGCGAGAGCCAAAGACCACATAGCTCTGACCAGTAAAGTTATCGGCACCAAAAGCCCCGATGATGAGGTCATCAATGCCATCCCCGTTCACATCCCCTGCATTACTAACAGAACGGCCAGAGAAGTCAAATTCATTAATGCCGTTAATGCGGAAGCCATTACTGCCATTGAGAGCAGAGAGATTCAAGGATGCATTCGCCATGACCACACCAACGGGGAAAGAACAGAAACGACAACAGGTTGGGTTTATGAGGAATTCAGACCGGCTTATCCCGACTCTTGGATCCGAATCACACGCCGGATTTCATCGGTCTTGAATCCAATCGCCATGGGCCGACGGATCTGGGGCAAGACCTGCACGTCATAGAGCTCTTTAACCACCCCCTCAATCCGCAATTGATGGACCACATCGCCAGAGCGAAGATCAATCACCGCTAATCCACAGCGGGGCTGCGCTTGCTTCTGAGTTAGAGTCTCAGTCAGCGGCAAATCACTGAAAGTCTTGTTATGCCGCGCTTGGGAAAGCCCCACAATCGCAAAGTCACCACGGAAAGCTAAACCGCGTAGATAGCCTGCACAGAAGGCAACGGGCTCAAACTTCCCTTGCTCTAAATCGACATAGCCAAACTCGCCCGTGCCGGAGTTCAACAGCCAGAGCTGGTCGCGATACCAGCGCGGCGAATGGGGCATGGTCAAGCCCGTTGCCACTATTTCGTTATTGGAAACATCCAAGACACAACCGCCATCCAGTCGATGCTCTCGCCAACCATCAGCGACATCGGATTGACTAACCACTGTGACATAGCGGGGTTGTCCATCCCGCAGGGCAAGACCATTCAAGTGACAGCGGTCTTCAGCAGCAAGCTTGGAGATAAACGGTGGCTGCCAGAGCGGTTGAAAGCTATGGCTCTCACTCATCACACTCAGGCAGCTGAATAGGGTATTGACCCCTACGATCTGCTCCGCACTGCTGTGGAAGTTGCCTTCCCGAATGACAAGGTCATGCAGGTCAAGGTCACCCGTGACATAGCTCAGTTGGGGAATATAAAGCGCGTCATAGCCGTTATGCAGTTCTCCCGCATTCAAGACATTCTCAAAGCGCCAGAGTTGATAGAGGGTACTGAGATAAAGACTGGACCCCTGGGCATAGAGGCCCATGCAGCGCTCAAAGGTGCGCTCAAAAACGGACAGGTTGCCATCGGGCTGCAGGCCAATGAAGAACAGCTTGCCCGCTTGATAGGTGGAAAAGGTCAGACTCAAATGCTGTTCATACAGCCAAGCGGTGAATTGCCGTGAGGCGCTGATCTCCAAGCTCGGTTGCTCAGGGCGATCGCTGCTGAGAGTTGTCATGTCTGCTGTTCAATGAGCTTGCTGCAGTTCACTGGACTCTCTTCCGTGGTTCGGGTCTATCCCTTGGGTTCAGGGATACCCTGCACCCTACTTCTAGGCCGAAATCATTGGCCAATAGGTCATTGAAATGGTCGAGTGATTGTAACCCTACATAGTTCCACTCAATCTTTTGGATTGATTGCACTCTCGAGTGGTTACATTTACGGCCTCAGTCTAGACGCCCAATAACTGCCTGTAAACGTGAATGCTTGAAAGCTTCAGCAAAAATATATGGATGGCCGAGCTGAGGCAATCTTGGCCTGAGCGGTGGCGATATCCGATTCCCAACAACCAGGGTTCTGTACTGCAGACTTGAGCGCTTCAGCAATACCTCCGAAAACTCGTCAGGCACTCGCTCTCAATAAGGCTGCTCAGTCTATCAATCGTCAGAACAGGTTTCATCTCCCGATTCTGCTGGATGTGACCTCCTAAGCTAATAACAGGCCAACCCCAGACTTGCCCAACACTGAGAGCGACTCACCCTGGAAAGAACTGATTGAAGCCTTCTTTCCGACGAGATTATCGGCTTCTTTCTGCCGATTCCAAAATTGCTTGAGAGCGCGGCTACGAATTCCCAGATAAGGAACTGCAACAGATCACGGCTGACGCCAAGGTGGGTCGCCGCTACGCCGACAAGCTGGTAAAAGCTTGGACGAAAGCTGGCAAAGAAACGTGGGTGCTCGTGCAGATGGAGGCGCAGAGCGCGCAAGAGAGCGTCTTCGAATAGTTGAACCTCATTCAAGTCCTCAATGCTATGGAGTCATTGATCGGGTGGAGACGGCTATCGAAAGACAACCCATGTAGAGGCTGCGGCAGCCTCAGAGATCAAACCGAACGCCATACTTGTTGGCAACTCTGATTACCTCTGGGACATCTGGTGGACCAGGAACAACCTCACGATTTAACGCCGAGAACATTTGAACGGCCCGACTGCTTGCCCCAGTAACCTCTAATATTTCGCCACCACCAGGACCGTAGCTAAAAGCATGAACAGTCCCAGCAGGGACATGGACTAAGGTGCCAGCAGGGCACATCGTCGTTCTGTCGCTGCAGGTGAACTGAACTTGACCCTTGGTCACGTAAAATGACTCGTCCCAGTCGTGGCTATGGGGTGGTGGACCTGATCCCTCATCCCCCGACTGCAGCGTGATCTGCTGACTTGCTGAGTCCGCTTCTGATACGAGAACAGTGACTTTTGTGCCGACGACATGGAGGGCAGCACTGCGATCGCCCGGTTTCAGGACAAGCGGTTTCGGATTCATCATTTGGCCTCCAGTTCAACAGGCACATCGCGGGTATCACCCGACAGGTTAAACACGCTGTTCCATATGCACGTGCTTGTTAGCTACTCTGACTCCGGTTGCCTCAGAGTTCATCAAATGATCGACTCAATCTACAGAAATCAATGAGGTGCTTCTTTTCATCCCTAGACGGAGTCAAGCGGTAGTCGCTCGTTTGACTTGCTCCCTGCGATCGCAGGTCTAGGTGATGAGACATTCCCTAAAAATTCAGGTGTCATCAGAGCAGAGCGATTGCTGGTTGCTGCGCTTGCCTCGATCTCCCTTCGACTGGCCTACGCTCAGTGGACCTGCGCCTTTAAACCTGGCGCCGCAGGCTAAACCGGGACGCTGGCACGCCAAACAAATCCCGAAAGAGGGCCTGGCGCTCGGCTACAGGCTCCGGCGCATCGTACCAGAGGCTTTCGTAGTAGAAAAAAGCTACCCCTAGTCCCTGACCCGTCGATTGCAGCACCTTGGATTGAATCATCGACATTGGCATGGGGCGATTGCGTAACCCCGTCAGAATGGCAATGGCCACGGGGATTTTCGTTTGGGCTGTCTGAATTTCGGGCCGCAGAATTTGAGTTGTAAAACTGTTCATATCCCAGCGGTAGACCTGCACCAGCAGCTCATCCACCAAACCACGGTTAATCCAGCCCACCCAATCCTGCAAAAACGAGTTGTAGGCCGTCTCGTAGGGATTGGGCGACACGGACAGGATGGCTTGGGGGCGCTGCTGTTTCAAAGTCCGATTTAGCTGACCCACAAAGTCTGTAATTTTGTCCGCCCGCCAGCGCATCCAAGCTGGATCTCGGGGGTTACTCGGTACCGATCGCTTGGTTTCCTTCTGGTATTGCGCCACGGTATAGGGGTCGTAGCCAAAGTCGACGGGCAAGGCCGTGTGGTCATCAAACTGAATGCCGTCGATGTCGTAGCGAGAAGCGATTTCAGCCACTAGGCCATTAATGAATTGCTGAACCTCCGGCTTAAACGGGTTGAGCCACACCACTTCCCCTGCTGCACTGCCCGAAGTCTGGCTACCGTCCCGTCGCTGGGTGAGCCAGTCTGGGTGGGCTACAGCCAACTCCGATGATGGCGGAGCCATAAAGCCAAACTCAAACCAAGGAATGGCCAACAAGCCCTGGCGGTGAGCTTGGTCAATCACATCTGCCAGAATGTCCTGCCCCGCAGCACCTTGGTGGATGTAAGGAATTCCAGCTCGCTGAGCAATGGCGCTGGGATAGAGGGCATAGCCCGAATTCCAAACCACGGGATAGACCGTATTGAAGTTGAGCTGAGATAGCTCAGTCATGGCGCTCTGTACCCGCGACGAATCCCGCAGGACAGGGATATCGTTGGTGGTCAGCCATACCCCCCGGATTGGCTGGGAGCTCTGGGGCATCTGCGCAATCTGCCTTAACTCAGGCTCCGAGGGCGCAAACGGGAGCGGTAGAAAGGCGATCGCAGTCCTACCCATCATCACCACTGCCAGCAGCGTGGTCCAAAACAGCAGAATTCGGCGTATCAGTTTGGGTTTGAGCTGGGGGGGCATAGGGAAAAGGAGTGCTGAGCGTGATCTGCGCCTTGTGACAAAACCCCCTAGTAGTCGAGCGATCGCGAGGCTTAGGGCTCTGACAAGGGAAAGGAGGAAGGATTCTGGAACAGAATTTTGGTTCTGTTTAAGAGAGGCTGACAACAGATACAGATCCTGAGGGATAGAGCTTCCTTTGAAGTTTATGACTCATTGACGTAGCGATCGCCTGATATTGACCCCTCAGCTTAAGTAGATGTTTGGATCGAGATTGTTCCGCAGCGTAGCGCGAGTTTAACTCGCCAGCTGATAGAAAAATGCAATCTAAACACTAGATTGAGGCTGATTGGAGAGAGAAAAGGTGATCACCCAATCCCATCAGGGTCCACTTTCTAGGTCCATCAGGAAAGCAAGGCAGAAAACGCCTACAAAATGCTGTCGTTAGCCCAATAATCTGAGCATCTGCTGAAGTCGAGAGGTTGGCATGGGCTTCTATTCCAATGTGCTGTTGCCATGGTTGATGGATCGCAGCATGGCTGACCCGGCCCTAGTCCCCCATCGGCGGGAAATTTTGGCCAACGTCTCAGGCAATGTGCTGGAAGTTGGTTTTGGCAGCGGAATTAACTTGCCCTATTACCCCGAGGCAGTCACTCAACTCACTACCGTCGATATCAATCCAGGGTTGAATGCGATCGCCCAGCATCGAATTGCCGCTTCGCCCCTGACGGTCAGCAATCAGGTCCTCAATGGCGAGAGCCTTCCGATGGCCACAGCCGGCTTTGACTATGTGGTCAGCACCTACACGCTATGCAGCATTGCCCAAGTGCACGAAGCCTTGAGTGAGATCGCCCGAGTGCTCAAGCCAGGAGGGCAGTTTGTCTTTCTGGAGCATGGATTGAGCGATCGCCCAAACGTCCAGCGTTGGCAGCATCGTCTGACTCCTCTCAATAAGCTGTTGGCAGATGGCTGCCATCAAAACCGCAACATTCAACAGCTCATCGAAGCTCACTTTGAGCAGGTTACGCTGGAACGTTTCGCGGATGAATCCATGCGGTTCATGGGCCAGATCTACTACAAGGGAACCGCTACCAAGACCCCTGTCGCTCCTGACTAAAAGTGGCGAGACCATATCTTAAAAGGATTGAATCGTTATGGCCTTACAACCCTACTCAAGCTCTTTAATTGCGTGTCACCAATACACAACGATGAGATAGGGCGATCGCTCCCTGCTTGAAAAGGTGAATTTCCATTCGCCCAGTGCTCGCTATCACGCTGCCAGCTCTGCCGAGCGCAATGCAGCCATGGCCGAGTTCGGTTTGTCTCTGCAACTACGTTTGGAACTAGCAGGAAACTTTGTTGCTTGCGAAGCCCTACGGGATCTCGATTGCCCCAGTTTGCAAACCGCCCTCGAACTCTGGAAAGCAGCTCAGCAGCAAGTTTGCCAAGCCGATGCAGAAGCAATCGCCCGTGCTGAAGCTCTGCCTCAACCTGACGATTCGCCCCAGCATGCAACCCACCGCGATCGTCGGCATGGTGCTCAAACAGTTTGGCCTCAGTACCGTCATGCAGCGCGACGGTGGCAACTGCCAGACCCGTCTCAGAACCCGCTACTACCGGCTTGAGCAATCGAGCCTCAAACAGCTCAAAACCCTGTTGCAGACAAGGGCAAAGCACTACCAGGAGCAGGGCTTCCGACTACGGCCACACCCCCTAACTCTCCTCCTATTAGAAGGTGTGGCCGACAACGAGCCGATCTCGACTCCCCAGCCGCAAATCCTAGAGGCCCATCCCCTAAATCACTCCCTAAATCGCCTCCAAGAAGCGTCCTAAACCACGGCAGCAGGGCAGGAAGCGAAACGCGATCGCCTGAGCCTTACCCTAAACACCCGCTTTCTCAACCGCAGCTTTCTGCGGCATGGATCCATATGCTTCAACATCTCTAGCTGCATGGTTCACAAAAGCTACTGGCCAATCGCCAGAGCTAAGTCTTGTCATTTTCTAACAACTATGAAATGATTCAATTGCCAAACATCTAAAGCTCTACCGGTTTACCGCAGATTGCTAATGCAGGTTGCTTATTCTCCATCTGATCTGCCTCGTTTTTTGCTGCAAATACGAGGAAAACCTCTTGTTAATTCTCAATCGAGACCTGAGCCTAAAAGAGTTTCCCTACAGCTTCACCTCAGTATTTCAATCTGTCTTTTATTTGGGTTATTTCTAGTAGAGCTAGGAATTGGCTACTGGAGTCACAGCCTGGCTCTAATAGCTGATGCTGGTCATGTCAGCATTGATATTGCCGCACTGCTTACAACGCTTATTTCAAATTACTTAGCTCAATCACCACACCGGTATCGCTGGCTTCCGAGTCCAGAGCGTCTCGAAATTCAATCTGCTTTTATCAATACCTGTAGCTTACTAATTGTTGCAGTCACAATCGCGATTGAAGCAATTCAACGATTGCAGCTCGGAGAAATAGAAATTCTAGGGCTCCCCATGCTGGGGGCTGCAGTTGCAGGCTTATTAATTAATCTCATTAATGCTATCTGTCTCAAAAGCTGCAGTCACCATAATCTCAACCTTAAAAGTGCTTTCTTCCATGTCATTGCAGATGTTGTTAGCTCTGTTGGCGTTGTTCTTGGTGCGATCGCAGTAACGTATTGGAATTGGAGCTGGGCAGACGGTCTAACAAGCTTATTAGTCTCTTTAATGATTCTAATTTTTGCTTTGCTACTCCTGCTTAAGGTTAGCCAACAACTCTTTAGTCTTCCAACAATTCAAGTAGCGAAATCATTCCAAAAGCCAATAACAGCCTTGCAATCTTGTCTTGCAGACTATTGCAACTGCTCTGTGAACCATTCCCCGCGTACCTTGAATCCTTTGCTCTCTCCATCTCTAGAGGATCTAATCCGATGAAAAAACGACTCCTATCAATGAGTTTGCTGTTTATTCTGGGAACTTTTCTTGTCTTCGGAGTAACCAGTTTTCTTCAGCCCTCTCGTGTTCTAGCAGCATCACCACCGGCTGGTCAAAACCGTATTACTAGTCTGTACGATGCAATTAGCTCTAGTCAGACACTCGAAAAAGATTGGGGTTACAGTGCACTTGTTGAGTACAACGGTAAACGCATCTTGTTTGATGCTGGTAATAATGCCGATATTTTTAAGCGCAATGTTAAGAAGCTAGGACTTGACCTAAGGACGATTGATTTTGCGGTTCTCTCGCATCCCCATGCCGATCACTTGAGTGGTTTTGACTATCTTGTTGAAGTCAATCCCAACGTCAAACTCTATCTCCCTGCTGACCTTCATAACCTTGGAGCACCATCCCTCTTCAAGTTTGGTGGCCCTGATCCCAATGCCGCCGCTGCACTCCCACCGGAAGAACGTTACTTCGATACAGGTGCAACAGAAGTTCAACTCAAGCCGAGTGGACGGTACTACAAAGCCAAAAATGTTGAATATCTTCGTGACAACTTAACAGTTGCTCCGGGAATCACCATTATTTCAACGCGATCGCCCTACCTCGGAGGCTTTAACGGCTATCCCCCCAAAACCCCAACAGAGCCCGCACTTGTCGGCTTACCAGAACTCTCCCTTGCCCTCGATACTTCCCGAGGAGAAGTTCTCATTTCGGGTTGCTCTCATACTGGCATCGAAGCCATTATTGAAGCGACTCAAAAAGCGACTGGGAAGTCTACTTATGCTGCATTGGGTGGGTTTCATCTTTTCCCCTATGATGCGACATACATCACAGCTCTTGCTAACAAAGTCAAGAATGATCTGGGAGTTCGGATTGTTTCACCAGCCCATTGCACAGGACATCTTGGCTTTAAAATTTTCAAGGACTTTTACAAGGATAACTATCTCTATGGTGGCCTAGGATCACAATTTAAATTCTCAGCATAGCCTCATAAGGCTATCCACCTTTAAGGAGCTGTTCTGTCTTTAAGATTGAGCAGCTCTTTTGTTTGAGTTAACTCAGTTAGAACAGTAATTATCAGTCTGTAAATTCTCACTAAAAACTACTCATCACCCGCTTGCTCTCTATCCCCTTAGAGAGCCAAGCTAACTCCCTTCATCACTATCAGCGCTGCCAATTCCCTTGCCCTCACTTTCGAGGGAGCGGATCGCCCCTAAATATCTGCTTTCTTAACCACAGAGCCCAGCAGCGTGGAGCTGTTTACTTAAAAAGATTTCCTTCTATTTCCAAATACCAGCCCCATAGCTTGCGATGGGCGTTGATCCAATTTCATCAGTCAAGAATCCGGTGATCTAGTCACTAATAGCCTTGGTGCGCATCGTTGCCTCCAACTCCTTGATATCTGCGGGTGACAGCTGAGGTCGATTGACCGTCACAGTCAGCTTATTGAGCTTGCCAGTAAAGCGGAATGGAGGCTGGTAGTCAGCGTCATTAACACCGGTGAGCGTATCAGAGCCGATATCAAAGCTTTCATCCCACTGCAGGATCATCGGCAGGGTTTTGGGCATAGTTTTGGTCGCAACCACTTGACCATCCACCTTGAGGGTGCCGGTGCCGGGGCGGCCAACGCCACTGAAGTCGTTGAAGGCCAGGGTGCCGGTCCCCTTGCCGTCGTAGACAAAATCGAACGCGACCTTGTGCTTGCCAGGCGAGAGCGGCTCGGTTCCCTCCCACTTCAGGCGCTCCAGATCCACCATGTTCCACACCCAAACGGGCCTGCCATTCTTGAGGTAGAAGCCATAGCCACCGAAGCGGCCGCCAGAGGTCAGCAGCATGCCCTCGGCGCCGCCAGCCGGCACCTCGATGTCGGCAGTGACGCTGTAGGAGGTGTTGAGCAGCAGGGGTGAATCGCCCTGGGGCAGCCCCACCATCGGCCGGGTGTAGACGAACTCACGGCGTCCGGCGGTGATGTTTGGCCGTGGCGCCACGATCCGCGCCGCTACCGAGGCATCAAGCGGGAACACCTGATACTTCTTCGCCTCGGCAATGAACGCCTCCTTCATCTCCTTCAGTTTCTGCGGATTCTGGGCTGCCAAGTCGGTGGTCTGGCTGAAGTCACGCTTGAGGTCGTAGAGCTCCAGCGTCTGGTTGTTGAGCGGATCGGGGTTAGCCGGGCCAAAGGACTCCCAAGGAGCACGGTTCACCTTTGTGCTCAGCAGCCAGCCCTTGTCATAGAGAGCCCATTGCCCAAACATCTCGAAATACTGCCGCTCGTGCCTTGAGGGCGCCTTGGCATTCTTGCCATCGAAGGTATAAACGAAGCTCGTGCCCTCAATTGGCTTCTGGGGGATGCCGTCCACCAGATTTGGCGCCCGTAGACCCGCAGCCTCTAGGATGGTCGGCACCACGTCGATCACGTGCACGAACTGCTCACGCAAAGCGCCCTTGTCCTTGATCCGCGCTGGCCACGACACAACCATGTTCTGATTCACGCCGCCGAGGCGGGAGGCGTTCTGCTTGAACCAGCTGAAAGGGGTGTCGAAAGCCCACGACCAACCCGCCGACATGTGGTTGTAGGTCTGGTCGGTGCCCCACACGTCGAAGAACTTCATCTGAACATCGACGGGCAGCATGTTGAGGCCGTTGAACCAGGCCACCTCATTAGGGGTACCTAGCGGGCCGCCTTCGGCGCTGGTGCCGTTGTCGCCGTTGATGTAGATGATCAGCGTGTTGTCGAGCTTACCGAGGTCTTCGAACTGCTGGATCACCCGGCCGATCTCATAGTCGCTGTAGGCGGCGTAAGCAGCGAACACCTCCACCTGGCGGATGAAAAGTTTCTGGGCCTCCGGGCTCAGCTGGTCCCAAGGCGTAATCAGATCAGCAGGCCAAGGATCGAGCTTGGCGTCCTTGGGAATCACGCCGAGCTTCTTCTGGTTCGCGAAGATTCGTTCCCTCAGTTTCTCGTAGCCATCATCAAAGAGATGCATGGCGTGGATCCTGTCCACCCACTCCTGGGTGGGGTGGTGGGGAGCATGGGTAGCTCCGGGGGCGTACTTGATGAACAGCGGCTTGCTGGGGTTGATCTGGTGCATCCGCGTCATGTAGTCAATGGCGTCATCCGCCATCGCGGTCACCAGGTTCCAGCTGCCGGGAGTCTTACCCTCGAAGGGATAGATCTGGGTGGTATTGCGGAACAGGTTCGGCTGCCACTGGTTGGCGTCCCCACCCACGAAGCCGTAGAAGTACTCGAAGCCCATCCCCGTGGGCCACTGATCGAAGGGCCCGCTCTGGCTGGCCTGGAAGGCGGGCGTGTTGTGGTTCTTGCCGAACCAGGCGGTGGCATAGCCATTGTCCTTGAGCAGGCGGCCGATCGTGGCCTTGTCGCGCTCGATGATGCTGTTGTAGCCAGGGAAACCGGTAGCCTGCTCCGAGATCACTCCAAAACCGGCGGAGTGGTGATTGCGGCCGGTGATCAGGGCGGCACGCGTGGGAGAACACAGCGCCGTGGAGAACATGCGGTTGTATCGCAGCCCGGCCTTGGCGACACGATCCATCGCTGGAGTAGGAATCACACCACCGAAGGTACTGGGCACCCCAAAACCAGCATCATCGGTGATGATCAACAGCACATTAGGCGCTTGCTGCGGAGGAACGATCCTGGGTGCCCACCAAGGCTTCGACTGCAAGGCTCCATTCTTGATGACACCGCCAAAGGGCGAGGGGGGAGCTGGGAGCTGATTGCCGAGGATAGTCGTCGTGGCATCCGGTGCTCCAGGGGTTCCAGTGATTTTTTGAGCGATCGCGGGAGTCCACCAAAACCCGGTTGAGATCACCAGGATCAGCGCCAAAAAACCAGCCAGAACCGACTGCAGCGGACGGAGAGACAGGCGCGAGCAAAGTCGAGAGAACAGGCTAGGCATGGCAGCTTAGGAATGAGCAGACAGTAATGGTGAGAAGTCTTCTAGGGGCGCGACCAAGCGGAAGCCAATGTGAGAGGTGCCCGTATCAGGGGATTGGGCTTCGCGGGCGGCTGGCCGATAACGACTGCAATAGTTCTGGGCACAGAGAAACGACCCCCCTTTAATGACGTGTTTGGCGATGCCGGGATCGCGGGGATCTAGACTGTCCTGAACTTGACTAACCCAAGGATTATGTTGGTGTGCCTTCTGGGGATGTCCTACTTGGTACCAGTCTTTTGTCCACTCCCAGACGTTGCCGGTCATGTCGTAGAGGCCATAGCCATTCGGCGGAAATGACTCGACTGGAGCAGTCCCAAGATAGCCATCCGCACCGCTATTGTCCTTAGGGAAATGCCCTTGCCAAGTGTTGGCTTTGCGGGGTGAGTAGGTGTTGCCCCAACTAAAAATTTGATCTTTGAGCCCGCCCCGTGCCGCAAACTCCCATTGGGCTTCGGTGGGGAGGGTTTTGCCTGCCCAATCAGCATAGGCTTGGGCATCTTCAAAAGCCATATGGACAACAGGATGATCCCCTTTGCCCACGAGGTCACTGTTGGGTCCCGTCGGGTGTCGCCAGTTGGCACCGGGAACCCAATGCCACCAACTCAATTCTGGAACCGCTTGATTGGCTTCTGGAGCTTGAAAAACCACTGAGCCTGGGGCTCGCTCTGCTGGACTCAGCTCGGGAAACTGGTCAGATAGCAGCGGCCGCTCTGCCACAGTGACGTAGCCAGTCGCGCTCACAAAGGCGAGAAATTGATCGTTGGTTACTTCGTGGCGATCGATACAAAACGTAGAGAGGCGAACATCGTCAACGGCCTGCTCTTCAGGTAATTGTGCGGCAGCGCCCAAGCGAAACGTGCCGCCCGAAATAGCAACCATCTCAGGGGGACAAGCCCAAGCAGGCTGAGCCCACAGCAGAAGTCCGGCCAAGCAAAGACTCCATAGCCAAAAGAACCCAAGCCTTTGATACCAAGGGTCAGGAAGCTTCAATCTACCCATCCAGGCTGCCAATTCATCGGTTCAAAACGATGGTCAAATAGCCTTCACAGACTGACACGGCGACCCAGAAATAGTGTTTATGTAACTAAAGTGCAATTCAAATGAAAATCTCTTAATTCAAACTAAGTATGCATTGCGATCACAGCCTTTATTTCTATACACCAGCATCAAAAATTCGGCAGTTTGAGTGTTCGCGGAAGGATTTTTGAAAGAGCTTTACGAGAGCTTTCTCACTCTTTATGATGAAGAACCAACCTAGCTATCACCCGAGGATTGTGGGCTTTAAATATTTTTTACTACCTGTTGCTAGCCTGAGCCTCCTCACATTAGCTACAGCCCCAGAGAGTCGTGCCGATACACTCCTAGAATCGAGTGATGCTCAGCCTAAGCTGATCTCCACGGAAGTCCAAGAATCCCCTCAGACAGAATCCCCTCAGTCAGTAACTAATGACTCAGAGTCATCAGAGGCCTGGAAATTTAGTATCGAGCCCTATGTTTTTGCTCCCCTCCGAGTCCAAGGACCGATTACTGTTCGTGGAGTAACCGCCAATATTGATGCAGGTCTGGGACAAGTTTTAGAAGCACTCTCCTTTGCAGCAGCAGCAAGAGCTCGACTTGAAAAGGATCAATTTGCACTCTTTACAGACTTGTACTATGTGGATTTAAAAGGCAGCGGTCTACGTTCAATCAATGTGTTAGAAGGGCCAAGAGGACGGACTCGTGCGATCGATGCAGCGACAACTGTCAACACAAGTCAAGGGATCTATGATTTCGCTGCTCAATATCGCTTTGGTAGCGATCGCCCTGATCCAAATGGGGGATTAGTCCTATCTGTCTCGCCCTATGTGGGGGTTCGGGTGGTCGATGTTGCAACATCCCTTGATCTACAGGTTTCAAGTACCTCACGGACAGGACGACGAGAGATCAGCAGTCAGCGCTTTTTGAGTTCATCGCAAACCAAAGTTCAGCCCTTGCTAGGCAGTGAACTGAAGCTGATCGTCACGCCCGAATTTTCACTCTTTGCCAGAGGAGATATTGGTGGACTTGGTCTAGGCGGTGGAGAAAACCTCAGCGCTAACGGCATTGTGGGTGCCGCAATTAAGATAGGAAACTCGACGAACCTCAATCTGGCCTATCGAACGCTCCGCCTAAACTTAAGCAATACGGATGCGAGCCCTAATAGCTTTGATATCACTCAAACAGGGCTGCAGCTTGGGCTTCAAATTCGTTTTTAAGTGACTTAAATTCAAAATTTAAGTAGCTAAAATAGGCTCGCAGCGCATCCAACAAGCCGCGCCCAAGTGAGAGGAGAGAGTTCGATCACTCTGATAAACAGATTCCCTTCAGAAGCAGTGCTGCGAGTTCACGCGCCCTCACTTTTGAAGAAGCGATCGCCCTCGACATCCCCTAAATCACCGCGTTTTCAACCACAGTTCCCTGCGGCATGGAGTTGTTTGGCTAAATAAAAGATGTCTTTTCTCAGCAAAAAGCAGCGGCTTACCTTCGTCCGCTGCAATCTGCCAAGGCAGTGCGCCCATTCTGATCTAAAAGCCGAAAAGCTCAGCAATTTTGGCTGCAACAGTTGACATTGAATCTTCTGCGGTGCTCAGTCCGCTACGAGATGCCAGTAGGGGGCTGACGTTACGGAGAGCCTCATACGTTGTTTCGTGCACGATGATAATGATCTGATCACGTGCAAGCAGTTCTGAAAAGTCTTTATCAGTAATGCCCTCTGTTGGTAATCGGTGCAGCAGCGCAGGGGTCACCAACACAATCCCGACTCGTGCGTTCGCCAAACCTTCGTCAATAGATAATAGCAATGGCACGCCGAAACCAACGTCTTTCTTGCTGGACCAGACTTGCAGGCCACGTTCTTCCAATCGATCATGGAGCTTCTTGGCTGCGCCCTGACGGTCGTCCCATGCGTGGCAAAGGAAAACATCCCAAAGGCTTGGTAGTGTCGCTAGCTTCTCAACACTGTTGTAAATCGGTGTCAGTGCTCGTATTTCTGTAGGAGTGTAGACGACAGAGGATCTGGCCGGAGACCAATGGGGCCTTGTACTGTTGCCCTGACTGCCCTCGATGCTCCCCAAAGAAGAGTAGGACAAAGACGTTCCGTAGCCTTGATTGCGTCTATAGCGACCACCGCATACAGGGCAGTTCGCAGCAGCGCTCGCTGAGCGATGGCCCTCTCGAGGAGCCGTGCATTTGGCCACTTCATGATCCTCGTTATTGGGTTAGCACTAGAGTATTTGTTTTTTGAGCAGTCAAGACAGTCAAATAAATTCTAGTCATAGAAAATAACTACGGCTGATTTATATTCTCAAACCTTAATGTTAAAGACTAAATATTAGAGTTAAGTGATCGCCCGATCACTTAACCAAACAAATTCCCTTCAGCACCATCAGCGCAGCCAGCTCCCTTGCCCTCACTTTTGAGGAAGCGATCGCCTCAAACGCTTGCTCCTGCCAAACCAATCGACAGCACCACTGTCCATTGGCTGGTTCATAGTCAAACTGCGGAGCGGTTCCTACTCCCGCGATCCTCTAGTGCAGGCGATCGCGTTTATCCTTCCAAGCTCGTTGTCTTCCTGAAAGCCAGTCTTAGTAGCAATTGACCGTCAACTCCTAAGGCTGAAAGCAGTATTGGAAAGCTACAGGCTAAAACCAGAACTTTGTCAAGCTTCCTAGAGACTTGATGGCATTATTTTTCAAAAATACGGTAATTACATGGAGATTTTGTAGATAAGAGGATCGAGTACCTGTGGCTCTCAAAACTGCTCTAGGCCGCCGCAAAGTCAAAGCCTTGCTAGCGGGCGTTGCCGTTGCTGCCACCGCGACGACAGCCGTGACAGTTTTTGGGAACTCCGCCCCCGTTACAGCCAAGCCAGAAGAAAAAGTCCAGGTGCGCATCGGCTTCCAAAAAGCCGGCCCTGTTCTTATCTCTGTCAATGCCAAGAAAACGCTAGAGAAAACCCTCAAAAAAACCGGTAGTTCTGCCACTTGGTCAGAATTTACTGCCGGTCTGCCGATGGTCGAGGCTCTGAATGCTGGCGCGATCGATATTGCCTACGTTGGCGAAGCCCCGCCCATCTTTGCGCAAGCTGCCTCTGGCTCTGTGACTCGCTATGTTGCCTACGATCCCTTTGGGCCGAAGGCCGAAGGCATCCTTGTTCATCGCAACTCTCCCATCAAAAAACTGTCAGACCTGAAAGGGAAGCGGATTGCGGTCCAAAAAGGCTCCAACACCCACTACCTATTAATCAGTGCGCTGAAATCGGCCAATCTCAAACCCAGCGACGTCAAAATCTCTTACCTCAAGCCCTCTGATGGCCGAGCTGCCTTCGAGCGTCGGGATGTCGATGCGTGGGTCGTCTGGGATCCTTTCCTCGCCGCTGGCGAAGTGGAAGCCGGTGGTCGTCTACTGACCAATGCCCAAGGGCTAGCGCCCAACCGCGGCTACTATCTCGCTTCTGCCTCGTTCATCAAGAAATATCCAGAGACTCTCAAGACCGTCCTCAAGGAATTCAAGCAGGAAGCCCAACTGCTCAACAAAGACAAAACGAAGGCGGCCAATCTTCTTTCCTCAGCCACGGGTATCAGTCCTAAGACCTTGCTCATCGCTGAAAACCGTCGCACCCACGATGTCTTACCCATCACCAACCCCGTCATTCAAAAACAGCAAGAAATTGCAGACACCTTCCGCGCGCTAAATCTCATCCCTAAATCGATCAAGGTCAAAGACGCCGTTTGGATTTGGAAATAGTGACGGGTGCCCCCCAACAACGCCACTCTCTGCCGATCGCAACACTGCTTTTTGTCCTTCCGCGTCTCCTGCCATGCAGCTTTTTTGGTTCATCCCCCTTCACGGTGATAGCCGCTATCTCGGGACTGCTACCGGAGGGCGACAGATCACCCTCCCCTACATCCAGCAAATTGCCAAAGCCGCCGAAGACCTTGGCTATCCGGGGGTTCTTCTCCCCACCGGCCGCTCCTGCCACGATGCCTGGGTAGCAGCCTCCATGCTGGCGAGTTCCACCGAACGGCTCAAGTTCCTCGTTGCAGTCCGCCCTGGGCTGATGTCGCCGAGCGTCGCGGCCCGCATGGCCGCCAGCTTCGACTGGCTCAGCAACGGCCGCTTGCTGATCAATGTCGTCACTGGGGGCGACCCCGTGGAGCTGGCTGGAGATGGACTCCATCTCAATCACGCGGAACGCTATGAACTCACCGATGAATTCTTGACGGTCTGGAAACAGATCATTCAAGGCCAGAAAACAACTTTCAAGGGCAAGTACCTCGATATCCAAGAAGGGAATGTTCTCCTCAAAGGCGTCCAGCGTCCCCACCCGCCGCTGTGGTTTGGCGGGTCTTCCGAGGTAGGACAAGCGATCGCGGCTCGCCAAGTCGATACCTATCTCACTTGGGGAGAGCCCCCCGCTCAAGTCGCAGAAAAAATTGCCGCCGTGAGAGCGAAGGCGGCTCAAGCGGGTCGTCAGCTCCAGTACGGCATTCGCCTACACATCATCGTCCGCGAAACGACCCAAGCCGCTTGGGATGCCGCTAACGACCTGATTCGTTATGTCGATCAAGAGACCATTGATGCGGCTCAAGCGGTGTACCGGCGCATGGATTCCGTTGGCCAAGCTCGCATGAGCCAGCTCCACGGGGGGAGTACTCAAGCTCTCGAAATCAGTCCCAATCTCTGGACGGGCATTGGACTGGTGCGTGGCGGTGCCGGAACGGCGCTCGTGGGAGATCCCGAAACCGTTGCGGCCCGCCTGCAAGAATATGCCGACCTCGGCATCGAGCATTTCATTCTCTCCGGCTATCCCCACCTCGAAGAGGCCTATCGAGTCGCAGAACTGCTCTTCCCCAAATTGCCCCTCCAACAGACTCATCGCCTGCAAGGGGATGTCCTCTTTGCGCCCTTTGGCGAAATTATCGCCAACGACAAAGTCCCTACGGTGGCCGGTTAACGACCATGACAGTCTCTGTGCTTCGCTTCCACCGAGCCCAGCTCCAGCGCTGGATTCTGCCTTGGATCGTTCCGATCGCCCTCATCATCGTTTGGGAAATCCTTGCCGATATCGGTTGGATTCCTGTCCGAATTCTGCCTGCTCCCAGCGCGATCTTCTGGGCCGGCATCCAGCTGGCTCAATCGGGTGAGCTGTGGTCCCACCTCGGCATCAGCGCTGCACGGGCCGCCACCGGCTTTTTCATTGGGGCTTCCCTCGGGCTCACCCTCGGCTTTATCAACGGCATTTTGCCGATCGCCGAGACCCTGCTCGATTCCTCGCTGCAGATGCTGCGCAACATCCCCAACCTCGCGCTCATTCCGCTGGTCATCCTCTGGTTTGGCATTGGTGAAGAGGCCAAGATTTTTCTGGTTATGCTCGGGGTCTTTTTCCCTGTCTATCTCAACACCTTCCACGGCATTCGCAACATCGACCCCAGCCTGCTGGAAATGGGGCGCGTCTACGGGCTCAACCGCCTCCAACTGATCACCAACATCATCCTGCCCGGTGCACTGCCGTCCATCTTGGTGGGAGTTCGCTTCTCCTTAGGCATTGCCTGGATCACGCTGATTGTCAGCGAAACGATCGCCACCGACAGCGGTCTGGGCTACATGGCCATGAATGCTCGGGAGTTTATGCAAACCGACATCATCGTCTTCAGCATTCTGCTCTATGCCCTGCTGGGCAAATTGTCCGACGGCATTGCCAAGACCCTAGAGTTCCAACTCTTGCAATGGCATCCCAACTTTCAGTCCGGTAGCAAGGACACCTATCCCGTTGCCAAAGTCTGAAGCCCATTGATGACCCAGAGGAAACACTGATGACCCGCCAGACCGAAGGGACCCGTATTGATTTGCTGGGACTGACCAAAGCCTATGCGGGGCGTCCTGTGCTCCAGCAGCTAGAACTGACGATCGCCGCTGGGAGCTTTGTTGCTGTGATTGGGCGCAGTGGTTGCGGCAAGTCCACCCTGTTGCGCTTGATCAGTGGTCTCGAGCAGGCCAGTGCGGGCGGCATCCTCATCGATGGACAGCCCCTGAAGGGCCTGAACCGCTTGGCGCGGGTCATGTTCCAAGATGGGCGACTTCTCCCTTGGAAAAACGTGATCAACAATGTTGGCCTTGGGCTGAAGGGCAACTGGAAACCCAGAGCAGAACAGGTTCTCAAGCAAGTAGGTCTACTGGAGCGATCGCAGGAATGGACAGCTCGGTTATCCGGTGGGCAAAAGCAGCGCGTCGCCCTCGCCAAAGCGCTGATCACCCAACCCAAACTGCTGCTCCTCGATGAACCCCTCGGGGCTCTCGATGCCCTCACCCGCGTCGAAATGCAGCGGCTGATTGAAGGCCTCTGGCTCGATCAAGGCTTCACCACACTGCTCGTCACCCACGATGTCGAAGAAGCCGTTGCTCTCGCCGATCGCATCTTGGTCCTCGAAGACGGTGGCGTTGTCCGCGATATCCCCATCCAGCTCCCTCGGCCCCGCCATCGCGGCAATCCAGAGTTCGCCCGTCTGGCCGAAGACATCCTCGAAGGCATCCTCAGCGGCAACAACCCACCGCAGCGGTCTGCGATCGCCCCAACCCTCAGCCATCCAGCCCTTGAAATCGAACTGACCGCCTAGTCTTTCTCCCGCTATGTCGATAGAAACCTCAACCAACCGCCCCAACATTGTTCTGATCCTGACCGATAACCTTGGCTACGGCGAACTGGGCTGCTACGGCGGCGGGGAGCTGCGGGGAGCGCCGACCCCCCGTGCCGATCAACTCGCTGCCGAAGGCCTACGCCTCACCAATTTCAACGTCGAGGCCCAATGTACCCCCAGCCGTTCAGCGCTCTTAACGGGTCGCTATGCCTATCGGTCTGGCACCTTGACGGTTCCCATCGGCAACCCCGCGATCGGGGAGCCGGAAGCGCAAGGACTCAATCCTTGGGAGATCACCCTTGCCTCTGTGCTTTCAGACAAGGGCTACAAAACTGCTCACTACGGCAAATGGCACCTCGGCAGTGTCGAAGGACGGTTCCCAACCAACCACGGCTTCGACGAATGGTGGGGAATTCCCCGCACCACCGACGAAGTCTTCTGGCCGGATAGCCCTGGCTTCGCCAATTCAGGCGTCGAGCCCCAGTACATTTTGGAAGGAAAAAAAGGCGAACCCACCCAACGACTTGCGGTCTACGACCTCGAGCAGCGATCGCACCTGGATGCTGAAATTACCCGTCGCACGATCGACTTCATCGAGCGCAGCGTCCAAGCAGGAAGTCCCTTCTTCGCCTACGTTCCCCTCACCCAAGTTCACCTGCCCACCCTGCCACATCCCGACTTTGCAGGCAGTACGGGGAACGGTGACTTTGCAGACTCCGTTGTCGAAACCGACCATCGACTGGGGCAAATCCTCGATACCCTCGATCGCCTTCAGATTAGCGACAACACAATCGTCATCTTTACCAGTGACAACGGCCCCGACCCCACGTGGCCGTGGCAAGGTTCCGCTGGCCCTTGGCGCGGCTACTACTTCACTCACATGGAAGGCTCGTTACGCGTTCCCTTCCTGATTCGCTGGCCCGGCCGTATTCCTGCCGGTCGCGTCAGCAATGAAATCGTCCACCAAGTCGATCTGTTCACCACCCTGAGTCACCTCGTCGGGGCTGAGCTGCCGAGCGATCGCGCCATCGATGGGGTTGACCAGACGGCATTTCTGCTGGGGCAGCAGTCCCAGTCCAATCGCGAAACAGTACTGGCCTTTGTGGCCGATCGCCTCGAAGCCGTCAAATGGCGGAACTGGAAGCTCGCCTTCTACGAAGAAACCCGCGATTGGTTCAGTACCCCCAGCAAACTGACCCTGCCCAAACTCTTCAACCTCACCACCGATCCCAAAGAAGAGTATCCCGAAGAGACTCTGCGCAATACCTGGGTCATCGATCGCTGCCTTGCTGCCATTCGTCAGTTCCAAGACAGTCTCCAGCACTATCCCGCCATTCCCGAAGGAACCAAGGGTCGCTTCGACCCCACCACCGTGAGCACGCCTTGAGTCACGGTCATCTTCTCAACGAACACCCATCCCATCCCCCACAATTTCCATGACCCAAACTGCCCCGATCCTTTGGAAAGATCTCGCTTTTGACACCCTCGATGCCGAGGTCTACGCACCCAAACCCGCGAGTTTGCTGCTGGCCGAACAAGCGATCGCCCAGAGTCAGCCCGGCGATCGCATCCTCGATGCCTGCACAGGCAGTGGCGTGGTGGGAATTGCCATCGCTCGCTATGTGCCTGGTAGTCGAGTTGTGGTTTCCGACATCAATGAAGCGGCCCTTGGGGCTGCGCGTCGCAATGCTGCCCGCAACCAGGTTGCAATTGAAGTCGTCGCCAGCAATCTCTACAGCGCCTTTGACGAAGCGCAATTTGACACCATCACGGTGCATCCACCAGCTGTCCCCTATCCCAACGATGCCGATTGGGGTCTGTCTTCTGGTATTACGATCGCCACCAATGGCGGGAGTGATGGCTCAGAGCTGGTGATCCGCTCGATTGTGGAAGCAAAGTCTCGGATCCGTCTTGGGGGTAAGCTGCTGCTGCTCCTCCCTCACTGGTCCAACGTAGCCAAAGCGCGCCAAGCCCTAGCCGAGAACTACAGCAACGTCCGTGAACTGGCGCGACAAACCGTTGAGTTCTTTCCAGTGCGTGAGGGTCGCACCGACGCCCACCTGCTAGCGCATGTCCGCCAGCTGGCAGCAGCAGGCATTATCGAGATGACCTTTGAAACCGAAATTCCCCTCTCTATCGTCTCTGTGATTGAAGCAACAGTGGATTAAATCCTGTTGGGGTGACCATCGACATCAGGTCAGCAGCGGGTCGCCCTGCTTTTAAGAGTGCTGCCATCACCTGCATGTAGGGATCGATGTAATTAAAAAAGGCTCGGTATCCTTCGCAGAGATAATTTAACCCTGGCTCACCCTCTGGAGTTGTGGCAAAGCGATTGCGGGGACATTCTCCCTGACAGGCAAATTTCACCTCACACTTTCGACAGTATTGAGGCAAACTTGTCTGTTTGGCTTGGCCAAACTGAATCTGCTGTTCAGACGTCAGCATTTCTAAAAAGCTGTGCTGCTCGATATCACCAATTTGATGATGTGGGGTGACGTAGTGATCGCAACTGTAGACTTTGCCATCATGCTCCAATGCGATCGCGCGTCCACAGGTTTCTGCAAACAGACATAAACTAGAGCCAAGCCCCATCCAATTCCCTAAGGAAACATCAAAAATCTGAACAAAAACCTTGCCAATATCAGTTCGAATCCACTGATCAAAAATCCGGATAAGAAAGTTTCCATAGTCTTGAGGTCTGACACTCCAATCGGCAACTTGACCGTTCACTTGATCAACAAGAGGGATGAACTGGATGAAGTGAGCTCCAATTCCTTTAAAAAAAGAATAGACCTGTTCAGGATGTTGAGCATTATGGCGATGTACAACACAAAGAAGATTGAACTCAATCTGATATTTGCGAAGGATAGCAAGCCCCTTCATCACTCGATCAAAGCTTGGCTTAGCCTTTTTATCAACACGGTAGCGATCGTGCAATTCCCGAGTTCCATCTAAGCTTAGCCCAACCAAAAAGTGATGCTCTTTCAGAAACTTGCCCCAGCGATCGTTCAGTAATGTTCCATTGGTCTGAATAGAGTTAGAGATGGTTTTACCTTGGGCATATCGTTTTTGCAGAGCAATCACTTTCTCAAAAAACTTGACGCCCAGTAGCGTTGGCTCTCCACCTTGCCAGGCAAAATTAATCTCATCTCCAGACTGAGAAGCGATGTAGTTCTGGATATAGCGCTCTAGCTTATCCTCTGATATCTGAAACGAATGGTCTTGGGGATAGCTTTGCTCTTGCTCAAGATAGAAACAATATTCGCAATCGAGATTGCAAATTGGGCCGGTTGGCTTCGCCATCACGTGAAAATGAGCCATTCGCTGTCTGGTATTCGGTATTTTTCGGGGTCTTTCAGTTCTGACTTCAAGAGCTAAAGAATCAAACAAAGACCAACCCATAACCTTACAATTCTTAGATTGTTACCGTCATGACAAAAAATTAAACCTAATGCCAAGGTCGAGGATTGATGCCTGTCTATTGACCCATCAATAACTGAGTCAAGATCATCCATCAAGAACCATAATTTGACTTAAACACCGACAAGTCGGTAGGCTTTTTGTGGTATATCTTAAAGCTGTGTGAAAACACCCGCTATACCCGATAGATTTTCAGGAGAATTGAGTGCCGTGACCAACGATAGGCATGAGCTTTATGACGAGAAATCTCGCTTTAATCGCTCGTTTCTCAGTCGGCGATCGCTGCTCAAGAACCTCTCCTTTGCAATGCTTGGATTAAGCCTAAGTGCTAGTCTGGGGAGTCACGCTGGAGCATCACAATCATCAGTTTCAGATTTACTGCTTGCGCAACGTAGAACACTCCGAGTGGGCTATCAAAAGTCAGGGTCCTTCAACCTTTTGCGTCATCGCGGTAACTTTGAGAAGCGATTAAAAGCTTTAGGTGTTGCTGTCACTTGGTCAGAATTTACATCTGGCCCACCTCTTCTGGAAGCCCTCGCTGCAGGTAGCATTGATCTTGGCCAAACCGGAGATGCACCACCTGTCTTTGCTCAAGCAAAGGGTGATGGCATCGTCTACATTGGTCAGTCTGACAAGAGTCCAGACAGTGTTGGCATCCTAGTGCCACAAAACTCCTCAATCCGATCAATTGCTCAGCTCAAAGGTAAAAAAGTTGCTTTTGCAAAGGGCTCTAGCGCTCACTACTTTATTGTCAGAGCATTAGCAACAGCAAAACTCTCACTGAAAGATGTAACGCCAGTTTATCTCCAACCCCCAGATGCTCGTGCAGCTTTTGAACGGGGTGCTATCGATGCTTGGGCAATCTGGGATCCCTTTTTTGCAGCAGCTGAACGAGATGCAAAAGCAAGACTGCTTATTAATGGAAAAGGACTAACACCCTTCCGTGAGTTCTATTTAGCAGATCGTAAGTTTGCTAATAACAATCCTGACCTTATCCCTGTGATTATTCAGGAATTGCGTGCCTTAGGTAATTGGGCGATCGCTAATCGCCAAAAATCAGCAGAATTTCTAGCTGACAAGACCAAGATTAACGTCGATATCTTAGAAGTCTCTGAACGGAGACGAGTGGGACGTTATCGGACAAGCAATATCACTGCAGAAGCGATCGCAGAGCAGCAACAGATCGCGGATACGTTCTTAGCAGCTGGTCTCATTCCCAAGAAAATCAAAGTTTCTGACGCTGTTTGGCGGCCTCGATCGCAGCGCTAAATCTAATTTGAGCTATTCGTTCTTACTGCTCACTTCCAATTTGCTGTTTGCCTTGAGTTCCATCATGCCTCAATTCTTCCAATCAACCCGCCGTAAATTTCTCTCGCTATTTGCCTTGGGAGTGATCACAGTTGGATCGCTGAATGCTTGCAGCAATCAACAGACCTCTAGCTAAACTCCCAGCAGTGCAAACGCACCGCAAGTTGTCCGCCTCGATTACGCTTACTACAATCCAGTCAGCCTTGTCCTCAAGAAAAAAGGTTGGCTAGAAGAAGAATTACAGAAGTCAAACATCAAAGTTGAATGGGTACTCAGCCAAGGCAGTAACAAAGCCCTTGAGTTTCTGAACAGCAGCAGTATTGACTTTGGATCAACTTCTGGCGCTTCTGCCTTAGTCGGTAAAGCTAATGGGAACCCCATCAAGTCTATCTATATCTATTCCAAGCCGGAGTGGACGGCTTTAGTTGTTCCAGCAAATTCGCCGATTAACAGTGTTGCCGATCTCAAAGGCAAACGAATTGCTGCAACTCGAGGAACAGATCCCTTTATCTTCCTCTTGCGAGCACTCAATGAGGCAGGTCTATCAGATAAAGAGGTTGAAATTGTCCCGCTTCAACATGCAGACGGAAAAGCAGCACTAGAAAAAGGCGATGTAGATGCTTGGGCAGGGCTTGATCCCTTCATGGCACAAACTGAAGTTGAAAAGAATTCTAAGCTTTTCTATCGCAACCCTCAATTCATTAGCCAAGGCTTCCTTAACGTTCGAGAATCATTCGCACAGCAATATCCCAATCAAGTTTTGCAAGTGCTAACTGCCTATGAAAAAGCCCGTCAATGGGCGATCGCCAACCCTGATGAACTTCAGAAAATTGTGATTGAGGAGGCCAAGCTCTCAGAACCCGTGGCTCAAAAGCAGCTCAAAGAGCGGACGAATCTTACAGAGCCAGTCATTGGCGATGAGCAAAAACAAGTGATCACTGCAGCAGGAACAGTTCTTAAAAGCAGCGGTATTATTCCTGAATCCATCAATGTCACTGAAGTGGTCAACACTTTAATTGACCCACAATACGTCAATAAAGTTGTTAAACCCTAATTCTTGAGGATTAGAGGGAAAGCTGCTATGACACAAAAACTCGCGATCGCGACTTTTAAGCCTCCTAATAAAAGTCTGAAAACAGTCCTTAAACGTTTTCCACAACTGCAAGGATTGGTAATTCCCGCCTTCATTCTTGTAGCTTGGGAAAGTGCGGCTCAGCTGGGCTGGGTCGCTCCTAACCTATTACCTGCCCCTTCAACTGTCTTATCAACGATTTGGGAACTTGCCAGTAAGGGAGAGCTTTGGCAGCACATTGGCATCACTCTATATCGAGTCTTTTTAGGGTTTTTAGTAGGTGCCATTTCAGCAACCATCCTCGGCAGATTAACAGGTTATTCAAAGATTGTTCATGCATTCTTAGACCCGTTGATTCAATCTTTACGCAGTATCCCCTCACTTGCTTGGGTACCTCTATTCATTCTTTGGTTAGGAATTCAGGAAACCTCCAAAGTAACGTTAGTTGCGGTTGGGGTCTTCTTTCCGATTTATCTCAGCCTGATGAGTGGGATTCGAGATGTCGATCGGAAACTGATCGAGGTTGGCAAAATCTATCGACTCAAAAACTGGCAATTAATTGTACGTGTTTTTCTACCTGCAACACTTCCAGCTTATGTTGTTGGGGTTCGGAGTGGTTTAGGACTCGGCTGGATGTTTGTAGTTGCTGCTGAGCTAATGGGAGCCAGTCAAGGGCTGGGCTTTCTCTTAGTGGACGGCCAATCCACTGGCCGTCCTGCTATTACGATCGCCAGTATTTTGCTCTTTGCAATTTTCGGCAAACTAACAGATTCATTAGTCGTGCTTCTTTCTAGCCGTTTCTTAAATTGGCAAGATAGTTATATCGCCAAAGCATAGCTGATTAAAAACTTGCAATTCCCCATGAGGAAAAAATGTTAATCATTGAGAATTTGTACAAACAATTCAAGAATGGCTATGTTGGTTTAGAGTCTATTAGTTTAGCCATTCAGCGCCATGAAATCGTCACTTTAATTGGGACAAGCGGTTGTGGAAAAAGCACTCTCCTACGAACGATCGCTGGGCTTGAACAAGCGACCCAAGGTGAAGTAAGAATTGACCACCTCAGAATTGAAGAGCCCCATCCGGAGATTGGGGTTATTTTTCAAGAGCCCCGTCTAATGCCTTGGCTCAATGTTCTTGAAAATGTTCAATTTGGTCTTCACCATTTACCTCGCAATCAACGTCGCCAGCTTGCCAGTGAAGCCTTAGCAAAAGTGGGTCTAAGTAACTTTGCCCAATGTTTGCCTCATCAGCTTTCAGGTGGGATGGCACAACGGGTTGCGATCGCTCGAGCCCTTGTTACTAATCTCTCAATTCTCTTATTAGATGAACCTTTTAGCGCACTAGACTCCTTCACGAGGCTTAAACTTCAAAACCGTCTATTAGAGATTTGGGAATACGATCGCCCAACGCTAATTCTAGTCACCCATGACGTGGAAGAAGCACTCGTTTTGAGCGATCGCATTATTGTGATGCGAGGAAACCCAGGCAGAATTCATCAAGAGATTACGTTAGATCTGCCTCGACCCCGTAAACGCAGCGATTCTGAATTTCAGCGTTGGAAAGAGAAACTACTGAGTGCCTTGGATCTTTCTGACACCCACTTTGTTCCAGCTAAGGTTTAGCTTGCCATGATTACCAAACTGCTTCCTGCCTACGATCCCACACTCTTTCAAGGCGCAATTCCTTACTATGTCGACTATCGTCCTCGTTATCCTGAAGCGGTCTACCGACTGATTCAAGAGTCATTCCATCTGGATGGACGAGGTCGTCTCCTTGATCTAGGCTGTGGAATTGGTCTTGTTGCTCTCACCCTCGAAGCGCAGTTCGAGGAAGTTATAGGCATTGATCCAGATCCAGAGATGCTAAGGGTTGCGATTCAAGAGTCTGAACAACAGAACGCTCAAAAAATTACCTGGAAGCAAGGACTTGCAGAAGAGATTACAGATGACTTAGGCTCTTTTCGCTTAGTCACGATTGGTCGTGCTTTTCATTGGATGGATAAGCCCACCGTTCTCCAACGGAGTTATGAGCGATTAGACTCTTTACATTTGACGGACTCTTCTAAGTCTGGAATTGCAATCATCCAAACTGAAAAAGATATTTGGTCAAATGATTCTGAGTGGGCACAGAACGTTCTGACTGTAATCAAAAAATGGTTGGGAGAGAAAAGACGGGTTGGGAGTACAACTGTTCCTCTTCTGTATCAATCTGATCTCGAGATTTTGGAAGCTTCTCCCTATAAGCAAATTGAAAAGCACACAATTGACTTCCAAAAACAATGGACAGTTGATACCTTCATCGGCTATCTCTATTCAACAGCCTATTGCCGACGAGACTATATCAGTGACATCCCGGCATTTGAAGCAGATATTCGAGCTGCTTTGCTCGCTTCAGAGCCCTCAGGAGTCTTTGTAGAAGATATTCCGATCACTGTCTATCTAGGCTTTAAGGCATAGCCTCCTCAATCTGAACGACGATACTGGATTTACATACCTT
Source organism: Synechococcus elongatus PCC 11801 (assembly GCF_003846445.2). Lineage (NCBI taxonomy): Bacteria > Bacillati > Cyanobacteriota > Cyanophyceae > Synechococcales > Synechococcaceae > Synechococcus > Synechococcus elongatus. Next base: position 236,945 of record NZ_CP030139.2, on the reverse strand, counting down.
ATGGGACAGTCTTTAAAGTTGAGCCAGACTTCAGTATTGAGTCCTGAGCTTCAAGTTCAATCGAAAGACTATTTGCAGATTGCAAAAGACCTAGCTCAAGAATTTGCAAAAACAGCAATTGAACGGGATAAGCAAGGAGGAACTCCACAAGCAGAGCGCGATCGCATCCGTTCCAGCGGCTTACTTTCCTTGGTAATTCCCAAACAGTATGGTGGTGCCGGAGAGAATTGGATTACTGCCTTCCAAATCTCTCGAGAGTTTGCCAAAGTGGATAGCTCTCTTGCTCATGTTTACTCCTATCACCATCTTGGGGTCACAATTCCCCATATTTTCGGCTCAGAATCTCAGAAAGAGCAGTTCTATACTAAGACTATTCAAAACCAGTGGTGGTGGTGCAATGCACTCAATCCCCTCGATCGTAGTCTTGTCCTAACTCCCCATCAGGATTACTTTATATTGAATGGTGCTAAAAGCTTCTGCTCTGGCTCCCATGACTCTGATGTCCTGCCAATTACTGCAGTAAATTCTGAGACTCAAGCAATTATTATCCTTGCAATTCCATCTAATCGACTAGGAATCAAAATTAACCATGATTGGGATAACATTGGTCAGCGCCAAACCGATAGTGGAAGTATTCATTTTGAAAATGTGAGGGTCTATCCTGAAGAAGTTTTTGGCGATCGAACTCAAACTGATATCCCTTTTCGGACAATTCGTGCTTGCCTGACCCAACTTAATCTAGCGCACATCTATCTTGGAATCACTGAAGGTGCATTAACTGCAGCAAAGCACTACACGCTCACTGAAACACGACCGTGGCTGACATCTACAGTAAATCAAACAGCTGAGGATCCCTATATCCTTCAACACTATGGAGAGATGTGGGTAGAGCTTCAAGCTGTTATTCATTTAACAGAACGGGCTGCAATTCTTCTCCAATCTGCTTGGGATAAAGAGATTGCTCTCAGCGAGGAAGAACGGGGACAATGTGCGATCGCGATCGCCGCTGCTAAAGTGACAGCAGCTAAAACAGGCTTAAGAATTACTAATCGAATCTTTGAAGTAATGGGTGCTCGATCAACAAACAGTCGATATGGGTTTGATCGCTACTGGCGTAATCTCAGAACCTTTACTCTCCATGACTCTATCGACTACAAAGTTCAAGAAATTGGTAAATGGGCATTGAATAATCAACTGCCTCAGCCAAGTTTCTATAGTTAGAAATAGAAAGACTTCAGTGATCACTCTGCATCACTGAGACTGGTCGCAGCGCCGCCGAAAACTGCTCCTCTGTCACTGTGTCCAGTTACTTGACTGAAGAAGACGCCTTCAGCCACTTCCCCCGATTCTGCCGGATGCCGGCTCAACAGACACAATCGCCTGAGTCATCTCCTCAACAGCCGCTTTTTCAACCACAGTCCTCTGGCGGCTCGATCTGAGGCAATGATTAGCAACAAAGAGGCCAGAGAACACTCTAGCCTCACCCTTGATCAGACACCGTGACTCAAGACAGGTTAGTTACCCGTCCGAAGGACAGGTGGAGGGTTCCATTCACCGTTGATCGCTTGGGAGGCTGGCGCGTAGAGGCGCATTGTCAGGTTAAAGGGTCCCTTGGGTGCAGGTAGCCAATTTGCCTCCTTATCCTTCCCAGGGCTTTCATTCTGGATGTAGAGGTCGAGAGAACCATCGGAGTTGTAGACAAACGGCATCCAACTGCTGACAGCAAATCGGTTCAGTGGATTCGCCACTTGGAACCCGGCTTGGTCATACAAGGTCACCGACCAGAATGCGCCCACCGGCGGCAGGTTCTCCTTGGTAAAGCGCAGCTTGTAGGTGTTAACTCCGTCGAGTGGTTTCCCAGTGCTGTCGGCAATATTGAGCGGGTAGATCGCGTCCTCTGGCAAGTTTGCCCCAAGTCCAACCTGAGCAATGATGGCCCGCTTCAGGTAGTAGTTGCCGTAAACACCCATCGTCGAAGTGTTCATCGACCAGCCGTTAGTGACCGTCGCGAGTGTCGGAATCTTCCACGCCATCAGCTTTTGTGCATCCTGCGGCACAGTTGCAAATGCCTTCTGCACCTCAGGTGCAGCCGACTTCAGGTCAAAGCTCTTACCCGCTTCGAAACCAAGGCGCTTCAGCTGCGCAATGAGCGGTTGGTCGGTAATGTGCGGCGGGTTCACCTTTAGTAGCTCTGCAGCGTAGGCAAAGAAAGTGGCAGCATCCATACCATCCACCTGTTCCTTCGGTGGGGTTTTCATGTCGATGGTGGTGTCCGGCACAAACGGTGGAGAGGTTACCGTGCGGCCCCACTGCGACAGTGGCGTGATTTTGTAGCCAGACTGGATTTTATGAACTGCAGCGTAGTCGTCAGTCCCGTTCGTTTGTGTCCGACCAATAATCCAGACGAACGGCGTCGGCGCATTGATCCGGGTGACTTTAGAGGGTACGGTACCGGACCAGCCTGGCGGAGCAAGGAGAAAGTCTTGGGCTTGTGTGCCCGTCGTCCGCCAGCCCGGCGAGGCGAACACGTCAGACCACATATCGAGCATCGGCAGGAGGTAATACCGGCCGTTGGTATTCGGGACTGAGACAACCATTGGCTCCTTCGTCAGGTCGAGCCAAGCGGACGAATAGAGCGTGTCGAAGTTTGGCCGCACCACGCCCTTGAAGTCAGCCGGTGGATAGGTCTTCACGTTCACGAACGTGTTCGGCGGCCCAGCAAAGTCGCTCGCACCGGCCGGAGCATTGCTGAGCTGCCGGCGAGTAATGTCCATGGTTACGAGCGGATAGAAATAGAGGTAGGCATCGACGCCGATAGTACGAGCTGCTTGCTCGCTTATCTGCGCCTGCGCCGGCAATGGCATTGGTGCCCCGCTGGCCAGCACAGTTGCTCCTCCAATCATTGCGGCAGACAGAATACGTTTCATATAGTCCCTCCATGTGCAGAATTAGAACGCAAGCGCACGTAATGCAGTCTGCCCATCTCCGGTTAGGCGGTCACTTTCTAAGCTCATAAAAAGTTTTTATTTAGTGTTGTTTCAAGAACTAGAAAACTCTATGTGAAGTCAGATTCAGTCGCTGATTAAGATCTTGAGTGACAGGTACTTTGTCGCTTCGTTCCTTTTTGCTTGAGTCAGGAGCAAGCGGGGGAACCTCGGTGCGGGTAGAGAGCAAATTGATATGGCATCTGAACTGCTAATTGAGGTCGAGAGCCAGTCTCATGATTGAGCACTAGCTTCAAATAATTCTGTATCCTGAGTGCCCATGCAAGAGCAAAGGAGTTATAAAAGAGTTTTGTTGAGAGGGCTTTACTGGGACTATCTCGCTCTTTATTATGGGCGATCCATTTAGCGATAACCTCGTGGCTGTGAGCTTGAAAAACCTTTTATTATCTGTTGCCTGTCTTAGCCTCATCACATTAGCCACAGCACCTGATAGTCGTGCTGAATCACTCTTTGAAATTAGGGATCAAAAAGCAGAAGTTGCAGTGCCTGATTCAGTAGATTCTGCTGAGCCAGAAGTGTCTCAACCGAATGCCTCTAGTAATTCAGATTCATCAGACTCCTGGCGTTTTAGCCTAGAGCCTTGCGCTTTTGCACCACTCCGAGTCCAAGGTCCGATTACAGTTCGCGGCATCACGAGGAATATCGACTCAAATCTAGGCTAAATTCTAGAAGTTCTCTCTTTTGTAGCCGCAGCAAGATCTCGACTTGAAAAGGGTAACTTTGCCCTCTTCACGGATCTGTACTATGTTGACTTGCAAGGCAGTGGTCTACGCTCAATTAATGTGTTGGAAGAACCAAGAGGACAAACTCGTACGATTGATGCAACTGCAACTGTCAATACCAGTCAAGGAATGTATGATTTAGCTGCTCAATATCGCTTCGGAAGCGATCGCCCTGATCCGAAAGGGGGCTTAGTTCTATCTGTCTCGCCCTATTTGGGGGTGCGGGTTGTAGATGTTGCAACATCCATTAATTTATAAGTCTCGAGTACAGGGCGAAGAGAGCTAGCTAGTGAACGAGTGCTGAGTGCATCTCAGACTCAAGTTGATTCTGATGCCTGATTTTTCTCTTTTTGCAAGAGGAGATGTTGGTGGGCTTGGGCTTGGAGGGGGCCAAAACTTGAGCGCTAATGGCATTATTGGGGCTGATATTAAGCTAGGGAACTCGACGAGCCTTAATTTGGCCTATCGAACGCTCCGCTTAAAATTAGAAAATACAGATGAGCTCTCAACTGGCTTTGATATCAGTCAAACAGGGCTGCAGCTCGGGCTCCAAATTCGTTTCTAGAAGAAAAGCAATTTAAGTAGCTTAAATCAGGTTCAGCTGGCAAGCATAGAATCGGCCGTGCTGTCATTCAGGGTGACTAGAAGTTGAGCAATGGCTGAGCTGCAAGCGCCATAAACACCGAAGGGGTTAGCCACACTCTGGGCGGATGCGTTGAAGGAGGTCCACACACAGTTACCCGATGCCCCGTCCGAAATCCTCGGTTCCGTAGCGACCAGCATCCCGATTCACCTCACCGGCAGCAAGCGTTAAGCCCTAACCCTAGACCCTCTCCTACAGAAAGGAGAGGACATCCCCTCAGCGGCTCTCGACAACAAGCAACAGATTCAACTTGAGTCTTCAGTTCGCAACTACAAGTAAGACCTATTGTCTTATCTAGTTAATATAGGTCGGCGCACCCACTGCATTGCCCTTAAAACCAACTCAAACAGAACAATGACCGAGGTTCCTAGCCCGTTTGATGCCGTACTCGATATGCCAACCACACCGCTGTTGGCCAATGAAGCTCAAGAAGCTGCCCGAGCGACCCTAGCGATCGCCGAGCGACTCACTGCCACGCCCCAAGATGAGCTAGCGACCATCGACAATGGCGTGCTGGTTCAGGCCATCAAGTTACTTGCCAAGGTGGAAGCATCTCGTGAGGCTGACCCTGGCACAGTGACCTCCATGCAAGTGATTGCAGCGCTCGCTAATCCCAAGAGCGAGGAAAAGTTGTAAGTCGCTCCTGAAGGGATGTAGAGAATCCCACAGCATCCAGAGCATCAAAACCCAGTGTCAGTCCTTTTCTGACTAGGGGTCCCCCCAGACAGCGGAGTGGGAACAATCGTTTGCCAAGACGGAGATCAGGGTCGGGAGGGGCTGAAGTACCTAGAGGCCAAGGGCTATCCCCCGTTCGCTTGATATCTTCCCAGCCCTGAAGAAAGCGGGTCGAAACTCGGCGACCCAGAACCATAGCCTTGAATGTTCCTGAGTAATGTTACTTACGACACTGGAAATTATTGAATCTGAAACTAGAGTAGGGAGTCTGAACACCTTTACAGAGCATTGACTACTGCAGTGTCGGAGAATTGACTATGACAGCTCGTGATTTCCTCCGCGACGTTCGACAGTTCTTTCCCAGTGCTGGCCTTCGCACTGCTAGCCCGCGACAGCACGCCGCCTATTGTCGGGAACACGAAGCATTCATCTGCTACAACTTTGAGACCCAACGCTGGCTGGTTGAGACTGCCTATGACTACATCTTTGAAGCTGAGTTAGCAAAGGCTGTTTCCCAGATGACTACCCGCCGGCAGGGTGCTCTAGCGCTGGTCTAGAGTCCTTTGTAGGCTGGTGGGCCGGAGTGATCTGAAGCGACAGCAGTAGGAACTGTCCGTTCAGCCAGCAGTCAAGACTGCTGGCTGGAATGGCAGGGCTAGTCTCATGCTTGAAAACGGAGTTTTTTGAGACCCTGCTCCGGCCTAGGGTAAGTTACGTCCAATCAAGGCTTGGCAATTCTCGAAAACTGTTCTTAAAACTGACCGCTCAAGTCCTGACCGGCACCGTGAGCTGCGAGAGTGTTCAGGCTCTGATTGAACACTGCACTGTATTGCGGGGTCCCAGCCTCCTCTTACCCTTAGCGTACGATTAATTCCGTTTTCTCTAGGCAGATAAAAGCAAATAGAGAGAGTGCTATGTCTAGCTGTGTACCCCTTTGACGCTATCAAGTCGTTGAATCCACGCCGTAATGAATGGAGTGAGGGATAGCCTGCAAAGTGCAGTTATCTTTTGTGGCGTTAAGGCATGTAACGTAGGCTACCAATTATTAGTTACCTTGCAACTATGTTCACAGGCTTTTGATGCCACCAGGTATTGATTCCTGCAATTTCTGAGATGTGATGTGACAGATCGTGAATTCCTCCGTGCCGTACAGCAGTTTTTCCCAAAAGCTGGCCTCCGCACCGTCAGTCCTCGTTTGTATGCCGCCTACTGTCGCGATCGCGAGGCATACATCAGCTACAACCTTGAGACGCAACGCTGGCTCGTCCAAACTGCTTACGACTACATCTTTGAACCTGAGTTAGCGAATGCTGTTGCTCAGATGAGCGCTGACCGCTGGGATTACTAGCTGCAGGACTTTAGGAATAGCCACATCACCTCAGCAGCCACGCCAGATGCTTGGTGTACTCTCCTTGGTAGTTCTGTTGCGCATCGTCATAGCGTTGCAAGGTCTCTAGCCGCGAAAAGACAATACATCAGGCTTCAATTCATCTTGATCACCTTGCTGCCATAGGCAGAGCCCCCACACTACTTTGCCTTCATTCACTATGACGATTGAATCCTCCCAGCCAGCGATCGAAATCAGCACGCTCCAAGCGGAGTTTCTCGGGGCACTCCACACCCTCGGTGGCTCGGCAGGCAATGGCAAGTTGCAACAGTTACTGGATTGGGATGACGCTTGCTATGAGTCGATCAAAGCAGAACTCATGCTTCAAGGGCAGATTCAAGCAGGTCGGGGTCGAGGAGGATCGATCACCCTAACGGAGAGCCAAGGAGCTGCGATCGCTTCTCCGCCAGCCTCTCAAACAGCAACCCCAATCGAACCGCAACCCACGGGACGACAGAATCTTTCAGCCTTCATTTGGAGTGTGGCTGACCTGTTGCGGGGTGACTACAAACAGAGTGACTACGGCAAAATCATCCTGCCGTTTACGGTGTTGCGCCGGTTGGACTGCGTGCTAGCGCCGACCAAAGCAGCGGTTCTTGAAGAAAAGGCTCTACGCGAAAGTCAAGGACTGGCACCGGAGCCGTTTTTGCTACGAAAGTCAGGGCAAAACTTTTGCAATACCTCGCCCCTCGATCTCAAGCAGTTGCTGGGCGACACGGACAATATTGGTGAGAATCTCCGCGCTTATATTCGAGGCTTTACGTCGGCAGTACGGGATATTTTTGACAGCTTTGAGTTTCACCTGCAAATCGATCGCCTCGAGAAAGCAGGCTTGCTGTACATGGTGACGGAGCGGTTTACCCAGATTGACCTGCATCCCGATACGGTGAGCAATGCAGAAATGGGGCTGGTGTTTGAAGAGTTAATTCGCAAGTTTGCAGAACTCTCGAATGAAACGGCTGGAGAACACTTCACGCCCCGCGAAGTGATTCGGTTGATGGTGAATTTGCTGTTTATCGAAGATGATGCAGCCCTGACTCAGGCCGGAATTGTCCGGAGTCTCTACGATCCGACGGCCGGCACGGGCGGGATGCTCAGCGTGGCGGAGGAACACTTGACGGAGTTAAATCCCACAGCGCGATTGGTGTTGTCGGGGCAGGAATTAAATCCGGAATCCTATGCAATCTGCAAAGCAGACATGCTGATTAAGGGGCAGGATATTCAGAACATTTGCTTTGGCAACACGCTCTCCGATGACAAGTTACCAGATGCTAAATACGACTATATGTTGTCGAATCCGCCTTTTGGGGTGGAATGGAAGAAGATTCAGAAAGAGGTTCAGCGAGAGGCGGAGCAGCTCGGTTATAGCGGCCGCTTTGGCCCTGGCTTGCCTCGTGTCAGTGACGGGTCGTTGCTATTCCTGCTGCATTTGATTTCTAAGATGCGGCCTGCGAGTGAGGGCGGCAGCCGACTAGGAATTGTCTTGAATGGATCGCCCTTGTTTACGGGCGGTGCTGGTTCTGGCGAAAGTGAAATTCGCCGCTATGTTCTTGAGAACGATCTGGTTGAGGCGATTATCGCGTTACCCACGGATATGTTCTACAACACGGGCATCAGTACCTATATCTGGATCCTGAGCAATCGGAAGCCGGAGATTCGGAAGGGCAAGGTACAGCTGATTGATGCCAGTGGCTTTTGGCAGAAGATGCGCAAGAGCTTGGGCAGTAAACGGAAAGAGTTAAGCGATGAGCATATCGATGCAATTACAAAACTCTTTGGCAATTTTGAAGTGGCTGAACAAGAGGGTAAGCCGGTCAGCAAAATCTTTCGGAATGAGGATTTTGGCTATCGCACCATTACGGTGGAGCGGCCCCAGCGGGATGAGGCAGGGAAGATTGTGTTGGCAACGCGTGGCAAGGCGAAGGGACAGCTGGTTGCCGATGCCAGCTTGCGGGATACCGAGAATGTACCGCTGACGGAAGATGTGGAGACCTATTTTCAGCGGGAGGTGCTGCCACATGTGCCCGATGCTTGGATTGACCCTGAGAAAACCAAGGTCGGTTATGAAATCCCGTTTAATCGACATTTTTATATGTTCACACCGCCGCGCCCTCTTGAGGAAATTGATGCGGAGTTGCAGCAAGTCACCGATCGCATCTTGACCATGTTGGGTGGACTCTCCCACTAAAGGAGGGAAGGTATGACAGCTATTAGAGCGATCGCAAGCCATAGGAAATGACGGATTCTGCGCTGCCACCCACAGAGAGTGATTCGCCTTGGAAGGAGCTGATTGAGGCGTTCTTTCCGGAGTTCATTCGTTTTTTCTTGCCTGTTGCCGATCCGGAGATTGATTGGGAGCGCGGCTACGAATTTCTGGATAAGGAACTGCAGCAGATTACGGCTGATGCAGAAGTGGGGCGTCGCTATGCCGACAAGCTGGTCAAGGTCTGGACGATCGCGGGTCAAGAGGCTTGGGTACTCGTACACATTGAGGTGCAGGGCGCGCAAGAATCTAACTTTGCGGAGCGAATGTATGTCTATCGCTATCGCATTTACGATCGCTTTGCCGTGCCGATCGCCAGCGTTGCGATTTTGGCGGATGAGTCACCCTCATGGCGGCCAATCACGTTTGAGACTGGGCTTTGGGGCAGCAGCGATCGCAGTGAGTTTGTCAGCATTAAGTTGCTGGATTACCTCGATCGCATGGATCAGCTCCTAGAGGATGAGAATCCATTTGCGATCGCGATCGCGGCGCATTTGCGGGCGATTCAGACGAAACAAGATCGGCAACTGCGCAAGCAGTGGAAGCTGGAACTACTGAAACTGCTGTATGAGCGAGGACTAAGCCGAGAGCGGATTGTTGGCCTCTTTAAGTTCATCGATTGGCTCTTGAGCCTTCCCGAAGGTCTTGAGCTAGAGTTCAGGAGTGAGCTGTCGGCCTATGAGCAGGAGCGACGTATGCCCTACATCACTAGCATTGAGCGAATTGGTAGGAAGGAAGGGTTTCATCAAGGAGAAGTTGCTGTGGTGCTACGACAGTTGAGTCGTCGCTTGGGCCAATTAAGCGCTGCTCAAACCGCTCAAATTCAGGGATTAACCCTTGAGCAAGTTGAGGAGTTGAGTGAATCACTATTAGATTTTGCATCAGTGACTGACTTGGAATCTTGGTTGAGCCAGCAGCAGTAGCTAGGAGCGTCGTATGCCGTACGTTACGAGCGTGGAACGCATTGGGCTCCAAAAGGGAATTCAACAAGGAATTCAACAAGGTGAAGTTGCTGTGGTGCTGCGTCTATTGAACCGTTGCTTGGGTTCATTAAGCCCTGCTCAAACCGCTCAAATTCAGGGATTAACCCTTGAACGAGTTGAGGAGCTGAGTGAATCACTGTTGGATTTTAAGACGGTTGCTGATTTGGATGCGTGGCTGAACAAGCAGTCAGTTGAGTAGAGTTGGTCGGCCTATAAGCAGGAGCGACGTATGCCCTACATCACCAGCATTGAGCGAATTGGAAGACAAGAACAAGCCATTGTCTTAGTGCTTCGCCAGCTTGCTCGACGTTGTGGCAAACTTTCGCCCAATCTATTGGTGCAAGTGCAAGCCCTCTCTCTTGAACAACTCGAAGGTTTATCAGATGCTTTGTTGGACTTTGCCAGCATCCAAGATTTAGAAGCTTGGCTGAGTCAGCAAGAGGGTTGAGGGGCAATCGCCGAACACTTAGGATGAGCGAGATGCAGCCGAAGGAACCGCCAAAGAATGCGGAGCAGGAGCAACAACGGAAGCGCCGCCGCCGGTTGCTAGGGTTGCTGTTTGGGACTGCGGGAAAGTAGGGCGATCGTTATCGCTTCGATATCTGCACGGAACGCAATCAGGAACAGCGCATCCAATCCTTTGCTTACGTCTTGCAAGTCTTAGCGGTGCTCACGGTTGTCTATCGACCGGGGGAGATCCCGCGAATTATTAGCTTTCGTCCTGCTAGCCGGACTGAACGGGAGGTTTATTATGAGTGGCTCGAAACGAACCCGCATGACGCTTGAAGAAATGCAGAATGCGATCGCCCAAGGACAAGATGAAAGTGACTGGGAACGGGTTCGGCAGCAGGTTCAAGCAGGCGCAGACCCAGAGCCGGATGAAGACTCCCCCGATGCCACTGAACTGATGCGAGCAGCATTGCAGCAAAGACGGGGCAGACCGCCGAGTCTGAATCCTAAAACGCAGATTGCAATTCGGCTCGATCGCGATGTTGTTGAGGCCTTTCGGTCAGGCGGCCCCGGCTGGCAAACTCGGATGAATGCTGCCCTACGGGAGTGGTTGGCAACGCATCCGCAGTAAAGGCCGCGATCGCGGGCAGCGCATTTGTTGCTTTCTTGAAGAGTCGATCGGTTGGTTCTCTCCCAAGCCAGAACGATTCTAAAACGAGGGGCTTAAGCCCGTTGTTGCCTATCCTCAAGCAGTCAGCCGATCGCCTTCATCCTTCTGACTCAGCTTCTAGGAGCGGTTGGATCGCTTGCAGAAGTTCAGGCAGGTTGATTTGCAGCAAATGCCATTGCCCGAGGTCGATAAATGGGCTGGGCTGTTGAGAGAATTTCGGCTTTGCGAATGGGTTGGCAGTAATTCTCTATGAGGATTGCCGATGGATTGTTTCGCGGAGAAGGAATGGCGCGGGCTAAGCTAGGGCAAGGCCTAAATCTGCAGTGTGCAGGTGTGGGTAATGGTGAGCGGTGCAGTAGGGCTGGAGATCAATCGCAGTGAGTTTCCCAAAGTATCCAGCTTATAGAAAAGCTGATCATGAATGGCTTAGGGAAATTCCCTCGGACTGGCACGAGGTAAGACTCAAGAATTTGTTAGCAAAAAAAATCACAGATGGACCTCATACAACTCCTGAATTTGTTGAAGAAGGAGTTCCATTTTTATCAGTCGATGGCATTCAAGAAGGTGAATTAGTTTTTAGTGGCTGTAGATATATATCTCATACAGCACACGAAGAGTACAGCAAAAAAGCTAAGCCTCAGAAAGATGACATATTAATGGGTAAAGCAGCTTCAACAGGAAAAATTGCAAGGATCAAAACAGATTTAGAATTTAGCATTTGGTCTCCACTGGCATTGATAAGAGTCAGTAGTGATCATATAACTCCTGCTTTCTGCGAATACTGTCTTAAGTCAATTGAGTCACAGCATCAAATCGAGCTTTTATGCACATCTAACACGCAGAAGAATATCAGCATGGATGATATTCCAAAGATTAAATTAGCACTTCCTCCTTTGAGTGATCAGCATGATATTGTTTGTTTCCTCGATCGCGAGACAAAAAAAATTGATGCGCTGATTGCCGAGCAGCAGCGACTGATTGAACTGCTGCAAGAAAAGCGCCAAGCGGTCATTTCCCACGCCGTCACCAAAGGACTCAACTCAGACGCGCCAATGAAAGACTCTGGCGTTGAGTGGCTCGGCCAAGTCCCCGCTCATTGGTCAGTCAAGCCCTTAAAAAGGTGTGCGTCAAGAGTTGTTGTTGGGATTGCAGAAGCAGCAACTCATGCATATTGCGATGAGGGTATTCCAATCCTCAGATCTACAAATATTCGTGCTGGAAAAATACAAGGAGAAATACTCTATGTTGATCCTGAATATGCATCTGAACGCGAGTCAAAAAAAATTCGAGCAGGTGATCTGGTAACTGTTAGAACTGGGAATGCAGGGGTGACTGCATTAGTTCCTGAAAGTTTCGATGGATGTCAATGCTTCACTATGTTGATAACAACATTATTACCAAGCCAAGATGGCAATTTTTACACTTACCTCCTCAACAGTACTTCCGTGCAAGACTACTTTCGCTTAGAAGGATGGGGCACAGCTCAAGTCAATATCAGTGTTCCAATATTGCAAGAGCTGACGGTCGCACAGCCGCCCTTTGATGAACAAAAGGAGATTGCAGAATTTTTGCGAATGAGAACATCTAAATATGAATTACTTACCGAGGAATCACTGAGCGTTATTTCACTTCTGCAAGAGCGGCGATCGGCGTTGATTTCGGCGGCGGTGACAGGGCAAATTGACGTGCGGGGATTGGCGGAGGCGGTGGCATGAGCGTCTACCTCGAAAGTGCGTTTGAGGCGGAAATTTGCGAAGACCTCGCGCAGCAGGGTTGGCTCTATGAAGCGGGCGATGCCGCCCACTACGATCGCGCTTTGGCACTCTATCCGCCCGACTTAATCGCTTGGATTCAGGAAACTCAGCCCGAAGCTTGGGAGACGCTCCAGAAAAAACATGGGGCAGCGGCAGCAGACCTATTGCTCAAACGGGTACGCCAGCAGCTCGACCTGTTGGGGACGCTGAATCTACTGCGCAATGGCCTAGAGGTGCTGGGGCTATCGGGATCGCTGCGGCTCGCCCAATTCAAACCCGCCTTTGCCACCAATCCCGAAATTCTGGCTCGCTACCAAGCCAATCGTCTGCGGGTAGTGCGGCAGGTGCGCTACTCCGTCCACAACCAGAACTGTTTGGATTTAGTCCTGTTTCTCAACGGCATTCCAGTTGCCACCGCAGAAATCAAAACCGACAACACCCAGAACATCGCCGACGCAATCTATCAATACAAAAGCGATCGCAATCCCCAAACCGCAGGGCGATCGCCAGAACCGCTCCTCAGCTTTCCCAATGGTGCGATCGTGCATTTCGCCGTCAGCAATCGCGAAGTGCAAATGACCACGCGACTGGCAGGCTTCAAAACCGTGTTCCTGCCCTTCAATCGCGGCAGCCATCCCAACGCTGCCGATTGTGGTGCCGGCAATCCTGTTCCCGAGGGTGATGATAACGGCCATCGCACCGCCTATCTCTGGCAAGAAGTCTGGCAGCGGGACAGTTGGCTAGAAATTCTAGGGCGCTACTGCATTGCCGAACGCAACAAGAAGCAGCAAATCCAACGCCTACTCTTCCCGCGCTATCACCAACTCGTCGCCACGCGGCTGCTGCAACAAGCCGTTCTGCGTGATGGCCCCGGCCAAAAGTACCTGATTCAGCATTCGGCAGGCTCCGGCAAAACCAACTCGATCGCTTGGACCGCGCACTTCTTCAGCGAACTCCACGACGCCGACAACCGCAAAGTCTTTGATTCCGTCATCGTTGTTAGCGATCGCACCGTCATCGATACCCAACTCCAGGAAGCGATCGAAGCCTTTGAACGCCGCAAAGGCGTCGTCGCCACCATCACCCGCGACGACGGCAGTAAAAGTGCCCAACTGGCCGAAGCCCTCAAGGGCGATAAAAAAGTCGTTGTCTGCACCATCCAGACCTTTCCCTTTGCTCTACAAGCCGTCCGCGAATTAGCCGCCACCCAAGGCAAACGCTTTGCCGTCATTGCCGACGAAGCCCACAGCTCGCAAACTGGCGAAGTTGCCAGCAAACTCAAGCAAGTTCTCTCCGCCAGCGAAGCCGCGGATCTCGAAGATGGCGGGGACGTGGATATGGAAGCCGTTCTCGCTGCTCAAATGAGCGATCGCGCCCGCGAAAGCGGCATTACCTACGTTGCTTTCACCGCAACGCCCAAGGCAAAGACGCTCGAACTATTTGGGACTCGCCCTGATCCGAATCGACCGGCGGGCCCCGACAATCTGCCTGCGCCTTTTCACGTCTATTCGATGCGGCAGGCGATCGAGGAAGGCTTCATCCTTGATGTTCTCCAGAACTACACCAGCTACAAAGTCGCTTTCCGGCTGGCGCAACAGGGCGAAACCCTCAGCGATCAAGAAGTGGAGCGTAATACTGCCCTCAAAAAGCTGATGGGCTGGGTCAAGCTGCATCCCCACAACATCGCCCAGAAAGTTGAAATTGTGGTCGAGCACTTCCGGCAGTACGTCGCACCGCTGCTGGAGGGCAAAGCCAAAGCAATGATCGTCGTCGGCTCCCGCAAAGAAGCCGTGCGCTGGAAATTGGCGATCGATCGCTACATTGCCGACAAACACTACGATCTCGGCACCTTGGTTGCTTTCAGCGGCGAGGTCAGCGATCCTGAATCTGGCCCTGGAGCCCTCAGTGAGCGCAGTCCCAGCCTCAACCCCCAGCTCAAAGGCGATATCCGCGAAACCTTCAAAAGCGATGACTATCAAATCCTGCTGGTCGCCAACAAATTCCAAACCGGCTTCGATCAGCCCTTGCTCTGTGGAATGTACGTCGATCGCCGCTTAGCGGGGATTCAAGCCGTCCAAACCCTCTCTCGCCTCAACCGCTGCCATACCGGCAAAGACACCACCTACATCGTTGATTTCGCCAATGACCCTGCTGAAATCTTGGCTGCCTTCAAGACTTACTACACCACCGCCAACCTAGCCTCAGCCACCGATCCCAACATCATCCTCGACCTCAAACTCAAGCTTGACGCCCAAAATCACTACGACGAATACGAAATCGATCGCGTCGTCAAAGCGTTGCTCGACCCCAGCTACAAACAAAGCGATCTGCAGAAAGCCCTTGAACCCGTCGCCGATCGCTTGATGACGCAGTACCGCAACGCTCGCCAAGCCGCCCGCGACGCCGAAGCCAGCAACGATGCCGCTGCCCTCAAAGCTGCCAAAGACGAACTGGCTGCCCTCACTCTCTTCCGCAGTGACCTCGGCACCTACGTCCGCTTCTACACCTTCCTCGCGCAGATTTTCGACTACGCCAACACCGCCTACGAAAAACGCGCCCTCTTCTTCCGGCGGCTCATCCCCCTGTTGGAATTTGAACGCGAATCCGGCCGCGTCGACCTCTCCAAAGTCATCCTCACCCACCACCAAATCCGCAAACTGGGCCAGCGCAACCTCAACCTCAGCGACGGCGAAACTCCCGCCATCCCCGGCTTCCAACCCGGTCGCGGCATCGTCCAAGATCAACAAAAAGTCTGGCTCTCCGAACTGATCACCAAGCTCAACGCCCTCTTTGTCGACGTTAGCGACGCCGATCAGGTTCACTACGTCGGTACCGTAATTCGCAGCAAACTCCTCGAATCACCGACATTGGTTCGGCAAGCCAAAGCCAACAGCAAAGAACAATTCGCGATCTCGCCCGACTTCTTCCCTGCCCTGCAAGAAGCGATCATCAGTGCCTTCGACGCCCACCAAAGCATGAGCCGCCAAGCCCTCAACTCCATGGAGGTGCAAAACGGCATCCGCGACATCCTGCTCAACAACACCGGCCTCTATGAAGAGTTGCGATCGCAGGCCGCCTAGCCTTCCTTTCTTAGGGAAGTGATATTGCTACCCAGACGATATTTCCGCCTCAGCAAGTCGACTAATTGTGATGTTTGACTCCCACCGGTAGTATCCCACCGACCATCCTGTTGCGGGGGGTCTGGGGGAGTCGAGTCCCCCAGTGCGTGGGCGTGGGGGTGCGCAATCACCCCCACAAACCCGGCTGTTCGCCTCTCCACCAACTTCTCGCTTTCATCCCCTGCAGCACTTATGCCCCCAAACTTCGACTCCTCCCAAATTGCAGCCGCAGCCCAAGCCCTCGTCTTACAGATGATGGCCGAACGAGGGCGCGGCGTTGTTCTGGTCGGAGCAGCCCGTCTCGATCTCGCCCTCGAACGCCTCTTGCAATCCGTCATGATGCCCCTTGGCGACGAGGAAGATACGCTCTTCATCCCCGATCGCTCCCTCGGAAGCTTCGCTGCCAAAATTACCCTTGCCGCACGACTCGGCCTCCTCGACCCCACCGTCGAAAAAGCGCTCAACAGCATTCGTTCCGTGCGCAACGACTTCGCCCACAGCGCCGGTGACACCAGCCTCAGCGAAGCCCGCCACCAAAAACGCTTAGCCAAGGCCTACCAAGAAGCCCGCAAAAACCCGCTCTGGCAACCGCTCGAGCAGGTCTTCAACGAACACAGCGTCACGATCAACAGCCGCGATCGCGAATTCATCTTGCTAGTGACGATCCTGGCCGCCTTCATTGATGCCTGCACCGCCCTCCAAACTCCCTTCCGTCCGCGAGCCACCGTCCGCTTCAGCTGAGGGCCTCTTGTCCTCGGCCGCCAGCCCCTGCACTGAACAGCAGCAACCAGCCAGCTCCACCTCAGTGAGAGGCAAGTAGCGATCGCTACAGCACCGATCAACCGAGAAAAGATTGGTTAAAAAGGGATTCTGTGCGATCGCATTCTGTCATTCCTGCCGCCATGACTACTGTGCCGAAGCTATTGACCCCTCAGGAACTCGCTGTTCTCAACCAGCGATCGGATGCCAAGGGCTGGATGCAATTCCTCGGGCACATTGCATTGTTAGCCGTCAGTGGCGGACTCTGGCTGAGTGGTTGGGGTGGCTGGGCCGTTCGCCTGCCGGCATTGGTGATCTACGGCTTTGGACTAGCAGCAATGTTCGCGGCAGTGCATGAATGCGTCCACCGCACAGCCTTTGCCAGCAATCACACCAACGATGCCATCGCTTGGATCGCAGGACTGCTGTCCTTCTACAACAGCAGCTTCTACCGGCGCTATCACAAGTGGCACCACCGCTTCACCCAAATTCCGGGTAAAGATCCAGAGCTGGATGACCCTAAACCACAAACCTGGCCGCAGTATCTCCTGGAACTCAGTGGGCTGCCTTGGTGGCTGGGCAAACTTCGCACCCACTTTCGAGTGGCAACGGGCCAATTCGCAGACTATCCCTACATTCCAACTGAAGCCCGGGCAGAAGTACAGCGATCGCTCTGGGGGCAACTCGCAGTCTACGGAGCCTTGATTGCTCTCTCGATCGGGCTAAAGCAGCCGCTCTTCCTGACAGTTTGGCTGCTGCCGCTGGCGGTAGGGCAACCTATTCTGCGCGCCATTCTGCTGGCAGAGCACTCCGGCTGCAGCGAGGATGACAACTCACTGACCAACACTCGCACCACCCTCACTTGGGCGCCGCTGCGCTGGCTGATGTGGAACATGCCCTTCCACGCCGAGCACCATTTCTGTGCCTCGATTCCCTTCCATGCTCTACCTGTGGCCCATGGGAAACTGGCTTCACACTGGGCACATCTCGATCGCGGTTACCTTGCCGTCAACCGTGCATTGGTTGCTCGCTTTGGGCAGGCATGACAGTCGGCCATTGGACGCTGCCTCAATTTGAATTGGACTGTGGCGCGGTTCTGCCCGAGGCACGGCTCGTCTACGCGACCTATGGTCAGCTCAACCGCGATCGCAGCAACGCGATTCTCTACCCCACCTCCTATGGGGCACAGCATTCAACAATCGACTGGCTGATTGGGCGCGATCGCATCCTCGATCCCGATCACTGGTTCATCGTGATCGTCAACCAGTTTGGCAACGGGCTCTCAAGTTCCCCCAGTAACGATCTCGCTTGCGGACTGATCGAACAGGGCTTTTGGTTCAGTCATTGGGATAACGTCCGCGCCCAGCAAGCGTTGCTCAGCCAAGTCCTGGGCATTGAACAGCTCGCCTTGATCTACGGCTGGTCGATGGGGGCACAGCAGGCCTATCACTGGGCGATCGCCTATCCCGATCGGGTGCAGCGGGTTGCTGCCCTCTGTGGCACCGCCAAAACCACCGAGCACAATCGTCTCTTTCTAGAAAGCTTGCGGGCAGCCTTGACCGCAGATCCGGCTTGGGACGGCCAACGTTTTCAGTCAGTCCCCGATCGCGGCTACAAAGCCTTTGCTCGAATTTATGCCAGTTGGGCTGCCTCCCAAGCTTTTTATCGCGCTGGCATCTACCGGCAGCAGGGCTACACCTCGCTGGAGGACTATCTGGAACGGGGCTGGGAAGCGAACTACCGCCAGCGGGATCCCCATGATTTACTGGCGATGATTGACACTTGGATCCGCTGTGATGTCAGCGATCGCCCCGCTTTTGGGGGGGATTTAGCGAAGGCGCTGGGCTGTATTACTGCTCGGACGCTGGTGATGCCCTCTACCACGGATCTCTATTTCACCCCCGAGGATTGCGAGGCCGAAGCGCGATTGATTCCCTACGCCCGCTACCACCCCATTCCCTCGATCTGGGGACATCGGGCTGGCAACCCTAGCCAAAATCCTGAGGATGAAGCCTTCATTCGTCAGGCTGTGCAAGCCCTGCTCGAAGAACCTAGCTGAGGCAAGGGCGTGAGGTCAGTCATGCTGCTCAGCAGCCATCGAAGGAATCTCCTGACGTTGCCACGCTTGCGGCCGAGACTCGTCCTAGCGCTGCTTGGTTGGCGCTGCTGATGGGGTAACCGATGCAGTCGGTCGCCAGAGCCAATAGGCGGCCAGCATCAGCGTGCAGTTGCCCAAGAGTGTCGTAGCAGCCTGGAGGGTGACCAGCCACTCCAGCTTGGGTGCATTGTCAAAGTAGTGCCAAGTACAGGCGCAGAGAGCGCTGATTAGGGCCGGGAGCATGGCGGCAGCTAGGCCAAACCAACGGCGATCGCCCTGTTCTCCCAGCCGCCAGAGGTAGAAAATGGCCAGCACCCATTCCAAGACACTGGAAATGTGGATGACCCAGGTGGGAAGGGATAGAGCGTGCATGAACCAGCAGGAAAGGCTCTCCAGTATTGTAGGAGGGCAAAAAGGGCGAGGACAGCATGCGGGCGTTGCTCTGTGGCTACTACGGAGAGGGAAACGGCGGCGATGAAGCGCTGCTAGCGGCGCTCCTGCAACTCTTGCCGCCGACCCTAGAACCGTTGGTGCTCTCGGGGAATCCTGCTGCAACCCAAGCTTGCTACGGCGTCGAAGCCTGCGATCGCCGCTCTGGAATGGCGGTGTGGCAAGCCCTGCGGCGCAGTGATGTCTTTATCTTTGGGGGCGGTAGCTTGATTCAAGATGTCACGAGCTGGACGAGTCCGCTCTATTACTGCGGGCTGATGGGGCTGGCCCAACAAATGGGGCTGAAGACGATCGCTTGGGCCCAGGGAATTGGGCCGTTGCAGCGCAAACGTACCCGCTGGCTCGCGCGGAAAACCTTCCAGCATTGCGATCGCATCACGGTGCGCGATCGCGGCTCGGCAGCCTTGCTAGAAGACTGGGGGATTGCCGCTGCGATCGCCCCTGATCCCGTCTGGGCTTTGGACCCTCTGCCGCTGGATCAACCGTTATCCAGCCAAGAAGCGATCGCGGTTTGTCTACGCCCCCATGCAGATTTGACGCCTGAACGCAGCGATCGCCTGAAAACAGCCTTGATTGCGCTGCAAGCACAAACCCAAGCACCTGTGCTGCTGATTCCCTTTCACCATCAGCAAGATCGACCCCTCGCAGAAGCTTGGGCAAGCGTCATTCCCCAAGCGCAGGTGGTGGATTGGCAGCACCCGCGTCAGCTCTTGAGTTATTTCCAGTCCGTCCGATTGACGATCGCGATGCGCTTCCACGGGCTCGTGATGGCAGCAGCGGCGGGGAATCGCTGTTTTGGCCTCAGCTATGACCCCAAAGTGCGCCGTTTCTTGGATGCGCTGGAGCAACCGGGCTGGGATTTGCCGGATATTCCGGACTCGGCTGAGGCGATCGCGGCAGCCTGGCTCCAAGCTTGGCAGACTGACCCGATTCGTCCAGAGGCGATCGCGGATCTTCGGCAGCAGGTCGAGGTGCATCGCCAAGCGCTGATTATCTAAACGACGATGCCTGATTCAGTGAGTCTTTACGGCAGATGAGCAGGAGGCAGTGGCACTATGGGCTGCTGATAGGGCTGAGTGCGATCGCTGTCATCTTGGGATTGCAGCTGATGGGGCCACGGCTGACCCCTCAGTCTTCTTCCCAGCCCTCCTCATCCCTGCTGGTGGCGGCGGCGGCGAGTTTGCAAAATCCACTGCAGGCGATCGCGGCGCTCGACTCTCCCGACCTGGCCAATGTCTCCATTCGCTATACGTTTGCGGCTTCTGGCGTTTTACAACGGCAAATCGAGCAGGGGGCACCGATTGATATTTTGATTGCCGCTGCAGAAAAGCAAATGCAGGCGCTTCAAGATCAAGGGTTAATTCTGACGGACACGCGATCGAATCTACTGACCAACCAACTGGTGCTGGTTGTCCCGAAGACAGCACTTTCATCTGTGGCTCGCTTTCAAGATTTAGTCCAACCCCAGATCAAACGACTGGCCATTGGCGAACCGCGAAGCGTTCCAGCGGGTCACTATGCCCTCGAAGTGCTGCAAAATCTTGGGATTCTAGATCAGGTACGACCCAAGTTCGTGCTTAGCAATAATGTGAAAGCCGTCTTGACGGCGGTGGAAACGGGTAATGTCGATGCTGGCATTGTCTATTGGACGGATGCTCAAGCGTCGAGCAAGGTTGCGGTTGTGGGTGTTGCCGATCGCTCGCTGCACTCCCCAATTGTTTATCCGATAGCCATTGTCCGCTCGAGCCGATCGCTACCTCAGGCTCAGCAATATCTGGAATTTCTCAAGCGTGAGCCAGCCCAAACCATCTTTCAACGCTATGGTTTTGGTCGGCCAGCAGCCTAACGCCGATGTTTGATCTTGGCTCGCCGATCTGGGTTTCGCTCAATATTTCGCTCTCAGCGACCCTGGTGGTGCTGGGGTTGGGTACCGTGGCTGCCTACCAGATGAGTCACTATCGCGGCAAGGCGCGATCGCTCATTGAAAGCTGTCTAATTGCGCCGTTGATTATGCCGCCGACAGTCGTCGGTTTTATCCTCTTGATGCTTTTGGGGAAGAACAGCGCGATCGGACAGCTTCTAGCGCAATATGACTTGCAAATTGTTTTTACACCCGTTGGTGCTGCGATCGCCGCCAGTATTGTTGCCTTTCCACTGATGTATCGCTCTGCACTCGGTGCCTTTGAGCAAATTGACGGACTGCTTTTGGATGCAGCCCGACTCGATGGCGCTTCTGAAATGGAAGTCTTTTTTTGTATTGCACTGCCAGCTGCCATGCCCGGAATTTTGGCAGGCACAGTCCTGTCATTTGCGCGGGCACTTGGGGAGTTTGGCGCCACATTGATGGTGGCAGGCAATATTCCTGGCCAAACACAAACCATGCCCATGGCCATCTACTTTGCTGTAGAAGCCGGACAAACCCAAGAGGCTTGGTTCTGGACTGTGATTATTCTCTGCACAGCCTACTGCGGTGTTGTTGCTGTCAATGCTTGGCAAGCCTTACGCTAGAACGACTCAGACTCCCTGCCGTCCTTCTTCAGCGGGACTGTATTACCGGCGATCGCTCCCATGCCCAGTGCCGTTCTCGACCTGAACTTTAAAATTTGGCGGCAAGCCTCCGCTGAAGCTCCCGGCCAGTTCCAGACCTATACACTCCAGCAAGTCTCGGCAGATCTGTCGTTGCTGGAAGCCTTGGATGCCCTGAATGAGCAGCTGATTATTCAAGGAGAAGAGCCGATCGCCTTCGACCATGACTGTCGGGAAGGCATCTGTGGCTCCTGTGGTTTTTTAGTCAACGGTCAAGCCCACGGCCCTCTGGCTGGAACGAGTGTCTGCCAACTCTATCTGCGTCATTTTCGATCGGGAGACTGTCTGACGCTGGAACCTTGGCGAGCCCAAGCCTTTCCCCTCGTTAAAGACTTAGTCGTCGATCGCAGTGCCCTCGATCGCATTATTCAAGCCGGTGGCTACTGCTCGGTAAACACTGGGAATGCTCCTGAAGCCAATGCAATTCTGATCAGTCAGGCAGAGGCTGCACAGGCCTTTGATGCCGCGGTTTGTATTGGTTGTGGTGCTTGTGTCGCAGCCTGCAAAAATGCTTCAGCCAGTTTGTTTACCGCAGCGAAACTGGCGCATCTCTCTCTCCTGCCCCAAGGTCAACCCGAACAATCGCAACGAGTGCTGCGCCTAGTGATGCAGATGGAAGCCGAAGGGTTTGGGAGCTGTAGCAGCCTCTTGGAATGTCAGGCGGTTTGCCCCAAGGAAATTTCTGCTGACTGGATCAGTCGCATGCAACGCCAATACTGGCAGGCCCGCTGGCAAAACAGCTAACTAAACTTTTTCGCCACTGGCTACTCACCCTTCTATCCGGCAGAGGTTGAGCTAACCCATCCTGTCGTTCACTGCGATCGCTCGACTCCGTGGGCAGCGGCGTTGCTGCAATTTGAGGGTGCAGCCTTTAGGATGGCGTCAACGCAGAGGGCGAAGCCGATGGAGATGCCCCGCATCAGCCGCGATACGGCCCGGATGTTGGTCAACTATCTGACCTATCAGGCCGTGTGCGTTATCCGCGATCAACTGGCCGAAACGAATCCAGCCGGTGCGTATCGGCTGCAGGTCTTTTCGGCTGAGTTCTCGTTTCAAGATGGTGAAGCCTACCTCACTGCTTTGCTAGACCACGATCGCGAATTGGCACTGCGGGTGATGACGGTGCGTGAGCATCTGGCCGAACATATTCTCGATTACCTACCGGAGATGACGATCGCCCAGATTCATGAGGCGAATATTAATCATCGCCGTGCCTTGTTGGAACGGTTGACCCGTCTGGGGGCTGAGCCCAGCTTGCCCTCATCCGAGGATGTCGATCGCCCCACTGATGCAGCGACTGCTGACGACGCTCCTAATGCCTCCCATGCGGATTGAAATTGTTCAACACATTGACTTTGAGGGAGCAGCTGCGATCGCTCCTTGGCTAATCGAGCGCGGTCATATGCTCTCGACAACCCTGCTGACTGCTGGTGATCCACTGCCCGACTGGCGCGATCGCGACGCGGCCATTTTGATGGGCGGGCCGATGAATGTCGATCAGATCGAGGCGTATCCCTGGCTGCTGACCGAAAAGCAGTGGTTAAAAACTGCGATCGCAGCGAATAAAACGCTGGTCGGCATTTGCTTGGGGGCCCAACTCTTGGCTCAAGCCTTGGGAGCGACCGTTGCCCCCGGCCCCGAACCAGAAATCGGCTGGTTTCCGATTCAGTTCAGTGCTCAAGCCCAAGCGATCGCCGGCATCCCTCCAGAATTGATGGCGTTTCATTGGCATGGCGATCAATTTTCATTGCCACCAGCCGCTATCCCCCTGGCGCAAAGTGCCGTCTGTCCTCAACAGGGCTTCCTCTGGGGCGATCGCATTCTGGGGCTGCAGTGTCATCTGGAAATGACCCCCGACGCACTCGCGACCATCACCCAAGCGGCAGCAGCGGATCTGCGTCCGGCTCCCTTCATTCAATCGGCTGAGCAAATCTTGGCTGGGAGCGATCGCTGTCCCAGTAACCATGCCGTTCTGTTCGCCCTACTGACGCATTTGGGTTTTTAAGCCGCGATCGCCCCCTTACAAGCAGGTCTCTCGCATTGTGGCGAGGTACTTCACAATGGATAAGACTGCTGCGCTGGTGAACCATGACGCCACCCCCATCCGACCTGGAAGCTTCGGCAGCGCCGACTCTCTATCGTCCCTCAGAGCCACCGACCCCTGAGCCGGGACTCGAGCCAGATTCAGACTCGCTGCCCGAAGACGATGTGGAAATGTCGCTGTTCGATCACCTAGAAGAACTGCGGCAGCGTCTGTTCTATAGCCTGGCTGCAGTGGTTGTCAGCGCGATCGCTTGCTTTGCGGGCGTACGTCCTCTCGTCGCTTTTTTGGAGCGCCCTGCCCAAGGGATTCGCTTCCTGCAACTGTCGCCGGGTGAATTCTTCTTTGTCTCGCTCAAGGTAGCGGGCTATAGCGGCCTGCTGCTGGCCAGCCCGATTATTCTCTATCACGTCATTCGCTTTGTTTTACCGGGGCTGACGCGACGCGAACGACGCATTGTGACTCCTGTGATCTTGGGGTCCTCGGTACTGTTTTGGGCGGGGCTGGGCTTTGCCTACTGGCTGCTCATTCCGGCAGCGCTCAACTTCTTTGCCAGCTATGGCGCTGATGTGGTTGAGCAGATCTGGTCAATCGAACGCTACTTCGAGTTTGTGTTGCTGCTGCTGTTCAGTACGGGACTGGCCTTTCAAGTGCCCGTGGTGCAGCTCATTTTGGGAGCGCTCGGGATTATTGATGCCCAGCAGATGTTGGCAGGCTGGCGCTATGTCCTGCTAGCGGCCGTAGTCTTGGGTGCCGTGCTCACCCCCTCGACAGATCCTCTGACACAGAGTTTGCTGGCCGGTGCGGTGACGGCGTTGTATTTGTTTGGCACGCTCCTCGTCAAGCTTTGGTGTGGCGATCGCTCTGAGGAAGAGGTTTCAACAGAGGTCTAAAAATCACTACAGGTCAGCCAGATCCGAGATCCAATAAGACAGGAAACGCTCAAGAGTTTTGAGAACTCTGTCTATCGTGAGGATCGGCAAGAGAGCGTTCAAAGGTCCTCTTCGACGATCGCCTCAATCCTGCCGCTTGTGACAGCCTGTACCAAAGCGTCGTAGTCTTTCTCCGTCTGATCTGCGTAAGCTAAGGCAAACTTTGCCAGCGCCTGATCAAAGGAGTCTCCCTTACCGAGATAGCCACTGATCGTTGCTGCATCACCAGCCTTTGCGTGGGAACGAGCCAGACTCCAACCGCAGAACTCGGCATATCGATAGAGTTGATCCGCGGCAATCCCCGTGATTGGTAAGGAGAGCTTCATATCCCGTAGTTGGCGAACATAGTAGTCGCGGCCCCGTTCCGATCGCGCCCAGCCTAAAAAGATGTCACTCGAAGACTGCATTAACCGCTGGCCAACAACCACTCTCTGTCCTTGATTCTCATAGCGACAGGGCTGCGTATAAGGCTCTAGGACGGATCGACGTGCTTCTTTCACTTGCAAAATCAATGGATGATTCTCTTCAGAAAATAAGAGAGCAATACTACAGTGAGTTCCAACACTGCCGATCCCCACAACTTTCATTGCGTAGTCTTCTAATTGATAGCGATCAAAAAGCACACGGCGCTCTTCAGACAGGGTTTGACGATAGGTCTCAAGACCACTCATCACGCGTTGTTGAATATCCTCATCAGGGACATGAAAGAGAATCGGGGGCTGATCGACAAATTGATGCTTCCCATTTTTAATGGTGACAATTTTGGGGAACAAATACTCAATCACCCGCTTGCGAGCTCGTTCGGCTAAATTCTCTCGATATTTTTTGATTTTCTCATTTGGAGACATTGCAATCAGTTCTTTAACATCGATGCGCTTATACCAAACCTCTAAGGGGCTCATGCGCGAATAAGCCCGCAGATGTTCTCGATAGGAGCGGACACAAGCAGCAGCAATTGATTGCGAGTCCTTGTCTGTAATTTGATTGTCTCTCCCGGCGAGAATGAAGCTCGCAACAAGACGCTTAATGTCCCATTCCCAAGGCGCTGGATGGGTCTCGTCAAAATCATTGATATCAAAAACAAGGTTTCGCTCTGGTGTTGCGAAGAAGCCAAAATTTAACAGGTGACAATCACCACAGGCTTGTACATGAATGCCAGTATTGGGAGTTGTTGCCAAATCATGAGCCATGATTGCTGCAGATCCTCTTAAAAAGGTGAAAGGACTGCGCAGCATTCGCCCATAACGAATGGGAATCAACTCCGGCATACGCCCTTGGTTAGATTCCTCTAGGATTGCGATCGGATCACGCCGATTATTGGTGATTTTCCAGTCCGCGTGATCGGCACGAGGAAGCTTTTTCCGAATTGTCTTCCCTGCAGCAATTCGTTCGGCCCGTACATGAAACTGAGCTACTGCTAAGCTATCTTCTTTATCCTTGCCAGGCATTCAATCACTCCTTCTCAAGGGCTTATCAATATTCAACCGATGAAGACAGTGAGCCAAGATGAGGTCGGCAAGACATATCTTGGCGATGAATCATTAACTTCAAGCTTGAGCCTTAGTATTCACCAAGCTTGATTGAGGTGCAGTGCTTGTAGAGAAATCGTATTAAATGTGAAATAACGGTCACGTTAGCAGCGAGGTTTTTACCCGCAGTCAAATAATTAATTGGTTTTGATAAGACCTACAAGCTTTTAACCAGTAGTCAAGCCTCACCTGTCACAGGGACTTGTTGGGTGGCAGGAGGTGGAGCAACGACTGTTCAATCTGCAATTACTACGAATCATCCAGTAGCAGTGCTGATTGATCGAGTTCTAAACGTAGCGCGTTAGTTCAAGGCGATAGCGTTCTTTCTTGGTGACTTGAATCTCGCCAACACTGAGGCGCCCCTTGCCGCGCACCGTCACTAAATCGCCACTTTTCAGTTGTGTACTGGGCTGAGTCACAGACTTCCAGTTGACGCGCACATCGCCGCCACTAATCAAGTCGACCATTTTGCTGCGTGAGAGGCCAAAGCCTGCAGAGGCGATCGCATCTAGCCGCAGGGAGGCTTCCACCGTTGTCAGCTGCTTGACACGCGGGGCCGGTACTCGCAGCTCTGCCAGCGGAATTTCACGCACCTTGACCGGCACGCTGCGAACTTGAGTCAGGTGCAGGCCCAGAAATTCAACCAGTTCTGGCATGACTAAGGCTTGGGCACCGCGATCGCCCAAGACGAGGATGTCGCCCACTTTTTCGCGGACAAGACCTGTGCCGAGCAAAGACCCCAAAAAGTCACGATGGCTAGCCGGGTCGAACAGGAAGTTGCCAGCGATTTCTACAGCCGCGATCGCAATTTGCTCAACTTCCAAGGGCATTTCGCTACGAGCGATCGCCAAGCGCTGCCGTTCCGCCTGCGGATAGCCGCCCCAAGGCAATAGCTGTAATTCCGTCAGTCGTCCCAGTCGTTCTTGCGCTTCAGCCAACTCGGGCGGTGAGAGAAAATCACTGATCGCCGGTTCCCAAGTTCGAATCGATTGTTCAGCTAGGTCAATCAACCGCGCTAAACAATCGCGATTGTCAGCCCCAGCGAGCAACTCTTGACGCGGCAACATCTACAGACTCTCCTCGACGGTTTGTAAGGACTCCGGATCGACCGATCGCAATAGGCGCCACGCTTGGGTGGTCACGGCATCATTGCCCCGCAAAATCAGCACAAATTTGCCTTCTTCTAGTCGGTTGCGGAACGGTAGCGGGTCAAAGCCCGACAAGTTACCCACGCCGAAGCCACCGCCGATAAAGGCGCTACCCATCAAGCCCGATAGGGCACCCAAGACGCCACCCACCAAGTCATTGCCGACCGGACCTGCCCAAGCAAAGGTTTCCAAACCCGTGATCTTGCTAAAGACCAAGCCGCCCGCAAAGCCAAAGGGCACGAGCCACGTTGCCATCCAACGCACCCGTTGCCGCGATCGCTCTTTGGGGTTGAGCAGACCAAAGCGATCGCTACTCTCCCAGCCTTCGCCAACCACGCTCCAGAAGTCACTGGACCAGCCGGTTTCTGCCAAAGCAGCGCAGGCGGCTTCCACGGTAGAGCGA
This sequence comes from Synechococcus elongatus PCC 11801, assembly GCF_003846445.2. Lineage (NCBI taxonomy): Bacteria > Bacillati > Cyanobacteriota > Cyanophyceae > Synechococcales > Synechococcaceae > Synechococcus > Synechococcus elongatus. Next base: position 209,328 of record NZ_CP030139.2, on the reverse strand, counting down.
TCGCGCAGGACAGCAATGAGATAAGTCATAGGTTTCAGTAGCAAGGGAGCAGCGGACTCTTCAACAGCAGGGGCATCGGCAAGGCCACCTACTCATAGAATGAATGATTGGGCTGATCTGCGATCGCCCGTCCCTGTCGCTCGTTGTCTCGCCATGCCCAAGGTTCTGGTCTCTGATCCAATCGATCAGGTCGGTCTCGACATTCTCTCGCAAGTCGCTCAAGTAGACGTCAAGACGGGATTGTCGCCGTCCGAACTGGCGCAGATTATTGGCGACTACGACGCGCTGATGCTGCGATCGGGCACCCGCGTCACCGCAGAAGTGATCGAGGCGGGGCAAAAGCTGCGGATTATCGGTCGAGCTGGGGTTGGCGTCGATAACGTCGATGTGCCAGCTGCCACTCGCCGCGGCATTGTGGTCGTGAACTCGCCGGAAGGCAACACGATCGCAGCAGCAGAACACACCCTGGCGATGATGCTGTCGCTGTCGCGACATATTCCCGACGCCAACGCTTCAACCAAATCGGGCGTCTGGGATCGCAAGAGCTTCGTCGGCACCGAAGTCTATAAGAAAACCCTCGGCGTCGTTGGTCTGGGCAAAATCGGTTCCCACGTTGCCACCGTTGCCAAGGCCATGGGCATGAAACTACTGGCCTATGACCCCTTCATTTCGGCGGAACGGGCAGAGCAGATCGGCGCTCGGCTGGTGGAGCTGGACATCCTCTTCCAAGAAGCGGACTACATCACCCTCCACATCCCTAAAACGCCGGAAACCGCCAACCTGATCAACGCCGAGACCTTGGCGAAGATGAAGCCGACGACTCGGATCATCAACTGTGCTCGGGGCGGTGTGATCGATGAGCAAGCGCTAGCGGATGCGATCGCTGCTGGAAAAATTGGTGGGGCCGCCCTCGACGTGTTCGAACAGGAACCGCTGCAAGCCGATTCACCATTGCGCGCCTTGGGCAAAGACTTGATCCTGACGCCGCACCTTGGGGCTTCAACCACAGAAGCGCAAGTCAATGTTGCTGTTGATGTGGCGGAGCAAATCCGTGATGTGTTGCTGGGTCTGCCGGCGCGATCAGCGGTCAACATCCCCGGCCTCTATCCCGATGTTCTCGAGAAACTGCGCCCTTACCTGCAGCTTGCAGAAACCCTCGGCAATCTGCTCAGCCAAGTGGCAGGCGGTCGCTTGGAACAACTGACGGTACGCCTGCAAGGGGAACTGGCAGCACAACAGAGCCAGCCGATCGTGATTGCAGCACTCAAAGGGTTGCTGACCCAAGCCCTGCGCGAGCGGGTCAACTACGTCAACGCCATGATCGAGGCCAAAGAGCGGGGCATTCGCATCATCGAAACCCGCGACGAATCGGTGCGTGATGACTATGCAGGCGGTTCGCTGCAGCTGATGGCAACGGGCTCTAACGGCGAACACCGCGTCATGGGTGCACTGCTCGGCGATGGCGAAATTCGGATCACCAACGTCGATGAGTTCCCGGTCAACGTGCCGCCCAGCCGCTACATGCTGTTCACGCGCCACCGTGATATGCCCGGCATCATCGGCAAAATTGGCTCACTGCTCGGCAGCTTCAACGTCAACATTGCCAGCATGCAAGTCGGCCGCCGGATTGTGCGTGGCGATGCGGTCATGGTGCTGAGCTTGGATGATCCGCTGCCCGAGGGCATCTTGGCGGAAATCACCAAGGTAGCCGGCATCAGTGACGCCTACACGGTGGTGCTCTAGTGCCGATCAGTCAATCTTGGTGGCAGGTCGAGGTCAGCTGCGATCCCCTACTGGAAGACCTGCTCTACTGGCGGCTGTCGGAGGCGGGCGGACGGGGCTTTGTCTGTGAAAGCAAAGCCCAAACGCTGCAGGTTCACAGCTACTTTCCAGCGGAATTGTGGGAGGAGACGATTCGCGATCGCCTCCTGCAGGAAATCAGCGCTGATGCTGCAGATCTTGGCTTGCCCACGCCCAGTTTGAGCTGGCAGACCCTCGATGAAGAGGATTGGTCTGAGAGCTGGAAACGCCACTGGCAACCCCAAGAACTAGGCGATCGCTTCTTGATTCAGCCGGCTTGGCTGGAGCCAGAACCGAGCGATCGCCTATTGCTGCGGCTCGATCCTGGCACCGCCTTTGGCACCGGAGCCCATCCCACCACTCAGCTTTGTTTGGAGGGACTGGAAACGGTTCCCGTTGCTGACAAAGTGATTGCGGATGTCGGCTGCGGCTCTGGGATTTTGGCGATCGGGGCTCTGCTGCTCGGGGCCAAACAGGTCTATGCGGTGGATACTGATCCTCTCGCTGTGGGGGCGACTCAGTCCAACGCCGCCTTAAATGATCTGGAAGGCGATCGCTTTTGGACCGCGATTGGTAGCGCTGATCAACTCCAGCCTCTCCATGCCCAAGGTGTCCGGTTTGACGGCTTTTTGTGCAACATCTTGGCGCACATCATCCAAGCCCTAACGCCAACGCTTTCGGAGTTAGCGAGCCCTGGCAGTTGGGCAATTTTCAGTGGTTTGCTGACCAGCCAAGCGGACAGTGTCAGCGCCACGCTCGAGGAGTATGGCTGGGTGATTCGTGGGCAGGCTAGCCAAGGGGACTGGTGCCGTCTGGTTGCTGATTTTCAGCCAGAACGATAAATCTCGCTAATGCTTAACTTTGACAGCTCTTTGGGAGCGAGTTGAGTTTAAGCCGCGATTAACCCTAGGAATGTTGGGATAACGCCCTTGCCGCAAGAGATAATGTTCCCTTATGTCTTGCGAGGCGATTGATAGCATTTCTCTCTGCACAGTTCGCCCTTGGGCAACCCATAGTATCAATGGGAAAGGTACGGGCAGGCTGTCAATCGATGAGCTCTGCCACCCCCAAAGCGATAGAGGACACGCTCATGGCAACCTACAAGGTTACGCTCGTCAATGCTGCCGAAGGCTTGAACACGACGATCGACGTGGCTGACGACACCTACATCTTGGACGCCGCTGAAGAGCAAGGCATTGACCTGCCTTACTCCTGCCGCGCTGGCGCTTGCTCGACCTGCGCCGGTAAAGTCGTCTCCGGTACCGTCGACCAATCGGATCAATCCTTCTTGGATGACGACCAAATTGCAGCTGGCTTCGTCCTGACCTGCGTCGCCTATCCGACCTCTGACGTCACCATCGAAACCCACCGCGAAGAAGACCTCTACTAGGTTGCTCTTCAGCTGTCTCAATTTTTAGAATCTGCATTTCATAGCGACCTTCTATGTTGAAGGTCGCTTTTTTGTGGCTGGACTGGAATAGGAACTGCTCGTCATACCCAACAGGAGGAAAGCGATCGCTCTCCATCGAGAGCTGCCGACCATCCTGAGACGGATCGCCCAGACTCACTCAGGATGGGCACTGACAAATCCCGGATGCCAAGGCTGTAGGACGGCTGGTAACGCTATCCTCGGCCCCGATCGCCCAGGAGTCACCGACGACTTAACGGTGAGATGATGGGGAGATTATCCTCAGAACGCTCAAGATTTTGGTGATGACTGCCCCTCTCGCGCAACTTCGCGATCGCTTTCAAGCGGCATTGGCTGCGAGCTTTGGTCCTGAGTGGGCAGGGATCGACCCGCTGCTGGTTCCAGCCACAAACCCCAAGTTTGGTGACTACCAGTCAAATGTGGCAATGTCTCTGGCGAAACAACTGGGGCAGCCACCACGGGCGATCGCTGAAACCCTGGTCAAAAATCTCAACCTGACCGATCTTTGTGAGCCCGCCGCGATCGCTGGGCCAGGCTTCATCAACCTCACCTTGCAGCCCTCCTATCTTGTTGCTCAACTGCAACAACTCCAAACGGATGCACGTCTGGGAATTCAACCCGTAAGTCCTCCTCAACGGGTAATTGTCGATTTCTCTAGCCCCAACATCGCCAAGGAAATGCATGTCGGTCACCTGCGATCGACGATTATTGGCGACAGCATTGCTCGGGTGCTGGAGTTCCAAGGCCATGAGGTGCTGCGGCTCAACCACGTCGGCGATTGGGGCACCCAGTTTGGCATGCTGATCGCCTTCTTACAGGAGCAATATCCTCAGGCTCTCAGTCAGCCAGATGCACTGGATATCAGTGACTTGGTGGCTTTTTATAAGCAGGCCAAAGCGCACTTTGATGCAGATCCATCCTTCCAAGAAACAGCTCGTCAGCGCGTGGTGGATCTGCAGTCAGGCGAGGCCACAGCCCGTCAGGCTTGGCAGTTGCTCTGCGATCAGTCGCGGCGCGAGTTTCAGAAAATCTACGATCGCCTCGATATTCAGCTAGAAGAACGGGGCGAGAGCTTCTACAACCCCTATCTACCGGCGATCGTTGAAGACCTACGGCGACTGGGATTACTCGTTGAGGATCAGGGCGCTCAGTGCGTCTTTCTGGAAGGCTTTCAAAACAAAGAAGGCCAGCCCCTACCGTTGATCGTTCAGAAAAGCGACGGCGGCTATAACTATGCGACGACTGACTTGGCAGCACTCCGCTATCGTCTTGGACGGGACCAAGCCCAACGCATCATCTACGTCACTGATGCAGGGCAGGCAAATCACTTTGCCCAGGTTTTCCAAGTGGCGCAGCGCGCTGGCTGGCTCCCCGTAGAAGCTCGCATTGAGCACGTTCCCTTTGGCTTGGTGCAAGGGGAGGACGGCAAGAAGCTGAAAACTCGCGCTGGCGATACGGTGCGCTTGCGCGACCTTTTAGATGAAGCAGTGGATCGCGCTCGGACAGACCTGACGACTCGTATTGCTGCCGAAGAGCGATCGGAGACACCGGAATTTGTTGAAGCGGTGGCAACAGCGGTAGGTCTTGGCGCAGTCAAATACGCTGACCTCAGCCAGAACCGCAACAGCAACTACATCTTCAGCTTCGACAAGATGTTGGCGTTGCAAGGGAATACGGCTCCTTACTTGCTCTATGCCTACGTGCGGATTCAAGGTATTGCCCGCAAAGGTGGCATTGATTTTTCACAGCTTGACCCTGTTGCCGCAGTGTTAACGGAACCCACCGAGCGATCGCTGGCGAAACAAGTCCTCCAACTGGGCGAGGTGCTTGATGAAGTGGCCCGCGATCTCCTGCCGAATCGCCTCTGCACCTATTTGTTTGAACTGAGTCAAACCTTCAACCAGTTCTACGATCGCTGCCCGATTCTCAATGCTGAGGAACCTCAGCGCACAAGCCGCTTATTGCTCTGTGATCTGACGGCACGCACCCTCAAGCTGGGACTCTCGCTGCTGGGGATTTCGGTGCTAGAGCGAATGTAAGGAGTCGCAAGGGCGATCGCTAATTTAAACATTTTGCGATCGGGCTTGACTCTACAGCTAACTCGAGACTTGAGACTAGGAGCAGTTCCCGCTCCGCTCCTGTCCCGAGAATGACCATGGTTAATCAGCAACTGTTTGCCTTGCGCGGCCTGAGCTGTGCCTCTTGTGCCAGTCGGGTCGAAGCAGCCCTTCAAGCTGTACCGGGTGTTCAAGCTTGCAGCGTCAACTTTGCCGCCGAGCAAGCCAGCGTTCGCTATGACGCAGACCAGACCAGCATTGCGGCCATTCAAGCCGCCGTGGATGCAGCTGGCTATCAAGCATTTCCCGTGCAAGACCCTTGGGAGGCAGAAGACGACAGCCAAGAGCAGCATCGCCGTTCACGCGATCGCCATCAACTTGAGCAGCGAGTCTGGGTGAGTTGCTTCATCGCCAGCCTGTTGGTGATTGGCTCCCTACCCATGATGTTGGGCATCTCAATTCCGGGCTTCCCAATGTGGCTGCACAATCCTTGGCTGCAGTTGGTCTTGACCTTACCCCTGATGTTCTGGTCAGGCCGAAGCTTCTTCATCAATGCCTGGAAAGCATTACGGCAACACACAGCTACGATGGATACCTTGGTGGCAGTTGGCACGGGCGCTGCCTTTCTCTATTCCTTAGCAGTCACGTTGGTTCCCCAATGGCTGACCAGCCAAGGATTGCCACCGGACGTCTACTACGAAGCGATCGCAGTCATCATCGCGCTCTTGCTACTGGGGCGATCGCTAGAGGATCGCGCTAAAGGGCAAACTTCTGCAGCTATTCGGCAGTTGATTGGCTTGCAGCCCAAGACCGCGCGGGTCCTGCGCCAAGGCCAAGAAATCACGCTGCCCATCACCGAAGTGCAAGTCGGGGATGTGGTTCGCATTCGCCCCGGCGAGAAGGTGCCGGTTGATGGCGAGGTGATCGATGGGCGATCGACGGTGGATGAAGCCATGGTCACAGGCGAAAGTCTGCCCGTCGAAAAACAAGCTGGTGATGAAGTGGTTGGTGCCACCCTCAACAAAACCGGCAGTTTGACGGTGCGAGCCACCCGCGTTGGCCGTGAAACCTTTCTGGCGCAGATCGTCCAACTGGTGCAGCAAGCCCAAGCCTCCAAAGCACCGATTCAGCGCTTGGCCGATCAGGTCACGGGCTGGTTTGTCCCAGCGGTGATTGCGATCGCCATCCTCACCTTCGTGCTTTGGTTCAACAGTGTGGGCAACATCACCCTTGCCCTGCTGACCGCCGTTGGGGTGCTGATTATTGCCTGTCCCTGCGCGCTGGGTTTAGCAACCCCGACTTCGATCATGGTCGGGACGGGGAAAGGAGCTGAGTACGGCATTTTGATTAAAAGTGCCGAAAGCCTAGAGCTGGCGCAAAAGATTCAGACCGTCGTTCTCGACAAAACCGGCACTCTCACCCAAGGCCAGCCCAGCGTCACGGATTTTCTGGCTCTCGGCGATCGCGACCAACAGCAAGCTCTACTCGGTTGGGCAGCTAGTCTCGAAAACCACTCTGAGCATCCCTTAGCGGAAGCCATTGTCCGCTACAGCGAAACTCGGGGCATCGCGCTCTCCACGGTCACAGACTTTGAAGCCATTCCGGGCAGCGGCGTTCAGGGTCAGGGCGAGGGTATCTGGCTGCAGATTGGCACCCAGCGCTGGTTCAATGAACTGACCATTGAAACAACAGCACTGCAAAGCCAATGGGAAGCTTGGGAAGCGGCTGGCAAAACTGTGGTCGGGGTAGCTGCAGATGGTCAACTGCAAGCCATCCTCAGCATTGCTGATGCCCTTAAACCCAGCTCCGCTGCTGTGGTGCGATCGCTGCAGCGACTGGGACTGCAAGTGGTGATGCTGACAGGCGATAACCGCCGCACCGCAGAAGCGATCGCCCAAGCCGTTGGCATCACCCAAGTCCTCGCAGAAGTACGCCCCGATCAAAAAGCTGCGCAGGTGGCACAACTGCAAGCCCGAGGTCAGGTCGTCGCCATGGTCGGCGATGGCATCAATGACGCACCCGCTCTGGCTCAGGCCGATGTGGGCATTGCGATCGGCACCGGCACGGATGTTGCGATCGCGGCCAGTGACATCACGCTGATTTCCGGCGACCTACAAGGCATCGTCACGGCGATTCAGTTGTCCCGCGCCACGATGACCAACATTCGCCAGAACCTCTTCTTCGCCTTCATCTACAACGTGGCTGGCATTCCGATTGCCGCTGGCATCCTCTATCCGCTGCTGGGTTGGTTGCTCAGCCCCATGCTGGCCGGCGCCGCCATGGCCTTTAGCTCCGTCTCAGTTGTAACCAATGCCCTGCAACTGCGGCGTTTTCGCCCTGCTCCAATTCGCTAAGCCCTTCCTTTAGAGATTTCCAGCTATGACCTTTCAATCTGTCTTCCTATCCACACTCCTAGCGGTGACTGATCCCGTACCCACTGACATCGCGATCGCCGCGCCCGTCATTGCAACCCGTCACTCCTTTCAGTCTGTCGAACAACCGCCATGGGCGAAAACCACTGTCACCGGTGCAGGACTCGCCCTGATTGGTCTGGAATTGTGGTGGTTTTTGGTCCATCGGACAAAATCCCAAGCCGCCGTGAGCCGGGGCAACTGGCAAGAACTGACGATCACGGTTGATGGCGGCTACACTCCCAATCATCTAATTGTGCAAGCCGGACAGCAACTGCGTTTGAATTTCGATCGCCGCGATCCCAGTCACTGCCTCGACGAGGTGCGCTTCCCCGACTTTCAGATTGCGCAGCAACTGCCAATCAATCAGGTCACTGCGATCGAGTTCACCCCTGCGCAACCGGGGCAGTACGAGTTCACCTGTGGCATGGCAATGTTTCGCGGCATTTTGGAGGTTCGGCCTGCCGTCACGCCCAGCCCAAGCTGACTGCAGTCATCGATCACAGTCCCACAAGTTTTTGGCCATTGGACTTGACTCTACAGCTAGCTCAAGGGTTGAGACTGTAGGCAACCAAGACGTCCTTTCCTTCTATGACCGCCCCGTCTTCAGCCTTGTACAGCCCATTTGGACAACCTGCCATGAAACTTTCTGCACTCCTTGTCAACAGTAGTCTGAGCCTTGGTCTCCTGTTAGGACTCACCTCCCCTGCGATCGCGATGCCAGGGATGGATCACAACCACGATCACCATCAGCACGGAGGCGGCGACCACAGCAGTCATGGCAGCCACGCTCTGCACGATGTTGGTCCTGCCGACGCCACCTACGATCTGCGCTTCATCGATGCCATGATCCAGCACCACTACGGCGCGATTGAGATGGCTAGGGTCACGATCAACCAAGGTCATCCCGGAGCAGGTGCTCTCGCCAGCGAAATTATCTCGGCACAGTCTTGGGAAATCGCCAACATGCTGAGGCAACGGCGACTCCGTTTCCCCGATGCTCCGATCACTCCCGTGCGCTACACCCCGGGTCAGCCTACTGTGCTCAATCAGCTGAAACCGATGACCGAAGCCGATAAAGTAGCAATGCGGATGAGCGGCACGATGGACATGATGGGCGATCGCGGCAAAGCCTTTGCAGCAGCGATGATTCTGCACCACGAGATGGCGATCGCGATGGCAGAAGATGCACTGGCCAAATCTGGCGATTCGTTTGTGCGATCGATTTCGTGGGACATCATTCGTACCCAAAGCGATGAAATCCGCCGCCTACGGGGGCTGCTCTAAAGCGGTTTTAGTCGACTCACTCTTCTTTTAAATCCACTGAGGAGATAGCAATCATGATCCGATTGAACGTACTCAACGCTGGTTTAGCGATCGCCATTGCCCTAGGAGCAGTAGCCCCTGCCTTTGCAGAATCCGCTTCCAGTTGCCCCAAAAGTCAAACGCAAACAACCTGTCCGGCACCGCAGAACCATCAACACAACCACTGAGGCAATTGAAACAGAGGCTGAGGATCAGACCGCTGCATTCCGCAGGCTGCTTCCGAACGCTTACTTCAGCCTCCCTGGAATCTTGGTGCTAGCCTGTCGTTCCGCCTGCCTCCTTACAGCTCACGAGGGTCATCGGACGACTAGTAGTGACAACCCGCGATCGCACCTTTACGCTTGCTTCTGAATCCAGTTCTGGAGCGCCAAGGTCAAAATCGCCACGATCGCCAGGAGCGAAGCGCAGGCAAATGCAGCTGTGGCTTGATATTCCAAGTAGACCCGCTCGACATGGAGGGTCAGTGTGTTGGTGGAGCCAATGATCTTGCCAGAGACCACGGAGACGGCACCAAACTCCCCAATGGCCCGCGCGGTACTCAGCACAATCCCATAGAGCAGCGCAGGACGAATTGCAGGGAGCGTCACCCGCCAGAAGGTTTGCCAAGTCGTGGCCCCCAGACTTTGAGCTGCTTCTTCATCCTCTCGGCTGGCCGTTTGCAGAACCGGAAAAATCTCGCGCGCCACAAAGGGGATCGTCACAAACATCACCGTTAGGACTAACCCCGGTGTGGCGAAGACAATTTTGATCCCCCAGCGATTGACCCAATCTGCCAGCCAGCCAATCTGAGGACTGTAGAGCAGGATCAGCATGAAGCCTGCGACGACTGGTGAAATCGACAGTGGCAGATCGAGCAAGGCCAGAACGATCGCCTGCCCCGGAAAGGATTTCCGCGCCAAGACCCAAGCGATCGCCACACCGAAGACGGTGTTCAGAGGAATCGCGATCGCGGTAATCAGCAACGTCAGACGGATAGCATGTAGGGCTTCGGGTTGGTTGATCCCTTGCCAGTAGGCACCGAGTCCTTCGCCAAAGGCTCCCCAGAAGATGACCAGCAGTGGAAACAGAATAATCAAGGCCAGAAAAGTGAGCCCTGTGCCGATCAAGAGATAGGCTTTCCAAGCCGATGCAGTAACGGCGGGCGATCGCACAAAGACAGAAGGAGCCATCAATATTTGTGGGAGAGACGGAACCAGAGGCCCAAGCTGTTCGTAATCGCGAGCAGCAGCAGGGAGACCACCAACAGCACGAGGGAAACAGCCGTTGCCCCGCTGATATCAAACTCTTCAAACCGTTGATAGACGTAGACGGTCGCCACCAAGGTCTTGTAAGGGATATTGCCGGAGATGATGGTGACCAAGCCGTATTCCCCCAGACCCCGCGCCAGCGCCAAGCTAAAGCCCGTGACTAAGGCAGGAATCAGTTGTGGAAACAACACGCGCCAAAACGTCTGGCTCGGCGTTGCCCCAAGCGTAGCTGCCACTTCCTCCAGCTCCGGCTCCAATTCAGCCAGCACGGGCTGCACCGTCCGCACCACAAAGGGCAGTGTCACGTAGACCATGGCAAAGATGACACCCAGTTGGGAGGCGGTGAAATTAAAGTCCTCGATCCCCACCTGGGCGAGTAGGCGTCCCAACGGGGTCTCCGGTGCCCAAATCTGGGCAATGGTGCCATTGGGACCATAGAGGCTAAACAGGGCAATCCCAGCCACCACCCCCGACATCGCAAAGGGGAGATCGATCAAGGCATCCGCCAGCCGTTTACCCGGAAATTGATAACGCACCAAAATCCAAGCTAGCAACAACCCCAAGAAGGTGTTGAAAATCGCTGCACCCACAGATGCCGTTAACGAGAGCTTGAACGCCTCGATCGCTAGCTCTTGGGTGAGCAACGTGCGGAGATCGTCCGCTGGTTGCAACCAAGCAGCCCGCAGCAGTGCAAGCAGCGGAAAACCCACAACCCCAAAAGCGTAGAGGACGATTGCCAGAATCAAACTGCGCCCGCCCCATCGTTCCCAACGGCTCGACTTTGGCATTAGCGAGCAGCTCTTTGCGCCTGATCGAACAGTGCTCCATCGGCATAGAGCGTTTTGTCAATGGTTGGCCAGCCGCCAAAATCAGCGATCGTTCGCAACTGCTTCACTGGCTTAAATTGCTTGCTATAGCGTTGGAAAACTTGGCGATCGAAGGGACGATAGCCTGCTTCTGCGTAGATCGCTTGAGCTTTAGGCGTGAACAGAAATTGTGTAAATGCCTCAGCCACGCGCCGCGTTCCACGCTTATCAACAACCGTATCGATGACGGTTACCGGAAAATCGACCCGCACATTAGCTGAAGGAACAATGTAGGGAAAATCTCTTGGAACCGCATCATTCGTGACAATAATCTCATTCTCAAAATTGATTAGTGCATCGCCAACTCGGTTCTTGACGAACGCATCTGTGGCTTCCCGACCAGAATTGACTTGAGTTGTGATGTTCTTAGCAAAGTTAAAAAGGAAAGTACGGGCTGAATTCGCGCCTTGTGCTTTCAAAATTGAGCCGTAACCGGCCAAGATACCCCAGCGAGCATTCCCGGAAGTTTTGGGGTTGAGGGATACAAGACTGACACCCGGTCTCGCAAGATCAGCCCAAGTTTGAATCTTCTTAGGATTCCCCGGCCGCACAATAATTCCCATGACTGTTGTGGCTGGCGAGGCATTGTTCGGCAGGCGTTGATTCCAATTGGAGCGTACCAACCCTTTATCAACCAGCGGGGTGACATTGCTGGTGATATTCTGGGCCAGAATATCAGCTTCTAAACCACCCAAAATAGCTCGTGTTTGCGCCCCCGAAGCTCCGTAGGACTCCTTAAATGTCACGGTTTGACCCGTTTTTGCTTTCCACTCCTTTTGGAACTCGGGGATCAGCTTTTCAAAGACTGGCTTGGCGACAGCATAGCTAACTAAGGTGAGTTCTACAGGACGCGACTGTGCATCCGCCTTGGATTGAGACAGTTGTGGCAAGGCGACAAGACTGCCAAAAACAGCCAAGGCCAGCACGGCACGGCGGGTTACTTTCATAGTATTTGATTCGGTAAAAGCTTCTTGCAAGCTAGTTCAAAAGTGAATCCAAAGGCTTGTAATCCAGAAGACAATTTCCGTAAAAAGATTCAGTCAAAAAAGAAATGGGATGACTGAAAAATCTCAATCATCCCTTCGCGCTGAGAGTCACAAATTTTGTGATTAATGCAATCGACCCTGACGTCCTGTGCGTGCTTCTAAAATCGCCTTCAAAACCAACGTTACGAGGGAGATGCCACCCAACAGTAACGCTGCCGTGTAGGACAGGGTGGTCTGGTATTGTTTGTACGCCTCTTCGACAAAAAGAGGCAGAGTTTGAGTTTTACCCGTGATGCTCCCCGAGACGACAGAAACAGCACCAAATTCACCCAAGGCCCGCGCCGTAGTTAGCACCACACCATAGAGCATGCTCCACTTGATGCTGGGCAAAGTGACCCGCCAAAACGTCTGCCAGCCATTAGCCCCGAGGGTACTCGCTGCTTCTTCTGCATCCGTGCCAATCTCTTCGAGGTTCGGAATCACTTCCCGCGCAACGAAGGGCATGGAGACGAAGATTGTGGCTAAAGCCATCCCCGGCCAAGCAAAAATAATTTTGATGTTGTTGCTTTCCAAGAAGGGTCCTAGCCAGCCATTTCGGCCATAGAGCAAGACAATCATCAGACCAGCAACCACTGGCGAGATCGAAAACGGCAGGTCGATCACGCTCAGCAGGAGGGACTTGCCCGGAAACTGCTTGCGGGCGATCGCAAAAGCAGCAGCAAGACCAAACAAGGTGTTGAGGGGAACGCTGATCACCCCCATCAACAGGGTGAGTCGAATCGCCTCTTGTAGGTTGCGATCGCCCAAGTTTTTGATGAAGCCACTCAGTCCTTCACTAAAGGCTTGAACGGCCACATTAGCCGCCGGAATGATGATGATCAAACCGACGTAGAACAGAGATAAGCCAATCAACACCAGGGGCAGGAGCGATTTCGACTCCTTGGCACCGGCAATTTGGCGACGGGCTTTGACGAAAGCAACCATGGGTGTAGCCAGAACAGAAGACAGGAAACAGAAAGCCGATCTAGGCCGAGAGCCGTGCCGGTGGATAGAGCGCCTCGGGGTAGCGCACAATCAAGGCGCGATCGCGACGGCTAATCCGCCCAGCCTGACGAAATTCTCCCAAGAGACGGGTCGTTGTGACGCGGGTAGACCCCGATAGCTCCGCAATTACTTGATGGGTCAGTGGGATCCGCCGCAGATCAATCTCCCAGCCATTGGCGCTGGGGTGACCAAATCGCTCCCCAATCCAGCTCAGCAAATTGGCAAGTTTCGCCTCGGCTCGCCGGAGGCGCGTAATGCTGAGCAGTTGCTCGGTATAGCGCAAACTTCGGACTAAAGACTCGTGGGACTCCAGCGCAGGATCTGTCACAGCCACTACTTCAACGGCTGTCAAGCACTCCAATTCATAAGGATCCAAGCAGCTGAGAGGACGACCAATCAGATCACCTGGTCCCCACAGCCCCAGGCTAATCATGTCGCCCTCTTCGCCCCAAGTCGAGGATCGCACCAGGCCCGACTGAATCTTCCAAATCGTATCGGCCCCCGTGGGCACCATGCCCCGCCGGCCAATCAGCAAACGCGGGGGTGTAGCGATCGCCGCAGTCACGGGCGGCAGTAGGGTTGCGGTCTGTTTGTTAGACATGGGATCTCTCCTGCAAAACGGCAAGCCTTAAAATTCGTCTTCGGGATCCGACCAAAGCTCCACCTCGCGATCGCGTAGGACCGCAAGTGCAGCGGTAATATCCTCGGGAGTCCCCGTGAGCAGCACGTCAAACCAGCCGTCTTCCTCACGGTTCGGCCCTAAATGAGCCGCGAGAATGTTGAATTGCAGTTGACAACTCGCCAGCACATCTCCCATCAACGGCTGATCGCGATATTTCTTTGGGACTTGCAGTCGAACTCGTAGCGTTGCCATCGCGAGACCCTCCGCACGGTTGGGTTAGCCGTTGTAGCGGCTGCTCCAGTTTTGGAGCGCATTAATCACAAACAAAATCACGAGTGAAAACAGCAGCAGGACAGAGCCAATCACCGTCGCACCTGCGTAGTCGTACTGTTCTAGCCGTTCGAAAATGAGAACTGGAGCAATCAAGTCGTCAAACGGCAGGTTGCCCGAAATAATGACCACCGATCCAAACTCACCGACAGCGCGCGAGAAGCCTTGGGCAACCCCAGCCAGGACCCCGGGCAGGATCGGCGGCAGAATGACGCGCCAGAAGGTTTGGGCAGGGCTGGCGCCCAGGGATGCCGCTGCCTCTTCTGCTTCGACTTCCAATTCCAGCAGCAAGGGCTCCACCGTCCGCACCACAAAGGGTAAGGAGATGAAGACCATTGCCAAGAGAACGCCCCAGCGCGTGAAGGCAATTTGAACGCCAAAGGGTTCAAAGAACTGCCCAATCCAGCCCTCACTGCTGTAGACCGTGGCTAGGGTGAGGCCTGCCACCGCCGTCGGCAGGGCAAAAGGGAGATCGATAAAGCTATCGAAGAGCTTTTTACCCGGGAAGTCATAGCGGGTAAGAACCCAAGCGATGATCACCCCAAACACGCCATTCAGCGCTGCTGCAGCCAAAGACAGACCAAAGGTCACTTGGTAGGCCGCAAGGGCAATGGGCTGCGTCGCCAATTCCCAAATTCTCCCGATCGGCAGGGAAGCTGCCTTGAGGAATAAGGCAATGACCGGCACGAACAAAATCAGGGTGAGATACACCCACGTAAACCGCCAAGACCAACTCAGACGAGTCAGCCAAGCCAGAGAAAGAGAGGGAAGACGCAGGGACATGAGGCGACGCTAACAAACAGAAGAGTAATAGTACGGCGCTAGCCAAGCGATCGGAGCAGGGCCGAAACCCTAGCGACCTGCGACCGCCTGTTGCACTTTGTCAAAGATGCCGCCGTCACCAAAGAACTCCGGTTGAACCTTGGCCCAACCGCCCAAATCCGCGACGGTAAACCAGGTTTGAATCTTCGGAAATGCTTCCAGTAGCTTAGGGTCAACACCCTCAGGAACAGCAGGACGAAAACCAACCTTGGCAAACTCGGCTTGGGCTTCGGGGGTGAACAGGAACTGCACAAAGGCTTCACTGACTTCGCGGGTACCACGTTTGTCGACATAGGTATCGACGACAGCTACCGGGCCCTCGATATTGATATTGACCGATGGAATTGCGTAATCGACTTGCTGGCCTTTCTGTTGAGCCAGAATCAGCTCGTTTTCATAGTTAAGCAAAACGTCGGCTTGGCCTTTAGTGAAGACGTCAGTCGATTCCCGTGCATCTTTGGCCAAAATCGGCACATTTTTATAAAGAGCTGTCGTGAATTCCAGCGCTTTCTCTGGTGTTCCACCAGTTTGGGTCACTGAGCCCCAAGCACCGAGGAAATTCCAGCGAGCACCACCAGACGTTTTCGGATTCGCTGTCACGATACGCACATCGGGCTTAATCAAATCAGACCAGTCTTTAATGCCCTTGGGATTACCTTCTTGGGTCACCAAGGCCACAACGGAATTGGTGATGATTCCGTTGTTGGGAACTCGTTGCTGCCAGCCAGACTTGATGAGCCCTGCCTTTTCGATCTGATTGATGTCAGATTCCAAAGCCAGCGCAACAACGTCAGCCTCGAGCCCATCAATCACAGCACGGGTTTGAGAGCCAGAGCCGCCGTAGCTCTGGTTGAAGCGTACTTCCTGGCCCGTTTTTTCTTTCCACTGCGCAGCGAACTTAGGAATGATTTGCTCGTAGGCAGCTTGAGTCACTGCATAGGAAACCAGCGTGACTTCCACAGGTTGGCTGCCACCCCCCGAAGAGGATTGATTGTTGCCGCCGCAGGCTGCGATGGTGAGCACGGTGGCTGTCGCCAGTGCAGCAGATTGGAGGAAGGAGCGGCGAGTCCAAGCAGTCTTCATGGGTTCTTAGAGAAATGGGGCTGGCAATCAGCCGAAACAGGGAGCAAGAATACATTTGAGGAAGCAATCTCCGGTATTTTTTCGGGGATACCGTAGATTTTTCACTGTGCGCAGTGTATCATGCCAGACATACAGTGCAACTAAATTCTCCTGATTTTCCTTGTAGAAACCGGAGATTTCTCGTTGCCAGTCCGCGTTGCGCGTGCCGAAGGATAAAGCTGTGGGTATCCAAGTCAGTCAGGTCAATAAGCAGTTTGGGAACTTTCAAGCCGTCAAGGATGTGGATTTGACGGTGGAAACCGGCAGCCTGGTTGCCTTGCTGGGACCATCGGGGTCAGGAAAGTCCACCTTGCTGCGGTTGATTGCCGGCTTAGAGCAGCCCGATAGTGGTCGCATTTTCCTAACGGGGCGTGATGCCACCGATCAATCGGTGCGCGATCGCCAGATTGGCTTTGTTTTCCAGCACTACGCGCTGTTTAAGCATTTGACCGTTCGCAAAAATATTGCCTTTGGCCTAGAACTCCGCAAACAGTCCAAGGAGAAAGTCCGCGCCCGAGTCGAGGAATTGTTGGAACTGGTGCAGCTGACTGGGTTGGGCGATCGCTATCCCTCGCAGTTGTCGGGGGGGCAGCGGCAACGGGTGGCCTTGGCGCGAGCCTTGGCGGTTCAGCCCCAAGTGTTGCTCTTGGATGAGCCGTTTGGTGCCTTGGATGCCAAGGTTCGTAAGGATCTGCGGAGCTGGCTGCGCAAGCTGCATGACGAAGTGCATGTAACGACGGTGTTTGTCACCCACGACCAAGAAGAAGCGATGGAAGTGGCCGATAGCATTGTGGTGATGAACCACGGCAAGGTCGAGCAGGTCGGATCGCCAGCCGAGATCTACGACAACCCCGCCACCCCGTTTGTGATGAGCTTTATTGGGCCGGTCAACGTCTTGCCCAACAGTTCCCATATCTTCCAAGCCGGTGGCCTAGATACACCGCATCCCGAAGTCTTCCTGCGACCCCACGATATTGAGATCGCGATCGACCCGATTCCCGAGACAGTGCCTGCACGGATTGATCGCATTGTCCACTTGGGCTGGGAGGTCCAAGCCGAAGTTCGTCTGCAGGATGGACAGGTGCTGGTGGCCCACCTTCCCCGCGATCGCTATCGGGATCTGCAACTAGAGCCGGATCAACAGGTCTTTGTGCGGCCTAAACAGGCGCGATCTTTCCCGCTCAATTACTCGATTTAGGACTGAGATCAAAAGCGATCGCCCAACGAGCTTGTCGATCTGCGATCGCGAGGAACAAACACTCAATCAAAAAGCACGGGTGGACGATCATGTGATCATCCACCCGTTGTTTCATCAGCAGGGCAAGGCAGCCATCAGATGATGGCTATGCTTGGGTGAAGCCCAAACCGTTGGCTTCTGCGTAGCGCTGCATAAAGCGCATGAAGCGATCCCACTCGTCAGGGCTGCGCATTAGATAGACCGCTTCAAGACCTGCCGGCTGACCATTGATAAACTTGGCTTTGACTTCCCGCGTTGCCAGTTCGCCTTCATCATCCAGCAAATACATCCCTGTGATGTCTTGGCGAACCTCACCAACGAGGGCCTGCGGTTCATCAAAGTAAAAGGTAGCGGTGCCGCTTTGACCATCGCGCGATCGCGTCAGACGGACATCAGGAACGACGGGCTCGTCAATTCCTCGCGTGAATTGGATCGCAGCGGGCATAGAAGTCGGAGGTGTCAGAACGGTTCCTTCATCATACAAGGCCGATCCCAAGGATCCCCGCAGAGGAGCGCCATACCTGAATCTGGCCATACCTGATCTGACAGTCTGTTACGACATGAAACCTCGGCCTGCTTGTCACGTCTACAGAATGCGGTAGCTTAAAGTGCCCCTGTTGATTGAGTGATGCGAATTCCAGGTTGGCTCTTCTCCCTTGCCCTCCTCAGCCTGCCAGCAGCACCAGGCTGGGCCCAACCCAATGCGGCCTGGCTCGATCAACCTCCGCCTCCGATCCGTGCCCTCCAGCCGCTTGAGGCTGCGCCCCCTTTCGTTGTTCCTGAGGGATCCCGCGATCGCTTAGCGGTGCCCAGTATGCCAATCCCCACAAGTCGACCGGAGGATCCGGGCGTACCGCGCTTCGTCCTCAGCGATCGCTCGTTTAACCCTGCCAGCGGCGACCCGCCCCCGCCCCCGCAGGGCTTGAATGCACCATCGGGTCCGCGCTATCGCCTACTCGTACAAGTGCGCAACAGCGCTGAGCAACAGAGTTTGGCGAGCTTAGTCCCCGACGCCTTTGCCGATGGACAGGGTCGCATGCAAGCCGGTATTTTTCGCGATCGCCAACGGGCTGATCAGCTCCAACAGTCCCTCAGCAGTCTGGGTTTAGCGACGACCTTGGAAGTCCTGCCCTAATCTCCCTGCGTGACACTACGGTTCCAGCAAACCGTGCCTTTCAGCGCAGGATGCAGGGTTAGTCACAAACGGATTGCACTGTCGGTAACTAGAGAGGCAAGTGTCTTTCCTGACCGTCGCTAGGATGATGGTGAAACTAGGCTCAATTCAGGGTTGAAATGAGGCGGCCGGATCACCCCGAGTGTCTGTCTTGCCTGAATGAAGCCCTCCCGCCCTTGGCAACCGGCGAGCACCTCTCATGCTGCAGTGCATTCCCACCCGTTTTGAAGAGCAGCGGCTGGCCGCGCTCTATCGCTACAGCATTCTGGATACACCGCCCGAGCAGTATTTTGATGAGCTGACCCAGCTGATTGCCGCCATTTGTGACGTACCGATCGCGTTGATCAGTTTGGTGGACAGCGATCGCCAGTGGTTTAAGTCAAAAGTGGGCATTGAGGCCGAGTCAGGGCCGCGATCGACCTCATTTTGTGGCCATGCCATCCATCAAGACAGCCTCTTCATCGTGGAGGATGCCCAAGCCGATCCGCGCTTTGCCGATAACCCCTTTGTCACTGAGGAACCCTATGTGCGCTTCTATGCGGGTTCTCCTCTGGTCACCGATGACCAGCAGATCCTTGGGACGCTCTGCGTGATCGATCGCCGACCCCGTCATCTGACGGATCTCCAACAACTGGCGCTACGAACCTTGAGCCATCAAGTGATTCGGGAGCTGGAGCTGCGTCGTGCCCTGTATCTTGCAGACCATCGCTGGACTTTGGCTCGCTTCAAACGACGACTGGGTAATTTGGTGCGCAGTAGTCTCGATCTCGATCAGATTTGCCAATTAGCCGCTCAAGAACTGGGAGAGACTTTGGAAATCGATCACTGCTCCATCAGTCTTTGCACAGAGGCAGTTGCCCTTTGCTCGATGTCGCATTACGTCCGGCCTGAGCACATTCATCACCCTATTCAGTGGCACTTGCCAGACACTCTCGCTGAGAAAGCGCTGCAGCAGGATCAGGCGATCGCGTTTGATCAGTACCCAGCAGAGAAGGCTCCCGCAGTACAGTCGCCCCAATCACTGCTGTTGGTGCGAACCTCGGTCCAAGATCGTGCCAATGGCTTAATTGCCTTAGCGCACTACAGCAGTCGTCATGCTTGGACCAGCGATGAGATCGATTTGCTGGAATCAGTGGCAGTGCAGTTGGGGTTAGCCATTGAGCAGGCTCAGCTCTATCGATCGGTGCAAGCGGCCAACCTTGAGCTGCATCAGTTGGCCTATACCGATCCGCTGACCCAAATTCCTAACCGTCGCGCTTTTGATGAAACCTTTGCGGAGCTGTGGCAAACCGCCCTGTTGCACCAGCAATGGCTGTCGTTGATTGTGGCGGATATCGATCTCTTCAAAACCGTCAACGATCGCTTTGGCTATGAGCAGGGCGATCGCTGTCTCAAGCATGTAGCTCAGACGCTCAAGACTGGCATCCGTCAGCAGCAGGACTTTATTGCTCGGTTTGGCGGTGAAGAGTTTGTGGTGCTCTTGCCCAATACGGATACCGACGGCGCGATCGCTGTGGTGACGAAGCTGCAAGAGCGTTTGGCTCAAAGTGACACTACTCAATTACCCGTCTTGCCAACCCTCAGCTTCGGCATTGGCTCCGTCATTCCACAGCCCCAACACACGCCTGAGCAATTGTTCCGGGTAGCGAATCAAGCCGTGCGTCATGTCAAAGACCATGGACGCAATAGCTTTGCGGCTCGGCTGCTCGCCACTCCAGAGTAAGTGACCGAAACCCTATCCCCAAGGTCAATACCGGCTCGTTTTACCGGTCGCGATCGCGGTCCAACCGGTGTGTGCCTCACCTCCATGAACAGATGGCTGCCCATCGCTACAGCTCTCCAAGTTCAGTCTGACCCTGCATTTTTTAGAACAAGACCTAAGGAAAGCGTGATTTCAGGGATGGATTGGGGGACCAAACCGAACTCTTTTGACAGCTCTGAGGGTTCTACCGATCAATCCCCGACAAGATAAAGAGGTGACTGGGGGCGATCGCTCATCAAGGTGAGGACATGGATTTAATCATTCAATTGCTGATCATGGCTTCGATCGTCGCCATGATGATCAGCCTTGGCTCACAAATCTCCTTTCAAGCCTTGATTCAACTCCAAGCCCAAAGAGCGCTTGTTTTGCGATCGCTCCTGGGTACTAGTGTGCTCTTGCCCCTCATCGGAGCGGGACTGCTGGCGTTGGCGGTGCCGTTCTTGGAACCCCCCGCAAAAGTAGCGATCGCGTTAATGGTGGTCTGCCCCAGTGCACCCCTAGCTCAGCTCCGAGCAGCCAAAGCTGGTGGCAATCATCTCCTCGCTGTGCGGATTCAACTGAGTGCCGCGATCGCGGCGATCGTCACGGTTCCCGTGTTTGTCTACGCCTACACCGCGACTTTTGGTGCTAGCGTTTGGACCCTCTCACCCTTAACCGTGGCGATTCAAGTCTTAGGGGTGCAAGTGCTGCCAGTCCTGTTGGGGATGCTGTGGAAGTCCCTATCACCCACCACGGCAACACGCCTGCATCCGTGGGTGGTGGCGATCGCCCAAGGGATGGTCATTGTTCTCAGTCTGCTGATTCTGCTCAAGGTTTCGCCCTTGATTTGGCAGTTCTTTCGCGGCAATGGCGTGGCCTTAATCACAATGCTGGTCCTCATTGCTCTCTCCCTTGGCTTAGGGCAGCGCCTTGCCGGTCGCGACACTACGCATCAGACCACTGTGGCTGTGGTCACAGCAATGCGAAATCCGGGATTGGCATTGCTGCTGGCTCATCAAGATCCATCCCTAGCGATCCCGTCCGTTACCATCGGCATTTTGAGCTATCTACTGCTTACCCTCATCGGGGTCACCCTCTACCAGGTTTGGCATCACGAGCGCTGAACTCTCGCGCTCAGAAGGAAGGATATGGATGGGAGCTTCAGGTTTCGTGACGCTCAGGCGGCAATGAGTGAGGCGATCGCTCTGACATGGGGATCCTCCCAGCCCAGAGCCGTCAGAGCTTGGTCGAGCCGGAGCACATACTCGGTATTGCTGCCGCTAGGCCCGTGACTACGGCGTACCTGATCAGCGATCGTGGGCACAGGAGTAGGGCCTGCAAAGCGTGGATTTTGAGCTTGTGCCACATAGACGATCGCCGTGACTTGCCGCTGGTCTTGCAGTTCGATTGCAAGTTTCTGCCGGTCGTAGCCATCCTTCTCGCGATAGTCGAGAGCAGCCAGCGTCGCTTCCACATCACCAGCAAGCTGAAATGCCACTCCCACGCATTCTGCCTGTGCATCTGGAACTAAGGTCACAACTCGTCCGGGCTGGCTGGGTGTGCCGCGATGATCCGTAGACAGTTGCCAAAAGCGGCGCTTCCATCCGCGTAATACTGCTGGCTGGCGATCTTGCCATGCAAAGTCAGGCCGCCAAATCAGTGAGCCATAGGCAAAAATCCAAGGTGCGATCGCCATGCTGGGCTGGTTCAGAACTGCGTTGAGGAGAGTTTAACGGAGCGAGGCAAGCCCTGAACTAGAGTAGATCCGAGCCTGCCAGAGTTGTCCTATGCCCCAGCATCACCGCTTTTTCTCGCTTGGTTTTGATGGCAGCGATCGCCCCAGTTTTGAATTGCCTGGAGCCAAGCCACACTACGTGCCCGATCGCCCAGGTCAGGTGGAGCATATTGCGCTGGATTTGACGCTGGATTTGCAACAGCAGCAAGTGGCAGGAACCTGTCAGATTCGCCTCAAGCCGGTGCGCGATGGCATTGAGCTGCTGGAATTGGATGCGGTTCAACAGCAGATTGAAGCAGTGAATGTCGGGCGACGATCGGCGCGATTTGACTATGACGGAGAGCGCCTGCGCATTTACTTGCCCAATGCCACCAAAGCAGGGCGATCGCTAGAAATTACGATTCACTACCGACTCGATCGCCCGCAGCGCGGGCTCTACTTCATCCAGCCGGATGAGGACTATCCAAATAAGCCTGTTCAGGTTTGGACGCAGGGCGAGGATGAAGACTCGCGCTATTGGTTCCCCTGCTTCGACTATCCGGGGCAACTGGCAACAAGCGAACTCAAGGTGACGCTGCCCAAGCCCTACCGTGCCATCTCAAATGGCGAGGCGATCGCGGTTACGGATTTAGGCAATCAGCAACAGTTTCACTGGCGGCAGTCGGAGCCGCATCCCACCTACCTGATGACGTTAGCAGTGGGTGACTTTGCAGAGCTTGAGGATAGCTGGGATGGCATTCCCATCCGCTACTACGTCGAAAAAGGTCGCGAAGACCAGGGCCTGCGCACCATGGGCAAAACGCCGCGCATGGTTGAGTTCTTCAGCCGCACTTTTGGCTATCGCTATCCCTTCGTCCAGTACGCGCAAGTCTGCGTCGATGACTTCATCTTCGGCGGTATGGAAAACACCGCCTGCACCCTCCTGACCGATCGCTGCCTGCTGGATGAACGGGCCGCGATCGATAACCGCAGCTCGGAAACATTAGTCGCCCACGAACTTGCACACCAATGGTTCGGCGACCTGCTGGTGATTCGCCACTGGTCCCATGGCTGGATCAAGGAGGGGATGGCGACCTACTCCGAAAGCCTCTGGATTGACCATGAGTACGGCGCGGATGAGGCAGCTTACTACCGTCTGCAGACTCTACGTAGCTATCTCGACGAAGACCGCAATCGCTACCGCCGCCCAATCGTCACCCACGTCTACCGCGAAGCGATCGAACTCTACGATCGCCACCTTTACGAGAAGGGGGCTTGCGTCTATCACCTGCTGCGGACGGAACTCGGCGAAGAACTGTTCTGGGCTTCCATCCATCGATTCGTGCAGCAACATGCTCATCAAACGGTGGAGACCGTCGATCTCCTGCGCAGTATCGAGCAGACCACAGGGCGGAACCTGCTGCCACTATTTGATCAGTACGTCTTCCGAGGCGGCCATCCCGACTTCAAAGTCAGCTACAGCTGGGATGCCGATGCCAAGCTCGCCAAGCTAACGGTACAGCAGACCCAATCAAAAGACGGCAAGGATTTATTTGACCTAACGGTACCGATCGCCTTCTGTCAGTTGCGGGGCCGTGGCCGTCGTGTGGAAACCGAAAGCCAAGTCTTCCGACTCCGCATCCACGAAGCAGAACAAACCTTCTATCTACCGCTGGCAACTAAGCCCGATTTCATCAGCTTTGATGTCGGCAACCATGCCCTCAAGACTGTCGAGCTGGATTACCCGCTGGCTGAACTGCGATCGCAGTTGCAGCACGATTCTGATCCGGTATCGCGGATTCAAGCTGCAACAGCACTAGCGAAACTGGGAGGGCGGGAAGCGATCGCAGCCCTCGCTGATGCGCTGCACAAGGATGCGTTCTGGGGTGTCCGCGCTGAGATTGCCGGGCAACTCGGCAGCATCGGCCTCGAAGCTGCGGAGACTGCATTGATTAAAGCGGTTAAAGATAGCGACCCTCGCGTTCGTCGCGCTGTGTTTACAGCCCTTGGGCAGAGCCGTAGTCGCGATCGCTATCGGGCGTTGAAAGCGGCGGTCGAAGCCGGAGATGCTAGCTACTACGCCGAAGCAAGTGCCATCACCGCGCTAGCTCAGGTTGCTAGCCAACCGATCGGCGGCGATCGCAAAGATAAAGCCGTGGTCAAGCTGCTCAAGACCGTCCTCAAAGAGCGATCGGGCTGGAATGAGGTGGTGCGATCGGCAGCTGTAACAGCGCTGGCGCAGTTCTCCGACTCTGCGGAAGCCCTAGAGCTGATCGAAGCACAAACCCTGCGGGGTGTGCCGCAACCGCTGCGGCTAGCCGCTATTCGGGCGCTGGGTCCTGTTTCGGCAGGTCAGACGGAAGCCGCGATCGCTCGTATCCTCGCGACCCTACAAAGCTTGGCGCAGGAGGACTTCTTCTTGACTCAGGTTGCAGTCGTCATGTCCTTGGGGCGGATGAAAACACCGAAAGCCTTGGCACTGCTCCAAACCCTCGCAGCCACCAGTTTGGATGGCCGGGTCAAGCGGCTGGCAGATGAAGCGATCGCCCGTGTCCAGAAGCAACTGGGGCCGGATCAATCCTTCAAGCAGCTACGCGAGGAAGTCGATCAACTACGCCAAGAAAATCAAAAGCTGCAAAACCGTTTGTTAGCCCTCGAAGCCAAGCAGTAACGCTCTGGGAATGGCAGAGGTTGGATGGTGCAGTCGCTCAAAACTTGGGCGATCGCACTTCTTTTTCTAAAAAAAGCTCCCGCTGGGCTAAGACCTCAACGGGAGCTTTCGTTGTATTTCAGTGAGCACGTGAACTCAATCGATCGAGTTCGCGACGCTGCAATTAGTGAGCTTGAGCAACCCGAGCGCGATCGAGGGCTTCAACGAAGCGTTGAACTGCAGCAATCATCGCCAGCTCATTGTCGAGGCGGTTGATCGCCGAACCCACACCAATGCCGGCTGCACCGGCTGCGATCGCCATTGGAGCCGTGACGTCCGACAGGCCCGAAGCGCAGAGCACCGGTACGTTCACTGCTTTAGAAATCACGGAAGCGGCAGCCAAGGTCGGGGCTGCTTTCTCGATCAGGCCGAGAACGCCTGCATGGGTCGGAGCTGAGCTGGTGCCGCCTTCGGTTTGGATGATGTCCGCACCGGCTGCCACCAATTGTTCTGCCAGCGTCGCTTGTTGATCCAGCGGCAGGGTGTGGGGAACGGTCACCGACAGGGTGATTGCGGGCAACAGCGATCGCGTAGCTTGGGTTAGTTCCAGCACTTCAGCGGCGCTGAACTCCCGACCTTGAGCATAGAAGCTGTCGTAGTTACCGATTTCGATCAGGTCAGCACCGGCTTCAACAGCTGCCAAGAAAGCCGTCGGTTCCACCGAGGACACACAGATCGGCAAGGCAGTCTGTTGACGAGCCAAACGCACCAAGCTGGCATCGCAAGCAATATCCACAAAGGTGGCGCCACCCCGATCAGCTGCGCGCACCACCGCTGCAACGTGATCGGCATCAAAGTTAGCAAGGCCGCTGATCACTTTCAGCGCGCGACCTTGGGACAGGGCTGCTTGCAGCGCACCAGGCATGGACATAGCAATTTCCTAACAGCAGTGACCAACTTCAGTCTGCGATCGCTTGGGCAAGCGCAGCTGAATTCTTACCATTGTTGCATCGCCCTTTGCCGTCGCCTAGCGCTTTGCCCTCAGATTGCTGGAGTCCCTTCCACGCTCACCTGCATCAACTCCTACAGCAGCGATCGCTCTTGCCTGCCCAATCGCGCCTCTTACTCGCCGTCTCTGGCGGGCAGGATTCGCTGGCACTTGTTCACCTGCTGTGCGGTTTGCAACCCCACTGGCATTGGTCGCTGGCGATCGCCCACTGCGACCACGGCTGGCGATCAGACTCAACTGCTAATGCAGGGCATCTGCGTCAGCTGGCAGACCAATGGCAACTGCCTTTCTACTGCCAGCGATCGCCGGAACCCCCAAGCGGTGAAGCCGCAGCACGGACTTGGCGCTATCAAACGCTCGCGGCGATCGCGGCTGAAATCGATGCCCCCTTACTTGTCACTGGCCACACCGCCAGCGATCGTGCCGAAACCCTGCTCTACAACCTGACGCGGGGTAGCCATCTGCAGGGCTTGGCCAGTCTGCGCTGGCAGCGATCGCTCAGCGATCGGCTCACCTTGGTGCGACCCTTATTGGTCTTTACTCGTGCCGAAACAACCCAGATGGTTCAGCAGTTTCAACTCCCCGTCTGGGAAGACCGTACTAATAGCGATCGCCGCTTTGCCCGTAATCGCTTGCGACTGGAGGTTTTTCCGCAACTCCGGCAGATCAATGCCCAATGCGATCGTCACCTCGCCAATACTGCCGAACTGTTTGCGGATGAAGCGGACTGGTTGGCGGAATTGACCGAGCAAGCCTATCAGCAAGCGCTAGGTGAGAACGGACTCTGCCGTTCCCTACTGGCACAACAGCCGATCGCGTTGCAGCGGCGAGTCCTCCATGCATTCCTCCAAGACCATCTGCAGCGATCGCCCACCTTGGCACAAGTGGAAGAACTACGACAGCTGATTACTGCGCCTCAGGGTAGCTGCAGCTCAAGCCTGCCGCAGCGACAAGTGATGAAGGTTATGGGTGACTGGCTTACGCTGCAATCAACTGATGACTAAGCTCTGACACCTGCTGCTGTAATTCAGCGCGCTGCGCTTGCTGTTGTCGCTGCTGATCCAGCAAAGTATTGACCGTTGCTTGGACATCTCCGTAGGTTTGGATAATTTGCTGCAGCCAATCCCGACAGCCGGCGATCGCTTGGTTGTAGCCCTTAATCTCAGCAACATACAATTCCCGCTTGCGCCAATCTTCCTCGGATGCCTCCAAGGCTTCCTTGAGGCGATAAACGTGATCGGCTTGAGTCTGAATTCGGCCTTCCAAACTGTCCAAATCGGCTTGGAGCTGCTCAATCCGACTCTGGACTTGGGCAATCAAGCTATCGACATCGGGCAGTTCGCTTTCCAAGAGTGAGCGGAGCTCCGAGAGATCCATCTCTTTGGGCATTGGGGTACCGCTCTCCCGACTTTCCAGCACGTGTTGGTACTGCTGCAAGACAGCCAGCCGCTCTTGGGCAATCAGTCGTTGGGCCACTAGGGATTCATCCAGCAGTTGACACCGCTGTTCTGCTTCTATCAGCTCCCCTTCCAAGGCTAGCCGCTCTAGCTCATTAGCCTGCTCGAGGTTGGCACGGAGCTGCTCAAGGTCCGTCGTTTCTAGTCGTAGTTCCTCTTCTTGGTCATTCACGAAGGAATAGATGCGCTCGTAATCCTTCTGGATCGTGGCGACTCGCTCTTTCAGTTCTTCGATTGGCATCGACTCCAGCGCAGCGCGATCGGCTTCTCCCACAAGCGCACGAATCAGCTGACAAGCATGGGCGAGGGATTGACGACGTTTTTCAAGCCCAGAGAGCAAGGCCTGTTCTTGGCTGAGATGTTGCTTGCCCTGTTCCAGCCGTGATTGCTGGCTCATCCACTTCAAATGGGCAGTTTGAAACTCACGGCGCTTCTCTTGGAGTAACTGCTGTAGCTCTTCGAGGTTGCCCACTTCGGGTTGCACCGGTGCTGCAAACGAGTCGATCCGAGCTTGTAAATCCTGTTGAGCAGCAGCGACCTTGTGGCTCAGCTCTGCGAGCACGGTGTCATCTTGATTCCAGCTGGCAATCTGCTGTTCGAGCCGAGCGATCGCCGCTTGGGTATCAGGTGAGAAGGAGACGGCTCCAAAGGGCTGATTGCTGAAGGTTTGGCGCTGGATTTCAATCTCTTGCCACGCTTCTTTCAGTTCACGATCGCGGCGATCGAGTTCAGCGCGCAGGGCATCTGCCTGCTGTTGAATCGCGATCGCTTCCTGCTTTTGCTCCTCCAACTGCACCAGTTCCATTTGCAGTTGCTGAAGCTGATCTTGGCGGCTCTCAAATTCTTGCTGACGGCGGCTCAGTTCTTGGCTCTGGATGCTCAGCGACTCTTTCCACTGTTCGACCTCCGCTTCTTGGGCACGATAGCGCTCTTGGAGTCGCGAAAATTCACGCAGAAAGCCTAGCAAACGCTGCGTGGCTTCTTGAACCCGCTGCACCTGCCGTGAGTTATTGAGATCGAGTAGAACCAGCGCCCCTGTGGCGAAGTCACAGTTCTTATCGCTGGCGACCACCTCTTCTTCCGGCAGCACTTGCCAGCCTTCATCTGGCCGCTGAAAGGCAATCAGGCGGAACTCGACTTTGTTCC
This sequence comes from Synechococcus elongatus PCC 11801, assembly GCF_003846445.2. Classification (NCBI taxonomy): domain Bacteria; kingdom Bacillati; phylum Cyanobacteriota; class Cyanophyceae; order Synechococcales; family Synechococcaceae; genus Synechococcus; species Synechococcus elongatus. The sequence goes on along the minus strand of NZ_CP030139.2, from coordinate 181,138 downwards.
CCCCAAACAGACCGCCACGCTTCCCGACTTCCGCCAGATAGAGCACTGCTACTGCCTCATCAATCCCTGTATTTCCCGCGAGGGGTATCCTTCTCCAATGTACGATGCCCAAGATGGAGAATGTGGAGGTTCTACGATCCTGCCAAGGGCTTTGTCAAGCATGGAGTGCTTCAGCAATCAGCCAGTGCCCAGCTGGATTCAACAAACCTGCAACTGAGAGTAACGTGCGATCACTTAGTGCTTTGAAGTGCTGATCGATCGCGGCATCCAGTGTCACCAATTGCCAAGTGTTTGTGCCGTCGTGCAATTGATAATTTTGTTCACCTAATTGCTCAAATTGGCCTGTGAGGGTCTCAGCCTGAGCTGAAATTAGAGGTTGGGCAGGAACTCCTCCGTGCTCCCCAGTGGCGGGGTAAGACTCAGGCTGATCCAGATAGTGACGTTGCCGCGCCAGCCAGTCGGGATGCTCAGGCGGGGTGTCGTAGAGCGGCACGATCGCCTGCGGTGCATTGGGATCTGTCAGTAAGGCTTCTTGCAAATCCCGCACTGAGAGCGATCGCGGATCACAGCCCTGTTCCACAGCTAAAGCTGCTGCCATCCCCGCTGCTTGTCCGAGTCCCAACACCACGGGCTGGAGTCGAGTTGCCCCGTTGGCAATGTGGCTGACGGCGATGTTTTTCTCACACACAAGCAGCCCTTCGGTTTGCGCGGGCAGCAGACAGTCGTAGGGCAGACTAAAGGCTGTCCCCGTCCAGCGGCCACCCCAGCGCATCGATTTGGGCTGGAGTCGGAAGTCCCAGTTGGGATAGTGATGGTCGTTGGCGTAGTTACCGATCGCGATCGCTGACACTTCTCCAGCCGCATTGCAGGGCAACTTCGCGACTTGTCCTTGGGGCTGTGGCAGAAGATCCAACTCCGTCACGGTTGCGCTGCCAATCACCCGCCGACTTTCGCGGTAGTAGGGTTGCAGCGCAAAGGCACCGCCACCGATCGCTTGGTTCGGGAACTGATCCATTGCCAAGCCGTAGCGATCGCCGAAGTGAGCCTGAATGTGGTGGGCAAAAGCTTGGCTGTGCGCGATCGCCTCCTGCATCCATTCCTGATGAGCGCGATCGCCCTGAATCAATCGCTGTAGCCCTTCGCCGTAGTCATTGCCGGGTCCTGGCCAGTTGATCATGAAGCGATCGCTGGGCAAGCGTCCGTAATCCAAAAAGGCGAGGTTATCCGGCGTCTGCCAAGCCCCAGCAAAGAGGTCGGGGTTGTAGCTTTTGGGTACTGGAATCAATGACGCGGACTGGCCATAATCTTTCATCACCATCACCCAAGTCGGCGACTGCACCGGATAGCGCCGATAGCGTTCGTCACTTTCGAGTTGAGCCGATGTTGGCGCACTGGGTTCCTGCCACTGTTCCTGCGGCTCCCATCCCCAGCGGTGAGGCACATCCGCAATTGCTAGCAGATCACCCAGTTCTGTGGCATCGATGACGACCTTGGCCTCGATCCGTACCCGCTCAAATTCCACACCGCGCAGGCGATCGCGATCGCCAATTACCGCCCTCGGGCGATCGCCTTGGATCCAATGCAGATTAGGTAGCGCCTGCACCCAGTCCGCGAAAATTTGCGCGCCAACACGGGGATCGTAGGTAAAGAAGCTGACCCAAGCGTGATTGAGACCACCGGGTTGCCGCTGACGTAACGCCCGCAAAAACGCGCCCCAAATGCCGGTTTGAAAGGCGCGGAGTTCATTACCATCAGGAGCGCTGACACCTGCCGAGGTCAGCATGCCGCCTAGCCAAGGTCCTTCGCTGACCAGAATTGTCTGCACTCCACCACGGCGAGCGGCTTGGAGGGCTGCCGCCGTACCGCCGGTGCCGCCCCCCACAACCAGAACATCGGTGCGGAGGGTTTCAAGCACAGCGATCGCCGCCTCGTTTTACAAAATGGAAGAAGCCGATTCCGTCGATCCCGCTGAACAATAGGCCGAAATGTCCTCGCCACAGTCGTCGGCAAGGTAACAAAGGGCGCGAAAACGCAGAGAAACTAGCTGCTCGTAGAGCGGATTGAGTTTGCACAGCGGCGGAATGTGGACCAGTTTGTGGCCAAACAGAACAATATCCCGCTCGAAGGGACATTGAGCCGGAATGAGTTTAACCAAGAAGTGGGCCAGCCTTGGCTCGTGGACTTGCAAGTCATCTAGCCAGTGGCGAACGGGAGCAAGCAGGTCAACGGTCGCAGCCCCTGCATCGAGAGCAGGAGCCTCGCGATCGCAGCGGGTGTGCTCGAGGGCGTCAATGACGTCAGTCTTCATAGACAGGGCAGTCGCAAATTGGCGGAGTAAGGTTGCTTCGGTTTGGGTGTAGACCCCATCAGCCAGCGCCACCATCACAGCGGTGCGCAGAAAGTTTTCGCGTCGCTCGGGATCATCACCGAGGTCAGCCGCTAAATCAGACGGGCTGATCGAACCGAGGGCTTGGAGGTCGCAGGGATGGCCCAAAATCTCTTGAGTCAGGCCACAAATTAAGTCCTGCTCGTGCACTTCGAAGTCATCGTCAGCAAGTGCAATCGACAGCAAGCCACGCAGCCAAGCAAGTAAATGGGGATCATCGACGGAAACAGCAGGTGACATGGAGCGATCGCGAACTGGGTCTATCGGTTATAGCCAAGGGATCACGAGCTGTCAGTGCCAGAGATGACGATTTGACCGGCGTGGGGGGCGCTTGTCGCTAAGATCGAGCGATGGCCTCTCTTTGCCTGCACTGCTCATGCCATCGACTTTTGCTCTGACGACGCCGCTTTATTACGTCAACGATGTGCCCCACATCGGCAGTGCCTACACCACGATCGCGGCAGATGCGATCGCTCGGTTCCATCGTCTACAAGGCGATCGCGTGCTGATGATCACCGGCAGCGATGAGCATGGCCAAAAGATTCAGCGTACGGCGGAGAAGAACGGCAAGCCACCCCAAGACCATTGCGATGCGATCGTGGCGCGCTTCCAAGACCTTTGGCAGGCGCTCAACATTCGCTACGACCGTTTTAGCCGCACCACCGATCCCCGTCATCAGGCGATCGTCGAAGCTTTTTATCGCCGTGTCGAAGCTCAGGGCGACATCTATGTTGGACGGCAACAGGGCTGGTACTGCGTTGCCTGCGAAGAATTCAAAGAAGATCGAGATCTCCTTGAGGACAAGCGCTGCCCCATTCACACCAACCAAGCGGTTGAGTGGCGCGACGAAGAAAACTACTTTTTCCGCCTCTCGCGTTATCAAGAAGCGCTAGAAGCTCACTACGCCGAGAATCCTGGATTCATCCAGCCCGAAAGCCGCCGCAACGAAGTCCTCAGTTTTGTGGAGCGCGGCCTACAGGATTTCTCGATTTCACGGGTCAACTTGGAATGGGGCTTTGCAGTACCGGACGATCCCAAGCACACGCTCTATGTCTGGTTTGATGCGCTGCTCGGCTATGTGACGGCGTTGCTCGATCCTGATGCAGAACCGACGCTGGACAATGCCCTGAGTCAGTGGTGGCCAATAAATTTGCACCTGATCGGCAAGGACATTCTGCGCTTTCATGCAGTTTACTGGCCGGCAATGCTGCTCTCTGCGGGATTGCCGCTCCCCGATCGCGTTTTTGGTCATGGCTTCCTGACGAAAGATGGCCTGAAAATGGGCAAGAGCCTCGGCAACACGCTTGATCCCTTTGAATTAGTCGATCGCTTTGGTAGCGATGCCGTGCGCTACTACTTCCTCAAAGAAATTGAATTTGGGCGCGACGGTGACTATCAGGAAACGCGCTTCGTCAATGTTGTCAATGCGGATCTGGCTAACGATCTTGGCAACTTGCTCAACCGCACCCTGAGCATGGCCAAGCGCTACTGCAAGCTGCAAATCCCAATTGGTAGCGAAGCGATCGCGGCTGATAATCCTCTGCGCCAGCAAGGGGAAGCGCTAACTGAGTCGGTCAAGTCCGCTTACGATCGCCTGGCCTTTAGCGAAGCCTGTGGTCAAATCTTGGCGCTGGTTCAGGCAGGTAACCGTTACCTTGACCAAGAAGCACCTTGGACGCGCTTCAAACAGGGTGAGCAAGCTCGCGTTGAAGAGATTCTTTACGCAGTACTGGAGTCCGTGCGTTTGGCGGCCTACTGGCTCTCGCCACTCGTGCCTGGGATCAGTCAAGAGATCTATCGACAGCTAGGGCTTGTTGCAGATTTTAATGATCCGGCAGTCGCCCAACGGCTTGATCCCCAAAGCCACGGCTGTTGGGGCTTTTTACCGGCTAACCAACAGTTCTTGGATCCTAGTCCAGTCTTTCGCAGCCTTGAGTTAGCATCTGCAGATTAGAACTTTTGCTGTTTAATGAGGGGGCGGTTTTGCCGCTTTTTTAACATCCCTTTTTAACAAGCAGCAAGGTTTCTTTTGATGGCCTCTGTTCAGGAACCCCCTGGCTATTCTGGTTCAGCTTCAATCCTTGAAAACCGCGGTAGGATTGCCATCTTCATCGATGGTTCTAATCTGTTTTATGCGGCTTTACAGCTTGGCATTGAGATCGACTACACCAAGTTGCTGGCCTGTTTGACCAATGGTTCGCGTCTGTTGCGATCCTTCTTTTACACCGGAGTGGATCGCAGCAATGAGAAGCAACAGGGCTTTCTGTTGTGGATGCGTCGCAATGGCTATCGCGTCGTTGCCAAAGACTTGATTCAACTGCCTGATGGCACCAAAAAAGCCAACCTCGATGTCGAGATTGCGGTGGATATGTTGGCTTTGGCAGGAACCTACGACACCGCCGTACTTGTCAGCGGCGACGGCGACCTAGCCTACGCGGTGGAAGTGGTGGGCTATCGAGGTGTTCGGGTGGAAGTGGTCAGTCTGCGATCGATGACCAGCGATAACCTGATCAATGTGGCCGATCGCTACATCGACCTCGAAAGCTTGAAAGCTAGCATCCAAAAACTGCCGCGACAGCCTTACAGTCGCTCAGTGGCCGTGCCTCCCGACAGCTACAGCCAGCCTTGAAGCATACTCCCTACAGCGTCCTAGGGCAGGCAAAGCCAAACTCGTAAGGACACGGTCATCTCGTCCTGCGTCTCGTTGGTTACGGGGCGCAGCGATTGGACGGGGACGTGGTTTTGCCGTCTCTACCCGCCCGTAGAACATCAGACGGACATTCAGCAGTCGAGGAACGACAGAGACTGCTGCAGCCTACAATCGGCTTGCTCCGATTGCAGTTAGGTCCGTTCTCCAGCTCCGGCGATCGCGACTGCCCTCACTCCGCAGATTGCGATTGCCGGCGTGCCTGTTGTTTGGCTTTTTGCTTTTCCCGCTTAGTAGCAGCCTTAGCAGCTTTTTCAGCTTCTAGGGCAGCAAGGCGATCGCGTTCTTGTTCTAGCTGAATCTGTTCAAGGTAATAGTGATAATCGCCAGCGTAAACGCGGAATTCGCCATCCCGAATCTCAACAATTTTATTCGCGACTCTAGAGACAAAGTAGCGATCGTGAGACACGATCAAAGCAGTTCCTTCATACTCCCGAAGGGCTTCTTCCAGCATTTCTTTTGCGGGAATATCAAGGTGGTTGGTTGGCTCATCAAGGATGAGTAAATTTGCAGGTTGCAACAGCATTTTAGCTAGCGCAAGTCGTGCTTTCTCCCCGCCACTGAGTGCCTCGACTTTCTTGAAAACAGTATCGGAACGGAAGCAGAAACTACCGAGGAGTGTTCGGACTTCTGAGTCTTTCCAACTAGGTACTTCGTCGTGAATCGTATCGAGTACTGTCTTGTTGAGATCGAGAGCTTCCGCTTGATTTTGTTCAAAGTAGCTGGGAATCACTTGGTGTGCGCCCAGCTCAACTTTGCCCTCCAAAACTGCTTCACGACCGAGAATTAGCCGCAATAGTGTTGATTTTCCGGCTCCATTCGGTCCTAAGAAAGCAATGCGATCGCCTCGCTCAATCAGCAACTCAGCTCCTAAAAAGAGGATCTTGTCGTTGTAAGCATGGGTCAGATCCTCAATAGTTACAACTTCTCGGCCACTGCGGGGCGCAGATGGGAACCGAAACTGAATGCCACGCAAGCTTTCTTCCGGTGCTTCAATGCGATCAATTTTCTCCAGTTGCTTTTCGCGGCTCTTGGCTTGGGTACTGCGCGTTGCACTAGCTCGGAAGCGATCGATGAACGCCTGTTGCTCTGCGAGTTCCTTTTGTTGCCGTTCAAAGGCTGCGAGCTGGGCAGTCTTTTCCAGTTCTTTCTGGGTCAGATAGTCGCTGTAGTTACCCAGATAAGTCCGAGAATAACCGCGCTCAGTCTCAACAATCTGGGTACAAAGGCGATCGAGAAACTCGCGATCGTGGGAGATGATCACCATCGGCTGGCTCAACCCCTTCAAGTAGGTTTCCAGCCATTCAATCGTCTCAAGATCGAGGTGGTTAGTTGGCTCGTCTAGTAGCAGTAAATCAGGCTCTTGGAGCAGGATTTTACCCAACCCCATCCGCATCTGCCAGCCGCCACTAAAGGCAGCAACAGAGCGATCGCCGTCCTCTAATCCGAAGCCTAAATCAGGCAACAATTTGGCAATGCGCGCATCGATCGCATAGCCATCCAAGGCTTCAAAACGCCGTTGCAGGCGATCGAGCTGATGGATCAGATCCTCGAGTTGATCCGGCTCTGCCGTTTGGAGTCGGTGTTCGACCTCTGACAGTTGGTTAAAAACGGCTGTTGCCTCTCCGAAGGCCTGCCAGAGTTCTTCCCGAACCGTACGACTGGGATCGATATCAAACTCTTGCTGCAAATAGGCAATTTTGAGACTACTCGGCCGAATAATTTCACCGCTCGTTGGCTCTTCCAATCCGGCGATGATGCGCATTTGGGTCGATTTACCCGCCCCATTCACACCCACTAAGCCAATGCGATCGCCGGGCTTCACTTCCCAGCTCACCTCTCGGAGCACCTCACCGGTGGGGTAAATCTTAGAGATGCGATCGAGACGCAACATGGTTGTTGGGCAGACAGGGATCCTCGCAATCCTAACGGAAAGTGACCCGCTCAGTTCAGCTCAAGACGATCGCTAAATTCGCTAGTTGATGAATTCGAGCACAACACAAGAGATGCAGTCTAGAGATTGATTGATCATCGCGCTCGCAGTAAAGCAGCAGTAATTGTCCATCTAGTCTGGGTCGAGACGGGGGCGTCGCACTGCTGATTGCGTGACCTGACGGCTAATCAGAATGACGGGGAGCAACCCAGCTGCCAGAATCATCAGGGCTGGGAGTGCTGCTTCAGCTAAACGCTCGTCCGAGGCGTACTGATAGACCCGGACTGCCAACGTATCGAAGTTGAAGGGACGCATCACCAAAGTCGCCGGCAGCTCCTTCATCACATCGACAAATACCAGCATGCTGACGCTCAGTAGGCCTCCGCTCAACAGGGGCAAGTGAATACGCCGAAGCACGCCGCTGCTACTCTCTCCGAGGCTTCGAGCGGCTTCATCATAGCTGGGGCGAATTTTAGCCAGACTGGATTCGATCCCAGAAAAAGCGATCGCAAGGAAACGGACGAGATAGGCAAACACCAGCCCCACCAACGTTCCTGTCAGCAGGATGGGAGCGGTTCCCCCCAGGCGATCGCTCAGGGCGGTCAATCCCTGATCCAGTCCTCCCAAGGCCAGTAAGATCCCGACGGCAAGCACCGATCCTGGAATGGCATAGCCGAGGGATGCTGTGCGAACCGCCAACTGAATCAGCCAAGATTTCTGTAACCGCTGACCGTAGCTAACGGTTAGGCCCAAGAATGTTGCGAGGATCGCAGTGATGCCTGCCAAAAGCAGGCTGTGGCGAGTTAAGTCGAGCAGGTTGTCTGTGCTGCCCTCTTCGCTGTAATGGATCGCCAGCTCCAGCAAAATGCCCACCGGCAGTACTAGACCCAGCAGCACCGGCACCAGACAGATGATCGCGGCTAGCCCCGCTCGCCAACCCCGTAATTGATAGACTGGCGCCTCAGCATAGCGGCTGCCCGCCTCGTAAAATCGCGCCTGCCGCCGCGACATCCACTCCAGAATGAGCAGCACCGCGATAAACAGCAGCAAAACCGCAGAGAGCTGCGTCGCTGCAGGGCGATCGCCTAGCCCCAGCCAAGTGCGATAGATGCCGGTGGTAAACGTGTTAACGCCCAGATATTGCACTGCCCCAAAGTCATTGAGGGTTTCCATCAAGGCCAAAGCCATCCCCGCTGCGATCGCCGGACGAGCCAAAGGCAGGGCCACGCGCCAAAAGCTTTGCCAAGGACTACACCCCAGACTGCGGGCAGCCTCGACGGTACAGTGCGACTGCTCTAAAAAGCTGCTGCGAGCCAGCAGATAGACGTAGGGATAGAGCGTCAGGCTGAAAAGCAGGACAGCTCCCGGCAAGGAGCGAATGGACGGAAACCAATAGTCTTGGCTACTACTCCAGCCAAACAGATCCCGCAGCAGCCCTTGCACCGGTCCGTAGTAGTCCAAAAAGTCAGAGAGGGTGTAGGCCAGCAAGTAGGTTGGTGTCGCAAGGGGGAGCAGTAAGCCCCACTGCAGCCAGCGACTCCCCGGAAATCGGCAGGCTGTAACTAACCAAGCGGTCGCGGTGCCAATGACCGCCACGCCAAAGCCGACCCCAAACAACAAGACCAAGGAATGGCGAACGTATTCCGGCAGTACCGTTGCTGCTAGATGAGCCCAAACCTCGCTCTGTTGGGTAAACAGGCTAGCCAGAATCACCAGAATGGGCGCTGCCACCAGCAAGGCCAGCCCAAGGGTGAGTGCCGTCCTGCCTCGACGTGCCATCAGCGTCGGCCAATGCTGTGGGGGTGGGGTGACAGCGGTGGGGGACGAGACAGCGCTCACAGGGCAATTGAGAATAAATCGCAGAAGATCACTCTACACTGGAAAAGCTCTCTCTATGGCCGCTGTCGCGGTTCTTCGCAGTTGCCCATGTCTCAAGCTGAGGTCCTTTACCTAGACCGCGTCTGCAAGCAATTCACAGGGAGTTCGATTGCGGCAGTCGATCAGGTCAGCTTCCGCCTTGCGCCAGGCGAAATTCTCGGACTGGTTGGCCCCTCGGGTTGCGGTAAAACGACCTTATTGCGAATGATTGCTGGTTTTGAGAACCTACAGTCGGGCAGCATTCAGTTGGCAGGTGAGACGGTCGCAACAGCCCAGCGATCGCTGCCACCTGAGGCGCGGGCGGTGGGCATGGTCTTTCAGGACTATGCGCTGTTTCCGCATTTAACGGTCTTGGACAATGTCTGCTTTGGCCTCCGCGATCGCAAAGGAGCCGCTAGTATTGCCCGACAGTCTTTGGCCTTGGTCGGGTTAGAGGGGCTCGAGCGACGTTATCCCCACGAGTTATCCGGGGGGCAGCAGCAACGGGTTGCCCTCGCGCGGGCACTGGCGCCACAGCCACCCCTGATTTTGCTGGACGAGCCACTCAGTAATCTGGACGTCCAAGTGCGACTACGGTTGCGACAGGAATTGCGCGATATTCTGCGCCAAGCTCAAGCCACTGCCATTTTGGTGACCCATGATCAAGAGGAAGCCCTCTCGATTTGCGATCGCGTAGCAGTGATGCGCTTGGGTCGCTTTGAACAAATGGGTCCACCGGAGGAGTTATTCCAGCGCCCAGCCAGCCGGTTTGTGGCGGAATTCTTATCCCAGGCCAACTTCTTGGCCACTGACTACCGCGACAATATTTGGCACACCGCCCTCGGAGACTTTGAAGCCTTGATGGCTCCCGAGGGTGGCCGCACGGGCGGAGAACCTCCTGTGGTGATGGTGCGGCAAGAGGAAGTCTGGCTACAGCCTAATCCCGAGGGTGCTGGGTTAATTCGCGATCGCCAATTTCTGGGGCGTGACTACCGTTACTTTGTGCAACTCCCAGCCGGCCTCGAAATTCAAGCGTTAGGGCCAGTCAGCGAAGCAATCGCGGTCGGCACTGCGGTTCAGGTGCAATTGCGGTCTGGTCAAGCCCGGCTCTATCCCTATGATCTGCCGCTGGTCTGGCGCGGAACGTCAACCTGTCCTGCCCCAGCGAGAGCTTGACCCCTCCAGAGTCTCGATCGCCTGCAGGAATTTGGTGCGCGTACGGCTTGAGGCGATCGCGATCGCCCTGCCACAATAGCGGCCATGACCTATGAACTGCCCACTGCTGCTTGGCGCCGACCCCTTGGTCTGGGCTGGGATAAACCGTACACCGTTCGCTACGCCAGCAATCTAGATGATGGGCCTTGGCATGGTGCGCCACTGGGTGGGTTTGGTGCTGGATGTTGGGGGCGATCGCCGCGCGGTGATGTGACGCTCTGGCACTTGGATGGCGGCGAGCATTGGTATGGCAGCATCCCCGCCTGCCAGTTCGCGGTCTATGAAAGTGGCACGGGTGCCTACGCACTCAGTACTGAAGCGCCGACGGATGGCAGCCTCAGCCGTTGGAACTGGTATCCGGCTAGCACTCCCGAGCAATCGACCGGAGAATACAGTGCTCTCTATCCGCGCAGTCAGTTCAGCTATCAACAGGTCTTTCAGGCGGAGATTCACTGCCGTCAGTTCTCGCCCATCCTGCCCCATGACTATCAAGCGACCAGCTATCCTCTCGCGATTTTTCGCTGGCAGCTCCATAATCCCAGCGATCGCCCGCTGACGATCAGCCTTTTGCTGAGCTGGGAAAACCTCTGCGGCTGGTTCACCAACACCAACAAAGCGCCAGAGGTGGTCTATCGCGATGATGGCAGCCCCGTCTATGACTACGTTCCGGCTTGGGAACAGAGCGAAGGTAATCTCAACCAGCGAATTGAGGGTGAAGGCTGGCAGGGGCTGCTGCTCGATCAAACGCGATCGCAGGCACCCGAAGAAGGGGATGGCCAATGGGCGATCGCCGTTGCTGAAGCCGAAGGACTAGAGATTTTTCGCTGCGATCGCTGGAATCCAACTGGTGATGGATCAGAACTGTGGCAAACCTTTGCAGCTGACGGATCGATTCCCGATCGCCAAGATTCTTCAGCGGCGGTGGCAGGGGAACGACTGGCTGGGGCGATCGCAGTTCGGCTGACGTTGCAACCGGGAGAAAGTCGCGAAATTCCCTTCAGTATTGCTTGGGATTTACCAGTCACAGAATTCGCGGCGGGCGTGAAGTCCTTCCGGCGCTACACGGATTTCTTTGGTCGCGAGGGTCGCAATGCTGCCGCGATCGCGGCCACGGGACTACAGCACTACGCCGAGTGGGAAACGGCGATTGAAGCTTGGCAACAACCGATTCTCGATCGCGCGGATCTATCTGACACCTTCAAGCTGGGGCTGTTCAACGAACTCTACGACCTCTGCAGCGGCGGCAGTTTGTGGACAGCGGCGAGTGAAGCGGATCCAGTTGGCCAATTCGCCGTGCTGGAATGCCTCGACTACGCCTGGTACGAGAGTCTGGATGTACGGCTCTACGGCGCTTTTGGGCTGTTAATGCTCTGGCCAGAGCTTGAAAAAGCCGTGATGCGAGCTTTTGCGCGGGCGATTCCCCAAGCCGACGATCGCACGCGAGTGATTGGCTACTGGTTCACGATCGGGCAAGAGAGTCCGCTCGCCAAACGCAAGCTGGCCAATGCCACGCCCCACGACCTCGGCGCACCGAACGAGTCACCGTGGTTGCAGACCAACTACACCGGCTATCAGGACTGCAATCTCTGGAAGGATTTGGGCTGCGATTTTGTCCTGCAGGTTTGGCGCGATTACCAACTGACGGGAGCAAGCGATCGCCAATTCCTATTGGACTGCTGGCCGGCAGCTGTGGCAGCCCTGCGCTACCTCAAGGACTTTGACCTCGATGGCGACGGCATTCCCGAGAATAGCGGTGCGCCGGATCAGACTTTTGATGACTGGCGTTTGCAGGGCATCAGTGCCTACTGCGGTGGGCTATGGATTGCAGCGCTGGAATCAGCGATCGCGATCGCTGATGTTTTGGCACTGCCCAAAGATGATCGCGATCGCCAAGACTTCCAAACCTGGCTGACTCAGGCGCGATCGCTCTACCACGACACCCTCTGGAATGGTCGCTACTACCGACTCGACAGTGGCAGTGGTAGTGAAGTTGTGATGGCCGATCAACTCTGCGGTGACTTCTACAGTCGTTTGCTGAAACTACCGCCGGTTACTCCAATCGAAGCTGCGCAATCAACCGCTGATATTGTCTACGAAGCTTGCTTCCAGAAGTTTCATCAAGGGAAATTCGGCCTCGCCAATGGTTTGCTACCGGATGGCTCACCAGTAGATCCAAAAGGCACACACCCACTGGAAGTCTGGACAGGGATTAACTTCGGCATCGCAGCTTACTGGTTGCTGCTTGGTTACCGCGATCGCTGCTTTGAAGTAGCGGAAACAGTCGTGCGCCAGGTCTACGACAACGGTTTGCAATTCCGCACACCGGAAGCCATTACTGCCAACGATACTTTCCGCGCGAGTCACTACCTTCGGCCCATGGCGATCTGGGCTATATATGGCGTCTTGACCGACTTTGCACCAGTGGGATTAAACAGCAACAAGTCGGCTTAGCCACGCCTAATACCAGTTTGTTGGGCAACAAGTCCTGATTCCAACGCGATCGCACTTTAACTGGCGTTCCGGTCATGCACTTGGGCTTGTGCTGGAGTCAGCATGACTGGATTCACAACATTCTCACAACAGGCACAGCGCTGGGGAGCAGCCGACAATCAGCTAGACACAACTGAAGCGGAGCTTCTCACTGGCCTGATAGGCTGGCAACAGTCTGCCTGCCGAAGTCCCATGCAACCTGTCGATTACACCACGTTGGTCGCGGTCTGCCGGGAACTCCAAACAGCCGTTGTGCCGGCTCGGCTAGAACAGGTCTATCAACGCGATCGCCATAGCCTTTCCTTGGGTTTACGCACCTTCAGTGATCGCCCTTGGCTGTTGCTGTCGTGGCACCCTGAAGCCGCACGACTTCATTTAGATACGCCGCCGCCTCGCGATCCCGATACCTTTACCCTCAGCCAGCAGCTCCAAGCAGTGTTGAAGGGGTTTGCCCTGATTGACTTGCAACTACCGCAGCCTTGGGAGCGAATTGTTGCCCTCTCTTTTGGCGATCGCCCTGGCGATCCGCCGCGCTTTCAACTGCTGCTGGAAGTGATGGGCAAATACAGCAACCTCGTCCTGCTCAATGCCGATGGCGAAATTGTGACGGTGGCACATCAAGTTAGCGATCGCCAATCGCGGTTACGAACCGTACGGACGGGCGAACCCTACGAATGGCCGCCGGCGCTAACGACACAGATTCCCAATCTGGATGAACCTTTTGAACGCTGGCGCGATCGCCTGCAGTTGGTCCCGGGACGCCTCGATCGCCAGTTAATCCAGTGCTATCGCGGTCTCAGTAGTCGCCTAGTGCAGCAGCTCTGCCGACAGGCAGACTTGGATCCACAGCAGAATACAGCCGCGATCGCCCCGACAGGATGGCAGCAGTTGCATAGCGCTTGGCAAGACTGGCTGCGAGGCTTGCAGGGCACAACAGCATTTCAGCCGCAGTTGCAGGAGTCGGGCTATCGCCTGTTGCCCACAGGGCCAGACTCTGCCGATAGCGTCAACGCGGTGATTGCTACTTACTACGATCGCCAACTGCTTTCGCAACAGTTTCAGCAACTGCGCCAGCAACTCTCGCAACGATTGCAACAACAACAGCAGAAGCTACAGCAAAAACAACAGGACTTTCAGGGCCGCCTAGATGCCGCTGAAGATGCCGATCGCTGGCGACAGCAGGGCGATCTCTTGATGGCTTCTTTAGACCAGTGGCAGCCCGGACTAGAGTCCCTGAGTTTGCCGGACTTTGAGACGGGTGAACCCCAGCAGCTCCAGCTCGATCCGGCTTTGAATGCTGTGCAAAATGCTCAGCGTTTCTATCGTCGCCACCAAAAAGCCAAGCGATCGCGCCAGGCGGTTTTACCCCTGCTGGCGGAAGTAGAGGCCGAACTCCGCTACCTCGACAGCATTGCGGCGGCCTTAGCTCCCCTGCAAACAGCTCAAACCCGCGCTGACTGGCTCGCCTTGCAGGAGATTCGTGAGGAGCTGGCGCAACAGGGCTACTGGCCCTACAAAACTGATCGCCCTCGACCGACACGATCGCAGCCTGATTTTCTGCGTTACCAAAGCCCCAGCGGCTATGAGGTTTGGGTCGGGCGCAACAATCGCCAGAACGAAATTCTCACCTTCCAAAGCGCCACAGATTACGACCTCTGGTTTCACGCCCAAGAAATTCCCGGCAGTCATGTCCTGCTGCGCTTACCCGCAGGCGATCGCCCAGATCCGGCTGACCTCCAGTTCAGCGCCGATCTCGCAGCGCTCCACAGCCGAGCAGCTCAAGCGGATCAAGTCCCCGTCGTTTGGACTGAACCGCGTAATGTCTGGAAGCCCAAGGGAGCCCATCCGGGCATGGTGCTCTACCGACAAGAGCGGGTAGTTTGGGCACAACCCCAACAGCGGCGATCGCAACTCACCGATAACCTAGCGTTATCAACCGCTAAGTAATTATTCCTAAATCTCTATGGGCTGAAAACGTAGCCACGATTACATTTTTGTTACACTTGAACCATAAGGGTACTCCCAAGCTTTACAGGGGTTGTCTGCGGATTGGGACTGCAGAACAGCTACTAGCCTGTATCAACTTCATTCAATCAGCTAAGGTCAGCACAGGCTGGCCTTTTTGTTTGACCTGAATTGCTGAAATGCGAGCAGCAATCGAGACAGAACAAAATTGTCAGCGATCGCTGCGACCTTCCTGATCCCCCAACTCCCGCTCTCCGTTTTGTATCGGGAGAGGAGTTGAGAGGAGGAAAGCATTGTCTGGGTTGGACTGATAGATGCTCGATCAAGTCGCAACTAAGGCTTGATTCAGGCTGGCGCTACTGCCCTGAGTTCGTGTCAAAGTTTCCTTTGATCGCCCGCAGCCGTGTACTAAGGCTGGCGATCACATCGAGGGCAAAGACAGGCGAATTGTGGATCAGAAAGAGGAAGCGCTCACGATCAAGGGTCGCCAGTTTGCAATCCGTTGCAGCAATCGCGGTGGAAAACCGTTGGTGCTGATCTTGTGCGATCGCGCCTTCACCAAAGACATCCCCAGCCGAAATCCGCTCAAGCTCTTGATCGCCTCGTTTAAGAACGACTTCTCCTTCTAACAGCCCATACATCGTATTGCCTTCTTCCTCTGCGCTGAAGATGACGGACCCTGCAGGCACCAACAGGGGTTCCCCATGCTTCTGCCAAGCTTCCACAATTTCGGCAGGGCGAATACGAGGCATGACAGCATCTCCAATCAGCAACAGCTAGGCGTGGTACTCGCTGAGCATCACACCCTTTTCGACCTATAGCAGGCTTAGATTCAGAAGGGGTTAAGACGATGGGATTTAACTGCGATCGCAGAGCTGGCGATGACTGACTAGGCGCTGGAACCAACAGGATCGATCTCAGCAGTTCCCTCATTGCCGAGGATCTGTAAGCGTGTGAGATGCTCGTTCATCTCTTCATGGAAAATGTGCAGCTTGGCATCCAGGAGCGAGTCCAGACAGGACTGCTCTCCACCGCAGTCCGCAGCTGGGTCAGATGCATCCGCCACCAGCAAATCGCCCGGTTGACAGTTCAGCGCCTGGCAAAGGCGATCGAGTTCGTGAGCCGTTAGCGGCGGCATCAACCGCTGTTGGAGCCAGCCTTCGACCAAGGTTAGCGGCAGCCCCGTCACCTCAGCCAGAGACGCTGCATTGAAGCTGCGATCGCGTGCTAGCCGAGGGAGATTCCAGAGAATGGCCATGGTAGGTCCTCTTCTTGGCAGTCCGCCTTTCAGGGTGCCACGCAAAATCTGAATCGACCTGAAATGTCAGGATTTTTCCGCACACTGGAGTCTTCAATAGCCCCGAATTACCGACTCAACAACCGTGAGTGACATCGGTTTTTCAGCACGGAGCGACCCAAGGGCACGGTAGGCTGAAGGGTGCTTCTTTGCTCAAGATTGCCACCATGCGCCTTTCTCAGATGCTGTTTGTGACCCTCCGCGAGGATCCAGCCGAAGCGGAAATTCCCAGTCACAAATTGCTCTTGCGGGCGGGCTACATCCGCCGGATTGCCAGCGGTATCTATGCCTACCTACCGCTGATGTGGCGGGTGCTGCACAAGGTGTCGCAGATTGTGCGCGAAGAAATGGACGCCACCGGCGCACAGGAAACTTTGTTGCCGCAACTCCAGCCAGCGGAACTCTGGCAAGAGTCAGGCCGTTGGGAAACCTACACCAAAGCTGAGGGGATCATGTTCTCCTTGGACGATCGCCAGCAACGGCAGTTGGGCTTGGGGCCGACCCATGAGGAAGTGATCACGGCGGTGGCGCGGGATCTAATTCGTTCCTATCGCCAGCTACCCCAGAACCTCTATCAAATTCAGACGAAATTCCGGGATGAAATTCGGCCGCGCTTCGGTCTGATGCGGGGTCGCGAATTCATCATGAAGGACGCCTATTCCTTCCATGCCGATGAGGAGAGCCTGCGCCAAACCTACGCGACGATGGATCAGGCTTATCGCAATATTTTCCGGCGCTGTGGTCTGCAATTCCGTGCGGTTGAAGCGGATTCGGGGGCGATTGGCGGTTCCGCCTCACAGGAATTTATGATTCTGGCAGATGCGGGCGAAGACGAAATTCTCTACACGGAAGATGGGCGCTACGCTGCCAACGTCGAGAAAGCTGTCTCATTACCTGCAGAAGCGATCGCCTCTCCCTTCACGACCTTTGAAAAGCGAGAAACCGTCGGTACTGACACGATCGCTACTCTCTGTGAGTTCTTGCAAGCCGATCCAACGCAGGTAGTGAAGCAAGTTCTCTATCAAGCAGTCTTCGATAACGGCAAACTGCTGCCCATTCTGATCAGCATTCGTGGCGACCAAAGCGTCAACGAGGTCAAGCTGACCAATGAGCTGACCCGTCGCGCGGCGGACTACGGTGCTAAAACCGTGATTGCCCTGACAGTGCCAGATGCGGAAGCCCTGAAAAAATGGACAGCGGCTCCGTTGCCCCTCGGTTATCTCGGCCCGAATCTGGCGGATGCGGCGATCGCAATAAACGAGGGCGTCATTCCCAAGTTCCTGCGCTTGGTGGATGCGACAGCTGCCGATCTCCAGAACTTTGTGACGGGTGCCAACGAGATCAACTTCCATGTGGTTGGCGCCAATTGGGAAACGAATTTCCCGAAACCAGCGGTCGTAGATCTACGGACAGCCCTAGTCGGCGATCGCGCTCAACATGACCCCAGCCAAGTTTTGGAATCTGCTCGCGGAATTGAGGCCGGTCATATCTTCCAGTTGGGGCTGAAATACTCCCAAGCGATGGGGGCGACCTTTACGACGGAAAGTGGTGCCGAACAACCACTCTGGATGGGTTGCTATGGCATTGGGGTGTCGCGGGTGGCTCAAGCCGCAGTGGAGCAGTCCTACGACAAGGACGGCATCATTTGGCCGGTGGCGATCGCGCCCTATCAAGCGGTGGTGGTAATTCCCAACATCACCGATGCGGAGCAAGTCGCAGCGGCTGAGAAAATCTATGCGGAGCTGACGGCTGCGGGCATCGAAACGCTGCTCGACGATCGCGATGAACGGGCGGGCGTCAAATTCAAAGATGCGGACTTAATTGGTATTCCCTATCGAATCGTCACAGGGCGATCGCTCAAGGAAGGCAAGGTCGAGGTGGTGCAGCGGGCTAGCAAGGAATCGAGTGCGATCGCAGTGGAAGCGGTGGTCGAAACCTTGCAGGGTTGGATTGCAGAAGCGATCGCCTAAAGGCAGATAAGATCGCCTCCAGCCAAAATTAGTTTGGTAAGGCGATCTCATCGCTAGCAGAACGCTTACTACAGCAGACGACTCAACTCAGGGATGGTTTGCCACTCGCCACTCCGCTGCGACTGCCAGCAGAGATCAATCAACAACTGCGAGTACAGCCCTTCCCTGAGGCTGGGCGCTGTCATCTCACCACAGCGAATATCCGCCAGCCAGTGATCGACCACTCGGAGCACCGGCGCTAGGCGGCCATCGGCAAATTCCTGCGGGAATGCTAGTCGGCTTGGGATGCTCAACGCTTGCAGCTCCTGCCCAGCCGCAGCAAACCAAACCTGAAAGCCGTGGACGTAGTCCTTTTGATTGCTGCTGCCCAGAATGAGGGTGCCGCGATCGCCATAGACTTCCAGCCAGTGACCACGACCCTGACGGCAGACAGAACTCAGGCTGATTTGGCACGGAACGCCGTTGGCTAATTCCAACTGAATCAGATCCGTGTCGTCGGAATCGACAGGCTTTAACTGGCCATCACTGGGATCAGGTCGTTCTTGAATCGCAGTAAACAACCGAGCTTGCAACCGCCGAGCTGGACCCAATAACCACGCCAGGTAGTCAAAGCTGTGGCTGCCTAAAGCCCCAAGAGCTCCGCCCCCCTGCGATCGCTGAGCGTACCAATTCCAAGGGCGACTGGCATCAGCTCGGCTAGACATGAGCCAATCGAGTTTAACCAGCCAGGGCTGCCCGATCGCGCCTTCTGCTAGTAGTTCAGCCACATACTGCCAGGCCGGCACAAAGCGATATTCAAAGTCGAGCGTGACCGTCAAGCTTTGACTACTCGCCAGTTTCCAGAGAGCGCGGGCTTCTTCGACATTGAGGGTGGTCGGCTTTTCGAGCAGGACTGACTTCCCCGCCGAGAGCGCCGCCCAAGCCATGGAGTAGTGCAAAAACGGCGGGCTGGCGATCGTGACGGCTTCGATCGCGGGATCGGCCAGTAACGCTTCGAGATCGCTGTAGGCCGAGGGGATGCCAAATTGTTGGGCGATCGCAGCAGCTTGCTCCGGCCGGCGATGGTAAACCGCCTGCACCGTTGTTTCAGAATGGTGCTGCAGAGCTGGAATATGAACCTTCGCTCCAAACCCCGTTCCAAGCACCGCCACACGCAGTGGCTGACGGGCATCAAATGGGCGCATGGGGCTAATCAAAAGGGATGGGAGTGGGTCGGGTCGATGAAGCAGTCGTCGTCGATGCGCCACGACTGGCTAGCCACGATCGCCACGGCTCTTGTTGCGGCGATTGCTGAAGCACTGCACTGAGGAGTCCTGCCCCAAAAGCGATCGGATCTTTCTGAATCCGTTCCCACAGTGGTGTCAACTCATCCAAAGCCATCGCTCACCATCTAGCTGCATTCATGGCGTATGGTACCGCGATCGCCCTCCGCCCGTTCTGAAGCTTGGCCGGCCTAAGATCGCAGACCTCTCGCTGCCACGACAGTTCATTGAAGGACGCGCAGGTCTCGGTCCCAAGGGCTAGGGCAGCTCAATCCACTGGGTTTGTTCTGGCGTCAAGAGATAAGCCGACAAATGCGAAATGCGAGACAGAAAGGCGTAGCGCAAACGATGTCCCCCGTCGATCAAAACCGGTAACACGGTTTCCGGATGCTCCTGACGTGCTTGGGCGACAATCAAAGGCCGACTGAGGTCAAATTGCTCCAGGCCTTTGAGCGCGCGATCGATCCGTAGGTCATTGATGGAACGTCCCTGCGCCAGCCGGTTCTTGTCGCGGAAGGGACTGGGTTGTTCAGGATGGGGATAGTCGATGCCCTCAAAGCGCGCCATGGCGGGCACATGGATGTGATTCCGCAGGCAGGCAACCTGACCTTGAGCAATCAAAAACTTCGCCTTAGCAACACTCCAGACCCGGCGATAGAACCGAAACTGTTCATCACATTCGGGATAGGGGAGGCTTTGGCGAAAGCGCTCATATTCCTGCTCGCTGGGCAACCAGCAGGTGGGGGCGGTCAGTATGGGCATCGCGTTAGCCCTCAAAGTGCTTAACATCCAAAGCTAGGTCGGGACTGACTTTTAATTCGTAGCTGCGAATACTGTTTGCAAGCGCAGTCTCAACGTTGTTGCAAGTCTTATTCAAGTTTGTGGTGAGCACTGACTTCCCCTAATCTGTTGCAAGTTGGATCCGTGCGTGTTTCTGTCCGCTTCCCCCCCTTTGCATGACCTATTGCCTCGGCATCGTTACCCAAGCTGGCCTGATCATGGCGGCCGATTCTCGCACCAATGCGGGGATTGATTACATCTCGACCTATCAAAAGCTGTTTGACTTTTCGCTGGCGGGCGATCGCACCATCGTCATCTGTTGCTCGGGCAACTTGTCGATTACCCAAGCAGTTCTCAGCCAACTCCGCCGCGATTTGGCCGGGCATTCCGACCTCAATCTGCACACCCTGCCCACGATGTATGACTTGGCCCGCTATCTGGGGCAAAAAGTGCGGCAGCTGCAAGAGAGCGATCGCAACTGGTTGAAGCAGGATGGCATTGACTTCTACTGCAACTTCTTGCTGGGTGGCCAGATTCGGGGTGGGCCGATCGAGCTGTACTTGATCTACGGCCAAGGCAACTGCATCCACGCCACGCCCGAGACACCCTATCTCCAGATCGGCGAAACCAAGTACGGCAAGCCAATTCTCGATCGCACGATCAGTTTCGAGACCTCGCTGGACATGGCTGCCAAATGTGCCTTGATGTCCCTCGATTCCACCATGCGATCAAACCTCTCGGTGGGACCGCCCCTCAACCTCGCCCGCTACGAGCGCGACAGCTTCGTTGCACCGATGCTCGTGCAATTCCCTGCAGGGCATGAGTACCTCGTGGAAATGCGTCGCCGCTGGGAAATTTCCCTCAAGGATGCATTCATGCGGCTACCAGACATCGAATGGAGCCAACATCTGCCGCGATCGCTCAGTCCGACAAGCGAACCAGTACCACTTGATAGCTCAGAGTTGCGCTAATCCCAGGACCGTAGTAGCTGCCCTCAGTGGGGGCAGCTTGACTGGGCAGTGGCGCACTAGCGATCGCGATATGGGCTTCTGCCGTCGCCAAGCCGATGGTGGGATCGAAGCCACGCCAACCGGCACCAGGCAAGTAAACCTCAGCCCAAGCATGCAGATCAAACGTTTCTGCCTCTGGCCCGCCCCAATGGTAGCCACTGACAAAGCGACCGGCCAGACCCACAACCCGACAAACTTCGAGAAAGAGCACCGTCGTATCGCGGCAAGAGCCTTGACCCAGCGCAAGGGTTTGACCGGGCCAGCGAGGATCTCCAAAGGGTCGCTGGACATAGCGAATCCGTTCGTACAAATATTGGTTGAGCAGCAGCAGGAAGGACAGGGTGTCGTTCTTAGCCTGTTCGAGTAGCTGTTGGGCGAGGCGGACACAAGCCGGATCAAAGCCACCGGGCAAGAGGCTGCAGCGGTA
Organism: Synechococcus elongatus PCC 11801; assembly: GCF_003846445.2. NCBI lineage: Bacteria > Bacillati > Cyanobacteriota > Cyanophyceae > Synechococcales > Synechococcaceae > Synechococcus > Synechococcus elongatus. The sequence goes on along the minus strand of NZ_CP030139.2, from coordinate 159,839 downwards.
GGGCGCTAGGCGATCGTGCTGGGACTGGGCTTCAGATCGCAGGGGTAAACGAATGGCCCAAGGTTCCAGCAGGAACTCAAAGGGGTTGTCGAGACAGGTCACCACTTCTGCAATCGCTTGCAGCTTGAAGTGATCGCTGGGGCGATCGAACCAAGCGCGCTGGCAGAGGTTACCATCCAACTCCTGCACCTCAAACAGGCGATTGGGCTGGGGATGAATTTGTAATTGGAAGGAGCGGAGTTGCTGGAAGTGATTGCCTCGAGGCTGGAGTCGAATCCAATGGGGCTGCAACTCCACCGGAGCATCGTAGCGATACTCAATCTGATGCTGAATGCGAAAGTGAGGCATTCGGTTAAGCCGCGATCGCGTCCAGCGTAAAGAACGTTTCAAAAATTTGCTGATCGACGTGGTTCATTTTCTGTTCCAAATCATCTAGAAATTCGTGCAGACCAATATCAAAAATTTCAGACATGGTTAGATAGCCAAGTTCAGCGCTCAGGCGTCCGATCGCTCGTTGTGCCAAGTTCGACCAAGTGCCTGCTGGCGTGCCACAAATCTTATGCAGTGAAGACTCGACGCGACCTAAGGAATGACGAATAGACCGGGGGAAAATCGGATTCAGGATTAAAAACTCCGCTACGCCCAAGGGGGTAATACGTCGTCTTCCCTGTTTGCGATACATTTCATAGGCACTGGCGGATCGCAATAAGGCAATCCACTGCAACTCATCGAGCAGTGTCCCCACATCCTGGGGTGAAGGGAGCAGGATGAAGTACTTAACATCCAAGATGCGTGCAGTTTTATCAGCTCGCTCCAACATCCGTCCGAGATGACCAAAGTGCCAGCCCTCATTGTGAGAGAGCGTCGCATCCATCACTCCTGCAAAGAGATGGCTCGCCATCTTAACCTCTTGGAAAAAGCGCGGGAGATCCACCTCATCAATCTGTTTAGAGGTGTCCTGAACCATCCAGTAAAACGAGTTAACCTGCTCCCACATTTCTGAGGAGATGATCTCGCGGATTGATCGTGCATTTTCCCGAGCAGCTGCTAGGCAACTCAAGATTGAATTGGGATAGTTGCGATCGAAGGTCAAAAATTTGAGTACATTTTCTTCTGTAGCTTCGCCATAGCGATCGCGGAATAGATCATGATCGCCAGTTGTAATAATCAGAGGTTCCCATTGCTGAGAAGTATTGGAACCAATATCCAGATTCAAGCTGAAGTTAACATCTACAAAACGAGCAATATTCTCAGCTCTCTCGATATAGCGATTCAGCCAATAGATTGAGTCAGCAACTCGGCTCAGCATCAGACAGCCTCCTAGGGTGTTATTGCACTTGAACTTGGGTAGAATTTAAATCTCCGGCATCAGTCAATACCCAAGTATCTTTGCTGCCGCCTCCTTGAGAGGAATTCACAACCAATGACCCTTTCCGCATGGCAACTCTTGTAAAGCCGCCAGGGGTTACATTGATCGTTTCGCCACAGAGAATATAAGGCCGTAGATCAACATGACAGCCGACTAGCTCACCATCAATTAATGTGGGCGATCGCGACAAGCTCAGAGTCTTCTGGGCAATGTAGTTACGCGGATTTTCCTGAATTAAGCGAGCAAATTTTTGACGCTCTTCTTCACTGGCCTGCGAACCAATTAACATGCCGTAGCCTCCGGACTCACCGGCTGCTTTGACCACGAGCTCATCGAGGTGATCCAGGACATAAGCCCGCTGGTCTTCTTCCCAACAGAGATAAGTCGGTACGTTATCCAAAATCGGATCTTCACCGAGGTAATAACGAATCATCGCCGGTACATAGGTGTAGATCACCTTATCGTCAGCAACTCCTGTCCCCAAGGCATTGGCGATCGCCACACGCCCCTGGCGATAGACTTCCAGCAAGCCCGGAATACCCAAGAGCGAATCTGGTCGGAATGCAAGTGGGTCAATAAAGTCATCATCAATCCGCCGATAAATGACATCCACCCGCTTCAGTCCACGGGTTGTCCGCATTTGTAAATAGCCATCAGCAATGACTAAATCCCGACCTTCAACTAACTCTGCACCCATTTTCTGGGCGAGATAGGCATGTTCAAAATAGGCTGAATTGTAGATGCCAGGACTGAGGACAACAACCGTTGGATTATCAACTTGATCCGGCGCTAAATGGAGCAGCGTATCTAGCAGATGTCCCGGATATTCATCAACCGGTAAAACCCCACCTCGGTTGAACACCTCAGGGAAGGTTCGCTTCATCACTTGGCGGTTTTCCAAGAAATAGGAAACACCAGAGGGACAGCGGACATTATCTTCAAGAACGTACCAAGCACCATCGCGATCGCGCACCATATCAATGCCAGCAATATGGCACCAAATTCCATGGGGTGGCTTTAGGCCAATACAGGGTTTAAGAAAACCATTTGCCGAAAGAATTAACTCCTCAGGAATCACCCGATCCTTGAGAATTTTTTGGTCGTTATATACATCTTGTAGAAAGCAGTTAAGCGCTGTAATTCGCTGCTTTAAGCCTCGCTCTAAGGGCCACCATTCAGTAGCATTCATTAAGCGCGGAATAATATCAAAGGGAATAATGCGCTCAATGCCGCCTTCTGCACCATAGACATTAAAGGTGGCACCCATTTTCATCAGGAAGTTTTGGGCAAGTTGCTGCCGACGCTGGATTTCTTCAACCGGTAGAGAATCCACCTTGCGCACTAGAAGCTCTGCTTCAGGCCGTGGTTGTCCAGCAGCAAGGAACAGCTCGTCGTAGAAGTCCCCCGGATCGTAGCTTTGAAAGAGCACGCCCGTCTCACCCCGTAAATGTCATGAAAGGACTATAGAAATCGCCTAGAGTCGACTTCTGTAGTTCGGGATACGGCAGGATCATCTTTCGGATTTGATTAAGATGCGACCGCATGTCGATGGATGGTGGCGATTCAGTCGGACTGGTGCTGTTCTCGGGTATAGCAACAGCAGGACAGCGATCCGCGATCGCTCAAATTGACACAGTTGCGAGATCCCTGTCTAAAATTTGGATCCCTGTGTGGTGCATCACAGAGGATCCGATAACTTTGCGGTCTAATGAAATCGAGTTCAATCGCCGACCTATGATGAACTTCCGCTTTCTGCAGCTGGGCAAATCCGTCGGTTCTTGCTTAATTCTGCAAGGGCTGTTACTGCTGCTCATTTCTAGCATTCTCAAGGTTGATCCCCTTCAGCCAGCGCATTACAACAGCACAAGTTTCTTTTGGGAAAACTGGGATGTTGATCAGCCGCAGCCCATTCCTCAAATGCCTTAAACCAAGGGCTGAAGTGTCTGGGCGATCGCAGTTTGTAAATGGGAGCGTGTCCGCTGATTTTCCGCAGGGCTCCCAACGGTAATTCGCAGTCCACCCGCCGTCTGACGCACGAGCGTTCCTTGGGCTTTCAACTGCGCTGCAAGGTCTGTGACCCGCAAGGAATCGTTCGCTTTCACAAAAAGAAAGTTAGCAGCGCTGGGCCAAACCTGAAGTTGGGGCAAGGCTTGCAGGTCATGATAGAGGCGATCGCGTTCCACCAGTAATTCAGGGATAGCAGACAGCAGCTGCGATCGCGATTGTAGGGCGAGGGTTGCCGCCAGTTGCGCCACAGTCGGCAGGTTATAGGGCAAGCGAATCGCTTCGAGGGCGGCGATCAGTTGAGGATCACCGACCCCATAGCCGACGCGATGCGCTGCCAGCCGCAGTGCCTTGGAAAAAGTCCGCGTAATCAGCCAGTTAGGGTGCTGAGGGAGCTCGGCTAGTAAAGTCTCACCGCTGAACTCGAAGTAGGCCTCATCAATCACCACGAGAATTTGCGGCGGCACTTGGCGCAGCCAGTCCATCTCGGCTTCCGTCAGCGGATTAGCCGTGGGTGAATTGGGATGAACGACGAAGCAGAGCCGAACCGGTACCCCTTCCGTTTGGGTAATAGCCTGCTCAGCCGCCACCAGATCCATCTCCCAAGTTTGGGGATCCCGCCCGACTCGAACCACCGGAATTCCCAGCGTTTCCGCCACAATCCCGTACATCGAGAAGGTGGGGTCTGCCACCAAGACCGATCCCTGTCCCCCAAGACAAGTGGCAATTAAGATCGAGCGAATGAGCTCATCAGAACCATTACCAACGGTCACATGTTCCAGCCCAGGTTCCCAGCAACCTTGGGTCTGCTCACCTAGGTAATCTGCGATCGCCTCCTTGAGATCTCGGTGGCTGCCGTCGGGATACCGGTTCGCTGCGATCGCTTCCACATAACGCTGAGCCAAGGTTTGCTTAAGGGCAATCGGCAAATCGTAGGGACATTCATTGGTATCAAGAATGTCCAGCGCGATCGCGTCGCCGCCCGGATTGGGGTGATAGGGCTGACAATTGGCAAGCTCAGGGCGGAGAAACGGCAGCATGGGGCAAGGGGGGTGAGGAGAGAGGCGGAAGTTAACGCAGGGCGATCGGGAAGACCCAGTCTTGATAGGCCGGAAGTCGTCCTTCGGTAATCAGAGTCAGCTGCTGGCGAATTTTGTCAGTGATCGGGCGATCAGACGACAAGTAGTAGTTTTCTACCTGCTTGACCGGCGTCACCTTGGCAGCCGTTCCGCTCAGGAAGACTTCATCAGCAACGAAGAGTTCAGATTTATCGACTGGACGCTGCTCCACCGGAATCCCCAAATCTTCAGCAACACGAATGACGCTGTCGCGGGTGATACCTTCCAGAATGTCTTGATCGTAGCCGGGGGCAATCAAGCGGCCATTGCGAACAATGAAGAGGTTCATGCCTGTAGCTTCAGACACTTTGCCCTGGCTATTCATCAAGATCGCTTCGTCAAAACCGGAGGCGACGGCTTCTGTCTTGGCTAAGGATGAGGAAATGTAGGCGCCGCTAATCTTGCCGCGCAGCGGTAGGCTGCGGTCCTCTTGGCGATACCAAGAGCTAATCCGGCAGCTCACCCCTTCAGGCGAGAGGTAGTCGCCCAGAAGCAGGCCATAGATGAAGAAGTCTTTTTCGATGTTGTGCAGACGCGGCGCAATCCCCAAGTCGGAGGTGTAGACGAAGGGGCGCAGGTAGAACGACTGGCGAGGCTGATTCTTTTGTACAAAAGCTTCGATCGCTTTGTAGATATCCTCAGCACTCAAGTCAAAATGCAAAAACTTGGCACTTTGGCTCAGCCGCTGACAGTGGCGATCGAGGCGAAATAAAAGCACGCGCTCGGGGTTTTCAGGATCGGGGATGCCCCGCAGACCGCCAAAAGCACCCGTACCGTAGTGCAGGGCATGGGTGGCAATCGAAATTTGAGCCTCAGGGAAGGGCACTAACTGTCCACGGAAAAAGGCATAGGGCAGAAAGTTGTAATCGTGCATGGCCCCGATCGAGACTCCCAATGGCGATGGATCAAGCAAGGCTGCAGTGTGATGACTGGGCCTGCGTTATTTTCTCACCATCTCGATTGCGTCCACAAATCCAGAAACCCTAACGAGTCGCTCAGCATGGGGATTTTGGCGGGCAGGCTACTGCTGGTGACTACTGCAGCAGGTCAGCGGATCGATGCTGTGATCAGCGATCGCGAGGACGGTCAAAAACAAAGACGGGCGATCGCAAAAACCCCCGATGATCGGCCAGCGTTCAGCCACATCATCGGGGGCGATGGAGTTCAACAGGAGCATCACAGGGACAGGCGACTAAACAGCCGCTTCCATGCTTTCGAACAGGCGATCGCGAATCACTGAGGTGAGCTGGGGATCGCGGTTAACGTCACGATCAGTGAGGAGGAACCACCAAAGGCGTAGATTGCTCAACATTTTGTAAATACCTCGAAAAAATTCTTAACTCTTGTTAACAATCTAGCAGGCAACTCCTGATGGGGGAGGTGAGGAAACCGACCCTTCAGGATCGGTTGTCTTGAGTGCAGGGCAACGTAGAGCCGCAAAAGTCGCTCGAGCAGGGCGTTTTCCCTCGTTGCAACGCGGTCAAGGGGGAGTGCGTCAAAATGCGAAAGCACTGTTCCAGACAAAGACCGCATGACTGTCGCTATGGCTACCGCGATCGCCCAAGACTGGCATTGGCAAGGGCATCAGATCCGCTGGACTGTAGCTGGAGAAGGCCAACCGTTGATTTTGCTGCACGGATTTGGTGCGAGCTTGGGGCACTGGCGCAACAATATTCCCGTGCTTGCAGCCGGGGGCTACCGTGTCTACGCCTTAGATTTGTTGGGCTTTGGTGCTTCGGATAAGCCCGATCGCGATTACAGCCTTGATCTATGGGCTGACTTAGTCACGGACTTTTGGGACGCCCACATTCAGCAGCCCACTTGGGTGATTGGCAATTCGATCGGAGCGCTCCTGAGCCTGATGTTGCTCGTCAATCAGCCCGATCGCTTTTGCGGCGGTGTCTTACTTAACTGTGCCGGTGGTCTCAATCACCGCCCTGAAGAAATGATCTGGCCCTTGGGCTGGGTGATGAGCAGCTTTGCCAAAGTCGTCAACACCCCCAAGATTGGCCCGTTTTTGTTCAATCAAGTCCGCCAGCGCTTCCGCATTCGTCAAACCCTGCGGCAGGTCTATGGCAACCGCAAAGCAGTCACCGACGAGCTGGTTGACCTCATCTATGAGCCTTCCTGCGATCCAGGAGCCTATGAGGTGTTTGCAGCCATTTTGCGATCGCCCGCTGGCCCCTCTCCCCAAGAACTGCTGCCACAATTGCAACGACCATTGTTGGTGATCTGGGGTGAAGCCGATCCTTGGACACCAGTTTCTGCCGGCAAGATTTTTCAGAAGGCTAGCGGCCAACAAACCATTGAATATCTGACCTTGCCTGCCACGGGTCACTGTCCCCACGATGAGCGACCGGAGTTGGTGAATCCGCTGATTCTGAACTGGCTCGATCGCCAAACGATCACCAATCGAGCCCTTGCCGTCGTCTAGCATCAGAGTCAGGCACCGGCAAGATCGCCCCGACTATTGAGGATGCGCCCTGCGATCGTTTCCGGTTGCAGGGCTGACAGAATTACATGGCCCGAATCAGCAACCAGCACAGCACGGGTGCGACGGCCACAGGTTACATCAACGAGTTGCCCGCGATCGCGGGCTTCGGTAATGGTGCGTCGAATTGGAGCGGAGTCGGGGCTAACGATTGCAATCAGGCGATCGGCAGCGACAAAGTTACCAAAACCAGCATTGAGTAAGGCTTGTGCCATCGCTGCACCGATCGTGGGCTCTCGCCCCATGCTAGGGGCTGCGATCGGTTCTGTCCGAAGGTCAATCAAAGAATATTGCGCTAGAGAATCACGTCAGAGCGTTCCTCGCCTGCAGCAATCGCAGCAAGGCTTCATTTCCTCTGGAGCGCTAACTGGGAGGAAATAGATCCTCAAGAGTAGCGACGAGACTGCTCTGCTGCCGCCAATGTTGCAGGAGTTGCTTCGCCCGAGCCAGAGCGGTCGTTGCGCCCTCTTGCTCAAAGGCGTTGCACGCTTGTTGTAAATCAGCGATCGCCTCTTGGGGCTGATGCAGTTGCCACTGAGCCAAGGCTCGGAGGTAGCGGGCTCTTGCTGCACTCGACTGGAGTTCTAGTGCTTGGGTGCAGGCACTCACGGCTCGAATGGGCTGGGCGCGGTGCAGCTCACTCATGCAGAGGTCGGTGTGCAAATCAACAGCCGCGATCGCGTCTGAAGCGGGGAGATGCGAGAGCGCTTGTTGAAAGTCGGCGATCGCTTCCTCGGTTTGGGCGGCATCCAAATGCGCAAGGCCGCGATTGTAATAAGCCCGATAGTCGTTGGGGGTCTGCTGGAGGATCTGGCTGAAATCTGCGATCGCTTCTCGGGCTTGACCTTGGCGATAGTAAGCCAAGCCTCGATTCAGCCAAGCTTCGGTTTCATGGGGCTGCAGGGCAATTGCTTCACTGCAGTCAGCGATCGCCTCCTCGTACTGTTCGAGGAACAAACGCGCTAAGCAACGATTGCTGTAGAGCACAGACTCCGCTGGCGATTGGGCGATCGCATGGGTCAGTTGCCGATTGGCGAGGGAATACTGTCCCGCTTGGATCGCCGCAAAGCCAGGAACGGGGGGCTGAGCCCAGACCGATCCTGCCCAGCAGATGAGACAACCGCAGATCAGAATCAGACTGAGCTTCAGCCAAGCAGTCATCAACCTTGCCAGCCTTTCTCAGATTGGTCGAGGACATAGCTTGCCACGTCAGCGATGTCTTCGGCACTCAGTTTGCTACCAAAAGCAGGCATCGCACCCTTGCCATTGGTCACTTGAGTCGTGATGGCTTCAATCGAGGCCATGCCGTATTGTTCAAGGTCAGCTTTCTGCAAGGTTTTCGCTGCATTGACAACGTTGCGGCCACCCAAGTGACAAGCAGCGCAGTTCGCAGAAAAAATCTGACCACCGTGGGCGAGGTCGGCGGCTTGGGCGGGGGCGACAAAGGCCAACAGCGCGACGATGGCGGCGAGCGCCGTACCCAAAACTCGTTTCATAACGTGTGGGGGCTTACAAAACTGCGTCTATCTTGCTGAAGCCTTCAAGTTAGGGTCAATCACGGGATTATGAAAAGTTACACTTTTTTACATTACCAGCAATAAAGTAATTGCATAGAAAAATTATCATTTTTGCGACTCAGCAGCAAGCATTTATGATTTGTGTTTGACAATCATTTCCAAGCGAAACAAATTCAATAACAGAGTCAAGATTTAGCTAAGCTTGACAACTACTTAGAATAACTCCGGTTAATCTATAAATCAGTGAGAACTGAAATTTTTACAAGATAATTTGTATAACAAGCGGGTATCGCTTTAGCTTTATGCAAGCTATACGGCTTGATTGTCATCAGGCTTCTAGAATTGATTTGGCGCCATATTTATTCAGGGAAATTCACACACTTTATAGAGATTATAAGATTAGCGATCGCCAGCATTGAAAAGCATCATGAAGAACTCATTAAGAATCCTGTGTCGCACGAACAAGAAACTAAATTTGAAGTAATAGCTTTTAATGCTCAGCATTGAGCGGCCAAGGGAAGGGAACGCTATGAAAAAGGTCTGTGCTGTTTTTGGTCTGCTGCTGCTGATTAATACTGCGTTAGTGCTCCCTGCTGTTGCACGACCGACAAGAGGGGGAGGGGGTAGTCGACCCAATGTCAGCCGACCAGCACCAAGTCGACCAGTGAGTCGACCGAGCCGACCAGTCAACGTCCCCAATCGACCCGTCAATACACCCAGCAGACCGATCAACGTCCCCAATCGACCCGTCAATACACCCAGCAGACCGATCAACGTACCCAACCGACCCGTCAATACACCGAACAGACCGATCAACGTACCCAACCGACCCGTCAATACACCGAACAGACCGATCAACGTACCCAACCGACCCATCAATACACCGAACAGGCCGATCAACGTCCCTAATCGACCCGTCAATACACCGAACAGACCGATCAACGTACCCAACCGACCTATCAATAATCGGCCCGTTATTAATCGCCCGATTGGTTCTGGGAATACGATTATTAATAATCGCCCCATCAATATCAACAACATCAATACTCGTCCAGCTTGGGTTAATCGAAATTGGGCTGTCTCGCGTCCATGGGGAGGTTATGGCTGGTATGGTGGCTGGACTAGTCCTCCCTGGGGCTGGTGGACAGCAAATACAGCAATCTGGGGAATTACAACACTCGCTAGTGCAGCAATAATTAGCAGTTCTGTGAATAATGCAATTAGTAATAACGTGGTTTATATCCCTGTTCCCAACAGCTCTTACCAGCTCTACTACGGAACCATTAATCCCATTAATACTTCTCAAGTTGAGTTTGCCTTTGGCTATCAGGATCAAACCTTCCAAGTCAATGCTGACTGTGAACAAGGACTACTGAATGGGCAACCTCCTAGTACCGCTGAAGAAGCGGAATTGCTCAATGCAGCTTGCCAAATTGCCTTTGCTAGCTTTTAGGGCAAGTCATCTTTGAGAATGGCGATCGATGAGCGATTGCTCATGTCTCAATACTCAAGTTATTGAGGCTTGAGACATGAGCAACAGTGGCGAGAAGTCAGAACAATCTGCGCTGTCATAGTCATGCATTCTGGTGCTTGCTCCAGTCCACTAAGCGATCGGCGTTTGCCCTGAGGGCACCGCATGGAGATACTCGCTGCCCGATGCAGGCCATTGCCGCCAGGTGTGCGCCTCAGCCGGATCACCCCAGCTAAGCTGCAAAATCCACTCTTGACCGCCCGATCGCGGCTCTTGTCGAAGGGTGGCCCATTCACTCCGGGACACAATCAGCGCGATCGCCTCAGGTTGAATCGGTTCGAAGGCGCGACGGCGATCGACCGCTAAGAAGCAGTCCAAGCCCCGACTGACTTGCTCCCAAAAGGCCAACACCGACGGTAAGGCCGCCTGCAATTGCTGGCGATCGTTTTCCAAAGCCAGCAAATCAGGATGCACCTCAGGAAACAGCAAGAAGGCTCCCTCGGTACGGAACTGCTGCCAGACTAGACCCGAAATTTGATGTTGTTGCTGATAGTCCTGTACCCGACTGCGGAAGCCCGCAAAAGCAGCATATTTCTGCAAACCTTCGGTTTGAAAGAAGCGATCGAAGACCGGATGGCCGGTCGGGGGGGTGAGTAAATCCAAGCGATCGCCCCGTAAACAGGCCTGTCGTTCACGCGCCAAAATCTCGATTAAGTCAGCGGTGCTGTAGGTCATGGCCGCAGTGTAGGCAGGATTCAGCGAAAGGTCCTGCGCTGATTTTGAAGGATGGCGGGCCTCGTTCACTGCTCCAGAGTCTGGATGTGAGCCTGTTTTGGTCTCCTCTGCCGCAGGATTGGCGATAACAATTACCCTTGGCGCTCACAGATCCGCTGGCATTCACCCGTCCGCCACAAGGCCGGAGATCCCTATCTCTCAGTCGCTTGTCGCGGTTGGGGGCGATCGCTAGCGTGGAAACACTCGCGTTTTGGTTGGCGATCGCAGTGACAGATCCCTCCCTTGAGTCTCATCCAGCGACAGCTTCCCCAGAACCGATATGGCAAAAAGCGCTGGAAACTTGGCGACAGTGGTTTGGCCTCGATCGGGCGCGCGCAACACAACTACTGGAATCGGTACAGCAACAGCTCGCACCCACCGAAATTATTCTGATTGGCAAAACCCAAGCCGGAAAAAGTTCGATCATTCGGGGATTAACAGGAGCTTCATCTGACATCGTCGGTCAGGGCTTCCAGCCTCATACGCAGCACACCCAGCGCTACGACTATCCCTCTGAACTCCTTCCGCTGCTGACTTTTATTGACACCGTGGGGCTGGGCGAAGCAGGGTCGGAACCCGCAGCAGTCCTCACGGAACTCAGCCAGCAATTAGACCGTGAAAGTCATCGCCCCCGTCTCTTAGTTTGGACGGTCAAGGTCAGCGATTTTGCGGTTGATGAGGTCTTGCAACTTGCCCACAGCCTACGACAACGCTTTCCAACGGTGCCGGCGCTCTTGGTGCTGACCTGCCGCCATGAGTTGTATCCGCCGGAGCAAGTAGATCACCCCAGTCCAGGCGCATTGGAACAACTCGTCGATCTGCAACGGGCGATCGCGTCTCACCGCCAGACCTTTGCCAGTTGCTGCGATCGCGTAGTCGATATTGATTTCACGCGACCCGAAGATCCCTTCCATTGCCAGTTTGAGGGGCGCGATCGCCTAATTGAAGCCCTGAGTGAACTTTTGCCCCAAGCCGAGGCTCATGCCTTGCAACAGCTCGTCTCGGGCGAAGTGGCCCAAGCCCTAGAGCAGCTCTATCGCAGCGTCAGTCATCGCTATCAACTCTCTTTTAGCCTCGCAGCGGCGGGAATTGCTGCCACACCCCTCCCATTTGCAGCAATGCCGCTGCTGACAGCACTCCAGACATTGATGGTCGTGGCCATCGGTCGTGTCTACGGCCAAACCCTCAACTGGGCTCAGGCCAGTGCCCTCATTGCCAGTATTGGCGGAGGCTTCTTGGCACAGCTAGCGGGGCGAGAACTGCTGAAATTCATTCCCGGCTTTGGCAGTGCTGTGTCAGCTGCTTGGGCAGGTGCCTACACCTGGGCCTTAGGTGAGGCAGCCACCTTTTACTTTGCAGAAGGCTGGCAGGGCAAAATTCCCGATCGCGATCGCATTCGTCAACTGTTGCAGCACAGCTTCGCCCGCTACCGCGCCCATTGGCCCCCAGCCGACGGAGAGGAGGAATCACCATGATGCGTCTGACGCCACTGCAGTGGACTGTGCTAGCCATTCCCCCAGCCCTCCTTCTGACAGGGCTCGTGGGAGCTGCCGCCTGGCAACTCCACAACTGGCATCTGACTTGGCTCTGGCCTTGCTTTTTTCTTGGATTTTGGGGCTGGCGCTGGCTCTTGGTCCGCTGGACACAACCAACAGCGGTTGAGCGATCGCCCGTTGCTGAAATCTTGCCCCTCGAGTCAGATCGAGATGCCCAAGCTCGAGACCTCTTGCAGCGCGTTTTGGCTGCCAGCCGCACCGACCGACCCTTTTGGGAAGATTGGCCAGGGTTTTGGCAGCGCTGTCTAGAGCTGGTGCAGGGTGTCGCCAGGATTTACCACCCAGAAGTGGAGTATCCCCTGCTTAATATCCAAGTTCTGCAGGCCTACCGATTGGTGCGCGACACCGTCGATGACTTGGATCGCTGGCTGCAAAACTACGGGCCACTGCTCGATCGCCTGACGATTGCCCAGGCCTATCAGGCCTATCGCTGGAGTCTGAAAGCAGCCCCCTGGCTGAAACGAGCGCAACAGGTCTGGGAAGCAGCTCAGTGGCTCCTGCATCCGGCTTGGGCGATCGCTCGGGAGGCCACCCGCGAGGCGAGCGATCGCACCAATCAAGCCCTGTTTGCCAACCTCGGTCAACAGATGCGCGAAGCAGCGCTCGAGAATCTCTGGCAGCGATCGCTAGAACTCTATCGGGGCCAGCCTTTGCCTACGGCGATCGCGGCACCCGAGTCAGCCCTCTCCGCCAGCCTGCTCGACCAAGTCCAGCAATGGCAAGCTGACACCCAAGTCGTCGAGTCCGCACCGTTACGGTTTCTATTGATCGGTCGCACCGGTGCGGGCAAGAGCAGCTTAATCAATGCGCTGTTTCAAACAGAGACAGCGACCGTTGATTGTCTGCCCAGTACACCTGAGATTCAGACCTACGATTGGCAACTGGAGAGCGGCGATCGCCTTCAACTCCTCGATTCACCGGGCTATGAGCAGGCTGGGCGATCGGATCTGTGGGAGCAAGTCCTCGCAGCCGCCACGACCGCTGATGCAGTGGTGCTGCTGACCCCCGCCACCGATCCGGCGCTAGCTAGCGATCGCCGCTGTCTGCAGGATCTGCAATCGCGTCGTCCCGACCTGCCACTGCTGGTGGGGATGACCCATTCCGATCGCCTACGGCCTTGGGCAGAATGGCAACCGCCCTACGACTGGCAACAGGGCGATCGCCCCAAGGAAATTGCAATTCGAGAAGCAGTCGCCTACCGTCAAACGGCACTGGCCGACTTCACTGAGTGCGTCCTTCCCCTCGCCAATGCCAACGGCTCACGACCGAGCTGGAATCTCGAAGCGATCGCCGCGGCTCTTCTCCAGCACTGCCCCGAAGCGTCTCAAATCCGACTAGCCGCCCATCTGCGCGATCGCCAGCTACGGGCAGATTTGATCACCGCTACTATCCAGCACCACCAACAGCACCTGCAGCGACAGCAAGATTTAACCGGCGCCCTCAAGCGCCCAGTCTTGGGTCTGCTGGCACAGTTGCTCCAGCAAGATCCGCGGGTGGGTGTCCTCTTAGCCGATCGCCTCCCTCTAGAGGATCTGCCACAGGTGATTGCCGAATTACAACTGGCCAGTGAGCTACTCCCACTCCTCAGTGGCGATCGCCCCCTCACGCTCACCAGCGAACTGGGAACGATTTGGCCGCTCCTCAATCAACAGCGCGGCGATCTCCAAACTTTTAGTACTGCTCTCCTAGCTCACTATCAATCTGCAACCAGCCTTGTTGGTTCCTTAAATCTGAAACCGATCGATCACTGACACTCAGATTTGGAAAAAGGTGAGCGCTCACTCATTTACGGTTATCTGTCGCAATCGCTGCCAGTCAAGGAGGTAACAATCGCGAGTGGATTACGAGGGTGATCTGAATACCGCGATCGCCCGTGGTGCTGTCCAAGCAGTCATCATTCAAGGCCCCATCAAGGTTTACAGGCTTCTCAGGCAAAGCTGCTCATCAAAATGCCACCTCGAGCGAGATACCCCACAAGTCAGTGCTTTTGTCAATTTAATCGTAAACTTTTGAAAATTTTACGGTTTTTTTGAACAGCCCCAAAACACTGATCCCATCGGGGCTCATCGGGGATCGACAAAAATCAAGTTAATTAATGTAAATTTTATGAGAAAAACTCTTCGGAAACCCGTGGTAACGTGAGGGGGTTGTTTACCTAGGACGAGTAGAAACGAGCGCCTAACAGTTGGTACTTTCTGAACTGTCCAGAACGTGGCGATCGCTGCAGATAGCGAAACCCTGTTCTCGAAGAGTCACCAAGCTCCTGCTGTTACGACGAGTCGGTCACTCCCCTTTGGCAAGACATTTGCTGCACTCCGGTGCTGGGAAAGGCTCACCCCTCGATCGAGTGTGCTTATTTCGCCCGTTATGCAGAAAAGAACTCTTAGCGGTCTGACCTCGACACTCTTGCTCGCCAGCTTGAGTCTGGTTCCCGCCAGCCGCGCCGAGCAGACCCAGCAGCCCTCCGTTGCCACTGCCGTATCCCCTGCGATCGCAGCCCCCCAACCTGACGCGACTGCTGATGCTGAGACGCTCAAAGTTGGGAGTTCTCAAGCGTCAAGGGTTCTAACGCCCCCCGACGACGTGGTTGCCAAGGTGCAACCCCATCAATATCAAGGTCGTTCTGCGGCCACACTCTACGTCAAAAATCTGCCCATTCTCACCTTTGTGGCGCCGCAGCGTTCTGCTGTGACAGCTGCCGCTTCAGACAGCAAGCTGCCAACCCCTGACCAAGCGGTTGATCCCCTCAACGCCAAACAAGATCCGCTCTGGCGGGCCACCAGCATCGCTGCGATTATCAATCAACTCAGTCAATCTGGCCTCCAAGGTGACGCCATCCAAGTTCGCTGGGACGAACGACAAGCAGCACCGGTGATCACCAGTGGCGATCGCGACTTACTCAAAGTCGATCCCTCTGTCATCGTCCGAGGTGCTCGCACTCCCCGCCAAGCCACGCTGATTGCGGCCAATCGTCTGCGCCAAGCGCTGGGAGCCAGTGCCCTCAATGCCCTGCCCGACCTAGTGGGTGGAGAGATTGCCGCCGCTCTGCAACAGGTTGTCAGTAGCACCGTGGGCATGGCCTCTTGGTATGGCCCCGGATTTCATGGTCGTCGTACGGCCAATGGCGAAGTCTTCAATCAGTACACACTGACGGCAGCCCATCGCACTTTACCGTTTGGAACACTGGTGCGAGTCACGAACCTGCGGAGTGGCTCTAATGTCGTTGTTCGCATCAATGATCGTGGGCCCTTCCATGGCAACCGCCTAATTGACCTCTCCAAGGGCGCTGCTGAGGTGATTGGCCTGCGAGCCAGCGGTGTTGGTCAAGTGCGAATTGACGTCTTGGATAGCGTCAGACAAACCGCCCAGCGCTAGCGCGATTCACCTTTGCTCCACACTGCGTGGCAGGATGCCCAAGGGAGTTCTGCCACCCTTTTGATTCAGAGCTGGCGAAGATGCGTCAATTAATTAGCCCGGAAGCACTGCGAGTCTATCGTCAGGCCGTCACGGGCACCGTTGGCTTGGTGCCAACCATGGGGGCTTTGCATGCGGGTCACCGCAGCCTGATCGAGCGATCGCGGCAGCAAGATGACATTGTGATCGTCAGTATTTTCGTCAATCCCCGCCAGTTTGGCCCCCAGGAAGACTTCAGTCGCTATCCTCAAACCCTGACCGCAGACCTTGAACTCTGTGCGGCAGCAGGCGTCGATGCGGTCTTCTGTCCAACGACAAGTGCCATCTATTCCCGCCCCAGCGATCGCAGCACCACAGTCCAGCCACCGGCTGACCTGATGCAGCATCTCTGCGGCCCACAACGGCCTGGTCATTTTCAGGGCGTGGCAACGATTGTGCTCAAACTGCTGCAGTTGGTGCAGCCGCAGCGCGCCTACTTTGGCGAAAAGGATGCTCAGCAACTGCGCATCATTCAGCGGCTGGTCGAAGATTTGAACTTGCCAGTCCACATCGTTCCCTGCCCAACGGTGCGAGAGCCCGATGGCCTAGCACTTAGCTCTCGCAACCGCTATCTCTCACCTGAAGAGCGCAGCCAAGCCGCTGTTCTCTATCGCGCCCTGCAAGCGGCCGCCGATCGCTTTCAGGCCGGCAGTCGTGATCGCCAAGCGCTGATTGCTGCCGCCAAGGCTGTGCTAGCCACAACACCAGCGGTGCAACTGGAATATTGCGACTGCGTCGATGCCGACACGCTCCAACCCTTGACCCCAATCCCCGATCGCGCTTTGCTGGCGATCGCGGCACGTTTAGGAACTGCTCGTTTGATCGATAACCTGACCTTGCAAGGGCGACGACCGATCATTGCCATTGATGGCCCCGCTGGTGCTGGGAAGTCGACAGTCACCAAGCGCATTGCGCAGCAACTGGGGCTGCTCTACCTCGACACGGGCGCGATGTATCGAGCCGTGACCTGGCTGGTGCAACAACAGGGCATCGATCCTCAAGATCCGATCGCTTTGACTGAACTGCTAGCCCAAGCGGATCTGCAGCTGCAATCGCAGCCTGCAGCGGATGGCAGTGAACAACTGCAGGTGATCATTCAGGGCAACGATGTCACGGCCGCGATTCGTACGCCAACGGTCACCGCGCAGGTTTCCGCGATCGCAGCGCTGCCCGTCGTCCGTCAGTTTTTAGTTGAGCAACAACGACAGCTCGGTCAGCGTGGCGGTCTAGTTGCAGAAGGGCGGGATATTGGCACCCATGTCTTTCCCGACGCCGAACTAAAAATTTTCCTGACAGCGACCAGCACCGAACGGGCCCGGCGGCGCGCCCGCGATCTCGAAGCGCAAGGGCTGACCGTTGATTTGGCACAGCTCGAAGCCGAAATTCGCGATCGCGATCGTCAGGATAGTGAACGGGCGATCGCGCCGTTGCGCAAAGCCGATGACGCTGTGGAAGTGCTGACCGATGGTCTTAGCATTGAAGCGGTGACCGATCAAATCGTCCGTCTCTATTGCGATCGCGGTCTGGGCAGCTCCAGTCAATCGGCTAACCCAGTCAATGCAGCGCCGATCTGAGCACCACTTGGAACCGAGGAGCAAGCGGGAGCAATCAGGACTCTGCGGGAACAGCGGGTGGAAAGAGGCGATCACCCTCTTGCAACAGGTCATCTAGCTCGACTAAAGCCTGTTCGACATCAAGTTGTAGTTCCCCAAGGTTCTGCCTTTGCAGGGTCACCAGCACTTGGCGCTGTTCACGCAGCAGCGTCAGGCGTTGGCGAATTTGGTCGGCGGGCGATCGCGAGTCGTCAGTCATTTCAGCAGTAAAGCACTCGTTCTATCTTGACCGCTGCCGGAAACCTGGAGGAGCGATCGCCAACATCTTAGGATTGGAAGAGTCTTGTCTGCCTAGACGCGCATGCTCGGTTTTCCCCTTGGCAATCTTTTGACCGTCGTTGGCACCGTGCTGACCTTGGTCGGCTTCTACGCCTACTTCATCACGGATAACGCCACACTCAACTTGGCCGGTTTCTTCTACGGCATCCCGCTGCTCTTAGGCGGCCTTGCCCTCAAGTCTGCTGAACTGAAACCGGTGCCCCTCGCCAAAGCGTCATCGGTGGTGCTAGAGCTGCGCAAAACCCAAGCAACTCCCACTCAACAACAAGTGCGTCGCGATGTCACCCGCTTCCGCTACGGCCAAGAAGCGCACCTTGATGTTGCCCTCGAAAAACTCGGCCTCAGCCCCAGTGATGATGAGCGACCCGAGTTGGTGGCCCTGCGTGAGGAAGACCGCAATGGTGCCTATACCCTTGTGCTCGACTTTGCCTCACCTGCCGTTCCCCTGGAGACGTGGCAGTCGAAACAGGAGCGGATCAGTCGCTTTTTTGGCCCCAATATTCGTGCTGAAATTCAGCAATCGGCCAGCGATCGCATTGAATTGGCACTGATCACCACGGTCGAGGCAGCGGCTAATGTCTAGCGAATTTATCGAAGCAGGGGCCGCCGATCGCGTTCGCATCCTCAGTGAAGCCCTGCCCTACCTGCAGCAGTTCGCTGGCCGCACGGTTGTCGTCAAATACGGCGGCGCTGCCATGAAGCAGGAAGAACTCAAGGAAGCGGTGATGCGTGACATCGTCTTCCTGGCCTGCGTAGGCATGCGGCCAGTTGTCGTCCATGGTGGCGGGCCCGAAATTAATGCTTGGCTGGGCCGCGTCGGCATTGAGCCACAGTTCCACAATGGTCTCCGCGTGACCGATGCCGCCACGATGGATGTGGTGGAAATGGTGCTAGTGGGCCGCGTCAATAAGGACATCGTCTCGCGGATCAATACCACGGGCGGCCGTGCCGTTGGCTTCTGCGGCACGGATGGTCGGTTAGTTCTTGCCCGTCCTCACGACCAAGAAGGAATTGGCTTTGTTGGCGAAGTCAACAGCGTCAACAGTGAAGTGATTGAACCGTTGCTGGAGCGGGGCTACATCCCTGTTATTTCCAGCGTGGCCGCTGATGAGAAAGGTCAGTCTTACAACATCAATGCCGATACGGTTGCCGGTGAAATTGCCGCTGCCCTGAATGCAGAAAAGCTGATTCTGCTGACGGACACCCGTGGCATTCTTGAAGACCCGAAGCATCCCGAAAGTTTGATTCCGCGACTCAATATTCCCCAGAGCCGTGAGCTGATTGCCCAAGGGGTTGTGGGCGGCGGCATGATTCCCAAAGTGGATTGTTGTATTCGGTCCCTAGCTCAAGGTGTGCGTGCGGCTCACATCATTGATGGCCGCATTCCCCATGCTCTGCTGCTGGAGATTTTCACAGATGCGGGCATTGGCACGATGATTGTTGGCTCGGGCTATCACGAGGCTCATCAACCCTGGCAATGAGCGACCTCGATTCAGTTTCGCCAGAGCAGGGGTTAGCGATCGGGCAAGCGGCGATCGCTCGCGGAGACTATCGACAGGCGATCGCAGCCCTTGAAGCGGCAGCGGAACAGGCTGGTGTCGCAACTGCGATCGGGGCGGACATTCGCTATTGGCTGGCCACGGCCTATCAAGCCAGTGGCGATATTGAGGCAGCGCGGTCAGCCTGCCGACAGTTAGCCAATCATCCCCTGCGAGAACAACGCCAATTGGCAGCGCAGCTGCTCTACATCCTTGAAGCACCCAAACTGGCGCGGCGGGCCGATTGGCAGGTAGAGATTCCTGACCTAACGAGCCTTTCGGACGATAGTTCGGCACGGCTTCGGCAGGCTTCGGGCAGCTTAGCCAAGGAGAAAAAAGAGACGGACTATCGGCTCACCCCCGTCGATGACCTCAGTCGGATCAACACCCGTGATAATCGCTTTCTTGGGTTTGGCTTGCTGTTCTTGATAGCGTTGTTGGGTTGGATTTTATTTCGTCCAACCTGAAGCTTCGGCGTCTTC
This sequence comes from Synechococcus elongatus PCC 11801, assembly GCF_003846445.2. Classification (NCBI taxonomy): domain Bacteria; kingdom Bacillati; phylum Cyanobacteriota; class Cyanophyceae; order Synechococcales; family Synechococcaceae; genus Synechococcus; species Synechococcus elongatus. The sequence continues at coordinate 140,174 of NZ_CP030139.2, read as the reverse complement.
CGAGGAGTTCCTGTGGCTTTCCGTCGTCTGTTGCCTTTGCTTTGCCTCGTGCTTGCGATCGCGCTTGGGGGCTGTGTCCAAGCTGAGACGACGATTCGCTTTCAGAGCCAAACAGCGGGCGAACTGATCCAGCATGTGAAGTTGAACGATCGCCTCAGTGCCCTGAATCGACCGGCGGCCAAACAGTGGTTTCAGCAGCTCTCGCAGCGCGGCAAACAGTTGGGCGGCAAGGTACGGCGCGATCGCAACGAGTGGTGGCTAACTCTGCCTTTTGATAATGGCCGTGATCTCGAGACAAAGTTCGCGCAGCTCTATGCTCCCTTGGAGAGCCCGGAGCAAACCCCGCTGCTGTTACCAGAACCGAGCCTGAGGGTGCGGCAGAGCAATGCCCTCCTCGCAATTGGTAATCAGCTCGATTTGAGCATAGACCTCTCGGACTTTGCGATCGCCAGTCGCGGCCAACAGGTGCTGTTTGACCCCGGTGCATTGCTGGATTTGGAAGTCTGCCTCGAAACACCGCGCGGCAGTCGCAGCCAACCTGAGCCAACCACAAGTAGTCGTCAGGGCAAGCTACAGCGTCAGTGCTGGAAGCTGCGATCCGGCGAGAACCAGCTGCAATCCTCGTTCTGGCTGCCAAGCTTTATCGGCATCGGCAGTTTAGTGATTGGCTTGCTCGTAGCGATCGGCTGGCAAATCCGCAAGCAATTAGTTGCAACAGAGCCTTGATAGGCTAGCGATCGCAATTGAGACACTAGACAGACGATTGCCCTAGCTCACGCTTGGCCTGCTGCCAGAGTTTTTCGAGGGCTTCAATCCCCAAGCTATCGAGGGACTGACCCGCAGCAGCTTCGACCTTCTGAAAGCGAGCCACAAAGCGATCGTTGGTGCCTTGGAGAGCTGCGACAGGATCCAGTTGGCACCAGCGGGCAATATTGACCAAGCTAAACAGGAGATCGCCCAGCTCTGCCTCAGCATGGTCGCGATCGCCGCTATCGAGGGCTTCCTTCAGCTCTGCCAACTCTTCTTCGAACTTGTCCCAAACCCCTGCCAAATTCGGCCACTCAAATCCCGCCTTGGCTGCCCGCTGAGAAATCTTCAGGGCAGCCGTCAGGGGCGGCAGGGTCGCAGCATAGCGACTGAGCCGGTAGGTCAGGGTTTCGGACGCCTCGCCTTTCTCATTGGCTTTGATTGCCTGCCAAGTTTCTTGCACGGCTTCGGGTGTCTCAGCGATCGCCTCCCCAAAGACATGGGGGTGGCGGCGAATCAACTTCTCGCTGATACCTTCAGCCACCGTCGCCAGATCAAACTGCTGGGTTTCGCCGGCAATTTGTGATTGCAACACCACTTGCAGCAGCAAATCCCCCAATTCTTCGGCGATCGCGCTGGGATTGCCTTGTCGCAGGGCATGAACGACTTCGTAAGCCTCTTCCAAGACGTAGGGAATCAGACTGGTCGGCGTCTGCTCTCGATCCCAAGGGCAACCCTGCTCAGGATCGCGGAGCTGGGCCACCACAGCCACCAGCCGCAGCAGGGCTGCCGCGATCGCTGTCTGTTCTGGTGACAGTTCCGACTCAGAGAAATCAAGACCCATACCCACTAAGTCCGAGAAGAACGCGAAGTAACAGGGCGTTGGCGGGCAGTTTTGCGGGGCGATCGCCGCCAGCGTTTCCAAGTTGAGCCAACCCAATCGCTGAGGCTATGGCTCATTGCCCCTAACTCTAAACCCAGTAGAGCCCCAAGGCCCAAGTCGGGTCGGGTGCTCAGCCCTGTCCAAAACCATTGCTGATGTTGACCGAGGCGATCGCTCAGCCCGTTCCAGTTTCCTCCTTGCACCAGCGCGATCGCACCTTCGATGAGCAGCAAGAACAAGAGCAACCACAGCCCTAGGTAGAGAACACGCCCCACTGTGCCTAAAATCGGGCCATGCGAGAACCACGATCGATGGCGCAGACAACGCCGATAGGGCAGCCAAATCCATCGGAGCGGCCCCCAGCGCTGAGATTGGCGCGACTGCACATCCAAATCTGGGCCAAACATGAGCCCCGCAAAGAGATAGCTGCCACTCAGCACTAAGCTGACATCACTCTGGCGGCTGATCAGCCAGCTACCAGCAGCAACCACCGGCAAAAACCACAGCGTGAGGCGATCATGGGTACGTCCAGAAGGCACAGCAATGACTGACAGTAAACGCTCGCATCACATCACAGCGGCTCGCTATCTGGCAAGGGTCTTGGTCAGCCGCTGCCAGTCATCTGCTAATCATGCAATGGCTCAATCGAGTGTTTAGCTGCAATCAGACTAGGAAAGCGAGCGCCTTTTAATTCTGGAATGTTTGAACATAAAGACGGGCTAAGCGAGCTGCGATCGGATTGCTCAAAAGCCGATTGATAAAATTCTCAGGATTTTTCCATTTAAAAACAAAAATATCGTTACCAACATCTCGCCCTGCTTGACGAAAACACTGAAGGTCGCGATCGCCCTGTTGCGTCCCATCGTGATAGACCGCGATCGCTGATTTTGGGCGACCCACCAGACCTAAGGCATAGGCTAAATCAAGTGTTTCTGGGCAGCTTTTGCGATAGATTTGCACGTCAACATGATCACAGGCTTGCGCAAGCGATTCAGTAAATTGGCTGGGTTGAAAAGAGCACCAAAGCTGTTTTTCGCCAATCATCGTCCGCAATTGACTGAGACTCATCAGAGGGTCAGCAAAAAAGTGATCATCCACTTGTAGAGCCGTGTACCCACGTAAGGCTCCAGCCCGCTTTAGACGATCCAAGGTTGGTCGCTGAATCCATGCCACAGATTGCAGGTTCTGAAGCGAAGCGCGCCAAGCCACCCAGCGGAGCAGCAGCGGTGGCAAACTATCCGCATGCACCAGCAGGGTTTTCCCACCCTCAATGCGCATCTCAGCGAGTTCTGCATCCAGTCGCCCTGAAGCCGTAAACAGCACCACCGCATATTGGTCAATCCACCAACCGTCTGCCGCGATCGCGGGTTTAGCCCAAAGACCAGTGGCCAGTAGACTTCCTAGAACTACTGGTGGCCAGAGACGACAGTTAAATCTCAAGTTTTGATTCCAGAAGCAGATAGCTATTTTCAATCATTGCACTTGAGCTGCATTGAAATGAAAGTTACTGGATACAGGACTGTATTGAGATCAAAATTGACTCTCTACTGACGCAAAGAATGCCTACCACTGATGCCATGCCTGGGATCGCGCTTGTCTGACCAGTCTTTACAACCAAGAGAGTGGATAGCGACGATGTTGGCGATCGGGCGCCCAACGACTATATAGCGCTGTAATGACGCACAAAAGTACAGACCCACTCAAAACGGGCAATAAAATATAAGCCCATTGCGCTTTGACAATCACGCCTAAGAGAGCCACTGCACCGGCCGGTGGATGCACGCAACGCAACAGTTGGGTAAGCGCGATTGTAACTCCGACAGCAAAGCCCATACTCCAAGGACTGCCGCCCAACAGCAAAACGCACAGGACAGCCACAACGGCACCTAAGCTGTTGCCTAAGATGACGTTTCGCGGCTGCGCTAGAGGACTACTAGGCACGCCAAATAACAGTACCGACGTCGCGCCCATCGGAGCAGCGACTAGGGGATAGCCACTAATTTGGGTGAGCCAACTCAGTAGCCCAATCCCAACAAGTGCCCCCAGCCATGACCCCAGCACTTGCTGCCGAGAGTAGCGCGGTTGCAGGTGTACGGACTGCGAGCGTTGTTGCTGCCAGTACCAGTGCAGACGTCTGAGCGATCGCGGGATCATTCTGTAGTCTTTGCTACTTTTTAGGGTTGTGCCCATTAAAGCACTTCGATTTATCCTGCCTGGGCAGCCCAAAGATGCAAGTTTCTAATCACTGTCATGACTCCCTAAAAACAAAGCCCGAAGGAGTTAGCTTCGGGCGATTTGAATCTTGATTGTTTCCCTGCTAGTTGCAGCTGCTGCCTGAAAGCCTCGCTGGGTCTAGCTAGCAGCATATTCTGCCAAGAGGCGACTGCGGCGGCGCAGATGATCCATGGCTTGACGCTCAAGTTTCCGGACGCGCTCACGACTGATATTGAGACGTTCACCGACTTTGGCCAAGGAAAGGCTATCACCTTCATCCAAGCCGTAGCGCAGAGCAATGACCGCCTGCTGCTGCGGTGTCAGTTCCGCCATCAAGGTACGGAGATCACGACGCAGTGACTCCTGTTCAACGTAGTCCGAGGGAGATGACTGTTCGTCTTCCAACAGTTCCTGCAATTCCGTATCTTGGCTATCGCCGACTTTGACATCGAGCGACACAGGCTGGCGGTTCATTTGGATGTATTCCCGCACCTGCTCGAGCGGTAATTCCAGCACTTCCGCCAACTCGGACGCTGTAGCGCTACGACCCAATTGCTGCGAAAGCTCACGCTGAGTTTTTTTGAGCTTGTTCAGCTTTTCAGTGATGTGGATCGGCAGGCGAATCGTTCGGGATTGCTGAGCGATCGCCCGAGTAATGGCTTGGCGAATCCACCAGTAGGCATAGGTCGAGAATTTGTAACCCTTGGAGGGGTCGAATTTCTCGACACCGCGCTCGAGGCCTAGCGTGCCTTCTTGGATGAGATCCAAGAATTCCATGTGACGCTTCTGGTATTTTTTTGCGATCGAAACAACAAGGCGCAAGTTAGCCTCGATCATTTTGCGTTTCGCCCGCTGACCTTGCTCAACTTGGCGATCGAGATCCTCAAGATCAAGTTCAACGGCTGCCGCCCACTCTTCTTTACTCGGCTCGTGGCCTAGGCGATCGCGCAGCTCGGCTTGGATATCCAAAAGGGTCATGAGGCGCTGGACTTGCCGACCGTAGCGCAGCTCTTCCTCAGCGGTGAGCAGTCGTACCCGACCAATCTCTTGCAGGTAGGCACGGACTAAATCAGGACTATAGGCGGTAGAGGAGGTAGACATGGCGGCGACACGTGAGGGAGAGTGAGATGGCTAAATCGTAGTCGTTATGAGTTTGAATGACTAGGTAGGGAAAACCGAAGCGAATAGTTTCAGTAAGTTGCAGACCCAGCAATCAATACCAGACGTCCTTGAATGCTTCACACCTGACAGGGACGTCCTCTGCTTCCTTAAAGTTCCCTAAAGTCTGGGCGATCGCGCAGGGGATCACGAGATCCACTAGTCGCTTTGTGAGAGCCGCGCTACCGCTGTTCCTCCCAGCAGCGAATCCATTTCCTGAAGAATATTGAGAATGCGATCGCGGTGAGGGCTCTGATTGAGAACAGTAGCCAAAGTGCCGCGATCGAACCGACCGGCTCGTTGTCCCGGAAACCAGTGACCACCATTCCCAAGCAAGTTATAGCGAGCCTTGGCATATTCGACCATGTCGAAGGCTTGAACTAAGTTGTGAAGCCAAACAATCGTCGGAATGTTGATTTCGCCCGGAGTAGTTTCGGGGGCCGGTAAACCGTCCCGCCATGTGTCCAACCAGTCATGACCGAGGGCATCAGCCATTGCTTGCTCAAGGCGGCGCAGGATCGGGGCGAGGATGGTTTCAGCTTGATCGAGCAGGGGCAGCGTTTCCAAATGGCGATCGAAATCGCTGGGACGAGCCGCGCCAATGCTGAGGGTGTGGATCTGCGGCTGGCTCAAGCAAAAAAGGTCGTTGAAGACCATGGGGTGCAGGGGCTGACAAAGATCGACCAACTTCTGTGGCGGTGAGTAAAGATGCCCACCTTTGTCGGAAGGACTGATGATAAACACGCCCATGTCGTGTTCTTGGGCGGCTTCTAGCGCGGCTTGATTGGTCTGGAAGATGTAGTACCAGTGCAGGTTGATGTAGCTGAAGCGATCGCTAGCAATCGCCTCCAGAATCACCGGCAACGGTGCATGGGTCGAAAAACCAATGTGGCGAGCCCGTCCCTCTGCCTGCAGCCGTTCCGCCAGATCAAGACAGCCACCCTTACGCAGCGTCCAAGCCAGCAATTCGGCATTGTTGACGCCGTGGATGCTGAGCAGGTCGACGTAATCGGTCTGGAGCAGACTCATGCTGCGATCGAAGGTCTCCAGAAACTCCGCCGGATCTGCGCTGGGCGGCACTTTCGTCTGCAGGATGATTGCCGATCGCGGATAGGCGGCTAGTGCTTTGCCCAACTGCCGCTCGGAGCTGCCGTAGTAGCGAGCCGTTTCAATGTGATTGATGCCCAACTCCAGCGATCGCGCCAAAGTCGCTTCTAGATTGTTCTGGCTTTCAGGCGTGATCTCCGGCCAATCAACATCCTTCCAGGACTGCTGATAGCGCATGCCCCCACAGGAAAACACGGGCATTGAGAGCTCGGTTCGGCCAAAGCGTCGGTAGCGCATCGAAATGGATCGGGCGGCTCTGTGATCCTAGCGAAGGCAATCGGGCTGCCAGCGCCCGACCTTGGCAAATAGCGGCCAGGTCATCCGCCGATAGCGTTGGGGTTCGCCCCAAACCCGTTGCAGTTCCGGCGCGATTGCCCAAACCGGATCAAAGCCACGCTGCCGTTGAAACTGCTGCACACCCGACCAAGTTCGCAGGTAAGCAAGGAAATCAAACAGTGTCCAGTCACACTGCATTGAAAAAGTGGGAACAGGCAGCGACTCAAAGGGGAACGGCAGACCAACGTAGGCTTGCTCAACCCATTGCCGTTCCGGTGGCCAGTAGGGGTCAAGCCAATCGCGGTAGAAATGGTCAAAAACGCGATCGATATCAGGATTGAAGCTGCCCCGACCATAGCCCCAGAGAGCAATCACGCCGTTGGGTTTCAGTAGTCGTTGTGCCTCGGCATAAAACTGCGGCAGATCAAACCAATGAGCCGCTTGAGCAACGGTGATCAAATCCAGACTGGTATCTGGCAAGGGCGTTGCTTCTGCCGGAAAGACTTGATACTGAACACGCGAATGCGATCGCGCCTGTCGAACTTGAGCGGCACTGGCATCACTGCCAATCACTTCGCTGAAATCATCTGCAAGGGCGATCGCCGCTTGACCATTGCCCGTCGCACAGTCCCAAACCCGCTGGCGATCGGGTGCAATTCGGGCCAAGTAGCGAAACCAGCGGCGTGGATAGCGAGGTCGAGCCCTGGCATAGCTAGCTGCGACCGCTGAGAAATGGTCAGAGAAAGACACGTCTAAGATCGCCGACGCTGCTTCGATCGCTCTTGGGGAAAGCCCAGCGGCATGATGACTTGGTTACGGCGTTCCGCTTCCAACTGCCGGAGTTCGCTGGGATTGACCCAGTGGATGCAATCGACAGGACAGGTATCGATCGCCTCTTGTACCAGGTCTTCAGGGTCACCGTTCTGCCGAACGACTCGCGAACGCCCGTAATCCGGCTCAATGTAGAACGTATTGGTGGCCACATGCGAACAATAGCGGCAGCCAATGCAGGTGACTTCATCCACCCAGACCAGCTTTTGCCGCAGTTCCCCGCCCAGTTCCGGCTCGAGTCCGCTACGGGCTTTGCCACTGCGGAGACTTCCCCCCAGTTCTGGCTCCAGCCCGCTGCGGTCTGCATCCATTGTTAGCCGTTCCAGCGTTGGACAACCAAGCGAATCGAACCATCCGCTTGTTTCACTTCTTCCGCCACTTGGAAGCCTTGATCGGCGGTGGTGGAGAGCACCGTGCGGTAGGCATAGCGCTGGGTAACTTGGCTGAGGAAACGCTCCACCGTCAGCGGTTGCTGCCAATATTGGAGGTCGGCGACCAGTTCATATTCTTGGCCATTCCAACGGAAGCCAATGTCGTAGCCATTATTTTGTTCGATCGCCACGGTCGCAGTTTCCGTTTGCCCTTGATAGCCCCGCACCGGCACCGGACCTGCTTTCCAGTCAATGCCGAGATCTGTCAATGCCGACTGAAGAAAGTTGAGGTTGCGGATCTGCGTTTTGATGCGGCTGAAGTGAGACATAGAAACCTCTATCCGACAAACGAACGGGGCCAGCGATCGCGATCAGTAGTCGGTCGATTGCTCGACCGAGGTAACAACTGCAGCATTAGCGAAGTAGTCAGCTGAAGGATGTTGGGTCACAACCTGCCCCAGCTGTGCTTCGATTTCGGCAGTGATTTCGGTGCAATGCTTGCCCTGAATCCCCGTGACTTGTTCTTCAACCCGTCCATCGGGATGAATCACAAACTCCAGCGTTTCCAAGGTCATAGCAGCAATCCAAGCGATCGGGATGCGGTGAACGACTCAGACAATGATCAGGACAAGCCGAGCTGGCTGTCGCAAGATGCTCTTACCGTAGCTCAAATATTCGGTGAGGTTAAGGCTCAGTAATTAGGTTTTTGGCTGAGCTGCAACTGCCAGAAACCAATGGAGCGATCGCACCCAAGTTTGTCCCTATCATGCGCTTCAGCACTACTGCGAGCCATCGAACGGGTCTGGCTTGCCTGCCACACAATCACCTTAAGCAGGCAAATGAATCGGGGTGTGCTTCAGCGATCGCTACCAGAGCAGGCCATCTTGCTGGAGGGTTTCAATCATTTGCAGGGCGCGAGCATCGCCGACTTGCAGTAGCGAGGCTTTGGCATCTTCGCGCACACTCATATCTTCGTCTTCCACCAAAGCCTCGATCAGGGCATCGATGACTGTGGCGTAGACGATATTGGCAGGCAGTGGTCGGCACAGTTGGCCCAGCGACCAAGCACAGTTGCTGCGTACATCGGCTTCCGGATCACGGCGTAGGGCTTCAATCAAGCTGGGAACCGCACCGATCACGGTTTCGTAATCAACGACGGCCGTGTTGCCCAAGGAGCTGGCTGCCCAAAGGCGAACCGGCGCAATGTCGTGGCGCAGCGCTTCGATTAGGGGTTGAATCGAGCGGCGATCGCTGTAGTTGCCCAGCGCCCAAGCCACTGCTTTGCGAACATTGTCATTTTGATCGTGGCGCAGACATTCAATCAGAACATCGACGGCTTGGTGACTGACATTGCGCCCCAAAGCATAGGCAGCCGCTGTCCGAATATTGGGACAGGTATCATCCAGCGCTTTGATTAGGTGAGGAATCGCCCGTGGTTCAGTCAAAGCCGCAAAAGCCCGAACCGCTGCCAGACGATTGAGCGCGTTGGCATCCTGAAGCTGCACCAGCATCACTTCGGGATCTGGCGGTGTGGTGTCTTCTGTCTGAAGGAGCTGATCGAGGGGATCGACCAAAGCCGATTCCACGTCCTCAATCAAGTAGAGATCATCACTGCGCATAAAAAATACTTTAACCAAAGAGGGGTTCGGGTCGATCTGTCCCGTTCGCTCTGGGCTAGCGGCAGTCTATCGAAGGACCTCCACGGACAGTCAGGACTCGCTGGCAGCGTTGCGGATCAGTGGCTTGCTGAGACTCAAGCTTTCTACACAGAACCCCGCACGTTGGTACAGGGCGATCGCGCCGGGATTATCGGCATAGACCTGCAAACTGAGGCTGCGATCGCCTTGCAACTCGGCCCAGTCTTCTGCTTGGGCCAGCAGTGCAGTGGCTAGCCCCCGCCGCCGATGTTCCGGCTCCACATAGACGAGAAAGATGTAGGTCTGGCGATCGCCTGTGCGTTGGTCTTGCGACTGTCCTAGCCAAAGACCCGCGACAATCTGGCGATCGCCAGCCGTCACGATCCACCAGATCGACGTCTCTTCGCTCAGAAAGCGATCGAGGGTTCGGGCAAGATGGCTAGGTGGTAGTGATGCCGTGCCTTCGCTGTAGCCCGCTTGGAGATAGCGCAACAGTTGAGCGCGATCGCGGGGCTGACCACGCTGCCACTCATAGCCGGCAGGTAAGGCTACCGCCACAGCACCACAGCAGCAGGCTCGATCGGTGCCGGTGCTGACATGTCATCGGGCAGAAAGGCGCGGGCACTGACCGCAACCAACGCCACAAAGAAGGTCAGCACAATCAACAGCGGCAAAACGTACTGGCGGAGAACGGTGATCATGGCAAGAGTGTTGGGGTGGGTAGGGTTGGAAGACGGTGATGGCTCAATTTCCGCAACCAGAACCCACCCAAAACAGCGGTGAGCAGCGCGAGCCAGCCAGTCAGAGGCTGCAAGAGCAAGAAGCCTCCAACACTGAACATACTGCCGAATAGCAGCAAAGAGGCTGCGACAATCCGCAGGCCATCAATACGAAGGTCTTGAATTGGAGCCAGCCCCGACTGTTGTTGTTGTCGTCGCCAGCCAGGGCCACCCGGGCGAATTCGCGCGTAGAAGCTCTGCAAAACCGATTCGGGCTCGGGGGGGGTCAGCAGCATGACCGTAATCCAGATTGCCGCTGAAATCAGGGTTGTGACCAGAAGCCGTAACCCAAAATCAGGGATTTTCAGCCAAGGCAGCACTGAGGTCGAAAGGCCAACAACGAAGCCTGCCAGCATCGCCGCCAATTCCGCTGCCGCGTTAATCCGCCACCAATACCAACGCAGAATCAGGACAACGCCAGGACCAGTCCCGATCGCAATCACCAAGCGGAAGACCGTGCCGACATCATCACTGAAGAAAGCGGTGACAGCCCCCAAAACAGTCACGAACACGGAGGCAAGCCGACCGACTGTCACCAGTTCCGCTGCCGAAGCCTGCGATCGCCAGAAACGGCGGTACAAGTCATTCGTCAGATAAGAGGCGCCCCAGTTGATGGAGGTCGACACCGTACTCATGAAGGCGGCGAGTAACGAGGCAGCCACCAACCCCAGCAACCCCGGCGGCAAAAAGTCCAGCATCAGCTTGGGATAGCCCAACTCTCGATCGCTCAGGTTGGGATAGAGCACGAGGGCTGCTAAGCCAACAATGACCCAGGGCCATGTCCGTACAACGTAATTGATGATGTTGAACAGCCAAGCCGCTTTGGCGGCGTCGCCCTCGGTGCGAGAGGCTGCCAACCGCTGAATAAACTCCCCCCCACCATCGCTGCGACGGAAAGTCCACCACTGCAGGCCGAGATAGGCCAAAAATGTCGTTGTGGTCAGGCCAGCCGTTTCAGTCCAGTCGAAGCTGCCCCCGCTCCAGCGGAAGGGAAGAAAGTCGAGCGATCGCCCCAAGCCCATCGCCTGCAGCTGATCGACCAAGTTACCCATACCGCCAATGCTGCTGACGGCACTGGCCGCCACAATCAAAGCCCCGACCAGCGCTAGGACGAGCTGGAAGAAATCGGTAACCACGACCCCCCAAAGACCAGAGACCCCCGAGTAGACCAAGACGATCAGGCAAATTGCAATGACACTCCAGAGGCGACTGTTCTCGCCCACATCGAAGCCCAGACTGTTCCAAACGCCCAGCGCCTCGATTGTTTTGGTCATCGCCAGAATGGCGTAGCCGATGCCGATACAGTTGATCGGCACTGCAAACAAAAAGGCCTTGATCCCCCGTAACCAAGCTGCTGTCTGACCGCCGTAGCGCAGCTCTGTTAGTTCCGCATCGGTGATGATCTCCGATCGCCGCCAAAGACGGGCAAAGATATAGATCAAGCTGACGTGGGCAAGACCAAAGCACCACCACTCCCAGTTACCAGCAATCCCGCGCGTCCCAACCAGTCCAGCAACGTAGAGCGGCGTATCAACCGAGAAGGTCGTAGCGGCCATACTGGCGCCGGACAACCACCACGGCAGCGATCGCCCCGACAGGAAGAAGTCTTCAATGCCCCGCGAGGCTCGGCGGGCAAAGTACAGACCAATACCTAAGCTGATGACCAAGTAAAGACCGATGACCACCCAGTCTAGAAGCTGCATCGTGGTGAAAGGCTAACTGCGGCCTCATCTTCGCACTGTTCTGCAGCTTAGAAAAAGAATTACGATTGCGCGATCGGAATTCTCTTTAGAAAGTTTTTAGATTTTCTCTCAACTTTAGGCAAGGCATCGTGACAGGGTAAGAAGCGGCTCAGCAGCGCTACTGCGATCGCGGTTTCTCGCTTTGATTGATGCAGCGCTCTTAGCATAAATGTCACTTAGCCAACAGGAAGCCAATTCAAAAATGTGATGTAGTTATTTGAAGCATTTAGGAAAATTTCCAATTCCCCCAAAGCATTCAGCCTGCTAGGTTTTCTTAGAAACTAAAGAAAGTTCGCAGTTTTCCCTTGATCCCCGTCTAGTTTTCGCCGATATGATGCCATTAATTGCCGATTCTGTTCAGCAATCGGACTACAAAAACTGTTAATGCAGCCTGTTCTCTCTTGCGGACTAAGGATCGATATAACCATGACAACGATTCAACAAATTCGCTGCCCTAATTGCGGCCGTCCCGCAGAACGGGAGCATTTTGCTAGCCGCCAAGTGCTGCAAACCCAATGCCCCTGCTGTGACTATTTGTTAGTTACCTGCAGTCTGACGGGCCGCGTCATTGAAGCCTATGCACCGGGCATTGGTTCTCGGCCACCCCAGTGGGGTTAAGTCCAACCAAGCCTTGACTACCAACCAAAACAGAGTCATGAGAAGCGATCGCTGAATTTTAGCGATCGCTTTGATTTTGTTGAGTTTGCGACAACGGTCAGGAAAGCTCTGGCTCAGCTTAGACCGTGAGAGAGGTTGGCCGTCGATTGGCTCGCAGTTGCCCACAGGCTGCATCGGCGCCCAATCCTTTAGACCAACGCACAGTGACTGCAATTCGCTGCTGGCGCAACGCTTCGGCAAAGGCATCCACTCTCGCCTTGCTGGGGCGCTGATATTCAACCTCATCAATGGGGTTGTAGGGGATCAGATTGACGTGGCTTTGGAAGCCTCGCAGCAGTTTTGCCAGTTGCTCAGCTTGAGCAGGATGGTCATTCAACCCTGCCAGCAGAATGTATTCGAAGGTGACGCGCCGCCCTGTGATCTGAACGTAATCGCGGCATTCCTGCAGCAAGTCAGTGATGGGGTAGTGACGTGAGCTGGGGATAATTTGGTCGCGCACTGCTTGGCTGGACGCATGCAAACTGACCGCCAAGGTGAACTGTAGAGGGCGATCGCCCACGCGACCGGTTTCGGCGAGGCGGCGAATATGGCCGGGGATCCCAACGGTCGAGACTGTGATGCCGCGCTGGCCAATGCCGATGTCTTGGTTGAGGCAGCGAATCGCCGACAGGACTGAGTCAAGGTTGAGCAGGGGTTCACCCATGCCCATGAAAACGATATTGCTGACTCGTTGCTGCCAGTTTTCTTGAACGGTCAACACCTGATCGATGATTTCGTGGGGCGCGAGGTGCCGCCGGAACCCCCCTTTGCCCGTGGCACAAAAGTCGCAGGCCATGGCACAACCCACCTGCGAGGAAACACAGACTGTCAGGCGATCGCCCGAGGGAATGCCAACCGCTTCAATGATTTCGCCATCATCGAGCTGCAGCAGGTATTTAACCGTGCCGCTCGGCGATTGACTGCGCTCAGCGATGCGCGATCGCCCAACGGGAACCGATTGCAAGGACTGACGCCAGTCTTTGGGGAAAACGCTAATCTCCGCCAAGTTATGGACGCTGCGCTCGTAGAGCCATTGGTGCAGCTGCTTGGCACGGTAGCTGGGCTGCCCTTGGGCAACAACCCAATCCTGTAACTCCGGCAGCGATCGCCCCAATAAAGGAGTCGTTTCAGCAACCGCTTGCGGTTCTAGACCAGACCGAGCCAATGGAGGAAGCCCTCGTGAGTGGTGATTTCAAAGGCGATTAGCGTGATAAAGCCCAGCATGGCCAAACGCCCGTTCAGCTTTTCAGCAGTCTCATTGAAGCCAAAGCGAGGACGATCGCGGCGAGGCGTGATGGTTGGTTCTAGGGTGGTCATAGCAGCAGCAAGCTTTTCTCCATGATGTTGCATTTTGTCAATAAACGGAGGTGACGTTCGCGATCGCTGGAATCTGCCACAATAAGCCCGTTCAGTCGGGACCGCAGCATGGACATCGGAGTGCCGCGTGAGCTCAAGGATCAAGAATTTCGGGTCGGGCTGAGCCCTGCCAGCGTGCGATCACTCAGTCTGCAGGGACATCAGGTCTGGATTGAGCAAGGGGCTGGGGTCGGATCGGGATTTCCAGACGAAGACTATTTACAAGCAGGTGCCAAGGTCGTCGCTACGGCCGCAGAAGTCTGGCAACAGCCGCTCGTGGTCAAGGTGAAGGAGCCGCTGCCCCAGGAATACGACTACCTGCGATCGGACTTACTCCTGTTCACTTACTTACACTTAGCAGCCGATCGCTCCCTGACTGAGCGACTGATCAGCAGCGGAACGACCGCGATCGCCTATGAAACTGTCACCGCCCGCAATGGCAGTTTGCCGTTGTTAATGCCGATGAGCCGGATTGCAGGTCGACTGTCGGTGCAATTTGGAGCTCGCTTTCTAGAACGCCAACAAGGGGGACGAGGGGTTTTACTAGGTGGGGTTCCCGGTGTCAGTCCTGGCACGGTGGTGATTCTGGGTGGCGGGATCGTCGGAACCGAAGCTGCCAAGATGGCGATCGGCCTGGGTGCCAAAGTCCAGATTGTCGATATCAATGTTGAGCGGCTAGCTGAACTGGAGACACTGTTTGGGTCCCGGGTTGAACTGCTCTACAGCAGTCCTGCCGAAATTGAAGCCCGCGTCCCGCAAGCTGACCTGTTAATTGGTGCAGTTTTAGTGCCCGGACGCCGTGCACCGGTGCTCGTTAGTCGCAACCTGATTACCCAGATGCACCCCGGCTCAGTTGTCGTGGATGTGGCAGTAGATCAAGGTGGTTGCATTGAAACCCTGCGTCCTACTAGCCACAGCCAACCAACTTACGTAGAAGCAGGCGTTGTTCACTACGGCGTGCCCAATATGCCTGGGGCTGTTCCTTGGACAGCGACACAGGCTCTGAATAACAGCACACTGCCCTACGTCCAAGCGATCGCCGCCCACGGCTTGGGTAGTTTGGATCGCGATTCTGGTTTGGCGGAAGGACTGAACGTGGCTCAGGGACAGATCGCCCATCCGGCGATCGCGGCCGCCTTCCCCGACCTACCCCACCGTTGAGCGATCGCAGCTGAGAGTCTCACTAAAAAGCGGCTGTTTCCTGAGTTCTCGGCGATTGAACAGCGCAATGGGAACTCAGTGCAAATGTTGCGGTTCTCGGTACATTAGGCAAGGATTCCCTGAGCGAAGAAAATTCTCTAACTGCGGATCCGCTTCCCTTTGACCCTGCTCTTTTGTTCAAACACCTCCATGGCTGCTTTTCTCTACCGTCTCTCTTTGCTGAGCGCTCTGGCGATCGCAGCCCATGGAATGGAGCCGCCTGCGGCGATCGCGGACATTGTGGATCCTCAGGCTACGGGCCCATCCCCCACGATTGCCCAAAACTCCCCACCACCAGCCGCAACCACGCCGGCACCGACGACGCCTCCATCGAGCCCCGTCAAGGAAGTAGTTCCTGATGCCAATCTGCTCAAGGAGTTGCAAGCTAACCCAAATCCCTTCCAGCTTCCGAATCAGCCCAACCAAGTTCAAACCGAATCGCTCCAACCACTGACTTTGGAGCAGGCGCTGAATTTAGCTCGCCTCAACAATCCCCAAGTCCAAATTCGCCAGCTCCAAGTTGAGCAACGGCGGGCAGCGCTGCGAGGAACAGAAGCTGCTCTTTACCCAACCCTTGGGCTTCAAGGTAATGCTGGCTATCAGCAGAGTGGCAACCGGCTCAATGTGACTGAAGGGTCTACCGTTCAGCCCACAGGCAGTAGTCTCTTCACCACTCTGGGACAATCTTCGATCGGGGCAACCCTCAACCTGAACTACACGATTTTCGATTTTGTCCGGGGTGCCCAACTAGCTGCCAGCCGCGACCAAGTCACCCAAGCAGAACTGGATCTCGAAGCCACCCTCGAAGACCTGCAGCTCACTGTTTCTGAAGCCTACTATCAGCTCCAGAATGCCGACCAGCTCGTTCGAATTGCGCGGGAATCGGTTGTTGCCTCGGAACGAAGTCTCAAAGATGCAGAGGCTCTATTCAGAGCTGGCGTTGGTACCCAGTTTGATGTGCTGCGGCAACAGGTTCAGCTTGCTCAAGACCAACAAAATTTGGTTGACAGCATCGGAAATCAAGATAAAGCTCGCCGTTCCTTAGTGCAGGCTCTCAACCTGCCGCAAAACGTCAATGTCTTGACGGCCGATCCTGTAGAACTAGCCGCACCTTGGAATCTCAGCCTCGACGAGAGTATTGTCCTTGCTTTTCAAAACCGTCCAGAGCTCGAGCGGGAAGTGCTGCAACGCAATATCAGTTACAACCAAGCCCAAGCAGCCCGAGGACAAATCCTGCCGCAATTGGGCCTGCAAGCCTCCTATGGCGTAACCGGGTCAATCAATAGCAACCTCCGCAGTGGCAGCCAAGCTCTGACCTTCCCATCACCAACGCTCACGAATAACAGTAACTATTCTTATTCCATTGGATTGGTACTCAACGTGCCGCTGTTTGACGGTGGCTTAGCCAATGCCAATGCCCAGCAACAGGAACTGAACGGCCAGATTGCGGAGCAGAACTTTGTGCTGACGCGCAATCAAATTCGGACCGACGTTGAGACTGCCTTCTACGACCTGCAGACCAACTTGGCAAACATCGGCACCACCCGTAAGGCTGTTGAGCAGGCACGAGAAGCCCTACGCCTGGCACGTCTGCGCTTCCAAGCTGGTGTTGGCACCCAGACGGAAGTGATCGACTCGCAACGAGACTTGACGCGGGCAGAAGCTAACGCCCTCAATGCCATCACGGCTTATAACTTGGCGCTCGCCCGGATCAAGCGAGCTGTCAGCAACGTCAGTAACTTGGCTCGCGTCGGCAGCTAACGTTCTACCAGCCCGCCACCAGGTAGGTTTGATGTTGCATTGTTAAAAGGTGTCTCATTTGTCTGTGTCCACCATGGTTGAGTCGCAGCCTGTGCCGCCATCCCTCAGTCTGGGGACGATGTTACGGCTTGGGCTTTTTCAAGCATCCCTTGGCGTGATGTCGATCTTGACGCTGGGGGTTCTCAACCGCGTCATGATCGATGAACTGCGGTTGCCGGCTCTACTGGTGGCAGGCGCGATCGCCATGCACCAATTTGTCGCGCCGGTTCGGGTCTGGTTTGGGCAGCTCTCTGATACGCGACCGCTTTGGGGACTGCACCGCAGTGGCTACATCTGGCTGGGTAGTGCCACCTTTTGCCTCGTGGCTAGCTTGGCTGTCCGCTTAGTCTGGCCTTTAGCCGCTAGTTTTGAGCAGAGTGGCTGGGGCGGTAATACCTGGCTCTATGCGATCGCCCTAGGTTTGACGTTCGCCCTCTACGGTGTGGCTATCAGCGCCAGTTCGACTCCGTTTGCGGCCTTGCTCGTCGATGTCACGGATGAGCGCACACGACCCAAGTTGGTCAGTATTGTTTGGTCGATGCTGATGGTGGGGATCGTCATCGGTGGGATCACAACGGGGATTTTGCTGAAGTCAGTTGGTGCTGAGTCTTCCCTGGCTGAAATTCAAGGCTCGCTGCAGCAACTCTTCACTGTCGTGCCACTGCTCGTGTTCGGCACCATCCTGCTGGCAACGGTAGGGGTTGAGCGGCGTTACTCCGGATTTGTGGAGCGATCGCAGAGCCGCGACCGCGAGGACAGCATTACTCTCGGTCGTGCCTTACGGGTGCTGACGGCGAGTCGTCAAACGGGCTTCTTTTTCGCCTTTTTGGCCGTCCTGACCTTCAGTCTTTTCTTGCAAGAAGCGATTCTGGAACCCTATGCCGGTCAAGTCTTTGGCTTCAGTGTCGGGCAATCCTCGCAGCTCAATGCCTACTGGGGCTTTGGCACCTTGATTGGCACGGCAGTGACTGGCTTTTTGGTGGTGCCGAAACTAGGGAAAGAACGGACTGCGCAAGTTGGCTGTGGACTGAGTGCCCTCTGCTTCTGTCTGATCATTGCGGCGGGCTGGGGACCTTGGCCGACGTTATTGCGATCGGCGATCGTGCTGTTTGGCCTCGGTGCTGGGATCGCTACGAGTGGCTCAATCATTCTGATGCTCGATTTCACCTTGGCTGAGACAGCCGGAACCTTTATCGGCGCTTGGGGGCTGGCGCAAGCCCTGTCCCGCGCTATAGCGACTGTCAGTGGCGGCGCAATTTTTGACTTAGGTAAATTAGGGCTTTCAGCGGAAGCACTGGCAGCCGGAGGAGCGGCCCTCTTCCCAGCCTATGCCTTGGTCTTTGCCGTCCAAGCGCTGGGGATGTTGGTGGCGATCGCCTGTCTCAGTCGCGTCAATGTGCAGGAGTTCCGTCAGCACAGCCGTGTTCGACTCAGTGATGTCTTGGCAGCTGAGCTGGACTGATGACTCAACCCAATTGGCGATCGCTCGCCCAAACGATTGAAGCACTCTGCCAAACGGTGGGCGATCGCCTCCTAGAGGAATTTGGGACACTCCAAGCTACGGAAAAGGAAGACGGGAGCTTGATTACAGCGGCCGATCGCTGGGCCGACCAAACCCTGCGCGATCGCCTGACTCAGCTTTTTCCTGACCATGCCCTGCTGACTGAAGAAAGCCACCAAACTTTTGGGGGGTCAGACTGGACTTGGGTGGTTGATCCCTTGGATGGCACCACCAACTTTGCCCAGGGCATTCCGCTGTGGGGAATCTCTCTGGCGTTGCTTTACCGAGGCTTGCCTGTGTTTGGGGCGATCGCTCTGCCGCCGCTTAATCGCTTTTATTGTGGCGTCTGCACTACAGGGACTGACTTGGCGCCTGCGGCTTGGGCAGAACGTAATGGACAGCCGCTGAAGTTGCGACAAACTCCCTTGGGCTCGAATCAGTTATTTAGCCTTTGCACCCGCAGCGCGATCGTGCTGCAACGGCGAACCGATCCCTTCCCCTGCAAAATTCGGATGCTGGGAGCCTCGACTGCTAATTTTCTGACGGTGCTGGAGGGAACAACCCTCGGTGCCCTGGAGGCAACTCCAAAAGTCTGGGACATTGCGGCAGTTTGGGTGCTGGCCCAGGCGCTCGGGGCAGACTGGCAGTCTTTATCTGGTCAACAATTTCCTCTGCAAGCTGGGCAAGACTATGGCGCCATCAACTGGCCGACTCTGTTGCTTGCAAGACCCGATCTGACTCCAGCCTTTGGCATTTGGGCAACGCTCTTAAGTTAGCTGCCAAGAGGATGGTGAAATGCGATCGCCCATGGCACTGGGGCGCCTTGAGACATGGGCAATCACCCTGTTAGTCACGCCGGAGTTGATGCCAGCAGGGTCAACAAGCGTCCAGATTGTTCTTTCCCACTGACCGATAAATCGCTGTGGCAGAGAATGATGCGATCGCCAGCACGGGCCAGCAGGTCAGCTAAACAGCGGAGCAAACGGGTTTGGGCAGCTTCAACCGGGTCAAACGGTTGCACTGGCTGCTGAAGAAAGGCGGCGTAGCCATAGTAAGCCGGTTGATCTCGATCCCAGAGGGGGGAGCTGATATCAAGCCAAAACTGCCAGCGGTGATGCACTTGGAAGACGCGGTACTGATATAGGGTCGCGAGGGTAACGGCTGGGGTTGCAGGATGCCACAGACTTTCTGGGAAAGGATCCGCGGCAAACGTCCCCTCCATTACCAGGTCGTAGAAACGGTGTGCGATCGCGGCTTCAGCCTCGATCCCCAAGGCAGCTTGGAGCTGCCAATGATGATCGGCCACTTCCAGCAGCCGCTGGAGATGCGCGGTTTCAGCCAAGCTGAGGCGATTGCGGGGAAAAAATTGTTGGGCAGCAGCTTCCAGTTGTCGCAGGGCAGAGGTCTCGCTGCGCATGGATTGAAGCCAATTTAGAAGTGCTTCATACGCACAAATAGCAGTATCACCAAAGCGATCCCAGCGCGGTGCAGCTTGAACGGCAAGTAGTTGGGGCTGTTCTCGGTGCGGTACGTACAAAACATCCGCCATCAAGCCTGCGCGGACGGCATCGATCGTGCAATCGCTCAGGGTTGTCAGCATTTCTGCCACTGCTTCCCGTCGTAGGCGCGTCCCTAAACTCGGCTGCAAAAAAGCTAGGAGCGTGAGGAGCGATCGCACCAGCGCAGAACTGGGTAAACGTCGCTGCTCAGCAAGCGGTCGCACAGCAACGCCGCGGCGCTCCAAAATCTGGATCAGGGTGTAGCGAGCGATCGCATCAATGCCTGGGCCAATGATGGCAATCTCATGGGGTTGAACCTCACCGCGATCAATGGCCTGTGCGACCGTCTCGGCCACCTGACGCAAGAGTTGCCCCCGAGATACAGTTTGCAAACTCGAGAAAGGAGACGCTGATCCCGCGCTGACCAACATTGAGTTTTCATCTCCCAAAACACTGGCTTGGACTGCTGCTTGCCAACGTCCAAGGCCAGCGGGTCTTAGGGAGGGAGAGGAGTATTCCAGTCCCGCCGCGAGCGCCCAAGCCTGCCAGGCATCCGGATCCGCACCCTGACCTTCTCGGCAGCGCCCCAGTGGGTTGAAGGTACAGCCATAGGGCAATCCTGCCGCCGCAAACTGTTGAAATAAGGGCAGCAGCAAAGCGGGATACTCATCGACATCATCGCCGTAGCAACCACTGAATCGCTGGCTCAAGCGATCGCGATAGGCAGCGAGCGGCCAGAGGGCTTGACCATAGAGCAGAGCTGCTAAACCATAGCTCAACAGTCCCCGCTCCAAACACCAGTCCACCCAAACTTCCAGAGCAGTGACCAATGCTGGCGGTGGCAGTGAGGGTAAGACAGCTTGCAGTCGTTGGGGAATCTCAGGAATCGGCACACCGGCTAAACCTGCTAGCAACAGCAGATCCAAACAGCGCCGGGCTGAGGCAGCTGCGACAGTGCCCGGCCAGAGTAAGCTTTCATCGCTCAGCCATGCTTGCCAGACTTGACTAGCGAGAACCTGCTCACTTTCCGAGGGCAGTAAAACGACGGATTGAGCTGCTTGGGGCGATCGCAACCAAGGCCAAAACAACTCGACTTCCTGTTGGATAAACCCAAGAGGCGTGACCGTTTGGTAAGCCATCGTCACGCCGGTCGTGGCCCGTAGTCGCGCCTCTAATTGCAAGCGGCGATCGCCGGTGGCTGCAAAAACAAGGAGCGGTTCAGCCGTAGCGGTCTGTGATTGCCCCGCCGCCTGCAGCCACTCCAGTAACTGCTGTGTTCGCCCTTGGCGGCTGGGACACTCAAACCAAATCGCCGTCGACATTGCTCCGATCTCAGGGCACTACAATCAGGGGACAGTCACTGCTGGCATCGCGGCGATTTCCTCTGATTTACTATGGCGCTCTTTGCAGGGATTTCAGACTGGGTCGCGCGACGCCTCAATCAGCATTCTGAAACTGCACGGCTCGATCTAGAGCAAGCCTACGAAGCAGCCCTCTACATCTGTGCGCTGGAAAGCGAGTATGCAGGCGGGCGATCGCTGCAGAGATTACCTCCACAACTCAGCAGTCAACAGCGATCGTGGCTGCAGGCCGAACTCAGACAAACCCTGCGTACCCTACATCGCCATCGGCAACGCTATGTTCGGCGTCAGCCCGTCCAGCTTCAGGCCGGTCTTGCCTTGGGGCGCCCTGGGATGCGATCGTCCACCATTTCCTATGAGAAGCTACAACTCATTGACCAAGTTTTAGAGCGCTACGGTCAGCCACCTACTCACGTTTCTACTCCTGACTCCTCGCCGCTGATGACCTCGAAAAATAACGTCAAGCCCACTCCCAATCCTGAGGGTGAGGATGAGTATCTCATCAGCCAGACCAGCTTTTTACCGCGATCGATTTTTGGGGCTTTTGCTGATTTACGGCAGCAACTCGACCCCAAAGCAGAGGATCAGCTGGTTCAAAACTTTCGATCGCGCAAGGGCAAAACCCTTATTGCACTGCGCTTCGTCCTACTACTGATTTTGGTACCGCTCCTCACGCAGCAAATTAGCAAGTCCTTTATCGTGGGTCCGATTGTCGATCGCCTGCGTAGCGAGGATCCCGAAGCGATTTTTCTTAACTTCCAGATGGAAGAAGAAGCCTTTGTCAAACTCAATCAATATCAGCAGCTGCTTCGCTTTCAGCACTATCTCAAAGAGGCACCTCCCCTGACAGAGGCAGAGATTGATGAGCGGGTGCGCGAGAAGGCGGAAGAGATTGCCGCTGAATATCGCCACGAAAGCTCGAATGCGATTAAGAATATTTTTGCTGATTTGATCTCCGCCGCCGCCTTTGCCATTTTATTGATCTCCTCTCGGGAAGAAATTCAGCTCCTCAAGTCCTTTATTGATGAGGTTGTCTATGGCATTAGCGATAGTGCCAAGGCTTTTATCATCATCTTGTTTACTGATGTCTTTGTCGGCTTTCACTCACCCCACGGCTGGGAAGTGATCCTTGAGTCGATCGCTCGACATTTTGGCGTCCCTGAGAATCGCTCCTTTATTTTCTTGTTTATTGCAACGTTTCCAGTGATTCTTGACACGATTTTCAAATACTGGATCTTCCGCTACCTCAATCGGATTTCACCCTCGGCAGTGGCTACCTATCGCAATATGAACGAGTAGGCTTCACCCATGCTGACAGTGGTTACAGGACCCAGTCGTTCCGGCAAAAGTGAGTGGGCTGAGGAACTTGCACACCAGTCCCAGCAAAAAGTCATCTACATCGCAACTGCTCAAGTTGACCCCGAAGATCCCGAATGGTGCGATCGTATTTCTCAACATCAACAACGGCGACCTTCAGATTGGCAAACCCTGAATATTCAGGATGAATTAGCAACTGTTATTGCAACCACCAGCGATCGCGACTGTTTGTTGATTGACTCCCTAGGAACATGGGTAGCTGCCTATTTAGATCAGTCTGAAGCTGACTGGAATCAGCAGACTCAGGCTTTCTTGGCAGCGCTTCACAATTGCTTAGCTTCCGTCATTATTGTTGCGGAAGAAACTGGCTGGGGAGTTGTCCCTGCCTATCCACTAGGGCGACAATTTCGCGATCGCCTCGGCAGCTTAACTCGCCAAGTTTCAAACCACGCTGATCATGTTTTTTTAGCAGTAGCAGGTTATGCGATCGATCTCAAACAGCTGGGTGTTCAGATCCCGGGATCGATATATAGAAATCCTCAAGATTTAAATCACTCATTAGCAGACTAGGATGAATGGGAGGAGAAACCGATAATTCACACGCATTCCACAAAGGTGTTGCAATGGCTTCTCTACAACAAGTACAGCAATATCTTGCCTTGTGGTTCCAAGTTGGTCAGGGCATCATTGCCGATGACAAAACCTACTGTCCTCAGCCGGTGTTGGCTCAAGGTCAGTATTCGCCAGAGTTTCAGCAGTGCTGGGAAGCCTTAAAATCCCTCGGCTTTGAGAATTGCTATCTCGATGGAACGGTGATCAGCCTCGAAGAACTGCTGAGCCCCGCTTGGGAAATCACGGACTGCGCTCGCTGCTTAATGCCTGTTGCTCTGCCCATTGGCCAAGTGCTCAGCAATGCTTGCCCCTGCAGTGACTCTCCAACTTGGCCGAATTTCGATTTGCCGATGCCCCATGTGCCCAAAGGAGCAAATGCTTCCCTGCAGCGCATCTGCGATCGCATTGCTGCCGGCGATCGTCGGCGCGACTTCGTTTAAGTGGCAAGGGTCAACTCTCCTCAACCACTGACTTGTCGCTCGCGTTCGCCGCTAGAGACTCAGCCCGTGGGATTAGTCTCAGTTTCAACCTTGGCAAGAAACGGCGGGTCTAGCAGAAAGGAACCGCGATCGAAAAGCACCACCCAATAGCCACCGGGACGCAGTCCTGTGATCGTGCCAATTTCACCGACTGCGAGAAGGTCAGGCGGCCGCAACATCGGCAGCGGGTCAGCACTTTTCAAGTAGGGCGGCTGTGCGGCCAAGCGGACGCGATCGCCAATGGCAAAATCCATAGGGTGAGCGTGAATCAGATCCCAAAGAACTATTTTCGGAGATTGAACCGTGTTGTAACGAGCAATTGAGTAAAGCGATCGCCTTCAGCAACACCTGTCGAGGGCAGGAATTAGCGGCCGGAAACAGTGGGCAAATCTTTTTGCAAAATCGCTGCTGCTTTCACCAAAACGGGCTCTTGATCCGCGCCCACTGACTGAAATTGGCAGCTCATGCGCCGAGCTTCAAGGTTGCATCGACCCTCTCCTTGCAGAACTGGCAGGGGATCTTGGGGCTTAAAAATGCGGAAAGCTGGAATTCCGTAGCGCCCCGACCAGTTCGTGTTACTAACTGGGTCAGCGGATTCATAGGGGGCAATGAAGCTGAAGAGGACTTCCTCTCCTTTCTCTGGCACCACGAAATGGAAGTTGAAGCTGGTCTGGCCTTCCGTCACCAAAACCCGCTCGCAAGGAATCGCACTGGGCGGATCTTGATCCACCTGCAGGAGAATCTGACAGTCTCGCGCTTCAAGATAGGTGGCGCGGCTGGGCTTCACCGAGCGAAAGTCGGATTGCGCCACAGCAGGGGTCGCTGCGATCGCGCTGATCAGCAGAGAAAGGCCAAGGCTGCGCATCACAGCTTCCTTTGATGACAAGACTGCCTTGATTCTGACGGTTCTCGCGGGTCAGTCAATTAGCTTTGTCGCAAGACTTCAGCATTGACTGAGCGCAGCTGACCTTCGCGAAGGCGATCGCAAGCACCCCGTAAGATCAGAGGACTGCATCAACGCGATCGTGTCTGTTTACACCCGCCCGCTGGCCCGTCTGATTGAGCATCTCCAAAAACTGCCCGGGATTGGCCCCAAATCAGCTCAACGTTTAGCCCTGCACTTGATCCAACGGCCAGAAACAGAAATTGCCGCATTTGCCGAAGCCCTACTGGCAGCGAAGCAACAAGTGGGCCATTGTCAGCGCTGTTTCCATCTCTCCTCAGAAGATCTGTGCAACATCTGTCGGGATCCCAAACGCGACACGCAAACCATCTGCGTGGTCGCCGATCCCCGCGATGTGATCGCTCTTGAAAAGACACGGGAATATAAGGGGCTCTATCACGTTCTCGGTGGTCTGATCTCGCCGATGGATGGTATCGGGCCCGAACAGCTGACCGTTCAAGCCCTCGTACGTCGAGTCGCTCAAGAAAAAACACAAGAGGTGATTATTGCTATCAGCCCCAGTGTGGAGGGCGAAACCACAACGCTGTACGTCGGGCAACTCCTAAAGCCGTTTACTCGCGTCACACGCATTGCCTTTGGCTTGCCAATGGGAGGCGATTTGGAATATGCCGACGAGGTCACTCTAGCCCGTGCACTGGAAGGGCGCCGCGATCTGACTTAAATAGGCACCACTTCAGAAAACGGTCAGGACTGTACGTTAAACTGTCATCAAGGTTACAAAAGTTAAAATATGCCCAAGGCAAGTCTGCTTTAGCAAAATTACTCGTTAGCTGGATGCCTCCTCGGCCCTGTCGAAAGAGGATTGTGAACAGTCTGCAAAGAGCAATGACTTTTGAGACCGTTAGACGTTATCACTGCAGTTTCTAGGGGTGCGTTGTGACCGCTCATCATTTTCTTCTCCAAGTTCAGCAGTTCTTCCCCCAAGCGGGTCTTCGCACAGCTGGCCCTCGCATGTACGCCGCCTACTGTCGCGATCGCCAAGCCTATATCTGCTACGACGTTGAGACTCGGCGCTGGCTGGTCGAAACTGCAAATGACTACCTCTTTGACGATGATCTAGCCAATGCTGTCTCTCGGATGACCTCTCCCATCGCTCTCTAAGACCTGTCTTCAGAAGCCCTGCTGCACGCTTCTCAAAACCTGATCTTGAAACAGTGCTTTCAGCGCCCTGCCTGCACGATGCGTTTCAAGAACCATGAGTCAGAGCCTGACAGCTCATCAGCGTTGCTTTTGCCCTCACGCTTCATCTGGGAGAAATCTCAAGTTTGCTGGCCTTTGCCTGTACTGCTAGCAACAGGGTTTGCGGTGGCCGATCGCTAAGCCACCGCCTAAGCTAAAAGCAGCGTGAGGGCAGGCTGATGTGGTCCATGATTCTACTGGCACAGGCTGCGACCGGTTCGGTTGAACCCGCCAGCGCAGCCGATCAGCTCCAATTCCCGATCGAGCAGCCCAAGCTGGAAATTCAAGCGGATTCTCCACCTGCCGATCAACAGCCTCGCTATTCGACCTTGGAAGAGTTACTGGGCGGGGTCAAGATTGAGCTTACTTTTGGAGATTTGGCACGGTACGGTGCTTCTTTTCGGGTTTGGCGCTGGTAACCCAGCAGCAAAGAGGTCCGTCGAAGATTTGTTCCACATCAGTGCCTCTCTGTCTCACCGCTCATTAGCGTCAGCGGCAGATCGTTTGTAAGCCATTTTCCACCACTTCTGGATAGCTCTCCAGCCAACGCGCTTCTAGCTCCAGCAGTTGATCCTCAGGAGCATATTGGCTGCGGACAATCCGCAAATCCGATCGCCGCGTTTCCCGGAGCATCTTGGGCAGCAGATCCGGACGCAGACGAGCGATCGGACGTGCGCGTCTGGTTCCAACCCGACCACGATTTGCCAGGCAACTCTGAACTACATGCCAGCTTTCGTGCACAAGTGTGCGAAAGACCTCTTCATCACTGTCATGGGCTTCAGGGCAAATACGAATTTCGCGACGGCGATCGCTAAAGCTCCCCAACAACCCCGGCTCACAGGCTTGGGTGACGCGAACACCGACGCGGCGCAGTTCCGCCAGCAGACTGCGGGCACTGCTTGCCTGCCCCCAGGCGGGCATTCCCAGCAGCAGAGTGAGGAGGATCGGCAAGGGAAGCCAACGCGACGCCACCATGAGAAAACCGCCCAGCACAATTCCGAGAGAGGACAGCGATCAGCTTTGCTACGGGAAGACGCGATCGCTTCCCACTAGGTTTCCCGAATTAAGCACAACCCAGACTATCGCGGGTGGCAACGCCCGTTTTGGAGTTGACGCCCTCAGCGCGGAGACAGAGTTGCTTTTGTTCGTAGCGATCGAGGATCGCATCCGTGAAATCTGCGCCAGTGATGTTGACATCTTGGAAGCTGGTGCGGGTTGCCGTTGCCTCAACTAGCAGCGCATCGGAGAGATCAGCACCAACCCAAAAGACGCGATCGAGCAACGCGCCACTGAGGTCTGCCCCATGAAAGTTGGCATCCAAAAAGACACCCAGCGTCAGAATGGCATTGCGTAAATTAGCCTCTTCCAGATTGGCTTTGCGCATCTCAGCCGAGACGAACAACATCCCCGACAAGTCTTCGTGGGAGAGGTCAATGCCGTTGCGAATCAGGTTGCTGTAGTTGTTGGTTTCGGGCTCTGCGATCGCCGGTCGAGCGAAGACCAATAGCAAGACGAGCGCCAGCAGCATCGACAGCCATCGCCACCCGAATCGACGGGGCAAAACCATAGCAGAGTCCTGGGAGGGGAACCCCCTTAGCTTAAGGCTTGAGGCTGGTGGTCGGCTGCCAGTCGCGGCCGATACGGATCGTTAGGTCAGAGCCAATATCCCCATCGGAACTAGCCAGGACTTCTCCCAGATTGAGCTGCTGTTTCAGAGCTTCTGCTTGGTTTAAATCGCCCCGCTGGGCAATAATTTGCGTTTTCTCTAAGGATTCCGGCCAGTCTTCGATCACGTAAACGCGACGAATGCCAAGCTTCGCCAAAGCCTCCGCCAAAGCTTGGGCAGCTTGCGGCTGTCCTGAGGAGTCCTGAATAGCCACACGCAGATCTTCAAAGGCGAGGCGATCGATCGGCTGGAAGCTCTGTTGCCCAAAGAAATCACTGACGAGGCGATCGCGCGCTCCTTCATCCAAGCGCCAATAGCTGATCTCGTCTTGCATGATCGGCCGACCCGGCAGCATCACCATCCGCATCTGCGAGAGATCCTGCTGCAGTCCAATACTGACCAGCGCCATGATCTCCTCAAAGCTGAGGTTCGTATCCACGTATTTCTGGAGGACCTTCACCAGATCCGGGGCCTTGGTCAGAATCAGCGGATTAGCCAGTTTTTGGCGTAGGGCGCGCAGTAGCATCTGCTGGCGCTGAACCCGCCCGATGTCGCCGAGTTCGTCGTAGCGGAAGCGGGCAAATTGTTCGGCCTGATCGCCATTGAGGGTTTGGCGACCAGCAGGTAAGTCGATGTAGAGCTTTTGCGTGTTGTCGGTGTAGCGCATCGGCTTGGGCACATACACCTCAATCCCGCCGACGAGGTCAACCAACTCCTTAAAAGCCGTGGTGTCGATCCGCAGATAGCGATCGATGGGGATGTCATTGAGGGTGCGACTGACCACATCAGCTGCGAGCGCTGGTCCCCCAAAGACATTAGCCGCATTCACTTTGGTGGTGCCATAGCCCGGAATTGCCACCTGGGTATCACGGGGAATCGATAGCAGACTTGTAGTTCCTTCTAGGGGGTCAAAACGCAGCACGAGGAGGGTATCGCTGCGGGTGCCAAATTTTTCAGCAGCCTCATTGGTTTCTGCCTGATCCAACCCCATGACGAGGACATTGACAGGTCGGTTGAAGCTGTAGGGCAGCAATGCCATCAACGGCGAGGTGGGGGCAACCGGCTTGGCTGATCGACTGAGCGGCAGGGCATAGACCAACCCAGCGGTAGCGATCGCACTCAAGCTGGCGATCGCCGCCATCAACCCAACCTGGGGCCAGAGCCGGCGCGATTTTGGCGCGGGCGACGGAACACGCTTCACCTTTGGTTGAGCCACAGTTCGAGAAATGGGTGAAGCCCCCACAGATTTACCTCAGTCAGAATTGACGGATTATAGGCGACTCTCAGCGCTCAGCAAGGTTGGCTGGCGTGCAGTTCTCGTAGCGGCTGCGATCGCACACAGTATTTATACCTAATTTTAGTCGTTTACCTAGGTGAGATAACTGTGGTCTATCCGCATCATTGGCGAGCAGCGATTTCGGGACTTTTCGAGCTCCGGTAAGGTGGAAACATTGGCTTTGTCCTCATGGTTTGGCATGACTGCAGCACTTCCCCACCGTCGCGCCCGCGCCCTCAAACCTGGGAGCCGTCGGCCTGCCAAGGATCTTTGCAGCGAGTGTGGTCTCTGCGACACCTCTTATGTGCATTACGTCAAAGAGGCCTGTGCTTTTTTAAACCAGCAGTTTGAACCGCTTGAACAACAGGTTCATGGGCGATCGCGGGATTTAGAAAACCCTGAGGAGCTGTACTTTGGGGTGCACCAATCGATGACCGCCGCCCAAAAGCGAGAGCCAATCGAGGGCGCCCAGTGGACTGGGATTGTCAGTGCGCTGGCCTGCCGGATGCTGGAGCAGGGCTGGGTGGAAGGCGTGGTCTGTGTCCAAAACAGTCCCAGCGATCGCTTCCAGCCGGTGCCCGTCATTGCGCGGACGACCGATGAGATTTTGGCGGCGCGGGTCAACAAACCCACCTTGTCACCCAACCTGAACGTCCTTGATCTGATTGAGCAATCGGGGCTGAAGCGGCTGCTGGTGATCGGTGTCGGTTGCCAAATCCAAGCCCTGCGCGCGGTTCAAGACAAGCTGGGACTCGAAAAGCTCTACGTGCTGGGCACGCCTTGCGTCGATAACGTCAGCCGTGCTGGTCTGCAAAAGTTTCTGGAAACCACCAGTCGATCGCCTGAGACGGTTGTGCACTACGAGTTCATGCAGGACTTTCGCATCCACTTCAGGCATGAAGACGGCAGCACTGAGACCGTGCCTTTCTTTGGCCTCAAGACCAAGGAGCTGAAGGACGTATTTGCGCCTTCCTGTCTAAGCTGCTTTGACTACACCAACGGCCTTGCGGATCTGGTCGTGGGCTACATGGGCGCACCCTTTGGTTGGCAGTGGGTTGTGGTTCGCAATGCGATCGGCCAAGAAATGTTTGAGCTGA
Source organism: Synechococcus elongatus PCC 11801 (assembly GCF_003846445.2). Classification (NCBI taxonomy): domain Bacteria; kingdom Bacillati; phylum Cyanobacteriota; class Cyanophyceae; order Synechococcales; family Synechococcaceae; genus Synechococcus; species Synechococcus elongatus. Next base: position 110,465 of record NZ_CP030139.2, on the reverse strand, counting down.
TCCAAGACGATCTGCGCCTGCAGCCGGTCCAGAGCAGTGGCGATCGCCGGGCGGCGGTGCAGAACAGCATTCCCGCCTATGAGCAAGGCGTCCAGCTACCGATGTGGGCCGCTAAGCTGATGGGCCTAGTGATTGAGCGGATTGGTCCCAAAGGACTGGAATACGCCCGCTTTTCGATCGATAGCCACTTCACCCGCAATGCCCTTTATGTGCGGCGCAACTATCCCGAGAAAGCTGACGCTCACATTCCTGAGTTTGCCAAGCGGATTGTCAGTCAGTATCAATTGCCGCCGATTGAGGGATAGTCATTCGGGCTTGGCAATGAGCGAGAACATTCTGCCCAAGAATGTCTTTTGTCTGTGACTGAAGGCAGCGGCCCTGAGTGCAGGACTGATCACTAGGCGTGGCGATAGATTCCTATGTGGCAGTGCATCCCTTAAGCAAACCCGTGGTTCGGCTTTCCCCCTTGCTGTACCTGATAGGATGCCTGTATTCCTTTATGCAGCGCTTTTTCGCGCTTTTGTCGCCGCTTTTTTATGGAACCTGGCAGTAGTAGCCGCGCCAACGCACCCGCGCCCCAAACGCAACGATGGTCTGAACGGTTTGGAATTGCGATCGCGTTGGCAACCTTAGTCATTCCCTTCTGGGTCATTAGTTTTTACTCCACAACGCGGATGGCTGCGCCACCCCCACCCGCCTTGCAACTACGGGGCAATTAATCCAGCGAGCGATCGCTTCCTTCTTCAATTGCAAGATCAACGCTAGATCCAGAGCCTGTCTGCCGAAGTCGGTGTAATTGTTGTGGTCTGAAAGCGTGGCACGCTAGGAAAGCACAATGCCGGAGCCAATTGAGATGAGCAACGTCTCAGAACCTTGGTGGGTTCAGCAATGGCTAGATCTGATCAACGCCTATCGCTTTAAAAAGCGCTTAGAGCGCGGCTGGCGCTATGCCCGCGAAGGACATGTGCTCAGCATCCGTTTTCAGGGCCAGAAAGTAGAAGCTGAGGTGCAAGGCACTGAGCCCAAGCCCTATCGCGTTTCCCTCTGGCTCGATCCCATTCAGGATGAGGACTGGAATTACGTCATTGATGCCTTAGCGGCTGAAGCCCGCTGGTCAGCGCTGTTGCTGGCCGGTGAAATGCCGGCAGACATTGAGACCGTCTTTGCCCGCAACGGCCTACGCCTGTTTCCGTTCAGTCTCAGCGATGTTCACTCGCGCTGCAGCTGTCCAGACAAGGCAAATCCCTGCAAACATGTCAGCGCCATCTACTATCGCCTCGGCGATCGCTTTAGCGAAGACCCCTTCGTGCTTTTCCAACTCCGTGGCCGTCATCGAGATCAGTTACTGGCGGAGCTGCGATCGCGACGTCAGATAAGCCTTACAGCCGCAGCAACAACAGCCGCCGTTGCGGCTCCCAAGCTGCAACAGTTTTGGGATTATTCAGCCCCTCTCGATCCTGACTTGGTGGTAATTACACCAAACCTTGGAGAAACCGTGATCGACCAACTGGGATCTTTACCCCTCGCTAGCGACCCCCGCTTGCAGACGAGTGCCAATCAATGGCTCGGACAATTACGGCAGTTGTATGGCGATGTCGCCCAGGCCGTCTTTCTCGAATCAATGGCCACAGCTAGCGATCGCTAGACTCGTCGCGCTTCGCTTCACAACTGAGTTAAACTCAAGCGATCGCTTACAGCAACCAAGCCAAACAAGGCATCAACTAGTAGCGTTCCGAGCACGGCACCCGCAAACGCCCAGTGGGCAGGACGGGGCTGACGCAATGCCCAGACACCTGCCCCACAGAGCAAGGGAATGAGCACGATCGCCCCCACCAAAGCAGTCGGTGATTGGAGACAGGCGATCGCCTGCTGCGCGAGTGGCAACGCTTCAGTGGGACTACTGCGGGCAATTTCTCGCCAGAAGGGAACGGCACCAATCCAGTAGAAGTAACCGTCGGTGACCGCAGTGCCGATCAAGGAGCCCAAGTAAAAACCATGGCCAACCAGACCTTGCTGGCGTCGCAGCCCCACAATGACCAAAGGAAGGGCGATCGCTTCGACTGGCAGATGGAGGTAGGGTTCCCAACGCAACCAACCCCAATAGATTGAGCCAGCCAACCAGCTCCACGCAAAGCCTTGGAGAAGATCGCCCCAACTCTGCCAGCGCGGTTGACGCTGCAACAAACCAGCGATCGCAAACCAAATCAGGCTGATTAGCAGACTCGCCTCTGGACAGAGCCGCACCAAAGGGGCTTGGACAAAAACTGGTACGGAGACCAGAAAGGCGGCTGCCCACAATTTGACCCAGGGGCGTGGCGTACTAAGAGCCATGTCCCGTGACAGCAGCCGGACAAGGGTATCGGCGGTTGGACGGGACGTAACAACCAAGGGAAGCAGACGCCTTTTAAGGAACTTTATTTTTATTCACATTAGCAGAGATTATTTCCTTGAAAAGCGCAACGGTTGGAGTGGCGGTTGTTCTGAGCGATCGCAGGTCTACGGCACCCTCGTGATCAGCAAAGTCGTCACGATTCCTACTGCATTCCCCGTCTTAGGAAGGAACCAGTTCTGCGATCGCGGTTTTGTGGTCAGCGATCGCGGCGGGCAGCGCTTCAATTTGCACGGCGCAGGCTTTCAGTTCCGGTTCGCCAGAAATGGGACAAGCCGCAGGATGAGTGAGGGCATTGGCCTCGGTACGATCGCCCCAGAGCGCCCCCCAGTGCATCGGCACGAACAGGACTCCCGGCGAAATCGCTGTCGTTACTTTGGCGGGGAAACAGCCTTCGCCACGCCGCGATCGAATCAACACCGGTTGTCCCTCGCTGATCTTGTAGCGATCGGCATCGCGGGGATGAATTTCAACAAATGCGCCAGGGTGCAACTTCTGGATCTTGTCGATCCGACCCGTGCGGGTTTGGGTATGCCAATGGCCGTAGAGTCGTCCCACCGTCAGCACAAGTGGGTAGCGGACGTCAGGCGGTTCTGCCACCCCAAGGTGATGGAATGGCTGGAAGCGGGCTCGACCATCGGCATAGGCAAAGCGATGGTTGGTGTAGAGCCGCTTACTCTCGGTTGTCGGTTCTGCGCCTGCTGGGAAGGGCCACTGTTGTGGGCCAGCCTTGGCTAACAGTTCATGACTCAGACCACTGAGATCACAGACTCGGCCAGCCGTCACCTGCACATATTCTGCAAACACGGCAGCAGAATCAGCGTAGTCGAAATGGAAACCCAAGCGCCGTCCGACTTCTGCGAAAATCTGCCAGTCAGCTCGTGCTGCCCCCGGTGGCTGCCGAAAGGCTTGGCAAAGCGTGACGCGCCGTTCAGAATTGGTCATCGTGCCCGTTTTCTCGCTCCACTGGGCAGCAGGTAAAAGGAGATGCGCGTAGGTGGTGGTTTCGGTGGGATGGTAAGCGTCTTGGAGAACAGTGAAGGGCGATCGCTTCATGGCAGCTTGAGCCCGTTTCACATCCGGCAGACTCACCGCTGGATTCGTAGCAGCCACCCAGAGTAAACCAACGGCACCTTGCTCCAGTCCTTCGATCATTTGCCAAGCGGTGCGGCCAGGTTGAGCGGCAATGCTGCCAGCAGGCAGTCCCCAAATCGCTTCCACATCGGCACGATGTTTAGGATCAATCACCTTGCGATAGCCCGGCAACAGGTGCGCCAGTCCGCCAGTTTCGCGGCCGCCCATGGCATTGGGCTGCCCCGTCAAGGAAAAAGGGCCACAGCCCGGTAGACCAATCTGCCGCGTCAGCAGATGCAAGTTGATCAGGCTCGTTGCTTTGGCTGTGCCCTGAATCGATTGATTGACACCCATCGACCAAAGCGAGAGCCAGCGCTGCGCCGAAGCAATCAGGTCGGCGGCTCGGACGAGATCGGCAATTTCTAGTCCTGTGAGTTCTGCCGTACGCTGAGGCGGGTAATCCTGAATGATGGCCAGCCAGTCCTCAAAACCCTCGGTCTGGTTAGCAATGAAGTCTTTTTTGACGTAGCCCATCTGATGCAGCAGCCAGCCCAAACCGTTGAGTAAAGCAACGTCGCTGCCAGGCTTGAGAGCAAGGTGGAGATCGGCGACTTCAGCGGTGGGCGTACGACGCGGATCAACAACGATCAGGTTGGTGCCGCCCTGTTTATGGCGCTTGCGATAGCGGTTAAACAGAATCGGGTGGCATTCTGCCGTGTTGCTGCCGACAATCAGCAAGCAGTCTGCTAGATCCAAGTCCTCGTAGCAAGCTGGTGGGCCATCACTGCCAAGGCTGAGGCTATAGGCCGACACTGCCGAGGACATGCAGAGGCGAGAGTTGGTGTCGAAATTGTTGGTGCCCAAACAGCCTTTTACCAGCTTTTGGGCGATGTAGTAGTCCTCGGTTTGAAACTGGCCAGAGCCGTAGAAGCAGATGCCGTCTTTGCCGTAGTCGGCTTGTACCTGCTGGATGCGATCGCAGAGGCGATCGAGGGCTTCGTCCCAGCCAATTTCCGTAAACGGATCGTCGAGACTGGCTCGAAACATTGGATATTTCAGCCGATCCTTGCTGACGGATTCCGCGACTGTTGCGCCTTTGACGCAGACCATGCCCTGACTAGAGGGATGCTGGCGATCGCCCCGAATTTGCCAGACTGGTGTGCCCTCGCGATCGCGCACGGTTGCTCGACCGGGTTGGGCGGGAGGAACGGCTTCGAGACCACAACCGACACCGCAATAAGGGCACAAGGTTTTCGCAGGGTCGGTCATGAGTCGCGTGATGGCCGGCAGAAATTGGGTACTAAAATTGCCCTCGCCTTCCACTCCTCTCCTTCAACGGCTGAAGAGCGCTTGAAAGCGAGATTGAGGTCCCTTCTCCTGTGTAAGAGAAGGGATGCTGGGATGGATAACCCCCTCAGGGATTTCCCTGCGCTGACGAGCAGCAAGAGGAGGGATTAATCGTCGTCGTGAGCAAAGCGTCGATAGAGGAAATCGAGGGCTTCGGTACGCAATTGGGCGTAGCGCGAGTCTTCCACCACCGCTTCACGATCGCGGGGGCGATCGAAGGGAATCTCCAGCACTTCACCAATCGTGGCAGCAGGACCGTTGGTCATCATCACGACGCGATCAGCTAAGAACAGTGCTTCGTCGATGTCGTGGGTGATCATCAGCACCGTTGGGCGCGTCTCCTCCCAGATATTGAGCAACTCTTCTTGCAGTTCTTCCTTGGTGATTTGGTCAAGGGCACCAAAGGGTTCGTCCAGAATCAGCACTTCAGGCCGAATCGAGAGCGCCCGGGCGATCGCCACTCGCTGTTTCATACCACCCGAAAGCTGATCGGGTCGCTTATGCTGTGCCTCCATCAACCCCACGAGCTCAAGGTGATGATCAACAACTTGGCGTTGCTCGTTGGGGCTGAGGTGGGGCCGCGCTGCTTTAACCGCCAGCGCCACATTTTCGCGAGCACTCTTCCAGGGCAAGAGCGAATAGTTTTGAAACACCACCATGCGATCGGGGCCGGGTTCCTGAATTGGCTTTCCATCCAAATAGACCCCGCCGCTGGTGGGATGCGAGAAGCCAGACACCAGATTGAGCAGCGTTGATTTGCCGCAGCCCGAGTGGCCGATCACACAGATAAACTCTCCCTGTTCCACGGAGAGATTGATGTCCTCGATTGCAACGTAGGGACCGCGGGGCGTGGGGAAAGTTTTGCCAACGCAATCGAAATGCAGAAAACCCGTTTTCACTTTCGAGGCCGTGGGGGGAAGGATGGCAGTCATGGTCAAGACCTAGGCAGAAGTGGCAAGCGGAATGGGAGCGACTTGAATCGGCGCTTTGATCTCGAATTGTTCGAGGTACTGCAGGGGACGATCGGGGTTGAAGGGCACCGCATCAAACAGCTCGAAGGTCCGCTGGCTGGGTGCGATCAGTGGGAAACCGACTGAGGCGATCGCAGCCTCATAGATGTCGCGGCGATAGACGCGATCGAGCAGTTCTTGCCGGTTCTTGGGCAGTGGCGTCAGTCCCCAGCGGCAGAGCTGCGTGAGCAACCAAGTGCCTTCCAGCGGATTGGGGTAGTTGGCCTGATCGACATGGAATTGGTTGAAGCGCAGGATTTGTGTGGGTTCACCACCCAGACCAAAGTCGAAATAGCGCTTCAGCACAGCTCCAGCTGCAGAGCCGAGATATTGCGGGCGTTGCAGCACTTCGACGATGCGATCGCGCTGACGCGGATCATCACAGATTTCCCCGGCCTTGAGCAGCGCAGCGCAAAGGGCGATCGCTGCTTCAGGATTAGCTTGTAGCCACGCTTCGGGCAAGCCCAGCACTTTTTCTGGGTGCCCTGCCCAAATATCTAAATCCGTGGCGAGCACGTAGGCTGAACCAGTTTGCACTGCCAAGGCGATGCGCATTTCGCCAGCGGCAAAGCCATCGATTTCCTCAGCCTTAAGCGCCTCCACCATCTCGTAGGGCGACATCACCACCAGCTCGACATCCCGATCGGGATCCAAGCCGATACTGGCTAACCAATAGCGCAGGAGCAGGGCGGGCATCGCGATCGCATCAGGAATAGCCAAGCGCAAGCGCTGGGGATGCTCAGCGAGGAAGTCCCGCAGATCCTCAAGGCTGCGCACGCCTGCTTCCAAGTAGCGACGGCTAAAGGCGATCGCGCCACCATTGCGGCTGACTGTCAGCGGCGTGGCAATCGGCAGTGGACGGTGACCGCCCAAACCCATGGTCATCGCCAGCGGTTGCGATGCCATCATCAAAGCACCGTTCAATTGCCCAAGGCGAAGGCTATCTTCCAGCGATTCCCAAGTCAGGAAGGATTGCAGCTCAACTTCCAGACCCACGTCTTGGAACAAGCCCAATTCTTTCGCGATCGCTAGGGGAGCACAGTCATTGCCTGGCAAAAAGCCGAGTCGCACTGTTTGCTGCCGCGAAGCTGTGGCCACGGCAGGTACAGATGTCGGCACTGCTTTGGATCGCCGTTTCGCCCGCCGTTGTTGCTGCAGGAAGTTGATCAACTCGTTCCGCAGCTCGTAGTAGTGCGGTGTTTCCATCATCTCCAGCCGCTGCCGGGGACGCGGAAAATCAACTTCAAGAATCTGGCCGATTTGCGCTGCCGGTCCATTGGTCAGCATCACCACGCGATCGGAAAGCAGGAGTGCTTCATCGACATCGTGGGTGACCATCACGGCGGTCACGCCCGACTCTTGGCAAATCCGCATCAGCTGTTCTTGCAGGTTGCCGCGAGTCAGAGCATCTAGAGCGCCGAAGGGTTCATCCAACAGCAGCAGTTTGGGACGAATCGCCAAGCCCCGAGCGATCGCAACCCGCTGTTTCATGCCGCCCGAAATCTCGTGCGGGTACTTGTCTGCGGCTGCTCGCAGTCCCACCAAGTCGATGGTTTCTTCAACGATCGTGCGACGTTCCGTGCGGTTGCGATCGCGAAGGACGCTATCCACCGCTAGAGCAATGTTTTGACGCACGGTTCGCCAGGGCAGCAGCGAATAGTTTTGGAACACCACCATGCGATCGGGGCCGGGTTCCGTCACTTGCCGACCTTCAAGGATGATGCCGCCGCTGCTGGGTTGCGTGAGCCCTGCAATTAAGTTGAGAAGAGTGGATTTACCACAGCCGGAGTGGCCAATTAAAGAGATAAATTCGCCGGGGCGGATATTCAGACTGACATCTTTGAGGGCAATGTACTGACCGCCACCGGGCAGGTTAAAAACCTGATGAACGTGGTCAACCGCTAAGAAAACAGACATGACGATGAGACTCCCTAGCGGCTGACAGGACTGACACGACGACCAATCCAAGCCACAAGGCGATCGAGGCTCAGACCGACGAGACCGACATAGAAAATCGCCAGAATAATTTGACTCGAACTCCCATCCCCGCCAGCGTTGTAGGAATCCCAAATAAAGTAGCCAATTCCACCGTCAGCTTTGAGCATTTCAGCAGCCACGATCGCTAACCAAGCGAGGCCCACTGCAATTCGTAAGCCAGCAAAGACATAAGGAACAGTTGAAGGAATCAAAATATTGAGGATGTAGTCCTTCTTGCTGAGTTTGAGAACGCGAGCAACGTTGTTATAGTCATCCGGAATTTGGTTAATTCCAACCGCCGTATTGATGATAATTGGCCAAATTGCCGTAATGAAAATCACGAAGATTGCTGAAGTGTTGGCATCTTGGAACACCATCAAGGAGATGGGGAACCAAGCCAGCGGGGGCACCGTTCGCAGAACTTGAATAACCGGATCAAGCCCTTTGCCAAGAAACTTGCTCATACCCAAAATGCCACCGATCAAAATGCCGGTGAACGCAGCCAAAAGGTAGCCGATCGCAACCCGTTGTAGGGAGATCAGAATTTGTAGACCCAGACCCTTGCTGGTACCACCGTTATCAAAGAAGGGCTCCGCAATGTAGGGCATCCAGGTGTTGGCCACCACGTTGATGGGGCCAGGCAAACGGGATTCCCCAAGGATGGCTGAAATCACTTGCCAGATGGCTAAGAAGATCGGCAGGCAGATGACGTAGGGCAGGAAGGGCTTGAGCTTAGGATTGCTAGCCCAAGCCGAGCGACGAAGTGAACTGGGAGGGCGGAGTGCGGTAGTCATGACAGAAAACGGTGAGAATGCCTGCGATCGCGCGATCGCAGGCGTGAACAAGATGACTTAGGCTTTGATGGCTTTAAATTTGAGGCCGTCGAGATAGGCTTTGGGGTTTTCGGGGTCAAAGGTGACGCCATCGAAGAATGTCTCTACCCCGCGCGAATCACTAGCAGGAATATCCTGTTCGCGACCAATCGCTTTTGCTGCTTCGCGCCACAGATCGCTGCGATTGACTTTGTCAACCAGAGCTTTCGTATCGGTTGAAGCTGGCAGATAGCCCCAGCGAATGTCCTCCGTCAAGAACCAAAGGTCATGACTCTTGTAGGGGAAGGAAGCATTTTCACTCCAGAAACGCATCCGTAGGTCAGAGTTTTTAACCACACGGCCATCGCCATAGTCGATGTCGCCTTGGAGACGGGGTTTGATGTCTTCGATACTGGTTTTGAAGTACTTATCCTGAGCAGTAATTTTGCAAAGCTCGTCCAGATTAGCGGGATCTTCGCACCAAATCTGTGCCTCTTGAACTGCTTTGAGCAATGCCATCGCCGCTTTCGGATTTTTGTCAGCCCAATCCGCGCGAACTGTTAGCGCTTTTTCAGGGTGGAACTTCCAGAATTCACCCGTTACGGCTGCGGTATAGCCTAGTTTTTTATTCACTAAGCGCGCATTCCACGGCTCACCGACGCAGAAGGCATCCATCGTGCCAGTCTGCATGTTGGCGACCATTTGTGGCGGCGGAATGACCACAATATCTGCTTCTGTTGTGGGGTCCACACCATTGGCAGCCAACCAGTAGCGCATCCAGAGGTCATGGTTACCGCCAGGGAAGGTGACCGCAGCCTTCAGCAGTTTTCCAGATGCCTTTTTCTGATCCGCAATTTCCTTGATCTTGGGATCTTTCAGCTGAACCTTTTCAGCCAAGAACTCATTGGACAGTGAGAATGCCTGTCCTTGGGTATTCAGCCGCGCCAAAATATACATCGGCAACGGTTGTTGCGATTTGGTAATCGCTCCCGCAGTCAGCAAGTAGGGCATCGGGCTGAGGATGTGAGCACCGTCAATGCCACCGCGATCGCTACCCAACTCCAAGTTGTCGCGGGTAACGGCCCAGGAGGTTTGCTTCACCACCTTGGTTTCTGGCAGGCCGTACTTGGCGAACATCCCTTTTTCGAGGGCAATGATCACGGGTGCGGCGTCGGTCAGGGCAATAAAGCCCAAGGTCACCCCTTTCACTTCCGGTGCGTCACCGCCACTCGCGCCACTGGGGGCTGGCGTTGAGGTCGATCCGGTTGTGTCAGTGGGAGCGTTATTGCCACCACAGGCATTCAGCCAGAGTGCAGCAGCTGCAGTGCCACCTGCGGTCAGCAAGAACTTACGCCGAGAAAATTGACTCATGATTTTGGAAGTGGAGATGACAGGGTAGTGAATCAGGCACGGTGAAGAGTAGGACTTAGCGCGATCGCGCCTGAGCCCCAAATCGCTCGATCAGCAGTTGGCGCAACACATCCGGTAAGTCCTCACAGGCGATGCCCGTCAGAGCTTTCTCTCCGAGATGAGCTGCGTGGCCGACTTGCCCCCCCAAGAAGATGTCCACACCCTCAACGACTTGGCCGTCCTTGCGAACCTTGGCACCCATCAAACCGATATCGGCCACTTGGGGTTGACCGCAGGAATTGGGACAGCCGGTCCAGTGAATCCGGACTGGACGGGGGAGATCTAGCTCAGCCTCGAGTGCTTGGGCGATCGCGATCGCCCGCTGCTTGGTCTCGATCAGTGCGAAGTTGCAATACTGCGACCCGGTGCAAGAGACCGTACCTCGGCTGAGAGGCGCCGGCTGGGGCGAGAAGCGAGCCAGCAGGGGTTCTGCCAGCAGCGCCGGCAGTTGAGCATCGGAAATGTGGGTGAGGATGACGTTTTGCTCAACTGTCAGTCGCACCTCGCCTTGACCATAGGTGTCGGCGAGACGGGCCAACTCATAGAGGTCTTCCGTTTTCAAGCGTCCCACCGGCACATGCAAACCGACATAATTCAGGCCCGTTTGTTTTTGCGGGTGGACGCCGAGGAAATCGCGCTTTTCCCAGTCCATGGCCTCGGGTGCAGCCTCTGACAAGGGCGATCCATAGACTTCGCAGACGACTTGGCGGAAGTGATCAATTCCCCACTCATCGATCAGCCACATCAGGCGCGTCTTCTGGCGATTGCCGCGCGAACCGTGATCGCGGAAGACTTCGAGAATGGCACGGCTGAGCTGAATTACGCTTTGGTCAGCAGGCACCCAAGCATTGAGTGGGATGGCTGGCGCTACTCGGGTCGAGGAGAAAAAGCCACCAACCCAAACGTTGAAGCCCAGCACTCCATTGTGATAAGCCGGCGTAAAGGCTAAATCATTAATTTCAGCGTGAATCGAATTATCCCGTCCGCCTTCGATCGCAATATTAAACTTGCGAGGCAAGTTTGTAAACTCAGGGTTGCCTTGACCCAAAGCAGTCAGATTGTCTTGCAAATCCTGAATGAGCGATCGCGTATCAAATAACTCATCAGCATCTAAGCCGGCCACTGGTGACCCAGTGATATTTCGAACGTTATCCATACCAGACTGCACGCTGGTTAAACCCACCGATTGCAGTCGCTCTAAGAAGGCCGGCGTATCTTCTAATAACAGACCGCGTAGCTGTAAATTTTGCCGCGTGGTGATATCAACACTAGCTTGGTCGCCATAGCGTTGGAGAAAATTTGCTAAAGCATTCAATTGCCGACTCTGCAAGATTCCATGGGGAACTCGCAGTCGAGCCATAAATCGACCTGGCGTTACGGGTCGCCAGAAAATACCCAGCCATTTCAGCCGATGCTCGCGATCGCTGGGGTCCATTGCTTCCCAGCCAATTGAAGCAAAATGCTCAACTTGATCACGGACGGCTAACCCGTCTTTTTCGAGCTTTATCTTCTCAAATTTATTGAGTTTTTCTGTAGTAACAGTGGCTTGAGCCATGGATTCATCTGCCTATCAAGCAGCTTGCATGTTCGGCAGATTAGGCAGAATCTCTAGCTCGATTGGTAACAGAAACTACAACTTTCTTCGGGACATGCAAATCTTGCAAGAAGTTTGCGCAGGAAGAACATTAAGTAACAACTGCTACTCTTTGCCCATAACGCAGGCAAAGAGTAGGTATTGAGGCAGCGATCGCTATTTTTAGTAGCAATTGCTACAAGTTCAGTACCCAAACCTCGCTTAGGTAGAGCCGTTAGCATGGTTTTTGACCTGTGTTGATTGCACATGATTGATGCAACATTTGCAGAAAGCGCTGGCTGGCCCGTCGGTGATTTCGAGCACTGCTGGCGACAGGTGCAGCAACTCGCCAAAAGCCTTGATATTCGGGTCTTAGAAGACGGTCTCGACCGTTGCCAAAGCAATCCTGATGATTGGCAAACGCAATGGCTGGTGGCCTATCTCTGTCGTTTGTGGCAACACGATCGCATTCCAGCCGTTCTGCGCACCCTGCAAGGGTTGTGTCGTGATGGCTTAGTCAAAACAGAAATCTATAGGGCTTGGTTAGCGCAAGGAGCGATCGCCACCGACTCTATCCAAGCGGCCTTAGAGGATCCTGAAGAGCGACCTTGGCTGCTGCCAGCGCTAGCCAGTCACCCTGATCCGGCGATCCAACAGCTGCTTCAGAATTTTAGTAGCGATCCCGATCCGCAATGGCGATCGCTGGCGGCGACGGCGCTGGGATCAGCTAGCCACTCCCATAGTCGCCCCAGACTCGAACAGCTGTGCCAAGATCCTGAGCCGCTCGTTCGTCGTGCAGCCCTTGAGTCAGTGCGCTTCTCGGATCAATTCACAGAGGCTGAACGGTTGGCTGTTTTGAGGGCAGGGGCTTGGGATCCTGATCCAGAGGTCGTGCGAGTAGCCGTTTGGAGTATTGCTGCGATCGCCAACTCCGACGCTTGGAATAGTTTGGCGATGATCGCCACCCAGTCGAGTCGGGGCCGTGCCGCTGCCCTCGCTGCGCTCGCGGATGCTGGCACGACTGAAACTCTGACGGCGCTGGCCCGCCTCTCAACGACTGCCTGGACTGTCCCAGACTGGCAAGCCTGCCTGCGATCGCTGGGGCAGCACCCCCACAAACAGGCAGCGACCTTGTTGTTACTGCGCTGGTTGCCGCAGTGTCCCTGTCCGATGGATGGTCTCTACAGTCTCAAGCAGCTGGATGACCGTACTGCCCTCTCGCAACTGCGATCGCTCCTCAATCTCCCGACCTCTCGAGCCCTGCAGACCGGCGTGCGATCGCTGATTCAGGAGTGGGAGCAGTCGCCATGCGCCTAGAACAGCTACAAGCCGCGCTGCGAGTTGCCGAAACCGGCAGTTTTCAAGAAGCAGCCCAAAAGGTTGGCTGCAACCAATCGACAATCAGTCGCCAAGTCAAGGGGCTTGAGGATGAACTGGGAATTGCCCTATTCCGGCGGCAAGGACGGATGAAGTTGACGGCAGCTGGTGAGCGGCTGCTGCCGCGTCTACGCCGCATTTGTCAGGAGTGGCAAACCGCTTGCGCCGAAATTGATGAGCTGTTGAGCGGCCGCCAAACTGAATTGTGCATGGCGATCGCCGACTCCATTGGCGGCTGCTATTTGCCAGCTGTCCTCAATCGGTTTCAACAGCAGTGGCCCTCCATCCGTCTGCGGGTCAGCACTCTCGGCAGCGATCGCGCCCTCAAGGTGTTGCGCGACGGCCTGATTGATCTGGCAATCGTCATGGACTCCCCCAGCATGACCACGGGTTCAGGACTGGTGGTCGATCTGCTGCTAGAAGAAGAGGTGCAGGTGCTGCTGGCAGCAGATCATCCCCTCGCCGCCCAAAAAGCGATCGCTTGGGAGCAGCTCAGCCAAGTTCCCCAAGTCGTGTTCAAAGATGGCTATGGCATGCAGCGCTTGGTAGAGCAACGTTTTCGAGACTTGGGGCTAGAGCTCAATAGCTGTCTGGAACTTAACTCGCTCGACAGCTTTCGTGGCGTTGTGCGAGAAGGCTACTGGCTGGCGCTATTACCGCAAGCTGCCTTGGTCGATGCCCGCCATGATCCACGGTTAGTGATTCGCCCCACGACAGAGCCCCGTCTGAGTCGGCGGATCAAGCTCGTGATTCCAGAAGATCATCTGAGTCTGCCCCCCGTTCGCCATTTTCGGCAGCTCTGCCGCGAAGCCATGACTGCTGAGTTAGCCGATCTCAAAGCAGTGAGTCAGTTGTTCTAATTTCAAGGCTGCCACGGGTTAGGGAGCAAGTCGCTGGGCAATCGGTGAGGCGGGTGCGGTTGGGAGTGATGGCGTCGGCGTCATTAACTGCGAGAACAACAACAGACCAATTGTGCAAAGACCGCTATTGAGCCACAGTGCTGTCCGAGTGATAGGAGTGGGTGCAGCCATGATCGGGAGCAGATCAATCCTGCTGAGTGCTGATGCTTCCTAGACTGCAGCCGCGATCGCGGAGTTACTGTGCGCTGGATCAGCAGCAATTGTGAGATTGATCACAGGGCATCCAGTCTGACGCCGGCGATCGCCGGACCAGCGTGCTCATTACTCGCTAGGGGTTGACCGCAGCGCGTAGGCCATAGCGAATCAAGGTTTGCACCGAGAGTTGCCAAGGATCGGACATGCGATCGAGGAGGCCGCGCTTTTCGAGTGCACTCAACTCGCGAGAGGCGGTTTCCCGAGCCATGCCTGCCAAACTGCCCAGAATGCTGACATTAATCGCCGGGACAGGTTGCCACGCCGAGGTCAGCTGCGGCAGCGCGGCTTTTTGAGCTAGGCAGTCAAGCGCCTCAACGATGCGGGCGGTCGCGTCTTCGCTGCGATAGACGAAGCGACGGTTAGTTTCCAAGAGACGCCGCGCCAGCCCTTGGGCCAAGCGCAGGCCCAATTGCGGCTCCACCTGTAAGGCTTGTGCGAGGGGCATCGATTGGAGATGGATCACCTGCAGCGGGGTGAGGGCGGTGACATCCGCCGTCCGACTCTCAAACCCCAGAGCCCGCAGTTCCCCGAAAAGTTCTCCAGCCCCGAGCAACCCAACAATCACTTCAGCACCGCCTGAACTAGCGATCGCCACCTTGGCCACACCGGCCGTAATGAGGTAATAGCCATCGCTCCAGTCATGCTCTAACAGCACGGCCTGCCCCGCAGGATAGTGGCGCGATCGGCTGGTTTGGGTCAACCGAGTTAGTTGTTCTGCTGAGAGATCCGCAAAGAGCGGGTGTTGCTGAAGGGTCGAGGAGTCTGCCATGCCAACTGCTGCGATCGCTGAGTGACACTTTGGAGCCGACTCAGCACAGGAAATCCAGTCTTGGCCTGAGCCAAAGACACGGTATGCACGATCGTTGATGGGCTGAGCCAAAGTGTCAATCCACTCGCTGCTCTCAACCGGCAAAGTAGCATCCACGCGATCGCCCACTTCACTCTCTATCCCAGGAAGGAGAAGCGATCGCGGTAAACTCAAGCCCACAACTGGTTGGTGAGTGACAGGCGACACCCCTATGGATCCTGTGCTGGAATTGGAAGCCGTGAGTAAGTGCTTCCAACGCTATGCTCACCCTCGCGATCGCCTCTGGGAGCTGCTCTTTCCTCGCAAATCACGGGTGCAGACCTTTCAAGCCCTCGAGGATGTCAGTCTACAAGTGGCACCCGGTCGAACCGTCGGCCTTGTCGGACGTAACGGCGCTGGCAAAAGTACCCTACTGCAAATCGTGGCAGGCACCCTCACGCCCAGTCGTGGTCGTGTGCAAGTGCGAGGCCGAGTGGCCGCCCTCCTGGAGCTTGGTAGCGGCTTCAATCCAGAATTCACCGGTCGCCAGAATGTTTTCTTCAATGGGCAGCTCTTGGGTCTAACCCCCCAGGAAATTCGCGATCGCTTTGCTGAGATTGTGGCTTTCGCAGAAATTGGCGACTTTTTGGACCAGCCAGTCAAGACCTACTCCAGCGGCATGATGGTGCGGCTGGCTTTCTCGGTTGTGGCTCACCTCGACCCTGAGTTACTGATTGTCGATGAGGCTTTAGCAGTCGGCGATGCTCGTTTTCAGGCCCGCTGCATGAAGCGGATTCGTGAACTCAAGGAGAAAGGAACCACCATTCTTTTTGTCTCCCATGATGCCAATGCCGTGCGCATGCTCTGCGATGAAGCGGTTCTGCTGGAATGCGGACGGATTCTGGAGCAAGGCAACCCGAATTGGGTGCTCAATCATTACAACCAGTTGCTCGGTTTAGAAGATCGCGATGACTATCGCCCCCTCGCGAAAGAGACCCAGCAAGCAGGTCTCTGCTACACACTTCAGGCCTATCACCCCAACCGCCATGGCAATGGGCGTGCCACTATCACCCGCGCTTGGCTCAGCGGATCCGGATTGCAAGCTGGCAAGGTCATCCAAGGTGGCGACCTCACGCTGGCCTTCCAGCTGCAAATTCACCAAGATTTACCAGACGCACTCATTGGCTTGTCGATCCGCAATCTCTACGGGGTTGTGATCTATGGCACCAACAACCTGCAGCTGGAGAAACGCCCCAAGGCTTTGGCCGCAGGCAGTTGCCCTGAATTGAGCTTTCACTGGCGCAATCAACTGAATGCCGGGGTATACACAATCAGCATCGCCATCACCAGTGAGGATTGCGAAGTCTACGACTGGATTGATGAAGCCCTCGTTTTTGAAGTGGTCAACGATCGCTTCTGCGAGGGGGTGATCGACCTTGGCGCTGAAGTTATCTGGCAATCTGACACAACTCCCTCTCGCTCCTTCCTAACGATCGATCCAACCAGCTGAGACACCCCACTACGCAGACCACGGCTCAACTTGCACCATTGCAACTAACACAACTAATTTGCAGTAGCCTATTGCTATCACTCACAGGCGATCGCTGACTACAGGCTGCGGATGCTCCTGCGATCGCGTTTTCTCACATCTCACTTAGGCCTATCTGCTCACTCGTTCTGAACCGCCGGCGCAGCCAGAGCGACCTACCCACTCGCCCTGAGTTTATTGAGAAATAGTTGCATTAAATAATGTTCAGCTGTAGAGTAGTGAGCGACGTGTTCTCTTCTCCTCTTTGGCACTCAGCCAAACGGGATCGGCATTTGGGGCGGCGGTGGGTCGCCCTTTTTTCTGCGAAGGGCCCACGGCTGAGCGGGCTACACTCAGAAGTCGAACCTGTTTGACACCCGCTATGACTGCTGCGATCGCTGCCCCCGCCTACGATGCCATCGTGATTGGCTCGGGCATTGGCGGACTTGTGACGGCAACCCAGCTCGCAGCCAAAGGGGCAAAGGTTTTGGTGCTAGAGCGCTATTTGATTCCGGGCGGCAGTGCGGGGTCATTCGAGCGGCACGGCTATCGCTTTGATGTTGGCGCCTCGATGATTTTTGGTTTTGGCGATCGCGGCACGACGAATTTGCTGACTCGCGCCTTGGCAGATGTGGGGCAGACGATCGAGACCGTGCCCGATCCCGTCCAAATTCACTACCACCTACCCAACAATCTCGACCTCAAGGTCCATCGTGACTACGAGGCATTCCTGAAAGAACTGATCGCCCAGTTCCCTGAAGAGGCGGAGGGGATTCGCCGTTTTTACGACGAGTGCTGGCAGGTCTTCAACTGCTTGAATGCCATGCCGCTGCTCTCGCTGGAAGAACCAAAGTATCTGTTCAATGTCTTCCTGCAGCATCCACTGGCCTGCTTGGGCTTGGTCAAATATCTGCCCCAGAATGTCGGCGATATTGCGCGGCGCTACATTCAAAACCCAGAGCTGCTGAAGTTCATCGATATGGAGTGCTACTGCTGGTCGGTGGTGCCCGCGACGATGACGCCGATGATCAATGCCGGTATGGTCTTCAGCGATCGCCACTACGGCGGTATCAACTATCCCAAGGGTGGTGTCGGTCGCATTGCCGAAAAACTGGTGGAAGGTCTGGAAGCCAAGGGCGGCGCGATTCGCTACAAATCCCGTGTCACCCGCATTTTGATCGAGAACGGACGAGCGATCGGCGTGGAATTAGCGGATGGTGAAAAACTCTACGCCAAGCGGATTGTCTCCAATGCCACCCGTTGGAATACTTTCGGCGAACTGCTGCCGCCACAACAAGAGCCCGCTAAGGAACAGCGCTGGCAACAACGCTATCGGCAATCGCCCAGTTTCCTCAGTCTTCATCTCGGGGTGAAAGCTGATCTGCTGCCAGCCGGTACGGAATGCCACCACATCCTGCTGGAGAACTGGGAGGAATTAGAAGCAGAGCAAGGCACGATCTTTGTCTCGATCCCAACCCTGCTCGACCCATCCCTCGCACCGCCTGATCGCCATATCATCCATACCTTCACGCCCAGCTGGCTGGGTGAATGGGACAACCTCAGTCCTAGTGAATATCGCGATCGCAAGGCAGCAGCGGCCGCACAACTGATTCAGCGCTTGGAAGCGATCTTCCCCGGACTCAGTGGCGCGATCGACTATCAAGAAGTGGGTACGCCCCGCACCCATCGCCGCTTTTTGGGTCGGCAAAACGGCACCTACGGACCGATTCCGCGCCGTAAGTTGGCCGGTCTGCTGGGGATGCCCTTCAATCGCACTGCAATTCCCGGTCTTTACTGCGTTGGAGATAGCACCTTCCCAGGTCAAGGACTAAACGCTGTGGCTTTCTCGGGCTATGCCTGCGGCCACCGTGTCGCCGCTGACTTGGGTTTGGTCTAAGGCGATGGATTTAGACAGTGATGCGCTAGGACGCTACATCAGTGCAACTGAGGGAGTCAGCAAACCTTGGTTGTTGTTGCAGTTGCGTCTGAAAAAGCTGCAAGACAATCGCGATCGCATGGAACCTGCAGCCTACGAAGCCGCGATCGCAGAATTACACCAAGCCCTGATGGATTTAGGCGAATGGTGGGTTGGGCGCGAAGCGGAAGTCTTTGGAGGAGGGAAACCGCATGACGACTGATGCCTTGCCAGAGCAGCGCATTTATCGCATTTCACCCCTGATTCGCGTCACCCTGCTTCTGCTCTATCTCGCCTTGACCAGTCCCTTGGCCAGTCTGGCAGAAGTCACGGCTGCACCTATTTCACCGCAATTGCTAAAAGTTGGTCTGGCGATCGGGTTCGTCTTGGTCTATGCCGCGCTAAGTGAGCAAGTGGAAATCAGCCCCGAGGGAATTCAAGTTCGCTATCCGGCTTGGTGCCGTTGGTTTCTGCGGCGACAGTGGCAACTGCCGTGGGATGCGATCGCCCGTATTCAACCGCGATCGACGGGGCAAGGCGGACTGGTCTATTACCTCATCGATCGCCAAGGTCAGGGCTATCTCCTGCCAATGCGGATCGCTGGCTTTGCGGAGCTAACTCGAATTCTGCAAGCGCGAACCACGATTGATATGCGCGATGTTCGACCTCTCTCTCAGCCTTGGATGTACTTGATCCTGTTGGTACTGACGCTGCTGCTGTTACTGATTGATGCTTGGGTAGTTTGGGTCGCGATGCCTGATTTTGCTGACGTGATCGCCAGTTCCCTCTCAGCCTCAGCACAGTTGGGCTGACGGGCGATCGGAGGGAGATGGCAGCTCTCAAAAATGGCTCAAATTTTTTTGGAAACTTCGGGAACCTTGGCGCAAGCCAGCCGTCTAAAAGCTCCAGATAGGCTCTAAGCCGAACAGCGAGGAAGTGGAAGAGGGAGGCATTGCTTCCCTCATTTATTTTGAAAAGCCGCGATCGTAACAGGATGTCCATCACATCTAACGCCGATCAAGGATTGGCTGGAACCGCTTCAACAGTCATTTACCAGTGCTGCTGAATTAGAGCGATCGCAGATTTTCCATAGCAAAAACCGAGCTAAGTCATAGACTCAGCCCGGTTATCAACTCTCACTTAATCTCTGATGCTTTCCTAGAGAGGATGGAAGAGCAAATCAGGGAAGAAGCGGTTGAATTCGATCAAGATACCGGCGGTAATCGCAAACCAAATGGTTGCGAGAATCGGGGCAGAAGAGAGATAGCGTTTCAGTCCATCCATGGCCAGGAATCAGCTCCGTAAAACGACAGGAATCTTAGCGGGGCGAGACGGTGATTTCGTCTGCTTTCGCGAGTAGCTTACCGCTGCTGAACTCTTGGAGCGCTGCCAAGGGCCAAGCAAAACCAGTCAAGGAAAACTTCACAGCCAAGGGCACATCGATCACGATTTCCTTGCCCGCAGCATCTTTGTCAGACTTAATCGCTTGCAGGTAGGAACGACCCACCCAGCCGATCCAGCCAGCAATGTAGAGGAACAGCAAACTGGGGATGATGAAATCACCAGCATGATCCAGACGGCCATCCACAATCAGGTGGGGCAGACCATCCGCACCGCAAAGGGCTTGCGAATAGTTTTCGAAGCGGGCTTTCGCCTGGGGAGTTGCAGCGGCTTCAGCCCGTTGGATGAAACGGGGGGACTCGCTACAGGGCGTCAGGCCGGCAACATCAGCCGAAGCCTGGGGAGCAAAGCCCAGCCACAGACAGGCGGCGAGCACGACAGCAAACAGTCGACGCATGAACTGGCTTCCTTCGAGAAGTGACGACAGAACAGTCGCATTGGGAGCCACGATCGAAATGAGCGATCGAACTCCGACCAGCAGTACCAAAGATTCGACGACGAGCGCCAAGCACTCGTTTCCGAATAGAATCAATCCCGAAGCTTCGGGAAAGCTTTATCAGGAACCGTATCAGTTGATGACAACCGTTTTAGCAGTTGAAACAAGTTGTGATGAAACAGCGGTGGCGATCGTAAAGGATCGTCATATTCTCAGCAGCATTGTTAGTTCGCAGATTGATCTGCACCGTCGTTACGGTGGCGTTGTACCCGAAATGGCAGCGCGCCAACATCTGGAAACTGTCAATCCGGCGATCGCTCTTGCCCTCTCCGAAGCAGGCCTTGATTGGTCCGCGATCGATGGCATTGCGGCGACGGTTGCACCCGGTTTGGTCGGAGCTTTACTCGTTGGCACGATGGCCGCCAAGACGCTGGCGCTGTTGCACAACAAACCGTTTTTAGGCGTTCATCACCTCGAAGGCCATATTTTTGCGGCCTATCTGCAGGAGCCATCGCTGCAGCCGCCCTTCCTGTCACTGCTGGTTTCGGGTGGCCACACCAGCCTGATTCGGGTTGATGGCTGCGGCCAGTACCGCACCCTCGGTCAGACTCGAGATGATGCCGCGGGTGAAGCCTTTGACAAGGTGGCACGGTTGCTGGGCTTGGGCTATCCGGGTGGGCCAGTGATCGATCGCCTGGCAGCGACGGGCGACCCAGCCGCGTTTCGTTTGCCAGAAGGGCAGATCTCGCTGCCGGGCGGGGGCTACCATCCCTATGACTGCAGCTTTAGTGGCCTCAAAACCGCAATGTTGCGACTCTGCGATCGCCTGCGATCGGAGTCTGATGAGTTACCGATCGCGGACTTAGCTGCCAGCTTCCAAGCTACGGTGGCCCGAAGCTTGACCAAGCGCGCGATCGCGGCAGCTTTGGATGAAGGATTAACCACGATCGCGATCGGTGGCGGGGTCGCAGCCAATCGCGGTCTGCGGGAACAACTCGGCAAAGTGGCAACTGACCACGGCATTACAACGCTTTTTCCGCCGCTGTCTCTGTGCACTGATAACGCTGCCATGATCGCCTGTGCCGCAGCGGCTCACCTTGCGGCTGGCGATCGCTCGGATCTGAGCCTGACAGTGCGATCGCGCTTGCCTTTGGAATCTGTCGCCGAGTTGTACCAAGCGTCGGCCTAGTAGGTCATCACTCGATAGCAGCACAGGAGCGATCGCCGCTAGACTGCTGGCTGGGAGTCTGGCAGAGATATGGCGCGCTTTCTGCATCTTGCGGATGTTCACTTAGGCTTCGATCGCTACAACAACCCCAAGCGCACCACAGACTTTTTTGATGCCTTGGAGGATGCTTTAAAGCGCCATGCGATCGCTTCAAAGGTGGATTTTGTAGTGATTGCAGGCGACCTATTCGAACATAAGGTCGTACAGCCAGCCATTCTCAGTCAGGCCATGCTGGCGCTGGAAATGCTGCAAGAAGCAAACATCCCAGCGATTGCGATCGAGGGTAACCATGATCACCGGCCCTACGGCAGTCGCAGTAGTTGGCTGCGTTATCTCGCTGATTGGTACGGACTGATCCTGCTAGAGCCTGAAGCCAGTGTGGCTGAGGGAGAAAACCGTTATCAACCGTGGGATCCGGAAGAATACACAGGCAGCTATATTGACCTCGACTGTGGCGTGCGCGTCCTCGGTTCTTGCTGGTATGGCTCGGCCGCTCCGCAAATGATTCGCTTATTGGCTGAAGATATTCGCGCCTTACCACCCGGGCCTGAACATACGGTGATGCTGTTTCACCACGGCGTGGAAGGGCAGATCGCTCGCTATAGCGGCGCCTTGCGCTACGAGGATCTGTTGCCGCTGCGCGAGGCAGGCGTCAACTATCTGGCGCTCGGTCACATTCATAAGTATTACGAGCTTGAAAATTGGGTGTTTAATCCTGGCTCGGTGGAAGCGAATAGTATCGCTGAGGGCCAAGATCAAACTCCACGAGGCGTTCTGTCAGTGGAATTGAAGCCAGGAAACCCGCAGCCGCTGGCCACTTTGCAACGAGACTATCTGCAACGGCCTGTCTTGCGCCTCCGCCTTGAAACTCGTGTGGATTGGTCACCCGCAGACCTTGAAGCAGCCGCGATCGCAACGGTTGAGCAGGCGATCGCAGCCGGACAAACCCAAGCGGCGATTGTCGAACTGCGCATTAGTGGCCCAGTCGCTTTTCCGCGCTCGGATCTCGATACGCGATCGCTGCAGCAACAGCTTCATCAGCAGAGCGAAGCGCTAATTTTCAACCTGCGCTACGACGTCACTGGTCAGGAATTTGCCTCACCCATCCTGCCGAGTGAACAGGTGACCCCCGAGGTGATTGAGGCAAGCGTCTTTGCGGATCAATTGGCAGAGCATCAGGCCTATCGCGATCGCTGCGATCAACTCACGCCCGTCTTGCAAGACCTTAAAGACCGTTTGCTAAGGGGCGAAGAGCCAGCCAATCTCTATCACTTTCTAGAAACCGCGATCGCCTCAACGACTGCTCCAGTTGAAATAACTACGGCAGAGAAGTCAGCAACGAGCGATTGCCAGCCCAGTCGTTAATCATCGACATTCAAGTCTGCCAGTGGCTGAACATTGCGGAGCTGTTGCTGTACATCGTCAATGGCTTCGCTGAGCTGAGCAATCTTGTCTTCAAGACCCCGCCGCGTATTGTCCATCGGCCCCTCAGTCCCATCATCACTGTCCCCACTGAGGTTCTGATCAGAGTCAGCTGCCTGACGCTGACTGAGGGTGACCCCCAAGATGCCGCCGAGGATGCCGCCGAAGACAGCTCCCAAGAGAAAGCCGCCGGCAAAACGGTTGGGTTGGCTCATGGTGAGTTGCGGATGGGGAGAGGTTCACTGTTCATTCTGAAGGGCAGTCGCCAGCGCCTGCAAGCAGACCAAGGATTCAGAGGATCGTGATCGCGCAGCCAACGGTGTCGTTAATCACAGCTTTTGCGAATGCGTTAGGTTATCTCTTAGGTTAAGAACCGTTTAAGAGTCTTTATGCGATCGCCTTTTTTCGCGATGCTGAAAAGCCTCTAGCTCTTTCCACTGCTAACCCGGGGAGGGGGAATGCCCATGTTTGCACCTGCATCGACCGTCAAAGCACTACAACGCGACGCTGAGGATCTGTTAATCCCAGCCGGTAGTGTGATTTTTGCGGAGGGGGAGGCTGCTGAAGAAATGTATGGCATTCTCTCCGGCGAGGTAGAACTCAAGGTCGGAGATCGCACCGTTGAGGTTCTCAAGACTGGTGATGTTTTTGGGGAAGGCGCACTGGTGCAAGCCCAGAAGTTTCGTGCCACCACTGCGATCGCCCGTCAAGATTGCCGCCTCGCTCGCCTCGATCGCCGGCGTTTCCTGTTTGCTATCCAAGAAACCCCAACCTTTGCGCTGGATGTGATCCGAAGCTTCTCGCGACGGCTGCGGACGCTCAAACAGACAAAGCTCGCTGGAGCCGAAGCTTAGCCGCTGAGTTGGGCGATCGCTGAGACTAGCGACTCGACTTCTGCTTCTAAAGTCAGGTAGTGACAGCAGGCTCGGAGACAATCTGGGCCGACCAAGCTGCGGATTTGCAGCCCTTGGGCTTCGAGCTGGCTGACGATTTTGAACGGAGCTTGAGGGCTATCAATCTGAAACGAGACAAGTCCGGATTGTGGCGGCGTGGTTGCGAGGCAGCGCACTTTTGGTAATGCCTGTAACGACTGCCAAAGCAACTGTGCTAACTGACGGGCGCAGTCGTAACGCTCCTCAGCAGTTCCGTAGTCGGCTTGTTGGGCGATCGCTGCACTTAAGCCGGCATAGAGCGGATAAGCCGAGGTTGCAATTTCATAGCGGCGGCCATCGTTTTTAGGCCGAATTGGCCAGCCTTGGGCATTCTTCTCGACCCCTCGCCAACCTAGCCAAGTCGGTAGCAACTGCGATCGCGCCTCAGGGTGACTGTAGAGTCCGCCCACACCCTCCGGACCACAGAGCCACTTGTGACCTGTAAACGCGTAGAAATCCACCCCGCTTGCGGGCAGATCCAGCGGCAAGATCCCGACGGATTGTGCCCCATCCACCAATAGCCGGCAGTCTTGTCGATGCGCTTGTTCCGCGATCGCTTCTAGGGGCAGAACCGTGCCGTAGTTCCAGAGGACATGGCTGATGGCAGCGAGTCGCGTTCGTGGCTGCAGCTGCGTAGCAAATGCCTCTGCTAAATCTTGACCCGCCACGACCGCAGCCTGTAGCGGCCAGATATCCAGCTCCACCGCGAAGCGCTGGGCGATCGCCTGGGCAGTAGCCACGACGCTGGGATGCTCACAGTCGGTGATCAAGAGGCGATCGCCGGCTTGCCAGTCGACGCCCCAGAGCACGATGTTGCAGCCAACTGAGACATTTTCGGTCAGGGTGATGTTCTCGGGCTGGGTTTGAAGGAGCGCCGCCAAATCTGTACGGAGGCGATCGCTGATCTGTTCGACTCGTTGACCCGCCGCCAGGGAAAAGGGTCCGAGCTGTTGTCCTTCCAGAAAAGCAGTCTGGATCGCTGTGAGCGCTGAAGTTGAGAGGGGTCCCTGCCCCCCGTAGTTAAAGTAAGTCTTGGTCTGTAGCGCGGGAAATTGCTGGCGGTGGGTGAGCAAGCGATCGCTGGTCATCAGCAGGTCAACGGGATGCGGGTTTCTTCACCGTAGAGTGGAAACGACCCTCTCGTGAATGCAACCCATGCTGAAGCTATACGGCGGTGCGCGGACCCGAGCATCTCTCGTGGCTTGGTACCTCGAAGAACTTGGACAACCCTACGAAGCCGTTGCGGTTGATCTGGCTGCAGGCGAACATCGGCAGCCGCCCTTCTTGGCCCTCAATCCCTTTGGGAAGGTGCCTGCTGTCGTCGATGACGAATTCAGTCTTTGGGAATCTGGTGCCATCCTGCTCTACCTTGCCGAGAAGTTTGGTGAACTCCAAACCCTGCAAGATCGGGCGATCGCAGCACAGTGGGTGTTGTTTGCCAACGCAACGCTGGGGCCAGGGCTGTTTGTCGAAGCCAACCGCGCCAAAGAAGCGCCGCGTCTCCTGGGTAGCCTCAATACCCTGCTCAGCCAGCGTGACTATTTGGTGGGCGATCGCCTCGGCGCGGCGGATATCGCCGTCGGTTCCTATCTGGCTTATGTTCCGATGTTTTTCCCGGACTTTGACCTCAGCCCCTATCCCGCTGTGCAGAGCTACATCAGTCGTCTGACGCAGCGACCGGCTTATCAAAACACGATCGGTCGGCGCTAGACGACGTAACCCAGCAGTTCGTTGCGCTAGACCCGAAGAAGATCCCGGATTGGCTGAGCCATGACGACTCCTCCCTCTGTTGCTGCTGAGATTTCCAATCCGCCTGCCGCACCGCACTGGAGTAATCCGCTGGTGCGGCTGTTTAGCCCCGAGTCCTACCTGCTGCTGCTGGCGGCGGGTGTCGGGCTGAGCACGGGCGCTGCGATTGTGGGGTTCCACCTCCTCTATGAATCTCTCCATCAAGGGGTGTTTGGCTGGCTCAGTAGCGCCCTGTCTGCTTGGGGAGGCTATCGCACCTTGGCCCTTATCCCCTTACTGGGTGGGCTGGTGATGGGTGGATTGATCCTGATCTGGCCCCGCTTTGGACCGAGCATGACCGGGCTGATTGGTCTAGCACGGGGTACTGGAGCCGATGAGCCACTGCGAACCCCCCAAAAGCTGTTGGCGGCTTCGCTATCCCTTGCCAGTGGCGCATCGCTGGGGCCGGAGGGGCCAAGCGTGGAGAGTGGCGGCAATTTAGGGCTGGCGATCGCTCGCTGGGCACGGATGTCGCGGGAGCGGCAGCTGTTGCTAATTGGAGCCGGTGCTGCAGCTGGGATTGCCGCTGGCTTTAACGCCCCGATCGCGGGGGTATTCTTCGCTTTTGAGGTGGTGCTCGGCACCAGTTTCGCCGGAGCAGCAGTCAGCGCTGTCTTGATTGCAGCTGTGTTGTCAGCGCTGGTTGCTCAAGTGGGTTTAGGCGCTCAGCCCGCCTTTTCTCTACCAGCCTATGTGGTGCGATCGCCCTTAGAACTCCCGCTCTATCTGGGATTGGGCGTGCTCGCCAGCTTAGTGTCCAGTAGCTACATGGCATTGGTGCAGCTACTCCAGCAAGCCTTTCGGGGCGAGACTGCGATCGGCTCGGTGTTGGGCCAAATCCCGCGATCGCTGCGTCCCGCTCTTGCAGGGTTGATTGTTGGGCTTGTTTCGCTGCAGTTCCCCCAAGTGCTGGGCGTTGGCTACGAAACGATCGAGGGGTTGCTGAGCGGCATGAGCCTGACGCCCCTGACGATGGTGCTCTTGTTGATTGGCAAGCTTGGCCTGACGGCACTCTGTTTAGCCAGTGGCTTCGTGGGGGGTGGCTTTGCACCCGCAATGTTCCTCGGTGCAGTTCTGGGTAGTTTCTACGGCTGGGTGTTGACGGCGCTGTTTCCGACCTCTTGGATTCCGATCGCCTCCCCACCGGCCTACGCCATGGTGGGCATGGCTGCCGTACTGGCGGGGAGTGTCCGTGCGCCGCTAACTGCGATTTTGCTGCTGTTTGAACTGACGCGGGACTATCGGATTGTGCTGCCGTTGATGGCGGCGGCAGGTCTGAGTGCTTGGCTGGCCGATCGCCTGCGCCCGAAAGCGACCCATTCAGACTTGCCGGGATTGCCCCAGAAGCGGCAACCGGATCTGCCGCTACGGCTACCTGTAGAAGTGGCGCTGCGTCCCGTCGAGTGCTGGCTCCCCAGTGACATTCCCGCCGATCAAGCCCTCGCACAGCTGATCGAGGCCGCCAGCTATCACGCCTTGGTTCACGATCGCCACGATCGCGTCCTTGGCTTGGTGACACTGCCTGACTTACAGCGCAGTCTCTCGGCGACACCGACAGAACCGCTCTTGGCGATCGCCAGCCGAGAGTTGATTTGGGTGCATTGCGGCGAAAGTCTCGCGGAGGCGATCGCGCGGATGGATGTGCGCGGTCTGCAGCAGTTACCCGTGCTTGCCGGTGGAACGGATGAGAGCGCTGTGGCCATCACAGCTGTCCAAGGCTGGGTCGATCGCGACAGTATTCAACAAGCCCTCAACCTGGCGGAAGCCCAGGATCAACTCCTGGCCCATCAAGCCCGTCAACTGACCGCCCCCGTTCTCACGGAGAAAACCTGATGGCGATCGCGCTGGATGATCTGCTGAAAACACTGCGGCAAGACTATGCCCGCTTCCCCAAGGATCAAAGCTTTGAGGTCTACGACCCCGACGTGTTCTTTCAAGACCCCCTGACCCGCTTCCAAGGCCGCGATCGCTACCAGAAAATGATTGCCTTCATCGATCGCTGGTTTCTGGATCCTCAGCTCACTTTGCACGATATCCATCAGACTGAGACTGGCCTCGAAAGTCGCTGGACGCTGAGTTGGACGAGTCCTTGGCCTTGGCGACCGCGATCGCAAATCAGTGGCCGCACCCTCTTTGAACTGACGGCGGAGGGCAGCATTCGCAGCCACCGCGACTACTGGGATTGCTCACCCTGGGCGGTTTTACGCCAACAATTACCGCGACGGCGCACTAAAAATCCCCGATAGAATAAGTTGACGAATCTTTAAGCGATTCTCATCAGGGCAAGGACTTCATGCGTGTAATTTTGATGACCGGTAAGGGCGGCGTCGGCAAGACCTCTGTGGCCGCTGCCACCGGCTTGCGCTGTGCAGAACTCGGCTACAAGACCTTAGTTCTGAGTACGGATCCGGCCCACTCCCTCGCCGACAGTTTCGATATGGAACTCGGCCATGAGCCCCGTGAGGTCAAGCCCAACCTTTGGGGTGCCGAACTGGATGCCCTGATGGAGCTAGAGGGCAACTGGGGCGCGGTCAAGCGCTACATCACCGACGTACTGCAAGCTCGGGGACTGGAAGGGATTGAGGCAGAGGAGCTGGCGATTCTGCCGGGCATGGACGAAATCTTCAGCCTCGTCCGGATGAAGCGCCACTACGACGAAGGCGAATATGAAGTCCTGATCATCGACTCGGCTCCCACCGGAACTGCGCTGAGGCTGCTCAGTCTGCCCGAGGTGGCAGGCTGGTACATGCGCAAGCTCTACAAACCCTTCCAAGCCGTTTCAGAAGTGCTGCGGCCGCTGGTTCAGCCTCTCTTTCGCCCAGTGGCGGGCTTCAACCTGCCGACCAAAGAGGTGATGGATGCCCCCTATGAGTTCTACGAACAGCTAGTCGAGCTGGAAAAAGTCCTGACCGACCCAGGAACGACCTCAGTGCGTTTGGTCACCAACCCCGAAAAAATGGTGATCAAGGAATCGCTGCGGGCCCACGCCTATCTCAGCCTCTACAACGTCGGCACCGATTTGGTGATTGCCAATCGGATCATTCCTGACAGCGTTACCGATCCGTTCTTCCAGCGTTGGAAAGAAAATCAAAAGCAATATCGCGACGAAATTCACGCCGATTTTCAGCCGCTGCCGATCAAGGAAGTTCCGCTCTACTCGGAAGAGATGTGTGGACTGGAAGCCCTTGAAAGGCTGAAAGAGACCCTCTACGCCAACGAAGATCCAACACAGGTTTACTACAAGGAAACCACCCTCCGAGTTGTCCAAAACGGCAGCGACTACAACCTCGAGGTCTACTTGCCGGGAATTCCCAAGAGCCAGATTGACCTCAGTAAAAATGGCGATGAGCTGAACATTCGCATTGGCAATCACCGCCGTAATCTGGTGCTGCCCCAAGCTCTGGCTGCCCTCAATCCGATGGGAGCCAACATGGAGGATGACTACCTCAAGATTCGCTTTGCAGCCAGTTGAGAAAGCGGCTAAGAAGGGAACGGCAGCCGCTGAGGCAGCGTCATTGATAGCTTGAGGTGCTGATTGGGGGTCCCATGGCTGTTCGTCGTCCGTTTGCTGCTGCGATCGCGGCCTTGGCCATTACGGCAGGGCCTGCTCAGGCTCAATCCTTTGATCCGGGCCTGCTCAACCTGCTGCGGGGTGGAATTCAGCTGTTTCAAGGCCTGAACTTTAGCAACCTCAATCCCAATCAAGAGGTGCAGCTAGGGCGGCAAATGAATCAGCAGATGCTGAGTCAACGCTTTCGCCCCAACCGCGATCGTGCCTTGGCGGCTTACATCAACGATGTGGGTCAGCGGCTCGCTGCCCAGAGCGATCGCCCCGATCTTCCTTGGCAATTCCAGGTGGTCGATAGCCGCGAGATCAATGCCTTTGCCACGATGGGCGGCTACGTCTACATCACCACGGGCATGCTCGGTTTCCTGAGCAATGAAGCCGAATTAGCCGGTGTCCTCGCCCACGAAATTGGCCATATTGAAGGACGGCACCTGCCCCAGCGATTGGGCCAAAGTTACCTACAGCAAGCCGGTCTTTCTGCTTTGGGGATTGATAGCGATCGCTTTACGCAAGTTGCCGTCGACCTGGCCCTGAATCGTCCCAATAGTCGTAGTGCTGAATTTGATGCGGATGCCCGCGGCCTGCGAGTTATGGAACGGGCGGGTTATGCCCCAGCCGGGCTGATCTCGGTGATGAATAAGCTAGCTAGCCTCGGTAACAACGGCATGACCTTTCTCAGTACCCACCCTGATTCTCGGGAGCGGGCACGCGCCTTGACTGCTCAACTGAATGGCGATCGCAATCGCATCAATCAGGGCTTTGGCCTGGATGACCGTAGCTATCGCCAGCAGGTGTTAGCTCGCCTCTAAGCGATCGCCTAGAATCCCTCGGTGCGCGGCAGAATCGCTTGGGATGCCGGACGGACTCGACCTAGAGCCGCCCATTCTTGCAGTTGCTGAATTTGCTGCTGGGCTGTGCGCGCCAAAGGAACGAGCTGCCCGATCGCATCGATGATGTCGTCGGTATTGAAGTCGCGATTCTGGCTAAAGCCAAGGTGCATGGCTTCAATCAGCGCCTGCTCAATTTCCGCACCCGAAAAGCCTGGCGTGGCAGCTGCCAATCGTTCCAAGTCGTAGTTGCGCAGACTTGAGGGCCGTAACCGATTCAGATGCACTTCGAAGATGGCGCGGCGTTCCTCTTGATTGGGCAGCCCAACAAAGAAGATTTCATCGAAGCGGCCCTTGCGTAGCAGCTCTGGCGGCAGGCTAGTGACATTATTCGCCGTCGCTACAACAAAGACCGCACTTTGTTTTTCCGCCATCCAAGTCAGCACCGTGCCAAAAACGCGATTGGCGGTGCCGCTGTCGCCGCGACCGTCCAAGCCAGCGAAGGCTTTATCGATTTCATCGATCCAGAGCACGCAGGGCGACAACGCCTCAGCAATTTGGATCATCTGACGGGTGCGGGCTTCCGATTCCCCAACCAGACCGGCAAATAGCCGTCCTACATCCAGGCGCAGCAAGGGCAGATGCCAATAGTGGGCGATCGCTTTCGCAGTCAAAGATTTGCCGGTGCCCTGAATCCCCGCCAGTAGTAATCCGCGCGGATGGGGCAAGCCGTAGCGCCGTGCCGCTTCGGAAAAGGCACCGCCCCGTCGCAGCAGCCATTCCTTCAGCAGATCTAAGCCGCCGATATCCGACATCTGCTCATGGGCAGGGATGAAATCGAGGATCTGGGTCTGACGAATGGTCTGACGTTTTTCTTCCAGAATTAGGTCGAAATCTTCGCTATTCAGCTCACCATGCTTGGCGATCGCACGGGCAATGACACGGCGGATCCGTTCCAGCGACAGTCCTTGGCAGCTGCGAACCACTGCATCCAAATCTGCTTCGGAGAAGCGCTGACCGGTGGCTTGCAGCAGCCGCTGCAGCTCGACTCGAATTTCGGCCGCCGTCGGCAGCGGAAACTCAACGACGGTGATCACCTCGGCTAGGTCGTCGGGAATCGCCAAGCGACTGCTGAGGATCAACAGGTTTTTGGGCTGGGACTTGAGGCGACGCGCTAGGTTGCGCAGCTTGCGCGAGACGGCTGCATCTTCCAAGAAGCGATGGAAGTCGCGCAGAATGACCAGTGCTGGAGCAGTCGCCGGCAACTGATCGAGATATTCCAAAGCTTGCAGCGGATTGCGCTTGCCAAAGCCTTCACTGTTGGCTGTGCCTTGGTAGCCCTCGACAAAATCCCAGCAGTACACTGCCCGATCGCCCTGACTTTTAGCGACCGCCGCGATCGCCGCTTCAGCCCGCTCCTCTTCGTTGGTCGCGAGGTAGAGCACGGGATACCGCGCCCGCAAGAGAAGGCTAAGTTCTGCTTGAAAAGAGTTCATTCCCCGAGGCGATCGCGCAGCTTCGCTAAGGCTAACCACCGCTCATCGACGAGGGTGGGTTCTGGCTTCGGTTCAGGCTGGGGCGGGCCAGGGCAATCTTCAGCGCAGACGTTACGCAGGGGCAATGCGAGGCACAGCTGCTCGTAGAGCCATTGCTGCGGATCAAAACTGCCGTCCGGCGGCAGACTCTCTTCCAACTCGTCTTCCGGCTCCCATTCCGCCAACTCAGGCGTTTCATCGCGCAACCAGATCAGTTCCCGCGTTTCTACCTGCAGACGATGGTTATAGCAACAGAGGCAGCGATCGCAGGTGAGATTGACGATCGTCTCTGCCTGGAGCATGACTTCTAGAAAGCTGTAGCCATGTCGAACCGACAACTCACCCTGCACCGGCGTCAGGCTCTCGAAACCTTCAACTGGATCGGCCAGTTCCCAGCTCTGGGTTTGTTGGGGTTGCTGAAGCAGCTGCTGAATCGGAAAGGGACGGAAGCGCGATCGAGCCATGGTTATTCCTCAGCGCGGCGGCTGATGAGCAGCGATCGATGCGGTTCGCGGCCCTCACTCACGGCTTGCAGGTGAGGATAAGCGTCAAACAGTTCATGGAGAACGCGGCGATCGGCTGAAGAATAGTGTTCTAGCTTCTCCGGCTCCCCAGAACTCAGGACGCGATCGGCCACTTGGGCCGTCAGTTGACTCAGTTCCTGCCGCCGTTGCTGCCGATAGCCCGCCAGCTCAATCGTGAAGTGGAGATGATCGTCTGGTTCACGATGCTGATTCAGGGCCAAGTTCGCTAGAAACTGCAGCGCATCCAGAACAGCGCCGCGATCGCCCGTCAATAGAGCCGCCCGTTCCGGCAACAGCTCTCCCTCAGGGTCGAGTTCTAGCCACCCTTCAGGCTCTGTGCGACCTGCGACAGAACGCAACTCAGCCTGCACTGCAACCGGACAACCCATCCGTTGCAACGTTTCGGTTAGCCAGACTTGACCTTGGTTGAGAGCGAGCTCGTGGGTCATCCGTTTTTCTTCTTGCGATTGCCGCCGGGTTCAAAAGGTAACCGTTCCGCCGTGGTGTCAATCGTCTGATTTTTAGCCGAAGCTGTGCTCAGACCACTACCACCCGTGCCGCCTGCACCTTCCGCCACCAATTTCTGCAGATTTTCCGGCAGGGGTTCCCGCATCAGGATGAAGGTCTGCAAGGTCTGGAAGATGTTGGCGATCACCATGTACATCAGCACCCCAGCCGGCAGGGGGAAGAACAGGAACATGCCCGAGAACAGCACCGGCGTAATTTTGTTGACCTGATCCTGCTGAGGATTGGGAGCAGCACCTTGGGAGGAGAGTTGTTGGCTGACGTAGAGGCTGACGCCAAAGGCCAACACGAGGCCCAACACATCCCAGTTGATGCCGTCTTCGCTCTGGATCCCGACTTCGCCCAAGGCTTTGATAAACAGGAAGCCGTTGTTGGCGGCAATACCCGGAATCGTGACTTGCAGCGTTGCGTCACCCGCAGAGACGGCTTCGACTACGCCATCTTCGCCAACCCGAATGTGTTCGCTGCCCTTGGTCACGCTCCAAGTCGGTTTTAAATCAGCAGCGCGATCGCCCACCAAAGACTCAAACGATTCGCCGTTCGTGCCTTGGAAGGCTACCGTCGTGCGATCGCCCACACCCAGCTGGGTGCCCGCTGGTAGAACAGCTGCGACCCGGTAGTGCACACCATCGGCGACAAAGACGTTTTGGGGCTTGGTCGAAAACGCACGGGGCTGAACTTGGGCAATCTGCTCTGAGGGCAAGACTTGCAGATTGACGGTGTAGTTGATGTCCGCAAAGGGCGAGCCCCGCAGGGTGGCAAACAGCGCAAACAGCAGCGGCATTTGCAGCAGCAAGGGGAAGCAACCCGCTAGCGGGTTGCCAAATTCCTTGAATAGCTTGGAGGTTTCTTCCTGCAGCTTGCTGGGATCGTTGGCATAGCGCTCCCGAATTTCCTGCTGCCGCTTCTGCATGACAGGATTGGCAATGCGCATCCGGCGCGCATTCCGAATCGCCCCGGCACTGAGGGGATAGAGCGCGATCCGAATCACTAAGGTCAGCGCAATAATCGCCAAACCATAGCTGGGTACCAATCCATAGAAGAAGTCTAGGATCGGCAACATCACGTTGCTGGAAAGAAAACCGATTCCGAAATCCATGTAGGCCCCGGGGTCAGACGCAAATGGGAGACACCGCTTTCCAATCTACTGGAAATTGCCGCGTCCCTTGTCAGATTGGGATAACTGCGATCGCGACTCGATCGCTAAAACCCTCGAGCTGACAGGCTTGGATGGGAATCCAACCTACCGAGTGCCATCGAGGGTTTCGTTGAGATACTGTGCTGCAGATTAACGTGTCGTGCGTTAAGCAGCCGTCACTGTTTTTGCTTGCTTCGCAGCCATCTGGGTTTTGATGAACTCGACAACGCCACGATAGTTGGGCACCGATCGCATTTCGAGGCGAGAGCGATCCTTGAGGATCAAGCAGATATCGCCCCAGAAGCCCAAACCACGGGGAATGCTGACTAGATCGGCAATTTCGGAGTAGATAATCTCACTACGTTCACGCCCCTGCCAGCCACCGGTGACGGTAATCCGGCGATTAGTAATCCGAAAGCGCAACCACAGCGCCCGCACGATCGCGCCCACAGCCAAGGGAAGGCCAACGAGTGTTAGCCCAATCAGCAGGTTCAAAATCAGGTCGCCTTTGTGGGGCCCACCTTCGTAGAACACTTCTTCATTGACGGCCATGGATAATCTCTGCCCGAGTTAAAAGGTCTTCTAATTCTTGCAAAAACTCAGCCGTGCTGGTGTTGAGGTCAATCCCCGTCTTGACGGTGAGCAAGCCATCAAAGCCTGGTCGCAGGCGCTCGCGCAGTTGCAGCAAAGCCGCTTGTAGTCGGCGTCGCAGGAGATTACGACGCACCGCTCGCTTGTGCACTTTCAGGCTGACCACAATCGCAAACCGACTGGATGCGCTTGATTCAGGCTGGGGAAGCCAGCGAAACAAAAGCGAGGGCGTCGAAAGTTTTCGACCCCCTCGATACAGTGCTGGAAAGCGATCGCGTTGTCGCAGCCGATGGCAACGAGGCAGAGCCAAGGGTCTTAGACAGCGAGACGAGCCCGACCTTTGCTGCGACGAGCTTTAATCACGCGACGACCGGTGGCGGAGCGCATCCGCGCCCGGAAGCCAGAAGTGCGCTTCCGCTTCCGGTTGGTTCCTTCGAGGGTGCGCTTAGTCATAACTGTGCCGGTTCAAAAATCACAATTTTTAATCGTAGCATCTGTCTCTAGTTGTTACGGAGATCGATCGTGACGATCCAGCTGCCCAAGTAGCGACTGATCGGCAAGTCACCGGGCGACAAAGCCGAGGCGTTGAACTGGAACATCCCCGGGTTATTCGGGTTGATCACGCCTTCAAAGACAACACCCAAGGTCGTGCCAGCCGGGATCGGTGCCTGCGGGTAGAAGTCGATGCGACCGTTGTCGCGATCGATATCGCGATCGCTGAGGGGAACAACTTCATCACAACGGGTACGCGAGAGAACATTGCCCAGTCGGCAGATGCGCAGGGAAACTTTATCGTCGCTAAAGGAGCCGGTGTAATAGGTCGGATAGGTAATCGTCAGCTGTTGAATCGCCTGTTCAATTTCACGACCGGGAATCGCGAGGGTGTAGCGATCGAGCGCACCGACGGTGCCACTGTTCAGGAAGTATTTCAACTCCCGAAATCCGCCTTCATTACCATTCCAACGCAGGGTCAGTCCCGGCAGGCCTTGCGCTAGCACAGGCGGGACGGAAACAGCTGCCAGCCCCGTTGCACAGGCAATCGCAGCGGCGACAGGGAATAGACGAGAACGAGCCATAGCGGATTAGGGATGGGCAAACACGACCATTATGACGAGCGGGCCAACATTGCGGTTCCTGAATTGTTACGCTTCCTTGGCTGGAATCCCGAAAGCATCTTGAAAATTGCTGATCCCCTAAAAAGCCGCTCCTAGGATGCGATCACCGGTCAACTGCCCAGCAGAAGGCTGTTTCGACAACGCGGCGGAATCCCGTCAGCAAACCGTAATGAAGATTTTGATTCCCTGTGAGCCGGGGCTGCAGGAGCGCCGTGTCGCCATGCTGCCCTCGCAGCTTGCCCGTCTCAAACAACTGACGGGCGCAACGATTCAAGTTCAAAGTGGAGCCGGCCGCTGGTTGGGGCTGAGCGATCGCGACTATCAAGCCGCTGGCGCTGAAGTCAGCGACGAGATCGAAACCCTGTGGCGTGAAGCCGATCTGGTTCTTTCGATCGGGCCTTGGAGTAGTGAGGAATCTACTCCCCTAGGCTGGCTCAAAGCTGGGGCTTGTTTGATAGGTCTGCTCGATCCTTGGTCACAAACCGCCAGTCTCGATCGCCTCGCTGCCCAGGGGGTTTCTGCGCTCAGCTTGGAACTGATTCCCCGTATCAGTCGGGCGCAGGCGATGGATGTCTTATCCTCCCAAGCCAGCATTATTGGCTACCGCAGCGTGCTTCTAGGGGCCACGGCTCTCGGACGCTATCTGCCCATGTTGACGACAGCCGCTGGTACCATTCCCCCTGCCAAAGTTATGGTGCTTGGTGCTGGGGTCGCTGGGTTACAGGCGATCGCCACAGCTCGCCGACTAGGAGCCGTCGTCAGTGCCTTTGATGTGCGCCAAAGTGCAGCTGAAGAGGTCCAAAGCCTCGGGGCGAAATTCATTGAAGTCGACTTGAGCGAGTCTGCTGAAGCTGGCGGTGGCTACGCCAAACAGCTCAATGAGGACAGCATGGTGCGACTGCGCGCTGGGCTTCTGCCCCATCTGCAGCAAGCCGACCTGATTGTGACTACAGCGCAAGTGCCGGGCAAGCCAGCTCCTTGCCTGATCTCGGCAACGATGGTGGCGCAACTCCAACCCGGGACGGTCATTGTCGATGCAGCAGCTGAACGCGGCGGCAACTGTGAACTGACTAGCCCCGGCCGCGACGTGGATATCGATGGGGTGAAAGTGCTGGGTCCCACGGCGATCGCAGCAGGACTTCCCCACGATGCCAGCTTCCTGTTCGGTCGAAACCTACTGGCCCTGCTTCCCCTGATCTGTCACGAAGGTCAGCTTCAACTTCCGCTGGAAGACGAGATCATCGCGGGCTGCTGCGTTGTCACTGCCGGTGCTCGACGTTTTCCACCGCAACCGAAGCCCATGCCTGTGCCGGAGGCTGTATGACTATCACCAACTGGTTTGCCGCTCTATTTGTCTTTACGTTGGCCAGCTTTGCGGGTCTCGAAGTCATCAACAAAGTACCGCCGACACTCCACACCCCCCTGATGTCGGGCGCCAATGCCATCTCCGGCATTGTCTTGCTAGGTGCTCTAACGCTCTTGGGTGGAGAAGGCCCACCACTTCTCAAAGGATTAGCTTTTGCAGCGGCTGTCTTGGCCACAGTGAATGTGGTGGGCGGCTTCTGGGTGACTGATCGCATGTTGGCGATGTTCAAAGCACGGGAGACGAAGTGATGCGAGAACTGTGGGTTCAAAGCAGCTATCTCGCTGCGACCATTCTTTTCTTTCTGGGCTTGAAGCAACTAGGCCATCCTGCCACGGCTCGCCAGGGCAATTATCTGGGGGCCGCTGGCATGGGCTTGGCGGTGCTGGGCACCGCCTTTCACCCAGATCTACATGATCCGTGGTTACCGCTCTTGGCCGTCGGTCTGGGCAGTGTGGCCGGCATTGTCTCCGCTCAGAAGGTGGTGATGACTGCCATGCCGCAGATGGTGGCCTTGCTCAATGGCTTGGGTGGAGCTGCCTCCGCCTTAGTGGCGATCGCAGAATACTTGCGCCTAGCGCAGGTGCCGATGACAACAGTGCACCAACTCCCAACTCTGATTGCCCTGATCCTGGGGCTGCTGATTGGCGGCGTCACCTTAAGCGGCAGCCTCGTCGCCTTCGCCAAGTTGCAAGGTTTAATCAGCGGTCAGCCCCTGACTTTGCCTCAGCATCGGCTGTGGAGTGTGCTGCTCCTGCTGGGCTTTGTGAGTGGTGCTGTGCTGTTCCTCGTTGCCCCCCAGGCACCTACTGCCTTCGCGGTTCTTAGCGCACTCGCGATCGCCACAATCCTGCTGGGGCTGTTTTTCGTGGCCCCTGTGGGTGGTGGCGATATGCCCGTGGTCATTGCGCTGCTCAACTCGTTGTCGGGTCTGGCAGCCAGTGCAGCTGGTTTTGCCGTCAACAACAATCTCCTGATCATCGCGGGTGCCCTCGTCGGCGCTTCGGGCTTGATCCTGACGGTGATTATGTGCAAAGCGATGAACCGATCGCTAACTAACGTTCTCTTCTCGGGGCTAGTAGCCACCGCTAGCACTGGCTCGGGAGAGGCAGCAACCGCAGGCGATCGCAATGCCCGGCAGATTGATTCTGAAGAAGGAGCGATGCTGCTGGGCTACGCCCGTTCAGTCGTGATTGTGCCGGGTTATGGCATGGCAGTGGCCCAAGCACAGCACACTGTCCGAGAGTTAGCTGAACAACTGCACCGTCTTGGTGTGGAAGTGAAGTATGCAATTCACCCCGTCGCTGGTCGGATGCCGGGACATATGAATGTCCTGCTGGCAGAGGCCAATGTCCCCTACGCTCAGCTCTACGACTTGGAGTCGATTAATTCCGAGTTTGAACACACGGATGTTGCCCTGGTGATCGGCGCCAATGATGTCGTCAATCCTGCCGCTCGCCTCGATAACAGCAGCCCGATTTATGGCATGCCGATTTTGGATGTCGATCGCGCCCGTCAAACGATTGTGATCAAGCGCAGTATGGCCAATGGCTATGCTGGCATCGACAATCCACTCTTCTACGGCGATCGCACCGTCATGCTCTTTGGCAGTGCCCGCGATGTTGTCTCTCAGCTTGTGGGTGCAGTCAAGGAATTGATTTAACAATCGACGTCGATTGCAACTCAACAAAAAACCCCTTCTGAGCTTTGACCTAGAAGGGGTTTTACTGATTCGATTTCGATGGCTCCTGCTAGTCACAGGGCTGAGTGATGATTCTGCAGTGATTGACTCCAGTCAGGGGCAATGTCCAGTGCACTCAGCCACGAAGCTACGAATGAGTTGCGATCGCCTACTGGGCTGGCGTTGAGGAATTCGCACCTCGGAATTGATAAATCAGATAAGCCCCTAAAGCCCCGACCAAGAAACCAGCGACGTTGCGGAATAGCGGTAGCCAGTCGGAAGTCCGCGTGATCACCGGCCCAATGCCGAAGGCAATGAACAGAATGCCCCAAAGCGGCGAAAAGATCAGAACCCATTGCCAAGCAATGACTTGGCCCGGCTTACGGGGGTGAGCTGTAAAACCACAGACCAAGCCGCCCAGAACAGAGGTGACGAGTGTGAGGATCCATTGCTCTTGAGGGAGTCCTGGCACCACACTGCACCCGCCTTGGCGGAGACACCCTTCGATGGAATGTAGAGAGTCGAAGATCGCTCGGTCTTCGCCATGGTCGCGCACATAGAACTGGTTGCCGTAGCGGGTTTGTAACTCCACCCAAAAGGTACGGGGCATAAAGGCGTAGAAGGCTTCGCCGACATTGAAGTTGAGTAAATTCCCGCCCCGTTGATCTGCGACCAGCAGGACACTGCGCTCATCTAGGTTCCAAAAATCCCGCACGGCGAGGCCCGGCGTGCGATCGAACTGCGTCAGCACCCGCAGCTTCCAGCCAGTTTCCTCCTCAAACTGGTTGAGTTCCCGCGCGAGGCGTTGCTCTTGGGTATCGGTGAGAACGCGAGCCAGATCGATGATGGGCGTGGGGCTATCAGGTAACAGCTCCGGGTTATTGAAGGCGTGAGCTGGCGCAGCAGGGATGAATAGCAATAGCGCCGCGATCGCAGCACAGAGTTTCGGAAGCCAGGAGGTCAACATGGGCAGTACCGGAACGGCGCGGAAAAAGGACAAGGCAATGCAGCAAAAATCACAATTCTTAATAAGACTCTCATCGTAGCAAGCCGACTCCCGCTCTCATCACCTCCCCAGGATTTCTAGCGTGCTAGAGAAAGCCTGAAAAACCACCTTCAATTGAGGCAAGGCCATCGGTTTCGCAAATCGTACCCGTCGGCAAAGCGGATACCAGTTTTTAAGAATGACTCAAGACTTAGTCAGCAGCGTCCCAATCTGGGGCGATCGCGGTGGAGTGTCGATAACCGAATGACTCGCGATCGCCGTTAGGCTACCGTGATTCCAAAGCCCCTCCATGTGAGAGCGTTCATGGCCATCAAGGAGAATCCCACGCGGCCCAGCCGCAATCGCATTATCAGCCTGGTTTTGTTTGGCGTGGGTCTATTCTTTCTGCTGATTGGATTGATCCCCGGTGTGGGCAGTCCACAGGTGTCTCGGGTGCCCTACAGCTTGTTCATCGATCAGGTGAATGATGGTTTGGTAGCCCGTGCCTACATCACCCAGGAACAGATTCGCTATCAACTCAAGGATGATGTTGAGGGTAAGGCTGGCGATGTCCTGAGCACAACGCCGATCTTTGACTTAGAACTCCCGCAACGACTGGAACAAAAAGGGGTTGAGTTTGCCGCCGCCCCGCCCCAGAAAGGGAACTTCTTCACAACCTTGCTGGGCTGGATTATTCCACCCCTGATCTTTATCGGGGTCTTGCAATTTTTTGCTGCTCGTCAAGCCCGCAACGGCCCACAGGGAGCGCTTTCCTTTACCAAGAGTCGCGCCAAGGTCTACGTCGAGGGTGATGATACCCGTACCACCTTCGGTGATGTTGCAGGGGTTGAAGAAGCCAAGGCAGAGCTACAGGAAATTGTTGATTTCCTGAAAACCCCCGAACGCTACCTCAACATTGGCGCCCGCATCCCCAAAGGGGTGCTGCTCGTGGGGCCGCCAGGGACGGGTAAAACCCTGCTGGCCAAGGCCGTCGCTGGCGAAGCGCGAGTGCCGTTCTTCTCCATTTCGGGCTCTGAATTTGTTGAACTGTTCGTTGGGGCGGGCGCTGCTCGGGTCCGCGACCTGTTTGAACAAGCCAAACAAAAGGCTCCCTGTATCGTCTTCATCGACGAATTGGATGCAATCGGCAAGTCCCGTGCCAGCGGCAACTTTATGGGGGGCAATGACGAACGCGAGCAGACCCTCAACCAGTTGCTGACCGAGATGGATGGCTTCTCAGCGGATGGAGCCACCGTCATTGTCCTAGCGGCCACCAACCGACCGGAAACCCTCGATCCAGCCCTGTTGCGACCGGGTCGTTTCGATCGCCAAGTCCTGGTTGATCGTCCTGACTTGGCTGGGCGGAAGGCCATCCTCGACATCTATGGCCGCAAGGTCAAGCTCGATCCTGAGGTCGATCTGCAAGCGATCGCAGTACGCACGTCTGGGTTTGCAGGTGCTGATCTAGCCAACCTGATCAACGAAGCGGCACTCCTCGCCGCGCGTAATGGTCGCACCCAAGTGGCGCAAGCCGACCTCAACGAAGCAATCGAGCGGGTAGTCGCCGGCCTTGAGAAGAAGAGCCGTGTACTCAACGAGAACGAAAAACGGATCGTTGCCTATCACGAAGTCGGGCATGCGATTGTCGGCGCTTTGATGCCTGGAGGCAGCAAAGTCGCCAAGATTTCGATCGTGCCTCGCGGCATGGCGGCCCTGGGCTATACCCTGCAACTACCGACGGAAGATCGCTTCTTGCTCAGTGCGGAGGAATTGAAAGGCCAGATTGCCACCCTTCTCGGTGGGCGATCGGCGGAAGAGATTATCTTC
Source organism: Synechococcus elongatus PCC 11801 (assembly GCF_003846445.2). NCBI lineage: Bacteria > Bacillati > Cyanobacteriota > Cyanophyceae > Synechococcales > Synechococcaceae > Synechococcus > Synechococcus elongatus. The sequence continues at coordinate 69,265 of NZ_CP030139.2, read as the reverse complement.
GGCAGCATCACCACCGGGGCATCAAATGACCTGCAGCGGGCTACGGATGTGGCTGAGCAAATGGTCACGACCTATGGCATGAGCCAAGTCCTAGGACCGCTGGCCTTCGATAAAGGAGGCGGTAACAATTTTCTCGGAGGGGAGGGGATGAATCCTCGTCGTCGGGTCAGTGATGAAACCGCCAAGGCAATCGATGCCGAGGTGAAGCAACTCGTAGACGAGGGCCATGAGCAAGCACTGGCCATTCTGCAACGTAATCGTGACCTCCTCGAGGAAATTGCCCAGCGCATCCTCGATGTGGAAGTGATTGAAGGCGAAGAACTGCAAGCCCTGCTTCAGCGCGCTGAACTGCCAGAACTCCAACCGGCGTAAGTCATCTGTCGCAATTCAATAACGAGACCCTTCTTCGCAGTGAGTGGAGGAGGGTCTTTTATAGGCGCGATCGCGCCAACCATGAGGGTTTCTTCCAGAGTAGTCATGAGTTCGCTCGAGAATTGCGCAGGCAAGTGCTAGAGGCTCCGGAGAGGACTGAGCTTGCCGCGACCCACAAAAAAGCGGAACCCCCAGATGGGAATTCCGCTGCACTCCAGAGAGGTCAAATGAGGCGCGATCGCCTCCTTAGGGTTTAGGCAAACACTTTGGTTTGAGCGCGCAGTTCGCCTTTGGCGTATTTTGCTGCGAACTCATCCAAACCTTCTTGCTTGATCTTGCTAGCTTGGCCAGCGGTGTTGAAGGCCACGTAGCGATCGACGCACACTTGTTTCATGTACTTGATCGCCGGTTTGTTGAAGTGGCGGGGGTCAAAGTTGCTGGGGTCTTTGGCCGCTGCTTCACGAACCGCAGCCGTGAAGGCCAAGCGGTTGTCGGTGTCGATGTTGATTTTGCGGACGCCGAGTTTGATCGCTTTTTGGATCTCTTCGACGGGAACGCCGTAGGTTTCCGGAATTTGACCGCCGTACTCGTTGATCAGTTCCAGCAACTCTTGGGGCACCGACGAAGAACCGTGCATCACCAAGTGGGTGTTGGGCAGACGACGGTGGATTTCTTCGATGCGGCTGATTGCCAAGATTTCGCCCGTCGGTTTGCGGGTGAATTTGTAAGCACCGTGGCTGGTACCGATCGCAACGGCCAGGGCGTCAACTTGCGTTTTTTCGACGAAGTCAACCGCTTGGTCGGGGTCGGTCAGCAGTTGCGAATGATCGAGAGTGCCTTCAAAGCCGTGGCCGTCTTCTGCTTCGCCTTTGCCGGTTTCCAAGGAGCCCAAGCAACCCAGTTCGCCTTCGACGCTGACGCCGATCGAGTGAGCCACATCCACCACTTGGCGGGTCACTTCGACGTTGTACTCGTAGCTTGCAGGGGTTTTAGCGTCGGCTTCCAAAGAGCCGTCCATCATCACGCTGGTGAAGCCGTTTTTGATGGCGGAGTAGCAAGTGGCCGGGCTGTTGCCATGGTCTTGGTGCATGGCGATGGGGATGTGGGGGTAGGTTTCCACAGCCGCCAGAATCAGGTGGCGCAAGAAGTTTTCGCCAGCGTAGCTACGGGCACCCCGAGACGCTTGCAGAATGACAGGGCTATCAGTTTCGTCTGCCGCTTGCAGAATCGACTGAACCTGCTCCAGGTTGTTGACGTTGAAAGCAGGAATGCCGTATTCGTTCTCAGCTGCATGATCAAGCATGAGCCGCAAGGGTACGAGCGCCATAGAAGGTCCTCCGACTTGGGTTCCTGAATGCTGACGACCTGTTCGACCAGGCCGCAACTCTCTGTTCAAACAATCTTAGGCTAAGGGCAGCCCTGCAGACGGTCGCGAGCAATGCTAAGCGGGATCAAGCCGCGATCGCTCCTCAAACGACTGCCCTGTCATCGCAGATCCCTAGTTCAGGACTGCAATTACTAACAGCCTACACAAGAGCTAATGGTGACTACTGAAAAAATGGGTCGCCTGGGATTCGAACCCAGGACCAATCGGTTAAAAGCCGAGTGCTCTACCGCTGAGCTAGCGACCCATGCCTGATTGAGGCACGTTTTCTAATTTAGCATAAGTGCCTTGCTCCGCAAGCGATCGCCGCAAGGATTTCAGTCAGATGAGGCGAGGCGGGCCTGCAGGCGCAGAAATTCCAGCGGCAGACCATCGCGATCGGCCAAAAACATCACTTCGTAGATAGTGCTTCCAATCTGTTGCTGGCGCGGAGTCAGCAACACTGGGGCTAGGTCTTCGCCCTGAGCCTGTAGTCTGGCCTGAAACCCATCCAGCCACTGACTAAGATTTGGCGTCTGCTCAGTCAGGTCAAAGGAGAGATGGTAGTAGCCGGTGTAGTGCTCGTCGTGGAAGGCATCAGCGGCAGGTTGGGGTTGGGGGACTTGCAGGAGTTCGATGCGGCCGCCCAAACCTTCCATCCAGCAAGCCAAGGTGTAGCCGGCAGTGAAGCGCTCGCAAACCTGAAATCCTAGAAGTTCGTAGAAGGCGATCGCGCGATGGATATTGGCTGTTCGGATCGAGACGTGATGCATGGGGCAGGGTGCAAGTGGGTGTGGATGGTTGAGTTGTGATGATTCTGGTCTATCAATCAAAACCTTTGTCCGTGGGGGTGATTGCGCACCCCCACACCCACGCACTGGGGGACTCGACTCCCCCAGCCCCCCCCGCAACAGGATGATCGGTGGGACTTCATGGGTAAGAGTCAGACATTGCGATTAGTTGACTTGCGGGAGCAGGCATTTGGGTTTGAGGCTCAAACAGCACTCCAAGGGCAATCATGATGTCTGCGTCACTGACGGCGATCGCGGTCTTGGGGCTGGCGGCTCTGCTGGACTATGGCGTGGGCGATCCCTGGGGCTGGCCGCATCCGGTGCAATCCTTGGGTTGGGTGATTGCTCGCTGGCGCGACTGGACGTTTCGCTGGCTGAAATCTCCGATCGCTCAGCGGATCTCAGGCGTGGTCCTGACGATTGTTCTAGTGGCTGGTAGCGCGATCGCCAGTTGGGCAGTCTTTGACGCGATTGCTCGTTGGTCGCCACTCCTCTCGGCAGGATTACAGGTGATTCTGCTGGCGAGTTGTTTCGCCGGTCGGAGTCTGCGCGAGGCGGCGGCAGAAGTTCTGAAGCCTTTAGTGGCTAATGATTTGCCAGCAGCCAGAATCGCCCTGAGTCGCTATGTAGGTCGCGATACCGATCAGCTCTCGGCGACCGAGATTCAGCGAGCGGTGCTGGAAACTGTGACTGAAAACGCGACGGATGGCGTATTGGCACCGCTGTTCTATGCCGGACTGAGTGCAGTGCTAGGACTTGGCCCTGTCCCTTTAGCGATCGCCTACAAAGCCGCCAGCACTCTGGACTCAATGGTGGGTTATCGCCGTCCGCCCTATACCCATCTTGGTTGGTTCCCAGCTCGCAGCGAAGATGTCTGGACTTGGCTACCCTGCCGCTGCGTGGTGCTGACGATCGCGATCCTCAGCGGTCGACCTCAGCAAGTCTGGCAAATCTGTTGCCGCGATGCACCAGCGGATCCCAGTCCTAATGCGGGTTGGAGTGAAGCAGCCTATGCAGCGGCCCTCGGTGTGCAAGTCGGTGGCGACAACCACTACCAAGGCCAAATTGTCTCGAAGCCACTATTGGGGGATCCGGTGCGATCGCTGGACACCACGGTGATTCAGCAAGCCTTGCGTCTGACCCGCATCGCTTTCCTGTTGTGGTTGGCGGTAATTACGGTTTTGCTCCTGCTTCAAGGGCGCTGAGAGGCGTCCCCTCAGCCCAGTATTCTGGGAAAGGCTTTTTCCATATCTCATGCGCGTTCGTGTCGCTGTTCCCGCTACGACGGCCAACCTCGGGCCGGGTTTTGACTGCCTTGGGGCAGCCCTAACGCTCTACAACCAGTTTTGGTTTTCGGTGGCACCTTCAGGTGAGCTGGAGATTACGGCTCGCGGCCTCGATGCCGAGAAGATTAGTGGCGATCGCGACAATCTGGTTTATCAAGCCTTTGCTGCCTTCTTTGAAAAGCAGGGGCAGCCTGTCCCTGCCCTCCGGTTGGAGATTGAGCTGGCGGTGCCGCTGGCACGAGGCTTAGGGAGTTCTGCGACCGCGATCGTGGCCGGTCTTGTCGGTGCGAATGCGCTGGCAGGCAACCCGTGGACCAACGCTCAACTTTGCGATCTGGCGACGGAACTGGAAGGTCATCCTGACAATGTGGTGCCGGCGCTGCTGGGCGGTTGTCGCTTAGCCGCTCGCGATCGCCAAAATCAGTGGGCGATCGCCGATCTCGACTGGCACTCTGACTTGATTCCGGTCGTTGCCATCCCGGACTTCGAACTCTCAACGGAAGCAGCGCGTCAGGTTCTCCCCACGCAATACAGCCGCAGTGATGCGATCTTCAACGCTGCTCATGTCGGTCTCGTGGTGCGATCGCTAGCCAGTGGCAATGGTGAATGGCTAGCAGCCGCTCTCCAGGATCGCCTCCATCAGCCCTATCGTCAGGTGCTGATTCCCGGCTATGAAGTGGTGGAAGCTGCTGCTTTGAAGGCTGGCGCTTTTGGCCTAGTGATCAGCGGTGCCGGCCCGACCCTATTGGCGATCGCCAGCCCAGATCACGCTGAAGCAGTGCGACAAGCCATGCAGACAACCTGGCAAGCAACTGGACTGTCTGTCCGAGCTGAAATTCTGGCGATCGCCCAGACTGGGACGCTTGTCGAATCGGAAGCCGAAAATTAAAGTCACGATCGTGTCATAAAACTTTACAATCAAGAAAGAGTGGCGATCGCTGACTTGAGTATTTCTACTCAGCTCGGGTATATACTGGATGCCGAGCCACTAAGCAAATCTGCTTATCGACCAGGCTTGCACCTGGAGACCCGATGACAAGCGAACAATTTCCCTGGCTTACGAGCATCATCCTGTTGCCAATCGTGGCAGCACTCCCCATTCCGTTAATCCCTGATAAGGATGGCCGGACAGTCCGCTGGTACTCCCTATTGGTGGGGCTGGCGGATTTTGCGTTGATGGTCTACGCCTTCTGGCAGCATTTCGATCGCAGCGAAGCTGGGCTGCAAATGGTCGAAAAGATTAGCTGGGTTCCGCAAATCGGCCTCAACTGGTCCCTGGCTGTCGATGGCCTGTCGATGCCCTTGGTGCTCCTGACCGGATTGGTCACGACGCTGGCTATCCTGGCCTCGTGGAACATCAACGTCAAGCCCAAGCTCTTCCATTTCCTGCTGCTGCTGCTTTACGGCGCTCAGATTGCCGTTTTCACAGCCCAAGACATGATGCTCTTCTTCCTCGTCTGGGAATTGGAGCTGGTGCCGGTCTACCTGCTGATCTCGATTTGGGGTGGCCCCAAACGGCAGTACGCCGCCACTAAATTCATCCTTTACACCGCCCTTGCCTCACTGTTCATCTTGGTGGCGGGTCTGGCTCTGGCCTTCAGCGGTGATAGCTTTAGCTTTGACCTGACTGAACTCGGCCTCAAGAACTATAGTTTCTGGCTGGAACTGCTAGCCTACGCTGGCTTCTTGATCGCTTTTGGCGTCAAACTCTCAGTCTTCCCGCTCCATACTTGGCTGCCGGACGCTCACGGCGAAGCCAATGCACCCGGATCAATGCTGCTGGCTGGCATCCTCTTGAAGATGGGGGGCTATGCGCTGATTCGCTTCAACGTACAACTGCTGCCGGAAGCGCACATCCACTTTGCGCCTGTTCTTGCCGTTCTGGGCATCGTCAACATCATTTACGGTGCGTTCAACGCCTTTGCCCAAGACAACCTCAAGCGCAAGATCGCCTACTCTTCGATCTCGCACATGGGCTTTGTCCTGCTGGGAATTGCGGCCTACAACAGCTTGGGTCTGAATGGCGCCCTGTTGCAGATGCTCTCCCACGGCTTGATTGCAGCAGCACTGTTCTTCTTGGCAGGCGTTGCCTATGAACGCACCCACACGCTGCAAATTCCGCAAATCAGCGGTCTTGCCAAGCAAATGCCCGTCACCTTTGCACTGTTCACGGCGACGGCGATGGCTTCCTTGGCGCTGCCGGGTATGAGTGGTTTTGTCAGTGAACTCACGGTTTTCCTCGGCTTCACCGACAGTGTCTACAGCAGTGGCTTCCGCACCGTAACTATCCTGCTGGCCGCCGTGGGCTTGATCCTGACGCCCATGTATCTGCTTTCGATGCTGCGCCGGATCTTTTACGGCAACTACAACCTGCAACTGGGCCAAGTGCTGGCAGATGCTAAGCCCCGTGAGCTGTTCATCACCTTCTGCTTGCTCATTCCCACCTTGGCGATCGGTTTCTATCCGAAGCTGACCACTCAGGTCTATGACGCCACGACCACTGCTTTAGCCGCTCAAGTGCAGGCGAATCTACCTACCGTTGCCTTGACTCAGCAAGGAAGTCTCTACTCGCAGATGCCAACGGGTGAAGAAACGACGGCAGTCTCCATGGTCTCCGCCCCTGTGATCGATTAAGTCCTCACTGAAGCACTTGATTGATCAGCAGGAGCACTTGCTGCACTGCATCTCCTCTCTCATTGCGAGGGAGGAGATTTTTCGTTGGAGGAGGTTGAGTTGCTTGAACTTGCCAGTAGACCGATAGGTCATTTTAGGGGTGTCCTGGCCGACGACCCCAGCGATCATAGGTTTCAAAGGGCTGTTCAATCCAAGGATTATCAGTCAGGACTTGTGCCACAAAATCCGGCTGAAACTGGCTACTGGGTTTCTGCCAAAGGACAGCTGTGCGCAGCTCCATAACCTTTTGGGTTTGTTGCAGCCAGACCCTGGTTTGCTGCAGGGTTTCGCCGGAATCCACGAGGTCATCGACCAGCAGTAGCGGACTGAGTAGGCGATCGCTGGTCATGGCGATGTTGGCACCAATCTGAACGGCACCGCGATCGCGACCTGCTTCACCACCGTAGGATTGCACCGCCATCACTGCCAGCGGCACTTGCAAGATGCGCGAGAGGGCATCGCCTAAATAAAGACCGCCCCGCGCGATCGCAAGAACCTGTTGCGGCCGCCAATCTGATTGCTGAATCGCGATCGCGACTTGCTCAATTAGGGTCTGATAGGCCAGCCAATCGACCTGCAAAACCGCCGTCATGCCGTTGGCAGCCCAGCATCAGGCTGGAATTGCTGGCGATACCAGTCGATCACCGTTGTTAAATCGAGTTGCTCTAGTGAAATCGATGCAGCAGTCGCCGCTTGACTGAGCGGCTGCTTGGCCGAAAGCAACAGCCTTGTCCAAAAATTGAGAAACGATTGATCGACCGTCAAACCTTGTTGCTTCAGGGCCTCAGCAAGTTGGGGAGACTGTTGCAACCAAGCCTGTAGTTGCGGCGCTTCGATCGCGGCGATCGCTAATTGCTGATCAGCAGCTAATGCTTGCAGGAGGCGCAGGGAATAAGCCGCCAGCCGCAGGGAAAAGCGATCGCGGGCAGGGAGTAAGGTCGCTTCAATCGCAGACACTTCCTCAAGGCTGAGCAAGTTGGCAAAGGGATCAGCAGTCATGGTTGAGGTTGAATCAAGTAGCCACAGCGATGTTCACCATCGATCAGCCAGTGAGTGCGCTCCACATGGCAGTCGGGCAGGGTTTCGGCAAACAAGGCCAGCTCGTGGTCACAGACGCGGGGGAAGGACTCGGCGACACTGGCGATCGCACAGTTATATTCCGTGATCACAAAAGCGGGCGGGCTGCGATCGGGTGCCGGATGGACTTCGGCCATGAAGCCTTCGGCCTGCCGTAAGGCAGCCAACTGTTGCAAACGATCGGCCAGACTGCCCTGCCCCAACTGTTGCCGATAGACCTCGGCCTTGCGACGCCATTGGTGAGCCAAAACTGCTTCAAACTCTTGGGGCGGCAACATTTCGGAGAGACTGTCCAGCAAATCCACCGCAAAGCGATCGTGGCTACTGGGAAACTGCGATCGCCCTTGGCGGCTCAGCCGGAAATGATATTGCGGCCGTCCCATGCCAGCCACAACCGCTTCCTGTTCAATCAGACCTTCTGTGGCTAAATCCTTGAGATGCCGCCGCACCGCTTGGAGACTAATTGCGAGGGCTTCCGCGATCGCCGCAGACGTTGCTTGCCCTTGCTCTAGCAAAAGACTGAGAATCGCTTCTTTCGTTGTAGGGCTGTGAGCGGGGGGCATTCGCTTTCTACAATGCAAGAGGGAATCTGGATGGACTTGGCAGCGATCGCAGCGGACGCACTTGAACCCAAGACTTTGACAACATTGATGTTGTTCAAATAACCTAAGGTAGTTAAGCAACGTCTGTGTTGTTCAACCCAGATTATACCGACTTCGTCATTCCCCTCTTCTTCCCATGACCCAGACGACCAGCCCCGCTTCAGCCTCCGACAAAAGCTTGGAGACCATGCGGAAGTTTGCTGAAACCTACGCCAAACGGAGCGGCACCTATTTTTGTGTCGACCCCGGGGTGACAGCCGTGGTGCTGGAAGGCTTGGCTAAGCACAAGGAAGATCTGGGGGCTGCTCTCTGCCCTTGTCGTCACTACGAAGACAAGCAAGCCGAAGTGGAAGCGGCGTTTTGGAATTGCCCATGCGTGCCCATGCGCGAACGCAAGGAATGCCACTGCATGCTGTTCCTGACGCCGGAAAACGAATTCGCTGGGCCGAATCAAGAGATCAGTCTGGAACAAATTCGCAGTCTGACTCACCCTGCTTAACGCGATCGCCTGTCTGCCGCTGCCCTGAGAGAGAACCGCCATTCATGAGCGCCACGGTGCAAGCGCTGGTTAACCAGCCTTACAAATACGGCTTCGTCACCGACATTGAGACCGAAAAGATTGCCAAGGGCCTCAGTGAGGACGTTGTGCGTCTGATTTCGGCCAAGAAAGAAGAGCCAGAGTGGATGCTGGAATTTCGGCTCAAGGCCTATCGTCGCTGGCTGACGATGGAGGAGCCGGATTGGGCAGCGGTGGGCTATCCCGCGATCGACTACCAAAACATCGTCTACTACGCAGCACCCAAGCAAAAAGCTGAGAAGAAGCAGAGCTTGGATGAAGTCGATCCGACGCTGTTAGAGACGTTTGAGAAGCTGGGGATTCCCCTCAGCGAACAGAAGCGGCTAGCGAATGTGGCTGTTGACGCGGTGTTTGACAGCGTTTCAATCGCCACCACCTTCCGCGAAAAGCTCGCTGAAGAAGGCGTAATTTTCTGCTCCATTTCAGAAGCCGTACGGGAATATCCCGAACTGGTGAAGCAGTACCTCGGCAGTGTGGTGCCGATTGGCGACAACTACTTCGCAGCGCTCAACTCTGCAGTCTTTAGTGACGGCTCCTTTGTCTTCATTCCCAAGGGCGTCCGCTGCCCGATGGAACTGTCAACTTACTTCCGAATCAACAGCGGCGACACCGGTCAGTTTGAGCGGACGCTGATCGTTGCCGAGGAAGGCAGCCACGTCAGCTATTTGGAAGGCTGCACCGCACCGATGTTCGACACCAACCAGCTGCATGCGGCGGTGGTGGAACTGGTGGCCTTGGATGATGCCGAGATTAAATACTCGACCGTTCAAAACTGGTACGCCGGCGATGAAAACGGCAAGGGCGGCATCTACAACTTCGTGACCAAGCGCGGTCTCTGCAAGGGTCGCAATTCCAAGATTTCTTGGACGCAGGTGGAAACCGGCTCAGCAATCACCTGGAAATACCCCAGTTGCGTGCTGGTTGGCGACAACAGCGTTGGTGAGTTCTACTCCGTGGCGCTGACCAACAACTGCCAGCAGGCCGACACTGGCACCAAGATGGTGCACATCGGCAAAAACACCCGCAGCACGATCGTCAGCAAGGGCATCTCTGCTGGACGATCGCAGAATAGCTATCGCGGCTTGGTCAAAGTAGGGCCACAGGCGACAGGGGCACGCAACTACAGCCAATGTGACTCGATGTTGATTGGCGATCGCGCTGCTGCGAACACCTTCCCCTACATCCAAGTCCAAAACGCCAATGCTCAAGTTGAGCACGAAGCCTCGACCAGCAAAATTGGCGAAGATCAGCTCTTCTACTTCCAGCAACGGGGCATCTCCCTCGAAGACGCAGTGTCGATGTTGATCAGCGGCTTCTGTAAGGACGTCTTCAATCAGCTGCCGATGGAATTTGCCGTCGAAGCCGATCGCCTACTCAGCCTCAAACTGGAAGGCTCAGTCGGCTAACCCCATTTCTTCACCATTGACCCATCGTTTTGTCCGCAGGAACGACTCGTGATTATCGAAAACAGTGATGTGATCCTGTCGATTCAGGATCTGACAGCTGAGGTTGAAGACGCTGCCATTCTCAAGGGCGTCAATCTCGAAGTACGCGCCGGTGAAATCCACGCAATTATGGGCCGCAATGGCTCTGGCAAAAGCACCCTGTCCAAAGTCTTAGCAGGGCATCCGGCCTACCGCGTCACCGGTGGCAGCGTCACCTACAAAGGGCAGGATCTGCTGGCACTCGAACCGGAAGAGCGATCGCGCGCTGGGGTCTTTTTGGCCTTCCAATATCCGCTAGAAATTCCTGGCGTCAGCAACCTCGATTTCTTACGCGTCGCAGTCAATGCCCGTCGCAAGGCTGCAGGCCAAGAAGAATTGGATGCCTTTGACTTCCAAGAGCTGGTGGAAACCCGCTTGGATGTGGTCAAAATGAATCCCGATTTTCTCGGCCGTGGCGTCAACGAAGGCTTCTCGGGCGGCGAGAAAAAGCGTAACGAAATCCTGCAGATGGCGCTGCTAGAACCGAGTCTCGCAATCCTAGACGAAACTGATTCTGGCCTAGATATTGACGCACTCAAGATCGTTTCCGACGGCGTCAATCAGTTAGCCAATGCTGACAACGCCACAATTTTGATCACGCACTATCAGCGCCTGCTCGACTACATCAAACCCGACTTTGTGCATGTGATGGCGGAAGGCCGGATCATTCGCACCGGTGGCCCCGAATTGGCGCTGGAGCTGGAAGAAACCGGCTACGAATGGGTCGACCAAGCTTTGGCAGGAGCGGTAGTCTAATGACGCTTTCTGTGGTTTCTCCTCTGGAGCAAGTCAACTCCGATGCTGCGCCGGTTTCCGCCGTCGAGCAACGGCAAACCGTTCTCCAGCAACTGCTGAATTTAGGGCAGTCCGCAGCCGGGGCTGAGTCGTTGCAAGCCCAAGCTCGCGATCGCCTTGCTGATTTGGCAATCCCTTCGACGAAAGTTGAAGACTGGCGGTTCACCGATCTTTCCTTGCTGCTGAAGCGATCTTTTTTGGCAGCACCGGCGACAGCAGAGGCAGATTTCGTCGAACCGCTTTTGCTGGCGGACGTGCCGCTGCGAGCCGTCTTTGTTGATGGTCAATTTCAGCCGGCGCTTTCCAGTACGGAATGGCCAGAAGGACTGAGTCTGACGGTTGGCTTTGATGCTGCGATCGCCCAAAACTTACTGGCCGACGACCTGTTTGCCACGCTGAATACGGCGGGCTTTAGTCAAGCAGCTGTGATTCGGGTGGCTGCCGGAGCTGCGATCGCGCAACCCCTGCATCTGCTCTGGATTAGCAGCAGCACCAGCGATACAGCGTTTAGTCAGCCCCGGGCCTTGATTGAACTGGGCGCGAATAGTGCCCTGACGGTGATCGAAGATTTTGCGCCACTCGGCAACGACTGCACGGCGGATTACTTCGTCAATGCCGTCACGGAAATTCAGCTGGGTGCCAATGCTCAGCTGCAACACAGCCGCGTTCAACGGGACGGCGATCGTGCTGTTCACATCGGTACAACGACGGTGCAGCAAGAACGGGATAGTCGCTACCACGGCATCGCGATCAGCACCGGCGCTCAACTGTCGCGCCACAATTACCTGGCGGCTCAGAATGGTTCGCAGGCCGAAACGATTCTGGATGGTTTGAGTCTGGCCGATGGCGATCGCCTCGTCGATACTCACAGCGGCATTTTCTTCAACCAGCCCCATGGCCGCAGCCAGCAACTGCACAAGTGCATTGCCAGCGATCGTGGTCGGGCAGTGTTCAGCGGTCGCGTGGTGGTGCCGCAAATTGCCCAGCAGACCGATGCGGCGCAATTGAGCCGGAATCTTCTGCTCTCTCCGCGGGCACGGATTGACGCCAAGCCACAACTGGAAATCGTTGCCGATGACGTCAAGTGCAGCCACGGCGCTACCGTCAGCCAGCTCAGCGAAGACGAGATCTTCTATCTGCAAAGCCGTGGCTTGGATCAGGCAGCCGCCACCCATTTGCTGATTGAAGCTTTCGCTGGCGAAATCCTGCAAAAACTACCGTCTGCACAGTTGCGTGAGGCTCTTAGCCGCTGCGTCAGCTGCCGTGCCGAACGTCCGGAATCCTCTCCTGCCTCCTAGAGCTGAACCATGACTGCGATCGCCCTGACCAATCTTGCGACTGAGGTTCGTGCCGACTTCCCGATCCTGCATCAGCAGGTCAACGGCAACCCATTGGTCTATCTCGACAACGCGGCAACCTCGCAAAAGCCGAGAGCGGTGATCCAGTCCCTCGTCGATTACTACGAGGGCTACAACAGCAACGTCCATCGCGGCGTTCACACCCTCAGCGGCAAGGCAACTGATGCCTACGAAGCAGCGCGGCAAAAGGTGGCGCGGTTTGTCAATGCTCGCAGCGAACAGGAGATCGTCTACACCCGTAATGCCAGCGAAGCGATCAACCTCGTCGCCTACAGCTTCGGCATGAATTTTCTCCAAGCCGGTGACGAGATCATCCTCTCGGCCATGGAGCACCACAGCAACCTCATCCCTTGGCAATTTGTAGCGGCCAAAACGGGAGCGGTGCTGAAATTCGTCGGCGTGACTGAGACAGGACAGTTCGACCTCGAGCAGTTCCGCAGCCTCCTCAGCGGTCGCACCAAACTGGTGTCAGTTGTCCACGTGTCCAACACACTGGGCTGCTGCAATCCCGTCACGGAAATCTGTCAGCTCGCCCATGCCAAGGGTGCGCGAGTACTGATTGATGCCTGCCAAAGTCTGCCCCATCAGGCGATCGATGTGCAGGCGATCGATTGTGATTGGCTCGTCGGTTCTGGTCACAAAATGTGTGCCCCAACCGGCATTGGTTTCCTCTACGGCAAGCTCGACCTATTGCGTCAAATGCCGCCTTTCCTAGGTGGCGGCGAAATGATCGCGGATGTCTTCCTCGATCACGCAACTTATGCAGATTTGCCCCACAAATTTGAGGCAGGAACCCCCGCGATTGGAGAAGCGATCGCCCTCGGTGCTGCGATCGACTATCTCACTGCGATCGGCATGGACCGCATCCACGCTTACGAACAGCAACTGACGCAACATCTGTTCCAGCGGCTGACCGAAATTCCGGAAATACAAGTTTACGGGCCAACCCCGGAACAGGATCCGCATCGCGCTGCCCTCGCTGCTTTTACGGCTGGCGACGTGCATCCCCACGATCTCTCAACCATCCTTGATCAGTCAGGGATTGCGATTCGGGCAGGCCATCACTGCACCCAACCCTTGCATCAAGAATTAAAGATTCAATCAACCGCGCGTGCGAGTTGCTATTTCTACAACACGACCGAAGAGATCGATCGCTTCATTGATTCGCTCAAAGAAGCCGTTGAGTTCTTTGGCGCAATTTTCGCTTAGGCGATCGCGATCACTTGTGCTGTTGCTCAAGGACTACCCGCATTGACCGCTGCACTACTCAAAATTGGTGAAATCGCCAAACAAGTTGGGGTCGCCGTCGGCACGATTCGCTATTACGAAACCCTGCAACTGATTCAACCCAGTACGCGGGGGGAAAATGGCTATCGCTACTACACTCACCAAACGATTCAGCACCTGCAATTCATCCGGCAGGCACAGACTTTAGGATTTTCACTGGAGGAAATCCGACAAATTCTGACGGTCTATGCCGAAGGCACACCCCCTTGCGGATTAGTGCAGACTCTACTCAATCAAAAAATTGAAGCTTTAGAAGAGAAACTCCAGCAGATTCAAACCTTCAAAGCGCAGCTAGAGTCCTACCGCGATCGCTGGCAACAAACACCTCAGCCTCAGACCTTGGCAGAATCAGAGATCTGTCCGCTAATTGCCACAATTCCTCAGACGTAATACGCCCAAACTTCGCTACTGAAACTCGCCTAGCATTTTTACTTCTGGATGAAGGCTGACGCCAAAGCGATCGCGTACAGTTCCTTGGACGTGCTGAATCACATCAAGAATGTCTTGGGCGCGGGCAGAGCCACAGTTCAAAATGAAATTGGCATGCATTTCAGACACCTGGGCATCACCAATTTGATAGCCCTTTAAGTTGCATGCTTCAATCAGTTGCCCGGCTTTTTGCGGCTCGGGGTTACGAAAGACGCTGCCACAATTCGGCAGATGATACGGTTGGGTACGTTTGCGCTGTCGGAAATTGGCACTGGTATCCGCTAAGACCTGCGATCGCTCAAATCCAGGCTGGAGCTGCAAGTTCACTGAGACAACACAAGCCTGACCCGATTGCAGGATTGAGTGGCGGTAATCATATTGCAAGTCAGCCTGTGACCAGGTTTCTAGACCGCGCGGCGTAATCACTTGAACCGATTGCAAACTATCAGCCATGCAACCGCCTTGAGCTCCAGCATTCATGACTGCAGCTCCGCCGATCGTGCCCGGAATGCCCACCGCCCATTCCAAACCACGCCAACCCTGCCGAGCAGCTGCCCAAGCGAGTCGTGGGATCGGTTCACCAGCAGCGACTTGGATCAAACCTGCTGCTGGATCAAATCGGGCACCTTGGAGTTGCCGCAAATTGATCACCAAGCCATCCAAGCCGCGATCGCTGATCAACAGGTTAGAACCGGCACCTAAAAACGTGATCGGCAGACTTTCAGACTGAGCCCACTGCCAAGCCGCAGCGATCGCTTCCGAAGACTGCGGCTCCAAATAAAATTCCGCCGTGCCACCCACCCGAAACGTCGTCAGTGGCGCCAGTGAGACAGCCGATCGCAGTCCTTCGAGTGACATCACAACTTCCATCAGCCCTGAAATTCTAGGCTGCGGAGCGATCGCAGGCGTAGTACGCCAACAATCGGGGAATCACTTGATTGAGATTACCGGCGCCCAGGAAGAGCGCTAGATCACCCGGTTGCAAGAGCTGATGGAGAGCTGATTCAATCGCCTCCAAATCAGGAGCATAGTGGACGTTGTCTTGATGCTGGGCGATCGCATCAGCCAAGGTCTGCCCACTCAGCTGTCCCGGATTGCGTTCACCCGCAGCATAGATATCACTGATCAAGACCAGATCAGCCGGGCCAAAACTCTGGGCAAATTCGGCCAAGAAAGCTTGGGTACGACTGTAGCGATGGGGTTGAAAAATCGCGACCAAACGCTTCGGTACTTCCGGTAAACGGCTGCAGCCCGAATCAATTTGTAGCCGGGCTGCCGCCAAAGTGGCTGCTAATTCACTGGGATGGTGCGCGTAGTCATCGACGAATTGAATCCCTTGGGCAGAGCCCCGAAATTCAAAGCGACGCCGAGCCCCTTCAAAACCAGCCAACCCTTCACGAATGCTGGCAAAGTCCATCCCTAAATGACGGCAAGCAGCGATCGCCGCCAGCGCATTGCTGAGGTTATGGGCTTCGAGGAGAGGTAAGTGAATGAGCCCGAGAATTTCACCGCGCTCCCAGACCCGAGCTTGGGTCCCACTACCGCGGAAACTGATTTGATCGACGGTGTAATCTGCACCCCGCGTCGGATCAAGGCTGTAGCTGATCGTGCCCGGAATGCGATCGCGCACCGTGGGACAGTCCCAGTTCGCGACCAATTGGGTGCAGTTGTTGGAAAACGTCTCGAAGGTTGCGATCACTGCTTCCAAGTCGCAGTAGTGATCGGGGTGATCCAGCTCAATGTTGGTGATGATGCCAATCGCTGCTTGCAGTTTGACCAGCGAGCCATCGGACTCATCCGCTTCTGCCACGAGGTGACGGCCTTGTCCTAGGCGGGCGTTACCGCCTAGGGCATTGACCTCGCCGCCAATCACGACGGTTGGATCCAGACCTGCTTGGTAGAGCAGATAGGCAATCAGCCCACTCGTTGTCGTTTTACCGTGGGTTCCAGCAACTGCAATACCTTCATAAACCCGCAGCAGTGCCGCCAGCAAATCGGAGCGATGAAAGACCGGACAACCTAGATCAATAGCCGCCTGGTATTCCTCGTTATGAGCGTGGATCGCGGTAGAGCAAATGACTTGTGGGGATTGACCAGCAGAGACCGCTTCCTGAAAAAATGCCAGATTGGCAGCATCTTGGCGATCGAAAATCTGGGCCCCCAGATCCGCAAGGCGATCGGTAATGTGGCTGCGGCGGATATCGGAACCCGAGACTGGCAACTGCCGTTCAGTCACCACTTGAGCAAGAGCTGACATACCAATGCCGCCAATGCCAATGAAGTGAAAAGGGCGCCCCTCTAGGTCTACCGCGATCGTCATCCGTCAACCCTCACGTCCACACTAAGGGACTCAAATCCGGCGATATCATAGCAAGCTCTGACAAACAAGCTGTCATTGCTGTCTAGCTTTTACCGTGATCCCCAAGTCAATCGAGGACTATTTAGCCCAGTGACTACTCACCCTCGACACTGCATACAAAGCAGCGGCTTAGCTTAGCATCTTGTCCTGCGATTCAGCAGAAAGAGCGAGTCTTAATGCAGTATGATCAGAAAGCTTAATAGGTATTTACACCTGAACGCACGTACGAGGGTATAGGGCAGTGACGATTCGAGTCGCGATCAATGGCTTTGGCCGCATTGGCCGGAATTTTCTGCGTTGCTGGTTTGGACGGCAGAACACCGATCTAGAGGTTGTGGCCATTAACAACACCTCGGATGCACGGACGGCTGCTCACCTGCTGGAATATGACTCAGTTCTCGGCCGCTTCAACGCTGACATCAGCTACGACGAGAACTCCATCACCATCAACGGCAAGACGCTGAAAATCGTCTGCGATCGCAACCCCCTCAATCTGCCTTGGAAAGAATGGGACATCGACCTCGTCATCGAATCGACAGGCGTATTTGTCACGGCTGAAGGCGCATCTAAGCACATCCAAGCCGGCGCTAAGAAAGTCCTGATCACCGCTCCTGGCAAAGGCGAAGACGTCGGCACCTATGTGATCGGTGTCAACGACTCTGAATATCGCCACGAAGACTACGCCGTCATCAGCAACGCCAGCTGCACCACCAACTGCTTGGCGCCAGTTGCCAAAGTTCTGCACGAGAACTTTGGGATCATCAAAGGCACGATGACCACCACCCACAGCTACACGTTGGACCAACGCATCTTGGATGCCAGCCACCGCGATCTGCGTCGGGCACGGGCTGCTGCAGTCAACATCGTCCCGACCACAACGGGCGCTGCCAAAGCCGTTGCCTTGGTCATTCCTGAACTGAAAGGCAAACTGAACGGCATTGCGCTGCGTGTCCCCACCCCGAACGTCTCCGTGGTTGACCTCGTGGTTCAAGTGGAGAAGCGGACAATCACCGAGCAGGTCAATGAAGTCTTGCAAAAAGCTGCACAAACCACGATGAAGGGCATCATCAAATACTCTGATCTACCCTTGGTGTCTTCCGACTTTCGCGGCACGGACGAATCTTCGATCGTGGATGCCAGCTTGACCCTCGTGCTCGATGGCGACATGGTCAAAGTGATTGCTTGGTACGACAACGAGTGGGGCTACAGCCAACGGGTTGTGGACTTGGCGGAACTTGCCGCACGCAAGTGGGTAGCTTAAGGGTTGTCTGATCCCTCTTAAGGTTTAAGTGTCGGTAGCCTCCTGATGTCAGGGGGCTTTTTGTTTCTTCGTTCAGCAGCATTTACTGATTGAATGCCTCCAGTGCTAAGGCGGCATTTGAGATTCTTTTCGCCTGTCAAACGAAGGCTGAAAACATGATTCTGCTTTTGATCCCTTGGATTCGTTGGCAGAGCGAGGCCGGGACTCTTCAACTGCTATTTCTATCTGGGTCAGGAGTGAAGTTGCTTAGGTTCACCCCTAGTTCAGTCTGTTGACGATCGCAGTCTTCCTTGACCTCCCAGCCTGAACACAGATACAGTCGCCGTGCGATCGCGCCAAAATGACAGCGCTCAATGCTCTGTCTCCCGCGATCTCAATCTAGGAATTCGGCCACAGAACTTGGATTGGCCGAGAGAGATGTCAAAATTTACAGAAGTGATGATTAGGAGCGATCGCCGCATGGCTTTGCTGGAGACCCGCACCGAGCCAATGGTGCTCAACATGGGCCCGCATCACCCGTCAATGCACGGGGTTTTGCGCTTGATTGTCACCCTCGACGGCGAAAACGTCATCGACTGTGAACCCGTGATCGGCTATCTTCATCGCGGCATGGAGAAAATTGCCGAGAATCGCTCCAATGTAATGTTCGTGCCCTACGTCAGCCGCTGGGATTACGCGGCGGGCATGTTCAACGAAGCGATCACCGTCAACGCTCCTGAGAAGCTTGCCAATATCCCGGTGCCTAAGCGGGCCAGCTACATCCGGGTGATCATGCTGGAGTTGAACCGGATTGCGAACCACCTGCTCTGGCTTGGCCCTTTCTTGGCAGATGTGGGCGCTCAAACACCCTTCTTCTACATCTTCCGCGAGCGGGAGCTAATCTACGATCTTTGGGAAGCGGCGACAGGGCAACGCCTGATCAATAACAACTATTTCCGCATTGGCGGTGTTGCAGCCGATCTGCCCTACGGCTGGCTCGAGAAGTGTATCGACTTCTGCGACTACTTCGAAGCCAAGGTCGATGAGTACGAACGGCTGATTACCGATAACCCGATCTTCCGGCGCCGTGTCGAAGGGATTGGCTTGATCACCCGTGAAGAAGCCCTCAACTGGAGCCTCTCAGGGCCGATGCTGCGGGGGTCTGGCGTTAAGTGGGATCTGCGCCGCGTCGATCATTACGAGTGCTACGACGACTTTGATTGGGACGTAATCACGGCGGAGGAAGGTGATTGCTTTGCCCGCTATCGCGTTCGCGTCCAAGAGATGCGCGAATCGCTGAAGATCATTCGTCAGGCCTGCGCTAGCATTCCGGGCGGCCCCTACGAAAATCTCGAAGCGCGGCGGATAGCGGAAGGTAAAAAGTCGGAGTGGTACGGCCCCGACTACCAGTACATCAGCAAGAAAGTAGCTCCCACCTTCAAGATTCCGGCGGGTGAACACTATGTCCGTCTGGAAAGTGGCAAAGGGGAACTAGGCGTCTTCATCCAAGGTGCGGACGATATCTGCCCCTGGCGCTTCAAAATCCGTGCTCCTGACTTCAATAACCTGCAGATTCTGCCCCAGCTGCTGCAAGGGGTGAAGGTCGCCGACATCATGGCGATTCTGGGCAGCATCGACGTGATCATGGGTTCCGTCGACCGCTAGCCATACATCAGCTTGAGAAGCTATCAATTTCCAGCTATCTGATCAGAGTCAGCTGCGAAGTAGATAGCTTTTTAAGTGGTAGGGGCTGAAGGACAGGGATGCGGCCCAAGCGGCGAGACTGGAACGAGCTGAAAAGGCTGGAGTCATGGCTGACTATCAGTTTCAACGAGTAGTTCGCTTTGCAGATACGGATGCGGCAGGAGTTGTCTACTTTGCGCAACTTCTGTCAATCTGTCATGAAGCCTACGAAGCCGCGATCGCAGATCTCGGGTTTGACGTTCGATCCTTCTTCAGCGATCGCGGGACGTTGATCCTGCCGATTGTGCATGCGGGGATCGACTACCGTCGACCAGTTCACTGCGGCGATCGCCTGACGATTGATCTGCAGGCCACAGCCTTGAGCAGCGATCGCTTTCAAATTGACTATCAGGTTAGTTGCGAGGGGCAAGCTGTTGCGCAGGCACAGACGGTTCACCGCTGCTTAACCAGCCAAACTCGCAAGCGATCGCCGTTACCCGATCGCTTACAGACTTGGCTGCAGTCCTAGACACGGCGCTGTGTAATCAATCCCAGTAATTACCTTGAGCCAAAGCAGTTGAACTGTTCTGTTCATGATGGTCAGGTACGAATTAATCAGAGTCGATGACTAGCGCCATCGACTCGTTTTTGACGAACAAACAGCTCTGTCACACTGGTTCTAACAGACAGCGACTTTGAGCTCGTCAATTTTTTGCTGACACCGGCATCGACATCGACTGACTGAGATGACAGACTGCTCTACCGTTAGGCCTGATAGTTAACAATCCGAGCAAAGCTCTCAGCATCTAGACTAGCTCCACCCACAAGCGCTCCATCAATTTCAGGCTGTGCCATGATTTCGTCGATGTTTTCGGGTTTGACGGAACCACCGTACTGAATCGGCACATCGGCATCCTTGAGTTGGCTACGGATCAAACCAATGACGCGATTCGCTTCCTCAGCAGCACAGGTATCTCCCGTGCCGATCGCCCAGATCGGTTCATAAGCAATGACCAAGTTCGATTGATCAACACCAACCAAACCCTGTTCGAGCTGGCGGCTAATTACGGCTTCTGTTTCGCCTGCATCACGCTGTTGCTTCGATTCACCCACACAAAGAATGGCGAGCAGACCATAGGACTGTGCCGCCAGCAAGCGTTGGTTCACAGTTTCATCCGTTTCACCAAAGTACTGGCGTCGTTCACTGTGGCCAATCACCACATAGCGAACGCCAATCTCGGTCAGCATCGCCCCAGAAATTTCTCCTGTGAAGGCCCCTTCCTTAGCCCAGTGGACATTTTGAGCCCCGACGCGCACGCGACTGCCATGGAGCGTTTTACTGAGGCTTGGCAGCGTCGTGAACGGTGCGCAGAGGACAACCTTGCGAGCTTCGGGTGTCTCGCTGAGCTGCGGTAGAAACGCTTGCAAGAACTCCAGGGCTTCGGCCTGGGTTTTGTACATTTTCCAGTTCCCGGCAATGATGATCCGACGCACGGCTGACTGTTCGCTCCTTGCAAGACCGTTCACCAGTTTATGATGTCGCCGGACTTCTCCCAAATTGAGGCCAGCGTCAGGCCGGCTGAGGTTGCGATCGCAACATGTTAAGCGCTACTGCTTCAGCGACTTTAATCCCATCAATGCCGGCTGAGAGAATACCACCGGCATAGCCTGCACCCTCGCCAGCGGGAAAGAGGCCAGTGGTATTGATGCTTTGGAAATCCTCACCGCGCTTAATCCGCACGGGAGACGAGGTGCGCGTTTCCACCCCCGTCAACATGGCATCGGGTAGGGCAAAGCCTTGGATCTGTCGATTGAAGGCGGGTAGGGCTTCACGAATGGCTGCGATCGCATAGTCAGGCAGACTCTGGCTGAGATCGGTGAGATGCACCCCAGGTGCATAGGAGGGGCGCACGCTTCCTAATTGCTGGGAAGGACGACCGGCTAGAAAATCCCCGACGAGCTGACCTGGGGCTTCGTAGGTGCCACCGCCGAGTTCAAAGGCTTTGGCTTCGAGGCGACGCTGTAGATCAATGCCCGCGAGGGGATGGCCAGGATAATCCTCTGGTGTGATGCCGACAACGATGCCACTGTTGGCATTACGTTCGTTACGGGAGTACTGGCTCATACCGTTGGTGACTACCCGCCCCGGCTCGGAAGTCGCTGCAACGACCAGTCCACCCGGACACATGCAGAAGCTATAAACCGTTCGCCCATTTTGGCAATGGTGCACCAATTTATAGTCGGCAGCACCTAGGGATTTATGGCCTGCAAAAGGTCCGAAACGAGCGCGATCGATGAGCGGTTGCGGATGTTCAATTCGAAAGCCAATTGAGAAGGGTTTAGCCTCGATGTAAACACCCTGATCAAACAGCATCTGGAAGGTGTCTCGAGCGCTATGACCGATCGCTAAGACAACATGGCGGGCTGGGATATAGTCGCCATTCGTTAGCCGCACCCCTTTCACTTGCCGGTCTTCAATGTGGATTGATTCAACTCGACTTTGAAAGTGAATTTCACCACCCAGTGCTTCGATACGAGCCCGCATTTGCTGAACCACGCCCACAAGTTTGAAGGTGCCAATGTGGGGTTTATTAACGTAGAGGATTTCGGGATTAGCTCCGGAGTTGACCAGTTCTGTTAAGACCTTACGGCCATAGTGCTGCGGGTCACGAACTTGGCTGTAGAGCTTGCCATCTGAGAAAGTCCCAGCACCGCCCTCGCCAAATTGGGCATTGGATTCCGGGTTAAACTCGCCCCGTTTTTTCCAAAAGGCAAAGGTATCGGTAGTGCGATCGCGGACGGTTTTACCCCGCTCAAACAAAATGGGTCGGAAGCCCATCTGAGCCAAGGTCAAGGCAGCAAACATGCCGCAGGGACCTGCACCAATCACCACGGGTCGCTCCATCAACCCTTCCGGTGCTTGAGCAACTACCCGATAGGACATATTGGGCGTGGGATTGACGTGAGGATCTTTTTGGAAGCGCTGGAGGAGCTGAGCCTCATTCTTGACTTCAAGATCGAAGATATAAACCCAAACGATCGCATCTTTTTTACGGGCATCATAGCTGCGCTTGAAAATCTCATAGCGAATCAAATCACCCGCCTGAATTTTCAGTTTTTGCAGAATTGCAGTGACGATCGCCTCAGGGGGATGATCGAGCGGCAATTTGATTTCGGAGAGGCGCAGCATAGGAGCGTTCAGCTAACAAAAATGAAAGTGCGATCGCCAACGATGAGCCGGAGCATCCGAGCGGTTAATACAGCTCGTACTTCATCAATTGGCAAAGCAATCCCCCATTATAAACAGGCGTTCGCTGAGCCGATTTCAGCCCGATCGCCCGTGCTAGCTCTTTGTTGCCACTGAGGACAAAGGCCGTCCAGCCCTTGAACTGTTGCTTGAGTACATCGCCCAACTGTTTGTAGAACGCTCCCAGATCGCTATCGCTCCCTAAGCGTTCGCCGTAGGGCGGGTTACAAATCACCACGCCACTATCAGCAGGAGCAACAACTTCCGAGAGATCGAGTTGGGAAAAGTAAACCTGCTCAGCCAATCCGGAATTTTCAGCATTGGCGATCGCCTGATCCACCACTTCCAGCTCGCGATCGCTGCCCCAAATGGGAGCCGGTAGAGCCTTGCGACGACTGGCTTGAGCTTGCTGACGTAAGTCATCGAACAACTGCGCATCGAAATCGCACCAGCTTTCAAAGCCAAAGCGATCGCGAAACAGACCCGGGGCCACTTGCAGCGCCATCAACCCCGCTTCTAAGGGCAGCGTGCCAGAGCCACAGAGCGGGTCATAGAGCATCTGAGACGGATCCCAGCCCGAGATTTGTAAGAGAGCAGCGGCCAGCGACTCTTTCAGGGGGGCCAAACCAACCGCCGGACGATAGCCGCGCCGGTGCAAGCTGCTACCCGAGCTATCCAAGCTGAGACTGCAACGTTCTTGGGCAAGGTGAACCCGCACCAGCAGATCCGGTCGTTCCGTGTCGATGGGCGATCGCTCACCGAACTGATCCCACTGCTGATCGACGATCGCGTTTTTGACCTGCAGGGCGGTGAAGTGGCTGTGGTTGAGGCGATCGGTTTTGCCGGTGGCACTGACTGCAAAACTGCGATCGGGCGTCAAAAAGTAAGACCAATCAATGTCGCGAATGCCTTCGTAGAGATCGGTGGCATCCCAGCAGGGAAATTGATCGATCTCCCAAAGAATCCGAAACGGAATCCGCGCCCACAAATTGACCTTGTAGAGCAGGGCGCGATCGCCTTGGAAAGCAACACCACAGAACTGGGGTTCGACCGCTGCCGCGCCGAGCTGCTCCAACTCTTGCGCTGCGATCGCCTCGAGACCACGACCAACGGTGGCAAAGTACTGATTCATGACGGGAAGGAAACCATGGAGGACTGCTGTCCTGAACCGTCACGAAAGAGGACAGTCTTTGATCCTAGCAAGGCGCTTTGGTGGCGACCGCAGTCCGGCATTGAATGCGATCGCGAGCCCTAGCCTTCATCCAGTTTTGCCGCACACTAGAGGGCGATTGCCACCTGCTCCAACTGTGCTGACTCTCTTACTGGCCAACCTGCCACCCAATTCCAGCAGTGCCATTTCAGAGCCGAGTGCAAACTTGGCAACCACGCTGACGATCTGTTTGCTTGGGGCCACAATTGTTGCCCTGATCTCCCGGCGCTGTCGCATTCCCTATGTCACGGGCTTGGTTCTAGCGGGGCTGGCGATCACCGATGTCCTACCCCAAAAACTGGGCATCGACTCTGGTCTCATCCTGAATTTGTTTCTGCCAATTCTGGTCTTTCAAGCCGCGATCAATACAGATATCAGCCGTCTCAGGAGTTCTTGGCCCCCCATTAGCGTATTGGCTGGACCCGGCATTCTCATTGCCACGGCGGTGACGGCCACTATCCTCAAATTTGGCTTAGGGCTGAACTGGATTGCGGCGCTGCTCGTGGGCAGCATTTTGGCGATTACCGACACAGTTTCGGTGATTGCGGTTTTCCGAGAGGTCACAGTTCCCTCACGGCTAGCAACCATCGTTGAGGGTGAAAGCCTCTTCAATGACGGGGTTGCGCTGGTCATTTTTGGTTTGGTTGTGGAGCTGCAAGCAGGTGAACAAGTCACGGTTCTTGGTGCTGTTCAGTCCTTTTTTGTCGTGATTTTGGGAGGCGGACTGCTGGGGTTAGCCACGGGCTACCTCGCCTCAGGACTGTTTCGGGCTTTGGCCGATGACTCGCTCAGTGGCGTTCTCCTGACTGTGGCGGTGGCTTTTGGCACCTTTCAACTAGGCGAAGCGCTTGATGTTTCCGGTGTTGTGGCGGTGGTCGTTGCAGGCTTGACGGTGGGTGCCTTAGCACTCGATCGCGCCCAGTCACCCTCGAGTCGACTCACACTCCTGAACTTCTGGGAATACGCAGCCTTCTGCGTCAACACCTTCATTTTTTTGTTTATCGGGGTGGAGGTTGACCCGAAATCGCTCCTGCAAACCCTGCCAGCAGTGCTGCTAGCGATCGTGGCCTACCAGCTCGCCCGCCTAGTCACGGTCTACCCTTTGATGGCGCTGGTCAATCGCTTCGATCGCCCCGTTCCTGTGCGCTGGCAACATGTGCTGTTCTTGGGCAATATCAAAGGCTCACTCTCGATGGTCTTAGCCCTTAGCTTGCCCGCAACCCTCAGCGGTCGCAGCGAGCTGGTCAATCTTGTCTTTGGGGTCGTGTTGCTGTCTTTAGTGGGACAAGGGCTGAGTTTGCCTTGGCTGGTAAAACGACTGAAAGTGGCAACCCGTTCCACGCGATCGCAGGAAGCTGAACAACTCCAAGCCCAACTGATCGCTGGCAAGGCGGTGCAGGCTGAACTCTCCAGTCTTTACGATGCTGGTGTCTTGCCCAAGGCCATCCACGAGGAACTGCGAGCTCGCTATCAACTGGCGATCGCCGGAGCGGAGCAATCGCTGCGCGGACTCTACAACCGGCGGTCGACCGATCTCCGCAGCAGTGCTGCACCCCCATCCTCAATGTTGCAGCGCCGACTGCTCTTAGTCGAGAAGAATGCGCTGCTGGAATCCGTGCGCAAGGGCATCCTGACGGACGAATCGATCAGCGATCGCCTACAGGTTATTGATGCAGCACTCCTGCAGGCTGAAGTGGACTGAACAGACTGGGCATCAAAAAATTCACCAGCGCTTGCACCAATCCAGGCTTAGTCGCGAGCAAAACAGTCGCATCCGCTTCCAGCACGGTGTTGCCACTGGGAATCACCAGATCAGCTTGGGGATGGGGCTGGTAGCCAATGATCAAAGAAGAACTCGGAAAGTCGATATCTTGGGCGATCGCAGCCACACTGCGGCCAATCACTGGCGATTGACGATCCAGCGTCAGTTTAAAGACTTCAATTTGCCCCTGTTCAAAATGCAGCATCGACTCAACCTGCGGGCATTTGATCGCATTGACCATCGTCGATACCACCAGATCAACCGTGCTGATGATGTGATGGGCACCCGCAAGGCGCATCGGCTCAATAAAGTCCCGTTGACTGATCCGGCTGATAATTCGCGACACACCGTAGTGACGAGCCAAAGTCACGAGCGCCAAATTTAGGGCATCTTGACGGAGAACCGCCGCAACCGCATCGGCTCGACAGATCCCAGCCTCCACCAACACATCCGTACTGACAGCGCTCCCCTCAAAAGCCATCGCTCCCAGGCGATCGCGTACCATCCGGCAGACCTGCGGATTGTCATCAATCACCGCAACAGTATGCCCTTGATCCAGCAGTTGCCGAGCTAGCTGCTGTCCGATTAAACCAGCACCACCAATCAATACATACATAAGCACTTTTAGGAAGTCGCCTGAATTTTAGCAATCACCGAACAAGGCGCGATGGTCTACCAGCCTTTGCTTATAGCGGCATTGATCCAGAAACTTCTTAATCGAATCACTTGAGAAGTTAAGAAATGGATTTAGAGATGAGCAATCGCCTTCGCCAATTCTTAATTGACCGACAACTATGTACTTAGAGTGACTTAGGAAAACCATTGTAGAAAGTGAAGTAGTCGTTTGGTCATTGGCGTGAGGAGGGTTCGTCGGTAAGTGTCTGCTGCTTTTTTGATACTTTCTGCTTGAGTTGGATAGGGATGAATCACGCCACTCAAAGCACTCAGACCTAAGCCATGAGCGATCGCAGTCGAGATCTCAGAAATAATTTCACCGGCATGGGGAGCGACAATCGTTGCGCCAAGAATCCTGTCTGAATTAGGTTGGTGATGGATTTTGATGAATCCTTCAGTCTCTCCATCCACGATCGCGCGATCGACTTGGCTGAATGGGATCGTAATTGTTGCGATCGCGATGCCCTGTTGCTGGGCAGAACGCACCGAAAGACCAACATGAGCCACTTCTGGATCCGTAAAAGTTACTCGCGGAACAATTAAGTTACTCACTTTTGATCGCCCTAGGCCCAAGGGTGAAAAGAGCGCATTCTTCAGAACAATTCGAGCTGCAGCATCAGCAGCATGGGTAAACTTCCAATCTAAACAGATATCTCCCGCTGCATAAATCTTAGGATTACTCGTTTGCAGATAGTCATTGACAAAGACACCATGATTCACTTCATAATCAACACCTGCCGCTTCAAGATTGAGACCTTGAACATTGGGCGATCGCCCTGTTCCTACTAAAATTTCATCAACTTGAATGAATGAGTCTTGACCATCTTGACGGTAGTAGATTATTTTCTCTTGTCCATCTTTTTCAGCGCGATCAATCTGAGCAGCAAGAATCAGTCGAACCTCTTCTGTAGTCAATTGCTGCTGAATAACCACAGCAACTTCCGGATCTTCTTTTTTTAAGAGTTGTGGTCCTCGATGGAAGAGTGTTACCTGACTGCCCAAACGCTGAAAAGCTTGCGCTAATTCACAACCGATTGGCCCACCACCGATCACTGCTAAACGCCGAGGACAATCAGTCAAGGAAAAGACTGTTTCGTTAGTCAAGAAGCCAACAGACTGCAGCCCACTAATCGCTGGGTGCTTTGCGTGTGCCCCTGTGGCAATTACCGCTTTACGAAAGCTCAGAGCTGAATCACCAACTTGAACTGTTTGGCAATCGCTAAACTGAGCCTGACCGAAGAAGACATCAACGCCAAGATCTTTGAAGCGCTCGGCTGAGTCATGAATACTCATTGCTGCTCTGACTTGCCGGACTCGCTCCATTACAGCAGCAAAGTCAATTGCGATCGCATCTTCAGGAATCTGAATCCCTAGCTTTTTCGATTTTCGTAGTTCTCCAATTACCCGAGCGGCACGAATGAAAGTCTTGGAGGGTACACAACCAAAGTTGAGGCAATCACCACCCATCAAGTGCTTTTCAATCAACGCAATCTTGAGTCCTATCCCTAACCCTGCCGCCCCTGCTGCTACGACTAGCCCCGCAGGTCCAGCACCAATCACTACCAGATCGTAGGATTTTGGAGGGATCGGATTCGTCCAATTCTGAGGACTGACTTGGTCAATCAGGAATTGATTTTGCGCATCTGAGGGACTGATGAGATCCGTAACCGATTGAGGACCTGACATCATCACTCTCCTGCAGAACTCACCACTGTTTGCAATGCTTGTCGAGCAATTCGCGTAACGTAGAGAGTAACCGCAACAGTGGCAAAAAATCCTAGGCCATGAAAAGCCCAATCTGCGACTTTGGGTTTCGACAAGTCACCCACACTTAGACTAGCCAAGTCACCTGCGAGAGAACCCATATAGACATATAAAACTGTTCCCGGAAGCATGCCAATTGATGCTATAGCATAGTCTTTCAAAGTAACACTAGTCACGCCATAAGCATAATTCAAAAAGTTAAATGGGAAGAGAGGTGAAAGTCGTGTAAGCAAAACAATTTTGAGGCCAGATTTTCCCATCGCTCGATCGATTGCCTGAAACTTTGGATGACTCGTAAGCTGCCGATAGACCCAACGACGAGTAAGATAGCGCCCCACTAAAAAAGCAACGATCGCTCCTAGAGTTGCACCGATAAAAACATAAAGTGATCCCCAGACAACGCCAAACAGGACACCTGCACCAAGCGTGAGGAGAATACCAGGGAAGAAAGCAACTGTGGCTACTATGTAGAGTCCAATAAAAGCGATCGCACCGAGCGAACCGAGATCATGAATCGTGGCTAAAGCATCACGCAACACCACCTGTAAATTCCAAACGGTTGCTTGATCTGAGGCGATCGCAAGCAGCTGACTCAGCAAGGGTATTGGCATGGGGCAGGTGATATCAGAAATGAATATCTGAAGATTATCGGTGATGATGCAGGGATCGAGGTAGCTATTACAATTCAATTTTTATCTGCAAGCACAATCCTTTCAATTTCTGGATTCAATCTAAGGGCTGATTTAGTTATGCAACTCCGCCAAACGGCATTCTCTTGGTGACAGGAGCACAAACAGGGCAGGCTGTCACCGTAAGCTAAAAATATGACTGCAATCCCGATGACGCCCCTGGTTGCTTGGCTAGAAACTGCAGCCTCCACTGATTTGGGGCCAGCTCACTACTGGTATGAAGCGGCCTGTCCTCGGAGTCGGCGTTGGCTGCGACTGCCTCGAACTACGCTGGCAGAACAGTTGGCCCAGCAACTGATGCAGCAGATTGAAGCGCAACGGCTCGTGCCATTTGAAGGCAAGATGTTTGGCCTGCTGATTGCTGAAAATCATCAGGGCGATCGCTTTGTCTTACAGGCTTTTTCTGGCTCGCTTCAGGGCAAGGCCGAATGGCCAGGTTGGGTACCCCCGATTCCTGGGCGTGAACGCACCAGGTTACAAGAGGAATTGACCCTACTGGAGCTGCAGGATATTCGCAGGACTCTGCAGGAGAATCAGCAGCATCCCAGCCGTGCAGCACTCCAGAAGGCTGAGCAAGTGTGGCAAGACCGACTGGATCAGCTCAAAGTGGAACAGCAGCAACACCGCCTCCAGCGCCAGCAAGCGCGTGACCAAGCGATCGCCCAGCTCAGTGGTGAGGCTCTCGACCAACGCCTTTGGGAACTCGAACAGGCGGGTGCCGATGATGGGTTTGCGCGATCGCGCCTCAAGCAAGCCCGTCGCCAAGCCTTAGCAGACTTACAGGAAGAAGTTGCTGCACTGGATGCAGAGTGGCAGCGCCTTCGCCGTCGTCGTCGCGCTATCTCGCGAGCCCTGCAAACGGCGATGCATCAAAGCGCTACCCTACGCAGTTTTGACGGGGTGGAACAGGCGATCGCCAGTTTGGGGCGTCTGCCAACGGGCACCGGTGATTGTTGTCTGCCAAAACTTTTGCACTGGGCAGGTGTCGCTGGCCTCACGCCCCTCTCGATCGCAGAGTTTTGGTGGGGGCCACCCCTCGGCGATCGCCAAGCAGGACAGTTTTATGGCCCTTGTCGCGATCGCTGTCAGCCGATTCTGGGGCATTTACTCGCAGGCCTCCCGCCAGCTTCAGAGGAACCCACGGAGCTGCCGATTCTCTATGAAGATGCCGATCTCCTGGCGATTGTCAAACCGGCTGGCCTGCTGTCAGTTCCTGGCACGCGAGGACTTCAACAAGCCAGTGCGATTCAACTGCTACGGCAACAGTTTCCTGATTTGCCGACCTACTGCGTTGTGCATCGGCTTGATCAAGCGACTTCCGGTGTTCTCTTGGTTGCTCGCAATCGTCCCACGCAAGCCGCTCTGTTTGAGCAATTTCGACGGCGGCAGGTTCACAAAGTCTACGAAGCACTCTTGGAAGGGCGCCCCAATCGCAACGAGGGCATGATCGACCTACCCCTGCGACCCGACTGGAGCCGACGCCCCTACCAACTCGTCGATCGCGATTGCGGGCGCGCCGCCCTTACCCACTATCGCTGTATCGGTCAAATGGGTGATCGCTGTCGCATCGAACTGCAGCCGATTACGGGGCGTACCCATCAATTGCGGCTGCATATGGCTCACCCTGAGGGATTAGGAAAACCGATTGTGGGCGATGATCTGTACGGTCATAGTAGCGACCGCCTCTACCTACATGCGCGATCAATCCGCTTCCAACACCCCAGCCAACTCGGTTGGATTGAGCTTGAAAGTCCAACCCCTTTTTAAGCAAAATTCAGCAAAATAATCACAACATTCAAATCATCAAAAGATTGAAAGTGACTGACCAGACTGAGTAATCAATGATTAATATCAGCACAAAACTTATCGTTATTTCTATCTAAAACTGAACATTGAAGGGTGTATAATTTTTAGGCTGACGGTTCTAGTGGGGATCAGCCACTAGAAGCAATGGGGAAAGTGCAGTGTAAGTCTGCCACTGTCCCGCAACTGTAATGAGAGTATCCATCTCTGAGTCAGAATGCCCGCCGTACAGCTCCTAAAATACTGTCTGCGAGGTACAGGCACATGCAAATTCAATCTGGGCAACCATTGTATTCTATTCAGCGATCGCTCCAAAGATTCAGCCTTTTGAGTGTGCCCATCCTTTTAGTTCTGTCAGCATCGCCCGCATTTGCTCATCATGCGATTGGTGGCGAAACACCCACAACTGTTTTTGAAGGATTGCTGGCTGGCTTAGCCCACCCCGTTATTGGTATCGATCATTTTGCCTTTGTGATTGCAGTTGGTTTGCTCGCGTCAGTGACCCGCCAAGGGGTGTTAAGCATTGCTGCCTTTATTGTTGCTGCTTTATTGGGTACTATGCTTCATCTTGCCAGTCTTAATCTACCCGGCGTAGAACTCTTGATCTCCGCTTCAGTTCTACTGTTTGGCTGGTTACTAGCTCGCAAATCTATGCTTCCCACTTGGGCGATCGTAGGTTTGGCAGCGATCGCGGGTATTTTCCATGGTTATGCCTATGGTGAGGCCATTATTGGTGCCGGTATGGCTCCCTTGTTTTCCTATTTGATTGGCTTCAGTCTGACTCAGCTTGTCATTGCAGTTGCTGCTTGGTCTGTGGGTCGCGCTTTGATCAATCAGTCCTCTGAAACAGCAATAACGACGTCGCCCTTGAAAACAACAGGGCTCATTTTGGTAGGTGTTGGACTTTCTTTCCTAGCGTCTGAGCTCATTAATCTTGTGCTGCCCCAAGTAGCTTAAACGCTCTCAAACACATTTGAGGGATCATAGAAAAAGGGGAAATAATTTCCCCTTTTTTGATCGCTGCTCAGACTGTAACTAAGCTCTCAAGTTAGGCGCTGAAGTATTTAGCAACAGGGTGATAGGCAATAATCGCTGTGGTCGATTGTTCTGGATAGAGTTGCTCACTCTCATCCATGCTCATACCAATGCGATCGGCACCCAAAAGATCGAGTTGAATCCGAGAATCTGCCACATTTGGGCAAGCCGGATAGCCAAAACTATAGCGACTTCCTTGGTAACGTTGTGCCAAAATATCGCGCAGGTTATCTGGCTCCAGCGAACCATAACCCAGTTCGCGCCGAATACGAGCATGGGTCCACTCCGCCAAGGCTTCAGCTAGTTGCACAGCCAAACCATGGAAGTAGAGATAGTCACTGTATTGATCGCCGGCAAATAACTTCGCTGCGAACTCCGTTGCCTTGTGCCCAACTGTCACTGCTTGCATCGGGAAGACATCACGAATACCTGACTCTTCCGGTGCAAAGAAGTCCGAAATGCACAGTCGCCGCAAACTGCGTTGACGGGGAAAATCAAAACGGGCCACGGGACGATCGCGATCGCTTGGGTCAAAAATCTGTAGGCTATTCCCGACTGCAACACAAGGGAAGTAACCATAAACCACTTGCGGCTCTAGCAGATCTTCTTCAAGAATTCGCGTCGTCCACTGCTGGAGAATCGGCTCGACTTTTTCTGAAATAAAGGCATCGTAGTCCTCGCGACTTTGCTCCTTGGGCTTACGGAATTGCCACTGACCGACAAAGAGAGCTTGGCGATCAAGGTAGCTGAAGACTTCTGCAAAGGGAATTTCTTGAGGACCGAGGATTTTGGATCCCCAAAACGGTGGTGTGGGGCGAACGATATCAACTGCAACAGCTTCCGATCGCTGTAAATCGATCACAACTTCTGATTTAGTCTCTGCTGGCTCAGCAGGCTCAGAGTCTTCAGCAGCGATCGCGGCAACCTGCAAAGGCTGTCCCTGTTCATCCAAGAAACCCAACTGGTCATCCCATTGCTCCTTGGACTTTGCTGCCATTAGCTGATCCATGAAATGAAGATCAGCGAAAGCATCTTTGCCATAGATGACTCGACCTTTATAGGTCTGTTGGCAATCCTCATAAACAAACTTTGGCGTTAGTGCCGCGCCGCCCAAAATGACTGGAACTGAAATACCTTCCTCGTTGAAGGTAGCTAAGTTTTCCTTCATAAAAGCGGTGGACTTCACTAACAGCCCACTCATGGCAATACAGTCTGCATTGCAGTCACGATAGGCTTGAATAATATTTTCAACCGGTTGTTTAATACCAATATTGACGACTTTGTAGCCGTTGTTCGTCAGAATAATATCGACTAAGTTTTTGCCAATATCATGGACATCCCCTTTAACAGTTGCGATTAAGAATGTCCCTTTGCCCGAGTCATTGGTTTCCTCTTTATCCATGAAGGGCTCAAGGTAAGCCACAGCAGACTTCATGGTTTCAGCTGATTGCAGCACGAAGGGCAACTGCATTTGGCCGCTACCAAAGAGATCGCCAACCACCTTCATGCCATCCAGCAAAAAGGTGTTGATAATTTCTAGCGGTGGGTACTGCTCAAGCGCAGTCGCTAATGCCTGATCTAAGCCAATCCGTTCGCCGTCGATGATGTGTTGTTTGAGGCGTTCTTCTAATGGCAAATCAGCTAGCGAAGGACCACTCGCTCGGGCTTCCTTCGCGCTGACGCCTTCGAACAGGGTTGTCAGTTCCGTCAGGGGGTCGTAAACACAGATTCCATTCTCAAAGCGACGGCGATCGCCAATCAAGTCACGGCAAACCTGCAGAGGTTTCTCATCAATTTTGCTGAGGGGCAGAATTTTAGCAGCACTAACGATCGCGCCATCCATTCCTGCTTCACAGGCATCGTGAAGAAAGACTGAATTGAGGACAATTCGAGCTGCAGGATTGAGGCCAAAGCTGATATTAGAAACACCCAGCAGGATGTGAACACCGGGAAGATTCTCCCGAATCAAGCGAATCGCTTCAATCGTCTCGCGACCATTGCCGCGATCCTCTTCAATCCCTGTTGAGATTGGCAAAGCGAGTGGATCGTAGAAGATTTCGTGTGCGGGAATGCCAAATTCCACAGCATCCCGATAGGCCCGCTGAGCGATCGCAAACTTTTTCTCAGCCGTTCGCGCCATCCCTTCTTCATCGATGGTGCCAACGACAATGCCAGCCCCATACTGTTTAGCTAGCTCGAGTACTTTGAAAAAGCGCTCATCCCCATCCTCGTAGTTTGTAGAGTTGAGGATGCATTTACCGCCTGCTTTCTTGAGGCCGGCTTCCATTTTTTGCCACTCGGTCGAGTCGAGCATCAGCGGCAAATTGACATTGGTAACGAGCCGCGACACCAGTTCACTCATGTCACGTTCGCCATCGCGACCGACATAGTCCACGTTGACATCGAGAACGTGCGCTCCCTCTTTGACTTGGCTGCGGGCGATCGCAACTAGTCCATCCCAGTCCTCTTCATTCAGCAGTTCCCGTACTTTTTTGGAGCCGCTAGCGTTGAGTCGCTCGCCAATGATCAGGAAAGAGTTGTCTTGAATGTAGGGCGTAGTGCCGTAGATCGAAGCCGCAGAGGGAATGTAGTTAAACGGCTGCCGTTGCTGATGGTCGCGATCGCGTCGCACGGGACGGTCTTTGGCTTGAAGTTGAGTTGCCACCTCTGCTAGTTGGGCGATGTGCTCAGGCTTCGTGCCGCAGCAGCCACCAATCACTTGCACGCCCAGATCTTCGACAAAGCGATGCAGCGCCATCCGTAATTCCATCGGCGTCAGGCGATAGTGCGCATGGCCACCGACATTCTCCGGAATCCCGGCATTGGGAATACAGCTGATTACAAACGGGGAATGCTCGCTCAGATATTTAATGTGCTCGACCATGCGATCGGGGCCGGTGGCACAGTTCAACCCGAGGATATCGATCGGATAAGGCTCTAGAATCGCCAGCATCGCTGCCACATCCGAACCAACCAGCATCGTGCCGGTGGTTTCCATAGTCACTGAGACCATCAGCGGCCGGCGATCGCCTTTTTCTGCAAAGACTTCTTCAATGCCGTTCAGTGCCGCTTTGATCTGCAGCACGTCCTGACAGGTTTCGACAATGAAGAGGTCAACGCCGCCATCCCACAGACCCCGCGCCTGCTCAGCAAACGACGCCTTCATCTCGTCATAGCCGATATGCCCTAGGGACGGTAGCTTTGTAGTTGGTCCCATTGACCCAGCAACAAAGCGCGGTTTCTCTGGCGTCGAAAACTCCGTCGCGATCGCCTTCGCAAGCTTAGCCGCCTCCACATTCAGAGCATAGGCATGCGCTTCGAGGCCATACTCCGCCAGCACGATCGAGGTCGCCCCAAAGGTGTCTGTCTCGATTACATCCGCGCCCGCTTCTAGAAACTGGCGATGCACTATCGCGATCGCCTCAGGCTTGGTGCGAATCAACCACTCATTACAGCCTTCTGTTTCAGGCCCACCAAAATCCTCAGCTGTCAGGTTTTGAAACTGCAGGGTGGTTCCCATGCCGCCATCAAAAACCAGCACGGGCCGCTCAGGGCTATGCAGACGGTCGAGGAACAGGCTTTGCATGGTTACAGTGCATCAGCAAGCAATCTTTTCCAGTGTACGGAGGATTGTCGGTCTGCTTCCGGTTGGAGCGATCGCTTGGCAACGGTTAACTGAGGGGAACATCAGGGCGACTGAAGGGCAATTCGGCGTTAATGGCCTCAATTTCTTGACTTTCGAGGTCATTGACCTGTCGCAGCCAACTGCCGAGGATTTGGCCGAAACGGGGCTGATACCAGCGATGCAAGCTCCAATTTGGCGTAGCGGGGAAACCGCGTCGTTTCTTGTGGCTGCCGCCCGCCCCCGGATCGAAACTTTGAATGCCGTTGGCGATCGCCCACTCAATCGGTTTGTAGTAACAGACGTTGAAGTGGAGGTTGTCGATTTCGCGATCGCAGCCCCAGTAGCGACCGTAGAGGCGATCGCCTTTATGCACACAGAAGGACATGGCGATCGGGCGATCGCTGCCTTCAGGAGTCGCCGCCACAAACAGCAGGCGATCCCGTGAATTGTGCATGGCGCGATCGAAGAAGTCCCGCGTGAGGTACTTGCTGCCCCACCAGCCGAACTTGTCGCAGTGGTCGCTGTAGAAGCGATACATCAGCGGAAAGTAATCGCGGGGAATTTGGTCGCCACTCAGACAGGTCAGCTCCAGCCCCGCCCGCTCCATCGATTTAACTTCGCGTTTGATATTGCGCCGCTGATTGGCATTGAACATGCCGAGGTAGTCGTCGAACGTTCGAAAGCCGTGGTTTTGCCAGACCGAATTGTGATGCTGCCAAGCGCTGTAGCCTGCGGCTTCTACTAAAGGCTGCCAGTCAGGATCGACGTAGAGAAAATTGCAGCTGAGGATCTGATTGTTCTCGCAGAAGCGATCAATTTCCCGCAGCATCAAGCCTGTCAGCGTTGCCTCATCTTCTGAAGGCACAATCAAGAAGCGATAGCCCACCGCTGGCGTCAACGGCGTCATGCCCAGCAGCTTGGGGTAGTAGCGCAATCCCAAGCGACCGGCGAGATCAGCCCACTGTTGGTCAAACACAAATTCGCCGTAGCTGTGGCCTTTCAAATAAAGCGGCGCAGCAGCAATCAGGCGATCGCCCCGCCAAACGACGAGATGACAAGCCTGCCAGCCGGCCTTCGCCACAACACTGCCCGAAGCTTCTAAATCGTGCAGCCAATCCCATTCCAGAAATGGCGTGGCCAAGGGCTGCGCGATCGCATTCCAATCCTCTCGCGGCAGATCCCCGAGGCGATCGCACCATTGGAGTTTGAGCTGATCCGTCACGATGGGCTGGGGGCAAAGGTAAACGCTTTTGAGCCTATCGTGTCTCTCTAGCGACGGCGGTAATGCAAGAACAGCTCATCGCCTACGGG
The DNA here is from genome assembly GCF_003846445.2 of Synechococcus elongatus PCC 11801. Classification (NCBI taxonomy): domain Bacteria; kingdom Bacillati; phylum Cyanobacteriota; class Cyanophyceae; order Synechococcales; family Synechococcaceae; genus Synechococcus; species Synechococcus elongatus. The sequence continues at coordinate 32,768 of NZ_CP030139.2, read as the reverse complement.
TTCTGCACTAAGAAGCTTCCAGCGGGGCGCATCCGCGACTGAAAAGTGCAAACCTGCCACCAAAGGAGAAGCTGGGCGAGCGCCCAGCAATAAGGGGCAAAGCGTCAGATACAGCTCCTCAATCCGGTCTGCCGCCAAGAGGCTGCCTAGCAGTTGCCCACCCCCTAAAACAGCAAGCTGCTGCCAAGCCAGATCGAATTGCGTAAAGGCATCTTCCCAATCCAACTCAGCCCGACCTGCCGTCAGAATGCGATCGAAGCCGGACTGACTGCCCCAACGATCGCGTCCTTGCTCTGTGGTCAATAACCAGCGCGGCACCGGCTGCTGAAAAAAGCGGCAGGCCTGATCGATCTGTCCCGAAGCCGAACAGATGATTTGCACTGGCTGCAAAGGCTGATCGCGATCGCGGCGTTGCTGTTGCAACTGAGGATCCGTTACCGATCGGCAGCTGCCATAGGCTCGCAGGGTGGCTGCACCCATCAGCACCGCATCCGATTGCGCCACGATCGCTTCGAGTCGCTGTTGATCCTGTTTTGAGCCAAAGCGGGCTGGAATTGCTGCCGCTTCAGCAATCCGTCCATCCAAACTGGTGGCGAGCACCGCGACAACTCGCATGCAGACTCTCTTCGGTTGATCGCTATGGGGAGTTTCGCTGAGTCCCAGTCAGACAGAACTGGAATACCTCAGGATCAAGACGGTGCACGTAGAGCTGCCTGCTGAGCAGCTTGAATTTCGATGATGCCCTGTTCAGCCAAATCCAAGATGCGGTTGAGCTGCGCTCGCGTGAAGTGATTGGCCTCAGCCGTGCCTTGAATTTCGATCAACTCACCGCGATCGCCCATCACCACATTGCAATCGACATCAGCTTTGACATCCTCGGGATAGTTAGGGTCGAGGAAAGCTTCGCCCTCAATCAAGGCTACGGAAACCGCCGCCACCGATCGTTGAATTGGAGACTCCATCAACTCCCCTTGATCGATCAACTGCGCGATCGCATCCTGTAGCGCGACCCAGCTGCCATTGATCGCCGTCGTGCGGGTTCCGGCATCCGCCTGCAAAACATCTGCATCGATCAAGAGAGTTCGCTCGCCTAACTTTTCGAGGTCGATCGCAGCTCGCAAGCTCCGTCCAATCAATCGCTGGATTTCTTGGGTACGCCCCGACAACTTCAGCCATTCCCGCGATTGGCGATCGGGCGTGGCACCGGGCAACATGCGATACTCTGCCGTCAGCCAGCCCTGTCCTTTTCCCATCAACCAGCGAGGCACGCCCGACTGGATTGTCACGGTGCAGAGCACCTGCGTTTGGCCAAACTGAGCTAGGACTGAGCCTGCAGGAAACTGGGTAAACCGTCGCTGAAAGGCGATCGCACGCAGCTGATCAGGGCGGCGACCATCGGGACGAATCCAGGGCATGCAGGCCAAGGGGCTGAGGGTTAGCCTTAGCCTATCAAGGAAGTTAGCACTACAAATAGTGCCAAGTTTTTCTCAAACAGAATTTCAGCGCTATATTTAGAATCCAGTTCCTCGGTGTGGCCTGCTCCATGGTCTCTCAGCTCAAGCCATCTCTGCTGTCTGTGGTTCCCCAAGAAAAGCCTAGACAGCCTTTGCCGATGGTTGAGGGACTGGTGCAAATCTTCACGGCGAGCCAGCGTGGATTTTTCACGAGCGTCATGTCGCAAGCCCTGCGATCGGCGGGGCAAGGCAACACGGCGTTGGTGGTGCAGTTCTTGAAAGGCGGTTGCCAGCAGGGACCGGATCAACCGATTCGCTTGGGTCAAAACCTAGAGTGGGTACGTCTAGGGGTGCCAGGTTGTGTGGATACGCCCGACATTACTGACGACGAAGCGATTGCCCTCAAACAGCTCTGGGCCTTTACGGTTGAGGCGATTCACAGTGGCTACCATGAGCTGGTGGTCTTAGATGAGCTAACGCTAGCGGTGGACTTTGGCCTGATTCCCGAGGCTGAGGTGGTTCAGCTCCTGAGCGATCGCCCCCGCCATGTCGATGTGATCCTGACTGGGCCGCGTGTCTCGGAAGCGCTGCTCGCGATCGCGGATCAAATTACTGAACTCCGTCGGGGAAGTCGTTATTAACTGAACCGGAGCGATCGCGCTTGGTTCCTGCTGACTGAGGGCCGACCCTGCCCATAATGGGTCTAAGCGTTGTCGCTCTCAGGGGCGATCGCTGCTGTTGCGAGCAAGCAGGAGCCGCCAAGTGATTGAAATGAAAGTGGCTGGAATTGCCCTTGAGGCTGCCACCCGCAGTCCGATTGTGCTGCTGCGCGATTCCAGCGAGCGGCGCGCTCTCCCGATTTGGATTAGTCAGGATCAGGCTAAGGCCATCTTGGCTGTCCTAGAAGACCAGACCCCACCGCGGCCGCTGACCCATGACTTGATGGCTGAACTCTTACAGCAGTGGGAATTAACGCTCGAAAGCATCATCATCCACTCGCTGCAGCACAATACGTTTTACGCCAGCCTACGCGTCCGGCAGGGTGAGGTGGTCAAAGAAATTGATGCACGGCCCAGCGATGCGATCGCCCTAGCTTTGCGGACTCAAGCCGCCATTTGGGTGATGGAAGAAGTGATTGCTGAGGCTTCGATTCCTGTGGATCAGGAAGCCGATGAAGCGGAGCAAGAAGCCTTCCGAGATTTCCTCTCCGAGATCAATCCCGCCGATCTGATTCAGCACCATCGCAGCCAGCGGGGAAACTAGAAGCCGCGATCGCAGATCTGTGGGTCTGATGCCAGCCATGCATTATCGCAAATACGGTCGAACCGGGCGATCGATCTCACGGTTTTCGTTGGGGTTGATGCGCTGTCTAGACTCTGCAGCGCAACTCGAGGCAGTGATTGCCGCGGCTTGGCAACTGGGAATCAATCATTTTGAGACCGCTCAGTCCTACGGCCCCAGCGAAGCCTATCTCGCTACAGCCCTGCGATCGCTACAATTGCCCCGCGATCAAGTTGTGATCACAACCAAAATTCTGCCCGATCGCGATCCTCAGCAGATGGTGGATGCTGTGTTGCGATCGCGCGATCGCTTGGGGATCGACCGGATTGATTGCCTCGCCCTGCATGGTCTGAATCAGCCCGAGCATTTGCAGCAGGCGATCGCGGCGTTGCCTGTGCTCCAAGCCTTGCAAGCGGACGGGGTCTTCCAGCATTTAGGCTTTTCCAGTCACGGCGATCGCGAGTTGATCCTGCAGGCGATCGCCACCGATGCCTTCGACTTTGTCAGCCTGCACTACTACTTACTGTTTCAGCGTCACGCGCCAGTCATCGAAGCTGCAGCAGCACGTAATCTCGGCATTTTCATCATTTCGCCAGTGGATAAAGGCGGGCTACTCCACCAACCTTCGCAACAGTTGATTGCGGACTGTCACCCCTTCAGTCCTTTGGCGCTTAACTATCGCTTTTTGCTCAGCGATCGCCGCATTACCACTCTGAGTTTTGGGGCAGCCAAGCCAGAGGAGTTAGCGGTTCTTCAGGATTTTGTGGATGCGGATCAGCCGCTCAGCCCAGAAGAGACGGATGCGATCGCACGACTGGAACAGGTTCGCCAGCAACGGCTAGGCACAGACTACTGTCAGCAGTGTTACGCCTGCCTACCCTGTCCCGAGGCCATCAATATCCCCGAGGTTCTGCGGCTCAGAAATCTCGCGATCGCCCACGACATGCAAGCCTATGGGCAATACCGCTACCGCATGTTCGAAAATGCTGGGCACTGGTTTCCGGGGCAGCGAGGGAGCCGTTGTACGGACTGCGGCGATTGCTTACCCCGCTGCCCTCACCACTTGCCGATCGCGGATTTGGTGCGCGATGCTGATCAGCGATTAGCAGGCGCGCCTCGGCGGCGTCTGTGGGGAGATTAGCTATGCTCGCCAGTCTACTCAGCGTCAGTCTGCTGGCCTCAACCCCTGCCGGCATTGATCCCTGGACAACGCCCCCCCGTCCAGACCCAACCCCACTGGATTTTGCGCTACTCGATACTGACCAGCCCCTGGTTTGCACTGGTTCAGAGGCTTCGCTACCACCGGGTACGACCATCACGAATCGCACGATTTGCCCGCTGGGAATCATGCAGCCCGACCTCTGGCTAACCCGAGATCTCTATGCCCGCGACCTCGATCCCCAGTGGCTCGTGCAGTTACCTCAACCCGGGCAACCGGGCCGGGTGGACTTGGTCGTTCGCACTGCTGAGTGGAGTAATCGCAGCTATTTTGGTCGCTATCGCTTTTTGATGATCTTCGGTCGGGTCAGCAGTGTTGCGGGCTATAACCTGCGCATTTTTAACCGAGCTGGCCAGCGTTTGGGGAGCTACACCTGCTGGTATCAGCCCGATCCTGTGGGTTGCGTTGTCAATCTCACAACCCCCGGCACCCGTGGTTAGCAGCAGGCACCGAGTCTGAACCACTGCGAGATAAAAAAACGGATCTGAGTGATGAACCCAGATCCGTCTCTTGCCATTCAGCAAGGCTTTAGAGCGTTAGGCTTTCCGGTTGGTTTTCGATCAGGTCTGCTAGGTCTTTGAGGAAGGCCGCTGCATGAGCACCGTAGATATGGCGGTGATCGCAGGTCAGGTTGACTTGCATTTGCCGCTTCACACCAAACAGACCGTCGGCTGTTGCCACCAAAGTTGGTTTCGAAGCTCCGATCGCCAGAATTGCACCGGTGCCTGGCGGCAGGATCGCATCAAAGCGATCGACGCCAAACATCCCGAGGTTGGAGAGAGTAAAGGTACCGGTGGTGTACTCTTCAGGCTTCAGTTGCTTGGTGCGCGATCGCGCGACCAGATCTTTCCAGTTGCGGGCCAAGCTGTAGAGATCGGTTTGATCGGCGCGACCTAGTACCGGCGTCAGCAAGCCACCGTCATCCATGGCCACCGCGATCGCCACATTGATCGCTTCGTTGTACTGGACGCCACTTTCCGTAGCGCGAGCATTGAGCAGCGGGTGCTTCGCCAAGGTTGCAGCTACTGCTTTAGCAAGCAGCACCGTGATCGTCACACCCTTGGGCTTGAGCTGTTTGGCCAGACGGTCGATCGCGTCGGTGGTGATTGTGTAGCCTACCCGGAAGACCGGCACGTTCAGGCTCGCTTCCATGTTGCGCACGACAGCCTGTTGGAAGGTGCTGTAGGGCACGAACTGGCCAGGCGCGATCGCAGGGGTAGGCGCTGGTGCAGCAGGAGCAGTGGCAACAGTCGTTGCGACAGGGGCAGGCGCAGCAACCGGAGTCACAGGAGCCGCTGCGATCGCCGGCTTTGAAGTGACCCCTGCTGCAGCTTCGACATCAGCCGCCACAATCCGGCCATGAGGACCACTACCGGTCAGGGTTGCGAGGTCAACGCCCAAGCTCTTCGCCAGTTTTTTGGCACGTGGCGATGCAACAAGGCGATCGCTCCGGGTCGCGGCTGGAGCAGCAACAGGTTCAGCACTGGCAGCTACGGGTTCAGGCGCAGCTGGGGTAGCAGGTGTTGCAGCAGTCGCCGTAGGCGCACCGTTACCAGCAGCTTTTTGCTTGGCAACTTCAATTTCCGCTTCAGTTTCTGCAATCAGAGCGATTGCTTCACCGACTGGGGCATTGCCGCCTGCCGGCACAATGATTGTGGCTAGGTAGCCTTCATAGAAGGATTCCACGTCCATATCGGCCTTGTCAGACTCGACGATCAAGACCGTTTCACCCTTCTCAACGCGATCGCCCGGAGCCTTCACCCACTCGACGATCTTGCCCTCGGTCATGGTGGAGCTAAGGGCGGGCATGAAGACTTCGTGGATCATGAGCGAGTTCCGAAGGGGTAGCGCAGCAAACGTCCGCCAACTGGCGGTTCAATCAACAGCCGATCTTATCGCGAGCCGTGGTCCGGACTGGTGGCGATCGCTGCAGATTTTCGCGGATTCAGAGGCAGAGCACAGCGTCTTGGGGTCGCAATTCTGCTGCTAGCTAACCCTCGGTCCAGATAGATGCCGACTTCCACAAAAGCCAGCAGAATCAAGCTACCCCTCTCAATATCAAAACCAAACTGCTCAGCGGATTCAGGCTGTTGACTCGGGTGAGTGAGCTGGTTCACATCCCGCTTCACACACCCACAGCCCGTTCTCACTACTTCTGAAGATTGGACTCAGGTGTCGGCGGACAGGTGCAAGTTGGCTGAGCCGTCGGCGTTCCACTACGGATTGGGCCGTTGTAGTCTATCCGCACCGTTTTGCCATCGAAGGAGACGCTGATCTTCGACTCCACAGTCGGCGGTAGTCCTTGAGGTTGCCAGCCTGGGACACCCCCGACAAACCGAAACGTGAAGAAGCCATTGGTATAGGTGTAATCTGTGCCGCTACCACTGCCATACATTTTGCTCTCAGCAACATAGCGATTGAGTCCCCCATTGGCTTGTTCTGCTGCCGCTCGCGCTAAGTTCTTGGCTCGATTGAGGGCTAGGAAAAAGGCCTGATTACGAGGCGTGTTATCCGGCGGTGCCACCGGATTGAGAGCGTCTACGGCAGTCGGGCTCGTGGTGGGCGCTTGAGCCATCAAGCTAGGCGCAGCACAAGTGAGTTGAGCCGCAACGAGTAAAGCCAGAGACATGGTTTAGGAGTCCTCGGGATCAGTCTGCATCAGACGCTGTTGCCATTCGGCGGCGATCGCGGAGTCTTGCGCCAACTCCTGCTCTAATAAGTCTCGATCGCTGCTGTAGATCAAGTTATCGGCCTCAATTTTGGCTTGGGCTTGCCAAGGTGCCAGTTGTTCAAGTTTCTTTCGCAGCGCCGCAGAAGGCTTGCGGAGGCTATCGGCCCAACGTTGGCGATCGCGGTTGCGGCATCGGATTGCCTGATTTTGGCGTTGAATCCAAAACCAGCGCACTGCTGGTACGGCCAAGAAGCCAATTGCATAAATCAGCAGAAAGTCATACAGCCCAGCCACCAAGGCAACCACCCCGCCGAGGCTAGCCACACTGGGTAGCAACAGCAGCCCACCAAACAGGGCCGCGAGCAGGAGGTTCACGCCACCGAGAGCAATCACCCCGATAATTTGTCCACGACTAGCCTGACTAAATGACCACAGTCGCTCTTGCAAGCTGCGGACCACCCGCGATCGCCCGTCGGACTCTGCCGCAGTGACCTGGAGAGCAGGAAACTGGTAGACCAGCTGGCCACTGTCGCTGACCCGGGGATGGCCGTCAAAGCGCACTAGCACCGGTAGCAGATCCGACTCGCTGGAATCCAAGGGGCGATCGAGATAGGGCTGGAGTTGTTCTGCAATAACTGCGCCTTGCTGACGCCGAATGCAGGCTCCCATCAATTGCCAACGCTGTTGTTCGCGATCGCGATTGGGGTCGCCATCACCAAACAAAAACGAAAAAATAGCTTCGAGAAAACTCAGGGAGTGAGGCTCAGTCTGTGATCCGCTCGGTCCATCGAAGGTGAGCCACAACCACCAGTCCCCCCCCCAACGGTCCCCTGTCGAGCCAACATCACTGCTGCCAGCATCACCGCCACCACCAACGCTGATGTCACTGTCGCTAAGAGCCAGCAAAATCGCGATGATCGCAACAATAAACAAACCAATCGATAACAGCAGCCCGAGTCCAAATGAAATACGGACTAAGTAGAAGAGAATCCGCCAAAGCTGCTGCCCCAACAATTGCAGCTGTTGTTGCCAGGACTGTCGCCGCAGACGCTGCTGCAAGTTGTGAGGGAATTGAAAAACAAGATCGCCGCGATCGCTGACTTGCAAGCTGGCTTGGCTAGCTGCGGCTAGCTGCAGCAATTGATGCTCAACCAAAGCCACACGCATTCCTGCCTGGGCAGCGACATCACCGACGGTGACGCGATACCCCAAGTGCTCGATCGCCTGAACAAGAGGCTGTATGGACTCCATCCAATACCGAGTGCGATCGCTCCTAGTTTATCGACTCAGGCCAGTGTCAGGCTTTGTTGTGAACAGCAAACTGGAATGGCAACTTCCTAGCACAACCCCTCAAGCTCTAGTTATTCTGCTCTCGATGAACAATACTAAAATTCGAATTGATAAATTCTAAAAACTGAGTCTAGATTTCCCGACTTTCAGTGTGAGCTGCTCCCTCATGAGGCTGCTGTCGCGATCGCAAGAAAAACTGGTGCCAGCTTGGCAGGAACGGAGCGCCGTCTGGCTGGGTCAAGGTCTGGCGATCGCTGCAAGCTTTGCCACTGCTTTTAGCGGGACGATGGCACTGTTGCGCTGGTCTCCTCTGCAGTGGGCGATCGCACCGTCGCCACCAATATCACCAGCCGTCGCGGATGAACTCCCTGCTAATCCCGCACCACCACCCGCTGCCTTTGAATTCATGTTGACAGCAGTCGGTGATTCTGGCTGGACGCGATCGCATCAGCGAATCAATCGTTATCAGCAAGGCTTCCGGCGAGCGTATTTCCAATTTGATCCCAAGCGCCAATATCTCGGGGATCTCAACTATCTCAACTGGGAGACCTCCGTAGGAATTCAATGCGATCAATTTTGGGCACTACCAACTGACAAAACCTTTGCCTTTGTGACCCATCCGCAAGAGTTACGCGATGCGATTGATCTCGGCTTTAACCTCATTGGCCTTGCCAATAATCATTCCTTTGACTGCCTACGATCACCAGAAGGGCAGGGAGTTAATCAAACCCTAAAACATTTACAAGATATTCAGGAGAAAGCATCTCAGCCACTGGTTTTCAGTGGAGTTCGTCAGTCAAGTCAGGTTCAACCAAAAGCTCAGCAATTCTCACTACCTAATGGTCAAATTCCTGTGCTCATGATCAGTGCCTATGTGGGGGGCGATCGCAACTATTGTCAAAAAGTCATTTGTGCTAGTCAGCTGAATCGCTATCAAGCTTTGCTCAAGCAGCATCGTGGGCTCAGAATTTTAGCGCTTCATAGCTGGAATCCTGCCAGCCACGCACAACTCAAGCGCATCCTACAGCGATCGCTCCAGCAGGGCTTAATTGATGTTGGGATTGGTTCGGGGCCACATATTGCTGAGCGGGTTGAGATTGTTTCAACACCGCGCGGGCCTGGAATTTATGCATCCAGTCTTGGCAACTTCATTCATCCCAGTCTGATGGCTCAGCCCTATAACCTTATGCTCTCCAGTCGTTGGTCTTACCAGCCGGATCAACAACAGCTTAAGTTGCAATCAGTGACAACCCTGGAAATAAGCTGCACACCTAGTACTTGTCAGCCTCGCCGGCAAAAACTGCTCTGGAGTCAACGGAATAGTAGCGATCGCTCACAATCATGAGTATGAATTCTATCAATTTCCCGAATTGAATCAGTCATCTATACAATTCACAATCAATTGAATATTTGGTCATTTTTATTTCATAGTTTGACTTTTATTCTTAAGCTCTTTTAGGATCAACAGGACTCACCTCTCTGCGCGATCGCTTATTGGTGCTTGTCAGCGCTCAAGTTTCGCGATCACTCCAAACGATGACATCACCCCGAACGCCTCGTATCGCTCAACCGTTTCTGCTCCGAGTCCTGCATGGCATCACAGGAGTCCTACTCATTGCAGCGATTCTGACAGCCTATTGGACCTATGACACCTACGATGGGCGTTGGGGACGTATTCCCTTGCCAAAAGTTGAGGCAATGGAAGGGATTCACGGCACCTTTGGGCTACTAACATTGCTCATCTTTCCAGCTTTTTTGATCTATGCAGTTCATCGAGGTCAGAAGCGCTTAATTCAAGCCAACTCACTGCGACAACTGACCCGAATTGGACATCCAAGCTGGTGGTATACCCTCAATCGCTGGATTAACACCAGTGCGTTAGTTCTGCTGACTTTTGCCCTGTTCAGCGGCAAGATGATGGGTGAACAATGGCTGCCGCAAGGTGAACTTGATCACGCGTGGTATCTCGCCCATCTCCTCTCTTGGGTACTCATGGTTGTGGCAATTGTGCTGCACATTGCGGTCAATTTCAAAGTCGGAGGCGTACCATTCTTAGTGTCAATGTGGCACTGGCGCTATCAGCGCTCGGAAAGTCCCTACTTTTGGCCAAGTCAGATTGCTCAAGGTTGGGTTGCCCTGCGTCAGGGAACTTGGCTTCGCTGGTTTCAACCCTTGTCAGGCTTAATGGTGTTGGAACTCGGAATTCTGGCTAGCCTTGCGATCGCGTGGATTCTGCCTCTGTTAAAAGACCGCTGAGAATCATTGCTGAGAGCGATTAAAGAGGCTCTTTTAGTCATTCGCACACAATCCAAGCAAGTCGATGACACTGTTCCTTTAATCAAGGAACCGTCTGCCCTGAGGCTCGTGATGCACTATCGTCAGCAGTCCCTCATCGATCCCCAAGATTTGGGCTACCGTCGCTTTTGCCGTGACCATAAGTTGATCAATCAAAAAATTGGCACCCCAGCGACTATCGACCCGACTGTTGTGCTGGCCGAGGAAGTAGAGTTGGCTGTCCGCCACTGTTTGTTGCTGCACTTTGGCTCACTTTCGCCCCATCGCATCCTCAGTTATGAACAGCGCAATGCCTGGGGATATCAGCGCCGCTATCGAGAACTAGATGCTGTGGTAGGCGATCGCCGCAATCCGCAATTCTTCGTGGAAATCAAGTCCGTTACACAGCAAGGTCGTGGGCTCAAAACAGGTCAGCCCCAGCTTCAAAAAAGTCTGGCAATCGCGCAAGAGCGTTGGCGATCGCTGCGGGGACTGTTGATTGAAGTCGCTTGGGATGCTGAGTCCTGGACAGAGGACCCTGACAAATCCGCTGCCACAACCCTACTCAACACGCTTACTGTTGCCCCACAAGCAGATCAGGAGCTGATGGTGATTCATTGGTCGGGGCAGCAGCTTGTGACTAGAATGGCCGAGCTCGGTGCGCCGCTTGACCCTGACATTCTGGCTTGGGCGGAGTCTGCCTACTTTTCTCAAAACCTGGCCGGCTGAGCACTCCCCATAAACTTGGGAAGACCATGGGTGTAGTCAGCTGCTGAACTACAGTATCCAGCGCGACGAACAGAGATCGATGTGGGATAGCTATCGAGCCGATCCCCAGAGCCGCTAGGCTGTCACTATCGTTTAGTCGAGAACCTGTCTGGATGCAGCCTCCCGATCAATTGCGCGATCGCTGTTGGACGATGGTCGTGACCAGTTTGGCATTGGTCGCCATTAGCGTTTGGAGCTGGCAGAGCCGTCCGCAAACGGAGGAGCCTCCGGTTGACGTCACCCTAGAGCAAACCCAATAACTGCAAGACAGCAATTATTTTGCGAAATGTAATAATTTCTGGCCGCTAAAAATTTCGCTGCCTACACTGGCTGCCAATTCTCGGTTACATCGCAGTCACTATGGGCTTTGTCTTTGAATTACTGGGCGTTTCACCCATCTTGGATGTCTTTCAGCACCAAACCTTCCGTCAGCATCCCCAAGGGTTAGCCTATTTAAGCGCTCCAGAGGCTCCCTTGGATCCATTCTTGGAGTCTGCCCGCCAAGTCTCGCCCGATCACGGCTGGAATGTCGATCAAGCCGTTGATAGCGTGATTCGCTACTGGCTGCGCAATGCCGAGGCGGTTCATCACTGGCAGCAGCGCTTACTGGAATCTGGTCGGGAATGCCTGTTAGTGGCACGGTTGGGCGATGAGCAGGCCTACCGCAACGACCTCAATGCTCTGTTAGCTGAATAGGTGGCCTACCCCAGCGGCTAGCACGGCACAGCCCAGCGGCACGCTGAGGTTGTCGATGCCATACCATGACCACAACTCCAGCAGAGGAGCTGCGATCGCCACGGCCAGACTGATCGCGATCGCACCGGGGGTTTGGGCTAGCCCCAGCAACGTCACAGCCACCAGAAAGCTGACCGCCATCATCGTTAAACTCCCTTCCCAGCTTTTCTGGCCAATTCCTTGAAGGTGAAAGCGATGACGTCCCCACTGCTGGCCCACCAAAGCGGCCAGTCCGTCGCCGTAAGTCATCACTAAAATCCCTAGGGCTGCATAGCGAGGAGCCCAATGCCAAAAGCCAGCGATCAAGAGTCCAATACTGACGGCGTAAAAAAAGGTGCCGAGGCTGTGGCGGCCCACATTTTGAATTCCGGGCAGAATCGGTAGCCAGAAGGAGAGCAGTGCCACACCGGAGAACAGCACCGCTGCTGCAATCCCGATCGCAGCTGGAATTTGAAAGGCCCAAGCAATCAAAATCACGTTGCCGGTCCCGATGTGGACGATTTTGCGCACCCACTCATTGGGGACTTGGGGGTGACGACTAGCCCACCAAGCCAGCAAGCCCACCAAGCCTAACCACGCCACGACCGCTAAAATGCCGCTCACACGCGCCTGCCCACATCTCGCGTTCTAGCCTATCGCTCTCGCTAACCGGACTTGCCGAGGAAATCCTGATTTCATCAGTTACCACGAATCAGCGATCGACTAGGGAGCAAGCCGGGCTTTCCCTAAACGGGTACTGGCATACCATTGCGCGATCGCCGGTGCCCAATCTTGAAAGTGCGGCCAGATCAGATCGCAGAGCTGCTGAATTTCAATTTGTGCATCCTTCTTGCTGCGCAAGTCGAGAAAGTGCATCAGCGATCGCAGGGTGAAGCTAACGACAAAATGCTGGCGATAGTCAAAGGGCAAAATGCCACGAGCATGTTCTTCGGCATAGCCAGCTTCCAGCAGTTCTTGGTAGCGCAAGGCTGCCTGTCGGCACAACTCGAGATCTTTAGCGCGTTCTTCCTCGGTGTAGGTATACTTCTTGCCTTGGCGATCGAGGTACTGCCCCACCGGGCGCAAGTAAAAGATGTCTTCGAGGTCAATCTTGCCCGCTGCTGCATCTGCAACACGCTGCCCGGTGTACCGCATCGACTGAACATCGAAGCTGACACCGATGCGATGAGTCCGAGCCTGCTGCATGACGCTATGAGGGAAATAACCCACATTGAAGACAATCATGGCGTGCTCTAAGGGACCATAGTGGCCCCGCTCACCTGCGAGCAGTCGCTTAATAACGACCTCACCGGCTTTGTCTTCCGTGGGCCAGGAATCGCGTTCTTCAATGACAAATGACTCGCTGTAGTCTTGGTGCATCGCCGCATAGATGGTCTGCTGAGGATTGGGGGTGCGGCTGATGACCTCAACACGGAAGCGATTCATAACAGCAATCGACAGGACAAGTTCTACTAGCTTATGCGGCTGCGACCGAAGCATTGCCTACCACTCAGGTAAGCCAATTAATTAAGGGAGACGACTAACAGTCATCAGGTCATGGTGCTGGCTGATTGGTGGACTGCAACATAGTGGGGTGTAATGGCTCCAGCTGAGTCTGGGGATAGTAGAACTTCAGGATGCGATCGTAGTTCCAACCCTGGCGCGCAAGCCCCATTGCCCCCGTTTGGCTGAGGCCGACACCATGGCCAAAACCGCCGCCGACAAAGCGATAGGCCAGCAGACGACCGCTACTATCCCGCTCGGGCTCCAAATAAAACAGGGTGCTGAACAGCCCTGCGAAAGCGCGGCGGACTTCATCGCGACCAATGACAATCGGCCCGCGATCGCTCTGTACTGTCACTTCCAAAACACGACCACTGGGCGATCGCTGACTGATCGTGACTGATTGAATCTGCTGAAACTCAGCTCTGGAGTCACGGCGATCGCGGAGATAGGTTTTCAGGTCGGCTTGAATTTCTGCCAAGCTGCGACGGCGCTGCCAGCGGAAGCGCGGTTGCCCCGTTTCGTTAAATCCCTCGCGCAGTTGCAGAAACGATTTGAGGTTGGCTTCTTGGTTAAGGGGACGCGCTTGTAAATTCCAGAGTGGGCGCACCGCGTCCAACCGAGGTTGTAAGTAAGTGCGCTCCTGCCCGAGCCAAGCATCTTCAAAGGCGGCAGTCACGCCACCTGTCGTTGATGAATAGACTGCATCAATCAGCTGATTGTCGTAGCTGAGCACCAAGCCTCGGGTTTGGCGAATGGCTTGCTCGACAGTGGGTACCCGACTTTCCCAGCCACGATAGACCTGACATTGCACATCGGCGCAAAGTTCATAGTTATCGACCCGAAAGCGCCGCACATTGCGCAAGGCATAGGTCCGCGCCAGAATCGCTTGAGCGGCGATCGCTTGGGCGGGGGCTCCCGCTCCGATTTCATGGGGAACCACGCCGCTGAGATAGTCTTCGATCGCTACTGTATTAACGAGCGTGAAATCACCGTAGGCATTGGGCTGCAGTGTCAGCCGACCGGGATAGGGAACGCCAGCGACCGTGATTGGCCCATTGCTCTCAATTTCTAGGCGATCGCCCTGAAAGCGTTGTTCACCCAGCTGCCAGACTAACTGTGGCCTTGTCGTGCGGGTTTCGCTGCGCAACACTGCAGCTTCAGCCCCTTCACTGCGGAGGCGTTGCAGCAGACTAGGCAAAGCTGCATCGGGAAGATCGGGTACGGGCTTGAGCCAGACTTCCCAGCCCTGAGGCTGGGCAATTTCGACATCAAAGCCCTTGGCTCGCCATTGCTCGGCACTGGCTTCAGCACTCTCAAAGCTGCGGTGCTGACTGATCACTAGGCGCGATCGCTGCTCTGGCACTGCCAGCAGTTCAGGCGCAATTGCGACCGTCAGGCGCTGCACTCGGAACTGACGGGGCTCGCCTGCAGCCGTAAAACGCACAATTAGCGATCGCTGCCCACCGGCCACAATTTGTAGGCGATCGCTGGGCTGCTGACCAAAGCGCTGGACAATGCCGACTCGTAACGTTGGATTGAGAGGGGCTTGGGCCTGCGTAACTGGTGCCGATGGCAACAGTCCCAGACCGATTGCCAAGGGAACAGCCCAAAATTTCAGCATGGATTCAGACAGACAACTGCAAAATGCTCGAACAGAGCTTCATTCAGTGTGACAGGGTCCTCAGGCGATTCATGGTCTTGCCCGCTAGACTGCAGCACAGGGTTCAAGATGCTGGGCTCCAGCCTTGTTCTGGGTTGCGCTGCAAGATGCCATGCTGACGACATTCTCAACCCTACTGACTTGGGGGCTACGGCTCTTTGGTGGCTTTTGGCTAGTTGGCGGACTGCTGGCGCTTCAAAAGGCGCGCCAAGCCTATTTGATAGACAACTTTCTCGAAGCACTCAGCAACGAAAAAGAAGACCGGCTCACCAGCTGTTTTCTCCTGATTGGATCTTTGCTGACTCTCTTCAGTGGCGCTGGCTTACTCATCAGTACCCAATGGGTCTTGATTCCCTTGGCTCTGCTTGTCCTCTCACAGCTCGTTTACTTCCGCATCAAGGAGCTGCGCTTCCAGCAAGCAACCAACGACGAGGAACGCAGTGATGCTACGGTGCAACCCTCCACTGAGAATGCCTTTATCGTGTCGCTAGTCGTCGCGATCGCAGCTTTTCTATGCTGGCGATTGGGTGGCTTGCGCTGAGGCTTAGCCCTGCTCTCTAACGCTGGCCCATTACCAACATGTAAATGAATGTTACAAGCTTTCACTCAAGCGGCGATCGCCCTGGCTTTCCACTATAAAAAGCTGCTCATTCCAGTGGTCATAAGCTTTTCTTTAGCTTGGACTGCGATCGCTAATTTTTTTGCTTAAAGTCTCTTTACGAAGAGAGCCCTAACGCGAGTCAAAAGCCAAGACTCCGAGTAACCGCTACGCTGCCGCCAGCGTTCACAAGCCTTTCAAACCCCTACTGGCTAAAGCTTCACAATTTTTAGCGAACTTCTGAGGCGCGATCGTTGTATAAGAATGCCTAGGCAGCTGGATAAGGTTCACTTATTGTCATCTGACAACAGTGAACTGATTACATTGCTCGCTTACCCCTCTCGTTTAACAAACGATTTAATGTAAATCATTGTTAATGAGTCTCTCACAATCAAGAGTTTTCTTGAAGAATGATGGGGACGGTTCAGGTGCAGGGTTTCCCTGCAGAGATTGCGGAAAATCCGCATTCTCGTTTTAGGAATCGAGAGTCAATAAAAGTCGAGAACAGGAGACTGGTTGAATGACTTTTGATGCTTTCACCAAGGTGGTGGCTCAAGCCGATGCCCGTGGCGAATTCCTCAGCGACGCACAACTGGACGCGCTGAGCCGCTTGGTCGCAGAAGGCAACAAACGGATCGATACGGTCAACCGCATCACCGGCAACGCTTCGGCGATCGTCGCTAACGCTGCTCGCGCTCTCTTCGCTGAGCAACCCTCGCTGATCGCTCCCGGCGGCAACGCTTACACCAACCGTCGCATGGCTGCTTGCCTACGCGACATGGAAATCATCCTCCGCTACGTGACCTACGCGGTCTTCACCGGCGATGCGTCCATCCTCGACGACCGCTGCTTGAACGGTCTGCGTGAAACCTACCTGGCTCTGGGCGTGCCCGGTGCTTCGGTGGCTGAAGGCGTTCGCAAAATGAAAGACGCTGCTGTCGCCATCGTTAGCGACCGCAACGGCATCACCCAAGGTGATTGCTCCGCCATCATCTCTGAGCTCGGCAGCTACTTCGATAAAGCTGCTGCTGCTGTTGCCTAGTCAACGCCTCGGTTTTTAACAACAGACCTTTTTCAGAGAAATAGGGAATCATGTCCAAAACTCCTCTGACCGAAGCTGTCGCTGCTGCTGATTCGCAAGGCCGTTTCCTGAGCAGCACTGAACTGCAAGTCGCTTTTGGTCGCTTCCGTCAAGCTGCTTCCGGTCTGGCTGCAGCGAAAGCGTTGGCTAACAATGCTGACAGCTTGGTCAACGGTGCTGCAAATGCTGTCTACAGCAAGTTCCCCTACACCACCAGCACCCCTGGCAACAACTTCGCCTCCACCCCCGAAGGCAAAGCTAAGTGTGCTCGTGACATCGGTTACTATCTCCGGATTGTGACCTATGCGTTGGTCGCTGGTGGCACTGGCCCCATTGATGAGTACCTCCTCGCCGGTCTTGATGAAATCAACAAGACCTTCGACCTGGCCCCCAGCTGGTACGTCGAAGCGCTGAAGTACATCAAAGCCAACCATGGCCTCAGCGGTGACTCCCGCGATGAAGCCAACTCCTACATCGACTACCTCATCAATGCCCTCAGCTAGTCAATAGTTGACATCATGATCAACCCGGAAAGAGCAGATTCTGTTGTCATACAGAGTTTATCTGCTCCTTTCCGGGTCTTTTTTTAAAAAGCTTTTGGAGTTGAGTATGACGAGTCTTGAAGCAGCACGTCGTCTCGGATTCTCGGCCTATAGTGAGTCAGCTCCTTTAGAATGGCGTGCCGGTGCATCTTCGGATGACATCAACGCCATCATTCGCGCTGTCTATCGACAAGTGCTGGGCAATGATTACGTCATGAGTACCGAGCGCTTAATCAGTGCTGAATCTTTGCTGCGCGGTGGTGAAATTTCTGTTCGCGACTTTGTTCGGGCAGTCGCTCTTTCCGAACTGTATCGCGAAAAGTTCTTCCATAACAATGCTCACAATCGATTCATTGAGCTGAACTTTAAGCATCTGCTCGGTCGTGCACCCTACGATCAAGCTGAAGTTGCTTCCCATGCTGCGACTTACCATAGCCACGGCTATGACGCAGACATCAATTCCTATATTGATTCTGCTGAATACACCGAAAGTTTTGGGGACAATATCGTCCCTTACTTCCGGGGATTTGCAACGATTCGGGCACAAAAAACAGTTGGCTTTAGCCGCATTTTTCAGCTCTATCGGGGCTATGCCACGAGTGATCGCTCAGCTAGCAGTCAGCGATCGCGGCTCGATCAAGAAGTGGCGCGCAACGCCGCCTCTCCAGTCTTGATCGGCTCGACCGGTAGTGCCCTGGTGGGAACTTGCGGTGGTAGCCGCGATCAACTGTTCCGCGTTCAAGTGCAACAACAGGGAGTTACTGCGCGCACCTCCAATCGGATTCGCCGCAGCAATGCCACCTACTTTGTGACCTACGAAAAGCTGAATGCGACTCTGCAACGGGTTCATGCCCAAGGCGGCCGCATCGTCAGCATCACCCCAGCCTAGTGATTCGCTCAGCTCCTCGTTCCTCCTTTTTTGAGGTCTGCTCTCGATGGCAATTACTGTCGCATCTTCTCGTTTAGGCACTGCGCCATTCAGCAATGCTTCCCCAGTCGAACTCCGTCCCGACGGCGATCGCGACCAAGTGCAAGCGGTGATCCGCGCTGTTTACCGTCAAGTACTCGGCAATGACTACGTCATGAAGTCAGAGCGTTTGACCGCTGCTGAGTCACTGCTGGTCAATGGCTCGATTTCGGTGCGTGACTTTGTCCGCGCCGTCGCTAAGTCTGAGTTGTACAAGACCAAGTTCTTCTACAACAACTTCCAAACCCGCGTGATCGAGCTGCACTGCAAGCATTTGCTAGGTCGTGCTCCCTACAGCGAAGCCGAAGTGATCGAACACCTCGATCGCTACGAAACCCAAGGCTATGATGCTGATGTCGATTCCTACATCGACTCCGCTGAATACCTCGAAACCTTCGGCGAAAGCATCGTTCCCTACTACCGCGATATCGAGTACCACGTGGGGCAGCAAAGCGTTGGTCTACCACGCCTGTTCTCGCTCTACCGCGGCTATGCCACCAGCGATCGCACTTCCTTGGGTGGCAACAATCCCCGCTTGGCTGCAGACCTTGCAGCTAAGTCGGTCGCACCAGTGGTGGCGCCCAGTGTTGGCACCAACTACGTTGCTTCCACGAAAGGCGAAGCGCCAAAGCGGGCCCTCGGTGGCACGACGCCCTTCGGCCAAACTGCCAGCCGTGTCTTCCGAGTTGAAATTGCTGCCATTAGCAAACCGGGCTTCCCGAGCGTGCGGCGCAGCAATCGCTCACTGCTAGTACCCTACGAGCAACTGAACAACACGTTGCAACAAGTCAATCGCAGTGGCGGCCGCGTGGTCAGCGTTGCTCCGGCTAGTCTCTAGCCCATTGGAAGTGAGAGCTGCTGTTCGGGCGAGCGTTGCGGCTTTCACTTCTGCTCCTGTCTTTTCCGTCTCTCCAGAGGTTCTGCACTCATGTTGGGTCAATCCGCTTTGGTCGGCGCACGCAGCGGTGCCGTAGCCAACCGAGTCTTCATCTACGAAGTTGAAGGGCTGCATCAGAGCAATCAGACTGATCTGAATCGCTATCCCGTTCGTCAGAGTGGCACGGTGCAATTCAAAGTACCCTATGCCCGCATGAACGAAGAGCTACGCCGCCTCAATCGGCTGGGTGCACGTATTGTCAGCATCAAGCCGCTGACTGATGATGCAGATGCTGACGCCTAGATTGAGCCTTAGATGAGTGATTGTCAGTTCTCGATTGTCGAGGACTAGGCGATTGAGCAAACGTAGTCATCCTCCCTTTCTCGAGTTTTTGAAGGGGAGGATGCTTTTTGTTGGCGAGCAGTCAGTACTGTCGCAGATGGAAGGGATGGCAGTCCTACTGAATAGGAGGCGAGCGATCGCCTCTGTCAGCATTTGTATCGAAGGCGACTGCCATGCTCAGGCTGGGGGCATATTCTCAGCAGCCATCAGGCTTTGATGACTTGCTGGGTTGTTCCTCTTTGGTACCTAGAGGCCCTGCAGATAGGTTTGCTGTGCGCCGATGATTAACCATTATTAAAAAAGTGCCTGACGTTCCGCTTTTCTCTAAAAATATTTCTTGGTTGGTCTGGTTGGCTGCCTAGGTTTCTAGGTGTCATGCCACCACGGGTTGGTACTACCAGATTCCAGCCGTTCGCTGTCGGTTACGACCCGCTTTCACAAAAACACGACTAAAACGTCGAGAACAGGAGACTGGTTGAATGACTTTTGATGCTTTCACCAAGGTGGTGGCTCAAGCCGATGCCCGTGGCGAATTCCTCAGCGACGCACAACTGGACGCGCTGAGCCGCTTGGTCGCAGAAGGCAACAAACGGATCGATACGGTCAACCGCATCACCGGCAACGCTTCGGCGATCGTCGCTAACGCTGCTCGCGCTCTCTTCGCTGAGCAACCCTCGCTGATCGCTCCCGGCGGCAACGCTTACACCAACCGTCGCATGGCTGCTTGCCTACGCGACATGGAAATCATCCTCCGCTACGTGACCTACGCGGTCTTCACCGGCGATGCGTCCATCCTCGACGACCGCTGCTTGAACGGTCTGCGTGAAACCTACCTGGCTCTGGGCGTGCCCGGTGCTTCGGTGGCTGAAGGCGTTCGCAAAATGAAAGACGCTGCTGTCGCCATCGTTAGCGACCGCAACGGCATCACCCAAGGTGATTGCTCCGCCATCATCTCTGAGCTCGGCAGCTACTTCGATAAAGCTGCTGCTGCTGTTGCCTAGTCAACGCCTCGGTTTTTAACAACAGACCTTTTTCAGAGAAATAGGGAATCATGTCCAAAACTCCTCTGACCGAAGCTGTCGCTGCTGCTGATTCGCAAGGCCGTTTCCTGAGCAGCACTGAACTGCAAGTCGCTTTTGGTCGCTTCCGTCAAGCTGCTTCCGGTCTGGCTGCAGCGAAAGCGTTGGCTAACAATGCTGACAGCTTGGTCAACGGTGCTGCAAATGCTGTCTACAGCAAGTTCCCCTACACCACCAGCACCCCTGGCAACAACTTCGCCTCCACCCCCGAAGGCAAAGCTAAGTGTGCTCGTGACATCGGTTACTATCTCCGGATTGTGACCTATGCGTTGGTCGCTGGTGGCACTGGCCCCATTGATGAGTACCTCCTCGCCGGTCTTGATGAAATCAACAAGACCTTCGACCTGGCCCCCAGCTGGTACGTCGAAGCGCTGAAGTACATCAAAGCCAACCATGGCCTCAGCGGTGACTCCCGCGATGAAGCCAACTCCTACATCGACTACCTCATCAATGCCCTCAGCTAGTCAATAGTTGCTGCATTGTGCAAGCCCAGGTCTCTCAGGGGAGCTGGGCTTCCCTTTTTTAAGTGAATGATTTTAAGAGTCTGCGTCTGAGATGAGTGAAGCGGTAACGCCAGCAGAAGCACTGACCTACGAGCAAGCGATCGCCAATCTCCGGCAGACGGCGGATACCGGCGATCGCTACTACGCAGCTTGGTGGCTGGGTCGCTTTCGGATGAAGCAACCCGAGGCGATCGCGCTGTTGATCGAAGCCTTGGACGATACCCTCGATCGAGCTCCTGATGGCGGCTATCCATTGCGACGCAATGCGGCGCGAGCTTTGGGCAAGTTGGAGAGTACCGAGGCGATCGCTCCGTTAATCACTTGTTTGGAGTGTGAGGACTATTACGTCCGCGAGGCTGCCACCCAATCCCTGGGCGAGCTGCAGGCAACGGTTGCAATTCCAGATCTGCTGAAGCTATTGGAGGGTGGGCCCGAGGCAATCGCAGCGATTCCCGGCAAGCCCCATCTCACTCAGCCAGCGGACGCGGTTATGGAAACCTTGGGGCAGCTGCGAGCTACGATCGCTATCCCTGTCATCCAGGCCTTTCTCGATCACCCCCTCGATAAAATTCGCTTGGCTGCGGCGCGATCGCTCTATCAGCTCACTGGCGACGATCAGTATGCTGAACAAGTGGTGCAGGGATTGCGCGACCCCAAATTGCAACGGCGGCGATCGGCTCTGATGGATTTAGGAGCGATCGGTTACCTGCCAGCCGCCCCTCAAATTGCTCAAACTCTCGCCGAAAACAGTCTCAAGCTGATCTCGCTCAAAGGGTTACTGGATGCCCATCTGCAGCGACAGTCTCTCGATGCAATCGCTGAATTCGATGAGTCTGCAATCGAGCTCATGGATTTAATGGATGGTCTGCTGTAAAGGCTTATGACGACAGAACTGATTGCGGCGGTTGAAGCTGCTGATTCAGCAGAAGGACTCGTGAAAGCGGTTGCTGCATTGGCAGCAGCACAGACGCCGGATGCCATTCCTACCCTGATCGGAGTTCTGGCTTTCAATAATCCAGGAGCCGCAGTAGTCGCAGTTGACGGCCTAATTCAACTGGGTCCCCCAGCTGCTCAAGCGATTCTCAATAATCTCGATGACTATAACTATGGGGCGCGAGCTTGGGCACTGCGAGCTTTAGCCGGTATTGGCGAGCCTGCAGCACTACCACTACTCCTGTCGGCGGCACGCGAAGACTTTTCCCTGAGCGTGCGGAGGGCCGCCACCTATGGCCTAGGACGATTACGCTGGGCAGACTTAGCCGAGAGCGATCGCCAGAACCAACAACAGCAGTGCTATGAAACCCTGCGACTCTGCCTTCAGCATGATCCGGAATGGGTGGTCCGCTACGCGGCAGCCGCTGCTCTCGAATCCCTAGGGCCAGCATCACCCCAGTTACTGCCAGCGATTCGTGAGTTACTGGGCCAGCAGGCACAAATAGATGAAGAGCGAGCGGTTCAGGCGCGATCGTGGTTAGCGGAGCAGCGGTTAGCCACTGGTGTATAAAAGGATATCTCTGCGCCCAAGGATTCATGACTGAGTCGCTGGTCTACACAGAAGAGCTTTACCGAATTGGAGCGGAACTGCGAGCAGCCCGTGAAGCGCAAGGGTTAGATCTCGCTGCAGTGGCCGCTCAATGTCGCGTGCGAGCCAGCTATCTCGAAGCCATCGAGAGTGGAGAAGTCCAGCGCTTGCCTGAACCCGTCTTTGTCCAGGGGTTTATTCGCACCTATGCTCGTAGTCTGGGACTCGATCCCGACACGCTGCTGGCCGATCTCTCCCTCGCAGAAGTCAAGACTCCAACGCCAGCGACGCCCAAATCATCCGTTTCAGATCAGCGATCGCCAGTCAAAATTGCCCTGCCCTCCAAAGCATCACTGGGACTGGTGGGGCTCATTGTTGTTGTTGTGGCAGCAGTGGCAGGCACAGGACTGGCTGTCTGGAACTGGCGACAACAGGTGGCTCTCGCCCCAACGCCGACTGCTCCTGAACCCCCGCCTCCACCTGCAGCAGCATTGCCTAACACTCCTCTAGAACCAGCACCAGCACCCAACACAGTTGGGATCGCCTTCCGAGGACCTGCTTGGGCTGAAATTAGCGTGGATGGCAAAGTGGTGTTTTCAGGAACGGGCCGCGCAGGCCAGCAGCTATCATTTTCGCCGAAGCAGGAAGTCGCCATCAATCCAGGTCGCCCCGATCTGATCTGGTTAAGTCGTGCCGGTCAAGAGGCCCAGCCACTCGGGACAATTAGTGAGGTGCAAATTTATCGCATCCCCGTTCAGGCTGAGCCTTCGACAGCAACCAGCACTAATCCGGACCGCTAGCGCCTCATCGTCTGGTCTATCGCCTGATCCAGCCCTCAGGCTAGAGTCGAAAAGACGTCGTCTGCATGAAGCATGGATTGGGTTGAGACCCGTTGCTACCGCATTTTGGATGCCAACCTCGATCGCGCCCGCGAAGGGCTGCGCATTCTTGAGGAGTGGTGCCGTTTTGGACTTGAACGCGCCGACTTGAGCGCCATCTGCAAGGCACTACGGCAAGAAGTCGGCAGTTGGCATCGCCCAGAGTTTCGCCAAGCCCGCGACACAACCCATGATCCGGGAACCAGCCTCAGCCATCCCCAAGAGCGTCAACGGGCTGACCTCAATGCGGTTTTACTCGCCAACTGTGCGCGGGTGCAAGAAGCGCTACGGGTGATTGAGGAGTACGGCAAGCTGATCGAGGGGGATCTCAGCGATCGCGCCAAAGCGATGCGCTATCAGCTCTACGTCTTGGAGTCTCAGCTGCAGAGCCGCGATCGCCTCAGTCGCTTACAACAGGCACGACTATATCTCGTCACGTCGCCCCATCCTCGCCTGCTGGAAGTTGTCGAAGCTGCTCTCTCAGCAGGTCTAAAGCTGGTGCAGTACCGCGACAAAAATCAGGAAGATGCGACGCGCTTAGAAACCGCCTGCCGCTTGGCGGAACTCTGCCAGCGCTACGGAGCCCTGTTCCTCGTCAACGATCGTGTCGATCTGGCACTAGCTTGCGGTGCAGACGGAGTGCATCTCGGTCAGCAGGATGTACCGATGGAAGTGGCTCGACGCATTCTCGGTCCCGATCGCATTGTCGGGCGATCGACCACCAGTCCTGAAGAGCTGGCTCGCGCCAATGCCGAAGGGGCAGACTACATCGGCGTAGGTCCCATCTTTGCAACCCCCACCAAACCGGGCAAAGCAGCCGCCGGTTTTGAGTATTTGGACTACGCCCGCCAGCAGGCTCAGCAGCCGTTTTATGCGATCGGCGGTATCGATGCCAGCAATGCTACTGAGGTGGTTGCTGCCGGTGCCGATCGCCTCGCGGTTGTGCGCGCCATTATGGATGCACCCGACCCGAAAGCGGCTACTGCTGAACTTTTACAAATGCTTTAGAGTCTGAGCGATCGTTCATGTCTGAACCCATCTCTCTCCAGATCAATGGGGAGTTCCGCAACTGTCCTGCGGGTCTGACTTTGCCTGAACTTCTGCGCAGTCTAGGCCTAGAACCTCGGCTTGTGGCGGTCGAGTACAACGGCGAGATTTTGCACCGCCAATTTTGGGAAAGCACCACCCCCACCACAGGCGATCGCCTAGAGATCGTCACCATCGTTGGGGGTGGTTAGATACGGTAATCTCACCCTGGGTTAGCCTCTAGTCAGAGAAATGTCTAAGAGCCAGCCGCTACAGTAAGAAAGAGCGCAGTCTCCCTGCCTCAGCGCTGCATTCCACAAGACTATGCGCAAGCCATTCCTCAAATCGATTGGACGACTGTTGGTAGTCGTTTTACTGGTGGGCAGTTTGACCCTCAGTGCTGCTCAATCTGCTTGGGCTGCCCGCGGTGGGCGGATCGGCGGTGGTTCTTTCTCGGCTCCCTCGCGTAGCTTCAGTAGCCCGTCGCGATCGTTCAGTGGGGGTGGCGGTGGCTACTACCGAGGTGGCGGCGGCTTTGGCTTTCCCTTTGTCTTGCCCTTTTTCTTCGGCGGGGGCGGGGGCCTGTTCGGCTTCTTGGTCATGATTGCGATCGCCGGTTTCCTGCTGCGAGCATTTCAAAACGCTGGCGGTGGTGACGGCAATAATGCTCGTCTAGCGCCTGTCAGCAATTCGCAGGTGGCGATCGCCCAAGTTCAAGTGGGTCTGCTGGCCGGTGCGCGATCGCTGCAGAGCGATTTGGAAGCCCTCGCCATGCGGGCTAACACCAATAGCAAAACGGGATTGGCTAACGTCCTGCAAGAGACCACACTTGCTCTGCTCCGCCACCCAGAATATTGGGCCTACGGCAGTGCCGAAGCGCAACGTGTCACCTGGGGTACCGCAGAGAATGCTTTCAACCGGCTGACGCTGATGGAGCGCAGTAAGTTTTCGGGCGAAGGCATCTCCAACGTTGATGGTCAGGTGCAACGGTCAACCCGCACGGCTACCGCGATCGATCCCCTCAGCCAAGCACCAGCGGAATACATCGTGGTGACGTTGCTGGTCGCAGCAGCGACCAAGCTCAATCTGCCAGCGCTGAATAGCACCACCGATCTGCAACTCGCACTGCGGCAGATTGGGGCGATCGGTAGCGACAATTTGCTAGCGGTGGAAGTGCTCTGGAGTCCGGATTCAGAAACTGAAAGTCTGACCCGTGAAGACTTGATGGCCAATTATCCCGACTTGCGCGTCCTCTAATCGCAATTGCTCTCGCTTGCTTGAGAGCCTATGAGCCAGACTTCTCAGTGGGGTCTGGCTTTTTGGTGAGCTTTCTCGAAATCACAACGGAACGATTCAAACGGCTCTGCACTCTAGCGCTGACAGGCATCGCAGCAAATTGAGCCAACCAGCCCAAGTGCCTAGGAAGAGCAGGGGGTTAAGTTTGACCCGTAATTACGCGATCGCCTTCTAGCCAAAACTAGAATTTCTGTAGCTGTTGCTACCGAAGGTGGCCCATGAGTACGATTATTCCGATTTCTCAGGGCATTACAAGTGCAGAAACATTTGTGCCGATGCCTCGCCAATGGGTGCAACTGCGCGATCGCTGTTCTGAATACAGCGCAGATCAAGCCCTCTTAATGTGCGAAGCGTGGAATGATGCGTGGGTTGCTTGGGTGCCTGATCACGGTGAGGTGACTTTGCAGCGGCATCAATTCTTGCAGCATACCAATCCCTCCAGCGCTGTATAACAGTCTTGAGATCGCTACTACGGCAGAGCACTGGCTGTCCGAGGTCTGTCGATCACCCCCAAGGGAGTGACGAAATGGAACCGCTAAAGTGCGCCCGGATTACGAACCGCTGGATCGGATGGCTGTAGGAAACGCACTTCTAGGCGATCGCCTTTTTGAAGGCCGAGTTCGCGGCTACGCCCTGCCCGCAGCTCAAGCACTGTATCGATGGGAACAAGAGCAGGGCCATAGCTAGGGCAAGGAAGACTGAGACAGGGACGCGCTTCTTGAACGATCGCGCGGATCTCGCCTTGGTAGAGAAAGACCATATCTAAGGGTTCTGGGGTGTTGAACATCCAGAAACTGACAGGCCGCGCTTGGGGGAAGGGAAACAACA
Organism: Synechococcus elongatus PCC 11801; assembly: GCF_003846445.2. NCBI lineage: Bacteria > Bacillati > Cyanobacteriota > Cyanophyceae > Synechococcales > Synechococcaceae > Synechococcus > Synechococcus elongatus. The sequence continues at coordinate 6,392 of NZ_CP030139.2, read as the reverse complement.
TGCCGCGATTGTCAGGCAGTCGGGGACGAAACATCAGGCCGCGTGCTTGCTGTGCGGGGGTCATGGCGACTTCTAGCTGAATCCGCTGGCCGTCAATCGTGACCTCAGCTCCAATGGGCAAATACTGAGCGCGATCGCTTGCGGCTTGTCCACGGCAACTCAAGCCCAACAGCGAGACCGGAACAACCGCGATCGCTAGCCGTTGCAGCCAATGCTGATTCCAGAACGCACGCATGATCACGCTTGCAAACTCATGAGCAACTATCGGGGCAAAAGTCCCTCCTTTCAGCATGACGACTGTTCGCTGCGATCGGTTGCCCATCACCGCAATTCATGAATGCTCGTCCTGACTCACTGACCTTCATGCGAACAGGCACAGTCTCAATCCCCTGAGGCTGACAAAGTGAACACTTGATCGGAGAAGTCCGGCAAGTCAGCGCAAGCTGAATCAGCCGGCGAAGTCACTTGGCTTTTAGTAAAAGTTCAATCATTCGTCCTTCAACTTTCTCAGAACAAAAAATCATTGCAAACCAACATGATTTGTTGAAAATTACTGCAGTTCAGGGCAATTGTCGACCTTGCAGATCTAGCAGAAAGTATTGGCCTATCTTGGTGGAATTCACAATGAGAAAATATCAGTCATTCTTTAGATTTCGGAACTGATCCCCCGCCTAACTTGGAAAGAGGGAGAGGAAGTAATATGCGCCGCCTCAGCTATAGCCTTGGTGCTGCCATCCTTGGCAGCTTGGGGATTTGGGTTGCGGCTGGCCTGTCACAGGTGGCTTGGGGAGATGGCGCCTATCTCTATGGCGAAGCCAACACTCGGGATGAAATTGGCAAAACCTATCTCGTCTTCGCAGCCGCTGGGAACCGTTTGGAAGGAGCCATCTACATGCCCTATTCCTCTTTTGATTGTTTCCAAGGAACGATTCACGATCGCCAATTGGTGCTGACAATTGCCGATAGTTTTGATGGCCAAGAATATCGCTTCACGATTCCGATCGCAGCAACTGACCCCAAACAACCGCCCCAGCTTGCCGGTTTTTACGAGCTAAAAACCCTGAGCGACAACGACCAACGCATTCTGGAACAGTGCCGTCAACCACAGCGATCGCGTTGATCAAGAAAATCGCTCCCCCAGCATTACTAGAGGAGCGATCGCTCAATTACGACGTAAGACCGTCAGACGCGTGAACTAGGCCAAAGCGCCATCTTTCTGCAAGAACTTTTCCAGCTCCGTCAGGTCTTCTTCGGTGATCTTGGTCTGCATCGGGCAGTGCTTGGGTCCGCACATCGAGCAGAACTCCGCCGTCTTGTAGATGTCCGCTGGCAGGGTTTCATCGTGGTATTCCCGTGCCCGCTCTGGATCCAAGCTCAGATCAAATTGCCTGTTCCAGTCGAAGGCGTAGCGTGCCCGACTCAGCTCATCATCGCGATCGCGCGCACCCGGACGATGACGTGCGATATCCGCTGCATGGGCAGCAATCTTGTAGGCGATCAAGCCATTGCGCACATCTTCGGCATTGGGTAGACCCAAGTGCTCTTTGGGTGTGACGTAGCAGAGCATTGCCGTACCATACCAGCCCGCCATCGCTGCCCCGATCGCACTGGTGATGTGGTCATAGCCAGGGGCAATGTCAGTCACGAGCGGACCCAAGACGTAGAAAGGCGCTTCCGAGCACTCTTCCATCTGTTTGCGGACGTTGAACTCAATCTGATCCATGGGAACGTGGCCCGGCCCTTCGACCATGACCTGCACGTCATGTTCCCAGGCGACGCGGGTTAGTTGACCCAAGGTTTTTAGCTCACTCAACTGAGCATCGTCACTGGCGTCGTGTAAGCAACCCGGCCGCAGTGAGTCGCCCAAGCTGAAGCTACAGTCGTAGCGCTTAAAGATTTCGATGATGTCGCGGAAGTGCGTGTAGAGCGGGTTTTGCTTGTGGTGATAAAGCATCCACTGGGCAATGATGCCGCCCCCCCGCGAGACAATCCCGGTAATCCGGCTTTTGACCTTGGGCAGGTGTTCAATCAGCAGACCAGCGTGGATGGTTTGGTAGTCGACGCCCTGTTCGCAGTGCTTTTCGATCACGTGCAGGAAGTCATCAGCGCTGAGTTTTTCAATGCGGCCATGCACCGACTCCAGCGCTTGATAGACCGGCACCGTCCCGATTGGCACCGGCGAAGCATTGATGATCGCCGTACGGATTTCATCGAGGTTGCCGCCGCCCGTCGACAGATCCATGACGGTATCAGCGCCATATTTGACCGCCAGCTTCAGCTTCTCAACTTCTTCATTGATGTCGGAAGCATTGGGCGAAGCGCCGATGTTGGCATTGACTTTGCACTTGGAGGCAATGCCGATCGCCATCGGCTCGAGGTTGGTGTGGTTGATGTTGGCCGGAATGATCATGCGGCCGCGCGCCACTTCATCTCGGATCAGCTCGGCTGGCAGGTTCTCACGCCGCGCCACGAAGTCCATTTCTTCGGTGATCACGCCTTGGCGGGCGTAGTGCATTTGGGTGACGTTGACTTGACCTCGGCGGGGTGCGATCCAGTCGCTGCGCATAATGACAGACTCCTTGCGAGATGAGTGGCAATTCGCGACCGAACTGCCATGCGACTAGGAGTACCCGATTTTCGAGGAGAAGACCCTCGATCGCCTGTTGCCACGCGATCGCCATGGGATCATTCTGACTAGCTTCCCTCCGCCGGTATTACCCGGTGCCAGGTTCCAAGGGTGTGATCTCAGCCCAACCCTGTTGAGCACCCCTAGCCTGCTCAAATCTTAGCTGACGGCTGGGACTGTCCCGCTGCCGCTGGCGATCGGGATCACGAGAGATCTGGTGAGTTACCAGCTGACAACAGGCACTCAAGACCAGTAGTTGATCAGGCTTTGCACAAAGCCCAGCAGCACTCCTAAAACCCCGCCGATATTGACGATCGCCTGCAACTCACTGCGGACAATGCCCTGAATCGCTGCTTCGAGATCGGCAGCGGGTGTGGCTTCGACCCGACTGATGATCAGGTCATCCAACGCGAGGACGGGCAGCGCTGCAGCAACTAAATCTTCCAATTCATGCTCCAGCCGCTGGTCGAGGATCAGTGCCACTTCATGACTGAAAGCCGCGATCGCCGCTTCACTGATCACGGCGGTCCGCAGGCGATCGAGTAAGGCCCGCGCTGCACCCGTCCAATCCAGTCCCTCCAAGGCTTCTTCTAGGAGGGCAAGACCATCCTGATCGAGCCACTGGCGCAGTCCCTGACGCAGTTGAATCCGCAGATCGTTGAGGGTGGTTTGGGGTAAGTCGGTCAGTTGAAACGTCTGTAGCGCTTGGCTGAGCTGCTGACGTAAGGCCAAGCGTTGACTGAGCTCAGCAATTACCGCATCGCCTGCTTCGGGCTGCTCGCGCAGGAACTGCCGCAAGCGCTGCAAGCTGGACTGCACCCCAAACAGGTTGGCGATCACCCAGTCGGTGCCGCGGGTGCGATCGCGCACGATGCGATCGAGGTTGCGAATGTTTTGATCCGTTAGGAAGTCCAGTGCAACGCGTCGAATTTGATCGGGGGGAAACGCGCCTTCCAAAAGCCAATCGCCTAGCTGTTGCGCTTGTTTTGGCCCCAGTTTTTGACTGAGGAGCTGGGTGTCAAACCAGCGATCAATCTGGGCATCCAAACTTTGACGTTGACGCACGATCGCCCGTAACCAGCGTGGCAGTGCACTACCTGCCAAGTCGCGCAGAACATCAGCGGCGACCTCAATACTGCGCGGGTCACGAATCTCACGCAGTCGCTCTAGCAGGAGCGCCACCAGCCAAGCGATCGCCGCTTCCAAGCGCGGCAGTTCGAGCAGACGTCGAGCCAGATCGTGGAGTGCATCAGGTGTCAGAAGTGATCCCAAAATGGCATCGGCAATCCGCCGTGCCAAACGCCCTTGGTTCGCTGGAATCAGTCCAGGCGTGAATGGTAGCCGCCAGCCCCCGATCAGGATTGGGTGATAGGGCCGAAACAGCATGCGGATGGCGAGATCGTTGGTGAAGTAGCCAATGATGCCGCCCACCACTGGCGGCAAAAGCCACATCCCCAGAGTGCGCCCGTCCAAACTTATGCCTCAACCACCAACACACCCATCAGCCCTGCTGCCAGTTCGTAGTGCTTGGCCTGCTGAAAACCAGCCGCGATCGCCAATTCCACTTGCTGATGCCCTTGGGGAAACACTTCCAGACTGGCATCGATGTATTCATACTCAGCAGCACAGTCTCGGGCGGCAGCGGCAGGCACGACCCAGCGATCGAGGTAGAACTGCTGAAACTGTCGTAGGACAGGTGCATAGGGGCGGTGCATATCGAGGATCGCCGCCTTAGCACCGGGTTTCAACACCCGTTGCAACTGCTGCAAAACTGTAGAAATATCCGGCACATTGCGCAGGCCGTAGCCCAAAGTCGCCGCATCAAAGTAATCAGCTGGGAAGGGAAGGTCGAGGGCATCGTCGCGCTGCCAGTCGATCACCCGTGCGCTGGCACTGTGACGAGTGCGATCGGCCGCGACAGCTAAGAGAGCTTGTGAGCGATCGAGACCAATCACTTTCCCCTTAGAGCCAACCGCCTTCGCCAGCAAAAAAGCGAGATCGCCGCTCCCGCAGCAGAGATCCAAAACGCGATCACCAGCCTTGGCTCCGGACCATTTCACTGCCATCCGCTTCCAAATGCGATGCAGCCCAAAACTCAGCTGGTCGTTCAGATCGTCATAGATTGGCGCAATCTGATCGAACAATCCTTCGACCGCATCAGGAGCCAGCACACTCATGGGGGTTCATCACACTCCGTCCCTCACCCTATCGCAGCGAGAGGACGACACTAAACCCTTGAGACTGTAGCGATACAGTTTGAAACTCACGCAAGGTGCGATCGCAATTTGAACGATTCACGCTCTGCGCCGAAAAAAGGACTTTAACCTCGGCTGGCGACAAACAGTTGATCATTAATCTCTTGCAACTGCTTGCCCATCTGTGGATCAGATTGACGAAGCTGACCAATTTTTTCACAGCTATACATCACTGTTGTGTGATCTTTACCGCCAAATTGTTCACCAATTTTCGGCAAACTGAGATCGGTATGCTGACGCATTAGATACATGCCAATTTGGCGAGCGAGACTCACTTCTCGACGCCGCGAATTTCCCCGCAAATCATCCACTGAAACCCCAAAGCTTTCAGCAACCGTTTGGAGAATCACCTCGGGTGAAAGCTCCATTTTCTCCGTCGGAGGTGTCAACACTGGCGCAATGTTAGAAAGCGTCAGGGAGAGGCCCGAGATAGACGCATAGGCTACGGCACGTGTCAAAGCGCCTTCCAGTTCCCGAATATTGGAGGTATAGCGAGCAGCAATATATTCAATAACATCCCGTGGCAACGGCATGTTTTCAAATTCTGATTTTTTCTGGAGAATGGCAACCCGCGTTTCAAAGTCAGGGGGCTGAATATCTGCAATCAATCCCATTGAGAAACGAGAAATTAAGCGCTCCTGTAGACGTGGGATTTGACTCGGTGGGCGATCAGAAGCCAACACAATCTGCTTACCCGCTTCATGCAAGGAATTAAAGGTATAAAAGAATTCTTCTTGGGTATATTCCTTGCCTTCGATGAACTGAATATCATCGACCATGATCACATCAGCGGCACGATAATGCTCGCGGAAGCTCTGCATACTATCGCGCCGAATTGCAGCGATTAAATCATTCGTAAATTGTTCGGTCGAGACGTAGAAAATCTTGGCATCGGGGTCAATTTCAAGGCGATAGTGCCCAATCGCCTGCATCAAGTGGGTTTTACCAAGACCGACCCCGCCACAGAGAAAGAGCGGATTGTATTCACGACCTGGGTACTCCGCGATCGCTAGGGACGCGGCATGGGCCATGCGGTTGTTGGCTCCAACCACAAAGCGGCTAAAGACGTACTTAGGATTGAGGTCACTGCTGCGCAGGGGTGGGCGACCTGCAGTCGTGGAGGTTTTGGGGACTTCGACGGGCGGTGGTGGACTGATGGCTGGCCAAAGTTCAGCGCCAGAATCAGGCTCAGTGCTGGTGTCACTCTGAACGCCAATCTGCAGGTCGATCGTATGTCCAAGGATTTCAGCAGCCACATCCGCGATCGTGCGCAGGTAGTACTTCTGCAACCAGTTCCGCGCAAACGGGTTGGGGGTACTGAGGCGAAGAACCTTGCCATCGAAGGCCTCTGCCGTTGCTGTCTTGATCCAAGTCTCAAACGTCGGCCGGCTCAGCTGGTGCTGCAAGCGTTCCAGAATTTGTTCCCAGATGTGTTCTAGGGACTGTTCCACAGCGATCGCAGCTGAATAGGGAATCAATACTATAACCCCAACTTTTTTGCAGCGTTGCAT